>JBFLWS010000054.1:0-1554 GCA_040757715.1 Pseudomonadota bacterium | reverse complement strand
GCACCCAGCGAAGCCGCAAGGCGTTGCTGATCACGCTCACCGAGGAGAGCGCCATGGCGGCGGCGGCGATTTCCGGCGACAGCATGAGCTTGAGCGCCGGGTAGAGCGCCCCCGCGGCGATGGGAACCCCGGCGGCGTTGTAGACAAAGGCGAAGAACAGGTTCTGGCGGATGTTGCGCATCACCGCGCGGGACAGTCGGCGGGCGCGCACCAGGCCCTCCAGATCGCCTTGCAGCAGGGTCACGCCCGCGCTTTCGATCGCCACATCGGCGCCGGCGCCCATGGCGATGCCGACCTCCGCCGCCGCGAGCGCCGGGGCGTCGTTGACGCCGTCCCCCGCCATGGCCACGGACCGCCCCGCCGCGCGAAGCTTCTGCGCCACCTTGGCCAGCATTGCGGGCGGCGCGCAGTTGCGACATGCACAAGCTCAGCAACTCTGAGTCCACTCATGTTCTCGCTACCACCTCTCGACCACGCTGGCCGCCCCATCCCGGTTCCAAGGCATCATCTGTTCGGCTGGAACATCCAGGGCCGGCAGGCCTTGGCGTCGTTTCTAGGATGGATGGTCATTTGGCCGATGCTGCTCCTCGTGCGGATCGTGCCAGACATGCCGGGTCCTGCCGCGGTTGTCGACGCCGCGCCACTTATTGCCCTGTTAACGGTGGTTTACTCCTTCGGCCTCACCGTGCTGTTCGTGGGCGTTCCGCTCGCGGCCTGGCCTTGGGCGCGGAAGGGCTACGGTCGCCGACTTGCGGTTCGGATCGGCCACCTGTCCGACGCTGAATTGGACTCCTGGATCGAAGGCTGCGCCCGCGAGTCGGACACTACTGGCCGTGCGGACCGCCGGGCCGCCCTGCGGGAGTGGGCAGATTGGCTGCAGAAACAACGGGACACGAGGGCGGCTGGACCTCCCCGGCGGAGCGACACCCTGACTCTGCGCCCGCCAGCGCGCAAACTCCTGATGTCGACATTGGGCGCAATGGTCCTACTCGCGCCGGGCGCTTGGTTCGTCGCACTTGCCGTGCTGGGCGGCGACGGCGGCACGGGCATAGAGGGGTTCAGCGGGCCGAACGCCGTGTGGGTGAAGAGCGGAGTCGGCGGCTTAATGCTTCTGGTCGGAGCGGTCCCTCTGCTGGAGGCCTGCACGGTTCGCGTGGACCTGGACGCCTTCGAACTCCGCAAGCGCCAGTTCGGACGCACGATCTGGGCGGTTCCGCGGCAGCACGTGCGCTTGGTGGAGACCGATCTTCCGGACGGATGCGGCTACGAGGTCCGCGACGCGCAGTTGGATAAGCGGATCGGGACGTTGAACATCGCCCACTACGGTGATGGTGACTTGATCAGGCTGATGGAACAGCTGCGCTCCGACGTCCGGTAGCGCTTTACAGCCTAGCCCCGCCTTGAGGGGAAGCGGCGCTTCCCCTCGATCGTGGCTGCGGCGGCTTAGCTGCGGCCGGCGACGATGGTGATCTTGGCGGTCTGGCCGGCCGAGTTGGTGGAGCTCCAGCTGTCGCCCACCTTGTGCGCATCGAGCGGGCTGCACACGGCCTTGCC
>JBFLWS010000053.1:0-3439 GCA_040757715.1 Pseudomonadota bacterium | reverse complement strand
ATCGTCCAACGCCGAAAAGCAATCCGAAAACGTCTCCATCCGCCGTCTCCCTTCCATCCGGAAGACAACCTCAGATCCCCGTTCGCCCTAACAACCCGACTCCAAACCCATATGCGATTCCCCTGCCCCGCAAGGGGGGAAGGGGGCGAGAGGTCCTGGGCTCGGAGCAGGTGTTTTAAGCGTTCGGGAATACGCCTACGGTGCCGGCGCCTATGGCTTGGGCGGGTAGAGGGTTAGGGTCTGGCGGTCCGGCGAAATATGTAACAGCCAAGCAAGGTGTGACGCCGTCACAAGGTAGGCCTGCAAGCGTGCTCGGAGCGCCGGATCGGCAGGAGGGGCGTCGTCCAAAATCACCAGATCGCCGCCGTCCACGTGGGACGACAACACGGGCAAGAGCAACGCTGCGATCATGCCTTCTTGGCGGCTGAAGTCATGATTGGAGACGGCGATGGATTGGTCAAAATGGTGCGTATAGGCAGACTGGCCGCCGGGTTGATCGAAGGACTGCAACAAGTTTCGGCCTAGTTCGCCGATCGACCCTGACATCTTTGACATCTGTTCGATCGCCTGGCGCGAGGTCCATTCGTGCGAGCCGGCAAGATGCAGCTGGCCGATGAGGCCAAGTCGCGCCGCGTCAGCGGCGTAAGGAGGCGGCACGGTTTGCGGCGCTCGATAGGTGGGGCAAATTTCCCCCAACGCCAGATCGCAGACCTCCGCCTTGGTGAAGGTGTCGGACCAAGCGGCGAGGATTGCTGGCGTGGCCCGGTCGAGCACCGCTTCGTCAAACGCCAGTCCGCCGTCCTTCGCCACGAGCCCGGCGGCGTCCACGCCGGCCGTGGCCTTCAGGAAGGCGCGGAAGGCTTCAGGCGAGCCCCGCCAGGCCCGCCATACCGTGAACAGGGCGTGAGGGCGCGCGCGATTGGCCGTGAAGGTCAGGTCAACCTCCCCGGCGGCGGGCCCATCTTTCACGACACAGAAATACTCCACCACTTTCCATTCCGCGTCAGCCTTGGCCGGCTGCAGCGTGCGCGCGCTGTGGGCGGCGCACCTGGGTGAGAGGTCGATATTGGCGAGCTCCGCCAGCGAGGGCTTGCGTGTCAGGACCGTGGACGACGGCAAGACGGTAAAGCCCACGAGGTCGGTGAAGGTGTCGGTAGATACACCGGTAGGGGTGAATTCGCCCAGTTGCTGATAGTACCCGCCGGCCTTGAGCGTGCTAACCTTCCACCCTTGCGGCACGAAGGGGACCACGATGTCTGTCGGATAGTCTAGCGGCGGCGGAACCGCCGCGGCCGGGGTCGCCAGGACGAGAGCGGCTGCAATAGAAAGGCCGTGCCAGAACCGCGCCATAGCTATTCCTCATCCTTTAGAGGCGATGGCGCTCGCTAACACGTTTTTGGGCGTCTTGCGCGGCCAGATTGTTGAATTTTTCCTCACAGCACCCTTAGTCTCGGGGGCGCGGCGCGGCCTTCCAGCAGGAGCACGGTGAGGGCCCAGACGAGGGCGTCGGCGCGGTCGGGGGAACGTCTTGGCCCGGCCTCCATCTGACCAAGCGCCATCAGCTCTTCCTCCAGCGCCGGGAAGGCGCCCACATGGGTGACGCGCCCCTGTTCATAGAGGGCGGCCACCGGTTCGGCCCGGGCCCGCTTGCCGAGGCCCGCGTAGAGCAGCCGCACCGGAACCTCGCAGCCGGCGAGGGCGAGGAGGCTCCTCACCATCTCGCCGCCCTGATTGGCCTCGGCCACCACCAGCTGCGCGCCCCAGCGACTGGCCAAGGCCGAAGCGCGGCCGGCCCAGGCGAGCGGCGAGAGGCCCCCAGCGGAGGCGTCGGCCAGCACATAGGCCCGCTCGCCCTTGCGGGCGGCGGCGATGAGGCCGCAGGCGTCGCCATGGTCGCTGGCCGGCGGGTCCACCGCCACCACCACCTGATCGTAGGCGTCGAGGCCCGGCCCCCGCGCCCGGACGAGCTCGTCGGCGCGCCAGAGGGCCCCGCCCTCGGGCTCCATCACCTGGCCGTCCAGCTCCTGGGCGGCGAGGCGCGTGCCGCCATAGAGGCTGAGCAGGTCGGCCACGAAATCGGGGGCCAGGTTGGCGGCGTTGGCCTCGGTGCCCGCCCGGGTGAGGGCGAGGCCGGGCTCGGCCATGAGCTTCCTCAGCGCCGCCGATGGCTTGGGCGTGGTGGTCACCGCAAGGCGGGGGGCGTCGCCCAGGCGCAGGCCAAGCCGCAGCTGGGCCAGAGTTTCGACCCCTCGCGGCCAGGCGCAGAACTCATCAGCCCAGGCGGCGTGGAATTGCGGGCCGCGCAGGCTCTCCGGGTCCTCGGCGGAGAAGGCGTAGGCCACGGCGCCGGATTTGAAGCTCACCCGCCGGCGCGAGCTTTGAAACGTTGGCCGGGCCTCCTTGGGGGCCATGGCCAGGAGCCCGGAGGGCCCCTCGATCATCACCTCGCGCACGTCGTGCAAGGTGGGGCCGACCAGGGCCAGGCGGGCCTTCATGCGGGCCTGATCCAAGAGCCACTCGGCCCCGGCGCGGGTCTTGCCGGCGCCGCGCCCGCCCAGGAACAGCCAGGTCTTCCAGTCCCCGTCAGGCGGGAGCTGTTCGGGCCGCGCCTTCATCAGCCAGCTCTCGGCGGCGAAGCGGCGCAGCTCGGCAGGGCTGAGGCTCGCGATCCAGGCCCTTCGTGTCGCAGGGCTCCAGGAGCGCATCGATGCGCTCGGCCACCAGGTGTCGCACGGCGGCGTCCGGCAGGGCTTCGAGCTCGGACGGGGCGGGGAGGTCATCCATCATGTCGTTTTCTAAAGGGCCAGGATTGGGGGTTTCAGGGTCGGGTGTTTCAGGATCGGGGGCCGGGTCAGGCGCCGCCGGCGGGGGGGCGGCCGGCGGCGCCTGGAGCGGGACGAGCTCTTCCGGCTCGAGTTGGGCGACGTCCCGGTAAAGGGCGGCCACCCCTCGTCCCGCTGTAGCAATGGCGGTGATGAGTTTGGCCCGCTCGAGGGCGGGCAGGTCGTTGAAATGGACCTCGTCCATGAGCTCGCCCCAGCGCTGTTCCAGCGTCGCTGCGCCGGCTTTCAAGATGCGCATGGGGGCCTCATCTGTGTTCGTATCGCGATGTGCGGGGGCGATCCGCTTGGCCTCTCCCCGTTGAAGGGAGGGACGGGGGCGGAAGGCTTTCCGCTTCGATCAGGGTCATCGCAGCTTCACTTGGCCTCTCCCCCTTGTGGGGGAAGGGGGCGGAAGGCTTTCCACTTCGATCCGGGTCATCGCAGCTTCACTTGGCCTCTCCCCCTCGAAGGGGGAGAGGTCGGGAGAGGGGGTGGTCCAGCTGGACGGCTCGCTGCGCTCGTGCCCCCCCCCCCCCCCCCCCCCCCCCCCCCCCCGGGGGGGGGGGGGGGGGAGAGGGGGGGGGACAAGGGGGAGCGCCACTGGTGGGGGGGGGGTT
>JBFLWS010000052.1:0-4390 GCA_040757715.1 Pseudomonadota bacterium | reverse complement strand
ATGTCTATGACATCAAGATCAAGAACCGCATCGTCGGCACCGGCACCCTCTACGGGCTCGGCGGCGCCAACAACGCCGCCGCCGTTCTGTCGGCCATCGCCGCCCACGGCAACGTGCTCGACCCCACGGTCAACTATGTGGGGGTGAGCCTGTTCACCAACGGCATCAACACCGAGACCAAGGGCGTCGAAGTCACCTTGAACTACGCTTCGGACTTCGGCGAGTACGGCCACGTGGATTGGAGCGTGTCGGGTAACTACAACGACACCAAGATCAAGAAGATCAACGACACTCCATCGCAACTCTCGCCGCAAACCCTATTCGACGACATCGCCAAATCCGACCTGACCACGGCTTCGCCCAAATACAAGGTCGCCTTCGGGGGTTACTGGACCAAGGGCCCCTGGTCCGCCAACCTGCGTGAAACCGTCTATGGCAAGACTGCCGAGCTCGTCAGTCCCAATGGTGGAGCGGGCACGCAGGAAACCGTCGGCGTGGCCGCCATCACTGACCTGGAAGGCAGCTACGCGGTGACCAAGAGCCTCAAGCTCTCCATCGGCGCGAACAACCTGTTCGACAAGAAACCGCCCAATCGCCTGCAGAACCCGGCGGCCCACAGCATCGCTGACGGCTCCAACGTCTATGATGCGCCCGTGGGCTTCTCGCCCTACGGAATCAACGGCGGCTACTATTACGCCCGCGCCGTGATCAGCTTCTAAGTCAATCGAGTGCTTCTAACGGACCGGCCGCGGGCCCCGCCCACGGCCGGTCTTTCTTTTTATCCAAGCACGCGGCATGACTTGCCGACATCGCATGAAGCGGCTCGGGCCGAGCGGTTCCACACCTGGCGTCCACAAAAATTTTTATTGTTAAATAGAGATATATGTATTGCTTATATACCTTGTGGCGCTTTCGAGAAGAATATTTATCGACCAGCTTCCGAAGCATTCTATAGTATTCGGCGTTCAACAAATTTCCACTGGTAATATTGCATGGCTGATGCTGATTCACCCCCGCGCCGTCCTGCCGTCGCTGTCATTGGCGGGGGATTTTCAGGGCTGATGACGGCTTTGCATGTACTTGCCGATGCTTCGGGGCCATCCGTGCTTCTGCTCGAAAAGTGCGGGACCTTCGGGCGGGGGGCCGCCTATTCGGCGCCCAATCCCGACCATCGTCTGAACGTGCGCGCTGGGAACATGAGCGCTTGGCCCGACAGACCCGACCATTTTGTCGAGTGGCTGAAAAAAACGCGCTCGTCGGAGGAGGCGAGGGAGCTCTTCGCTAGTCGGGGAGAATACGGCCGCTATCTTCAGGAGCAGCTGGCTGGAGCCATACGCGGCGGCGCGGTCGGGCGGCTGACCCTCGCGCCGTATGAGGCCGCGCGCGTAACGCCCGAGGGGGGCGGCTGGCGGGTGGAGACCGCGGTGGGACGCGTCTATCACGTCGATGCGGTGGTGCTCGCCATCGGGGCTGGATCGCCGGCCCCGCTTCCGGGACTCGACGAGGCGGCGACGTCATCGACCCGGTATGGCGCTGATCCCTGGTCCCTCCGCCTTCCGTCTAAGCCGCTTGGCGAGGCGCCAATTCTCATCGCCGGCGCTGGGTTGACGATGGTGGATATGGTGCTCGACCTCGCCGCCAAGATTCCCGACGCCTCGTTTCTAGCCCTATCGCGCCGCGGACTTTGGCCCTTGGAGCACGCTGAGGCCGCGTCTCCAGCGCTACCGCCGCCGCCAGACCCGGGCGGGCCGGCAGAGATTTTACTCTGGCTTAAGCGCCAGGCGAAAAGCGTGGGATGGCGCACGGCCGTGGACGCCCTCCGGCCGGTCACCCAGACTCTCTGGTCGTCCTGGAGCCTCAAGGAGAGGGCTCGGTTTCTGCGTCACGCCCGGCCCTATTGGGACGTGCATCGGCACCGACTGGCGCCTGAGGTCGCTCGGCGCTTGAACGCCCTGAGGGCAGAAGGACGGCTGTCCTTGTTGCGGGGGCGGTTGATCAAGGCCGCGCCCGTGGAGGACGGGCTCGACATCTGGTGGCGCCCGCGCGGCGACCACAGTTTGCGTAATCTGAAAGTCGGCCTGCTGGTCAATTGCACCGGGCTCTCGTCGCCGCTCTCGAAGGGGGGCGGGCTGTTGGCGGATCTCGCGAAGCAGGGACTGGTGCGGCACGATGCGCTCGGTCTAGGCCTCGACGCCGATCGTTCGGGGCGCCTCATCGGCGGCGCCGGCGAGATCACGCCTGGCCTGTTCGGCATCGGCCCCTCCATTCGCGGCGTGCTGTGGGAGATCATCGCCGTCCCCGACATCCGCAACCAGGCGCCGCAGGTCGCCAAGGCTGCGGCCGACCATGCGGCGGCGGCCTACCATTGAGACGAGGCTGCGACGGGACCAGTCCCCACTTCCTGATCCCCCGTCTTTCACCCGGTCTAAACGAGAGCCCTCGATTGGTCCGAGTCGTTGCTCAGAGTGCAAGGCGCAGTCCGGTCGCGCTACACAGCGTTCTCCGGAAGAGAAACCTTGCTGCAATCACCTAGGTTATCGAGCTCGTCGAGCTCAGCGGCGTGGCGCCGGCCCCATTCGCAGAGCGCCAATAGGATGGGCCTCAAGCTCTCGCCCAGCTCCGTGGTTGCGTAGTCCACGCGAGGCGGCACCTGGGCGTATACCGTCCGACTGATGATCCCGTGCGCTTCCATTTCTCTCAACTGCTGGATCAGCACCTTTTGGCTGATGGCGGGCATGAGCCGGCACAGCTCGGAAAGGCGCTGCGGCCCCGACAGTAGGTGATACAGCACAATCGGCTTCCAACGACCGGATATCACCCGAAGCGCGCGTTCCGCCGGCAAGGGCGGGAGGTTTTTCAGAACCTTAGCCATACTTACCTTAAGGTCAGTAATGAACCAAATTCTCTGTAGTCCAGCGATTGGCCCATATGTCACGAGGCGGAAGTAAACCGCAAGCGCGCGTCGGGATTGCCGGAGCGCGGGCGCCAGTCGCACGGAAAGATCGCCCCCCTGAACGCGAAGGGACACGCGTTCCAATCTCAATCCACAACACAGGCTTTTTGCAATGAACGTCCTCATCGTTCACGCCCACCCCGAGCCCAAAAGCTTCAACGGCGCCATGACGCAGCGCGCCGCCGAAGTGCTGCGGGCGCAGGGCCACGAGGTCTGCGTTTCCGACCTCTACGCCATGAACTTCGACCCTGTGTCAGACCGACGAAACTTCCTGACCGCGGCCAATCCGGACTACCTGCGTGTTCAGGACGAGGAGCAGCATGCGGTTCGCACTCATAGTTTCACGCCCCTGATTCAGGCGGAGATCGACAAACTCCTCGCCTGCGATCTGCTGATATTCCGCTTTCCCATCTGGTGGCTCAGCCTTCCCGCGATCCTCAAGGGATGGGTTGATCGGGTATTCGCCTGCGGCGTCGCCTATGGCGGCGGCCGCTATTTTGACAACGGCGTCTTGCATGGAAAACGCGCCATGTGCGCGCTCTCTGTTGGCGGACCCGCGCCTGTCTATTCGGCTGCGGGGATCTACACTGACGTCGAGAGCATTCTCTACCCCGTGCACCACGGTGTTTTCGGTTTCACCGGCATGACAGCCCTCGAGCCCTTCGTCGTCTATGGTCCGAACCGAATGTCGAACGAAGACCGCGCCCTCGAGCTCGATCGATTTGAAAAACACCTCGCCAATATCGAAAATGCTCGCCGGCTACCGCGACTGCGGATGGCGGAGTTTCGCGACGGCGTTCGCATCAACCTCGCTGCTGATTGATCCAGAAATCCGCATGGCTCGTTTCGTGCTGGCCTTGCATGTCGGGGCGCCGCTGTTGCGGCTGACTAAAACACGCCGCCGGAGCCGCCCAAATTGGCGTCGTTTGCCAAGACCTGGGCGGGCCATCTCATAACACTAGCGGCGCTCCTGGGCCCGTACCGGCCAGCATCATTTGTTCAGTTCAGGGCGCAGCCCTCGATGGTGATGCGGTGCATCAGCCGCCGATGACCGTGATAGTCGTTTCGCGCCAAATGCCAGGTGGCCCGATTGTCCCAGAAGGCGACGGAACCCGGTTTCCAGTGAAACCCATACTGAAACTGAGGCTGAAGGCCATGGGCTGCAAACGCTGATCGCAGCAATTCCGTGTCGCCGGGGCCTGGCTCGCGGGACAGATCGACGCCTTCAACTTCAGCTCCAACGCCGGGAAGCGGGCGCAGCAAGATGCTCATCTAGTCTCGCCTTCTCTCTCTTGTCCGAGGCGGCAAAACTTAGGCCCTGTTGACAAAAGGGATTCCCAAATCATCGGCGCAGTGATTCAAGGATTCCTCTTGGAGGGAGGGCGCCTTGGGTCGAGGGGATTTGTCGGACGCGGAGTGGGCCGTGATAGGGCCCTT
>JBFLWS010000051.1:0-6039 GCA_040757715.1 Pseudomonadota bacterium | reverse complement strand
CTGAGTGAAGGCCCAGCCCACCGAGGCGCCGAGAAAGGGTCCCAGGCAGGGCGCGGCCACGGCCACGGCGAGCACGCCGGTGAAGAAGGCGCCCACCGCGCCGCCATGCTGGGCCAGGCCCGAGCCGAGCCCCTGCAAGGAGAGACCGATCTCGAACACGCCGGAGAGATTGAGCGCCACGGCCAGCATGACGAGGGCCAGCGCCGCCACCACGCCCGGCGATTGCAGTTGGAAGCCCCAGCCCACCGACTGTCCCGCCGCCCGAGCGGCGATCACCGCCCCGGCCAGCAGGAGGAAGGTGGCGAGCACGCCGGCAAGATAGAGCAGGCCCTCCATGCGCGCCTGGCCGTGGGAGAGCTGGTTGTGGCGGGCGAGGGCCGCGGCCTTGATGGCCAGCACGGGAAAGACGCAGGGCATGAGGTTGAGGATCAGCCCGCCGAGAAAAGCCGAGCCGGCGGCGGACAACAGGGCCGCCAGATCAGAGCCCGTCCCGCCCCCCGCTCCTCCGGCCGGTCCCTTGCCATCGTCCACGGTGGTGGCGAGCTCGGGCCCCACGCCCGCGGCGTCGGCCAGCGCCGTGCCGGGCATGGCCTTGATCTCGAAGCTGTGGGTGCGGTCGAGGGAAATGACGCCGGAAAGCTCGTTCACCGCCTTGCCGTGGGTGAAGTCGTAGCCTGCCGGCAGGGTGAGGGTCAGGCCCTCCTTGCCGGCCCGGGCCTTCTGCGGCTTGGCGTGATCGATGACCGTGCCCGAGAAGGGATAGAAGTAGGCGTGGGCGACGCCCGCCGCCTTCACAGCCGTCCGCGCGGCGCCGCCGGCGATGGAGAGCTTCAGCACCGCCCCCTCGCGCCAGAAGGTCGCCTTGGCGCCGGCCGGCTTGGGCGCGGCGGCGAGGGTTGCAGCGATGAGCTTGCCATAGCGCGGGTCGGGCGCGGCCGACCCCGCCGACACCGGCAGCTTGATGGACAGCGTCGCGTCCTCCGGCACGCACACGTCCTTGCAGACCAAGAGGTTGAAGGTGGCGGTGAGGGTGGCCGTCTGGCCGGCGACGGCGCTCGCCGGAACCTCGACCGGGAACGGCAGGGTCACCTCGTCGGAATAGACGTAATTCATCAGCGGGCCGGTCATGGCCCGCTCGGGCGTCGGCCACACGAACTCGCCGGCCTTCCAGCCTGGCGGCAGCCCCTTCTTCCAATCCGCGGTGGTGGCCTCGCCCGCATCGCCCGGGTTGCGCCAATAGGTGTGCCAGCCCTTGGCGATCTTCTGGTGCAGGGCGAGATAGACCGTCCCGCCGGGCTGCGCCGCCGTGGCCTCCGCCGCCAGCTCCAGCTCCAGGTGCGCCGTCTTGGCCGTGGGGCCAGGTGCGGGCGCAGCGCTAGCGGCCAGGGGCGCCAGCCAGACTGCGGCGAGCGCCATGAGGCCGAACCGGAGGCTCTGTCCCGGACGACGATAAGCCATGATCATAATATCCTTTGGTGCAGCGCCCGCTCCAACAATGGGACCTAGCGCCAATCTTGCAAGACCGGAAGGCCTTGCACGTCACTCGTACGTCCCGCCTCTCGACAAAGACGCCGCCGCGTCTCCATCATCTCAAGACGCTGGCCTCGGAGCGATTCGATGGCCAGGGCGCCAGAGGGTCGCCAGCCGAGGAGAGATCGATCGTGCCGGGCTATTTCGAGGACATCGTCATCGGGCAGGTGATCCAGCTCGGCGTCACCGCCGTGGATCACGCGGCCATCGCCAGCTTCACCTTGACCTTCGCCCCCGGCTGGGACCCGGAGGCGGGCATGCCCGACGCCATGCTCTACGCCCTGTGGTCCAAGCTGGAGCGCGACGCCTCGGAGGATTGGCCGCAGAGCAAGCGGCTCGGCGTGGATTCCCTACGCTGGGTGCGCAATCCGCCCGCGGGCGAGCTGTTGCGCGGGCGCATGACCGTGTTGGCCAAGGACCCGGTGGGGGAGGACAAGGGCATCGTCATCGCCCAGCACGACCTGCTGGACGAGGCCGGACGCCTCGTCTTTTCCTGCATGCAGCGCTCGATCTTCGCCTGCCACGGCGAGGACTGATCAGCCGTTGGGATACTTCAGGAGCGTGCGGGTCACCAGGCGCTCCCAGTTGAACAGCGAGGTCAGGTGCGCATAAATCTGCTGCAACGCGCCCGTGCTGCGCAGCTCCGCCAGCCGCTCATTGGACAGCGCATTCAGCTTGGTTTCCGAGATCGCGAAATACTCTGCGATCTGCACCGGTTCGCCCTGCGTCAGGTCTGGATTGATCGGCGTGTGGAAGGCCTTCTTGTCTTCGAACAGGTCGAGCTCCCGGAGCGTCTTCACGAACGCCTCGGTGCGCTGGCGCTCCATCTCGTAGTCCGAGCAGAACTGGATCGCGGCGCGGGTGAACTCGGTGGCCTCGCCATTTTCGAACAGCGCCACGTCGCCGCCTTCGGAGATGGCCTCGGCGGCGCGGTCGACGCACACGATCAGGCGATCGCCGCCGGAATCGTTGGCCAGCACGAAGGGATAGCGGCGGACATAGGCCGGCACATAGGCGTCCGGCACATAGGCCCCGGCCTCGTCAATGAACAGGTTCTCGTTCGGACGGATGCTGGTCACGGCGAGGGGCTGGTACTCCGAGCCGGCGAAGATGATCGGATAGTTCAACGCCGCCGGGCCAAATTCCGTCACCTGCACCGGGATGGCCGCCGCGGCGGCGGCGAACCGGTAGGGGGTCTGGTTGCGCCAGATGCCCAGCTTGCCATGCGCATCGGCCGACAAAGGCTCAGGATTCACATAAAGGAGCACGTTGCCGGAGATCTGGCCCGCGGGCAGTTCGGTGGTTTGCATGGGTGGTGGCGCCTTCCCTTGGCGGCGAAATTTGCTGGTGTCTAGCGGATCGGTCCGGCCGCCGCAACGTGGCCGCTTGCGCGAAGACGCGCCGCCGGGTCAAACAAGGGTCAGACAAGACATTAAGTCACCCTGGAGCAACGCCCGTGCCCATCGCCTATCCCGCCGTGCTCGACCTGAAGACCGAGGGCCAGAAGTTCTCCTGGACCGATCGCGAAACCATGCTCTACGCCCTGGGCGTGGGCCTGGGCGCCGACCCGCTGAACGCCGACGAGCTGCCCTTCGTCTATGAGAACGGCCTCAAGGCCCTGCCGACCCAGGCCACCGTCGCCGCCTGGGGCGCCGGCCCCGTCGGCCAGCTCGGGCTCAACTTCCTCTTGGTGGTGCATGGCGAGCAGTCGGTGGAGCTGCACCGACCCTTCCCGGCCTATGCCGAGGCGGTGGCCGACAGCCGCATCGCCGCCGTCTACGACAAGGGCCCCAAGGGCGCGGTGGTGGTGGTGGAGACGGTGCTGAAGGACGCCCGCGACGGCGGCCCCATCGCCACCCTCCTGTCCACCGTCTTCGCCCGGGGCGACGGCGGCTTTGGCGGGCCGAGCGAAGGCGCGCCCGAACCGCACGCCACGCCCGCCCGCACCCCTGACCACAGCGTGGACATCCCCACCCGCCCGGACCAGGCGCTGATCTACCGCCTTTCCGGCGATCGCAATCCCCTGCACGCCGACCCCGGCTTCGCGGCGGCGGCGGGCTTTCCCCGGCCGATCCTGCACGGGCTGTGCACCTATGGGATCACCTGCCGGGCGGTGCTGCAGACCTACGCCGGCTATGACCCGTCCCGGATCAAGAGCCATGCGGCGCGCTTCTCCTCCCCCGTCTTCCCCGGCGAGACCATCACGGTGGACCTGTGGCAGGACGGCGAGGTGGTCTCCTTCGAGGCGCGCGTGAAGGACCGCGGCGTCACCGTGATCAAGAACGGCCGCTCGGTGGTCGCCTGAGTGCGACATCGAAGCTCCATTACTTCGCGTCCATGAAGCGCGCCTGAGCCTCGAATTCGTCAAACCTCGGCGCCATATAGCGGAGCGACCGCGAACCCGTTCCGGGACGCGGTCCTATGGGAAGACAAGATGACCCCTGACGAACGGCAGATTCTCAGCCATTTCCTCAACGACCTGGTGCAGGCGCGCTCCGGTCCCAAGGACCCGGAAGCGGCCCAGATGATCGACCAGGCCCTGCGCGCCAACGCCGACGGCGCCTATCTCTTGGTGCAGCACGCGGTGATCTCCGACCAGGCCCTGCACGACGCTCAGGCCCAGATCGCCGACCTGCAGCAGCAGCTCCAGGCCGCGCAGGCTCAAGGCCAGCCGGCGCAAGGCGGCAGCTTCTTCGGCGGCGCTGGCGGCCCCTGGGGGGCGCGTCAAACCCAACCTGGCTACAGCCAGCCGGGCTATAATCCCGGCGGCTATGTGCCCCAGACCTACGCCCAACCGGCCCAGGCCCAACCCCAACCCCAAGGCGGCATGTTCGGCGGCGGCGGCGGGCTCGGCTCGTTCCTGCGCCAGGCCGGCACCATGGCCGCGGGCGTGGCGGCGGGCGACATGCTGTTCTCCGGCCTCTCGGGCATGTTCGGCGGCGGACGCGGCGGCTTTGGCGGCGGCTATGGCGGCGGCGGCGTGGAGAACGTCACCATCAACAATTACGGCGACGACAGCGACGACGACGGCGGTTCGGGCGACTATTCCGACGACGGCGGCGACGACAGCTAAGCCAGAGCGCATTCCGAAAAAGTGGACGCCGGTTTTTCGATAAGAATGCGCTCCAACCCAGGAAGCTAGAGCACGATCCAACGATCAGGCGGTCCCGCCTCACTGCATCGTGCTCTAGCGCCGGCGGATCATCCGCACCACCTCCACGGCGAGGACCGCGGCGGCGATATAGGCCGCTGCGGCGCCCGCCAGGGCCAGATTGTTGTGCATGTCGACGAGATTTGGCCCGAGGATGGCGGCGAGGGCGAACACCCCGGCCACGCCCGCGCCGATCTTCAAGTAGCGAAGCATCGTCCTGCTCATAGCCTCACCCGCGCCCGACGCTCGCTATTTCAACTCGACAAAGGGCGTGGCGCCAGAGGTGACCTGCGGCAGTTTCCCGTCCCAGCGCTCCACCGCCCGCAACCTCAGCACTTCAGGATTGGCGCGTAAAGCCGCCCCTTGCAGAGAGATGGCCCTGGCCTCCCCCTCGGCGGAGGCGATGCGCTGGCGGGCCTCAGCCTCCACCGTGGCCACCTGCGCCTGGGCGGCGAGGGCCTTCTGCTCATTGGCGATCTTGTTGTTGATCTGCGAGAGCACCACCTCGGGCACCCGCACATTGCCGGCCCAGAACAGCTTTTCGATCGACAGCCCATAGGGGGCGAAGAAGCTGGCCACGTCGTTCTGCACGGCGGCCAGCAGCTCCTGCTTGCGCGGGCCGTAGATCTCCTCGACGCCCATGGCCGCGGCGCGGTTGACCAGGGCGTTGCGGATGGCGTTGCGCAGCGGTCCGGCGATGATGCCCGCCGTGTCGGTGCGGTACTTCTGGAACAGGCGCGGCGCCAGCGGCGCGTTCACCGAGTAGCTGACGGCGATGTCCGCCGACAATCCAAGCCCGTTCTTGTCCTGGAAATTGAATTCCTCGTTGGTCGGCGAGCTTTCGTTGGCCGAGCGCGTATAGGTGTAGGTGTTGGTGTAGACGGGATACTCATAGATGGTGGTGCCGAAGGGCCTGAAATAGGTGCCGACGCCCAGCGGATGCTCGTCGACGCCGGCGCCGCTGCCGAATTGATTGACCCGGATGCCCACATGGCCCGGCTTCACTTGCCCACAGGAACTGAGCGTCAACACGCCGCCGACCACGATCACTGCAAGCACAAGCCCGCCGCGCAGCGCGCGCGAGGCGGGCAGTTTCGAAAGTTCGAACATTGAGAGGTCCCCAGATGAGGTCGAATCTCGACCACATGTTGTGGTCTCCCGCCACGAGGCCGGGCGCAAGCAAAACCGGTCTCACATCCTCGCGACCAGAGCCTTTTCCGAAAAGGCGAGGACCTAGGCCCTGTTGACAAAAGGGATTCCCAAATCATCGGCGCAGTGATTCAAGGATTCCTCTTGGAGGGAGGGCGCCTTGGGTCGAGGGGATTTGTCGGACGCGGAGTGGGCCGTGATAGGGCCCT
>JBFLWS010000050.1:0-7242 GCA_040757715.1 Pseudomonadota bacterium | reverse complement strand
CGGCGGCGCGCTGGTCGGCCTGGCGGGCGGCGCGGTCGGCGTCAGCGGCGGCGGCCTCGGCGGCGGCCAGCGCGTCGGCGGCCTTGCGCCGGCGGGCCTCGGCGAGGTCGTACTCGTCCATCAGCTTCAGGCGCCGGGCGGTGATGGCGGCCGGGGCGGCGCGGGCGGTCTCCAGGGTCTCGGCGGCGCGCAGGGCGTCGCGGTCCAGGGTCTCGGCGCGGGCCTCGGCGTCACGGGCGCGGCGGCCCCAGTCGGCGAGGTCGCGGGCGAGGCTCTCCTTCCGGCGCAGACGGCCCTCCCGAGCGCGGCGTTCGCCATCGAGGCGGGAGCGCGCTTCAGAGGCGGCTTCGCGGGCATGGGCGGCGGCGGCTCGGGCGCTGGCGAGGGCGGACGCAAGGCCCGAGGCGTCGGCTCCCTCGGTGGGCGCGTCGGCCTTCGCGCTCGTGAGCGCCGCATCGGACTCGGCGAGGTCGGCCCTGGCCGGGGCCACGGCGGCTTCGGCCTCGGCGGCGTCGGTGGAAAGGCGAGCGATGGTGTCGGCGAGGGCCTGGGCGCGGGCCTCGATCTTGGCCTGTTCGCGAGCATAGCGCTCCACCGCATCGCGGGCGCCCTGGCGCGCGCGGTCGGCGAGCTCCACCGCCTTGCGCGCCTCGCGCAAAGCCGTTTCAGCCTCGCGCACGGCCTCGGCGGCGGCGCGGTGCTCAGCGGCGCGCGCGCTGGCCACGGGCTGGGCCTCGCTGAGCTGCGCCTGCAATTCGGCGAGGCGGTTCTTCTGGGCGAGGCGCTTGGCGGCGGGCTTGGGGGCCTCGGCCCTTGCGACAAAGCCGTCCCAGCGCCAGAGGTCGCCCTCCTTGGACACCAGGCGTGCGCCGCGGGGGATCAGCCCTTGCAGCCGCGCCCCGTCGGCGCGGTCCACCAGGCCGGTAAGGGCGAGGCGGGCGGCGAGTTCAGGCGGCGCGCGCACCAGGGGGGCCAGCGGCGCGACGCCCTCAGGCCAGGAGATAGTCTCGGCCGTCGCCCCGCCCCAATAGGCGGGGGCCTTGGCGTCGAGAGCCGCGTCGAGGTCATCGCCGAGGGCAGCGGCCAGCGCCGCCTCATAGCCCTTGTCCGGGCTCACGGCGTTGAGGGCCGGGGCGAAACCGCCCTTGGCCGGGGCGAGGGTGAGGGCGGCGAGGCCGTCGGCTTCGGTCTTCAGCCGCCTGGCCTCGTCCTCGGCCTTGCGCGCCTGATCCCGCGCCTCAGTCTCGCGCTTGCGGGCGGCGGTCTCGGCGGCCTCGGCGGCGGCGAGGGCTTCGCGGGCGGCGACAGCGGCGGCTTCGGCCTCGCTCAAACGACGTGCGGCGTCGGCGGCCTCAGGCGTCTCAGAGGGACCGAGATTGGCGCGTTCGGCCTCCGCCGACTTCAGCGCGGCGGCGGCGCGGGCGGCCCTGGCTTCGGCGTCGGCGAGGCGGTTGGCCGCGCCGCGGCGGCGGGCCTCTGCGTCGTCGATGCGGGCGCGAGCGGCCTGGCGACGGGCGGCCTCGGCGGCGACTTCAGACGCCAGGCGCTCCACCTCGGCGTCGGCGCCGGCGCGCGCGGTCTCGGCGGCTTGCAGCGCTCCTTCCAGGGCGGGGATGCGCTCCGGCGCCTGATCCACCGCCCGCTCCACCTCGGCGAGTTCCTTACCGATGCGCTCCAGGCTCGCCTTAGCGTCGTCGGCCATCTGGCGTTCGCGGGCGCGGTCGGTCTCGATGCGGGCGAGTTCGGCCTCCAGCCGCGCGGCCTCGGCCTTGGCCTGGGCCTCCTCGCGCTCCACCCGGTCGCGCTCCAGGGTCAGGCGCTGCAATACCGCGGCGGCGATAATCTCTTCTTCGCGCAGCGGCTTCAGGCTCTCGGAGGCGTCCGCCGCCGCCGTGGTCCCGCTCGCCGCCGCGGCGGCGGTGCGGCCCACCTCGGCCTCGGCCTCGGTGAGTGCAGCCCGGGCGGCGAGGGCGTGGTCCCGCGCCTCGGTCCAGCGCACATAGAGCGCGGCGCCTTGCAGGGCTCGGATTTCCGCAGAGACGCGCTTGTACTTCTCGGCCTGGCGCGCCTCCCGCTTCAGGCGGTTGAGGGTGGTTTCCAGCTCGCGGGCGACATCGTCCAGGCGTTCGAGATTGGCCTCGGCGGCCTTCAGGCGCAAGTCCGCCTCATGCCGGCGGCTGTGCAGACCCGAGACCCCCGCCGCCTCTTCCAGAATGCGCCGCCGGTTGGAGGGCTTGGCGGCGATGAGCTCGGAAATCTGCCCCTGACGCACCAGGGAGGGCGAATTGGCCCCGGTGGAGGCGTCGGCGAACAGAAGCTGCACGTCTCGCGCCCGGGTCTCGGTCCCGTTGATGCGATAGGTGGAGCCCTGGCCGCGATCAATGCGCCGCACCACCTCCAGCACCGGATGGTGGTTGAACTGAGCGGGGGCTCGGCGATCGGCGTTGTCGATCTGAAGCAGCACCTCGGCGTGATTGCGCGGGGGCCGGGCTCCCGTGCCGCCGAAGATCACGTCGTCCATGCCCTCGCCGCGCAGGGCCTTGGCCGAGGTCGCCCCCATCACCCAGCGCAGGGCTTCCAGAAGGTTCGACTTGCCGCAGCCGTTCGGACCGACGATCCCGGTGAGGCCGGGCTCGATGCGAAAGTCGATGGGCTCCACGAAGGACTTGAAGCCCGAAAGGCGAAGCCTCTGGAAGTGCATCGGGTGGGACGGCCGTCCTTACTTCTTGCCGGCCAGCAGGGGCTGAATGGCGTTGTCGAACTGGGTCATGGTCACCTCGCCCTCAGCGATCTGCTTGCCGTTGACGAAGAAGGTGGGGGTGCCGGAGACCTTCGCCTCGTTGATCGCCTTGTCCACGCGGGTCTGCAGCGCGGCCAGAGCCTTCTCGTCGCTGACGCAGGCGTTGAACTGGGCGTCGGTCATGCCCACCGACTTGGCGATGCGCAGCAGGGGGGTGCGGAAGTCGCCGGTGGCGAACATTTCTTCCTGGCTGCGGAAAATGGCTTCCACCACCTGGAAGTACTTGTCCTTGCCGGCGCAGCGGGCCAGCAGGAAGCCCGAGGCGGCCACGTTTTCCGGCGGCGTCAAGAATTCGCGGAACACGTAATGCACCTTGCCGGTGTCGATGTACTTGGCCTTGAACGCCGGGAACACGTCCTTGTCGAAGCGGGCGCAGTGGCTGCAGGTGTCGGAGGCGTATTCGATCACCGTGACGGGCGCGTCGGCCTTGCCGAGGGTCATGTCGTCGTCGGAGAGGCCCGCGCCGGCCCCGCCCTTGGCGCAGGCGGAAAGCAGGCTGGCCGCGGCGAAGGCGACGGCGGCGGTCTTGAGCATGGCGCGCATGGCGAGGTCCTTGAGCTCCGAAGGTGGAAATTAAGCGCGATTCCGGGGTCTGCGCCCAGCCTAGCTTTTCAGCGAGGCCGGTGGCGGCATTTTGTCAGCGGCCTCGTAGCACGGCGCGGCCCAGCTTGAGGAGCGCCTGCTTCACCGGACCGTCGGGCGCGTCGGCGAGGGAAGCGGCCAGCTCGGCCTCCTGACCGGCGTCGAGGGGGGCGGCGCGGCGGCGGCGGGCGGCGGTCTTGAGGGCCGCCTCGTTCAGCCGGGCCGAGGTGCGCACGGGGCCCTGGCTGATGCGCAGCTTGCCCACCTGGCCTTCGCCCAGCACCAGCGCCACCCGGGCGAGAATCTCATTGGCCTGGTGCTGGATCAGCGCCGCGGCGGGGCCGTCCACGCGGATTTCCAGCACGCCGGGCCCGCCGCCCCGGGGCTTGGTCAGCTTCACCGGCTCGGTGTGACGGGCCAGCGCCTCGCCCACGATCTCGCGCCAGCGCCCGGCGAGGCCCTGCGAGCCCGGACCGAAGCGCGCCTCCAGCGCCTGCAGCGTCTTGGCGAGCGCCTTGCCCGCCGGGGGCGCGGCGCGACGGGCTGGACGCGTGCGGCGCGCGGCCAGGATCTGCGCGGCTTCCTCAGGCGTGGGCAGGGGACGTTTCATTCGGGCGCAATCCTACCTCGCCCTCGCGCCGGTAAGAAGAGGGGGAGGAGCTTGCGTCAGGCGACGGCGCGGTCCGCCTCCAGCGGCCCCACTAGGAGGGCCACCGGCGCATGCCAGCGCGCGGCGATGAGGCGAATCTGGCCCAATGTGAGAGCCTTGCGGCCATTGAGGATTTCCGAGGCCCGCGAGCGCGAGCCCAACAGCCGCGCCAGATCGGCCTGGGTCCAGCCGTTCTGGTCCATTATGAACTTCAACGCCGCCACAGGGTCGGTGGGCGCCAAAGGCCACTGCTGCTGCTCATAGCGCTCCACCAGCGTCGCCAGGGCGTCGAGCTCGAAATAGTCGGGCGATCCCTCCGGCGCGCCCCACAGCTGTTCAATGCGCTCCAACGCCCGGCGGTGATCGGCCTCGTTGACGATGGGATCTATGGCCATGGGCGCCTCCTAGTACTTGGACACCGTCAGGGCGTCGATGCGATCATATTCGGCGTGCGAGCCGATGAACTTCACGAACACGATGCCGAGGCGGAAATCGATGGCGGCGATGAGGCGATAGGCCCCGCCGGCGATCTCGAACCGCACCCGTTCGCCGTTCAACACCTTCGCCTTGGCGGCCGTCGCCTGCACATCCTGCATGGACGACCACTGCGCCGCCCGGACCATGCCGCGCCAATGATCGAGCGCCGTCGCCGCATCCGGATGCTCAGCGGCGAAATGAGCCAAGGTGCTGGCGGCGATCAATCGCATGCGCACCCATACACCGTTCCAGAATTTGGAACAAGCGCCACGTTCCATTCTTTGGAACATTGAAGTTGACGCTTGGCCATGGCGGACGATGGAATCGCCCCTAAATGCGCCCCATGGCCCTCCGCGACGACCTCCTCGCCTGGTACGACGACAACGCCCGCGCCCTGCCCTGGCGGGTGGGGCCGGCGGCGCGGCGGGCGGGGGTGCGGCCTGATCCCTACAAGGTGTGGCTGTCGGAGATCATGCTGCAGCAGACCACCGTGCCCCACGCCGCGCCCTATTTCCTCGCCTTCACTGAGCGCTGGCCCACGGTGAGCGACCTCGCCGCGGCCAGGGACGAGGACCTGATGGCCGCCTGGGCCGGGCTCGGCTACTACGCCCGCGCCCGTAATCTTCTGAAGTGCGCCAGGGCCGTGGCGGACGAGCACGGTGGGCGGTTTCCGGGAACCGAGGCCTGCCTCGCCGCCCTCCCCGGCGTCGGGCCCTATACGGCGGCGGCGGTGGCGGCCATCGCCTTCGACCAGCCCGCCAATGTGGTGGACGGCAATGTGGAGCGGGTCATGGCCCGCCTCTACGCCGTGGAGACGCCCCTCCCCGCCGCCAAGCCGGAATTGAAGGCGCTCGCGGCGAGGTTGGTGACGGGCGATCGCCCCGGCGATTGGGCCCAGGCGCTGATGGACCTTGGCGCGACGATCTGCCGGCCCAAGGCGCCCCTGTGCGAGCGCTGCCCCATCGCCGGGTTCTGTCGGGCGAGATCGCGGGGCGCGCCGGAGACCTATCCGCGCAAGACGCGCAAGCCTGAGCGCCCGCGGCGGCATGGGGCGGTGTTTGTGAGCGCCAATGGCGCGGGGCTCGTGGTGGAGCAGCGCCCGGCCAAGGGGCTCCTCGGCGGCATGCTCGGCCTGCCCACCACTCCCTGGCGCGCGGAACCCTATGGCGAGGCCGAGGCTCTGGCCCTGGCGCCGCATCCCGCGCCCTGGCGCGCCGTAGGCGAGGTGGAGCACGTCTTCACCCACTTCGCCCTGACCTTAAAAGTCTTTGCCGCCGATGCGCCCAGCGCCGAGGATCCCAAAGCCGCCGCCCTGCCCTCGGTGTTCCTCAAGGCCTTTCGCAAGGTGGTGGGGCGGTAGGGGGACAGCCTCAGGAAATTTATTTATCCGCTCATCCTCGCGGCAGCGAGGACCCAGTCCTGTTCAGGGATCGCCAAACTTGAAAGCCCTGGGTCCCCGTTTTCACGGGAATAGCGGAATTTGTCGCCCATCCTCGCTGGCCAAAATTCCCTCGCCGTGGTGTCTCTTGCAATATCACCACCACGGCTGAGCATTCTGCTGCACGGTTGGAATTCAAATGTGCAAGCCATTTATCCAGAGAAAAGCGCATGGGCTACGATCTATTTTTGACCTCGCCAAGTCTCTCCGCGGATAGATTTGTTCGGCATTTTGCGAATAGACCGCACTATAACTCACCAGGTTCGTACATCAACGAAGATACTGGCGTGTACTTCCAATTTGAATATTCCACTGACTCTGATCGGCAAAGCTCCTCCGAAGGGCGGGTTGCGTTCAGTCTCAACTACATTCGACCTCACGTCTTTGGCCTTGAAGCGGAGCCCGAAGTCGCCGCGTTTGTAGAAGCCTTCGACTGCAAAATTACCGATCCCCAATCGGAGGGAATGGGCAGCGGCCCCTATTCATCCGAGGGATTTCTACGCGGTTGGAACAAGGGAAATCGCGTTGGATACGAGGTTATTGCAGAAAGAACGGATCTAACTAGAAATCTTATCGTAGATGAAGCCGCGATTGAGAAGGTCTGGCTCTGGAATTTTCATCGGCAAGTGCGACAATCTGAGTTCGGTGAAGATCGCTTCTTGCCACGGTTGAACTGGGCGAGGCGCCCCGCCGATCGCGCCACGATTATTTTTCCCATCTGGACGGAGGGCGTTTGTTCGGCATTTCCAGAGTGCGCCACTCACGTTCTACTTGCCAGAACCAGGAACGTGAGCAAAGGTTGGCTCAAAGGTAAAGAGGAAATTCTAGAAACCAAGCTCGTTTCTATCAACGAAATCTCGGCGCTGAAGGATTGCACTTGGAGCGGCGAAACTGGCAATCGAATACTATTGACACCCACCAATTTATCCAAGTCACGGCAAATTTCAGCGATATTTGGTGGGCAATTTGAGCGAACCAAGCCTGTTGAGCCCGTCGCGCCGGATCATGTCCTTGGCGCTGAACTCATGGCCCAAGCTCTGCAAACCGCCATTCGACAGACTTAAGCCTCACAACAATCCTCAGCGCCCTGGACAACCCTGGGCCCCGGTTTTGGCTGCGCCGCCTTTGGCTTACAGGCGATGCAAGGCGGCGAAGTGGCGCGCGCTATCCCTAGGCCCTGTTGACAAAAGGGATTCCCAAATCATCGGCGCAGTGATTCAAGGATTCCTCTTGGAGGGAGGGCGCCTTGGGTCGAGGGGATTTGTCGGACGCGGAGTGGGCCGTGATAGGGCCCTT
>JBFLWS010000049.1:0-7702 GCA_040757715.1 Pseudomonadota bacterium | reverse complement strand
ATCGTCCAACGCCGAAAAGCAATCCGAAAACGTCTCCATCCGCCGTCTCCCTTCCATCCGGAAGACAACCTCAGAACCCCGTTCGCCCTAACAACCCGACTCCAAACCCATATGCGATTCCCCTGCCCCGCAAGGGGGGAAGGGGGCATTGGCTTCGACAAACCACTCGCAGCGGACTAACTTGGGTTGAGGCTAAAACCCGCAATAGCGGCGACGGATTCGTGAAAGACTTGTCGGAAATCCTTGAAAGCCGGATCTATGGCGGATGGGTGAAACACCTTCGCCGCCGGGATGACCCTATGCGCCGCACGCCGCTGAGATTTGCGCTGGCCATCGTCCTGACGGCCATGACACCGGCGCTGGCCTATTTCTCGCTGCAATTTTTCGTGTCGGGAGCGACGTTCTACAAGGGAAGTCGCGACTGGGGCCACGTCTACAAATACCTGGGCATATTTCTCTTGCTTTGGCCGCTCATGACCCTCGCCACCCTCGTACTTGGCGGCGGAATTCTTGTGCTGGCCAGACGGTTCGGGCCGCTGAACTTCAGCAAACTTGCGATCTGGGCCAGCCCAGTCTGCGTGATCCTGGGACTGGTGGCTTGGGGCTACTTCAGGCAAGACCGCAACATGGCATGGATCGCCTTTTGGGTCCCATTGGCGCTCGTGACTGGCCTCCTGCTGGTGGCGGAGTTCTCCTTCGTGGCGGGGCTGCCCTGGCGCGCCGGGAGCGCGGCTTCGCCAAGCCAGGCGCGAAAGCTGGTGGATCGCGCGGTGACGGCGCTGGCCATCTTCGCCACCCTGGCTGGCGTGTTCATTCTTGTCGGGTCGAGCGTGGTCGCGATCATGAACCCTTGCTGCGGCTAGCCCCCCACATGACGGTTAATTAAGCTCCAGCGGGGCGCGGTCCCCCTTCTGCCCCGCCCCGCGAGCGGTTAAATTGGACGGACCGACCTGCGCGAGGATTCGCTATGAACTGGGCCAATCTGTTCTTTTCGCCGGAGGGCCGCATCGGCCGGGGCGAGTTCTGGATCGCCTTCCTGATCCTCACCGCCGCGCACATGGTGGTGCATTTCATCCCCCTGATCGGCACGGCGTTCTGGATCTATCTCGGAGTCTGCGTCTATTCCAAGCGCCTGCACGACATGGGCAAGAGCGGCTGGTGGCAGATCCTGCCGGCGGTGGCCACGGTGATCCTGGTGTCCGCGGGGGTGGTGATGGGCGGCTTCGGCATCTTCATGGCGGTGGCCGCGGGCAACACCAATGCGGCCACGGGGGCCTTGATGGCCTTTGGCGGGCTATTGGTGCTGGCCCTGATCTGGCTCGCCGTGCATCTCATCTTCACCCTGTGGGTGGGGCTGACGGCGGGCGAGCCGGGGGACAACCGCTACGGCCCGGCGCCGGCGCCTGTGTCGGCGGGCGTGGGGGTCTAGCGCGTGTCGAGGAAAAGTGGGGACCGGTTTTCCGCCCGCGACACGCGCTCAAACTAAGACCTGATCCCCAACCGTACCGCCCGGGCCAGCGCCTGGGCGATCTGGGTGTCGGAGCGCGCGAGGTCGGGCGCCCCGCCCGCCCCCTGCACCTGCACATTGACGGTGAGGGGTCCGGTTCCCAGCGGCTGCACCTGACCTGGCGTATCGGGGCGGAACAGCTCCGGCCCCTGCTCGCCCACCAGATAGGCCGCGCCGGGAAAGGCCGGACCGCCCTCCGCCCGCGCCCCGCCGAACAGGTCGCCCAGCACACTCGACGCAAGGCCCGCGAGGCCGTTCGCGCCCGACCCTCCCGATGACGCCGCGCCGCCGCCCGAGCCGGCGCTCAACAGGCTCTCCACCACCTGCAAGGCGCTTTTGGCGAGGTCCGCGAAGGACAGCTTGCCGGTGGCCGCGGCCTTGGTGAGGGTGGTGGCGAGGCTCTCGCCGGCCTTGGTGAAGGCGTGGTCGATGCCCTCAGCGGCGCTTTCGGCGCTGTCGCGCAAGGCGGAGAAGGCGGCGCCGGCGTCGGCGGCCTGGCCAGCGAGCGCGCCCGGCCCGCCCTCGCCATGGTGGGTGCGGCTCATGAATTCTCCTGGCGAGGCGGTTGATCAGGGGGCGGAGGATCGGGATAGCGGCGCATCAGAGCCTCGAGCGCCGGGCGGGCGAGGGGCGCAAAGCTCGACGCGCTGAGGGCCCGCCACTCAGGCGCGGACAGGCGCCAGAATTCGGCGGGGGCGATGTGCAGGCGGGCGGCCTGGCGCAGGGCCGCGCGCCAATGCTCGTTCATAGGAGTGATCCCTCATAGGGCCGCCGCCGCCAGCCCCGCCGCCACCGCCTCGGCGGCGCTGTGCACATCAAGGCTATAGGGGTCCGGGCCGTCCTCCCCGCCGCCCTTCAGCAGCGCGGCCAAGACGAGGGCGAGGTCGGCGGCGGAGGGCTTAGCGAGCCGCGCCGGCAGCTCGCGCCAGTCGGCAAGCTTCAGCCCGGTCTCGATTTCGGCCAGGGCCCCCAGCGTCAGGCAGAGCCGCCGGGACGTCCCGGCCAGCCTCACCACGACCTCGCCTCGCGCCGCGTTGGCGGTCTTCACGGGATCGACGTGAAGCTGAGCGCCCCGCCCGAGGCGAGGGTGAGGGCGAAGGTGGCCTCGCCGTCGTGCTGGCCGGCATAGTCGAGGGTGGCGATCTGGAACGGCCCGGCGATCTGGCCGAAATCCGGGATGATCACCTGCCAATCGGCCAGGGTCTGGTTGAAAAAGGCGCTGCAGATCAGCGCGTCGGAGGCCGCGTCGCGGAACACGCCGGAGCCCGACACCGTGGCCGCGCGCACCCCGGCGGCGACCAGCAGCTCGCGCCAGCCGCCCAGGCTGTCGCTATCGGTGACGTCCACGGTCTTGGCGTTGAGGCTGAGCGTGCGGGCCTTGATCCCGGCCACGGTGGTGAAGGTCTCCGGCGTGTGGCCGTCGCCGATCTTCAACAGGATGTCCTTGCCTTTCTGGGCGGCCATGCGAATTCCTCAGACCAAAGGTTCAGTGACAGCGCGCAGGCGCACCACGCCGAGGATGAGCCGCCACTCGGCGGCGCGGAACACGTCGGCGAACACCACGCGCGAATTGACCAGGCGATGATCCGTGAGCGGAAGGGGCTGGTCGTGCAGCACTCCGCGCAGGGCGGCCACCACGGCCTTGGCCTCCTCCAGCCCGCCGAATTGCGACAGGACGCTTAAAGTCACCTGGTGCTCCAGGGCCGCGGCGTCGTTCCCGTCGGGGGCGAGGCCGCCGAACGGCCGCGCCTCGATGCGGCCCAGCGTTGTGTACGGATAGATCGGATCGAGCGGCGGCTCGTCATAGATCCTGGGCGGGGTTCCCAAGAGCGGCGTGAGGGTGGGGGCGGCGCGCAGGGCGGCGATCAGCCCGCCTTGCAGCGCCCGTTCCGGATCGAGGGGCATGGGGGGACCTTAGGGGCGAGGGTTTCACCCCCTTCCCCCCTTGCGGGGGAAGGGTTGGGGATGGGGGGTGAGCGGAGCGATGGGGGGGACGAGCGATAGCGAGCGTGGCGCCCCGCTGGACCACCCCCTCTCCCGACCTCTCCCCCTTCAAGGGGGAGAGGAGAGGAATCGCGCGCCGGCTACCCCGTCCGATCGAGGCTGAGGCTCATCAGCCCCGGCGCCGGGTGGTCGCGGGCGACGGAAAGGATGCGCCAGGGCGGCTCGGCGCCGATCTGCAGCCGCAAGCCCCGCGCCGCGAGGGGATGGTCGCGGGCGATGGCGAGGGCGTTCTCCACCCGCAGCGGTCTTTGTTCGCCCACGGAAAGCTCCCGCCCCGGCCCGGCCAACAGGTCGAGCCAGAGCGTGGCCGCCGGACCCCAAGTGCGGGCGAGGCCCCCAAAGGGCGTGGGGGTCTCCACCGGCGCCAGCAGCTCGGCCGCGAGGCGGAAGGGCCCGCCAGCACTTCCAGACCTGGTTCCAGGCGGGCTCACAACCGCGCCTTTCGCCAGGGGGCGAGCCAGGGCTCGATGAGGCTCTGCGGCGCCCCGCTCACCGCCGCCTCCGCCCGGTGCGTGTAGGCGAAAGCGGCGAGGGCGAGGATGGCCTGAACCAGCGGCGCCGGCACAAGGCCGGGGTCGGTTCCGAAGCCGGCGGTATAGTCGATCCGCACCCCGCTCGACTGCAAGGTGGGGGCGCGCCACACCACCGCCGTGCGCCCCACTTCCGAGGGGAGACTTCCCACCTGGGGTCGGTAGGCGGGGGGATCGAGGGCGTGGAAGGCGGCGGTCTGGTCGGCCACGGCGATGGCCTGCACCGAGATCAGCGGCCCCCGCGCCAAGAGGATCGCCCCCAGCGGCGTCGCCGGCGCAAAGCCGTCCTGGATCTGACGAAACCCCGTGGCCAGGAGGGCGAGGCCGAGCTCGCTCTCCACCCGCTGCCGCGCGGCCACGCCCAGGGCGGCGATCAGCGCATCATCCACCCCCGAGGTGGCCCTTAGCTCCGCCTTCAGCGCATCGAGGCTCACCGGCTCCACGGCCGGGGGCGTCAGAACACTGAGCATCATGCCCGGCCCTCACGCCGTGCCGAACTTGAGGAGCTTGATGGCGTCGAAGTTCTGCACCCCGCCGCCCACGCGCTTGGTGGTATAGAACAGCACATAGGGCTTGGCGGTGAACGGGTCCCTCAGCACACGGATGCCCGCCCGGTCGACAATGAGATAGCCCTTGGTGAAGTCGCCGAAAGCGATGGAATAGCTGTCGGCGGCGATGTCCGGCATGGATTCCATCTCCGTCACCGGATAGCCGAACAGGGTGGGCGGCTGGCCCGGCTGGCTGCCGGGCGCCCAGACATAGCGTCCGTCGCCGTCCTTCAGCTGGCGCATGGCCGAGGTGGTGCGCCGGTTCATGACAAAGCGCCCGCGCGGGCGGAACTGCACCCGTGGCGTATAGATGAGGCTCATCAGCGTGTCGGCGGGCACCGCGGCGGCGAACCCGCCCTCGGCCCCGGTGAGCACATAGCCGATCTGGCCCCACTGCTGGTTGGCGTCCAGAGTGGGGGTGTTGGCGAGGAGGCCCTTGGGCTTGCTCACCCCGTCGCCGGTGATGAAGGCGGTGGTCTCCTGGCCGGCGAAGGCGTCCTCGCACTCTCCGGCCAGCCAGTCGTCGAGATTGACCAGCGCATCGTCGAGCAGGGTCTGGCTGGCGGCCGGCGCGGCGTAGAGCTCCATGGCCGGATAGACCTGCAAGGCCAACACCGGCTCGGTGGTCTCCGTGCGCGCCGCCGTCTCCGCCGCCCAGCCGGCCCCCACCCCGGAGATGGAGAAGGGCTTCCTATAGACCGAGGCGCTGATGGTCTGCACCTGGGCGATCTCGCGCATGGGGCTGGTGAGCTGCAGGCGCCGGGTGATGAAGGCCTCCGTCTCCGGCGGGGCCACATAGCCGCCGGTGGAGGCCGGGTCCTCGGAGAGGGCCTTCAGCTCGAGACCGTCGGCGGCGCCGGTCTTCAAGTAACGGGTCCAGGCCTTGCGCTCGGGCGCCTCAGCGGGGTGCGGGCGAGGCTCGGGGCTGAGGGAGGGGCGGCGCGCCTCCAGCCCGGCGCGGTCGAGTCTTGCCTGCGCGGCCATGAGGCCGGCGTCGATGCGCGCCACCTTCTCTTCCAGCAGCACGTCGGCGGAGCGACGGGTCTCGATCTCGTCCAGCCGCGCGTCATTGGCGGCCTTGAAGGCCTCGAAGGCGGCCAGCACCTCGTGCAGGGCGGCGCGGGTTTCAGGCGACGGCGCGGCCTGCTTGGTCTCTTTGGGGGCTTGCGATTGAGGCGTTGACATGGGGGCTCCGGTTGGGGGCGGCGGGGCGGACGAGCCGCGCCTGGGGCAGCATGGGGAAGGTGACGAGGGAGACTTCGATCAGCTCCACCGCGGAAAGGATGCGCAGTCGTCCGTCCTCGGAGCGCCTGGCTTTGACCTTGCGAAAACCGATGGAGAGGCCGTCGATCATGCCGGCGCGGACCATGGCCGAGGCGAAGCTGGCCTGGGGCGTAGCGTCGATGATCCGCCCCCGGACATAGAGGCCCGAGGCATCCTCCTGCGCCTGGTCCCACACGCCGATGGGGTCCTTGGGATCGTGCTGGTGCAGCATCTTCAGGCGCGGGGCCGGGCGGCGGGCGAGGCTGTCGGCGAAGGCGCCCCTGGCCACCACGTCGTCATTGAGATCCCGGCGCCAGAACAGGGAGGCGTAGCCCTCGATGGGGGTCTCCCGCGGCTTGGTTTGCGGCGCGGGTGTCATTCGGCGCTGTCCTCGCTAAAGGCCTCGCCCATCCCGGCCATGCGCCGCCGCTCCTGCGGGGTGAGGAAGCTCGCCGCCTCCAGCCGCGCCCACAGGCTGTCGCGCTCAGCTGAGAGGGCCGGGACCTGGTCGAGGTCGGCCATGATGCGCGCGCCGGCGAAGCGCGGCCCAAGCCAAGCCGTGAGCGCCCGGGCGGCCTTCTGGGTCAGGGGGACCACGGTCTGGCGCCAGAAGGCGGCGTTGGCCTCCTTGAAATTGGCGTAGGTGTTGTCGCCGGGCAGGCCCAAGAGCGGCGGCGGCACCCCGAAGGCCAGCGCAATCTCCCGCGCCGCGGCGGCCTTGCCGGCGGCGAAGTCCATATCGAGCGGCGTCAGCGACATGGGCTTCCAGTCGAGCCCGCCTTCCAGCAGCAGCGGCCGGCCGGCGGCGGTCGCGCCCATGTGCGCCTCTTCCAGCTCGGTCTTCAGCCGCTCGAACTGATCCGCCGCCAGACGATCGCCAGTGGCGGCGTTGGCGTAGACAAGGGCGCCGGAGGGGCGGGCGGCGTTGTCCAACAGCGCCTTGTTCCAGGCCCCCGAGGCGTTGTGCACATCGATGGCGAAGGCCGCCGCCTCCAGGGGCGAAAAGCCGTAATAGTCGTCCAGCGGATTGTAGAGCTTCAGGTGCAAGACGGGGGACCAACCGTCCGGCCGGCGCTTCAGATATGCCGATCGTCCGTTCACGGTATAGACATAGGTTTCGGGCCAGCCGTCGGGGCCAGGCGCGATGGCCACCCGATCCGGGCGCAGGGCGTAAAGCTCGCTCGGGGCGTCATCGGGGGCGTCGCCCGCCCCCTCCAGATAGGCGTTGCCGGCGCATTGCAGCGCGCCGAAGAAGGCCTCCAGCAGGTCCGGCCCGGCCTGATCCGGGTTCGGACGATCCAGCAGCCGCTGTAAGGGATGGTCCTCGGCCGCGCGGCGCCCGGCTTCGAATACGACGAGCGGCACCGAGGCCGCGGCCTCGGCGATCATGCGCACCGCGCGATAGGCGATGGGGTTCTTGGCGAAGCCCTGACGGGCCAAGGCCGCATAGTCGCGCGAGGTCCAGCGCGGGCGGGGGCCGGTGGTGAGGGCGATGAGCCGTGCCGCCTGGCTCGCCTTGTGCTCGGGGGGGTGTTCGCGCCCAAGGTCTTGCTTGCGCACAGGTTCAGGGCGCCGGCGCGCGCGCCAGTCGGGAAAAAGGGGCATGGGGATCAAGGGGCTGAGCGGGCGAACCGCGCCGCGATTTGGGGGGCATCGCATGGCCTCTCCCCTTGCGGGGAGAGGTCGGGAGAGGGGGTGGTCCAGCGGGACAGGTCGCGACGCTCACCCCCCATCCCCGGCCCTTCCCCCCTTGAAGGCAGGGCTATCGCATATGGCCGAGGAGGCTGAGCAGGAAGGCGTCGTCCCATCCGGCGCGCTTGATCTTGCCTTTGATGGAGCCCTTGTCGGGG
>JBFLWS010000048.1:0-9480 GCA_040757715.1 Pseudomonadota bacterium | reverse complement strand
AAGGGCCCTATCACGGCCCACTCCGCGTCCGACAAATCCCCTCGACCCAAGGCGCCCTCCCTCCAAGAGGAATCCTTGAATCACTGCGCCGATGATTTGGGAATCCCTTTTGTCAACAGGGCCTAGTTGTCCTCGGATTTTTTCTTTCAACAATATTCACTGGAGCAGTTACGCTGGGCGTCGGTGTCTACAACAACGCTTATCAGGCAACACGGACGGAACGCACGGCCCAGGTAGATAAGTTTGTGCAAGCCGCACAAGATTTCGACCCCTTAGTTAGACAGTTTGTGGCGGATGAGGCCAAGGGTGAGCTCGCGGACAAGACTAGGGCCGCCATTAGAGGGAATTTGCTGAAGCAACATCATGCACTTCAGTCCGTTCGAAGCGTGGCCCCAAGGTCTGCCTTTTCTGACATTGATAAATACGACAATATCATTGTACATGCTGACGTTGCGATCAAAAGTGCTCGCACAGCTTCAGATTCACGTGAATTTGCTCAAGCTGCATTGGATTTGGGCACAGACCGCGAAAAACTCATAAGAGAACTTAGAACACCGCCCTCCCTTACACTTAACTGAGCTTGCCTACGCGTTTCTATATTTACTTCGAGAGGCCCGCCTTCAGCTTGCGGGCCAGGAACTCCGCCGTGGCCTCGTCCGCCTTCAGCCAGTTGGCGTAGCGCAGGAAGTCGTGGATGTCGTCGGGGATCACCAGCTCCTCGAAGTCGACGCTCTTGGCCTCCAGACGACGGGCCAGGTCCACGGTCTGGTGGAAGCGCACATTGCGGTCGTCGTCGCCGTGGATCAGCAGCACCGGCGAGGTCCAGTGCTCTACATCGGCCACGGGGGAGGCCTTCCACGCGGTCTTGATGGCCTCATCGCGATCGCCGCGCTCCACGTGATCGTGCGGATCGGTAGTCTCCTCCATCAGGGTGCGGGCCCAGTCGTGCACGCCGTGATAGTCCACCCCGGCCTTGAACAGGTCCGAGTTGCGGGCGAGCGCCAGGGCGGTGAGCAGCCCGCCATAGGAACCGCCCCAGATGCCGATGCGCGCGCCGTCCACTTCCGGCAGGCTCTGCAAGTAGCGCCCGCCCGCCGCCACGTCCTGATACTCCGACGAGCCGCGCCAGCCGCCGCCCTCGGGATGCTGGAAGTCCCAGCCATAGCCGATGCCCAGGCGATAGTTCACCGACAGCACCACGAAGCCGTGCGCCGCCAGGTACTGATTGAGGGCGTAGGCGTTGGAATAGTAGCGCATATAGGACCAGCCGAGCATCATCTGCCGCGGCGGGCCGCCGTGCACGAACACCACCGCCGGCTTCTTGGCCGCGCCGCCGGGCGCTTCGAACAGCTGGCCGTGGATGACGAGACCGTCGGGGGCCTTGAAGCTCACCTGCTTCGGGGTGACGAACTTGGCGCCGGGGAACTCCGCCGGCGGGGCCTGACCCTCCAGCAGCTTCAGCGCCCCGCCCCTATCGCCCACCACCGCCACGGCGCCCGGCCGCTGGGCGTCGGCGGAGATCAAGGCCGCGCCGGAGGAAACCGCCACCGGGCTCCATTCCAGCCCGGTCCCGGAGGTCAGGGCTACGGGCGCCCCGCCGGACAGCGCCACGCGATAGAGGTGGCGGCGGTCGTCGTCGTCCTTGGTCGCCCCGGTGTTGGCGCTGTAGATCAGCGACTTGCCGTCGCGGCTGAGCGCCACATGCTCCACCATGAAGGCGCCGGGGGTGAGGAGCTTGGGCTCCCCGCCGGTCTCGGCGATGGAATAGAGGTGCGGCCAGTTGTCGAGGAAGGCGAGGAAGGCGAGACGCCCGTCCGCGCCCCACTTCAGATTGGTCTCGCCGGCCACGTCGGGGAAGGAGCCGTGCAGGGTCGCGGGGCTGGTCCAGATCTTGCGCCCTTCGCCCGTGCGGGCGTCGGCGATCATGATCGACCAGGGCTGCGGCGTGCGCTTCAACAGCGGCTCCGGCGGCCCGCCCTCGCCCCGCAAACGCGCGAAGGCCAGCTTCAGCCCATCGGGCGCCCACACCGGCTGGACGTCGAAATTGCTCGACGGCGTCATCCAGGTGATGGGCTGGCCCTCGCCATTATAGACGCCGACGAAGGCGTGATCGCCCCGGCGGGAGACGAAGGCGAGGCGCGAGCCGTCCGGCGACCAGACGAGCTCGCCATCCTGGCCGCGATCGAAAAACAGCCGTCGGGCCTCCTTGCCGTCGAGGGTCGAGGTCCACACCTGGCCGTTCTTCACATAGGCGAGCACGCCATGCTTGGAGAGCGCCGGGGCGTCGCCCTCGGTGAGCTTCACCGCCGGCTTGGCCCCCGTGGGATCGGCGAGCCAGAGGGTCAGCTTGGGCTCTTCCGGCGTGGAGGTGGGGTCAGGCTGCAGGTCGCCCTTGGCCGGCCAGTTGGAATCATGGTCGCCGCCGCGCACGAAGACGAGGCTCGACCCGTCCGGCGACAAGGCGAGGTTGGTGAGCTCCTGCCCGTCGTCGGCAGTGAACTGCGTCGCCTGCACCGGCTTGAAGTCCGGCCCCGCGGCGGTCCACACATTGCGCACGCCCTTGACGATGCGCACCCAGGCGATGCGGTCGGCGCTCCTCGCCGCCACCAACTCACTGACGAAGGGGTAGCTCAGCGCATCCTTCACCGTGAAGTCGGCGGCCCGCGCCGGACTGATCGTCGTCAGGGCCAGGGCCGCGCAGGCCAAGAGTCCGTTTCGAAAAGTCATATCGCCCCCAAACCAATCCATTCGAGGGCGAGCCTAGGCGGAGAGGGCTCCTCTGGCGACAGGAATTCGCGCCGGCTCGACAGCGGCGGAAGATTGCGTTCAACTCGCCGCTAGTTTTCGGGAGAATCTACCCTTGTTCAATCGTCGTACGCTTCTCGCCGGCGCGGCCGCCGCTGCCGTCGCGCCCCTCGCCTCGCGCGCCTTCGCCGGACCGCAGAGCCAACAGCTCGACGCCCTCTATGAGACCTTCTTCCATGAGGGTCTGCGGCTGGCCCCCGAAGGCGCCACCGAGCTTGGCCTCGACAAGGGCGCGGACGCCGATCTGGCCGCCAAGCTCGGCGATGTCTCCACCGCCGGCATCGAGGCGCAGAAGGCCGCCAGCAAGAGCCGGCTCGCCCGCCTGCGCGCCTTCGACCGCAAGGCCCTGACGGGCCTCGATGCGGTGAATTACGACACGGTGGTGCAGGTGGAGGAGGACAACCTCGCCATCCTCAGCTTTGATTTCGGCGGTCAGGACGCCTTCAGCCCCTCGCCCTACGTGCTGAGCCCGCTCACGGGCGCCTATCAGCGCGTGCCAGTGTTCCTCGACGCCAAGCATCGCGTGGAGGACAAGGCCGGCGCCGAGGCCTACCTCGCGCGCCTCGACGCCTTCGCCACCGCCATCGACCAGAACACCGACCGCTTCCGCCACGACGTGGGCGCGGGCGTGGTTCCCCCCGACTTCCTGCTCGACACCACCCTTCGCCAGATGCAGGCGCTGATCACCGCGCCGGAAGCCTCCGACCTCGTGAAGTCCCTCGACCGCCGGGCCAAGGCCAAGGGCCTCGGCGACGGCTATGGCGCGAGCGCGGCCAAGCTCTACGCCGACAAGATCGCTCCCGCGCTCCAGCGCCAGATCGAGGCGGTGAAGGGGGCCAGGACCCACGCCACCCACGAGGCCGGCGTTTCGCGGCGCTTCAAGGCGGGCGCGGGCTTCTATGCGGCCAATCTCGCCGGGACCACCACCACCCGTCTGAAGCCGGAGGAGATCCACAAGATCGGCCTCGAGCGGGCCAAGGCCATCAACGCCCGACTGGAGCCGCTGCTGCAACAGCAGGGCCTGACCAAGGGCACGGTGGGCGAGCGCATCGCCTCGCTCTACAACGACAAGAGCCAGTACTATCCCAACACCGATCCCGGCCGCGCCGAGCTCATCGCCGACCTGCAAAAGAAGCTGGACGAGGTGCGCGCCCGCCTGCCCCAGGTGTTCAGCCACATCCCCAACTATCGCATCGAGGTGCGCCGCGTGCCGGCGGCCATCGATGCCGGCGCGCCGCTGGCCTATTCCGAGAGCCCGCCGCCGGACGGCTCGCGCCCCGGCTATGTCTATTTCAATCTGCACGACACGGCCGAGTGGCCGCGCTGGAACCTGCCGTCCACCCTCTATCACGAGGCTCTGCCGGGGCATCAGTTCCAGGGCGGCTTCGCCTTCGAGGCCAAGGGCCTGCCGCGCCTGCGCCAGAACCTCTACTTCGCCGGCTATTCCGAGGGCTGGGCCCTCTATGCCGAGCAACTGGCGGACGAGCTTGGCATGTACGAGCACGATCCCATCGGCCGCATCGGCTGGCTGAAGGAGCAGTTGTTCCGCGCCGGGCGCCTGGTGGTGGACACCGGCATGCACCACCTGGGCTGGAGCCGGGAAAAGGCCATCGAGACCTTGATGGCGCTGGACGGCGACGCCGTCGGCTCCACCACCCGCGAGGTGGACCGCTATGTGGCCGTGCCGGGGCAGGCCTGCAGCTACATGCTGGGCTTCATCGAGTGGAACCGCCTGCGCGACAAGGCCCGCGCGGCGCTGGGCCCCCGCTTCGACATCAAGGCCTTCCACGACGCGGGCCTCAACGCCGGAACCATGCCGCTCACCGTGCTCGACCGGGCGATCGACGACTATATCGGCTCGGCCAAGGCGCGCGCCTGAGCCTTAGCGTCGTCGCGAACGCCGCGATTGCCAGGACTTGGACCGACTTGGATGATTGTGCTGCAATTGGGAAAGGCGTCGCTCCGCAATCGATTGCGTCAATTAGCCATAACCGTTCGTTAAGAGCCGCTGAACAGTCTCATCAACAACTTTTGGCAGAAATCCACATATCGTTACAGATGTGATGAATTTTCAGGAGATGATTGGATGAACTTGTTCGGCGGCGGTTCGAAATCTAATGCAGAGAACCTTGCGGAACTGAGAGAACTGCGCGCCATGGCGGCGGCGATACAGCGCTCCCAAGGAGTCATAGAACTTGAGCTCGACGGAACCATCATTTTCGCCAACGACAACTTTCTGCGCATCTACGGTTACAGTTTAGATGAGCTGCGCGGTCGGCCCTTGAGCGTGACCCTGCCGCAGGACCAGATCGACAACGGCGCCTATGAGGCGGTGCTCCGGCGCCTGAGCAGCGGCGAATTCATCACCGCCAAGGTGGAGCGTCTGGCCAAGACCGGTCGCCGCGTGTGGGTGCAGGCGAGCTACAACCCGATCCTCGACGCTTCCGGTCGCCCCTACAAGGTGGTGGCCTTCACCACCGACGTCACCGCCGAGGAGACCGAACAGGCGCGGCAAAAGGCCGAGCTCGCCCACGCAGCGGAGGTGAGCGCGCAGGTATGCGACGCCCTGGCCGACGGCCTGCACCTGCTGGCCCGCGGCGACCTCACCGCCCACATCGATGTGACGTTCGAAGGCGACTACGCCCGCCTGCGCACCGACTTCAACGATGCGGCCGCAAGCCTGCGCCAGGCCTTCAGCGCCATGGCCGAGACCGCGCAGGCCGTGGCCTCGAGTTCGCGCGAGATCACCGTGGCCTCCGACGACCTCTCCCGGCGCACGGAGCAGCAGGCCGCCGCCTTGGAAGAAACCGCCGCCGCCCTCGATGAAATCACCGCCACCGTGCGTCGCAGCGCCGAGGGGGCCAAGGAGGCCGCCAATGCGGTGGCCGCCGCCCGAACCGACGCCGAACGCTCCGGAATCGTGGTGCGCGAGGCTGTGTCGGCCATGGGCGAGATCGAGCGCAGCTCCAGCCAGATATCGCAGATCATCGGCGTCATCGACGAGATCGCCTTCCAGACCAATCTTCTGGCGCTCAACGCCGGGGTCGAGGCGGCCCGCGCTGGGGAGGCCGGCCGCGGTTTCGCCGTGGTGGCCCAGGAGGTGCGGGCCCTGGCGCAGCGCTCCGCCGACGCCGCCAAGGAGATCAAGGGCCTGATCGCCGCGAGCTCGCAGCACGTGGAACGTGGCGTGAAGCTGGTGGACCAGACCGGCGCCGCCTTGACGGGGATTGTCGGCAAGGTGGTGGAAATTAACACGCTGATTACCGAATTCGCTCAATCGTCGCAGGAACAGGCCACAGGGCTCGGTCAGGTGAACACCGCCGTGAACCAGATGGACCAGGTGACGCAGCAGAATGCGGCCATGGTGGAAGAGGCCACCGCCGCGGCGGTGAGCCTCAACGACGAGGCCGCCAAGCTGAGCCAGCTGGTGAGCGGGTTCAAGACGGGCGTGACGGTTGCGACGGCTCAGGCCCCGCGCCGCACCATCGCCACCGCGGGTCGCAAGGCCATACCCGCGCCGAACCCGGTGGCCAAGGCCCAGGCCAAGGTCGCCGCCGCTTTCGGCGCGGCGACGGACTGGCAGGAATTCTAATCCCCGCACACGGCGGGCGCGAGGTGTGGAGATGGAAATGTCGCAGGATCTGGCCTTCGCCGGCGGTGCGGTCGTGGAGCTGATCTCCTTCGAGATCGGCGGACAGGAGTTCTGCATCGACATCCGCTCAGTGCGCGAAATCCGCGGCTGGGCGCCCGCGACCCCCATGCCGCATTCGCCGGAATACATCGTCGGCGTGATCAATCTGCGCGGCATGGTCATGCCGGTGATCGACCTGCGCTCGCGGCTCGGCCTTGGCCAGACCGAGCCCACCGAGCGGCACGTGATCGTGGTGATCCAGGCCGACGGCCGCACCGCCGGCCTCCTGGTGGACGGGGTGCGGGAGAGCTTCCATGTGGAGACCTCCAGCCTGCAGGCCCCGCCGGACCTGGGCGACGGCTTCTCACACCGCTTCGTCGACGCCATCCTGCCCTTCGACGGCCGCCTGATGAGCCGCCTGGTGGTGAACACCCTCGTGCCCATGAGCAATTCCGAGATGGCCGCCTGACCGGAACGCCCCCGTGCCGGCGCCCGGCCCGCGCAATCTGATCACCGACGTGGCCGGTCTTGAGGTCGGTCACGCCACCGACGAGGCCGTGCGCACCGGCGTGACGGTGCTCGTTTGCCCTGGCGGCTGGACCGCGGCGATGGACCTTCGGGGCGGCGGACCGGCCACGCGGGAGACCGACGCCCTCGCCCTAGAGAATCTGGTGGGCCAGGCCCACGCCATCTGCCTCTCCGGCGGCTCAGTGTTCGGGCTGGCGGCGGCGGACGGCGTGACGGCGGCCTTGTCGGCTAAGGACCAGGGCCTGCGCCTCTCGCCCGTCACCCCCGCCATCCCCATTGTACCGGCCGCCTCGCTGCATGACCTCGCCAATGGCGGGGACAAGGCCTGGGGCCTCGAGCCGCCCTACCGCCGGCTGGGCCTCGCCGCGGTGGAAGCCGCCAGCGCCGACTTCGCCCTCGGCGCCGTGGGCGCCGGGCGCGGGGCCATGGCCGGGACGCGCCCCGGTGGAATCGGCTCGGCGTCCTTCGATCTGGGCGAGGGATTGATCATCGGCGCCCTGGCGGCGGTGAACCCGGTGGGCTCGGTCTATGCCGAGGATGGCGCGAGCTTCCTCTCCGCGCCCTATGAGTTGAACGACGAGTTCGGTGGGCGCGGTCTCAGCGCGCAGCCTTTCGATGGCGCGCCCATTCCGCCCCTGACCAAGCTCGCCCCCGGCCTTGGGGTGCAGCCGCGCACCAACACCACGCTCTGCGTCATCGCGGTCTCAGCCGAGCTCACCCGCGCGGAGTGCAAGCGCATCGCCATGATGGCGCAGGATGGTCTCGCCCGCGCCATCCGCCCGGCCCACACCCCCTTCGACGGCGACATCGTGTTCTGCGTGGCCAAGGGCGCGCCGCTTTCCACGGAAGGCCCGCGCGAGCGCAGTATCGCCGTGATCGGTTCCGCCGCCGCCGACACCCTCGCCAGGGCCATCGCCCGCGGGGTCTATGCGGCGGAGGTCAACGCGGCCGAGTGAGCAGATCGATGGTCGCCAGGGCCATGACCTTGGCCGCGTCCACCATGTCGTCCATGTCCACCCACTCGTCCGGCTGGTGCGCCAGCTCCAGCACGCCCGGCCCATAGGCGATGCAGTCCTTCAGCCGGCCGATGCGGTCCACGTGCTTCTGGTCGTAGGTGCCGGGGGAGCACACGAAGCGCGGCTCGCGCCCCAGCACCTGCCGCACCGCCGCCGCCGCGGCGCTGGCCACCGGGCCGTCGCGATCGGCCAGGGTGGGCGCCACCTCGAACAGGTCGCGCAAGGCGTAGTCGAAGCCCGGCCGCTCCCGCGTCAGCTCCTCCAGGATGTCGCGCACCTCGCCCTTCACCAGGCTCAGCGGCTCCTCGATGAGGAAGCGGCGATCGATGACCATGCGGCAGCGGTCGGCCACCAGAGGCGTGGGCAGGCCCTCGGCGATCTCGGCCTCGCCGCCATGCAGGCTGTTGATATTGAGGGTGGACTGGCGCGCGCCCTCCGGCACCACGGGCATGGCTGACTGACGCCCGGCGAGCTTGGGATAGAGCTGGCGCTCGAAGCGATCCATCACTGCGCCCATGTGGCGGATGGCGCTGTCGCCGAGGAAGGGCATCGAGCCGTGAGCGATGCGGCCGCGGGTCTCGATCTCCGCCCACCAGACGCCGCGATGGCCGATGCACACCCGGTCCACGTTCAGCGGCTCGGGGATGATCACGTGATCCACCCGCGGCGGGGTGAAATAGCCGCGCTCGGCCAGCCAGGCGACGCCGCCATAACCGCCGGACTCCTCGTCGGCGGTGGCGGAAATCTCGATGGCGCCGGGAAGGTTTAGACCCTCGTCCAGCAGCGCCTCCACCGCCACGATGGCCGCCGCCAACCCGCCCTTCATGTCGCAGGCGCCGCGGCCATACACCCGGCCGTCGCGGATCAGACCTTCGAAGGGATCAAGGCTCCAGCCCTCGCCGGGCGCCACCACGTCGATATGGCCGTTGAAGTGCACGCACGGCCCCGGCCGGCCGCTGTCCCAGCGGGCGATGAGGTTCATGCGCGGATGAGCGTCGGTGTCGCCTGGCGTTCCCTCGGCCCGCAGGAGGGCGATTTCGAAGCCGCGCGGCGCAAGGCGCCGGGCCAGGAACTCGCAGATGGGGCCGTAGTCGAGCCCCGGCGGATTGACGGTGGGAAAGCGGATCAGGTCGCGGGTGAGCGCAGCGATCTCGTCCCGCCGATCCTGGATGCGGGCTAGCAGCGGCTCAAGGGCGAGGGTGTGCGACACGTGTGGGGTCCGGTTTGCGAACCCCTAGCGTCGGATGGATTGGCGCGGTCGTCTAGGGGGACGATGCGCTTGGCCTCTCCCCTTGCGGGGAGAGGTCGGGAGAGGGGGTGGTCCAGCTGGACGGCTCGTGACGCTCACCCCCCATCCCCAACCCTTCCCCCGCAAGGCAGGGGAATCGCATATGGGTTTGGAGTCGGGTTGTTAGGGCGAACGGGGTTCTGAGGTTGTCTTCCGGATGGAAGGGAGACGGCGGATGGAGACGTTTTCGGATTGCTTTTCGGCGTTGGACG
>JBFLWS010000047.1:0-11512 GCA_040757715.1 Pseudomonadota bacterium | reverse complement strand
ACACAAACCGTAGGCGATCGTCCATTACCGAACACTCCTTCCACGGCATCGACACCTCCCGCGCCAAAGCGGAAAGTGTCACCCATGTGTCCGGTACGATCTGTCACCCATGTCTTGGACCACTCAAGGACAAAATCCCCGGACGATTTTCGGCCCCTGCAAGCCTCGGAATTCACGCCGCTATTCGCCGCGCTCGCTGGCGGGAGACGGTCTCTGGCGCGGCGATCACCCCGCCGAAGCTACACCACCAGCCGGGACACGACCGCCGACCGAATTCGCGTACGCCTGAATTGCAGATCCGCGAGCTGCCTGGCTCAGGATCTTGCGCGAGGCCTGTTGATGCGGAAATGGCGGCCGTTTTGGGAGATAGTGATACCGCGGTGGGGCGGTTGCCTCACAGAGGTCCGCTCCCGGCAGATCGTCACACCAAGCTCAATTTATCCCTTGCAGACCAGGGGCCATCCACAGATGCCAACGCCCTTCAGCCTACAGGTCGCGGAAGAAGCGGCGGACCTCTTCCACAAAGATGTCAGGGACCTCCATGGCGGCGAAGTGTCCTCCCGCTGGCGCATAGGTCCAGCGTCGAAGATCGTAGCGACTTGCGGCCCAGGCTCGTGGGGTCTTGATGATCTCCGCCGGAAATACGGTGTGGCCGACCGGAACTTTCACCACGGGCGGCGCGAGTTGGCGGCCCGGGCCGTGGTCCTCGAAATAGTAGCGCACGGAGGACCCGATGGTTCCCGTCAACCAATAGAGACTGAGATTGTCCAACAGACGATCGCGGCCGATCGAGGCTTCGGGATCGCCGTCGCTCCAGGCGTGGAACTTGTCCAGCAGCCAGGCGGCGAGACCCGCCGGCGAATCCGTCAGTCCATATGCCAGGGTCAGCGGGCGCGTCCGCTGCACCGCCTGGTATCCCGAACCTACGGCGGCGAAGTCGGCATTGGCCTGCAGGGCTGCCTTCTCGGCTTCGCTCACCCCGGCCATAGGGTCAGGTCCGTCCGGCGGAAGCGGGGGCAATATGTTGAGGTGAATGGCCAGCACCCGTTCCGGAAATTGCGCCGCAAGTTGCAAACTGACCATGGCGCCCTTATCGCCGCCTTGGGCGAAGTAGGCGCCGTAGCCCAGCCGATCCATCAGGGCGTCCAACACCCGCGCGATCCGTAACGAGTTCCAGCCGTTCTCCAGGGTCGGCCCCGAAAAGCCGAACCCCGGCAGGGACGGCGCCACCACGTGGAAGGCGTCGGCAGGATCGCCGCCATGGGCTCGCGGATCGGATAGCGGCCCCAACACCTTATGGAATTCCACCACCGACCCCGGCCAGCCGTGACTGAGGATCAGCGCGCGCGCCGCTGGCTCCGGCGACCTTACATGATAGAAGTGCAGGCGTTGACCGTCGATTTCTGTGCAGCCCTGCGCGAAGGCGTTGAAGCGGGATTCGAAGGCGCGCCAGTCATAGGTCTCCGCCCAATACCGACAGACCTCGCGCAGATAGGCGGCGTCCACGCCTTCGGACCATCCCGTCTGCACCCCGACTTCAGGCCAGCGGGTGCGCGCCAGCCGCGCCCGCAAATCCGCTACTGCATCCTGCGAGACGCGGGCTTTGAAGGGCTGGATCACCTAAGCGTCCCAGCATAGCGGCAAGGCTCGGACCGCCAGGATCACCCCGCCGCGAGTCACGGGCGCCTGGCCCTCCGCTAGCCGGAAATCCGGCACGCGCCGCAGCCATTCCTCCAGAAACACCTTTAGCTCGATACGCGCCAGGTGCATGCCCGGACAGAGATGCGCGCCCGATCCGAAGGTGAGGTGACGGTTTGGCGAGCGACGGAAATCCACATCCAGAGGAGACGGGCTGGCTTCACCGTCTCGACCGGCCAAGGACAGGGGCAGGAGCATCATGTCCCCTGCCTTCATGACCACCCCATTGAACACCACGTCGCGGGCCACGCTGCGGGACATGTTGGTGATGGCGTTGTACCGAAGCAGCTCCTCCACGGCGCCCGGGATCAGGCCGGGATCTTCGATCAGCTCGCGTCGATGGGCGGGATGGGTGGCGAGAAACAGCGCGATGTAGCTCATCATGTTGCGCACGGTGTCCAACCCCCCAGCCACCAGATTGGCGGCCATGGCGCGACCTTCTTCGTGGGTCACCGGACGTCCGTCGACCTTGCCGGTGGCCAGATGACTGATCAGATCCTTGCCGGGATTGGCGCGGCGAGCAGCGACGACGCCATCCACATAGGCGAAGTTCGCGGCCTTGGCGGCGCGGCGCTTCTCTGGGTCTGGATGACTAAGAACATTGTCGGTGTTCTCCATTAGCTGGAACCGATCCTCCCAAGGCAGATCCAGCCACTCCATGATGATGTAGATGGGGAGTTTTTGCGCCACCTCGACGGCGAAGTCGCAACGCCCCGTCGGGGCGATCTCATCGACCAGCTCGATCATGATCCGGCGAGCCTTGGTCTCGAACTCCTGGATGGCTCGCGGCATCAGCACTTCCTGCAACAGCCGGCGGTATTTCTGGTTTTCGGGAGGATCGATGTCTGAAAAAGGCTGAGCGGTCGCCCCTTGCGAAACGGTCTTGGGAATGATCCGCGGAAAGTTCGAAAATATGTCGTGGGCGTGGAAGATTTCGCGGATCACCTCATGTCGCGTGGCGATCCAGTGGCCGCCATTGCGAGGCGTATAGACCAGCGGCAGACCGTTTCGGAGCCGCATCAGCACGTCGAAGGGATCCACCTGCAACTGCGGATCGGCTATATAGTCGAAGTCCACCACCAGATGCGATGGGACATGGTCCGGGATCGCGTTCTCGGCGTGATCGACAGGGGCTTGTGGCAAGCCATCCTCCCAGCAGCTTGACGGGAATGCGATTTAGTCTCGCATGCGCCTCCGAGAAATGTCGACACTTTACCGGTCCATGACATCGCGGCGGCCTCCACGATCGCTCATGCGTTGTTCCTGACCGAGCGCCTCGGCCCCTTTCGGAGCCCACCCGTGGCGATTAACATCGCCACATGAGCGAAAGCATCGACTTAATCGTTGTAGGATATGGGGCTGCTGGGGCGGCGGCGGCGCTGACCGCAGCTGAGCGCGGCGCATCGGTCCTGGTGGTCGAGAAGCAGCCGGAAACCGCCCACTACTCCAGCACGCGCATGTCGGGTGGCTTGGTGATGGGCGCCAATAATGTCGACACTGCGCTCGAATATCTGAACGCCTGCGCTGGCGGCATGATCCCTGAGGATGTCAGCCGCGCCTGGGCGGAACGCGCCGTGGGCGTCAAGACGTGGATGGCGCGCTTTGGCGTCGGCGCTGTGCATATGGCCGGCGCCTGGCATCCAAAGCTCCCCGGCTTCGAGGCCATCGAGGTCTATGGCCCGCTCTCCAGGGACGTCGATCCGGCGACGGTGTCGGTTGAGCTGCCCCGACCTGGCGAACTCACCTTCAAATTTCCGTTGGCGTTTGGGAATGGCGATCTCCTTCACAGCCTGCTCCTAGACGCCGTCAGCCGCTACGACGACATCATGCCGGTGTTCGATTGCGCCGCGGAACGACTGATCTGCGAGCAGGGCCGCGTGGTGGGCCTAGCGGCGCGCCGGGGCGGCGAGGCAGTGGAGTTCCGGTCGCGCTGCGGCGTGGTGCTGGCCTGCGGAGGCTTCGAACAGAACCAGGAAATGATCCTCAACTACTTGAAGGCCTATCCGATCTATTTTTACGGCTCCAAGGCAAATACGGGCGACGGCGTACGCATGGCCCAGGCGGTAGGCGCCGACCTTTGGCATATGAATCAGATGATCGGGCGAGCGGTCGGCCACTTCACCCACCCGGATGGATCGGAATCGACCTTCAACATTTCCTTGGCGCCGCCCGGCTATGTCATTCTCGACGGGCGCGGCCGCAGGTTCGCCAATGAGTACCTGCAAGCCGTCTCCAAGGCCAATTTCTACTTCGAACTCCTAGCCTATGACGCCGATCTCCTGGAGCACCCGCGCATCCCGGCCTATTGGGTGTTCGACAAGCGCCGGCTCAGCGCGCGCCCCATCGGCAATGGCGGCCTCGGCTACTACGCTTGGAGCCAGGACAACCGAGCCGAAATTGATCTTGGCTGGATCAAGGAAGCTGACACCGTCGAGGAAGCGCTGCGGTTGGCGGGCTGCAAGGATCCCGCCGCCGGAGCGCGGACGGTGGCCGAGTACAACGCTAGCTGCGCGGCGCAGGCGGACCCCTTCGGCCGGCCCCCGGCTTCTCTCATCCCCATCGACGCCCCGCCCTACTATTGCGTGTCGGTGTATCCTGGCGGGGCCACCACCAACGGCGGGCCGAGGCGCGACGCCAAGGCTCGCATCCTCGATGTGTTCGGCCAGCCGACCCCGGGGCTCTTCGGCGCAGGCGAACTGGGCGGCGCCATCGGCCTACTTTATCCTTCTCCCGGCGCCAATCTTGGCGAGGCCTTCGCCTTCGGCGCCATCGCCGCGGAGACCGCCCTCGACAGCTGAGGTCGCTGGCGGGCTCGGCTTCGCTGTCAGCTTCGATCCGGCTCGCCCCAGGCCAAGCTTTTGGCGGGTTTTCCGCTGGGCGCAGCCATCAGCTTGGTTTCAAGGAAGGTTTCAAAGCCCTGGACGCCGAACTGGCGGCCGACGCCGCTCTGTTTGTAGCCGCCGAACGGCGCATCCATGTGCATCCATACGCCACCATTGACCCCGACGGTGCCGGTGCGCAGGCGCCGAGCGAAGGCCAGGGCCTCGTCGTCCGTCGCCGCCGCCACCGTTGCGGACAGCCCATAGATGCTATCGTTGGCGATGCTGAGCGCGTCCTCCACGTCGTCATAGGCGATCGCCGCCAGCACGGGTCCGAAAATCTCTTCCTGGGCGATGGTGTCGCCGCGCTTCACGTCGGCGAACAGGGTCGGCTCGACGAAATAGCCCCTGGGCAGATGCGCCGGACGGCCGCCGCCATGGACCAGTCGGGCGCCTTCGGCCTTGGCCTTTTCGATGTAGCTCATCACTCGATCCCGGTGGTGGGCGCTGATCAGCGGGCCCATGAAGTTGGAGGGATCAGAAGGATCGCCCACCTTGACCTCCGCCATGGCCCTGGCCGCGGCCGCCACGCCCGCCTCGTAGCGGTCGCGGGGCAGGAGCAGTCGGCTACGCGCCACGCACCCCTGGCCAGCATTGCCACAGATCAGCCGAGCGGCCGTAGCCGCTTCCCGCTCCACGTCAGCTGAGGGCAGCACCACATAGGCCGACTTGCCGCCTAGCTCCAGCAACACCCGCTTCATGTCCCGGGCGGCCACCTCGGCCACGCGTCGGCCGTTGGCCGCCGATCCGGTGAAGCCGATGAAGTCGATGCGAGGGTCGGTGGTCAGCACCTCGCCCATGAGGTTGTCGGCCGACGTCACCACATTCAGCACTCCTGGCGGCAGGTCCGTTTCGAGGGACGCCGCGCCGAGGATGGAGCCCGCCCAGGGCGCGTCGGGCGAAGGCTTCAGCACTACCGTGTCGCCGGCGGCGAGTGCTGCGCCGATTTTGCCGAGCGAGGCCCCCCAAGGGCCGTTCCAGGGAACGATGATTGCCGCTACGCCGATGGCCTCGCGTCGCACCCATCGACGACTGGCGGCGCCTCGAAAGTCCAGTTCGTCGATCTCCACCTCATAGGGATAGGTTTCGGCGATGCGCGCATAGTCCAGGAGGCGGGCGATGGGCACGTCCAGCAGCGTATCGCGGGTAAGCCAAACCGCCGTCCCCACCTCGGTGACCAGCAGCGGGCGAATGCGATCAATGCGGCGGATCAGGGCGTCGTGGAGCTGGCGCAAGCACCGGGCGCGGAAGGATGCGTTCACCGACCAGTCGGTGTCGTCGAAGGCGCGCCGAGCGGCCGCGATCCCCATCAGAAAATCCTCCCGCGTTCCATCGGCCGTCACGCCAATCACCTCCTCGGTGAAGGGATTGATATTGGGGAAGGTCGCGCCGTTGGTCGCAGCGCGCAGCTCGCCGCCGATGAGCATGCGCCACTCCGCGCCATCCGGATTGGCGGCGGACGGTTGTTTCTGAACGGCGATGCGGCTCATGGCGGCGATTTCCTCAGTCTGGCGAACGATGTGGCGTCAGGTCAGCAACTGGCGCAAGGGCGCGGATTCGTCGGCCAGCTGGTCTGGAGCGAACGGCCGGTCCTGGGTGAACAGCCGGCGAGCGAGGGCGATGTCGCGGCCTCGGTTCCAGGCGACCGCGCCTCTCAGGCGGCGGTGGTCATCGAGAACGAACCACGTCGCCTCAGCCTCGCCACCTCCGCGGCGCACCACACAAGAGCCGCCAAGGGCGTCGCCGAGAACCTGCAGGTTGCCTCCGTATTGATCGGTCCAGAACCAGGGCAGAGTGGGGCTTCCGGTTGGCGCGCCCGCGGCGGTGCGTCCGGCGGCGTGGGCCTGCAACTCGGCCGTCTGCCACATCTCGAGCCGCACAGGCCGTTCATGGCCGATTGCCGGATGCTGTGCGACTTCTCCGGCGGCGAACACGTCGTCCACCGAAGCGGCGCCTGTCGCATCCACCAGCACGCCGGCCTCCACCGCCAAGCCGGCGTCCTCCGCCAGGGCGAGGTTCGCGGCGACCCCGATCCCCACCACCACCGTGTCAGCGACGAAGCCGCCTTGGTCCGTGGCGACGCAAAGGGCGCCGTCGGCTTCACCCGTCTCGAAGCGCACAAACCGAACGCCGAAATGCAGGGCCACGCCCGCCTGTCGGTGCCGCTTCATCAGCGTCTCGGAGATCTCCGCGGGCAGAGATCGCCCCATGGCGCGATCCGACGTCTCCAGCACCGCCACCCGCGCGCCGCGCGCCACGGCCGCAGCCGCCGCTTCAAGGCCGATGACGCCGGCGCCGATGATGACGATGCGAGCGCCCGGCTGCAGCCTGCGCGCCAGTCCCACCGCGTCAGCCTTGGTCCGCAGGCTGAACACACGATCGGCCAGGCCAAAGGGGGTCGGCAAGGTGCGAGGCCGTGATCCCGTAGCAAGAACGAGCTTCCTATAGCCAAGGCGCGTCCCGCTCGCGCTGACGACCGTCCTGGCGCGGTGGTCGAGTCCATGCGCCGGATCGTTGAGGAACAGATCGATGCGATCCGCCCGATAGCTGGCCGCATTGCGAGGCTCGATCCCCTCCAGGTCGCCGCCGGTCTCCAGGACTCGCTTGGAGAGCCCCGGTCGGTCATATGGAAGGGAATCCTCCTCGCAAAGGATGCCGATGCGAGCCTCAGGCGCCGCCGAGCGGGCGCCCTCCGCCGCGCGTCGACCGGCCTGGCCGCCGCCGATGATCAGGATGTCGTAGTCGCGCTCGGCCGCCATGCGTCGCTCTGTCAGACGTCGACCCACACGCGGCCGACCTCCACCTTGAGCCCGTAGACCCGGACATCGGCGTCCGCCGGAGGCGTCAGCACCTTGCCGGTGCGAAGGTCGAAGCAGGACTGATGCAGCGGACACTCCACGCGCCCCTCCTCCACGAAACCCATGGAGAGCTTTGCGTTTTGGCCATGCGGACAGGCGTCGTCAGTCGCAAATAATTCGCCCTCGCAGTTGAAGACCGCAACCAGCCGCCCCCCGGCGGAAAAAGCGCGTCCCTCGCCGTCCGGGATATCCGCTACCGCCGCCACATCGATCCAAGCCATGGTGAAACTCACTTTCTCGGCGTTCAGAGGCCCATCTCGCGCCGATAGAACGCATAGAAGGCCCGCAGTAGGGTCTCGGTGATGGCGGTGGTGGTGGGGCCGATCTCGCGCCCTCCCATTTCGATCACCTGCACGGAGTCGGGATAGTTGTCGGCTACCGGCTGCAGCTGCGCCAGCACCTCGCTGTCTTCAAGGGAAACGTAACCCGAAGGTCCCACCAGATTGCCCTGTTTCATACGGCGGCGATGCATCTCCTCGTCGTCGTCGGCATAGCCGTAATAGGTCCAGCTCAACTCCGTTTCGCGAACGCTCTTAGGCAGGATGTTGCGGATCGCCAGAGTGTTGGCGTGCTGCTGCACCATCACGCTGGGGAACAGCTGGAGCGATGAGATCACGCCATCGCCGAATTCGTCGAAGGGCGTGACCACGCCCATGTCCTCCAGCGCGAACCCCTCCTTGATGCTCTTCAGTTCGTCCGTCACCTCAGAGCGGTTGTCGGCGGCCGTGGAAGCGAAGAACGACCGGATGGTCTCATGGCCGTTATCCAGGGGTTGGATGTCGAACTCGGCGTCGGCCCGATAGAGTCCGAAGGTCGAGAAGAACGAGTGCAGCAGCGTCGCATGGTAGGGATCGCGGCTGTTCTCAAAATAGAGTTTCCAGTTGGCCGGGATGGTCTGGCGGCTATAGCCCAGCAACCGCAAGGGTCGGCCAGGGAAGGTCCGATCCAGGGCCCGCAGGACGCCAGGTCCGGCGTAGGTCTCGAAATCCGGCGCGTCCAGGGCGTAGCTCGCCCAGATCACTCCGCCGCGCACGGTTGATTTCAACCGCCGCAATCCATGCTCGGCCTTGTTGAAGTCCCGCGGCATCCCGGGGTGCGGCCGCGTGCCGCGCAGGAACGGCACGCCCTGCAGTTCGCCGGACAGGGAAAAGGTCCACTCATGATAGGGACAGACAAGGTCCTTCTTGCCTTTGCCGCGCTGGCGCCAGCATACGGGCGCTCCCCGGTGCGAGCAGCGGTTCTCTAGCACGTGAATCTCGCCCGCCTCGTCGCGGGTGATCAGCACGGGTTTGACGCCGACGAAGCTGCGGCGATAGCTCCCGGGCGTCGGGACTTCGCATTCGAGGCCGACATAGCTCCAGCAGCGGCCGTGGTGAAACCGTTCAAGCTCCCGCTCGAACAGCGTCTCGTCTGAATAGATCCAAGCGGGCACGCGGCCGCCCCCCAGCTCTGGCCAGACGCGCTCGATCGCGGGGGTGGTCATGTCATTCATGGCGCGCCTCAAACCGGCAGGATCAAGGTGATTGGGATGCTGTAATTGTCGTAGACGGCCGTGCGCGCCTTGAAGCGGAAGCCGGCTTCCGTGCGTACGATGCAGTCCTTGTACTGCCCCGCCAGGAAGAGCCGCGCCGGACGGTCGTACATGGCCTCGGAAATCATGAAGTTGGCCTCGGCTTGAATCTCATCGTCCGAATCCTCGAGGACACGCACCCCGCTGACGAAGCGGCGCATGAGCCGTGGCTCATAGACAGCCGTCCGCCGCAAGGCCGCCGCCCGGTCGCGGATCATCGCTCCGCCGTCGCAATAGATTGTCGAATGGGTGAGGTCCTGGTCGTAGGTCTCCCGTCCCATGACGCGATAGAGCGCATCGTCGGTGAAGAATTCGGCCCAGTCCTCCAATCGCAGGTCGTCCAGCGAGGCGGCGTAGTCCTCGTAGAAATCCCGCAAAGCGGCCCGCAGCTCCGCGTTCGACCGATCTGGCGCCGCCATGACGCTTCCTCCTTAGTGTCGACACTACGAACTTGCCCCGGTAGGCCGGATGGGTCAATCAAGCTCAATTCCGTGAGTCATCTCTGTGGGACATGATCGCATTCGCGTTGTCATGCAGGGCCTGTCGACAGAATTGGGGGGGTCGCCAAATATCGTCGGCAAACTTGGCGGTTGATGGAGTTTTGCGAAGGCCATGCGCACCACCCGGGATCTGGCAGCCTATGTGCACGCTGCGACGATCGACGACATCGCGCCCAAGGTTCGGGAGCGGGCGATCGATCTTTCCCTGTCCAGCCTGGGCTCGGCGCTGAAGGGCGCCGGCCTGGCGGTCAGCAGGCTCCTGGCGGACTACGCCCTCGGCGACAGCTCCCGCTCGGAAGCCCAGGTGATCGGCGCCGACTTTCGCGCTTCCGCCGAATGGGCTGCGGCGTTGAACTGCACCGCCTCTCACTGCACCGAGCTGGAGGATGTGGCTTGGCCCGACGCCACCTACACCTGTTTCCTCATCCCTACGGTCTTTTCCCTCGCCGACGCGCTGCAGGCGCCCGGCCGCAAGATTCTGGAAGCGTTGGTGCTTGGCTATGAAGTGACGTCGCGGCCTGGGATCTCTCTTACCGACGGGGGGGCCATGAAGCGCGGATGGCTCACCTGCTCGGCGATGGGGACCGTAGGCGCCGCAGCGGCGGCGGCGAAGCTCCTCGCCCTCAGCGCCGATCAGACGCTCAACGCCATCGCAATCGCAGCCTCCCTAGGGGCGGGACTGAATCGGCAGACCGGCTCCGGCGCCCATGTGGTGGAGGCTGGATTCGCCGGCCGCAACGGCGTGATGGCGGCCCGTCTCGCAGCGCGCGGCCTAACGGGCAACCCCACCATCCTCGAAGGCTATGCCGGGTTTTGGGACGCTCTGGCCGGCGCGCCGGAGCTGGATTTCGAACTTGGTCGAGGTGAAGCGTTCCGCGTCATGGCGGTGGGCATGAAGAAGTATCCTTGCTGCTACCTGTCGCAACGGATCATCGACGGCCTACTGGCCCTCCGCGTCGAACACGGCCTGACCCTGGACGCGGTCGAACGGGTGGAGATCGGCGTAAACCGCATATTCCCCCAGATCCTCAAATATCCTGATCCCGCCAATGCCGAAGAGGCGCGTTTCAGCCTGCCGCATGTCGTGGTGAGCGCGCTTTCCGGAGAGCCCATGTTCATTGAGACCTTTACCGACGCCAAGGTGGTCGATCCCACACTAGCGACGGCGCGGGATAAGGTGGTCATGCGCGTCCACCCCGAATGGGGCGACGCTCAGCTCGGCGAGCGAAACACCATCGCTATCCTGCTGAAGGATGGCCGGACCTTGACGCGCGACTGCCGCATGGCCAGGGGCGATCCTAGCGACCCCCTCGGGCGGGATGAATTGCGGACGCGGTTCCTGAACTGCGCCGACCAGGTGATCCATCCGCACGCGGCGACCAAGGCCGCCGACTTGTTGGAGGGGTTGGAGCGCCTGACGGATGCGAGCCAGTTGATGACCCTGTTGGCCAGCGCCTGAGTCTGGACTCCTAGGCAGTAGGGACGAATTAGGATTCCCAAATTATTCGAACGCTGATTCAAAGCTGCTTTTTGGAGGCGGCTTTGGAAGGCGAGGTTCTTCGAGACGACCAATGGGAGCGGATCAAGCCGTTCGTGCCGGGGGGTCGCAAAGGAAAACGCGGCCCGCGCAGCGACGGTCGGTTGTTCATCGACGCTCTATTGTGGATGACGCGCTCTGGCGCTCGCTGGAAGGACCTGCCGGAGCGGTTCGGCCCGTTCGAGCGGGCCAAGAAGCGCTACTACCGCTGGCTTGAGCAGGGGGTCTTGGACCGGGTGTTCGAAGCGGTGGCGGCCGAACCTGACCTGGAATGGGTGATGCTGGACGCCACCATCATCCGCGCGCACGCCCAAGCCGCCGGAGCGCGGCGAAAAAGGGGGGCGCGGACGCCCAGGCGCTTGGCCGTTCACGCGGCGGCTTCGGGACCAAGCTGCATGTCTGTGTAGACGCCCTGGGCCTGCCGGTCCGCCTCGCCCTCGGCCCAGGCCAACAGAGCGACATGACCCCAG
>JBFLWS010000046.1:10258-12566 GCA_040757715.1 Pseudomonadota bacterium | reverse complement strand
AAGGGCCCTATCACGGCCCACTCCGCGTCCGACAAATCCCCTCGACCCAAGGCGCCCTCCCTCCAAGAGGAATCCTTGAATCACTGCGCCGATGATTTGGGAATCCCTTTTGTCAACAGGGCCTAAGACTTCGTCCAGCTTGGCGATCGCAGCACCCGTCTTGATCCTCTTCTGCGCCAGCGCGTCGCCAGCGCTCGCCCAATATGAAGTCTTCGATCCGTGGACCTTCCAGGAACAGACGATCACCTATGCGCAGGCTGTGCAGCAGGTGGCGCAAGGCGCCCAACAGCTCGAACAACTTCAAAATCAGCTCGCCGCACAGCAATCCATGATCCAGTCCTTGGGGGCGGACGCCACCTCCTCGACGCTCGCGGTCATCAACGCCAACGCCCAGCAGATCCTGCAGCAGGCGGCTGGGATCGGCTTCAACTCCGCCAATGCCGGCCAGACCTTCGCCGGCGCCTACCCGGCCGCCGCCACCGTCGCAGGCTTCAACAGCGCCCAGCTCGCCGGGGCTCTTTCCACCTGGCGCTCCAACAATACCGCCGCTCTTCAAACCGCGATCCGCATGCAAAGCGAAATCGCCACCGACCAAGGCTCTACGACCTCGGCCGTGCAGAACGCCGTCGAAGCCTCCAATTCCGCGAGCGGCCAGACCGCGGCCATCCAAGCCACCAATCAGCTCCTGGCCGCGGTCGCCGCCCAACTCGCTCAGCTGCAGGCCATATTGATCACTCAAGGCCAGGCTGAAGCCTCTCTCGCCGCCGCCTCGCAGAACTCCGCCGCCACCGCGAGCTCTGCGCTCCAGGCTACCGCCGCCCAAGTGACCACCGCCATTACGCCGCCGCCCGGCGTGACCGACACCGCTCACATGTAATCGGAGGATTTCCCCGGTGAAACGCCAGCTCCACGGCCCGATAGCGATCGGGGCGAGCGCCCTTGCTTGCCTTATGAGCCTCAACGCCTGCTCCCGTGCAAAAGACACGCCGCAAGCTCCCGTTGCTCACGCCTACGATATGGCTAAGGCCCCTGGCGCATTAGGCGTTAACGACGCGCGTCATCCACCGCTCGCCGTAAGGGGTTTCGAGGACCGAAGAGACCTCCACGACGAAGCGCGGCAAGATGTGCAAGACAACGACGCCTCTTACGCCATCGCCGCTGATCTTGGCGCTCATCCCGATCAGCTCGCCCATCAAGGCGCCCTCTGCGGCCCGTCGAACCTGACCCTGCTAGCCCGCTATGCGGCGCTGAGAGGACCGCCCCCTCAGGATCTGCACGACCTGAAGATTGCTTGCATCGCCAAGGACATGGCCGTGCGCGCGAGACGCGATCACGGCGCTCCCGGCGTCAAGAACACCAATAGCCTCTAAACCGAAGAGGTCCCCATGTCGTCACCAAACGCCGGCGTTCTCGACACCGTTCTCAACACTTTCCGCACTGAGATCGACAGCGGATTTGGCGCCCTGCAAGGCCCCGTCACGGGCACGCTCGGGACCTTGATCGTCATCAGCATCGTCCTGATGGCCCTCTTTTGGGCGATTGACGACAATGGAACGATCTGGGCGCCGCTCTTTCGAAAGATTCTGGTGGTCGGATGGTGGACCTACCTGATCCTCAATTGGCAAAGCCTCGCCCTCTCCATCTACACCGCCTTCGGAAATCTCGGCGCCACCGCCGGCGGCCTCACCGGCCTTGCCGGGTTCCTCAACTACCCAAGCTCGGTCGTCCGCCTTGGAATCGACAATGCCGAGGTGCTGCTCGATCTCGCCGCCTACTATGCAGGCCAGACCAATCAGTGGGGCACAGCGCCCATCGCCAACACGGGCCTTGATCTGATGGCGGCCCTCAAGGTCTTCCTTGGATCGCTGGTCAACATCATCGAAGCCCTGGCCTGCGCGCTCCTCGTCTTCATCGCCTACTTCTGGCTGGCCCTCGAGATCGTGGTCACAACGATCGAGTTCCACATCGTCATCCTGATGGGCTTTTGCGCCCTCCCCTTCGGGGTGCTCGATCGGACCTCAAGCTACGCTGAGCGCGTCCTTGGCTACATCATCAGCGCCGGCTTCAAGGTGATGGCCCTCGGCATCGTCATCGGTCTTGGCCAAGGCTTTCTCACCAACTACCAACTGAGCTACACGCCGGGCGCATTGCCGGGCCTTGATGAAATGGCCGGCCTCGCGCTTGGCGTCCTCGTGGTGCTGATGCTGGCGATCAGCGCACCCCGATATGCGCAAGGCCTGATCGCCGGCGGAACCTCTACCGGCGTCGGCGGCCAGGCCGCCGCCCCCGGGGTGACCCCAGGGGCGGG
>JBFLWS010000046.1:0-10248 GCA_040757715.1 Pseudomonadota bacterium | reverse complement strand
CCCCCCTTCCCCCCCCCGGCCGGGCGGCGGGGGCCCCCCCCCCGGGGGCGGGGGGCCGCCCCCCCCCCGCCGGGGTGACCGCAGGGGCGGGCCTCGCCATAACCGCAGGCGCGAAATCCGCCGCCAACCTCGTGCTCGGCGCAGCTGGATCTCTCAACGCCAGCACCAGTCGCGCTGCGGCTTCGCTTGGCGGCGGCTCGTTCGGCGCAGCGTCATCACGCGGAGGCGCAAATCCGGCGCCGAATGCGCCGCCGCCGGACGTCTCAGACCTTGCGGCCTCCGTTCGGGCCTCTCGCGCCACCAAGTCGCAATCCGCGAGCAGCGCCGCCTCTCCCCTCGCCGCCACCTCCAGCCTCGCCGCCAGCGTGAGATCCGCCGCTGCGGACACTGATAACTCGGCCCCGCCGTCTCCACCTGAAGCCCCTCCCACCTCGCAAGCCTGATTCGCCGATCACCCCCCGCAACGCGTCACTCCACGAGGCCCCAAGATGCCCTCCACCAACCATTTTCGACGACCCTCCATAGCCTATGGTCGTTCCTCACCGACCGAAACGCCGTTCCAGAGGGCTGGCCAGATCTGGGACCAGCGTATGGGCGCCGCCGCTGCCCAGGCGGCCAATTGGCGCCTGGCCGCCTTCAGCGCCCTCGCCATCAGCGCTGTCGCCATCGGCGCCTATATCTGGGAGCGCGCCGACACGCGCATCGCCACCTATGTCGTGCCCATAGACGCCTATGGCCGGCCCGGCCGGATCGAGCTCGCGAGCCGCCTCTATCAACCCACCGCCGCCGAAACCGGTTACTTCCTCGCCGATTGGGTGCGCTGGGCGCGCGCTCGCTCGCCTGTAGATCCGGTCGTCAACACCGCAAACCTCCGGCGCGCCTATGATTTCGTCGCCGACGGCGCCCTTGGCCAAATGGCCGAGCTCGGGTCCGCCGAGATGAAAGCCGCCAAATCCGACCAGGGCTCGGCGGTAACCGTCGAGGTGAGATCAGTCCTGCAAAGATCTCCGACCTCCTATCAGGTGGAGTGGAACGAAACCGCCTATCGCCAAGGCGAACGCGCCTCGCCGACCCGCTGGACCGGCCTCTTCTCCACCAAGGTCCAACCGCCGAGAGACGAAGCCCAACTTCGCGCCAATCCCCTCGGCCTCTTCATCACCGATTTCCACCTCAGCCAGGAGCTTGGCCAATGATCGGCCGCGTCTCTAACCTGCTGCTCACGGCCGCCATGGTCGTCGGAGCCTCCGCGTCAATGCGCGCAGCGTCTTCATTCGCTGCGGTCCGCGCAACAGCGCCTGCACCCCTCGCCTATGGCGAGCCCAACACCGAACCGGCTCGCCCCACGACGAGCAAGGACAAACCCTCGGCGCCGAAGTCGCCTCATCGACATCGAGGCCGCGCCGCCAAAGCCGCCAGGAGAACGAGCGTGCTGCACGACGCCGAAATCCGCTCCACGGAGGTTCCGCATGCGCCGGAGTTCGTGAACGCAGCCCTCCATTACACCTACGAGCCCGGCAAACTCTACAAGGTGGAGACCGCCGTCGGGTTCTTGACCGCCATTGCACTTCGCCCCGGCGAGCGTCTGATCTCAAAAGCTGCTGGCGATACGGCTCATTGGGAAGTCGGCGAAACATCCGAAGGCGCGGCCGTAAGCGCCCATGTGGTCCTCCTCATCAAACCGCTCGACGCCCACGTGCGCACCAACATGATCTTGACCACCGATCAGCGCACCTACGTCCTTGATCTTATGAGCGCCGATGGGTCCGACCACGTGACCTTCGTGGACTGGCGCTACCCAGCCGATGACCTACGAGACCTGCAGGTGCAGCGCGCGGCCGCCACCGTCGAGGCCCTTGCAGCCCAGAACGCTCGCCTGCAAGCCTCGCCGTTCATCACGCCGCCCGGCGCGCAATCACCCGTCGCTCCGCCGCGTCTTGCCGGACCAACCGGTCTCAACCGCCCCGCTCAAGCTTCGGAAATCGCGCCCGCCGCCTTGGATTTCAACTACAGGATCGAACCCCTCCGCCGCAGGGCGCCCGGCTGGACCCCGGAGCATGTGTTCGATGACGGCCACAAGACCTATGTGAAGTTTCCCGCCGACATCGCCACCAAGGAGATCCCTCCCCTCTTCGTCATCGGCCCAAGGGGTGAGGCCGAACTCGTCAACTATCGCTTCGACAGCGGCTACTACGTCGTCCAGCGCCTCTTCAGCCTCGCCGAGCTTCGCATCGGGACCAAGGATCAAGAGATCGTCCGCATCACCTACAAGGGCGCTGCGCGATGATGGAAGCTGACGACACTGAGCTTGATCCGCCGGCGACTGAGCCAAACCTCAACCCGCGCAAACTCGATCGCCATGAGGCGATCCTTCGCGCGCCGAGGCCCAAGCCCGCCCGCTACAACAGAAAGATCGTGATCCTCTTTGCGGGGAGCGCCGCTGCCGTCACCGCCGGCGCCTTGCTTGCGCCCTCGCTCCTGAGCAGCGTCCACAAGGATGGGCCGCCCCCTCCAGCGCCCACATCGTTCGCGGCTTCAGCACCCATCGAGCCTATCTCCTATGGAACGGCGCCTGCGGAGTCATCGTCCGGAGCCCCAGGCCTCGACTGCAGCCAATATCCCGGCATGCCAGGCTGCGCCGCGCAAAACGCAGCCGCCGCCGCGACGCCGCCCACCGCTGCCAGCAATGTACACACCCCGCCGGGAGACGAGGGAGCGGCCCAAGCATCGAGCCCTGCAAGCCTCAGCAAGGATAGCTCAGCTCCAGGAGCGCCGGCGCCTGGAAACGCCGCAAGACCCTCCAACGTGTTTTTCGGAGGCGAAAACGCGCCATCACCAAGAGGATCGCCTCCCGCGGCAGGAGCAGCCATGAATGCCGATGTCAGAGCGGCCTCTGGCGCCTCTCCAGCGATCACTCAGGTCCCGTTCCCGAGCCCGCTGGCGAGACCGTTCGGCGCCCTTGGCGCCAAAGAGGGCGATCAAACCGCCGATGTCATGGCTCAGAACGGCCAAGCCGAGAAAGCCGCCTTCATTCGCGCAGGAGCCTCGCAGGATTATGTGGAGACGAGGCTGCAAAAGCCCCGCTCCCCCTACGAAATCAAGGCCGGGACGGTCATCTCCGCCGCCCTCCTCACCGCCATCAACTCCGACCTGCCAGGCGAGGTGATCGCCCAGGTGAGCACTCCAGTCTACGACCACGCCACCAGTCGCTTTGTCCTCATCCCCCAAGGCGCGCGCCTCATCGGCCGCTATGATGCTCAAGTGGCCTATGGTCAGATCCGAGCGCTCATCGTCTGGCGTCGCCTGATTTTTCCAAATGGCGATTCCCTCAACCTCGGCGCCATGGCCGCCACCGACGGCGCCGGCGCGGCGGGGCTGTCAGACCAGGTCAACGATCACTTCGGTCAGCTCGCCAAGGGGATCGTCATCTCGACGCTTCTCTCCATGGGCCTTGCCTCCGCCCAAGACGCCGAAGCCCGCTCCTCCGGAACCCTCGTCTTGAACGCCGGCGAAAGCGGCCTTGCAAACCAAGCCCAGTCGGTCGGCTCGCGCATCGCAAATCGCGACCTTGGCCGCCAACCGACGCTCCAAATCCGTCAAGGCGCCGAAGTGCGCCTCCTCGTCGATAAGGACCTGATCCTTGAGCCCTATCATTGAGCCCGCCCGCCCCCGCTCGGCGAAGCCGTCCGTCGTCCTGACGAAAATCGGCGCCGAGCCCGCCCCCCTCGAACTGAAGGTCCGCCTTCCGGGCGAACTTGCCGAGACCTTCAAGGACTACCAGCGCGCCTACCTCGCCCGTCACGGCGAGGCGGTGGAGGGCGGCGCCCTCGCAGCGCGGATCATCGCCGCCTTCATCGAAGCCGATCGCGGCTTCGCTACCTGGCGCAAGGCCAACCCCGAAGGAGGCGGCTAAGCCATGGCTCATCCGCACACATCGCCAAGCGCCTACGTGCGCCGCGCCGCCACTCCTGTAGCTCGTCTGATATCCGCCCTTGGCCTGATCCTTCTCGCTCTTGCGCCCCTAGGCGCGCGAGCCCAGACCTGCAACGGCAACAAGATCGGCACCTGCCAAATCTTCCAGACCAAGTCTGTCACGCTCGCCACTTCAGAAGCGACCCCCGTCACGACGACGGATCCCAGCGAATCCAAGACTAGCGGCCAGTCGAAAAGCGTTTGCGATATAACGCTCACCAATCCGATCTATTGTGGCAACGGCGTGCTTACGCCCCCTAGCAACGGACGCGCCACAGACGACCTCGCAAATGGCGGCCTTGTCACCTACGCGCCGAACCCGGGGTTTGTCGGTACGGACACCTTCGTCACCCAGACGGGCTTGCTCACGGATGGTACGGCTCGAGCCTTTGTGATCACTACGACCTACTCGGTCGTGGTCAGCGCCGCCTCGTACTCAGCCCCTTCCGTGGGCGATACGGCCATCACCACGCCTTATGAAACCGCGGGGTCGGTCAACCTCCCAAGCTCCGGGTCAATCACGGGTTTTTCGATTGCGAGCGGCCCAGCTCATGGGGCAGCCATCATCTCGGGCGCCACCGCGATCTATACGCCCAACGCCAGCTATTATGGCGCGGACAACTTCACCTTCTTCGCCACCGGCCCTGGCGGCTCCTCCAATATCGCCACCGTATCTGTGACGGTCGCGCCACCGCCTCCCCCCTCGGCCTCCAACAGTTCGATCTCCACGCCCTACAACACCGCAGCAACCCTGACCTTGCCTGCCGAGGGCGTCGCATCGAGCTTCACGATCCTTGCGGCTCCTGGACATGGAACATTGTCCGTGTCCGGACATAGCGCCACCTTCACGCCAGCCAATGGCTATGTCGGGAGCGATAGCTTCACCTTCGAAGCCACGGGACCCGGCGGAACATCATCTCCCGCCGTCGTATCGATCACGGTGCAGCCTCCATCGGCGCCCACCGCCATGAGCGCTTCGCTCAGCGTCCCTTTCAACACAGCTGGCTCGACCACCCTCGCCTCGTCCGGCGTCGTGACCAACTACGCCATCTCAGCGCCGCCCTCGCGCGGCGTCGTCGCGGTCTCCGGTGCAAAGGTAACCTACACGCCCAAATCGGATTACAGCGGCTTCGACAGCTTCACCTTCGTCGCGATAGGCCCCGGCGGAACCTCGTTCCCGGCGTCCATCTCCATAATGGTCGCTCCGCCTCCACCTCCCACCGTATCGCCCGGCGCTATCGTCGCACCCTTCAACACGCCCAGCTCGACGACGCTCACCGCATCCGGCCCTATGACGGCCTACACGATCGCGGCGCCTCCTATGCACGGTGGCGCGGTGATTTCCGGCGCGACCGCCATCTACACCCCAGATCCCGGCTACATTGGCGCCGACAGCTTTTTCGTGGCGGCCACAGGTCCGGGCGGCGTCTCACCGCCCGCCCTCATCACGGTCACAGTCTCCCCTCCACTGGCGCCCGTCGCCAACGCCGTCTCGATCACCTGTCCCTATCAAACCACCTGCCAGACGCGCCTCACCTCCACTGGGCTTGGTTCGACCTATGCCCTCGCGAGCCCTGCGAGCAACGGAACCTGCACCATCTCCGGCGCGATCCTCACCTATGTTCCGGCGTGGGGCGCGGTCGGGGCCGATCGCTGCACCTTCACCGTGAGCGGTCCTGGCGGAACCTCGGCGCCGGCGAGCATCTACATCATCAACGAGCCCCCCGCCCTGCCCGTCCCAGGCGGGCCTACAGGCGAACCGATCCCCTCCTCGGGCGCTTCCACCGCCATCTGCGCCAATGGAGAAACCACCTCAATCCCAGGCCTTCCCGGCCCCCCCGTCGGCTCAGTCTATGACCCTAACTGGTGCAATGAGCTCGCCCTCACCATCAGCGAACGAGCGCTTCAAATCCAAAACCAACAAAGCGCCGTCGCAACGCTCAAAGCCGAACTCGCAGCCCAACAGGCGATGATCGCTCATCTTGGGTCCGACGCCACAGCTTCGACCCTCGCAACCGTCAACGCCAACGCCGCCCAAATCCTGCAAAAGGCGGCCGGCATCGGCTTTAAGGTCGGCGCCTCTGGCGCCGCCTTCTCCGCCGCCTACCCCGCAAACGATGTGGTGGCCGGCTTCAACGCTTCGCAGCTGAATGCGGCGCTGGACACCTGGCGCGCCAACGCCTCCAGCGCGCTCCAAGCTTCCATCCAAATCCAAAACGAAATCGCCCAGTCTCAAGCTGGCCTGGCGAACTCGGTGCAAAGGGCCGTGAACGCCTCAAACGCCGCCCCCGGTCCCACCGCCGCTCATCAGGCGACCAATCAGATCCTCGCCGCTGTCTCAACCCAGCTGACGGAGCTTCAGGACGTCCTTCTGACCGAGTCCCAGGCCTACGCGATTTTGAGCGCTTCGCGCCAAGCCGCGTCAGAGGCAGCCGCCGCCAGCATCAACCAGACATCGAGGCAATTGCAGAAGTCCCTGACCACAGCCCCCGGCGTCTCAGACACGCGCCACATGTGACGTCCCAGCCTCATCCGCATCACGACGGATCAAACCCAACGCCAGAGCCCAAAGGAGCAAGTCAATGGCCACCATCGGCGTCTTTTCCCTCTGCGGGAACACCTACCACGGCAACATCCACACCCTCTCCATCAGCGCCAGCGTCAAGATCGTGCCGAGCGGCCTTGAAGGCGAAAAAAGCCCCCAACACCTGGTCATGGTTTGTGACACCCAAGTCGGCGCCGGATGGAGCCGCACCAGCCGCGACAGCGCCTCACAATATGTGTCGATAAAACTCGACGATCCGTGCTTCCCCGAGCCCATCTTCGCCAATCTCGTTCCGAGGGGCGATGAGCATCACCTGATCTGGTCGCGCGAGGACCTCAATCACGCGACCAAAAGCTAGTCTCTTGAACGGTCTCTCCGGGTCAATTCGCGAAAATCGCGTATTGATAGCATTTCAACCTTTGATTTACATCGCCATGGGAAAACATCCGAGGACGGAGCAACCTAAATCATGTTGTGGGGGCGTAGTGTCTCAGTCATGTGTGGCCGCCAAAAGCGGCAAGCTCGTCGTCGATCTGCTCATCAATCGCGACCGCATCGCTCTTCATCTGCTGCCCGAGCACGAACGCGCGCGCGCCGCCAATCGACTCATCGAACTTCCCTTCAATACCGCGCTTGGACCCCGGGACCCAAATTTTCGTCTTCTCTATGCGATGCTGCGCGCCGCGGAACGCGAGCTTAATCGTCGAAGATAGCTCAAGCTGGCCGCAGACGTCGTCCACATCAAATTGATCAAGCCCCCAGCGAAACGCTTGGCGGACGCGGCGCTCGATCGACATACTAGGCGCTCATGGGGGATTTTGCGTTGTTCAGACGAAGCCTTGAGCCTTTGCCTCCTGGTTGGGGGGCGATTTCGATGCTGCGCCCATCGCGTCGGCGTGCCAGTAGCGCGGTTCCCATCGCCTTGGTGCTTGCCAGTGCAATCCTCGCCCTGGCCGCCTATCTGATGATGCACCGCTAGCCGCGGCGAGATGCCGGTGGCGCGCCAAGTCAGATAGCTGCGTTCCCTTGGTGAACGCGGGCCGCGATATCAGCGTTATCTTTGAATTGTCCGAAGCCGGACTTGAAGAGAACATGAGGTGCAGTCCGAGCTGTTTATACGCCTCCTGCGCCAGTGCGCTTCGAGAGGCTCTGAACCCGAAATGGCTGGATATCGCCACCATCGTGCCTGTGCCGGGATCCAAGGCTGCTGACCGCTCGGAGTTTGACTATCGGATGAGGCGTGTTGCAAAGCTCATTCGCCAAGACCTCGACGTTCGCGACCTGGTTGTCCAAACAGAATCCACTGCAGCTGCGCACCAGATGGTCGCCGCTGACCTTGGCGAACGGGTGAGCGTCGAAGACCTCCTGCAACTCTATCAGATCAACGAGCCTCAGGCGCTGCCGCCGCCGACTACGATCGGCGTGCTCGACGACGTGCTCACCGCGGGCACGCATTTTCGAGCGATGAAGACCAAGCTTGGCGAACGATTTCCCGACGTCCCAATCACCGGAATTTTCATCGCGCGACGGGTCTTTCCGCCTAGCGACCTGACAGTAGACGTTGATCTCGCGTTTTAGCGCAGCGCGACGTTAAGCTGTCGTAAAGTTCGCCCTTCTCCGCCGAGCCGTTTCTTGTGGAAAAATTGGCAACTTCGCGCTACATATTTTCGTGTTTTGTAGCGTGAAGCTAGCAAATGCCCACACCTCACAACCCTCCCGCCGCCGTGCGGCGGGCGCTGCGTAAACTCGGGGCGGACATCCACGACGCCCGTCGACGCCGACGCCTGCCCATGGCGGTCGTGGCCGAGCGCGCCTTCACGTCCCGCTCCACCCTGCAAAAGATCGAGGCCGGCGACACAAACGTCAGCATCGGCATCTATGCAGGCGTTCTTTTGGCGCTCGGACTGCTCGACGGACTGAGCCAAATCGCCGACATCAGCAATGACAGCGTTGGGCAAGCACTCGCCAGCGCCGATCTTCCCAAACATGTGCATCTCAAGCGGCCGACGAGATCGTCGTCCGATGGCTGATTTCGAGGTTCACATCGATCTGAACGGACGCACGCGCCCGATTGGGTTGGCCAGGAGCAATCGCTCCCGCGGCACGGAAACAATACTCTTCGAGTATGACGCCGCATGGCTCAGCGATCCGGACCGGTTCTCACTGGAGCCCGCTCTTGCCTTGACGAGGGGCGCCTTCGCCCCTCGCGCCGGTCAAGCGATCTTCGGTTCGATCGGCGATTCTGCGCCGGACACCTGGGGTCGGCGCCTCATGCAACGCGCCGAGCGTCGTCTCGCCGAACGTGAAGGCCGCGCTGTTCGCACGCTCTTAGAAAGCGACTACCTGCTGGGCGTCGCCGACGAAACACGCCTTGGCGCTCTTCGGTTTCGCAAGGTCGGAGATAAGGTTTTCCAAGCACCGACCAGGACGGGCGTTCCGCCCCTGATCGAACTTGGGCCCCTCCTTCGCGTCACGGAGCGGGTTCTACGGGACGAGGAGACGGACGAGGATCTTCAGCTGATCTTCGCGCCCGGCTCGTCCCTCGGCGGCGCGCGGCCCAAGGCGTCGGTCATCGACCAACACGGTCATCTCTCGATCGCCAAGTTTCCCAAAGAGACCGACGACTACAGCATGGAAACCTGGGAGGAGATTGCACTGCGTCTGGCCGATCAGGCTGGCATCGCAACTCCGCAACACGAACTCATCGAAGTCGCCGGCAAGGCGGTGATGTTGTCGCGACGCTTTGATCGCCACGGCGCAATCCGAATCCCCTTCCTGTCCGCCATGGCGATGATGGGCGCCAAGGATGGCGCTCGCGGCAGCTACCCCGAATTCGTCGACGCTCTAGCCCAGCATGGCGCCCAGGGAAAAGCGGACGCCCACGCGCTCTATCGGCGCGTCGTCTTCAACGTGATGATCTCCAACGTGGACGATCATCTGCGCAATCACGGCTTCCTCTGGCTCGGCAAGTCCGGATGGTCGCTTTCCCCCGCCTATGACCTCAATCCCACGCCGAGCGACCTCAAGGCGCGCGTGCTGACCACCAATATCAATCTAGACGAGGGCGCCTGCTCGCTCGATCTCCTCGAACAGGCGTCGGAATATTTCGGGCTCACGCTCGCTCAGGCACGATCGATCATCAAAGAGGTCGCTACCGTGACCGAGACATGGCGCGACACCGCCAAGGCCGTCGGCGCCCGTCCTGCCGAAATCACGCGCATGGCCAGCGCCTTCGAGCACGACGATCTCTCGCGAGCTCTCGCGCTATGACGACGAGACTACCTATGACATCGACCTGCCAATTCCCGCCCGGCCGCCGGCGGCCGATTCGAGGAGTCTGAGGTCGAAGATGACAGCATCCGGCAGGTTTGGGCTCTAAGCGGACAAAAGCGCCGCTCCAGAATGCAGACCTTGGCAATGATGGTGGCGTGTGGGCGCTCTGTCGGAACTCCAAGTTTCCTTTGCTAAGCTTGCGTCGTCTATGAGCCCCAACCCGGAGCATTAAGCTTGGTGTTCACGGCTTCAATCGCCAGAGGCCGCCGCTCATCCTTCCAGCAGGTTCTGGCCCACATATTCTCCAGGCCGCGCCCCGCGCGGACAGGCGTAAAGCCCGCCGCCGATGTGGGTGACGAACTGGTTCATCATGTCGAAGCGCGACATCTTCTCGAACATGGGGATGAAGGCCCGGCGCGGGTCGCGCTGATAGCAGACGAACAACAGCCCCGCGTCATATT
>JBFLWS010000045.1:0-14032 GCA_040757715.1 Pseudomonadota bacterium | reverse complement strand
TCTTGTCCGGCAGGGCGGCGGTGAAGGTCTTGTCGGCGTTGAAGAAATACTTCACCGCCGCGCCGCTGGCGTCGGTCACCACCACCGTATTGCCGTAGGTGTCGGCCATGGCGTCGGCGGCTTGGGAGGTCCCGGCCAGGGTCAGAGTGAACAGAGCGGCGGCGGCCGCAATCGAAAGCGAGCGCGCCAGGTGGCAAAGGCGTGAGAGCCTCCGCATAGGGCCGGCCCGGGGGTCGAGCCAGACCTGCGCCCGAGCGCGGTCTAGCAGCACCGGCTGGCGGTTATGGAACGGCGCGCAGGTGGCCGCGGCGATCGCCACCGCGACGGCGCTCACGACGACGATGAGCAGCCGACGCATTTGAATCATCGAGACGGTGGCGCGCATAGTCACCTCAATCCGCCAACAGGTGTTTCCCGGCGGTCTTCAGGTCGGTGCAGCCGGTGAGCATCATGGCCACGCGCAGCTCGGCGCGGAGGATGGCCAGCATGCGCTCCACCCCCGCCTCGCCCTCGGCGGCGAGGGCGAAGGCCCAGGCCCGGCCGATCAGCACCCCCTTGGCCCCCAGCGCCAGGGCCTTCAGCACATCGAGGCCTGAGCGCACGCCGCCATCCATGAGCACGGTCATCTTGTCCCCCACCGCGTCCACAATGGGCGGCAGGGCGCGGACCGAGGACAGCACCCCGTCGAGCTGGCGCCCGCCATGGTTCGACACCACGAGGCCGTCGGCCCCGGCCGCAAGCGCCGCGCGGGCGTCGTCCGGGTCGAGCACGCCCTTGACCACGATGGGGCCGTCCCACTGTTCGCGCACCCAGGCGATGTCGTCCCAGGTGACGGTGGTGTCGAAGTTCTTCACCACCCAGGCGCCGAAGTCGGTGGCGGTCTTGGCGCTGGGCAATGCGTCCACCAGGTTGCCAAACAGGTGCGGTCGGCCCTTGATGCCCACATTGAGCGCCCAGTCGAGGTGCGCCATGCCGGACAAGAGCCGGTTCAGCTTGATCGCCGTGGTCTGAGGCGCGGACATGCCCGAGCGCACGTCGCGATAGCGGGCGCCCATGGTGGGCAGGTCCACGGTGAACAAGAGCACACGGCAGCCGGCGGCCTTGGCCCGCGCAATCAGCTGGCGCATGTAGCCGCGGTCCTTGATCATGTAGAGCTGGAACCAGAACGGCTTCGACACCGCCGCCCGCACCTCTTCGAGGCTGCAGATGGAGACGGTGGAGAGGGTGAAGGGCAGGCCGGCCTTCTCGGCGGCCCTGGCGGCCATCACCTCGCCGCGGCGGGCGTTCATGCCGGCCGAGCCCACCGGGGCGAGGATGATCGGCGCGGGCAGGGTCTCGCCGAACAGCTCCACCTCATAGGAGAGGCTCGACACATCGCGCATCACCCGTTGACGCAGGGCGATGGCCTCCAGGTCCGCCACGTTGCGCTGAAGCGTGACCTCGGCATAGGCGCCGCCGTCGATGTAGTCGAACATCAGCCGGGGCAGACGACGGCGGGCCTTTTCGCGGTAGTCGGCGACGTTGGCGATGGGCGGCATGGGCGTGTCCCTCGGGGGTTGTGAGGCGCCTAGAGCATTTTCCGAAAAGTGGGAACCGGTTTTCGGACGAAAAATGCTCTAGATTCAATAACGTATGAGCAAAATCCGATTCAGCTTGATCGGATTTTGCTCTAGGCTGCGGCCAGGGCGCCTTTCGTATGGGTGGGCGGGGGCGGCTGCAGCGACAGCCCGCCGCCGCGGCTCGGCGTCTTGGGCTCCTCGTCGAACAGCTCGGCCAGCTTTTCAGTGATGGCCCCGCCCAGCTGCTCCACATCGACGATGGTCACCGCCCGGCGATAGTAGCGGGTGACGTCGTGGCCTATGCCGATGGCGATGAGCTCCACCGGCGAGGCGCGCTCGATCTCGCCGATCACCTGGCGCAGGTGCCGCTCCAGATAGTGGCCGGAATTCACCGACAGGGTGGAATCATCCACCGGCGCGCCATCCGAGATCACCATCAGGATGCGGCGCTGCTCGGAGCGGGCGACGATGCGGCTGTGCGCCCAGAGGAGCGCCTCGCCGTCGATGTTCTCCTTGAGGAGGCCCTCGCGCATCATCAGGCCGAGGTTCTTGCGCGCCCGCCGCCAGGGGGCGTCGGCGGACTTGTAGACGATGTGGCGGAGGTCGTTCAGCCGGCCGGGGCCCTGCGGCTTGCCCAGCTTGATCCACTCGTCGCGGGACGAGCCGCCCTTCCAGGCCCGGGTCGTAAAGCCGAGGATCTCCACCTTCACCCCGCAGCGCTCCAAGGTGCGGGCGAGGATGTCGGCGCACACGGCGGCCACCATGATCGGGCGCCCGCGCATGGAGCCGGAATTGTCGATGAGCAGGGTCACCACCGTATCGCGAAATTCTGTGTCGTCCTCCTGCTTGAACGACAGGGGCGCGGTGGGGTCGGTGATGATGCGGGTGAGGCGCGAGACGTCCAGCACCCCTTCTTCCAGGTCAAAGCTCCAGGCCCGGTTCTGCTGGGCCATGAGCCGGCGCTGCAGGCGGTTGGCGAGGCGCGACACCACGCTGGAGAGCGCCGCCAGCTGCTGGTCGAGATAGGCGCGCAGCCGGGTCAGCTCCTCCGGCTCGCACAGGTCCTCGGCGGTGACCACCTCGTCATAGGCGTTGGTGAACACCTTGTAGCCGAAGTCGCCGCGGCCGTTGTCCTTCAGTTCCGGACGCGAGGGCGTGGCCCCTTCGGTGAGGTCGGGCGCCTCCTCCTCGCTCATCTCGGCGTCGTCAGACTCGGTCATCTCCACGGTCTGGTCGTCGCCCGCGGCCTCGTCGCGATCGCTCTGTTCGGTCTCGGCGTCGCTGGCGCCTTCCGGCTGCTCGCCCTCCGAGCCGCCTTCGTCGCCCTCGCCGTCCTGGGGCGCGTCCTCGCCCTCGGGCTCCTCCTCGCCGGCCTCTTCCGCGTTGGAATCGCCCGCCTCGCCCATGTCCAGATCGCGCAGGATGTCCCGGGCGATGCGGGCGAAGCGGGGCTGGTCGTCCATGGCCTCAAGGAGCCGGTCAAGGTCGGCGCCGGCGCGCTTTTCGATGTCGCCGCGGTAGCGGTCCACGGCGGCCTTGGCCCCTTCCGGCGGAGCCTGCCCCGTCAGCCGCTCGCGGGCGAGGAGGCCCAAGACATCGGCCAGGGGCGCCTCGGCGCGCTCCCCCAGATGGGCGAGGCCCTTCCGCTGCACGGTCTCTTCCAGCACGGCGCGCAGGTTCTCGCGCACGCCGCCCAAGGCATTGGCGCCGATGGCCTCGATACGCGCCTCCTCCAGGGCCTCGAACACCGGCTGGGCGGTGAGGTCGGCCGGGCGGGCGCGGGCGTGGGCGGCCGGGTCGTGGTGGGCGAGGCGCAGGGCCATCTGGTCGGCGAGACCGCGCAGGCGGGCGGCGTCGCGGCCCGACAGGTCCCGCGGCGGGTGCGGCAGCACGGCGCGATGGCCGGTGAGCGAGGGCCCGTCGCCGGAGAACACCACCTCCAGGTCCGGCGTCTCGGCCAGACTGCGCGCGGCGTGGGCCAGGGCGCGCTTGAACTGCTCGGTGGGGGTTTCGCTCTTTCCGGTCATGACGCCTAACGCATAGCCCGCCGAAGGGCGAACGCAAAGCATGGGCGCAGGGAAAGCTTCCTTGAGCGGAGGACTTGTAGCGACGCTCCGCGAGGCGGCGGCTGCTCATGCAACTCAAGCGGCGAATCTCGTGTTATTCTAAATGCTGGTGCGGACCCGAAGGAGAATTCGCATGGTCGGACTGGTGTTGCGTATGTTGCTGGTGGCCTTCGGGCTGTGGGTGGCCTCGAAGATCGTTCCCGGCATCTATTTCGACGGCTGGAAGGCGCTCCTGTTGACGGCCCTGGTGCTGGGGGCGGTGAACGCCATCATCCGCCCCATCCTCATCTTCCTCACCCTGCCCATCACGCTTTTGACGCTCGGCCTCTTCCTCTTCATCATCAACGCCTTCCTGTTCTACGCGGTGGCCAAGGTGGTGCCGGGCTTCACGGTGGACACCTTCCTGCACGCCCTCCTCGGCTCCATCGTGGTGGGGATCACCGGCTGGATCGGCGGCGGCTTCATCAACCACGAGGGCCGGGTGAAGACCATCTATGTGGAGCGGCAGGGGTAGGGCGCGCGGGGCGGGCCGCCCCCTCAGGCCCCGCCCAGCCGCTTGGCCACGATGTAGGAATAGACCACGGCGATGAGGCTGGGGGCGGCGGCGCCGGCCAACAGCAGCCAGATCACCTGCTCCAGCGGGACGAACCACACGCCCGCCGTCACGGCCAGGCCGCCCAGCATCATCAAGGGGCCGGCCAGGCGGTGGGTCTGGTCCCACACCCGCTCGTCAGCCAGGGTCCAGGGCGTGCGCACCCCCATGACGTAATTATAGCGCGTCTTGGGCAGGTAGTTGCCCAGCGTCGCCAGTAACAGCCCGGTCCCGGCCAGGATCGGCCGCACGGGATCCACGTCATAGCCGAGCGCGCGCGCCATCAGCGTCGCATGCGCCAGGGCGAGGATGGCCACGATGCCGATGGAGGCGACGCCATAGGCCTCGGCCGAACGGCCAAGGTCGCCCTTCTTGGGCATGATCAGCGGCAGGACGGCGAAGGTGACGGCGATCCCCCCGGCCATGATGGGCATGAACCAGGCCGCCTGGTCGCGCGGCATCCAGCCGTCGGCCTTGCCGTGCAGATCGAAGTGGGTGGCGATGAGCCCGTCGGGGGCTGCGCGGATCACGTAGAGGCTGAGCCCGGCGAGGGCCGCCACGATGAGGGCGTTGATGAGCAACGGCACAGCGAATTTCATGCGGGGTCTCCCTTGCCGAGGCCGAAACTGTCCATGAGCGACAGCAGGGCCTCCTCCAGCACCGACACGTTCAAGCGATAGATCAGGCTCTGGCCCTGGCGCGTCACATCCACCAGCCCGGCCTCCTTCAACACGGCGAAATGACCCGAGAGCGTGGGCTTGGACACGGTGAAATGGCTGGCGATCTCGCCCGCCGTCAGCTCGCCCGCCCGCAGCAGCTGCAGGATGCGGCGGCGGGTGGGGTCGGACAGGGCCTTGTAGACAGTGTTCACGGCGTCGTTTCGGTATTTCGCTAAACGCCTAAATACATCGCGCAGAGCGGGCGAGCAAGAGGGCGGCGCGCCCTGCGCGATTGGTGCTCATGGCTGGAGATTCGGCACCCGCGGATTTCCACTGCCCCAGACCTGCGCGGCGTCGCCGATCAGCGCCGCGCAGGTATTGGCGACCGCCGCGGTCAGGGCCTCATTTGGCCGCGCCGTTCCGCTGGAGCGCGGATGCGCGAAGGACGCCAGGTCGAGCGGTCGCCTTCAGAGCCACGCGCCGCTCCGGCGTCCACCAGATGGGCGAGGAGACGGCCCGCTCCTGAAGGGTGGCTGGCAGGTGGGCGGGGATCGGCAGGCCGCGCTTAACCGCCAAGAGCGTGCTCCAGCGCGGGGTCGGGATCTCGATAGCCCGTGCATAGTAGACGGCGGGCTTGGCCGGGTCGAACTCGGGGTCGGTCCACACCGCCGCCAGCTGGGTCGCGCCGACGCTGTTGGCGTAGGTCGCGGTCTTCAGGTCCACGGTGTTCTTCACCGGCGGCAGCTTGCCGGTCTTGGGATCGGGCCGCCGCTCCGGGGACCAGGCGACGTCGAACAGCTTTTCCTTGTAGTCGCCGCCCTCCAGCCACAGCTTGACGATCTGGATGCGGTCGAGGTTGCCGCTCTGCGGGTCCTTGGCCGCCTGGACGATGAACCGCGGCGCATGGGCCGGCGCGCCCTGCGCCACCAGGTCGCCGCCCATGGGCGCGCCCTTGGCGTAGGCGAGCTTGACCCAGTCGGGGCGCGACAAAGCATCGGCAGGCAGATCAAAGCCGCCGAAGAAGCGGATGCGGATTTCAGGGCCAGACGTAGCAAAGGTCTCCTTGCGGCGCAGGGCCGCATAGATGGCTTCGCGGCTGTTGCTCTCGGCCCAGACGCCGGTGAGCCCGCCGGAGCCGTAGATGCCGCCAGCGCCCAGCACCTCGTCCGCCTTCACCTTGCCGAGGTCGGCCAGGGTCTTGGGATGGGCGGGATCGCGCGGGGCGAGCAGCTTCTGCGCCAGTTCGCGGCTGGGCAGCTCGGCGCCCCGGGGCGTCGACAGGGCGCCCAGGCCGGCATAGGCGTCCTCGGCGCTGTCGGTGAGGCCGCTGTGGTAGTCGGTGGCGGCGACGAAGCCGAGCTTATAGGGATTGACGCCTACCTTGGACTGCACCACCAGGCCGCGTCCCACGGCTTGGCGCACATAGGAGCCGTTCACCGGGCTCGGGCCGCCGCCGAGCAACTCCTCCATCACCTCGAAATTGGAGAACTCGTCGCTTTGGGACAGTTCGGGCGCGGTTTCCGACTGGCCCTTGTTCTGGAACACCTCGGCCAGGGGCTCGTTGAAGGCCCGATGCTGGGCATAGGATTCGCTGATGGGATGGCCGTCGGAATCCACCCAGTCGAACATCAACCCGCCCGAGGCGTTGGAATTGTGCGGGATGGCCAGGGCCTCGATCCCCCGCGCGCGCAGCTTTTCGAGGTAGGCCCACAGATCTTCGGGCCGCTGGCTGTCATTGGCCGAGAAGGGCGCTTCCGGCGGGGCGCCGCGGAAGATCACGTTGCGGTGCAGGTTGAATCTGAGCTGCGGCATGGACGTCCACTCGTAGGCGACGAAGGTGGTGAAGCGTCCGGGATCGTTGTAGCGCTCCGCCGCCTCCACCTCCTTGCGCCAGGCCGAGGCCTGCGCCGCCTGGGCGTTCAGCTCCGGCAAATCCTTGTGCGCCTGACCGGCTGAGAAGATCTGCAGGAAGGCGGCCAGCGGATTGGTGTGGATCAGCTCGCCGAGTTTGCTCTTGGCGAGGGCCGAGTTGGGGTCTTCCACCTGGTTGAGCACGCCGAGATATTCGGAGTGGTCGGTGACCGCGGTGAAGTCCAGCGGGCGCGAGCGATGCACCTGGTGGCCGAGATAGCTGATCGTGTCGCCGCGGGCGAAGCGATAGGCCTCGTCCGGCGTGGTGCGGGCGCCCATGAAGGAATAGGCGTCGAAGGAGAAGCCCGTGTGCAGGTGCAGATCGCCGAACAGGGCCTGACGCCCCGCTGGGTCGGCGGCGATCTCCGCATGGGCCGCCTGGGCTGAGACCTTCTGCGGCTGCGGTTGGGTGAGGCGCGCGATCAGCTCGGGCGTCAGGCCGAGGCCCGTTGCGGCCACCACCACGGCGCCGGAGACCAGCGCGGACTTGAGTTTCGACATGGGATCCCCTCGGGCTTCAGATGATCAGTGAATGAGGACGACGACGCGCTCGATGACCCACAGGGTCGAAACCGAGCCGATGAGGTAGATCGGCAGCGCCGCAGCGGCGGCGGCCAGCTCAGGACGACGCGGCAGGGCGATGAGCCGGCGCGCGGCCCAGCCCACGGCGAGGGCCGCGGCGATGAAGCCGATCTGTCCGGCCTCGACCCCGAGATTGAACAGCAGCAGCGCCGGCGCCACCGCCCCCTTGGGCAAGCCCACCTCGGAGAGGGCTCCGGCGAAGGCGCAGCCGTGCATCAGGCCGAAAATGAAGGCGATGGCCCAGGGATGGCGCAAGGTGAGGCTGTCGCCGCCCCGACGTTGGCGGATCAATTCCAGGGCCAGGAACAGGATGCTCAGCGCCACCAGGGCCTCGATCAGCGCCGGTCTCGGCGCGATGAGCCCCAGCGCCACCAGGGCGAGGGTGATGGAATGGGCGACAGTGAACGCCGTCACCGCCTTCAGCAGGCGCAAATTCGGCCCGATCAGGAGCAGGAGGCCGAGCACAAAGCTCAGATGATCAAGGCCGGTGAGGATGTGCTCGACGCCGAGGCGGAAATAGCTCGCCACCGCCAGCCCTTGCGGGCGCTCGACCTCGAAGGTCAGGGTGGGGTGGTCGGGCGTGAGCACCAGGTCCTGGCTGCGCCCGTCGCTCAAGGTCACATGCACCACCGTCGAGGTGATGGAGCGCTCCAGCCCAACGATGCTCAGACGGACGCCTTGCACGGCCTCCGGGCGCGCCCCGGCGATGCGCCAGGTGCGGGTCAGGTGGTCGCCGGCGCGGTCCTCGGCGGCCGGTGGTCCCGCGAGCCAGCCGTTGCTCAAGGTCGGGTGCAGGGACAGCGCCACCGCGCCTTGGGTCGGCTGTTTCCACAGAACGCGCACGCCCGCCGCGTCCGGGCGAACCTCGAAATAGGCCGGACGAATCTCGTGGGCCAGGGCCGGCGCGGCGCAGCCGACCAGCATGGCGAGGATCATCAGCAAGCGACGGAAGCGGCTCATGGCGCCGCAAGGCCGGTGCGATCGCCGCTCAGATGATAGGCGTGGCGCAACCGCACCCGCGCCGTGTCCTCCGCCCGTGTCCGACGATCGTCGACGAGATCCTGCCGCGCCCGCGCCTCGACGCTGGCGAACTCGGGCAGGTCGCCGCCCGTGCGGGCCTTCACCCGCACCAGGTGCCAGCCGAAGGCGGAGCGATATGGGCCGGCCCACTCCCCTTCTGGCGCCTTCAGCACCGCCTCGGCGAAGGCTTCGCGGCCGAACAGATGCGTCAGTCCTGCGGCGTCAAGGCCGGCATAGTCCTGGCGATCGATGAAGCGGTCGCCGCGATCGGGCGTCCAGGCCGCGCGAGACCCTTGCAAGGCCTCAAGCGTCTGTTGGGCTCGGGCGAGGGCGGTCGCCTCGCCAGAGTCAACGGAGAAGAACAGGTGGCTGAACCCCACCCGCACCGGCCGCACATAGAGCGACTTGTGGGCTTCGAACCAGGCCTGGACTTCAGCCGCGCTCGGCGCGACGGCGAGGACGTCGTCGTCGCGCAGGAACTGAGCCTTCTGGATCAGTCGCCGACGCACCACCTCGTCGTCACGGTCAAGACCAGCGGCCAGACCTTCGCGGAAATCAATCTCGTCGTCCACATAGCGCCGGACCAGGGCCTTCAACTCGGCCGGGCTCGGCGCGACGCCATAGGCCGCGGCGTAGTCAGCGGACAGCCGATCCACCCGCGCCCGATCCACCACGATCTGCTTCGCATCGCTCGACCACGGATGCAGATCCACCAGCACATAAAGCGCCGCCCCGGCGAGCAGAAACCTCGCCAGGGGTTCCGCCGTCGCCCGGCCGCCGAGGCGGCGGACCTCGCTCCACACCTTCGCGGCGGGCGTTTCGCGCGCCCCCGCCTCGCCACGCTCCGCCGCGAAGGATAGAAAGCTCATCGCCAGGCCTCCCCTCAGAAGTGGTAGCGAAGGGTGGCGCCGATGGTGCGCGGCTCGCCCACCTGCGCGAACAGGGCCCCGGTGTTGCCAACGCCAGCCTGCACGAAGGCCAGGTACTTTTTGTCGGTGACGTTCTTCGACCAGACGTAGGCGTCCCAGGCCCCGTCGCTGGAGCGCAGGCCGAGGCGGGCGTTGATCAGATTGAGCGCCGGCAGCCGCGAATAGATCGAATCGTTGGCGGCGGAGAACACCGAGCTGCGATAGGTGTCGTCGGCCCCGACGAAGGCCTCCAACGACCGCCCCGCATAGACGAACGGCACGAAATACTCGCCGCCGAAGGAGAGGCTGAAGCGCGGCGTGCCCGCCAAGGGCCGGCCCGACAGGTTGACGCTGGGCTGGGTGATCTGCTCCAGCGGCGCCGGCGAATTGGGGAACGACTTGTAGGTGGCGAAGTCGTATACCGCGGCGAGGTAGAAAGAGAGACTGTCCGTCGGCCTGGCGTTGAGGTCGATCTCAACGCCTTCGGAACGAACCTTGGGGATGTTGGACAGATATTGCTTCAGCGTGGTCGGATTGATCAGATTGGTCTGATAATCCTTGTCCTCTTCGAAGAAGAGATCGGCATTGAAGGTCAGCTTGCGGTCGAACAGCCGGGACTTCAGCCCCGCCTCGAAACTGGTCACCGTCTCTGGGCGAATGACCGAGGTGGCGCCCGCCGGCAGCTGAGCGAGGTTGAGGCCGCCGGACTTGTTGCCCGTCGCCGCATTGGCGTAGACGAGCACCGTCGGCTCAAGCTGGTAGGACAGATTGATCTGGCCGGAGACGTCCCCCTTGCGGGTTCCGGTGGTGTAGGTCAACGGAACGCCAAAGACCGCACGTAAGAAGGCCGCCGTGGGCGCGAGCTTCGGAGGAACCGCCGTCGCGCCGGAGATGGTCTGGTTGAAGTAGCCCCACTTGTCGTCATAGGTGTAGCGCAAGCCGCCGGTGAGGTTCAGCTTCGGCGTCACGTGCCACACCGCCTGGCCGAACGCAGCGGCGCTCTTGGTGTCGTACTGGGCTGCGCCGGCGACCGTATAGCCGTCCAGCACCACCGAAGGCAGGGCGGGGCTGAGCAGGAAATAGCTGGCCGCATTGCCGAACTGGCTCAAGGCCCCGGCGTGGATGGTCTCGTCGAAGAAATACAGCCCGGCGACATAATCTACGGCGTGGGTCCCCGCCGAGGCGATGCGCAGCTCCTGCGAGAATTGCTGTTGATGGTCGCCGTTCTGGGCGAAGTTCAGCACCGAGATTGGCGTGTAGTCGGCGTCGTTGCTCGGCCACCAGTTCCAGAACCGCCAAGCGGTGATGGACGTGATCACATAGTTGGGCGTCGTGTAGTCCGCCTGAGCCGAGAGACCGCCGGTCTCCTGCCTGGCCTGGATATTGGCGTTGGTGTCGGCCTGGCGGGCATAGGGATTGACGACCGGCGTATAGCCGAACGCCTGGGCGTAGTTGGTGAAGTTCTTGCCGTTGGGGGGCGAGACGATCCCGGCCAGCACCAGGTCGCAGCAATTGTTGGGCTGGCGGCTGTAGTCGGCGATCAGGCGCACCTTCAGGGCGTTGTTCGGCTTATAGAGCAACTCCCCGCGCAAGGTCTCATTGCGATAATTGTTGATGCGATTGCCGTTGTAGACGTTGGTGAGAAAACCTTCGCGGCTGGTGGTGGCGATGGATATGCGCCCGGCCAGCACATCGCCGATCAAGGCGCCGGAGAAACTGGCCTTGGCTTGGGCGTAGCTATAGTCGCCGCCGGTGGCCTCCAGGGTCGCCGACGGTTTGAATGTCGGCTCGAAGGTGTTGATGCTGATGGCGCCGGCGGTGGTGTTCTTGCCGAACAGCGTGCCTTGCGGCCCCCGCGCCACCTCGATGCGGTCGATGTCGATGAGGTCGAAGGTCGCCGCCGCGGGCCGGTCGTAATAGACCCCGTCCACATAGAAGCCGACGCCCGGCTCCAGGCCGTCGTTAGCCAGGCCGATGCTGTTGCCGAGGCCGCGCAGATTGATGTTGGCGTTGCGCGAATTGAAGAAGCTGAACTGCACGCTGGGCACCAATTGCGACACCTGCGCAAAATTGGAGGTGTTGGTCTTGGCCAACAGCTCGCCGCCGAGCACCGACAGGGCTACGGGCACCTTCTGCGGGTCTTCCGCCCGGTGACGGGCCGTGACCAGCACCTCGCCCACCGTAGCAGTCGCGGCGGCGTCCGCCGCCGTGGACGCGTCGGCCTCAGTCGCCGCCCGGGCCGCGCCGCAAAGCATGGTGGCCGCCAACAGGCCGGCGGCGAGGCCAGCGCCGTTAGCAGAGCGACTGGCGAAAGCGCGCGGCGCGACCGCTGCCGAACGCGAAGTGACATGATAGGCCGACATGGCGCTGTTATTCTTTCCGTCATGGGCGCGGACGCCCAGTTCATCCCCCGACCCGCGCTCGCAATCCGGGGAGGGGCGAAACGGGTCCTGGCGGCGACCACCGCCGCGCCCTCGTCAAATGAGCCTCGGCGGCGCCAATTTCGAATTAGTTTTTCTTGATCAAGGCGCGGCAATCGCCGTGTCGCCCCTAAAGGGGGCAGCCGAAGCGCGGCTTATGACAGGCCCCAAAAACATGTTAAATGAGTCGTTATCCAACTGTAATATATGCATATTTCAACCGATCAATAGCGCCCAAACGAGGCGCTCCCGCGCACTCGGCCGCTGCTGGGGTAAAACGTCCAGGCAATAAGCATATTAGAAAAGATCAATTCGCTTGCAGGATTCGCCGCACCCATTGCTGGCGCGCCGGTGCTATGAGGTCAAGGGTCGCCGGCGCCTGCCATAGGTTTGCGCGGCGAAGATCGCCCGCAATGAGTAGCATTTGCGCGGAAGCATAGGGGCCGGAGGCCGATGACGATCAATCTGCCCATGGAAGCCCTGCGCAGCTTCGCCGCCATTGTCGAGCACGGCTCCATGGTGAAGGCCGCGGATCACGTGTACCTCAGCCAATCGGCGCTGAGCCTACAAATCAAGCGTCTGGAGGAAGTGCTCGGCCGGCCGCTGTTCCTGCGCGAGGGCAAGCGTCTGGCTCTCAGTCCCGCCGGCGGGACCTTTTTGGTCTTCGCACAACGCATGTTGACGCTGAACGATGAAGCCGTGGCCGCCGTGGCCGAATTTGGCGAGGACGCCCCCATTCGCGTCGGACTGGCGCAGGATTTTGTCGACGGCCCCATCGCTGTGGCCCTGGCGGCGTTCCAGGATTTGCAGTCAGATGCCTCGCTGAAGGTGCAGGTGGGGTTCTCCTCGGCCTTGTTCGCCAGCCTGAAGCGCGGCGAGCTCGACCTCGCATTAGGCTTCGGCGACGGCGCAGGGGCGGACGAAGCGCCGCTGCGGGTGGACGCCCTCACCTGGATCGGCCGCCAGGACCTGCCCACCCGAGAGGTCTTGCCCTTGGCTATGCTGGAGTCGCCCTGCCTGTTCCGCGACGCCGCCATCGCCGCCCTGGACAAGGCCGGACGGCCCTGGCGCATCGCCATGGAGACCCGCGACCTCTCCAACCTCCGGGCGGCGGTGCAGGCGGGGGTCGGCCTCACCTGCCGTACGCCGTTCTGGAGCGATCTGCATACGCTTGACCGAACCGCGGCCCTGCCGCGCCTGCCGGCGGTGGCCACCTGGCTGGCGGCGCGACCGGACGCCCCGCGTAATGCTGAAAAGCTGGCGGGCCTCATTCGCACCGCCTTCGCCTCAACCAGCCGCAGCGCTGAAGCATGATTACTTATTAGAAAAGCACATATACTTATCTAGTATTCGCATATCACAACTTCTCAATACAGAAATTTTCTGCGATCACATCGAGTTATATTCAATTGCCTCAACCACAGGCCTCGATCATCTTAAATTCGTCAGCCCCGGCTGAAGCCCTCCGGGCGTATCCTCCCTCGAACTGGCCGCCTCTTCGGAGGCGGCCTTCCTTCTCCCCCAAGCGTACGAGGCGGCCGTCATGCACAACTTTCCGCCCCTTCTGATCGTCCCGGGCCTCGGCGACTCGCCGGCGGGTCATTGGCAAGACCAGTGGCGCGAGACGTTGACGGGCGCGCACAAGGTGGAGCAGGCCGACTGGGATGCGCCGCGGCTGGAGGACTGGCTAGATCCGCTCCATCGCGCGCTCGACGCTCATCCTGGCGCTTTGGTGGTGGGGCATAGTCTCGGCTGCGCCCTCATCGTTCACGCCGCACGCACGTCCTGCGCCGAGAAGATCGGCGGCGCCTTGCTGGTCGCCCCCGCAGATGTGGATCTGCCCTCGCCCGTGCGCGCCAGACTTGCTGATTTCGCCCCCTTGCCGCTGGCGACGCTGCCCTTCCCTAGCATTGTCGCGGCCAGCAAGAATGATCCCTACGTGTCGGCCCGGCGCGCCCGGCTATTCGCCGAGGCTTGGGGCGCGCAATTCGTGGATCTCGGTCTCGCCGGCCACGTGAACATCGCATCGGGGCATGGCCCTTGGCCCGAAGGCATCGCCCTGCTCGACCGATTGCGAGCTCAGGCCGGCCGAACCGCCGCGCGCGCGGCTTAAGGGCGACTATGGGCGCGTGAAGCGGTCCCGTGACCTGCCCCGGCAGATCAGACTTGGCGCCTCAGCGCCTCACAGCCGCACCCAGCGAAGCCGCAAGGCGTTGCTGATCACGCTCACCGAGGAGAGCGCCATGGCGGCGGCGGCGATTTCCGGCGACAGCATGAGCTTGAGCGCCGGGTAGAGCGCCCCCGCGGCGATGGGA
>JBFLWS010000044.1:0-14590 GCA_040757715.1 Pseudomonadota bacterium | reverse complement strand
GCCCCGCCGCAGCCTGAACCCAAGGCCGAGCCAAAGCCCGCGCCGAAGCCGCAACCGGCCCTGCCTGCGCCCCCGCCGCCCAAGAGCCTCGACCTGGCCTCCCTCGCCGCCAAGTCGCTGCCCAAGCCGGCGCCGAAAACCGCCAGCAACAGCCTGCTCGATCGCCTGTCCGGCGCCAGCGCCGCCAACGCCGCCAAGGGCCCGGCGCGAGCCGAGACCGCCCCCACTGCGCGCGACGCCATCGGCGCAGGCGTGGTCAACGCCGGCACTCTCGACGCCCTCGCGGCCGTCACCGCCAAGCTCGGCCGCATCTGGAACCCCAATTGCGGGGTGGAGGGCGCGCAGAGCGTGAAGGTGCGGGTGCATGTGGAGCTGACCCCGGAGGGCCGGCTCGCTGCGCCGCCGCGGCTGGTGGGCGCCTATGACGGCGACCCGGTGGCCAGCGCCGCCGCTGTCCGCGCCCGCAACGCCGTGGTGCGCGGCGCGCCTTACGATAATCTGCCTCGCAATGACTATGCGCATTGGCGCGCCTTCGACGTGAACTTCGACGCCAAGAAGATTTGCCAGGGATATTGAGCCCATGACCCGCCTTCTGACCCGCCTTCGCGCCTGCATCCGCTTTCGCCCTGTCACCAGTCTTCTCGCCCTGGCGTTCAGCCTCGTGGCGGCGGCCGTCGCCCCCGCCCGGGCGGAGATCGTGCTCGACGTGAGCCAGGGCGTGGTGCAGCCCATGCCCATCGCCGTGGCGCCCTTCACCGGCGACGCCCGCACCAAAGACTTGGGCTCCCAGATCGCGCAGGTGATCTCCGCCAATCTGGAGCGCTCGGGCTTCTTCAAGCCCATTGATCAGGCCGCCTTCATCGACAAGTCGCCGGACATCAACGTCCAGCCGGTGTTCGCCAACTGGAAGAGTCTCAACGCTCAGGCCCTGGTGAACGGCCAGGCCAGCCTCGACGCCGACGGCCGCCTGAAGGTGGATTTCCGCCTGTGGGACGTGTTCAACGAGCAGCAGCTCATCGGCCTGCAATTCACCGCCACTCAGGACAACTGGCGGCGCATCGCCCACAAGATCTCGGACGCCATCTATAAGCGTCTCACCGGCCAAGACGGCTATTTCGACACCCGCATCGTGTTCGTGGCCGAGAGCGGCCCGCGCGGGAACAAGGTGAAGCGCCTGTCCATCATGGACCAGGACGGCGCCAATCCGAGTTATCTCTCCGACGGTTCGGCCATGGTCATGACCCCGCGCTTCTCGGCCAATAGTCAGGAGATCACCTACATGGCCCTACGGCCGGACTCGGCGCGCATCTACCTGTTCAACATCGAGACCGGGCGCCAGGAGAGCCTCGGCGAAGTGAAGGGCATGATGTTCGCGCCGCGCTTCTCGCCGGACGGGACCAAGGTGACCTATTCGCTGGAGCGCAACGGCAACATCGACATCTATGTGATGGACCTGCACAGCCGCACCACCTCGCGCCTGACGGTGGACCCGGCCATCGACACCTCGCCCTCCTTCTCGGCGGACGGGGGCCAGATCGTGTTCAACTCCGACCGCGGCGGCTCGCCCCAGCTCTATGTGATGAACGCCGACGGCGGCGCCGCGCACCGTATCTCCTTCGGCTCCGGCCGCTATACGACCCCGGTGTGGAGCCCCAAGGGCGACCTGATCGCCTTCACCAAGCAGGAAGGGGCGCAGTTCCACATCGGCGTGATGCGGCCCGACGGCTCGGAAGAGCGCATTCTCACCACCAGCTACCTGGATGAAGCGCCCACCTGGGCCCCCAATGGCCGGGTGCTGATGTTCTCGCATGAAAGCGGCCCCGGCCAGGCGTCGCGACTTTGGACAGTGGACGTGTCGGGCCGCAACGAGCGGCCGGCGCCCTATACCGGATCAGCAACCGACCCCGCGTGGTCGCCCCTGCTGAAATAGGCGCGGCTTTGGGGCCGGCGCCTTGCCAAGGGCGCCTGGTCGCGCAAGCTTCGTCATAGCTTCACCTGTTGGAGAACCTGATGTCGAAACTGACGAACACCATCCTCAAGGCGGGGGCCGCCGTCTGCGCTCTTGCTACGCTCGCCGCCTGCGCCAGCCCCAAGCCGCCGCCGGCCCCCACGCCCGCGCCGCCCCCGGCGGTCGAACCCCCGCCGCCGCCGCCCCCTCCGCCGCCGCCGCTGAAGCCCGTGGGGCCGGTCCCGGGCTCTGAGCAGGACTTCGTGGTCAATGCCGGCGATCGCGTCTATTTCGACTTCGACCAATACGCCGTGCGTCCGGAAGGCCGCACCGTGCTCGACGCCCAGGCCGCCTGGCTGACCCGCTATCCGCAGGTGATCGTGCGCATCGAGGGCAATTGCGATGAGCGCGGCACCCGCGAATACAACTTCGCCCTGGGCGCCCGTCGCGCCGAGTCGATCAAGGATTACCTGATCAGCCGCGGCGTCTCGCCGGCGCGCATCACCACCATCTCCTACGGCAAGGAAAAGCCCATCGACGCGGGCGCGGGCGAAGAAGCCTGGGCGCATAACCGCAATGGCCACACCGCTCTCACCGGCGGCGTGAAGTAAGCCGATCGCGTCAGCCTGCCCCTCGCCTCGGCGGGGGGCGGGTCCGTTCATCAGTAGATTAGAACAGCAAGCTGCCGCGGCCGGAGGTGATCTCGGCGTAGCGGTGCACGCGCACGGCTTCCACCAGGCCGAAGCCCACCATCACCGTCACCATCACCGTGCCGCCATAGCTCATCAGCGGCATGGGCACGCCCACCACCGGGGCGAGACCCATGACCATGGCGGCGTTGATCAGCACATAGAGCGCGAAGGTGGCCGTCACCCCCGCCGCCGACAGCCGGCCGAAATGGCTGTGGCTGATGGAGGCGATGCGCAGGGCGATGGCCACGGTGAGGGCATAGAGGCCGAGCAGCCCCACGCAACCCACGAAGCCGAACTCCTCGGCGAAGGTCGCGAAGATGAAGTCGGTCTGCTTTTCCGGCAGGTAGTTGAGCTGGCTCTGGGTGCCGAGGCCGAAGCCCTTGCCAAAGAAGCCGCCTGACCCGAGCGCGATCTTGGCCTGCAGGATGTGATAGCCGTTGCCCGACGGATCGCTTTCCGGATTGAGGAAGGTGAGGATGCGGTCGCGCTGATAGGACTTCATCACGAACTGCACGAACACCGCCACCGCCGGCACGGCAAACACCGCGCCCAGCGCCAGAATGCGCCAGGTGAGGCCGGCCATGATCATGATGCAGGCGCCGGTGGCGGCGATGAGGATGGCGGTGCCGAGGTCCGGCTCGTGCGCCACCAGCAAGGTCGGCGCGCCAATGAGGGCGGCGGGGATCAGAAGCTTCCAGGACAGCTTGGCGTCCTTGGCCGAGACGCCGTGGTAGAAGCGGGCCAAGGCCAGGACGAGGCCGATCTTCATGATCTCCGAGGGCTGGACGCTGATCGGCCCGGCCTGAATCCAGCGCGTGGCGCCCAGGCTGTGGTGGCCGATCACCGGCACCGCCAGCAACAGCATGAAGGCGAGGCCGTAGATCGGATAGGCGAGCACGAACCAGACCCGAAGGTCGATCAGGGCGAGGACCAGCATCACCACGAAGCAGAGGCCAAAGCGCACGATGTGCGGCAGGGCCCAGGGGGTCCAGGAACTGCCCGCCGCAGAATAGAGCATCATGGTGCCAAGCCCGGTGATGCAGCACAGCATGAAGGCCAGCCGCCAGTCGATCTCCGGCAGCTTCATGGAGATGCGTTCGCGCTGACCGGGACGGGTAAGGGCGGAGGAGGTCATGTGCGGCGACCGGGCATGGGCCTGTTGGGCGGCGGGGGCGGCGGCTGGTCCGTGGGCGGGGCGAGGGTCTCGTCCGGCGCGTCGAACTCGCCCGCGGGCTGAGCGCCGTTGGCGTCGGCCTGCGCCTTGCCGTCGAGGGGCTGTTCGATGCGCCGCCGAAGATCTGCGTCCTTCAGGAGCGCGATCTTGGCCATCTGCGCCGCGATGGGCACCGCCACCGTGGCCCCGTGCACCCCGTGCTCCACGATCACCGAAATGGCGTATCTGGGATCGTCATAGGGGGCGAAGGCCACGAACAGGCCGTGGTCGCGGAACTTCCAGGCGAGCCCCTTGGTGTCGCGATTGGCCGCCGAGCCGTAGCCGCGCACCTGGGCCGAGCCGGTCTTGCCGGCCATCTTCATCTCGGGGCCAAGATTGAGCTGGCTCTCACGATAGGCCGTGCCGCCTGCGTCATTGGCCACCGAAGCCATGGCCTCGCGCACGAAGGCGATGTGATTGGGATCGAACGGCAGGTCGCCGAAGGCGTCGCCGCGCGGGCGCTCCACTCCGCCCACCGACTTGATCAGCCGTGGCAGCAGCGCCTTGTTGCGGTTGTTGGCGAGCCTCGCCGTCATGACGCAGAGCTGCAGGGCGTTCACCTGCAGATAACCCTGGCCGATGCCATAGGAGGGGGTTTCGCCCGGGAACCAGATCTGATTGCGCGGGTCCTTGGCGAACAGCTTCTTCTTCCAGGCGGTGGAGGGCACCGTGCCCACCTTCTGCCCGGAAATGCCGATGTCGTAGGTCTGGCCGAGCCCGAAGGCCTTGGCCACTTCGGCCAGCTTGTCCGGCCCGATCTTCAGGGCGGTCTGGTAGAAATAGACGTCGCAGGAGGTCTTGATCGCCTCGTGCATGTTCACGGTGCCGTGGCCTCCCTTCTTCCAGCAGTGGAAGTAGCGGTTGCCGAAATACCATTGGCCGGTGCAGAGGCAGGTGGCCTTGGGATCGACCCCGGCCTCCAGCGCCGCCAGCGCGGTCATGGTCTTGAAGGTGGAGCCGGGGGGGAAGAGGCCGGACAGCGCCTTGTCGAGCAAGGGGTTGCGCTCATAGTCCGCCAGCGCCCGGTACTCTGGGCCGGACACGCCGGAGACGAAGCGGTTGGCGTCGAAGGAGGGCGCCGACAAGAGGCACAACAGGTCGCCCGTGTGCACGTCCATCATCACCGCCGCGCCGCTCTCCGCCCCGAAGGCCTCCAGCGCCCGGCTCTGGATGTCGGCGTCCAGCGTCAGCACCACGTCCTTGCCGGGGGTGGCCTTGATGTCGCCGGCCGGGTCGGCGCGCACGATGCGGCCCACCGAGTCCTCTTCGATCTTCTGCCCGCCCGGCGCGCCACGCAGATCGAGGTCGAGGGCCTTCTCCACGCCCTGCTTGCCGATGCGGAAGCCGGGATGCAGCAGGAGCGGGTCCACCTGGCCGTTGCGGCTGTGCTTCTTAGCCAGATCAAGGTCGCTCTGGCTGACCTTGGCCACATAGCCGATCACGTGGGCGAAGGCGCCGCCGAAGGGATAGACCCGCGCCTCGCCCATGTCGGCCGAGACGCCGTTCAGCTCCGGCGCGCGCACATTGACGCGGGCGAACTCGTTCCAGGTGAGGTCGTTGGCCACCGAGATCGGCACCGCGCTCGGGGTGTTGTCGATCTCCTTCAGAAGTTGGGCGCGACGCTCCGGCGTGATGGGGATCAGCTGGCTGATGGCGTCCAGGGCGGCCTCGGGGTCCTCCAGCTCGTCCTTGCGCACCAGGATGCGGAAGTCCGGCCGGTTGGAGGCGATCTCCACCCCGTTGCGATCGAGGATGCGTCCGCGTGGCGGCGGCACCAGGCGGAACTTGAACTGGTTGTTGGAGGAGAGCGAGGCGTATTTCTGCGCGTCGATGAGCTGCAGCTGGGCCAGCCGTCCCACCAGCACCGCCGTGCCCAGGGCCGCGCCGCCGCCGATCATGAAGGTGCGGCGATGGAAGACGCCCTGGCGCTCGTTGACCTCGGAGAAGAAGATTGACGGTTCCATGGACGCCCGTCACCTAAACCGGAGGTCGGTGTTTTCGAAGCGTTCGATCAGACGCCGCGCCAGGGGGTACATCAGGGCGGTGAGCCCGCCTTGCCAGATCACGCCCAGCAGATTGGGCATGTTGCGGCTCTCTAGCGTGAGGATCACCACCGCCACCAGGAACGCGAGCACGGTGACGGCCGCGTACCAGGCCCACAGCACCTGCTCCGGCTGGCCCACCATGAGGTTGCGGGTGGCGAGGGTGGCCGTATAGGCGGCCAGCAGCGCCAGAGCCCACATGCCCAGCGGCTCGCGCCAGAAGAAGTCTAGGAAAAGGCCCGACAGCAGCACCACGAAGGGGCCGAGCACCGAGGGACGGATCACCGCCCAGGCGAAGGCGGGGACCATGGCGAACACGGGTTCGGGCAAGCCGAGCGGGCCGAATCGCGCCGGGGCGTCGAGCATGATGGTGGCGATGGCGCAGATCAGCGCCGGCACCAGGAGCCAGGACCAGGGCTGCAAGGGCTGGGACAGGCCGCTCACGGATGGGCCTTCTGCGCAGGCTTGGGCTTGGCGTCGGTCTTGGCGGCGGTCGGCTTCGCCTTGGGATCGGGGGTCTTGTCAGCGGGTTTAGCGCCGGGCTTTGCAGATGTGTCGGAGGCGGGCTTGGCGTCCGCGGCCGCATCCGTCGTCGCCGCAGCCGGCTTGGGCGTCGGCGGCGGGGCCAGCTTGGCCTCGAGGGCGGCCTTCACCTGGGCCGAGTCGACGGCGCCCAGGGGCGGCAAGGTCTTGTTGTCCAGCGCCGCCGCCTCGGCGAGCTGGCTGAAGTCCTCGAACTCCAGGATGCGCACATAGTCGATCGGCGCACGATCCGAGTAGAGCCGCACCCGCCACACGCCGCGCAGGTCCTTGGTCGCCACGCCCACCGGCAGCCCGCGCGGATAGAGGCCGCCGTCGCCGGAGGAGAGGATGATGTCGCCTTCGCGCACCGGCTCGCGGCCGCGCAGATTGTTCAGGCTGGGTTCGGCGCCGCCGTCGCCGGTGAGAATGGCGCGGGCGTTGGTGCGGTCCACCATCACTGGCGTGCGGCTTTCCACATCGGTGAGCAGGAGAATGCGGCTGGCGGTCTTGGCCACCCCCACCACGCGGCCGACGACCCCGTGCTCGGAGATCACCGGGTTGCCCACTTTCACCCCTTGCGCCGCGCCAGCGTCGGCGATGCGCGCATTGGAGAAGGGGCCGCGGGAGTCCTGCACCACCCGAGCCGCCACCGTCGGCACGTCCGGCTCTACACGGAGCTTCAGCAAGGCCTCGTAGCGCTGGTTGGCGTTCTTCAGCGCGATGGCCGCGTCCTTCCAGCGCTGCAGGTCGGCCACTTCCTTGTGCAGCTTCTTGTTCTCGTCCACGGCGTTGAAATAGCCGCGGGCGTCGTCAGCCAGACCGCCGGTCCAGCGCAGCGGGGCGGCGAACAGGCCGGAAATGGGCGAGATAACCTCATCGAACTGCGAGCGAGCGCCGTTGAAGCCGGCGGTCTTGTCGGGGTCCTTATGGTCGGGGCGGGCGTCGCGCTTGTCGGCCAGGAGCATGGACAGGGCCGCGATCACCGCAACGATGGTCGCCGCCGCAGCCGTCCAGGCCAAGGGCACCCTCAGATCCTGAAAAGGACCATCCCTGAACGACACGCAAACCTCCGAAGCGCGGGCGGTCCCGATTCGCCAGCTCTAAAACGCATCCTATGCGATGGATGCGTCAAGAACCCCTTTCATCCACTTCGGATGTTCGAGCACCTTGCCGCACCCCAGCGCCACGCAGGAGAGCGGATCGTCGGCCACCGTCACCGGCAGGCCGGTGTGGTCGCGGATCTCGGCGTCTAGCCCGCGCAGCAGCGCGCCGCCGCCAGTGAGCATGATGCCCTTGTCGGCGATGTCGGCGGCCAGTTCCGGCGGGGTGGCTTCGAGGGCCACCTTCACCGCCTCGACGATCTGGCTCACCGGCTCGGCCAGGGCCTCGGCGGCCTGTTTCTCGGAGATGCGCACTTCGCGCGGCACGCCCTGCATCAGGTCGCGGCCCTTCACCTCGATGGCCAGGCCGTCGCCGTCTACCGGGGGACGCGCCGTGCCGATTTCCTTCTTGATGCGCTCGGCGGTGGTCTCGCCGATGAGCAGGTTATGATGGCGGCGCATGTAGCTGATGATGGCTTCGTCCATCTTGTCGCCGCCCACCCGCACCGAGCGCGAATAGACGATGCCGGAGAGCGAGAGCACCGCCACCTCGGTGGTGCCGCCGCCGATGTCCACCACCATGGAGCCGGTGGGCTCATGGATGGGCAGGCCCGCGCCGATGGCCGCAGCCATGGGCTCGTCGATCAGACCCACCCGGCGGGCCGAGGCGTTGAGGCAGGAATCATTGATGGCGCGGCGCTCCACGGCGGTGGCGCCCGACGGCACGCACACGATCACCTTCGGGTTCACGAAGCCCTTGCGGTTATGCACCTTGCGGATGAAGTGCTTGATCATTTCCTCGGCGACTTCGAAGTCGGCGATGACCCCGTCGCGCATGGGGCGGATGGCCTCCATGTGGCCCGGCGTGCGGCCCAGCATCTGCTTGGCCTCGATGCCCACCGCGTGCACCACCTTGCGGCCGCCCACATTGCGCAGAGCCACCACCGAGGGTTCGTTCAGCACAATGCCCTTGCCCTTCATGTAGATGAGGGTGTTGGCGGTGCCGAGGTCGATGGCGATGTCGTTCGAAATGACGCCGAAGACGGATGAGAGCATGGACAGCCTTGGTCGAGGGAGCGGGCCGGGTGGCGCTGGCTTACACAGATGGTCCGGAGGAGGCAGCCCTCAAGGGCGCGCGTCACTTCGCGCTGCGCCAAGAACGCCTTCGCCCACCGGATAGGTTCGTGTGCACCGCTATAGACGGATTATCAAGGGCTTAATTGTGGCGCGCGAAGTTCGTGACGATTCGAGTTGTGGATGCAATTTCGGCGCAACCGCACAGCGCGGGGCGCCCTTGTAGGTGTGGCCCGTTCAGCTTTCTTCCGCCGCCGCCTCGCGCCGCTTCAGCCAGGCGCGGGCGATGAGGGCCGAGCCGATCCACAAGGCCGCCGCGCCAGCGAGCATCAGCCAGCTCGTCAGACTGCCGCCCTGGGTCAGGCCCTTCATCACCGCCCCGCCGGCGAAGGCGGTGAGGGCGATCTTGGGCACGATGCCAAGCCCGGTGCCGAAGGTGAAGTCCCATAGCTTCATGGGAGTCACGCCGGCGGCCATGTTGACCACGATGAACGGCGCCGAGGGCACCAGCCGCACGATCATGCTGGCGAGAAAGCCGTTCTGCCCCACCAACTCCATGAATTGGTTCACTCCCTTGCCGGCATAGTCGCGCAACAGCCGCGCGCCGAACCGCCGGCCGAGGAAGAAGCCCACCAGGGACGAGACGAGGGTGCCGACCCAGCTGTAGGCGAAGCCGGCGTAGGGCCCGAAGGCCACCACCGCCGCGGCGATGAGCACGAATTGCGGCACGCCAAGAAAGGCGAGAAGGGCGAAGCTCAGCACCGCCGCCGGCAGGGCCCACGGACCGTGCAGGCCCGCGCCCAGCCAAGCTTCGACCGCGCCCGGCTTGTTGAGTCCGAGAAAGCCGGCCCCGAACATGAACACAAGGCCGACGCCGCCAAACAAGAGAAAGCTCACCCCCGCCGCACGCCAGGCGCGGGCGTCCATGTTTGTGAGAAATTCGATCAGGCGTCGCAGCATCGGCCGCTTATGCCCGATCCCTGCGGCGAAGTCTCGCAGGTCTCGTTCAGCCGAAGCCGCGCTCCTCAGCGATGGCCAATAGGTCGGCATGGCGCGCCGGCATGCCGCTCTCCACATAAACCTTGCGCACCAGCGCCATCACCTCGGGTCGGGCGGTTTCCGGCGTGCCCCCGGCGCCGAAGGGCTGCGGGTCGTACTCCAGGCCAAGCCGTATGACTTCGGCCTCGTCAGCGCCGCGCAGCTCGGCCAGCATGGCGAAGGCGAAATCGATGCCCGCCGTCACCCCGCCGCCGGTGATGCGGTTGCGGTCCTTCACCACCCGCTCGGCCACGGGGATGGCGCCGAAAGAGGTCAGGAGGTCGCGCCAGGCCCAGTGGCAGCCGGCGCGATAGCCTTTCAGCAGCCCGGCGGCGCCGAGCACCAACGAGCCGGTGCACACGCTGGTGACATATTGCGCCCGCTCGCCCTGAGCTCGGAGCCAGGCCATGGTCGGTTCGTCGCGCATGGGGACGCTGACCCCCACCCCGCCGGGGATGCAGACGAGATCGAGCGGCGGACAGTCCTCGAAGGTCTTGGTGGGCATGAGCGACAGGCCGCAGTCGCTGGGCACGGGCTCGAGGGTCTTGGCCACGAAATGGGTCTGGCTGTGGGAGGTGCGCGACAGCACCTGGGCTGGGCCGGTGAGGTCGAGCTGGGTCAGGCCGGGAAAGAGCAGAAATCCGATCTGCAAGGGCTGGGTCATGTGGGGCTCCATCGAGACCTCGCCACCCTAGCTGGATTTGTCATGGCGAAAATGACAAGATCATGCGGATATCCGCCAATGCATCGTGTCAATCGGAGCTTCCATGCGTCGCATCGTGCTCATCGCCTTTCCCGGGGTGCAGATCCTCGACGTCACCGGACCGGCCAGCGTGTTCGGCGCCGTGGCGGAGGCGCGGCTGGACCTGCCGACGGAAATCCTGGTCGCCTCCATCGCGGGCGGGCCCGTGCGCGCCTCCTGCGGCGTCGATCTCTTCAGCCTGCGCCTCGCCGACATCGACCCGGCCAGCGTCGACATGTTTCTGGTGGCGGGCGGGGCGGCGGAAGGTTTGCAGGCCCTCTGCGCCGACCCTGAAGCCCGCGATTGGGCGCGGACGGCGTCGCTTCACGCGCAGCGCTACGGCTCGGTCTGCACCGGCGCCTACGCCATCGCAGACTGGGGCCTCGCCGAGGGGCGCCGCATCGCCACTCACTGGGCCTGGGCGCGGCGTCTGCAACGGCGCCACCCGGAGCTGGAGGTGGACGCGAAGTCGCTGTGGGTGGAGGCCGGGCGCCTCTGGACCTCGGCCGGCGTCACCGCGGGCATCGACATGTGCCTCGCCATGGCCGAGCGCGACGCGGGCATGGCCGTGGCCGCCCAGGTGGCCAAGCGCCTCGTCCTGCCCCTGCGCCGCTCGGGCAATCAGGCGCAATATAGCGAGGGCCTCGCCGCTCAATATGGCGGGGGCGGCCGCTACGCCGAGCTCATCGCCTGGATCGAGGCCAATCTCGCCGCCGCCTTGGACGCGCCGCGCCTGGCCGAGCGGGCTGGGGAGAGCGAGCGCAGCTTCCAGCGGCATTTCCGCGCGGCGGTGGGCAAGGGGCCGGCGGCCTTCGTGGCCGAGCGCCGGCTGGAGCGGGCGCGGGCGTTGCTGGAGGAGGGGGCGAGCGTGAAGGCGACGGCCCTGGCCTGCGGCTATCGTGCCCCGGAGCGCCTGTCCCGGGCCTTCGCTCAGGCCTATGGGGTCAATCCGGCGAGTTATCGCCGTCCTTCCCAGAGTCGTCCGGCGCGAACGCCGGAGGCGCAAGCCCCGCTCCAGTGAGGCAGGCGGCCTTGAACAGGGTCCCCATCTCGTCCGGATGGGTGAGGCGATGGAATTGCCGTTCCAGGGTCTCCAGCCGGTCTGGCCGGGCGGCGGCGAGAGCCTCGGCCCGGGCCTCGATCCCCAGCCGGCGCAGGAGTTCGGCCTGGGTCAGGATCGGCCAGGCCTTGGCCCCGGCGCTGGCGCCCGCCGCGAGGAAGGCGGGGAAATCGGCGTGCTGGGTGAGGTCCGCCTCGCCGGGCGCGGCGAGGGGGTCGACCTTCCGGTGCCGGACGAGAGCCTGCAAGGTGTCGCCGGCCTCGGCCCGATCGCGGCCGTAGTCGATGAAGAGGGCCGCGCCGCCGTCTGCGGCAAGGCGCTCCCCCACCTCGCGCCCGAGGGCTTCCTGAGCGAGCGAGACCTCCACCACCACGCCCAGCGGCGCCTCATCCAGCCCACGAGGCGGCTGGAAGCCTTGCGGCGCAGGGGCGAGGCCAAAGGCGAGACCATGTTCGCTGAGGCCCACGCGCCGCTCCATCCAGCCGTGCTCCGTGCGCACGAATTGGCGCGCGGGCAGGCAGTCCAACAGCTCATTAGCGATGAGGATGACGGGCGCGCCGGCAGGAACTTCGGCGAGATCCGCGGCGAAGTGCGGCTGCGCTGAAGTCAGCCGTTCGGCCTGGCGCGCACGCAAGGGGTCGCTGCGCTCAATGAGCCAGAGATCGAGGGCGGCGAGGGCTTCGGGCCGCACGCGAAAGACCCGCAGCATGTCGGCCATCAAGGTCCCGTCGCCCGGACCCATCTCCACCAGACGAAAGGGCGTCGGCCGACCCAACCGCTCCCAGCATTCCAGCGCCCAGAGGCCGATGAGCTCGCCGAACATCTGCGACACCAGGGGCGCGGTGAGAAAGTCCCCCGCTTCGCCGAGGGCTGGCCGGGTGGCGTAGTAGCCAAAGCCTGGATCGTGCAGGGCGAGGGTCATGTATTCGGCCACGGTGATCGGGCCCGCCGCCGCGATCACCGACCTCACCCGCTCAAGGCCCAGCCGAAGCTCAGTCGTCATCGTGGTCCGAGAAGGAGTCCGTCACCGCGGCCGCCACCACCTTGTGCGGCGGGACGACAGCTGCGGCCGCCGCGGCTTCCTCCGAGGCCTTGCGCTTGCTCGCCCAGTCCTTGGGCAGCACCGAGTGGGGATATTCGGACAGGGGCTCGCCGCCCTCCACCGGGGCGTAGTGGCCGCCGTCGGGGCCTGGCGCGACAAAGCGCAGCAACGCCCAGAGGATCAGGCCGAGGCCCAGGAGCAGCATGGGGCCGGACAGCATCATGCCCATGGTCAGGCCGAAGGGGAAATCCGGCATGCCGCGATCGGGCTCGCGCACATTCTCCAGGCTGATGCGGAACAGCGCATAGAGCACGAGGAACAGCCCCGCCGTCAGGCCCGGCCGCCGCAACGACTTGAAGCCGTGGGTGGCGAGGCGAAGGACCACGAACATAAGAAGGCCCTCGAGCCCGGCCTCATAGAGCTGGCTCGGATGGCGCGGCAGGGGCCCGGCGTTGGGAAACACGACGCCCCAGGGCGCCTCGGTGGGCCGGCCCCACAGCTCGCCGTTCACGAAATTGGCGATGCGGCCGAAGAAGAGGCCGATGGGCACGGCCGGCGCCACGAGGTCGCTGAGGCTAAGAAGGCTCACCCCATTGCGCCAGGCGAACAGGATGAGGGCCACGATCACCCCCATCAGTCCGCCATGGAAGCTCATGCCGCCTTCCCAGGTGCGGAACATCTGCCATGGGTCCGTGGCCAGGAAGTCCGGGTTCTGGGGGTACATGTAGAAGAGGATGTAGCCGATGCGTCCGCCGAGGATCACGCCGGCGGTGATCCAGAGCACGAGGTCGTCCACCTCCTTCACCCCGAGGGGCGAGCGCCCGCCCCACAGGCTATCGGCCTTGGCGAGGCCGATGGCGTAGCGCCAGCCGAGGAGGATGCCGACGATATAGGCCATGGCGTACCAGCGAATGTCGATGCTGAACCACGGGGTGTGGATCGGCAGCATCACCGGGTCGAAGGCGGGAAACGGCAAGGGTCAGCTCCGGCGGGAGGGAGGCGTCTCTCCTTACCAAAGGCGCGCCCCGCCGCCCAGGGGCTGTTGCCTCGACGTTCGGCGGTTCAGTTCACCAGATCGTAGGCGGCGTTCACCGTCACCTGGACCTTCAACTGACCGGGTTCTACGGGAGTCGAATCCGCCACACGCGCGGAGGCGGTCACCATCAGCATGCGCGGCTGGGGCGGGGCCGCGGCGGCGCCTTCGGACAGCCGGCGCAGCTTCACGTCGTGGAACCCGGTGGCGCGGGCGTAGAGCTCCGCCATGCGCGCGAGCCGCTTCAGGGCGTCGAGCCGGGCGGCGTCTTCGGCCTTGGAAGGGTCGGACAGCGAGAAGCTGATACCGCGCACCTCATTGGCGCGTTCGGCCACCACCGCGTCCACCAGAGCGCCGAGGCGCGGCAGGTCGCGCACGGTGGCATTCACCGTGTTGGAGGCCTGATAGCCGGTGAGCTTGGGCGCCTGGCCCTGGTTGTAGGCGTATTGCGGATTGAGGCTGAGGTCGGAGGTGCGGATGTCCTTGGCCTCCACCCCGAGGGCCTTCAGCTTGGCGATGGCGGCGCTCATGCGCGCGCGATTGGCCGCCAGCGCCTCGGCCGCCGTGGGGGCCTGCGCGGCGACGCCGAGGGTGATCGAGGCCAGGTCCGGCGCGGCTTCAGCTTCGCCCACCGCCGAAAGCGACAGGCTCGGCGGGCCCGGCAGGTGGTCCTCGGCGGCGGCGGGATGGGCCGCAGCCAGGGCGACGGCGGCGAGAGCGACGGCGAGCGACGACAGCGGCTTCAGCATGAACCCCTCCTTGGGCGGTAAGGGGAGCCTCATAGGAAACCATGTCGGAACAAGGGCGCGCGCACCCGATCCACCGCTTTTCGCGTCGCCCGACCCATGCTACCGCAGGCGCTTCGAGCACGGGGGCCCGTAGCTCAATGGTTAGAGCCGACCGCTCATAACGGTCTGGTTGGGGGTTCGAGTCCCTCCGGGCCTACCAGCTTCTCGCTTGTCCAGACCGGACACATAGGTGACAGATCGTACCTAAGACATAGGTGACAACCTCGGGCCGAACGGGTTGTCGAGGGTTTGCAAGGTTTTTTGCTCCAAGTCGATATATCCGAGATCATACTGCA
>JBFLWS010000043.1:0-17914 GCA_040757715.1 Pseudomonadota bacterium | reverse complement strand
GTTCAATCGCATCAAACAGTTCAGGCGCATCGCCACACGCTACGACAAAACCGCCGCATCATACCTCGGCTTCCTGGCTCTGGCCTCGGTCAAACTCTGGATGCCAACTTATGTCAACAGGCCCTAGCGTCATCGTCAACGGATGGGTCATCTGCGATTTGCTGCATTTGAGCGAGACATACACTCCGCGTATCCGGTTCTCGCTCACCGTTAATCACTCGGTTTAGCAGCCACACCGTGTGCTGAGTGGGCTTGCGAACCAGGGAAGCGAGCAGCGCCGTCTTGTAGTCGGAGCCATAAAATCTCTCAATGAAGTGCGCGAGTGGCCCCGGAGCCCCGAAGTCAATGTCGGGATGCTGCTCCATGAATGCCAGCACATCGTCGACCGCTTCCGCACCTACGCCCGCGCCAACCCAACGACCAACGAGGCGTTCGGATTCCTGAAAGAAATCAGGTGCAGCGGCGATGGCCCGAAGTTGAGTGGTGATCTGAGTAACCATCTGCCCCGTTCATCAGCGAAGCTGCACGCCATCCGCATCCGCCGCAAACTGTGAGTTGGATAATGCGGCCGAAGTACTCCTACTCGATCCAACAAGCGGAATAAGGATGCCGTGCTCCCCCTCTACCCCAGTCCCGCCCGGACCTTGTCGCGCAGCACGTCGATGGGGGCGAGGCCGCGGTCGGTCTTCACGTGCCAGAAGGTCCAGCCGTTGCAGGCCGGGGCCTGGTCCACCAGGGCGCCCAGCTTGTGGATGGAGCCGGAGAGCTCGCCCGCGGCGAGGCTGCCGTCAGGGCGCACCCGCGCCTTGCGCTGACCCTTGGGGCAGAAGAGCTCGTCGCCGGGGCGCAGCAGCCCCGCCTCCAGGATCATGCCGAAGGGGATGCGCGGCTCGGCCTTCTTGGAGCCGGTGACGGCGAGGTTTTCCGGCGCGGTGGGGATGACGGCGGCGATGCGCTCGGCGGCGAGGGCGGCGTAGGTCTCCTCGCGCTCGATGCCCACATAGCGCCGGCCGAGGCGCTTGGCCGCCGCCCCGGTGGTGCCGACGCCAAAGAACGGATCAAGCACGATGTCGCCAGGCTTGGTGGAGGACAAGAGCACCCGGTGCAGCAAGGCCTCGGGCTTCTGGGTGGGGTGGGCCTTATGACCGGCCGCGTCCTTCACCCGCTCCTCGCCGGTGCACAGGGGCAAGGTCCAGTCCGAGCGCATCTGCAAGTCGTCATTGGCCACCTTCAGGGCGTCGTAATTGAAGGTGTAGCGCTTCTGGCCCCGCGACTTGGCGGCCCAGATCAGGGTCTCGTGGGCGTTGGCGAAGCGGGTGCCCTTGAAGTTGGGCATGGGGTTGGTCTTGCGCCACACTACGTCGTTGAGCAGCCAGAAGCCGAGGTCCTGCAACGCCGCGCCCACACGGAAGATGTTGTGATAGCTGCCGATCACCCAAAGCGCGCCGTCGTCCTTCAGCACCCGGCGGCATTCGGCCAGCCACGCGCGGGTGAAGCGGTCATAGGCCTCGAAGCTCTCGAACTGGTCCCAGTGGTCGTCCACGGCGTCGACCTTGGAATTGTCCGGGCGATGCAGATCGCCGCCGAGCTGGAGATTGTAGGGCGGGTCCGCGAACACCAGGTCCACCGACTTGGCCGGCAGGGTCTTCAGCACTTCGACGCAATCGCCGATGTGGATGGTGTCGGTAAGCATGGGGACGCCTCCTGCGCCGGACCGGAATCCCAGCCAGATGCAGGATTTAGGGTAAAGGGGGGCTTAAAGCGGGGCGGTGAAGGCGTCTTCCAGGATGGCCTTCAGCCCTTGAGCATCAATGTTGTCGAACACGCCCTTGCGGGTGGCGTCCACGTCGAGCACGGCGAGGAGCCGGCCCGTCGCATCGCGCACCGGCACCACGATCTCACTCTCCGAGCGGCTGTCGCAGGCGATGTGGCCGGGGAAGGCGTGCACGTCAGCCACGATCTGGGTCTCGCCCGTGGCCGCCGCCGCCCCGCACACGCCGCGGCCGAAGGCGATGCGCAGACAGCCGAGCGTGCCCTGATAGGGACCCACCACCAGCTCGTCGGGCTTTAGCGGGTCCACCACATAGAAGCCGGTCCAGAAGAAGTCGTCGAAGGCGTTGGCCAGCATGCAGGTGATGGTGGCCATCTTGGCGGTGGTGTTGGTCTCGCCCTCCAGCACGGCGGCGATGTCCTGGCGCACCTCGGCGTAGCGCGCGGCCTTGTCCAGCGACAGGCCAGCGGGGTCGAAGCCTTCAGCCATGGGGGGCGTCCTTCAGTTCCTGATCAGCCCAGAACACATAGGAACGTGATGCATGTGCGCCAAGAGCGCGGCGAATTGATCCAGATCAAGGGCGCGACCAGCAAGGATCGGCGAGATTTTAGGAACAAAAGCGCCACTGAGGGCGTGATCCTGGGAGGAAGAGACACATGCCCGACGTGGACAACATCTGGTATCTTTGGCTGGTGATCGGCGGCATGGTCGCCTTCATGCTCACCCTGGGCGCGGTGGCGCTCGCCAACGGCGACAAGCGCTGAAGCAGGCGTATTTACCTCGTTTGTCGGGGGGCGCTTAACCTCGACCATGGTTCCTTATCGGCGTCGCGCAAAGACGGGCGCCGGTTTGGGATCAATACATGACCTCCATTGCTCCTCAATCGGCGCTCGTCAGCGCGGTTCAAGGCCTGCAGAGCGCCAGCAACCTGCTGAACCAGACGGCGCAGAAGGTCGCCAGCGGCCCTGACGCTGGCGGCGATCCGTCCACGGCGGTGGGACTGATTGAATCGAAGACGGCCTTCGACGCCAATCTGGCGGTGCTCCAGACCGTCGACCAGACCCAGAAGCGGCTGTTGGACATCAAGGTCTGATCCGCGTCTGATCGGAGTTGGCGCGCGATGCGTGTGGCGCAAGGACTCTCAACTCAGCGACGCATAGGCGCGGAACTCGATGGACGAAATCGTCGGACGACCACGTCCTGACGTGATCTTGCCGTTTTGCGCAGAGATAAAGGCGAAGACGCCGCGCGACCTCCAGTCCAGGAGACTGCGATGCTAATTCGTTGCGCTTCCATCCTCGCCCTTGCTGCGGCGAGCAGCTTCGCCTTGGCCGCCTCGGCCCAGGACATACGGCAGACGCCCGCTGACGCCGCCTCGAACATGACCAGCGAGGCTCCGCCTAACAATGCGACATCGTCGACCATGCCTGAGACGTCCATGCCTGAGGCGGCCAGCGACTCGACATCAATGCCGCCGCGCCCAGTCGCGACCACGCGGCGCGCCCACGCCGGGTCCACGGCGGCGATGGACGCCGCTGTGCAGCGGGTAGCGGATCAATGCGATAGCGAGCTGCGCAACTATTGCTCCGGCGTTCCGTCCGGCAACGGCCGCGTGCTGTCGTGCCTAAATGGACATCGCTCCGATGCGACCAGTCAATGTCAGGCGGCGCTCGACCAGGTTCCGACGCGCTACAGTTCCGTCAAGCCGGCCCATCGACACCTGTATCGACACGCCACGCTAAAGCATCACAAGGCGGTGGCGAAGAAAGCCCCCAGCTAGACAGCCTGGCCGGCGCACCAGCCGCTGGACCAAGCCCACTGGAAATTATAGCCGCCGAGCCAGCCCGTGACGTCCACCGCCTCGCCGATGAAATGCAGGCCGGGGACCTTACGGGCGGCGAAGCTGCGCGGGTCGAGCTCGTCTGTCGCCACCCCGCCCACGGTGACCTCGGCGGTGCGATAGCCCTCGCTGCCCACGGGCTTGATCCGCCAGCGGTTCAAAGCCTCGCCGAGGGCGGAAAGGCGCTTGTCCGATAGGTCAGCGAGATTGCCGGCTGTGCCCTCGCGCTCGGCGACGGCCTGGGCGAGGCGTTTGGGCAGGCGCTCGGCGAGCACATGCGCCACGCCCTGGCGGCCGCGGGCGGCGCGCTCGGCTTTGAGCCAGGCGAAGGCGTCCTCGCCGGGCAGGAGGTCGATCTCCACCGCCTCGCCCTCGCGCCAGTAGGACGATATCTGCAGCATCGCAGGGCCCGAGAGGCCGCGGTGGGTAAAGAGGAGGGCCTCTTCGAAGGCCGGACCGCTGGCCGCCTTGGCCCGCACGGGCAGCGACACGCCGGATAGGGCGCCGCTCCAGGCGAGTTGGGAGGGATCGAGGGTGAAGGGCACTAGACCCGGCCGCGTGGGAACCACCCGCAGGCCAAAATGCTCAGCGAGCTGATAGGCGAAACCGGTAGCGCCCATCTTGGGGATCGACTTGCCGCCCGTGGCGACCACCAGCGCCTGGCAGCGCACCGGGCCGGGGGCGAGGTCGAGATGGAAGCCGCCCTCGGCCTTCCCCTTCAGGCCCTTGACCTCCGTGGCGAGGCGCAGCTCACCCCCGGCGGCGGCCAGGTCCTCCAGCAGCATGTCGACGATCTGCTTGGCCGAGCCGTCGCAGAACAGCTGGCCCAGCGTCTTCTCATGCCAGGCGATCCCCCGCCCCTCCACCCGCTCGATGAAGGCCGAGGGTGGAAACCGCTTCAGGGCCGAGATGGCGAAGCTGGGGTTCTCCGACAGGAACGCGTCCTTGCGCGTGTGCAGATTGGTGAAGTTGCAGCGCCCGCCGCCGGAGATACGGATCTTCTCCCCCGCCGCCTCGGCGTGGTCGAGCACCAGCGTGCGCCGACCGCGCCGCGCCGCCTCGATGGCGCACATCAGCCCCGCCGCGCCCGCGCCGATCACCACCACGTCGAAAGTCTGCAAGCCGCGCGCGCTCCTTGTGGCGACAACAGGGATGGCTCTACTAGGAAGCCTGCCTTCAATGCGAGCCCCTTATGGCCTGGACCCGCCGTTATGACGAAGTCGAACCCCAGCGGGTGAACCGCTGGCTGGCCCAAAACGGCGTCTGCTCCCGGCGCGAGGCGGAGGCCCTGATCGCCGACGGCCTCGTCTCCATCGACGGCGAACAGGTGACCGACGTGGGGCGCAAGATCGAGCCCGGCCAGACCCTGACCCTCGCCGACGCCGGCGCGCAGAGCCTCGCCTCGGCCCTCACCGTCATGTTGCACAAGCCGGTGGGCTATGTGTCGGGCCAGCCGGAGCCGGGAGAGATTCCCGCCGTGCGGCTCCTCAAGCGCGCGGCCCTCTTCGGAGAGAGCCCGTCCATTCCGGGGCGCGACTCCAAGCTCGCCCCGGTGGGTCGGCTGGACAAGGACTCGCGCGGCCTTCTGCTGCTCTCCGAAGACGGGGTGGTGGCCAAGGCGGTGATCGGCCCGGCCTCGGACCTCGAGAAGGAATATCTGGTGCGGGTGACGGGCATGCTCAGCGAGGCCAAGCTCGCCAAGCTGCGCCACGGTCTGGAGCTGGACGGCCGGGCCCTGAAGCCGGCCAAGGTGACCCAGCTCGCGCCGCAGAAGCTGAAATTCGTGCTGAAGGAAGGGCGCAACCGCCAGATCCGCCGCATGTGCGAGCTGGTGGACCTGCGAGTGGCGGACCTGTTCCGCATCCGGGTCGGCCCCCTGCGCCTGGGCGATCTGCCTGAGGGCCGTTGGCGCGCCCTCAGCGCTGAGGAGCGCGCGGCGCTGATCGCGGGCGGCTAACTCACCGCACGAAACACTCAGTCCACGGAACTAATTTCGATCTCATAACGACAACCGTCCAAATATCCGTGACTAAAACACAACTATTAAAATAATTAAGTTTACAAATAGCCGTCACAAAACCGCACTACCTATCGACAAAGATAAGCAATGACCGAGGGGTTATTTATGACACCTCGATGACGTCGCTTGTCCATCGATCAGAAAATCGAGATTGAAAGCCAAGATCACGTCATGAACCTGCGCAATCGATATGGGTACGCCCTGCCCATGACTCTGGCCCTGGCCGCTTCGCTCTACGCCGGCGCCGCCTCCGCAGCCGCCAACGCGCCCGCCACGGACACTGGCGTTCAGGTCGCCGACGTGGTGGTCACCGCCGAGCGTCGCTCGGAAAGCCTGCAGAAGGTGCCGGTGTCGGAGACCGTGGTGACGGGCGCCGACGCCCGTACGGTGTTCCAGGGCGGTGCGGACATCCTCGCCCTCTCCGGCCAGGTCCCGGACCTCTACATCGAATCCACCACCGGCCGCATCTTCCCGCGCTTCTACATGCGCGGCCTTGGCAACACCGACTACTACCTGGGCGCCTCCCAGCCGGTGGCCATCCTGCAAGACGACGTGATCCTGGAGCACGTCACCCTGAAGTCGAACCCGGTGTTCGACGTGGACCAGATCGAGGTGCTGCGCGGCCCGCAAGGCTCGCTGTTCGGCCGCAACACCACCGCCGGCATCATCAAGTTCGACAGCGCCAAGCCGTCTGACGATCTGCGCGGCCGGGTCGACCTGTCCTGGGGCAGCTACAACTCCATCAGTCTCGACGCCGGCGTCGGCGGCCCAGTGATCGCCGGCAAGCTCGACTTCCGCTTCTCCGTGCTCGACCAGCACCGCGACGACTTCATCAACAACACCTTCAGCGGCGTCAGCGACGACGGCACCGTGCCTGGCACGCACGTCATGGGCGGCTTCAATGAGCGCGACGCCCGTCTGCAACTTTTGGCCACCCCGACCGAACGCCTGAGCGTGCTCGCCTCGGCGCACATCCGCGACTATTCCGGCTCGGCCACGGTCTTCCACCGCGGCGGCCTGAACATCGGTTCGAACTCGGGCGTCGCGTCGCTGACCAACGCCTCCTATGACGAAGGCGGCAACAACCCGCAGGCCTATCACGGCGGCGGCGTGTCGCTGAACGTCGCCTATGACTTTGGCCAGGTCACCCTGACCTCCATCACCGCTGAGGAATATATCCAGGGCTACAGCCGCGGCGACACCGACGGCGGTTCGGGTCCCTGGCTGCCGGCGCTGACGGCGCCCGCCTCGTTCACGCCCACCAGCGAGTCCAAAGGCAACGTCAAGAACCTCAACCAGGTGTCCGAAGAACTGCGCCTCGCCAGCAATGGCAATACTCAGTTGAAGTGGCAGGTGGGCGGCCTCGTCTTCTCCAACGACGACACCACCAACTTCTTCCAGCGCGGCGTGTTCCTGCTCCCGACTGCGCCAGCCTACAACCCCAACAACTGGGTGCAGATCAAGGATCACAACACCTCGTGGGCGGTGTTCGGCCAGGCCAGTTACAAGCTGACCCCGGACTTCACCGTCACCCTCGGCGCGCGCGAGACTGAAGACTCCAAGCAGACCCGCCTGGTGAAGCCGCCGATGAACGCGGCCGGCGTCGTCACCTTCCCGGGCACGGCCCCGACCCTGGTCACCCTCAAGGCCACCAAGCCGAGCTTCGATCTGTCGGGCGACTATCAGTGGACCCCGGACGTGTCGGTCTATGCGCGCGTGGCCACCGGCTTCCGCGGCCCCACCATCCAGGGCCGTTCGGCGGTCTTCTCCAGCCCCTTCACCACCGCCAGCTCCGAGACCATCACCTCGGGCGAAGTCGGCGTGAAGAGCGAGCTGTTCCAGCGCACCCTGCGCCTGAACGCCACCGCCTTCGCCTATGACGTCAGCGACATTCAGCTCAACGCCTACAACGAGCTGGGCTTCACCTATCTGTTCAACGCCAAGGACGCCAAGGCCTACGGTCTGGAAGTGGACGCCGAATGGCGCCCGATCCGCCACCTGTCGCTGAATGGCGGCGTATCGCTGCTGCACACCGAGATCGACGACAACAACGTCTATGCCCAGTCGTGCAGTTGGCACGGGTCCATGGTCTGCACCGTGCAGAACCCGGTGGTGTTCGCCAACAACGCCTGGAACGCCAAGATCAACGGCAACCCGCTGCCCAACGCCCCCGAGTACAACCTGAACTTCTCAGCGCGGTACGACTACCCGCTCGCGAATGGCGACAAGCTCTACGCCGCCACCGACTGGAAGGTGCAGGGCCGCACACTGCTCGTGCCGTACAAGACGGTGGAATACACCACCAACGGCAATTACGAAGGCGGCCTGCGCATCGGCTACCAGAGCGCTCAGGGCTACGAACTCGCCCTCTACGCCCGCAATATCACCGACCAGCGCAACGTGATCGGCGTGCTCGACACCTACCTCGCGCCCGCCTACAACGAGCCGCGCATCGTCGGCGTGTCCTTCTCCGCCAAGTTCCATTGATAAATGCAAAGGCCCAGGCGGCGACGCCGTCCGGGTCTACAGTTTGAAACCAGAAGCTTGAGACCTAGCGCGCCGTCCCGCCTTCCAGGTGGGGCGGCGTTGCTTTGGGATTAGCCCGCCAGGGCCTCGGCTTCGGCCAGCCAGCGCTCGGCTTCGGGCCAATGCCCGTGGCCCGAAGTCGGATTGAGGTGCCCCACAGCGCCGAGATTGACGAACTTCGCGCCCCAGGCGGCGGCGAGCGCTTGCGTGCGCTCAAGCTTGGCCAGGTGATCGGTTTCGCTGCCCAGCACCAAGGCGGGGAACGGCAGGGGCTGACGCGGGACCGGGAACCAGCCGCCGGCTTCGAGTTCGGCCAGGGTGGGATAGCCGGCGGGCATCGCGACATCGATGTCCGGCGGGCAGGCGAGCAACGCCGCCTTGATCGGCCGCGAGGGGCTCATCGCCCAGTGCGCGGTCATGACCACGCCGGCGCTGTGGGCGCAGATCACCACCGGCCCTTCGATGGAATTCGCCGCGGCTGAAATCGCCGCCACCCGCGCCTTCAGACTCAGCTTGTCGGTGGTGAGCGGCGGAACCGACACGGCCTTGGGCAAGCGCGCCGCGAGGAGGGTTTGCCAGTGCTCCGCCACGTGGTCGCGCAGGCCGGGGACGATGAGGACGGTGGCGGCGGTCATGCAGGCTCTGGAAGGTCAGTGGGTTTCGCGCACCCGCGCGGCGTCGCGATCATAGAAACGGGCGGAGAGAAGAAAGGCGCCCGCCGCGACCAGCGCCGCCAAGGGCGCGACCTGCAGGGCGCGGGCGAGGCCGATCTGGTCGGCGAGATGGCCGATGATCACCGGGCCGGGGGCGAGGCCCAGCAAATTGTTGCAGAGGGCGAAGGTGGCCATGACGCTGGCGTGGATGGCTGGCGGGGTGACGTCGGCGGCGATGGCGCCCGCCGGGCCGCTGGAACCGGCGGCGAACAGCATGCCGCATCCGAGGGCGATGAGCTGCGGCAGGCCCGGCGGCAGGAGGAAGCCGCCGCCCGTGAGCAGCGCAGCGGCGAGGCCATAGCCTGCGGCGATATTGGCCTTGCAGGCCGGGCGGGCGCGGCTAAGTCGATCGGCGACGACACCACAGCCGACCATGCCTAGAGCCTGCAACAACACAAAGGCCCCGCCGAGGCTGGCCGCCGTGGCGGGGGGCAGGCCATAGCTGCGCTGGAACAGGCTGGGCAGCCAGGCCAGGGCCGAAGCTGAGAGGAAGAACTGCAGCCCGCTGCCCGCATAGGCGAACAGGGCCGAGGGGGCGGTGAAGAGGCCGCCCAAGAGCTCGGCGAAGCCCGCGCGGCTCAGCAGCCGGCGCGGCGCGGCGGCAGGCGCGGTTCCGCCGCCGAGGCGCTTTTCGGTGACCACGAGGAGGTAGAGGAGCGCCAACACGACGCCCACGCCCGCCATCACATGAAAGGCCGAACGCCAGCCCAGCGTCTGGGCCGCCAGCCCGCCGAGCGCGAGGCCGGCCATGGAGCCGAAGGCCCCGCCGGCCAGGAACGAGCCGGTGATGGTGCCGCGCAGATGCTTGGGGAAGAGGCCCACCAGCACCGCCGCCCCCACGCTGCCATAGGCCGCCTCGCCGACGCCGATGACCATGCGCGCGATGAACATCTGGCCGTAGGTTTCAGCAAGTCCGCAGGCGGCGGTGGCGAGGCTCCACAGGAGCGCCATCAGGGCCACCGAGCGCACCCGGCCGAGCCGGTCCGCCGCCACCGACAGGGGGAAGGTGAACAGCCCCACCATCAGGGCGACGATGCTCACCAGTCCGCCGAGCTGAACATCGGTGAGGCGCCAGTCGTGCTTAAGGGCGGGGAACACCGCCACCAGCACCTGACGCGACATGTAATCCGACAGGAGGAGCGCGAAGGTGAGAGCGAAGACCAGCCAGGCGTAGGCGGGCGACACGCGCCACCCTTCCCCCGAACTGTGGTTCTCCAATTTATCCCCCGCCATGAACGCTCCTCCTGCTTTTGTTGTTTAGGCGTGCAGTAGGAACCCCTTCTGGCCCGGCTTGCGGTTGGGCGCAAAGCCGTTCTTGGCGAGGGTCTCGTCGATGCTCGAGTAGAACTCGCCGATCTTGTAGATGCGGCGGGCTTCCTTGCCGGTGGCGATCTCTCGGCCGAACTCACGGCTGATGCGCACCAGCTGTTCGATCTGCTCCACGGTCTTCATCTTGTTGCGGCCGCGCTGGCTCCAGATGTTGTCCTCATTGCCGCAGCGGCAGTGCAGACCCATGGCGATGGCCATCATGTTCATGGGCAGGACATTGCGCATGGAGCTCTCCAGGGTGAGGATCGCCCCGTCCGGCGCCTGACGGATGAAGTTCATCATGGTGTAGGGGTTGGCCGCATCGCAGCCGCCGCCGATGGCCACCCAGGTGAGGATCAAGGGGCCCATGAACTTGCCGCGGCGCATCATGCGCTCCACGGTGTCGAGCTGGCTGATGTTGGTGAGCTGGAAGTGGGTCTGGATGCCCGCCGCTGACAGGCGCTTCACATGCTCAGCCACCCACTCCGGACCGGCCGGGATGGTCATTTCGCTATAGGCGTGCTGCATTTCCGGCGTGCCGAGGCTGGTGCCGGCCACGTCCTCGGCGGACATCTGCTCCACCACATTGAACTGGCTGGTGTTGATGGCGATGGTCACCTGGTCCGGCTTCGGGGTCAGCTCGGCCAGCATGTGACGGGTGTCGTCGGACAGCCACTTGGCGATGTCGCCGTCGTTCTCCGGGGCGAAGGAGATCGAGCCCCCCACCTGGATGATCATGTCCGGCACGGCCGCGCGGACGCCGGCGATCAGTTCATTGAACTTGGACAGGCGCTTGGAGCCCTTGCCGTCCAGCTCGCGCACGTGGAGGTGCAGCACCGTGGCGCCGGCGTTGTAGCAGTCCACCGCCGCCTGGACCTGGGCTTCCATGGTCACCGGAATGTCTTCGGGGAAGTCCGTCGGCGCCCATTCGGGGCCATAGGGCGCGGCGGTGATCACCAGGTCTTCCATGTTCTCGGGGAACAGCGAGCCGTCGATGAAGTTCATGAGCGTATCCTCGTTGGACGGGTTGGTTTTTGGGAAAACTCAGTACGGGCGGTCGCCGATGATGGCGGCGCGTTCCATCTTGCGGACGGCGGGCCAGTAGTCCTGAACCGCGTAGTGCTGGGTGGAGCGGTTGTCCCAGATGGCCATGGAGTTGGGCCTCCACTTCCAGCGCACCTGGTATTCGGGGATGTTGGCCCGGCTGATCAGATACTGCAGCAGGTTGGCCGCCCCCGGCGCGTAGTCGAGGCCGTAGCGGACGTTGGCCGGGGTGTGGAAGTTGGTGAAGTGGGTGGCGAAGCCGCACACGAACAGCACCTTCTCCCCGGTCTCGGGATGGATGCGCACCACCGGATGCTCGGCGTCGGGGAAGCGGGCCTTCAGGGCCAGACGCTGCTCGATCGGCATGTTGGCGCCGAAGCTGGCCTCGATGGAGTGGCGGGCGCGCAAAGGTGCGATCTGGTCCTTGATGTGCGCCGGCAGGTCCTCGTAGGCCTTGACCATGTTGCACCAGATGGTGTCGCCGCCCACCTCCGGGCCCTCCACCTGCCGCAGCACGCAGCCCATGGGCGGGGCCTCGCGCCAGGTGGCGTCGCAGTGCCAGGCGTTCTCGTAATGCTCCGGCGGCGAATTGAGGTCCTTGTAGATGCGCACCAGGCCCGGATGCTCCGGATCGCTGCCGGCCACCGGATGGTCTTCCAGAGAGCCGAACCGTTCGGCGAAGGCCACATGCTCGGCGCGGGTGATGTCCTGGTCGCGCAGGAACAGCACCTTGTGCTTCAGCAAGAGCGCCTTGATCTCGGCGAACAGGTCCGCATCGCGCGAGGCCTCGCCCAGGTTCACATTGTGCAGCTCCGCGCCGATGCAGGCGGTGAGCGGCTCGACCTTGATCGAGCCAAGCGAGGCGGCGCGCACGCCGGCCGGCGCACGGGTGACAGTGCTCATGGTGTCCTCCTTTTATATCCAGCTTCAGATCACGAAGATCGACGAGCCGGTGGTCTTGCGCCCTTCCAGATCCCGGTGCGCCTTCACCGCGTCGGCGAGGGCGTAGGTCTGGTTGATCTCGATCTTGATGCGCCCGGCGCCCACGTGGCCGAACAGCTCGCCGGCCAGCTCCACCCGATCGGCGGGCTCGGCCAGGTAGTCGGCCAGGGCCGGACGGGTGACGAACAGCGAGCCCTTGGTGACGAGGTCCATGGCGCTGATGGGCGGGATTGGGCCGGAAGCGGTGCCGAAGCAGACCAGGAGCCCGCGCCGCTTCAGCGAATTGAGCGAGCCCATGTAGGTGTCCTGGCCCACGCTGTCATAGGCCACCGGCACCCCGACGCCGCCGGTGATCTCGCGCACCCGCGCCGCCACGTCCTCGTGGGCGTAGACGATATGCTTGGCGCCATGGGCGAGGGCCAGCTCGGCCTTCTCCTTGGTGGAGACCACGCCGATGACGTTCACGCCCAGCAGCTTGGCCCATTGGCAGAAGATCAGCCCGACCCCACCGGCGGCCGCGTGCAGCAGCACCGTGTCGCCGGCCTTCAGGAAGGGATAGATGCGGCGCAGCAGATAGGCGGTGGTGAGCCCGCGCATCATCATGGCCGCGGCGGTCTCGAAAGCGATGGTCTCGGGCAGCTTCACCAGCACCGCGGCGGGCATGACCCGCTCGGTGGAATAGGCGCCGAGGGGGCTGCCGGTATAGGCCACGCGATCGCCCACCTGCACGTTGGCGACGCCTTCGCCCACGGCCTCCACCACGCCGGAAGCTTCCACGCCGATGCCGCAGGGGGGCTGCACGGGGTAGTAGCCGGTGCGGAAGTAGGTGTCGGCGAAGTTCAGGCCCACGGCCACGTGGCGCACCCGCGCCTCGCCCGGGCCCGGCTCGCCCACCGCCACGTCCTCGTAGCGCAGGACTTCGGGACCGCCCACCTCGTAGAACCGCACGGCCTTGGCCATGACTTCCTCTCCTGCGCCTTGGTCTTATGCGCAGAGGCTAGGCGGGGCCGGAGCGGGGCGCTTTGCAATTCGCGCCACAAACTTTACATTTCACGACATGGTCGCCACGGTCCGCGCCGCCACCTTGCTGAACTACGCCGAGGTCGCCCGTCAGGTGGGGCTGAACCCGGTGCGCATGCTGCGGCTGGTGGACATCGACCTGCGCGCCCTCGCCCACCCGGACTTGCGCATCCCCGCCGTCAATGTCGGCGCGCTGTTGGAAGTCTCGGCCTTGGAGTCGGCGTGCGAGACCTTCGGCCTGCGCATGGCCGAGAGTCGCCAATTGTCGGACTTCGGCGCCCTCAGCCTGCTGATCCGGCACCAGCCCACCTTGCGCGAGGTGCTGGCGACGCTCTCGCAATACCGCGACCTCCTCAACGAGACCCTGGCCATCCAGGTGGAAGAGACCGATCGCACGGTGATCGTACGCGAGGACTTCCTCATCCCCATGCCGGCGGGGGGGCGTCAGGCCTACGAGCTGGCCATCGGCGTGCTCTACCGCATTTTCCGCGCCCTGCTCGGCGCGCGCTGGCAGGCGCTCAGCGTCAACTTCACCCATGCCCCGCCGCAGGACCTCCTGGTGCATCGGCGGCTGTTCGGAACCGAGCTCGCGTTCAACAGCGCCTTCAACGGCGTGGTGTGCGCTTCCGACGATCTCGACCGGATCAACCCCACCGCCGATCCGGCCATGGCCGGCTACGCCCGCAATTTCGTCGAGACCCTGCCGAGGGCCGGGCGGCACACCGTGGTGGGGGAGGTGCAGAAGGCGATCCATCTCCTATTGCCGGCCGGAGAAGCGAGCCTGGAGCGGGTGGCGGACAGCGTCGGCCTCAACCCGCGCAGCCTGCAAAGGCGGCTGGCAGACCAAGGGGCGGAGTTTCGCCAGCTGCTGGACGAGGTGCGCGGCGATCTCGCCCTGCGCTATCTCGGCAATGACGCCCACAGCCTGACCCATATCGCCCAGATGCTGGGCTACAGCCAGATCAGCGCCTTCACCCGCTGGTTCTCCGCCCGCTTCGGCATGTCGCCCAGCGCCTGGCGCAAGCGGCGCGCCTAAAACGAAGACCCTAAGGTCTCAGCAGTCCTTGCACGCGTCCTTCAGCGTGAGGAGGCCAAGCCAAGGGCCGGAATGGAACAGGGCCATGGCGAAATACATCAGCCACATGCTGCTGAGCGCCCCGGCCACCAGCTTGGGCACCGGCATGCCGAAGCACAGCGGAATTGGCGTGGTGGCGGCCGCGCCGAGCAGCGCCAGATGGCCCACCGCGGTCGGGTCGCAGCCGAGATTGTAAGCGCCCAGCAACAGAAACACCGGCGTGGCGCTGAACCGCACCAGCGATTTCACGACGTTCATGCTCGGCCCCTGCGGCGATCGACGCAACTCAGACTCGGAACCTAGCCTCGGTGGAACGCGAAGCAATTGCGCCGCCGCAAATGTGGGCGAAGCGCGCAGTCAGCGTGTGATCTGCACCACCTCGCCGTCCTCCTTGGTGAAGCTCGTGGGCTTGTTCTCAAGAAGGTCGAGCACCTTTTCAGACGGGCGGCAGAGGCGCGTACCCAGGGGCGTCTGCACGATGGGCCGGTTCACCAGGATCGGATGATCGAGCATGGCATCGATGATCGCCTCCTCGTCCACGGTCGGATCGGTGAGGCCCAGCTCGGCGGCGGGCGTCCCTTTCTCGCGCAACAGGTCCCGCGCCGTGAGGTCCATTTCCGACAGGAGGCTCTCTAGCTTTTCGCGCCGCCAGCCGGTCTGCACATACTCCACCACCTCGGGCGCATAGCCGGCGGCCTTGATCATGGCCAGGGTGTTGCGCGAGGTGCCGCACTTGGGATTGTGATAGATGGTGACGTGGAAGTATTCAGCGCTCATGGGCGAGGTCTCCTGACAAGAGCCAGCCAAACACGGCGAGCGCCAGGAGCGCGCCGACGAGCTGGGCGGCGATGAAGGCCGGAACCGACGGTGGTGCGATGCCGGCGAAGCTGTCGGTGAGACTTCTCGCCAGGGTCGCCGCCGGATTGGCGAAGGACGTGGAGGCGGTGAACCAGTAGGCGGAGCCGATGTAAAGCCCCACCGCCGCCGGGGTGAAGCTCGGCTGAAAGCGCGACACCCCGAGGATGGTCGCCAAAAGGCCGAACGTGGCCACCGCCTCCGACAGGGCCTGGGCCGGTCCGTCGCGCAACTTGGTGGAGACCTGTAGGAGTTCCTGCCCGAACATGGCGTGGGCCAGCCACACTCCCGCTGCGGCGCCGACGATCTGACAGGGGATGTAGAGCGCGGCAGCTATGGGCGGCAGGTCCTTGCGCAGGGCCATGACCAGGGTCACGGCTGGGTTGAAATGTGCGCCCGAGAGGGGCCCGAACAGCGTGATCAGCACCACCAGGGCCGCGCCGGTGGACAAGGTGTTGGCGAGGAGCGCAAGCGCGTCATTGCTGCCGGACAGTTTGGTGCCCATGATCCCCGACCCCACCACCACGGCGAGCAATAGCGCCGTGCCAAGGGTCTCGGCCACGAGGGCGCGCGTCAGTCTCTGAGGGGTCATTGAACGGGCTTCCTGGAGGACTCGCAGCACGCGGCGCGGCTGGCGATCTCCATCAGGGGGACGCAGATCTCCGGCGCGCCATTGCAGCAGTCTTCCAGGAGGAAGGCGATCAGCGCGCGCATCTGCTCATAGCGGGCGCTGTAGCGGATGCTCCGCCCCTCGCGTCGCCCTTCGATCAGCCCCGCATGGCTGAGCACGGCGAGATTGGCCGAAAGGGTCGAGGCGGGCGCGCCGAGCGCAAGAGCGATGTCGCCGGCCTTCACGCCTTCCGGCCCGGCCTGGACCAAGAGGCGAAACACGGCCAGTCGCCCCTCCAGGGCCAGGGCGGCTAGCGCCTCGGCTGCGATCTTCATTTCCATATTTTGATATTAATGGAAATATCGAATTATTGCCAGCCGGATTGGCTCGGCGACGGCCTTCGCCGCTGCGCGTCCGCCTCGCGAGATATTCGCAATCGTTTTAAGTGTATATTCGTCATTGACTTGTCATTTGCCGCCTTTACTTGTGGACGCATCAATTGGCGAGCTGTTTGGGCTCGCCGCATTGGGGGCAAATATGCATTCGCTTTATAAGGTCGCGGCCCTCGCCGCGGCGGCGGGGTCGCTTGCGGCCTGCGCCACGGTCACGCGCGGCTCGTCCACCGCCTGGGAAGTCAACACCACCCCGCCCGGCGCCACCGTGCGCACCAGCAACGGCATGATCTGCGACTCCACACCCTGCTCGATCACGATGTCGCGCAAGGCCGAGTTCTCGGCCACCATCTCCAAGCCGGGCTACAAGTCCGTCGACATGAAGGTGACCACCAAGATCGCCACCGCCGGCGGCGCGGGCATGGCCGGCAATGTGCTGCTCGGGGGCCTGATCGGCGCAGGGGTCGACGTGGCCACCGGGGCCATGAACGACCTGACCCCCAATCCTGTGAATATCGTCATGGAAAAGGACGAGGCCAAGCCGGCTGTGACCGCCGCCGCGCCGGAGCCCGCCAAGGCCGTCGCGCCGCCAGCGGCCCAGCCGCCCGCCGCTGCGGGCCAGGCGAAGCCGGCTGCCGATCAAGCCAAGCCGACGTCGGGCGCGCTGAAGTAAACCTTGCCCGGGGACGCGCCGGGCTCCAGTTTGGCGGCGGACAGGTCAGGAGTTCCGCATGTCCGCCGCCGCTGCTTTCACCGCCCCCTACGCCGCCGAGATCGAGGCCAGCCTCGAACGGCTCGGCGAGCATGGCGATCCTGCACCCGCGGTCTATGCCCGCCTGTTCCAACGTCACCCCGAATTCGAAGCGCACTTCTGGCGCGACAGCGACGGGGCGGTGCGCGGGGAGATGCTGGCCCGCACCCTCCTCGCCCTCCTCGACTACATCGGTCCGCGCGCCTACGCCGACCACCTGTTCGCCACCGAGATGATGACGCACGAGGGCTATGACGTGCCGCGAGGCGTGTTCATCACCTTCCTCGACGCCATCCGCGACACGGCGCGGGACCAACTCGCCGACGAATGGACCGAAGACATGGACCGCGCCTGGACGCAGATGCTCAGCGAGCTCTACGCTGTGACGGGCGTTGAGCCCTTTAACGGGTGCCAAACATTGAGGGCGACCGTCCCGCGCGCGGTCAGATAAGTAAGCCGTAGAGCCCGACCCGTCAGGGCGCGCCCGTTCTAGCCCGGTTGGCGGCTCGTTCCTGGGGGAGAAGGGCCAAAGCGCCAGAACCAAAGTACGTAAAGTGCGCCGAGCGGAAATCCGACGCTAAGCGTCTCGCCTGGACCAACCTCCCAACTCCAGGAAAAGCTCAGCAAGGTCAGGAGCGCCCAAAGCCATTTTCGCCGGAATTTCGTGGCGCGCACAATGGCCACGAGGGCGCCGATCCAGGCGGCAAGCCCGAATCCCACGACCGCCAAAATCCAAGGATTATTTTGGACAAAGGTCCAAAGGTTCTGCATGACGCCCCCCGGCCAATCATCGGCCCTCCGCCGACCGCCGAACCCAACTACGCGAAATTCGCGCGTTCTGCATCTCATTGGTGTGAAATATAACCAGCCAGGGCGTCAATCGCGGGATCGCCCCCTGCGAGTGAGTGGTCCAAGACATAGGTGACAGATCGTACCGGACACATGGGTGACACTTTCCGCTTTGGCGCGGGAGGTGTCGATGCCGTGGAAGGAGTGTTCGGTAATGGACGATCGCCTACGGTTTGTGTCCCGTTTGCTCGACGGGGA
>JBFLWS010000042.1:0-19412 GCA_040757715.1 Pseudomonadota bacterium | reverse complement strand
ACATCCTAAGACAGCACCCCGACAAGGGCTCCATCAAAGGCAAGATCAAGCGCGCCGGATGGGACGACGCCTTCCTGCTCAGCCTCCTCGGCCATATGCGATAGCCCTGCCTTCAAGGGGGGAAGGGGGCACATAGCGGATTGATTTAAGCCCCGTAGCCGATGATGGCCTTGGTCTCGAGGAACTCGCCGAAGGCGTGGTCGCCCCATTCGCGGCCGTTGCCCGACTGCTTGAAGCCTCCGAACGGCGCCATCATGTCCGGACCCGCGCCGTTCACCGTCACCTGGCCGGCGCGCAGCTGGCGAGCCACGTCGCGCACCTTGTCCAGGTCGGTCCCCTGCACATAGGCGGCGAGGCCGTAGGGTGTGTCGTTGCCCACCTCAATGGCCTGATCGAGGGTGTCATAGCCAAGGATCGACACCACCGGCCCGAAGATCTCTTCCTTGGCGATGGTCATGTCGTTGGTGACATGGGCGAACACGGTGGGCTTCACATAGTAGCCCTTGTCCAGACCCTCGGGACGGCCGAGGCCGCCGGCCACCAGAGTGGCGCCCTCCTCGATGCCCTTCTTGATCAGGCCCTGGATCTTGTTCCACTGCAGCTCGGAGACCACCGGGCCCATCTGCGCATTGCCGCCCGGATCGCCCACGGTGGTGGTCTCGGCGGCTTCCTTGGCGATGGCGATGACCTCGTCCATCTTGGTCGCCGGGGCCAGCATGCGGGTGGGGGCGTTGCAGGACTGGCCAGAGTTCATCATCACCTGACGAATGCCGCCGGTGACCGCCTTCTTCAGGTCGGCGTCCTCCAGGATGATGTTGGGCGACTTGCCGCCCAGTTCCTGGTGCACACGCTTCACCGTGGGGGCGGCGGCCTTGGCCACTTCCACGCCGGCGCGGGTGGAGCCGGTGAAGGAGACCATGTCCACGTCCGGGTGCGAGGAGATGGCCGCGCCCACGCCGGGACCATCGCCATTGACGAGGTTGAACACCCCGGCCGGCACGCCAGCGGCATGCAGGATTTCGGCGAACACATAACCGGAGAAGGGCGCGATCTCGGAGGGCTTCAGCACCATGGTGCAGCCGGTGGCCAGAGCGGGCGCTACCTTGCACGCGATCTGGTTCATCGGCCAGTTCCACGGGGTGATGAAGCCGCACACGCCGATGGGCTCCTTAGCCAGCATGGTGGTGCCGCGCAGCTCTTCGAAGTGGTAGTCCTTCAGCACCGCCAGCGCCGTCTGCAGGTGGCCGACGCCCATGGCCGCCTGGGCCCGCTGCGACAGCCAGCCCGGCGCGCCCATCTCCTCGGTGATGGCCTCGGCCATGTCGGCATAGCGCTTCTGGTACTCGGCGATGATGCGCTCCAAAAGCTCCATGCGCTCTTCGCGGCTGGTGCGGGAGAAGGCCGGGAAGGCCGCCTTGGCCGCCGCCACCGCCTTGTCCACGTCCGCCGCGGCACCGAGGGAGATGCGGCCGGCCACGCCCTCAGTGGCCGGATTGATCACGTCCAGCGTCTTGGGGGCCACGGGATCGACCCAGGCGCCGCCGATATAGAACTTCAGATAGTCACGCATGGCGTTCTCCCTTCAACATAGCTTTCATTATCGCGGCGCGCAGGCGCTGCGGTTCGACGCGCATATTAGTGAACACTGATCACTGGGGAAGAGGAGATGCGATCTTAGCGTCGCCCGCCGCCGAACATGCCGCCCACCAGACCGATCACAAAGTCGTTGGGCGCCTTGCGATAGCCGGCCGCCACCTGCGCCCCGCCGGTCTCCTTGAACAGGTAGAGCGGGTCGGCGGCGGGCTGATAGGCGGGCCAGGCGGGACCGCCAGTGCACACCGGCCGGCCGGTCTTGGCGAAGCTGACCCAGCAGCTGTGCACGAAGGCGGCCTCGGCCAGGTCCTGCGATGTCGCCGGCGCGCGCAGACGCACGTCCTTGTCCAGGGTGTCGAACACATAGGCGAGCTCCGCCGCATGGCCGGCGCCGGGCACCTGGCCGCGCAGGGCCTCCGGCACATAGCCGTAGCGGTAGAGATAGACCGGCTGGCGCGCGGCGGACTGGGCGGCGATCCAGCGCGCCGGAGCCCCGAACACGAAGTCGTTGAACACGGCCCGATCCTGCGCCTCGCCGGTGATCCCTTCGCCCAGGTAGAGGCCGCGCAGGGTCTCGGCCCGCTGCCCCATTAGACTCCACAAAAGCTTGGGCACCGCCGGGTAGCCGTCCGGCCCGGCGAGGGAGCCGTCATTGGTGTTGGTGCCGATCATCAGCGGGATGGCGGGCGTGCGGCCGCTGGCGAAGGCCAGTTCGAACGGCGCTTTGATGAAGCGCCCGTCGGCGAAGGGCTGCCAGTCCACACCCTCACCGGGCGCGATCAGCGTCTCTGCCGGAATCGCCCGAAGTTGCTCGGCGCTGGCGTTCTCCGGCGCGCCGGCCTTCTTCAGAAAAGCCCGGCCCTGGGCCTCCTTCACGGCGAGGCTGGAGGGCGGAGCGAAGCCGGGTCCGGATTCGATAATGGCTTTCTGGTAGAGCCCCCGCGTGGCTTCGGTTCCGAGGAGATAGAGCACCGAGCCGGCGCCGGCGGACTCGCCGAACAGCGTGACATTGGCGGGATCGCCGCCGAAACGGGCGATATTGCGCTGCACCCATTGCAGGGCCGCTACCTGGTCCATCAGACCGTAATTGCCCAGCGGCGCGTCGGGGGCGGCCTCCTGGGTCAGAGCCGGATCGGCGAGGAAGCCCAAGGCGCCCAGGCGATAGTTCAAGGTCACCAGCACCACGCCATCTTGCGCGAAACGGGTCCCGTCATAGATGCGCGAAGCGCCCGAGCCGATGACGTAGCCGCCGCCATGGACCCACACCATCACCGGCAGGGGCTTCGTGGCGTGGGCCGGGGCCCAGACATTGAGGTAGAGGCAGTCTTCCGCCTGATCCTTCACCAGCCCCCATTTGGAGGCGGGTTGCAGGCAGGAGTGGCCATAGGCGCTGGCGTCGCGCACGCCGGCCCAGGATGCGGCAGGCTGCGGCGGCCGCCAGCGCAGCGGCCCCACCGGCGGGACTGCGAAGGGAATGCCCTTGTAAGCGGCGACGCCGCCTGTGGTGGTTCCGGCCAAAAGGCCCGTATCCACCGCCACCTGCTGCGCCGACGCCGCGCCGGCGACGACGCCAAGAGCCGCCGCCAACAGCGCCCCACCCAGTTTGCTCACACGATTGGCCAAAGTCCCCTCCCCTGGTTTTGACATTATCTCCGCAACATAGGCGGCGATCCGGGGGGCTTCAACGCAAAGGACCGTCAGTCGCGCACGCCGTTCACCAATTTGCCGATGGCGTCGAGATAGGCGACGAAGGCCGTCCGACCGGCGTCGGCGAGGCTGATCCGGGTCAGCGGCTTGCGGCCGACGAAGCTCTTCTCTACCGCGACGTAGCCCGCCTCCTCCAACTTGCGCAGATGGACGGAAAGATTGCCGTCGCTCACCTGCAGCCGGCGCTTCAGCTCGTTGAACTCCGCCGCGCCGGCGCTGGAGAGGTAGGCCATGATCCCCAGCCGCACCCGGCCATGGATCACCTCGTCGATGTCCTCGATCTGGAACTCGCTCACGGCGCGCCTCAGACCCGCGACGCCTGGCGCATGAGGATGAAGCCTGGCAGGGCTGCGAGCAGGACCAGAGCCACAGTGTAGGCCAAGAGCAGGTCCGGTGAATCCGCCAAAAAGCCCATGATGATGGCGGCGATGAACGAACCCCAGGCCATGGCGTAGACCCACTTGGCCGGCGACATGGCGGCCGAAACCAGCCAGCCGATGCCATAGACCGCCAGGATGAAGGGGGTGATCATGGCCGAGGGCGCGGCCATATGCAGCCGCCAGCAGGCGGCCATGACGGCGAACAGGAAGGCCATGATCGACCAGCCCACGCCCGCCCACACCGCCCCCACTGCGCGGTTGTTGGTGGTGAACACCCCTGCGCTCGCAATCATGCGCGCCTTCACCAGGGAAAAGGCGATGAAAAACACCAGCAGGGCCGGGATCCACACATAGTTCCCCCACACCGTCGGCACGGGAAGAAACTGGCGCGCCATCGCCCAGGATATGAGGCTCGCGCCGCCGAAGATCAGGCCGGCCAGCATCAGCATGGAGCCCCCCGCCAGGGGCGCGTTGGCCCCCTGATGCGCCAGGTCGCGCAGATAGGCCACGTCATCGTGCAAGGTGGGGGTGTGATCAGACATGGGAGCCTCCTCCGGTCGGGTTTCATTTGCCTTGTATCGCAAGTACTTTGTTTTGCAAAGTTCTTATTTTTACCAACGTCGCGCGACCGCACAATCAGGACTAACCTCTCGCGCAACCTCAACACGCGACGGAGCCACGCCATGCGCAAGTCCTTGCTTTGCTTGATGATTGTCGGCCCCGCCCTGAGCCTTTCCAGCCTTGCCCGCGCTGACGCCCTGGAGGTGGGCGGAACGGGTCTGGCCCCCGACTGCTACCACGCCGCCAAGGACGGCCGCGCCGACAATGGCGCGCTCACCCTATGCACCACCGCCCTGGCCAGCGATCCCCTGTCGCGGCGGGACGTGGCCGCCACGCGCATCAACCGGGCGGTGATCTATCTACGGCAGAAGGCCTGGCGCGAGGCCCTGGTCGACGTGGACGGCGCCATCCGCATCGACGGCAGCCTGGCCGAGGCGCATGTGAACCGCGGCGCGGCGCTGCTGGGTCTGAAGCAATGGGCGGCCTCAACTGACGCCTCCAGCCGCGGCCTGACGCTCGGGCCCAAGGAGCCGGAGAAGGCCTATTTCAACCGCGCCGTAGCCAAGGAGGCCCTCGGCGACACCGCCGGCGCCTATGCCGACTATCTGAAGGCCGCCGAGCTCGCCCCCAACTGGCCCGCGCCGCGCAACGAGCTGAAGCGGTTCACCGTCACGCAGCGTTAGAGTTTAATCTAAAAGCAGTCTTGTTCCGAAAACCGGTCCCCACTTTTCGGGAATGCTCTAAACCCTGACCTTCCCGGCGCAGATTTCCTGATAGAGCGCCTCGTCCACCGGCACATAGCCGGCCTGCGGATCGTGGAAATAGACCGGCTCGTTGATCTTGTCCGGATTGAAGCCGTCCTCCACGAGGTCGAGCTTGCGGTACTTGAAGGTGCCGGTGATCTCGATCTGGTGCTGCAGGCGCAGGAACAGGGGCTGGGCGTAGATGGGCAGGTCGTGCTCGATCTCGGCCTGAAGGGCCTTGAGATCAAAGTCCTTGGCCACCACCAGAGAGGCCATGCCGGCGCGGCCGTCGGCGCCCGGCACCGCCACGCCGTAGACATTGGCCTCCAGCACCCCTGGCGCCGCGGAGATGCGGGTGGCCACCTCGCCGGTGGAGACGTTCTCCCCCTTCCAGCGGAAGGTGTCGCCGATGCGGTCGACGAAGTAGAAATAACCCTCCTCGTCCTGGCGCATGAGATCGCCGGTGCGGAACCAGGCGTCGCCCTTTTCGAACAGGTCGTGCGCCACCTTCTTCTCGGTGGCGGCCTTGTCGGCGTAGCCGGTGAAGCTGGAGCGGGCGTCGGAGGCGATGCGCCCGATGGCCTCGCCGATCTCGCCTGGCCGGCATTCGCGGCCGAAGCCCTGGGCGTTGCGGATGGGGGTCTCGGCTTCCATGTCGAAGGCGCAAAGGCGCACATTGAACCGGCTGCGCAGATAGCTCGGAATGCGGCCGATGGCCCCCGGCTTGCCGTCATAGTTGAAGAGAGCGACGTTGCCCTCTGTGGCCCCGTAGAACTCCAGGATCTGCGGCAGCTTGAAGCGGTCCAGCATCTTCAGCCACACCTCGAGCCGAAGGCCGTTGCCGAAGGCGAGGCGCAGCTTGTGCCGCCGCTCAATGTCGCTGGGTGGCAGGTTGGTGAGATAGCGGCACAGCTCGCCGATATAGACGAACATAGTGGCCTCGCTGGCCACGATGTCGTCCCAGAATTGGCTGGCGGAGAACTTGCGCTTCAAGATCACCGCGCCGCCGTTCAACAGCGCCGCCCCCACCCCGCAAAGGCCGCCGGTGGCGTGATAGAGCGGCAAGGTCACATAGACCCGGTCGTCTTCCTTGGCCCCCGTGGCTCCCGCGAAACCGCGCATATAGAGCTGGGCCCGCACGTGGGTGACCTTGGCCGCCTTGGGCAGGCCGGTGGTGCCGGAGGTGTAGATGTAGAGCACCGTATCCTTGGCCGTCACGCCATAGCGCGCGGTCTCGCGGGTGGGACGCAGGCTCGACACTCCCTTGAGGGCGCGGTCGAAATCGAGGTCGCCGCGGCTCGCTCCCCCGCCCAGCACCCACTCGGTCATGGAGCGCTGTAGGCGGACGCGAATGGTCTCGAAGGCCGGGGCGGTGTCGAGGTCGCAGATGACGTGGGCGGCGCCGGAGATGTTCAGGCAGTGGATCAGGGCCTCGCCCTGGATCTGGTTGTTGATGAGGGCGGTGGCCACCCCGACCTTGGACAGCCCCATCCAAACCGCCAGGTACTCGATGCGATTGGGCATGAACAGGGCCACGGTGTCGCCGCGCTTCACCCCGCGGCTAACAGCCCAGTGGGCGAAGCGGTTGGCCGTGGCGTCGAGCTGGGCGTAGGTGACGCTCTTGCCCTCGAAGGTCATGGCCACGCGCTGCGGCCACTTGTCCACCGCCGCTTCCCAGTCGTCGCAGATGAGATTGTTGGAATCGGGATCGATGGACCTCACGCGGTTCATGGTCCGCAGGACGCCCTTCAGAAAACGCAGCTCGCGCGCGATGCGCGCCATCAAGCCCATGGTGTGGTCCTTCACCGAGTCGTTTCGGGTCTGCAAAACTAATCCCTAGGCTTTGGCGACCTGCAAGGCCTGGGTCAAGGCGCAGCGAAGCGCACTTCGCCCCGGCCGAAATCCAGCGCCACCCGTCGGAAGCGGGTGAGCACATCCACGCCGAGCATCATGGCGGGGCGCTCGCTCAACCCCCACAGGTTGAAGGTGTGCACATCGGCGAACAGCACCGCCAAATTGGCGATGGTGAAACCGCCCACCTTCATCTCATCCAACAGGCCGAGCCGGGCCATCAGCACCTGCCCTGTGATCGACAACACCGGCGTGGTGAAGAGGTTCGGACTGGTGTCGGTGTAGCCCGCCAGCCGCATGAGGGCGATATTGCCGATGCTCTTCTCCGAACCTGTGTCCAAAAAAGCGGTGAACCGGGCATGGGAGCTCAGCCGCGCGTCCACCAGGGTCAGCTGGCCATTGCGCAGCACCGCCGGCACAATGGTTTCGTCATCCCTGGCGTCGGAGGGGCGGGCGCCGAATTGCGAGCGGGCGATGGTCAGGCGCTCGTTCTGGTAATCGAGGATGAGGACCTTCTCCTCCATATCGTCCAGCCCCAGCACCCCCACTGCGCCCATGGGCCCCTGCGGCAAAACCGAGAGCTTCGCGTGGCGACGCACAAAGCGATCCGCGCGCAGTTCGTTGAGCATCACCGTGGGGGCGAGCTCCACCCCGGCCACGCCGTGCACCGGCTGAGCCGCCTCCAGCGGCAGGCCCAGTTGAGCGCAGAGCTCGAGGCTGATCACCGACTGGTTGGCGCCGGTGTCGATGATAAACGGGAACGGGCCCGCGCCGTTCAGCCACACCGGCACGGTCATGCGCCGGGCCAGCGCAATGGCCATGGCGAGGGTCGCGGGCGGCTGATAGACGCCATGCACCACGATATCTTCCGGCTCAGCGCGCACGCCGCCTGGCAGGCTCGCCGCCGCCAAGCCGGCAGCGAAGAGACGGCGATCCATCCTGAAATTCGCCAAGGACATCCCCCGTTTTGGCGGAGGCTACGCCCTTTCAGCCGGCGGTTCTATAGGCGCTATTGCCCGGCCACGTCCTGGAAATAGGGCTCCACGGTCCCTTGCAGCTTCACCGTCAGGGGGTTGCCCTTGCGGTCCACCTGCTTGCCGAGCGCCAGGCGCACCCAGCCCCCGGAGACGCAATACTCCTCGACGTTGGTCTTTTCCTCGCCCTTGAAGCGCACGCCGATGCCCCGCGCCAGGACGTCGGCGTCGTAATAGGGGCTGCCCGGCGTGGCGCAGAGGCGGTCGGGCGGGGTGTCGGCGGCGGAGGGAGTGGAGGCGTCGGTCATGGCCGCGCCTTGTTGGCCAAAGCGACCGCGATGTCAAATGGGGGGAACTGAGAGCGCTTAGTCTTCCTGGCGCCGCGTCCCCACGTCGATACCGGCCAAGGTCTCGTCGATGGTCGCCGGCTGCATGGCCGCAACCGAACCATCCCCGGTGCGCGCCAGGAACTCGGGATAGGACACGAACTCGATCACCAGCGCCACGTTGGCGCCCTCGGCCACATCGAGCAGCGACCTGATCGACACGCGGCCATAGTCGGGGTCTTCCAGCCGGCTCACCACGGTTTGCGGCTTGCCGATGAGCTTGCCGAATTCGGTCTGGCTGAGGCCCAGCTTCTCGCGAAGAGCGCGCACCTGGGCGGCGACACCGTTGCGAACCCGCGTCTCCAGATAGCCGTCGCGATAGGCCTTCTTGGCGAACTTCGCCAGATCAGTGCGGGCGTCGACAGGGTTTGGCGTGGGATACATCCTGCTCAATGGAGCGCTTCCTTCTGACCACGGTCGCCTTGATGTCTGCGCCCCCAGCGACAGCGACATCCACGGCCACGGCATGATCAGAACATATAGCATTTTTGCGTTAAATTCTGCTCAATTTCATGTTCTGTAAAGCGCCAGCGCCGACTATAGAATGCAATTGAATAATCAATAGTGCTATTCAATTGGCCAACATCAACGTGACCATCACCAAACAATCTTTGGAGTCGAATTGGAGATGAACATCAAAATTATCCGATCGAACAACAAACCATCTTCCAATCCACCCTCCAAGGGCTTTTGAATAAATCCCGCCCCCGGAATTTACTACGTCGAATCCGCTAATTAGATCGCCCCAGTTCGCGCCGAAATTCACGTCAAAAGGTAAACTAAATCGATACTGAGAAAATTCTTCGTGACCCTCAGCATGAAGATGAAATGCAATTAAAATCAGCTCACGATCTTCGCGCGCCCCATCAACCAAACATGCTTCTTGAAAAACGACATCGACGCCATTTTTCTTGTATTGCAAAGCACCATAATATTCGTCGCGCTCAATTCTTCCCAATTCTTCGCCAAAGAACTCCAATAACAGGACATCGTTTGCTGATCGCCCGATCAATGGCGCAATGCTCTCAAGGGAAAAATCCACCAGCTTCCTCATAAGCCAGCACCGCCAGGCGGCGCACCGTCGGAGCTTGATTTAGAATCACAATGAACCGGTAGCGGCTTATTGGCCAATATTCGCGCAGGGATAGGCGTTGAGCCCCCGTCCCTCCCCTACGCCGCCCGGGACGATGGCGTAGCCGCGGTGGGGGCGTGGAGGTCGAACAGGTGCGCCACCACCCGCACGGCCATCTTGTGCTGGGCGGTCATGGCGAGACGCCCGTCCTCCAGCGACACGAGGCCGGCGTCGAGGAAGGGCTGCAGCAACGCCCGCTCGCGCTCATAGGTCTCCCCGGCCCGGCCATGGCGGGCGGCCACGGCCCTCAAGTCCACGGCGAAGTCGCACATGAGCCGCTCGATGAGGTCGGCGCGGAAATTGTCCTCCGCAGTGAGCAGATAGCCCCGCCGCACCGGCGAGCGGCCGGCGGCGATGTCGGCCTCATACTCGCGCTCGTCATGAGCGTTCTGCACATAGCCCGACGGCGTGCGGCCGATGGCGGAGGCGCCGAACGACAACAAGGTAGGATGCGGGTCCTCGGTATAGCCCTGGAAGTTGCGGTGCAGCTCGCCCTTGGCGGCGGCGATGGCCATGGAATCGTCGGGCTTGGCGAAGTGGTCCATGCCGATCTCCACAAGGCCCGAGGCCACGAAGGCCGCCCGCGCCGCCGCCTCCATGGCGATCTTCTCCTGAAGGTCCGGCAGGCCGTGGGCCTCCAGCGCCTTCTGGTAATTCTTCATGGAGGGCACGTGGGCGTAGGAGAAGAGCGCGATGCGCGAGGGGTCGAGCCGCGCCACCGCCTCGGCCGTGGCCCCCACGCTTTCGGGGGTCTGCTTGGGCAGGCCGTACATGACGTCGAAATTGATGCGGTCGATGCCGTTGTCGCGCAGGGCGGCGCACAGCTTCTCCACCATGGAAAGGGGCTGGACGCGGTTGACGATCTCCCCCACCTCGGTCTTGAAGTCCTGCACCCCAAGGCTGACCCGGTTGAAGCCGCAGGCGGCCAGGGCCGGCACGAAGTCGCGCTTCACCGTGCGCGGGTCGAGCTCCATGGCGATGTCGTGCACGCTCGTGAGGTCGAAGCGTTGCTCCAGGTCGCGGAAAAGCCCGTAGAGGTCCTCATTGGAGAGAATGTTGGGGGTGCCGCCGCCAAAGTGAATGGCGCCCACCTTCAGCCTCTGCGGGGCGAGGGCAGTGACCATGGCGATCTCGGCGCGCACGGCGTCGAGATAGGTGGAAACCCGCTCCGGCCGCTTGGTCACCGCGGTGTTGCAGCCGCAATAGAGGCAAAGCGCCCGGCAAAACGGCACGTGGATATAGAGCGACACCGGCTCGGCCGGATCGAGGGCGGAAAGAGCTTTTGCGTAGTCCTCGCCGCCCACCCCGGCATGGAAGAAGGGCGCGGTGGGATAGCTGGTATAGCGGGGCGCGGGCTTGCCCAGCCACAGCTTCAGCGCGGCGTCTTCAGGGGGAGCGTCAGAGGGAGCGTCGGTCATGGGCGTGTACTTGCCACGCACTCTCGGCGCCAGCTTTGCGGGGGATCAAGCGAAGGGGCGGCGCGCCGCTTTCGACAGCTTCGATTTTGGCTTCATCGGGCGAGGCGTCGATCCTTATCTGGAAGATGGGGAGGGGGCGAAGCGCTCGGGCGGGCCCGAGGTTGGGTGCGCTTTCGCGCGATGTCTGTTCGACGTTTGGCGGGCCGTCACGCTTCGCGCGAAGTTTTGACCAGAGGGCGCGGGCGCGCAGACCTGTTCGGCCTTTCACCTGCGATCTAGCCCCTGGACGGGCGGCTTGAGGCCGACAGCCTCTGACCGATGGGCGAGCTTACGTCCCTCGCCCTTTGTCCCGCACTTCGCTCCCCATCGCCGCTAAAGGGTCGGATCCTAAGCGCCCTCCCCAGCGACGGGGACGAGAACAGTATAGGTAGGGTTGTGGGGGTGTGGGATAGGCGCGTGCTAACAGTTGAATTTCTGCGCGCGTCCTCGCCTAAGCAATGGCGAGCAAAAGCAAATAAACTTGTCATCCTCGGCCTTGTGCCGAGGACCCAGCCGTCAGCCATTCTGCCCTATCCTTAAATATTTGTGACGCCGAAGCCTAGGTCCTCGCAATAAATGCGAGGATGACAAGGAGGGGATGCGAGGATGACGGAGCAAATTGAATGCTAGGGTGAGCAGGTCGAACAAGCCCCCTTCCCCCCTGGAGGGGGAAGGGACGGGGATGGGGGGGACGAGCGCAGCGAGCGTGGCGTCCAGCTGGACCACCCCCTCTCCCGACCTCTCCCCCTTCAAGGGGGAGAGGCCAGAGCATACGCCGCCCAGCCCGAAGGTCCCTCAGCCCCCTACGCCTTCACATAGATTTCCCCGCCGGAGGTGCGGAACTTCTCGGCCATGTCGGCCATCCCCTGCTCGGCCACATCGTTCTGGGCTGCGGCGGCGCCGCGGATGTCCTGGCTGATCTTCATGGAGCAGAACTTCGGCCCGCACATGGAGCAGAAGTGGGCGGTCTTCATGGCCTCCTTCGGCAAGGTGGCGTCGTGGTATTTGCGCGCCGTCTCCGGGTCGAGGCCGAGGTTGAACTGGTCCTCCCAGCGGAACTGGAAGCGGGCGCGGGACATGGCGTCGTCCCAGGCCCGGGCCGAGGGGTGGCCCTTGGCCAGGTCCGCAGCGTGGGCGGCGATCTTGTAGGCGATCACCCCGTCCTTCACGTCCTGACGGTCGGGGAGCCCCAGGTGCTCCTTCGGCGTCACGTAGCAGAGCATGGCGGTGCCGAACCAGCCGATCATGGCCGCGCCGATGGCCGAGGTGATGTGGTCGTAGCCGGGGGCCACGTCGGTGACCAGCGGGCCCAAGGTGTAGAAGGGCGCCTCGCCGCAGGTGGCGAGCTGCTTATCCATATTGGCCTTGATCTTGTGCATGGGCACGTGGCCGGGGCCTTCGATCATCACCTGGCAACCGTGCTTCCAGGCGACCTGCGTCAGCTCGCCCAGGGTCTCCAGCTCGGCGAACTGGGCCCGGTCGTTGGCGTCGGCGATGCAGCCGGGGCGCAGGCCGTCGCCCAGGCTGAACGACACGTCATAGGCCCGGCAAATCTCGCAGATCTCCTCGAAATGCTCATAGAGGAAGCTCTCCTTGTGGTGAGCGAGGCACCACTTGGCCATGATCGAACCGCCGCGAGAGACGATGCCCGTCACCCGCCGGGCCGTGAGCGGCACATAGGCGAGGCGCACCCCGGCGTGGATAGTGAAATAGTCCACCCCCTGCTCGGCCTGTTCGATCAGGGTGTCGCGGAACACCTCCCAGGTGAGGTCCTCGGCCACGCCGCCCACCTTCTCCAGGGCCTGGTACATGGGCACGGCGCCGATGGGCGTGGGCGAGTTGCGGATGATCCACTCGCGGATGTTGTGGATATTGCGGCCGGTGGACAGGTCCATCACCGTGTCCGCGCCCCAGCGGATGGCCCAGACCAGCTTCTCCACCTCTTCCGCCACCGAAGACGTGACGGCCGAGTTGCCGATATTGGCGTTGATCTTCACCAGGAAGTTCCGCCCGATGGCCATGGGCTCGATTTCGGGGTGGTTGATGTTGGCCGGGATGATGGCCCGGCCGCGGGCCACCTCGTCGCGCACGAATTCGGGGGTGATGAATTCGGGGATGGAGGCGCCGAAGTCCTCGCCGTCGCGGATGATTTCGGCGAGGCGCTCGCGGCGCTGGTTCTCGCGGATGGAGACGAACTCCATCTCGGGGGTGATGATCCCCCGGCGGGCGTAGTCGAGCTGGGTCACCGAGGCGCCGGGCTTGGCGCGATAGACCTTGGGCTTCACCGGGAAGGCGGGGGCGAGGCCGGCCTCGGACACGAAGCCGTTGTCCGCCGGCTTCACCTGGCGGGGCGTCACCTCCTCCACATCGCCGCGGGCGAGGATCCAGCTCTCGCGCAGGCGCGGCAGGCCCTGGGCGATGTCGATGCTCGCAGTCTCGTCGGTATAGGGGCCCGAGGCGTCATAGAGGGTGAGCGGCGGCTCGCCGCAGCTCTCATGCACCGCCACTTCGCGGAACGGAACACGCAGCTCGGGGTGCAGCACGCCGCTCTCATAGACCTTGCGACTGCCCGGTATCGGACCTTGCGGCGGCAGATCCGCGGCGACGATCGGCTTGATGGCGTTCATGACGTCTTAGCTCCTAAAGAAGGGGCTGCAAGACGAATGGGGAATCGCGCGAACGGCCCTCGCGCTGGTCCTTCTCCCTTCGCCGGCATGACCCGGATCAGGTTCGTCGGGTTGCGGGCCTACCCGCCTCTCAGTCCCTCAAGCGGGACGCCCCGGAGAACGGACTGAAACTAGGCGCATCTGCACACCTATTCAAGCAAGCGCGGATTGCAGGGCGCGCGCGGGCCAGTATGGTGAGCGCAAAGAGATGGGAGATCATGTCTATGTTGCTGCGGCGGTTGGGGCGTTCAAGCCTGGAAGTCGGCCCCTTGGCGTTCGGCGGCAATGTGTTCGGCTGGACCGCCGACGAGGCGACCTCGTTCCGGCTGCTGGATGCGGCGGTGGCGGCCGGCGTCACCCTCATCGACACCGCCGACGTCTATTCGGCCTGGGTTCCGGGGCACAAGGGCGGCGAATCCGAGACGGTCATCGGCGCCTGGTTGAAGGCCCGCGGCCCCGCCGTGCGCGACAAGGTGGTCATCGCCACCAAGGTGGCCATGCTGCCCACGCGTCCTGGGTTGTCGCGCGACAACATCATCAAGGCCTGCGAGGACAGCCTGCAGCGCCTGAACACCGATGTGATCGACCTCTACCAAGCCCACCGCGACGACGCCGGCACGCCCATGGCCGAAACCCTGGGCGCCTTCGGCGTCCTGATCAAGGCCGGCAAGGTGCGGGTGATCGGCGCCTCCAACTACACCGCAGAACGGATGCTGGAGGCCCAGCGCCTCAGCGCCGCCGAGGGCTTGCCGCGCTATGAGACCCTGCAGCCGCTCTACAACCTCTCGGACCGGAGCGATTTCGAGACCGACCTGCAGGCGCTCTGCGTACAGCAAGGCATCGGCGTCATTCCCTATTACGGCCTCGCCTCGGGATTCCTGACCGGCAAGTACCGCACCGAGGCGGACTTCGCCAAGAGCGTGCGCGGGGCGCGCATGGGCCAGTATCTGAACGATCGCGGCCGACGCATCCTCGCCGCTCTCGACCAGGTCGCGGCCGGTCATCACGCCACGCCGGCTCAGGCGGCGCTGGCTTGGCTCATGGCTCAGCCCTCGGTGGTCGCCCCCATCGCCTCGGCCACCAGCCTTGCGCAATTCGAGGAGCTGGTCGGGGCCATGCGTCTGACGCTCAGCGCCGGCGATCTCGCCCAGTTGGCGGAAGCGTCAGAGCTTTAAGCCGGCTTCGTCCAGCCGTAAGCGCGCTCCACCTTGGCCACTCGAAGCTCATAGGCCTCGTACCAGCGTTCGCGGCCCAGCTGGCGGGCGATGCGGTGCTCGATATTGCTGCGCCAGGCTTCAATGGCCGCCAGATCGCGCCAGTAGGAAATGGTGACGCCCACCCCGTCCCGGGCGCTGTCGAGGCCCAGGAACCCGTCTTGCTGTCGAGCCAAGGCCTCCATGGACTCAGCCATGGCGCCGTAGCCGACACTGTCGCTGGTGCGCAGCGTGGAGAAGATCACCGCCCAGTAGGGGGGCTCGGGAGTTTTGGCCAGCATAGGGACATAATACCTGTTGCGCGCGCCGGGCGCGAGAGGCCTTGCGCGTAAAGCCGCCGCCTGCCTTAAGGATAATAATGGCATTGGGAGCGTTTTGCGTGAAGCGGGTCCTTCTGGCGGCGGCGCTGCTCGCAACGGCGAGCCTCTCCGCCTGCGATCAGTCCTCCAGCGGCGGCGGCCAGGCCCCGCAAACCGCGCCATCCTCGGCGGCGGGCGGCGGGCCTTTGTCCGCGCCCACCCCGCACTGGGCCCCCTACGCCGAGCCCACCGAACACGCCTTTTCGCTGGAACTGCCCCAGGGCTGGACTGCGCAGGCGGGGCTGAAGCGCCTGCCCACCGGCGAGATCCGCCCCTGGCTGCGCGCCGTCTCCGGTGCGGGCGACGCCGAGGTCTTCATCGGCGATCCCGACGTGCCCGACTTCACCCCGCCTACGCCGGCCCTCCTCGCCGCCGGTCTCAACGAGGGGGCGGTCTACAAGCCGGGCGAAGGTCGCGCGCTCACGGTCGCCCCCTATCGCACCGGGGCCGAGTTCGCCGCCCAGTGGGGCGCCGGCCACGTGGAGATCACCTGCGAGAAGGTCGAGCCGGCCGGGGCTGAAAGCCTGCCCGAGGCCTCCGGCAGCCTGCTCGCCGCCTATGCCAGCCAGAGCCCGGTCCCGGCCGTGGAGGCCGGCGAGGCCAAGTTCCACTGCCTCTATCGCGGCCAGCCGGCCCGGGCCTATGTGTTCGCCGCCACGGGAAAGCTGACCGCGGCCCCGCTGATGGTGTGGGACGCGCGGGCCGTGGCGGGCTATATCGCCCAGTCCGGGCATGAGTCCGAGGCCAAGCTGGCCCTCACCCACGCCCTTTCCACCTTTGTGGTCGACTCCGACTGGCTGAAGAAACAGCCGGCCTGGAGCGGCGACCGCATGCGTCCCCTCCCCGCCGTGGCGCCCATCGTGGCCGCCGCCGCGGACAAGTCTGGAAACTGAACATGGCCACGGCCGACGAATTTCGCCGCATCGCCCTCTCCCTCGAAGGCGCCGAGGAAGGCGCGCACCAGAAGCACCCGGACTTCCGCTTCGCCGGCCAGGTGTTCGCCACCTTGGGCTATCCCGACGCCGGCCACGGCATGGTGAAGCTCGAACCCATGATGCAGGAGATGGTGATCGAGGCCGAGCCGGACGTGTTCCGTCCCGCCCCCGGCGCCTGGGGCCGGCAGGGCTCGACCCTGGTGGATCTGGAGGCCGCCGACGGCCCCTTGCTGCGCAGCGTGCTCACCGCCGCCTGGAAGCGCGTGGGCGGGGCGTAAGCCCCACGCTTTTTGTGCTTGGGCCGCCGCGTCGAGGGTCGATCAGCGAACCAGACTCGCGGCCACTTCGTAGGCCGGAAGCCCCGGCGTCTCGGCGCTAAAGCGGAACAGGTCGCCGGCGTGGGGCTGGGCGGCCAGCTCCGCCTCGCTCAGTCCCTTGCGGGCGGAGGTGGCGTAGACCGTGGTCCCGTCCGGTCCGCCAAAGGCCAGCTTGGTGATGTTGGCGGCGGGGAAGCGCACGGTCTGCAACAGTTCGCCCTCGGGCGAATAGCGCCGCGCCGCCCAGCCGCCCCAGAGCGCGGTCCACAAGCAGCCCTCGGCGTCCACCACCGGACCGTCCGGGTAGCCCTCAGTCGCATCGAATTGCACGAAAGGGCGAGTGTCCCAAAGCGCACCATCCGCGCCAATGCGGCTGACGCTGATCACCCGCGCCAGGGTGTCGGTGTGGTAGAGGAGATCGCCCGCGGGGCTCACGGCCGGCCCGTTGGTGATGACGACGCCTGAAAGCACGCGGGCGATGCCGCTCGCGTCGGCGCGATAGAAATGACCGCTCGGCGCGCTTTCGCCATCGTCCATGGAGCCGAACCAGACCCGGCCAAAGGGGTCGACGGTCGCATCGTTCAGGCGATTGCCCGGCAGCTCGGGCTCGACCTCGGTCAGCAGAGCAAAAACGCCGGTCGCGGGATCGAAGCGGAAGAGGCCCGTCTTCAAGCCGCTCAGATAGCCGCCGCCCGCCATGGGGAAAATCCAGCCCACCTGATCCGGCGCGGTCCAGCTGTCGAGCCGCCCGGTGGAGGGCGTGAACCTATGCACCTGACGCTGTTTGATGTCGACGAACCACAGAACGCCGGCCGCAGCGTCCCACACCGGGCCTTCGCCCAAGGTGGCGCCGACCACGCAGGCGACTTCGACAGACGAATTCGGCGACATGTCAGGCCCAGCCCGCGTCGACGAAATAAGAATGGGCGGTGCACATGCGTGCATCGTCTGAGGCGAGGAACAACACCAGGGCGGCCACGTCCGCCGGCATCACCCGCTCCTTCAGGCATTGCTGATCCAGGGTCCGCTGGATTTCGGCCGGATTGTGCCACAGCCGGTCCTGGCGCGCCGTGCGCACCGCGCCGGGGATCACCGCGTTGACGCGAATGCCATACACGCCAAGATCACGAGCCAGACCGCGGGTCATGCCTTCGATGCCGGCCTTGGCGGTTTCGTAGAGCACCAGCTCCGGCAGGGCCAAATGCCAGCTGATCGAGCTGAAGTTGACGATGGCGCCGCGGCCGGCCTTGCGCATGGAGCGCGCCGCCGCCTGCGAGGCGAAGAACAGGTGGCGCAGGTTCACGGCCATCCGGTTGTCCCAATAGGCGGGCGTGACGGCGTCCACGGCGTGACGATCGTCATTGGCGGCGTTGTTGATTAGAATCTCGATGGGGCCGTTCCCGGCCTCGATCGCCTCGATGGCGATTTCCAGCGCGGCCAGATCGCAAAGATTGCAGGGCAGGAACATGGGGATATGGCGCGAAATCGGCGCCAGCCGCTCCACCAGCGCCCGCGACGGCTGTTCGGCGATGTCGACGAAGCTGACCCGCGCGCCCTGAGCCGCGAAAGCCGCGACCACCTCTTCGCCGATGCCCGTGCCGCCCCCGGTGATCAACACGTGGCGATCGCGCAGGCTGGGATAGACCGCGCGAGCGTTGTCGGACTTGGCGGCCGTGGACCGCGTGAGAATATCGTCGGTCATTGTGCCGCTCCAATCAATCCGCGCGAAGCCAGATTGGCCATCAGCTGACTGATGCCGAACCGCCAGGCCGGGGCCTTGTCCGTGGTCACCACGCGATTCACCAGCGCCCCTAGAAGCGGGGTCGAAATCCGAACCATGTCGCCCGAGTGGTGGGTGAAGCCGAGGCCCGGCGCATCACGATCCTGGACCGGGGCGAACAGCGTGCCGAGGAACAGCACGAACCCGTCCGGATAGTGATGCTGGCTCATGGTCTGGGCCAGCAATTCTTCCGGATCGCGGCTGATCTCGCGCATGGAGCTCGCGCCTTCCAGCACAAGGCCGCCGGCGTCGCTTATGGTGAGGGCGATCTCCATGGCGCGTACGTGATCCATGGTGAAGCTGTCGTCGAACAGACGGATCAGCGGTCCGAGCGCGCAGGAGGCGTTGTTGTCCTTAGCCTTGCCAAGGAGAAGGGCCGATCGGCCTTCGATGTCGCGCAGATTGACATCATTGCCGAGCGTCGCGCCCACGGCCCGGCCGGCGGGATCAGCGATGAGCACGACCTCGGGCTCGGGATTGTTCCAGCTGGAATCCGGCCGCACGCCCACATCGGCGCCGTGGCCCACGGTGGACAGCACCTGCGACTTGGTGAAGATCTCGGCGTAGGGGCCGATGGCCACTTCCAGATATTGCGACCACAGGCCTTCAGACAGAAGGACGCTCTTTAGCGTCTCGGCTTCCGGGCTGCCAGGAACCACCGAGCGCAGCCCCTGCCCTACCCGCGCCTCCAGGCGCTCGCGCACCGCCGCCGCGGCCAGTGGGTCGCCGCGCGACGCCTCTTCGATCACCCGCTCCAGCGCCGAGACCGCGAAGGTGACGCCAGAGGCCTTCACCGGCTGCAGATCGATCGGGCTCAGCAGGCGGCGCGGCGCGTCGAGCGCGGTCTCGATCCCAAGGTCCAGCAACGGGCCCAAGTCCGTCCCCGGCAGCTCAGCCACGGCGCCGCGGGCCACGGCCTGAGCCACGGTGGGGGCGCTGGCTGAAATATCCCGCGCACGCCCTGCCTGAACGATGATGGGGGTCGGGCCCTCGCCAAGATCAATGCGTCCGACGAAGGCGCCGCTGGGCCAGTCGCGTGGCAAGGCGGATTGGAGATTGGACATGGGGATTTAAGCTCACAGAATTTATTATATTTGATACCGCTACCATTGATCGCGCTATCATGGTCTGTCAAGCCAAGCCCGTCGACGGGCTGCGCAGCAGCCGGTTTCCTAAACCGGTAAGCCCCCATGACCAGAGCGATTTCGCGCGAACAGTAATTGTTTTTTGTATTACAACTTTCAAGCCCCCCCCCCCCCGCGCTACGCTTTTCCGTGGCCTGAGCGCGGGCCGTGGGGCGGCGGAAGATTGCGCAATCTCGCAGGCGCAGCCTTTCCCCCCGCCTTGCCGTGGCGTC
>JBFLWS010000041.1:0-19971 GCA_040757715.1 Pseudomonadota bacterium | reverse complement strand
GACGCCATCACCCGCATCGTCCAGGGCCATCCCCAGAGCCGCATCGACGAGCTCATGCCCTGGAACACGGTAGCCGTTCAGTTCAACGCCTGAACTCGCGGGGACGTGCTCCCGGAACAGCGCTTACGAAGGAGCTGACTGGCGAGGACGATTAATGGAGCCGCTTGCCCACTTGCGGGCGCGGCGCCTTTAGCCTTGCACTTGTGCTTCTTGAATCGTCCGTTTCAAAACGCGCTCATCGGAAATCAGAATTGCTTCCGGATTGCCAATATTGACATAGCGGATGGCATCTGATGCCGCGAGGATATCAGTATAGACTGCCGTCCATTGTTCGTGGTTGAGGCTACCTGCCTCAATACAACGCTCCTTCAAGCGCGGAAGCCAATCGGTCCGCTCATTCGGCGGGTTGATATCCTGATTTGCTGAGAGATGGATGTCGGCGACACGATCTTCAGGGACTAGCCCTCGCGCTCCGAGACTCCGAACGATATCACTCGCGAGCTGCATTCGAAGCGCGCCGCCGATGATGTTAGTCCAAGCTACTGATCTGCCGGTTGCGTTCATGGCGTCTCCGAACGAGATGGCGCGCAACATCACCCTAACAAGGAAGATTGCCGCATCACGCGAGCGGATCGGTAGGACCGTTCCTAGGACTGTAATCGCTCCACACCGCAGGAAACCATTCGCTACTGTGGCGTGAGATCGGTCGAAGGGATGCGTGTCACACGCGCTCAGTATCACGATGGGCGGTGACCGAAGTTTGCCCGCTAGGTCCCAGACGTCGACGAACTCTCCCCCAATCATCAGCCCGCCAACATCGGGGTTGTCGGGGTGGGTGCCGTGACTGTCGACGATCAGGATCGGGCCCGTACACCCATTTACGGTGGAGATAAATTCCTCCTTCGACTTTGGTGTTGATGTGATCCCCGTTAGCCTTTTTTCGGCAACGTCCGGAAGAACCTCAAGCGCCTGCCGCACATGATGAGCAATGCGGTCCCCTTCCTCGAACATCGAAACGACGAGGTAGTTCTTAAACTCGTCCGCACGAATGTAGAGCGGAGGCACATGGCGTAGCTGTTCGATCAGCAGGTTTCCGGGAACGGTCCCAATGCGTGAAACGTCGCGAGCTATCCCAAGCGGGAGTTCATCGAGCGGCAACCATTCCAAAGGTGCCTCGCCAATAATCTTGATGCCGGAGTTGGATTTCCGGAGCAGGTCCATGTGCTCCGCGGGAATTGTTTCGGACAGCGCATTTTGTACGGCGCGAAAGACGCGAGAGGTTTTGACCGGGGGCGGGTTTTCATGATGACGAAGAAACCGGGCCAACTGGCCGACTACGCCCGCGGAGCGGTTGATGCGAGCTGGAAGTCGGATGGTCGCCGCCAACGTCGAGGCGGCCCGAACCCCGACCGCGTCGGTTGTTATGCGAAGCTCTCCTCCGCGGAGCCCGAGAATGGAGCCGATCTCGTCGAATGAGCTTTCATCCTCCAAGGGGAGTTGGATCGTATATCCGCGCTGGCGTTGGAGCGCCCTGAATGCGCGCACGCTCAACTTTGGCAACTTCGCCCTCGCGACAAGCTCGGCGGCTTGGACGTGCATCGACGGGGCTAAAAGGATGACGTCGGGTCGCGGTGGGTTTAGCAGATAAACAGAGCGATCGATCGCTTGCGCGTGCAGGCTCAACACTGCCTCAGCCGACTTCGTGATACCGTCGACGTAGTCCTGCTCAGGCGACGTCGCTAGCTTTCCATCTTCTCCTTCGGTGATGAGGCCAGCCGATCGAAGCACCATTTGGTTGGGCAGTGTCACGTTATGGGAATGATGATGCAGTCCAGACGGCTCCATTTTCCACGGACGCCAAGCGTCAACCATCGACAGCTTATCGGTGATGTCGAGGCGGCGGTTTGCTTCTTTTGCTTGGCGTAGTGCGGCGCGACAGTGTTGCCGCAATCGGTCCACAGTCAGTTCATGCGGCCGAATTGCACCCCCGATTTCAAGGGCGCTAAGGTGCAAGGGGCGAACACGCAGACCCCTGCGCCATGAAGCAACCCGGCGGGCTGTTTCGCGCTCGCCCGTGATTACGACCATGAATGGTCGATTGGGCGTTGGCTGGCCGTGATCCAGGAGATTTTCGACAGTTACAGGCGACCATTGCCAAGCCCCCAAGCCCGCACGTCGTCTCGCAAGTCTGTCCGCCGGGCACATAGCAAGTTCAGAGATGTCACTGGGCAAGGTAGGCACACCGACGAGATACGGCGCTACGTGAAAGAGACCGGGTGCGAAACCTTGGAATGGAGACACCTCATTCGGCTCCCATGACGGAAGCGCCAGTATGTAGAAGATCTCCTCAATCATCGTGGTCGCGTCAGGTCCGCGCTTTGCCAAGGCGTGCCGTGGCATCGTTCGCCGACGCGCACTTCAACAGCTCGGGCCACGAGTCTGGCGGATCACCTTTTTCCAGCATCTTCCGAAAGGTCGCGTAGGCGTCCGTCTTGGAGTCGTAGGCGCGCTTCGTATCATCGTCGTTGACCCAGGCCAGGACAATTGCCTTCGACGTTGCGTCGAACCGGAAGAAGAGTCGGTACTGCTGGAAGAACTTGGCCCGGAACCAGTGCTTACGCTTGGGGCCGAGCGTGTCGCCCTGCCGGAATTGTGCCGCAGCGGGATCCTTTGGGATTTCCTCAAACGCGAGCTTCACGATGGCGGCGAGGAGTTTGGCCTCACTCGTGCGCTGGTAGCCGCCAGGGTCCTTGGCCTTCGCCGCCTCGACGGCGCGACGATAGGCTTCGATTTGGTCCAAAAATCGGGGGTGCGCGTAAACCGTCCAGCCATTGATCACCAACGGCTGAGGGTTGTTCGGCTCAAGCTTGGTCTTCAAGGGGGGCATCGAGATCCACATCGACGCCCGCGATGAGTTCACGGAGCTCGGCCACGTAGGTGTCAGTCACCAGTCTGATGGCCTGCGGGCGATCGCGAAGATCGCGCTCGATTAGATCGAGAAACGGACCGAGCGCTGGGTCATCGAGTTCCTCGGCAATGTCGGCTTTCATGATCAGTACGCGGCCGCCTTCCAACAGATAGGCCAGTCGGTCTCCTCGACGCAACCCGAGGGACTCACGCACGCCCTTTGGAATGGTGGTCTGGAACCGGTCGGTCAGGGTGCTTTCGATCATATCGGCCTCGCCAGTGACGGTCGAATGTAATGCAAACGCATTGTTTATACAAGCGGTGCGGATGATGCTGCTGAACAATGTGAAGGCCGGCACTCGGATGGCGCCTGATAGAGGCTACTTCTGACGACAGCCACCTTGGCGCTTCGACACTGTAGTCGGGGGCCATCCGCCCCATCACATCGGCAACACGCAGGCGGAGCGGGCGCTCCCCTCCTGCGTGCTGCCGTTATTACACCGGGTTCTCCAGTGCGGCCACCTAAGGCAAGTGACATGCCGTTGTCGGACAATCGAAAGAAGTGCTGAGGTCGGGCTTACCCGCGACGCGCGATTGCCATGGCGTCCTCCACTCTCAGTGCGGCATTCCCATCGAAGCGGCCTCCGGATCAGCATCGACGACCGCTGGCGATTGATCGGTAGTCAATCCGATTGCTTCGTCGAGTAGCGCGTGAGCATTCCTCCAACCCGACATGGCCATTTGCCAAACCGTAATCATCAGGACAATGGGGGAAATCAACGTAAATAGGATCGCCAGGCAGGTTGCTGCAACGCCAAGAGGTGGCTCGGAAGAGATAAAGTGGCAGTAAATGTAGAGGGGAACGCCTGTCGCTGAAACGACTGCGAGTATGAAGGCATAGGCAAAAACGCCTACGCTCGGCTGAATTCCCGTGCCAAATCCTCGCGTTGACCAAATTCTCGGAATAATTTCGGAATTCCAGATAAGAACACTTTCGCCCAAAATGTGGTTGATTTTCCGCTCGCAGAGCGTCAAGCCAAGTGAAGCTGATATCATTTCATATCGGTTCTCAGCGACTCTCCACAGCAAGTAGAAAATAAAGCTAGATAGGCAAAATGCTGCCGTTTGCCAGATCGCAGGCGCGGATGCTCCGAAGCTCGCAAGGGACTTCATTTTATCAGACGACAGCAGGGTTAGAAGTGCGGTCATTGCCGCGGCACCCGCATGGATTAGACGGAGTTGCCGATTATATTGCTGCGCTATACTGGTCGCCTCCTTCCCCAGAGATTGGTATTGTCCCTTTAGGAGTAAGAGCGCCGGCGATCGCGCATCTGAGGCTGCACGCACCATTATTTATCATTGTCCTTTAGCGCCTATAAAAGGCGCGACTCCGGGAGGAGTAACAATCCGCATGCTAACCTTAAGCGTTGTCATCCCGACTCGCAACGAGGCGCTCTGGCTTCCCAGGACCCTCGGAGCGCTCGCAAATTCTAAGCTTCCGAGCGAAATTATCGTCGTCGATAATTATTCAGAGGATGCAACTCGAGTGATTGCGACTACGGCTGGATGCTCGGTGCTCAACGGCGGATTACCAGCATTCGCCCGTAACTTCGGCATGGCTGCCTCGACGGGCGACATCGTTCTTTTCCTGGACGCTGACGTCGTCATATCTGCCGACGCGATTACTGAAGCAGCAGCTGCGATAAGCGCTGGTGCCGGCTGCGTCGTGTTCCGGCACGTCCCCATAGGATCCCGAACAGCGTCAGTCGCTTTTCGCTTTCTGCATCATGCGGCGGAAATTTTGGCCCTGATCAACATTCATGTCGGCATCGGGTCCGCCTTGATGGTCAGACGAGATTGCTTTGCGGCCATAGGAGGGTTCAACGAAGATCTGACCGCGGGGGAAGATATCGATTTGATTTTACGAATTTCGAGAATCGCAAAAACGACCTATCAGGGTAATTTCCCAGTGTATGTTTCAGCAAGACGCTTTAGAGCTGAAAACCCTATAGGATATTTGTGCAAAGTTCTCCTCTGGACAGTGCTTAGAATCGCTCGGATTCCCTTGGACATCATCCCTTACTCTTGGCCGCGCTATACCGCTGGCACGAGGAACAAAGAGATCGCGATTGAACCACACCGAAAGTCAGATCGGCCTCGCCGGACTCCCGATATATAGCCCGCCCGCAAGTAGAACTTGCCCCTTCAAAACAACCGAATTAGCCCCCACGATGACGTCATCTTCGAGCACAGCACCGGGAAGTATAATTGTACGCATGCCAATAGAGACGTTGTTGCCAATTTTAATCCTCTGAAAAATCGTCCGCCCATTCTCACTACTGTGAGGGTCCAATATCGCATCCCATCCGATCATCGTTCCGGAGCCGATCTCGATGAGGTGTGCGTCGGATATCCAGTTCGTGTTTACGTATGTTCCTTCCCCGATTTTTGCACCCAAAGCTCGAAGAAAAAGAACATACAGCCACGTATTTCGGATTGCTGGAAAAACAACGATCACGCACGAGTGATAGAGTGCGTAATAAAGAGCGAAGAATGGCACCCGCCAAGAACTCGGAGAGTAGTTTCCCTCGGGAATCCTACATGGAAGAGCGCGGATCACAATTATGCACGTCCCCGCCAATATGAGTTGACCGAGCGCAAAGGAAATCAGGAAAAGACCTGTAGTTTCCAAAACGCCAAACAATCCTTGCCGAGCGAGGACGGATCGGGGCGCGAGCACATAAAGCGCCAAGGCAGGCAGTAGCGCGATGGTCCACGCAATGGCGAAGTGAAGGGAGCCGATCGCACTTCCCAATTTGAAGCAGGACGGCCATCTCCAGAGGTGGCGCGCTTGGTAATCGCGGTTCGATCTGCTCATCGAGCTCTGTTCCAGACCCGTTTATCGGCGCAATGGTTTCTCGATAACAGCCGAATACAGATAGTCAACTGGCAGGCATTCTAGCCTATGTCGTCCTCCGGTAGATGGCAAAAGAGCTAGCATAAGACTGCAGCAACGCTAACGTAGATTTCCCGTGCTCATACTCCGCGACTCGTAAGCGCCGAATTTCTCGACCGCTTCTGCATTATCGTGCGCGGATGCGACGGTTTGATCGATAGAACATGGACTCATGTCTGACGGAAGGGTCTCGCGCCGGGGCGTCGGCTGATGCAGAAGGCGACGGATTAGCGGCGTTACAGTGGCGTTCATGGGTTGAGGCGAGGGGTGTGATCGCCTCAATGTCGGGCGATGGCGATTTCGTAGCGTTCGCCAACAGATTGGTACCCGCCCGGCGGGCGTCCGGAGGTACTGGCAAGAGCCCACCCCAGCCATTTGCGAAAATCCGTCAGCGCAATTCGGCCTCGGCGGCGAGCTTGAGCGCTGCGAGGCGTTCGTTGCAGATTTCGGCGACGATGGACTGGAGCTTCTGGACGGAGGCCGCGAGGGCGGCGAGGTCTTCGGCGCTGATCTCATAGGCGTCGGAATAGCGGGCCTCGACGTAGGCGCGCTTCAAGAGTTCGAAGCGTCGGCGGTCGAGTTTGGTGTCACGCACCCAAGCTTCTACCAGCCGGCGATCCCTATCTTCCGCGAGGGAGCGGAGGAACTTCAAATTGTGGGATTTTGGCGAATAGAGGCTATGAACCAGTAGAAGGCAGTGATAAATTCGCTCCGCGGCCTGATGTAGCTCGAATGCGGCCTTCTTGCTCCAGCCGCGGCGGATCGCATCTTGGCCGTGGATCAAGAACTCGTCGGAGCTTTCAAACCATTCCTTATAATTCCACTGCGCTTCCTTCAGCGCCTCGGCGGCGGTGAGGGTCTCGGGTTTGACGAAGTCGTGGCCCGGCGCTTCGTAGAGCGCGACGCCGTCGTGGAGAATGTCCACGAAGAACGGACGACCCAGCCGAAGCTGGCTGTTCACATCGGCCATGGTGTGGACGATGAAGTTCGTCGGCGCGGTGAGACGCTTGGCGATGGTCTGTTCGCGCAGGAGATGGTCCTCAGCCTTGGCCCAGTACTCCACCACGTCGGTGAGCTCATCGTGGTTGACCACCACCAGGAGATCGTAGTCGCTGAAATAACCAGACGCCGGATCGCTCACCCAGTCGCCGCGAGCATACGATCCGAACAGCACGATCTTAAGGATACGCCCCATGCGCTTTTGCGGCTGGGTGCCAAGGGCGATGGCGTCCTGGAACTCGGCGAACAGGATCTCCGCCACGCGCTCAAGTTCGCGCTGCTTGCTCGCCGGTAAATGATCCAGGCTGGTTTTCATCCCACTCCAACACGAACGCCGCGCCACATCATATTGGCCGCTGAATCAAGACTCGCTGATCCCCGCTGCAAGGTCCATCCCTATCGTTTAGGGCGAGCTGAGATCAGCTCCACCTCGCCCTGGCGGCATGCCAAGCTCCAGCCGGACCTGCGATGACCGGTCAAGGCCGAAGCCAGCCTCGCTGGGGGCGCGAATGCGCCCGCCTTGAGGGGGCAGTGCAGGTCCGGCCTCCTGAACACCGCCGCCACCCTCTCGAAACCGGCCGAGCCTGCCTGCTACTTGAGGGCCGCAGGCGCGGCCTGTCTGCCGATCCCCAACGCTTCTAGTGGCCAATGCAATCAGTTCACCGTACACGCCATTACCCACGAACATGGCTGTTGGGCGAGCTAGAGCTTGTCGTGAGCAACGAGGCAGGCCACTATGCGTCATGGTGATGAGTGCATCACAATGCTGTCCTCACCACTCCCCTCCGGGGAGGCTGTCTTTCCCCTTTATCGAGCCTCCAGAGGGACAATATGTCGCGGGGGCCCTTTTGGGGGCCTCGATGGAAATCCCCAATGAGTTTATTGATAAAAAACTGATGGTTACGCGAACTATTCGATGCCCCTAGGCGCACCATCTTTTCAAGGACTTAGCGAGATTTTCGCGGCTTGTCGGGCGGCAAGCTGCGAGTGCCGGATTGGGCTCTTAGCGGACTGAGGTGCCGCTCCGGGAACCGGACGTTGGCGAAGGAAGCGCCTATCGAGTCAGCTTAGCGCCATGAAATCGGTGTCGGGCGGGGGCGAATGGGCGCGGGGGGTGTCGAAATCGTCGGCGATTCAATTGCGGATGAAGCGCGCGAAGTCGCCGCGCTGGATCACCAACGGCTGCTCGGCCGTCACGCGGCTGAAGCGATCATTGACTTCGACAATGGTGACGCGACCCACCGGAGCTTCGGTCACGCCCAGAACCTCGCCGGAAGCGGGATCGATGATCCGCCGTCCCGGTCGCGAGATTTGGAAGGCGTCGCCCACCTTCGCGCCCTGCGCCGCGCCGATATTCAAGAAGGTCTGGCCGTCAGCGACGTCGGCCACCCGTCCCACCCAGGAAAGACTATTGAGCTTGGCGGCGATGGCGGGCTCGGCCTGCAGGAAGGCTTGGCGCGTCGCATCGCCGAGCACGGTGTTGTTGTAGTTTTCCTTGGTCAGGTTGGCCGCGCCCTTGCGGACGCCAATCACCATGGAGCTGTTCGAGGCCTTGCCTTGGGCATGCACCGTCGCCACCACACGACTAGTGGTCACATCCACCAGGCGGATGTCGATACCGATCGTGCTGGAATCGGTCTTACGTCCGAGAAGACCTGACAAGGCCTCGCCGCCGACGCCGAACGACACGCCGCCGCCGGACTGTTGGCCGTAGCTCGTTACGGAAGCGCGCACGACCACCTGAGCGCCCAACAGGTCCGCCGGCAGATCCGACGCCTCGCCCGGTTTGGCGGAGCCCGGCGCCAAGGCCTGCTCCTTCAGCAACATCGACACATCGCCGCGATCCATCACATCGAAGTCGCCGGTCTGGGCCAGAATCGAGGCGAGCTGGTCGGCCATCAGCATGCCCACGTCGGTGGAGCCCATTTCCTGGGCGAATTTGCCGGGAGTCTCCACCTTGGCCACGGCGACACGCTTTTTCGGCCCCTGCGGCGCGGATGCGCGGACGCCCGACGACTCCGCCGCCAAGCTGGGTGCGGCGAGAACGGCGAAGGCCAGCGCAAAAAGCGCCCGCCTGAACAGGTTTGTCGAAGCGATCATTGCGGCTCCCCCAACTTGCAATTCAGTTGTGACAAAATGCGAGTAACAACGGATGCCGCAAGACAAGGCGCATGCGCGGCGAATGCGACGCAACTCTAGCAACTCGACCTTCAAGGCTAAGCTCATGATTACGCGTAAAGCCGTTCTGGTCCTCATTAACATTTTCGTGTTGCGATTTCTCGATCGAACTCCGCTACCGTCAAAACGGCATAAAAATTTCGGCTTTTTGTAACCTGGGTGCGAAGCAATCAGAGAACTGAAGGGGAGTCTCATGGGCCAGCGTCGAATTGCGATCTTTGCTTGTTCCGCCGCTCTTGGCGCCCTGCTCGGGTCAGCGAGCTTGGCGCAAAACTCCACCGGTACCGCGGGACAAGCTCAATTGCCTCCCGGCCGCGGCATGGGGCTCATCTATTCGGACGTGGCTAAGCAAAACGACATCCGTCTCTATAAGGCGCTGACAGATGAATACGATCGCTGCGATCGCGCGGCCTTCAACCACGATTTGCAAAATTTAGCGGCGCTTGCGGATATTTTGCAGAATAAAGAAAACACCGAGCGCATGGCAGCGATCAATGATCTGCGCGTAAGCGGAAAGTATAAAACGGACGCCGCACTCAACAAGGCTTTGGATAAACAAAGAGATTCAGCCGACACGCTGTTTGGACAATATTACAATGATTCAATAGCGATAAATCATCAATTAGCTTATTTCCGAGGCCTTTCCTGGGCGAAGTGTGCAGAAAAAAGTGCAACAACCTACACTGCGCCGTCGAAATTAGAAACAATGACCTACACTACCCCCTTGAAGTCAGAAACCAAGATCGCGCCAGGAGCGCCCACAGAGAAGACGGCGGGCGCAAACCTCAAGATCGATCCAAAGTCGTCTGGCGCCAAGCCGCTTACGCTGGAGCCCAAGACTTATGGCGGATCGGGCGAACCCCTCAAATATGCGCCGCCTGCCGATACCAAGACGGGCTTGGAGCTGAAGGGCGCCGGCGCCAAGCCTCCAACCCTCAATGTTCCCGCCAAGACCGCGCCCTCCGCGCCGCCTCTCACCTGCCCCAAGGGGCAAAAGGTGATCATCATCGAGGGCAAGGCCCGCTGCTCCGGCGCCGCCGCAGCGGCCGCGGCCTTGGGCGGCTAGAGCATTTTCCGAAAAGTGGGAACCGGTTTTCGGGTGAAAAATGCTCTAGATTCAATGGTATATGAGCAAAATCCGATTCCAATTGATCGGATTTTGCTCTAAGCCGCTGGAGGACTGAACTATTGGGTTCGAGTTAATTCCCCACCGTGAGAGCTGCACACTTCTTTTGCTGCTCCGGCGTGAGCGTCTTGCGGTGCGCGAGCGAGCAATCGAGCTTCGGCGGCGCCTTCGCTTTCTCCGCGCCCGTGCGATAGTCGATAGGGTCGGTTTCCTTCGTCATCCCCTTCAGCTCCGTGAAGCCCGCGCGCGAAGCGCCCGCATCCACAAGGACGCCCTTTGGCGCCGTTTTCCGCGACAGCGTCTCCTTCTCTCCCATCTTCATCGTCAGGGCGCCGGGCGTCGAGTTGATAGTCTTCGGCGCTGCGGAGGCGCAGCGCGCTTCACAGGCGTTGAGCGCGTCGGATAGGTCCTTAACCTTGGCGAGAGCCGTATCCTTCACGGGATTGGCCGTGCCGTTCGGCCCTCCCGACAGGGAGTTGTAGGCGTCCACCGCCGCGTTCAAAGCCTTGGCCTCCTCGGAACAGGCCGGGCAATGGGTCTGTCGATGCGTGTAGCCGGGGTAGGTGCGAAGCTCCAGTTTCGGCCTGGGCGTGGGCGGCGGCCCCTCCGGCGGCTTGGGCGCCTCAACCCGCGGCTTGCAAGCTTCCGCGACCTTCTTGGCCGCCGCACCTGCATCGACCGCCTTGCGCGCGGCGCGGGCCGCGGCGTTCTTGGCGTCAATCACCGCGCCCGCATCGGTCTGGACGTGATTGACGGCATTGAGAGCGTTCTGCGCGTAGTCGTGCGCCAGATTATAACTGCTGAGCGCGTCTTGGCGGATCTGGTTCACCGTGGAGGCGGAGCTGTTGGCGCTCTGGGCCGCCGCCACGGCGTCTTGAAAATAGCGATAATTGGCGTCGGAGACCGCCACCGCGCCGTCGCTCGTGCGCTTGCCGACATCGGCGTTGGTGAGCGGCTTGCCGAACGCTGCGGCGTAGGCGTCGGAGGCGGAGACCGCCGCCTTGTCCGCCGCGGCAAAGGCGTCCGCCGCGGCGTTGGAGGCGAGATGCGCACGATGCGCCGCAGCCATGGCCGCCGTTTTGGCTTGATCCGCCTTGGCGGCGTCGGACTTGATGGCGACGAGGGCGGCGGCGGCCTTGTCCGCCTCGGCTCCCGCATCGACGCTGGCGCGCCCGGCGGCGAGGGCGGCGGCCTTGGCGGCGGCGCAATCTCCCGCCCGGGCGGCGCTCTCCGCCTCCTGCAAAGCCTGCGCCGCCAGGCCCGCGTCCGTCTCCGCGGCCTTTTGTGAGGCTTGCGCCTTCGCCTTGGCCTGATCGGCGTCGTTGGCGGCGGCCACGCCGGGGCGCATGGCGGCGAGCGTCTGGTCGGTCGCCGTCCGAGCGGCGTTTAAAGCCGCGCGCGCCACAGGAATCTGAGCGGCGGCGGCGTCCGCGAAGGCCTGCACCGCCCTCGCCGCCGAGGCGGCCGCGGACACCGCATCGGCCCGCGCCGGCCCGACCAACAAGGCCGCGCCCGCCGTCAACATCGCCAGGACCAAGACCAAGGCGCGCACCTCTTGCGCGCCGCGCGATAAAGAGATCAACCAAACCCGCCGGAGACTGCTCATGAGACCCCCCGTCAAGCGCTGGCCCGCTTGGCATATATTTAATTTACTCCTCTACGTCCGAAGCCGAAAGGCAAATGTCAGCCGGTCGCCGACGACGGCCCGCCCGCGGGTCTGCGAGCCTCAGGCGTAGAGGCCGCGCGCCTTGGCGAAGCTCAGGAACAGATCCAACCATCCGTGCGCCAGGCCGAAACCGTGCCCTCCTTGGGCCAGGAGGTGGGTCTCCACCGTGACGCCGGCGGCGCGGCAGGCGGCGCGGAACAGCAGCGTATTTTCCACCGGCACGGCATTGTCGTCTTCGGCGTGCACCAGAAAGGCCGGCGGGGTGGTGGCGTTCACCATCCGGTCGGGCGAATAGGTGCGCAGCTGGGCCTCGGACGGATTCGGGCCGAGCAGATTGGCTCGCGACTCGAGATGCGTGACCTTGGGGTCGGTGGAGATGACTGGATAGATCGGTGCGATGAGGAAGGGGCGAGCGCTCAGCCTGTCCGCCTTGTCGACCTCGGCATAGACCTTCGCATCCCAGCGCGTACCCAGGCTGGCGCACAGGTGACCGCCGGCGCTGAAGCCCATGGCGCCCACGCGCGCCGGGTCGAGGCCCAGCCGCGCCGCGTTGGCGCGCACCAGCCGCAGGGCGCGCTGAGCGTCGCTGAGCGGCGCGTCGGCGGCATGATCCCAGCCTTCGGCGGGCATCCGATAGAACAGTACAAAGGCCGTGACGCCTTGCGCATTCAGAAGCTGCGCGACCTGATAGCCTTCGTGGTCGAAATAGTTGCGGGCGTAGGACCCGCCCGGGGTGATCACCATGGCTGCGCCGTTGGGCTTCGCCGCGGGAAACACCGCCAAGCGCGGCCGCGTGACGCCGTTGATCCACCGAAAATGGTAGAAGTCGTTGGAAGATTCGTCGGTCGTCAGCTCGGTCAGCTCGGGATTGCGGCGGCCGGGGGCCTCGCCGGGCCATAGATCGAGGGTGAAGGCGGGAGCGGGCCAGCCGGGTACGAGCCGACGCTTGGCGAGGGGCGCGTCCGGCGCCGGCGTCTGCGCCTGGGCCGCGCCGGCTAGCCCCGCCAGCAGGCCAGCGCTCATCAGCATGTCGCGTCTGTTCATGTCGTCTCCCCATCGCTCGAAACATCGAGCCTAAATTCCATTTATTTACTCATACAATAAAAATTGCCGCGGCGGTCCGCTATTAGGCGAAAGTCCAATTTCATCGGGCCGTTTGCGGCGTGGTCGCCAGCTGTTATCTGCTCGCGACGCCGCCGCCTTCAGGTCGAGACCCATGCCCATGGCCTCAATTCAAGTCATCGTCGAAGATCAAGGCGCTGCGCGCCGCTGCGGTGGCGCTTTGGTGGTGCGACCGGCGGTTTCAGCTTGAACGCCCAAGCCGCAGTCTGCGTCTACGGCGCCCCGCCGGCGAGTTTGGCGCCGACGCCGACGGGCGCTGTGCAGGTCTCGCCGCTAGTTCCTGGCGCGCACCGCTTGGAGGACGTCGCGCCGGAAAGCCTCACCGGGGCGGTGATCGCCGCGCCGCCGGGCGCGGTGGAGCGGCGCTATGTCCTCGCCCTCGCCCTGCGCGCGTTGAAGCCGGGGGCGTCGCTGATCGCCCTTGCGCCGAAGGACAAGGGGGGAAGCCGCTTGCGCAAGGAGCTGGAGGGGTTCGGCTGCACGGTGGAAGAGAGCGCGCGCCAGCATCATCGCATTTGCCATGTGAAGCGGCCGGAAAGGCTCAGCGGATTGGACGTCGCCCTCGCCGCCGGTGGGGCGCAGTTTGTCGATGCGCTTGGCCTTTGGACCCAGCCCGGCGTGTTCAGCTGGGATCGGCCCGACCCCGGCAGCCGGCTTTTGCGCGCCGCTTTGCCGCCGCTGGCGGGACGAGGCGCCGATCTTGGCTGCGGCGTGGGCTACCTGGCCAAGGCCGTGCTGGAGTCGGCGAACGTCACGCGGCTTGAGCTCATCGACATCGATCGTCGCGCCGTGGACGCGGCGCGGCGCAACCTCGCGGACGCCCGATGCGAATTTCACTGGGCGGACGTCCGCCACGCCCCAGCCATGGCTGACCTCGACTTTGTGGTGATGAACCCGCCCTTCCATGACGCCGGCCAGGAGGACAAGAGCCTGGGCCAGGCCTTCATCCGCCGCAGCCATCAGCTCCTGCGCAAGGGCGGCGTGGTGTGGCTGGTGGCCAATCGCCACCTGCCCTATGAGGGCGTGCTCGGCGAACTGTTCAGCACCGTGACGGTGAAGGGCGAGGCCGAGGGCTTCAAGATCTTCGAGGCGAGAAAGTGAGCGCCACCTTCCGGCTCGACCGGCTGTTGTCGAACATGGGCTATGGCACGCGGCGCGAGGTGCAGGGCCTGGTGCGCGCCGGTTGCGTGACCCTGAACGGGGCGGTCGTGAGCGCCGCCGATATGCGCCTAGCGGTCGCCCCTGAGCTTTCCCAGCGCATGCGGGTGAACGGCGCCCGGCTCGATCCGCCCCCTGGCATGGCTTTGATGCTGCACAAGCCCCTGGGGGTCACCTGCTCGCACAAGGAGGCGGGGCCGCTGGTCTATGACCTCTTGCCACGACGCTGGCGCGCCCGCGATCCGGCCATCTCCACGGTGGGGCGCCTCGACAAGGACACCTCCGGGCTCCTGCTCCTCACTGACGATGGGGCGCTGTTGCACAAGATCATTTCGCCGCGCCAGCACGTGGCCAAGCGCTATGTGGCCACTCTCGCCCGACCCCTGCAAGGTTATGAGGCGGCCCGCTTCGCCAGCGGCGCGCTGATGCTGGAGGGGGACGACAAGCCCCTCGCCCCGGCCAGGTTGGAGGTCCTTTCCCCCACCACAGCCCGGCTCACGGTCACCGAAGGCCGCTACCATCAGGTGCGGCGCATGTTCGCGGCGGTGGGCAATCACGTGGAGGCCCTGCACCGCGATCGCATCGGCGGCCTCGACCTCCCCCCCAACCTCGCCCCGGGGACGTATCGCCTGATGACGCCTGAAGATATCGCCGCGGTGTTCGCCCCAGAAACCGGCGACGCCGAGGAGGGCGCGGCGTGATCCGCTGGGTAGAGCTCGACCGGGCCCAAATCCCGGACGGCGGCGAGCTGCGCCTGATGCAGCGGGGCGCGGAATTTTCCATCATGTCCGGCCCCATCGAGCTGATGAACAGCCGCCTGGCCGGGTCGGAGAAGGCGCTCGCCGCCCTGTCCTACGAGAAAATCCGCGGACGGTCGAAGCCTCGCGTCCTCATCGGCGGCCTTGGCATGGGCTTCACCCTGCGCGCCGCCCAAGCCGAGCTGCCCGATGACGCCAGGATCGTGGTGGCCGAGCTCTTGCCCGCCGTGGTCGCCTGGGCCCGCGGTCCCCTGGGGCATATCTTCGGCGCCTGCCTCGACGATCCAAGGGTGGCGATCCACCAGGGCGACGTGGCCGAGGTGATCGCCGCGCCGGGCGATCCTTACGACGCCATCTTGCTCGACGTAGACAATGGGCCGGGCGGGCTCAATCGCGAGGCCAATGACGCGATCTACGCAACTGCCGGCCTCGCCGCGGCGCGCGCGGCCCTGCGCCCCGGCGGCGTCCTGGCGGTATGGTCGGTGAAGCCGGACACCGCCTTCGTCCAGCGCTTGCGCCGCAGCGGGTTCACGGTGGACGAACGACGTGCGCGCGCCGGCGACAACGGCCGCGGCGCCCGGCACATCATCTGGCTGGCGACGCCCGCCTGATCCAAGACGCGCAAACACGAAGGGCCGCCTTGCGGCGACCCCGTCATAAAGTATTGATTTCTTCGGGGAAATCTGGAGCGGGCGAGGCGATTCGAACGCCCGACCCCAACCTTGGCAAGGTTGTGCTCTACCCCTGAGCTACGCCCGCTCACGTGCGGAGGTGGGGTGTGTCCCCCGCGGAAGAGGCGGCTTTAAAGCAGAGCCGCTCGCGCTTGGCAAGGGCGCGAAGCGCAGAAATTTCAAGGCTTCAGCGCCCCAGTTTCAGCGGCTTCAGCCGGCGTTTGTTCACGTGGCTGGCAGGGGCTGGACCCATCTCCTCAGGCAGTTCGCCCTTGAAGTAGAAGCGTTGCCAGGCTTCGCGCACGGCGTCGGGATCGCGCGCGCCCAGGCGCCGATTGAAGGCGTCGCGTTCGCGAATCCAGGCTTCGTATTGGGCCAGGAGCTGCGGGTCCGAAGCGAAGCTGCGCTGGATCGGCTGCACCTCGTCCATCACATTGTGCGGGATGAGCTGGATGAAGGCGAAGGGCTCGCCCTTGTCGAAGCGCACGCGCCCGGGCCGCGTGAACATCCAGTTCATGGTGAAGGGGAAGGGCAGCCAGTCGGTCTCCACCACGCCCGTAAGCGCCGAAATGCCGTCCTTGGGCAGGTTGGGCGGCCCGCTCACCTGCATGTCCCAGCCCTTCGGCGTGCGGAACAGGTAGCCCGCGTGGAAGGTCAAGACGCCGCGGGAGAAGTGCGAGCGCACCAGATCATGGAAGTTGGGGGTGGGACGATCCGGACGCACGGTGATGTCGGTGGCCAGCGGGCCGCCGTTCCACTCGGCGGTGAAGCCCACCGGGCAGATGATCTCCCAGCCGGTGGTGTTGGCCATGTTGAGCGGCAGGCAGCGATAGGGGTGGCGCTCGCCGAACTGATCCATCCACGGCCGGTTCTGGCGTCCCGGCACGATCTCCGGCGGCTGGCCGGTGACCGGGAAACATTCGAGCTCCATGACCATAGTTCGCTCCCTACTCTTACGCGCGAACCTAGCCGGCCGGCGAGGGCGGCGTAAAGCGCCGGGGCGGCGTGCGGCGATCGCCCGTTGCCGCGCGAGGGGGGTCAAGCTAGCCTTCGGCCATGAAACGCCTTCTCATCGCCCTGGCCGTCAGCGCCTCGCCCTTGGCCGTCGCCGCCGCGCCCGCCCTGCCTGAGATGGCGGCCTCGCCGGCCCTCGCCCAGATCATCGACGACTACGAGGCGTATCGGACAAGGAGCGAGCCCGGCGAGGCGGCGCGGGAAGGCGATCGCGCGGCCCGGAGCCGGCTGGCCGACGTGTCGCTGGCCGCCGATCAACAGCGCGCCCGCGAGCTCAAGGCTTTGAAAGCGCGACTGGAGGCCCTGCCGGCGGCGCAATTGAATCCGAAGGATCGGCTGAATCGCGACCTCCTCGATTGGAGCCTGGAGGACCAGCTGGGCTCGCTGGCCTTCGACGAGGCGCGGCAGCCCTTCACCGCCTATGAGAGCTTCGACGGCGCCCTGGAGGACGAGGCGGGCGAGACGCGGTTCGAGCGCCGATCGGATGTGGAGGCCTATCTCGCCCGCATGGGCCAGGTGGCGCGCCTCTACGCCCAGGAGACGGAAAACGCCCGCCGCGGTCTCGCCACCGGCTTTGTGCAACCCAAGCTGGTGGTGGAGGTGACCCTGGTCACCGCCCGCAAACAGGCCGCCGAGACCGACGCCGACAGCCGCTGGCTGACCCCCTTCGCCCATCTGCCCGCCAGCCTGTCGGCGGAAGAGGGGGCGGCGCTGAAGGCCAAGGCCCTCGACATCCTCAACACCCAAATCCGCCCGGCGCAGAAGACCTATGTGGCCTTCCTGGAGCGCGAATATCTGCCCAAGGCCCGCGTCAGCCTGGCCGCCCGCGACCTGCCCGACGGCGAGCGTTACTACGCCTTCCTGGTCCATCGCCACACCACCACCGCCATGACCCCCGACGAGGTGCACAGGCTGGGCGAGGCGGAGGTGGCGCGAATTCGCGGCCTGATGGATGCGGTGATCAAGGAGACGGGCTTCAAGGGGAGCTTTCCGGAGTTCCTGGCCTATCTCCGCACCGATCCCCAGTTCTACGCCAAGAGCCGCGAGGAGCTGTTCCGCACCTATACCGAGATCGCCAAGCGCATCGACGGCGAGCTGCCGCGGGAGTTCGGCGTGCTGCCGCGGCTCACCTATGGGGTGAAGCCGACCCCGGCGGCGGTGGAGGAGCACGCCACTACCGCCTATTATAACGAGGGCAGTCCGGCCATCGGCCGCTCGGGAACCTTCACCGTCAACCTGTCGCACCTCGATCAGCGCCCGCTCTATGAGGCGCCGACCCTGACCCTGCATGAAGCCGTGCCGGGGCACCATTTGCAGATCGCGCTGGCCCAGGAGCAGCCCGACCAGCCCAGGTTCCGGCGCAGTCTCGGCTTCACCGCCTTCGTCGAGGGCTGGGCCCTCTATGGCGAACAGCTGGGGGGCGAGCTCAATGTCTATCGCACCCCCTATGAGCGGTTTGGCCAGCTGTCCTACGAGATGTGGCGCGCCTGCCGCCTGGTGGCCGACACCGGCATCCACTGGCTGCGCTGGTCCAGGGACGAGGCCAAGGCCTGCTTCCTGCACAACACGGCGCTGGCCCCGCACAATATCGACGTGGAGGTGGACCGCTACATCTCCTGGCCGGGCCAGGCGCTCGGCTACAAGATCGGCGAGCTGCGCCTCATGGCCCTGCGCAAGGAGGCGGAGGCGAGGCTCGGCGAGCGCTTCGACGTGCGCCGGTTCCATGATGCGGTGCTGCTGGGCGGCGCCTTGCCGCTCGACATGGTGGAGGCGCGGGTGCGGGCTTGGATCGCCGAGGAGGCGGCCCGACCGGCCAAGTCGGGAGCCTCGTCCTGATCGAGATCCGACCCGGCTTGCAGCTCGATGAGGCGGAGCTGGAGTTCCGCTTCTTCCGCGCCGGCGGGCCGGGGGGTCAGAACGTCAACAAGGTGGCCACCGCCGTGCAGCTGCGCTTCGACGTGCGCGCCTCGCCCGCCCTGTCCGAGCCGGTGAAGGCGCGGCTGGAGCGGCTGGCGGGGCGCCGGCTCACCAGCGAGGGGGTGCTGATCCTGGTGGCCCAGCGCTTCCGCACCCAGGAGCGCAATCGCGAGGACGCCTTGGCGCGGCTGGTGGAGCTCATCGCCAAGGCCGCCGAGCCGCCCCCGCCGCCGCGCAAGGCCACCCGCCCGACGCTGGCCTCCAAACGCCGGCGCCTCGACGCCAAGACCCGCCGCGGCGGCGTGAAGAGCTTGCGCGGCAAGGTCCACGACCCAGATTGACTGGGGCGGTTTGCGACCCTGAGCGGACCTTAGAGCCTCTTGCCGCGCGCCGCACACGATTCCGCAAGCATGATTCGCGACGACTAAAGTGCCACGACAATTTTGCCGAAGTGCGTTCCGCTTTTCAGGTATGCATAAGCTTCCCGAACCTGGTCGAACTCGAAGACCCGATCAACAACGGGGTGTAGAGCGTTATGGGAAATGAACGCATTCACGTCCTCGAAGTGAACGCCTGATCCTACCGTAACGCCAATGATGTCGGCATTTTCAGATTGAAGTCGCGCAAGATTTGGTGTGGGGCCAAATCCGGTGAGAACGCCGATCTGGATGATCTTGCCGCCCGATGCGACTGAGCGCACTGAGCGATCATATGTATCCGGACCGCCAAGTTCGAGAATGTGTGTAGCTCCCTCCCCCTCGGTCGCGCGCATGACGGCCGTGTCCCAGTCGGGCGTGGTCCGATAATTGATCAGAATGGAGCCGCCGAGCGCCTGAGCGCGGTCCAGCTTGTCATCGGACGAGGAGAGGACGATGGTGCGGGCGCCGAGAGCCTTGGCAAATTGCAGGCCGAATAAGGCTACACCGCCGGTTCCCTGTACGAGAAGAGTGTCGTTCGCGCGCATGCCGCTGCGTGCGATGAGGCCATGCCAAGCAGTAACCGCCGCGCAAGGCAAGGTCGCCGCCTCAATGGAAGTGAGATGCGCAGGCGCCGGGACCAGTGCGGTCTCCGGGAGCACCACATATTCCGCGAGCACGCCATCCATCGTCGCGCCGCCGAGCGCCGAGGGCATGTAGTGCGCCCTGAATGGTCCGGACCGCCAGTCACGGAAGAATTGCGCGGCTACGCGATCGCCCACCCGCCAGCGCCCCACATCTGGACCAACCGCATCAACGACGCCGGCGCCGTCCGAGAGCGGCACGCGACCATCAAGTCGGCCCTGACCTGCGGCATCAAGGATCAACAGGTCTCGATAATTGAGGCTTACTGCCTCTACGCGGACGCGGACTTCGCCGGCGCCCGGCTTAGGGGTTTCTAGGCCCTGTTGACAAAAGGGATTCCCAAATCATCGGCGCAGTGATTCAAGGATTCCTCTTGGAGGGAGGGCGCCTTGGGTCGAGGGGATTTGTCGGACGCGGAGTGGGCCGTGATAGGGCCCT
>JBFLWS010000040.1:0-15000 GCA_040757715.1 Pseudomonadota bacterium | reverse complement strand
GTTGTCAACCAGTATTTCCGAAGAAATTCCAGTCCGCTAGTTTTGCGCCCTGCTCGGCGGAGGCGGGTGAATACTTTACCCGGTCTCAATGTCAACCAGTATTTCCGAAGAAAACCGATCCGCTGGTTTTGCGCCCCGCTCGGCGGAGGCGGGTAAATACTCGCCTCAGATTTGGTGTCAACCGGCTCGATGATTTTATTTTCAGAACCGAGCCGAAGCCCAATTTTGAAAACAAACCTCCCCGCGGGCCGCTGAGGTGCTTCCCTCGTTAGTCCGGAGCGATTCGATTGAGGCTCGGGAAGCTAGGTCAGCGGCCCAGGAAAATCAAGAGGTTTTTGCTCTTTTCAGTTCCTGCGCCGCAGGGCAAGCCGGCCCCGAGCGAGCGGCGGGGTATAGCGACGCCCCCTCCCCGCGGCAAGCGAGAAATGCGCCGATTACGGATTTTCTTCCGACGTTCCGAAGCAGCCCTAGCCGGCGGCGATATAGGCCTTCAGATCCTTGGCTTCGGCCTCCGCGGCGGCGATCTTCGCCTTCACCAAATCGCCGATGGAGATGATGCCTCGCAAACGCCCCATCTCCACCACGGGCAAGTGACGGATTCGCCGATCGGTCATGCGTTCCAGCAATTCCTCTACGGACTCGTGGGGATGGGCGAAGATCACATCGCGGGTCATGAAGGCCGAAACGGGCTTGCTCAGCGCCGCCGTCCCTTCCTCAGCCACGGCGCGCACCAGATCGCGCTCGGAAAAGATGCCGACGAGATCGTCCCTGGCGTCCACCACCACCATGGCGCCCACGCGCCGGGTGAACAGCAAGGCCGCCGAGGCTTCCAATGTGTCGTCCGGAGAGGCCGTGAAGACCTTATCGCCCTTGGTCTTCAGGATTTGAGCCACCAACATAGTCATGCTCCCTATGCCGCGGTTTATCCGCTTGTCATGGAGGGAGCGTGGATCAGTCCAGCCGTCGTGGCAATGGCGGACGAGGCCGCGTTAGCTTTATTGTGATCGGCTTATGACAAGCGACCGAAGCCGCGGGCGAACGGCTCGATAAGAAATAGTCCTGCGGCATAGCCTGCAAGGTGCGCCTCCCAAGCGATGGGCGCGCCGCCGGTCATGGGGGCGAGCCCTGTCAGACCAATCAAGGCATTGCCTGATATCCAGGCCGCCGCCATGCCCACAACGGTGGAACTGGTGAAAGGCGCGAGCCCGCCATCCAGCCTGCGTCGTATGAGTCGGCTCGCCGCCCCCATGAAACCGGCTATGCCCCCAGAGGCGCCCACCACCGCCACGCGCTCCGTATCGCCCATATGCACAAGGGCGTAGCCGAGATTGGCCAGCACCCCGCACACCAGGAAGAAGATGAGATAGACGAGCCCCCTCAGCGGAGTCGTTCCGAACAAGCGCGCCACGGGTGCCCCGAAGGCCAGGGCGAAGGCCGAGTTGAACAGCACGTGCGGCCAGTTGCCATGGATGAAGAGAGACGTGGCGAGCTCGGCATAAGCCCCTTGCAGGAAGGCCGCCGGCTGAAAGGCGAAGGTCTCGACGATACGATCGCTTTCACCACTGAAGGCTTGCAAAGCGTAGATGGCGAGGAAGATCACCGGCAGGACCACCGCCGGCCAGGGCGCGCTGATCAGCGGCTCGCGCACAGAGACGCGCGATGCCCCGCCATCCAATCGCTCTTCGCCCGATTTCGAAATGATCCGTCGCTCCATGGGCTGGCACTGTCTGCATTTAAGTCGTCGAGGCCCGAGTCGAAACCCGGCCGCGGTGGGAAAACGTACTAAGATGCCAGTTCGTCTACATGTGTTTACCTTCTGGTTAAGGCTGTGGTGGTTTGGTGAATCTCGCATGAAGAGCCGCGGGCTTAGGCGGCGTAGAGCTAAGCGAGGCCATACCCATGCGGCAGATCAAGCTCATGTTCGCGGTCAGCGCCGCCTGCTTGGCGGGCGTGTGCGTCTGCGCCGACCCCGCCATGGCGCAAAGCGCCTCGTCCAGCGCCTCCAGCTTCACCCAGGGCTATCGGACCAACCTCAGCGCACTGCAGAACCCGGTGAATGTCACGACGCGCGACGCCAACGGCAATCTCGTCATCACTGACGGGGTGATTCAGAACGGGACCGACAATTCCATCTTCTCCAAGCGGATCACCGGCGGCACGCTGGACACGCTATCCGGAGTGGGCGCGACCGGCTCGGCCACGGCCACGGCCATCGGCAACAATCTCAATGTCACCGTGACCGGCAACAACAACACCGTCATCGTCAACGCGACCCAGACCAACAACGGTTCGGTCACCGCCTCCACCGTGCTCAATGGCAAGGTCAACCTCAATGGCCAATGATCGCCGAGCTGCAGTCGTGAGTGTGGTGCGCCGCGGTGTTGTCCTGACCGCGGTCGCCGGCCTGCTCGGCGGTTGCGTGTCTCCGCACGCGGGCGGGGCGGGTCTCTATGCTCAGCCCATCGGCGATGCGCCCGTCACCTCCAACGGCACGCCCTACTCCGCCGCCCTCGTTTGCCTTTCTGATTACGCACGCCGGGCTCATCTGCGCGCGCCGCGCATCGCCGTGGGCCGCATCGCGGACTATACGGGCAAGGCGGAGGACAATGGCGGCCGGGCCATCACCCAGGGCGCTTCGCTCATGGCCATCTCGGCCCTGGCCAAGGCGGGCGTGCCTCTGGTGGAGCGCTACGACACCAGCGTCTCCGAGCTGGAGCTGAAATACGCCAACAACAAGCTCATTTCCGACGAGCCGCCGCCGGCGCCCGGCGCCGCTGCGCCCTATCGCAAGATCTTGTCGGGCCAGATCCCGGGTTCAGACTTCTACGTGGTCGGCGGGGTCACCGAGCTCAACTATAATATCCGCTCCAGCGGCCTCGATCTGGCCGGTGGCAAGCAGAACGCCACCAAGGGCACCGGCGAAATCACCGGCCAGCTCTACGTGATGAACGTGGCCATCGACCTGCGCCTGGTGGAGACCAAGACCCAGGAGGTCGTGGACGTGGTCTCCTATCAAAAGCAGATCATCGGCCGCCAGGTGGGCGTGGGCCTGTTCAAGTTCTTCGGCTCCGACGTCATCGACGCTTCGGCCGGTACCGGCGCCCTGGAGCCGGTGCAGCTCGCCGTCCGCTCGCTCATCGAGCGCGGCATGGTGGAGATGGTGGCCAATCTCTACGGCATGCCGGGTCCGCAGGGCTGCATGATCACCGACCCCTTGGGCCCCACCGGCGTCACCGGCGGCTTCACCCCCGCCTATAACAACCTGGACCGCAACAATGGGAAAACGCGCGCTGACCCGTCTCACTGGGACGCTGACCGCGATCCTGACCGTCGCAATATCCGGGGCCGCTACTAGTCAGACCGCCCAAGTCCAGGTGCTGAACAGCCAGGTGCAGCTGGGCGACGTCTTCTCCCAGCAGCAGCTGCATGTGACCACGCCGCCGGACACCGCCACGGCGGCCACCAGCTCCGTGGGCAACAGCTTCACGGCCACGGGCGAGAATCAGAACCTGCAGGCGACCTCCACCCAGACCCTGGGCGCCAAGAGCGCGGCCCTCACCAGCCTGGTGGCCGATCACGGCGCGGACACGCTGGTCGGCGCCACCACCTCGGCGGTAGGCAATACGGCCACGCTGGGCACCTGCTGCGGCGTTGTCAGCGGCTCGGCGAGACAGACCGTGACCAACGCCGGCCAGACCACTGCCGACAGCTATGTGGGCACGGGGGGCGGCCCCACGGGCCAGGTTTCCGTTGATTCCAGCGCAGTCGCCAACACCCAGGGCTGGGAGGTGGTGAACGGAACCACTCAGCCGAATGCGACCCAATCGAACCAGGGCCTGGTGCGCGCCTATGTGAACGCCACGATCTGCTGCGTGAGCGGCGCGTCCGGCTATTCGGCCACCGCTGTCGGCAATAACGTCACCGTGGACGCGACCAACTCGTCCGTGAACGCCCAGGCGACCCAGGATCAGGAGACCGCGAGGGTGCAGGCCACGGTGCTGGTGAACCAGACCACGACGGGCGACTTCATCTCCGCCGCCACCGCCACGGCGAATAACATCAACATCGCCGCCGACACCGGGACCACGTCGCTCACCTCCACCCAGACCAACGGTTCGGCGGTGAGCGCCGACAACGAGGTGCAACTGCAGGCCTGGTCCGGGACGGCCACGGTCTCCGCCTACGGTGTCGGCAACTCGGCTATCGCCTCCAACGCCGGCCCCCAGACCAATATGACCGTCAGCCAGACCAACAATGGCGACGTCTCGGCCACGGCCAGCTTCACCGGGGGCGATGGGACGAGCGGCGGCGTGAACCTCGTGTCCACCGCCGTGGGCAACGCCGCCAGCGGCTATGCCTGTCCCAGTTGCCAGGGCGGCGTCGGTGCAACCAACACCCAGGTGAACAACGGCGGCGTGCACGCCTCCACCACCGCCACCGTCAACGGCGCATCGACCGTCAACGCTCAAGCCAGCGCCGTAGGCAACACCGCCACCTATCAGGTGAAGTCGGGGCACTGATCCCATCGCCGAGAAATTTCGCCTTGTCGGCGCCAAATTGTTTCCCAACAAATCCGACCTTGGCCTTCGTTTCTCGGACTGACCTCATGACGCCCTTTCGACGCCTCGCCCTTTCGGCCGGGTCAGCCCTCGCCCTGTGCCTCGCGCAAGGCGCCTTCGCCGCGCCGCAAACCAACGCCTGGCCCCAAGCCTCCAGCGATTTGAAAGCGGATGCGCGGGTGACCTACGGCGTCCTGCCCAACGGCATGCGCTACGCCATCATGCACAACACCACCCCCACCAAGGAGGTGTCGCTGCGGCTGCGCATCGGCTCGGGCTCGCTGGAGGAGACGGACGCGCAGCAGGGCCTCGCCCATTTCCTTGAGCATATGGCCTTCAAGGGCTCGACCCACGTGGCTGAAGGCGATGTGAAAAAGATCCTCGAACGCCACGGTCTGCAATTCGGCGCCGACACCAATGCCTTCACCGGCTTTGACGAGACCGTCTATCAGTTCGACATGCCGTTGTCGGAGCCTGACGCTCTCGACACCGGGCTGATGCTCATGCGCGAGGCGGCCAGCGAACTGACCCTCGCCGCTGCGGCCATGGAGCCCGAGCGCGGCGTGGTGGAGTCCGAACAACGACTCGGCGACACCCCGGCGCGTCGTAGCCAGTTCGACCAGCGCTGGCTCTTCCTCATGCCTGATCAGTTGGCGTCGCACCGCTTCCCCATCGGCAAGGTGGACGTGCTCCAGCATGCGCCGGTCGGCGAGATCGCCGCCTATTACCGCGAGCACTATCGCCCCGAGGCCGCGACGCTGATCGTGGTGGGCGATATCGATCCGAAGGCGGTCGAATCGATGATCAAAGCCAAGTTCAGCGACTGGCGCGACGCGACGCCCACTGAGCATCGTCCAGACCTTGGCGCGCCCAAGCCGCGCAAGCTGGAAGCCACGGTCTATTCGGAGCCAGGCCTTGCGCCGGTCCTGTGGGTCGACTGGGTTCACCCGCACGACAACGCCCCCGACAGCGTCGCGAAGCGGGCGCGCAATGTGGTGCGCGAACTCGGCCTGAGCGCCCTCAGCCGGCGGCTGGACAAGCTGGCCCACGCCCCCGACGCGCCCTTCGTTCAGGCGGGCGTCAACTACTCCGATTACGTGAAGAGCCTCGACGCCGCCGGCCTGGTGGTGGTCCCCAAGCCCCGGGAATGGAAGAAGGCCCTCGCCGCCGCGGACGCTGCGCGGCGCCAAGTGCTGCAATACGGCCTCGCCCAAACCGAGGTGGATCGCGAAATCGCCGAGATGCGCACCAATCTGCAAGCGGCGGTGGACGGCGTGAATACCCGCCGTTCGCGCAATCTCGCCGCGGGCCTCGTCCAGGCGGTGAATGACGACCGGGTCTTCACATCGCCCGAAGACGCCCTCGCCCGCTTCGAGGCCACGACCAAGGGGCTGAAGGCTGAAACCGTGAACGCAGCGCTGCGCGAGGCTTTCAGCGGCAGCGGACCGCTCGTGTATTTCTCCTCGCCGACGCCGTTGGAAGGCGGCGATGCAGCCTTGGCCGACACGTTCCGGGTCATTGATTCGAGCCCCATCGCCGCCCCCAAGGCCGAGACGTCCAAGACCTGGACCCATACGAGCTTCGGCCCCCTCGGTCAGGTGGTGGAACGGCGTGAGTCGACAGAGGCAGGCGCAACCTTCGTGCGTTTCGCCAACGGCGTGCGCCTCACGGTAAAGCCGACCAAGTTTGAGGATAAGAAGGTGCAGTTGGCGGTGAACCTGGGCGGCGGTCTGCGCGAACGCCCGCCTGGCGCTTCGGCGCTGAACTGGGCGATTCCCGCCTTCCTGCAGGGCGGCCTCACAGACCTGACGGTGGACGAAATCGACGCCCTCTTCGCCGACAAGGCCATGGACCTGAATTTCGGCGCCAACGACGCTCACTTCGTCTTCTCGGGCAGCGCCAAGACCGCAGACCTAGCCTATGAGCTGCAACAGATCGCGGCCTTCATGACCGCGCCCGGTTTCCGCCCGCAGGCCTTCGATCAGCAACGCGCCAGTCAGACCTTGGTGCGCGGCCAAGTCGAGACCGCGCCCATGAACGCCTGGCAGGTGGAGTTGCAGCCGCGGGTCCATGGGAATGACCGCCGCTGGGCCTATCTGGCCACGCCAGCCGAGCTCGCCGCCGCCAAGCCCGATGACCTGAAGACTCTCCTCGCCGCCCCGCTCACCAAAGAGGCTGTGGAGGTGGAGATCGTGGGCGACATCACGGTCGACCAAGCCATCGCCGAGACGGCCAAGACCTTGGGCGCCTTGCCTAAGCGTGAAACCGCCTTCACGCCGACCCCGGCCAACATCAAGGTGACCTTCCCGGCGTCTGCTGGACCGGTGATTCTCCATCACAAGGGTCAGGCCAACCAGTCGGTGGTTTCCATCGGTTGGCCGACGGTGGATGGGCGCGCCGATCCGCAAACGGTGCGCATCATCGGACTCACGCAGCAAATCCTGCTGTCGCGCCTGTTCGAAGTGGTGCGAGTGCAGGAAGGCGCGGCCTACGCGCCCATGGTTTTCGGCCAGAACTCGCGCCAGCTGCCGGGCTTTGGATACACCATCGCTGGCATCGAGACGCCGCCGGACAAGATCGACGCCTTCCGCACCAATCTCGCCCGCATCACCGCCGACATGGCCGAGAAGGGCGTGACTCAGGACGAGCTCGACCGCGCTCGCAAGCCGCAGATCGAAGGCATCGACAAGGCGCGGCAGACCAACGGTTATTGGCTGGGCGCTCTGCGCGACGCCCAGACCGATCCTCAGATGCTCGACCTGATCAAGGATGCCGTGCCTGGGCTGGAGAAGATCACCACCTCCGACATCCAACGCGCGGCCAAGACCTATTTCACGACGAAGACCGCCTGGACCTTGGAGCTTGTTCCGGAGGAAGGGGCCCGGCTCGCCGCTGAACCGGTGAAGCCTTAAGGGTCAGCGGACTACGCCGCCCACGCCGCCATCGAGGGTGAGCGCGCCGGTCAAGCTCGCCCCCTGGGCCACCACCTGCTCGCTGCGCCAAGCCGCGCAGACAGCGCCGGTGCGCGCCTGCACGATCTTGATCCCCGGTCCAAACCGCCGCAGCAGCGAGCGTTCGTTGCAGTCCCGCGCGGGGGCCTGCGGACGGCAAGCGAGCGCGCCGTCAGCGCTGCGCACCAGAGCTTCACCCTTGTTGCAGGTGGTGGTGCGGCCATGGGCGAGATCGGCAGCGTTGCGGCCCTCGGCCAGGGTGTATTGCAGCCGTGTGCCAGCGATGCAGCGATAGACCTCGCCGGCATAGGCTGGCGCCAGTTCGCGGTCGGGCGTCACTTGCGAGGCCGGATGCGGCGCCGCCTTGTCGTCGAGGCAAACGGCCTCAATGGCCACCACCGTGACCACCGCCTTCTCGGCCACGCACACCTGGCGCGTGGTCAGGGCCGCGCCCGTCTCCACCGTGAGATTGACCGTGCTGTAGGGGCCCGCCTCCGCGCTCCAACCGCCGCCGCCCCCCCCGGTCAGGAGATTCGCCGCTGCGCCCGTCGCGCTCCCGGCGCCGGACGAGGTGGTGGTGGTGGTGATTTGCGCGGTGATTCCAGCCCCAGCCGAGGCTGAGCTCGAAGCGCTGGCGCCGCCTCCGCCCGATCCCCCGCCGCCGGACGGCGCAGGCGGTGTCACCACAACGGAAGGCGTATCGACTTGGATGCCGGGCACACGCACCTGATGCGTCGTCGGCACGCAGCCGCAAGATGAGCCGCCGGCCAGAGCGGCGCCCGGCGCGCTGAGCGCCATGAGACTGATGAGCGTGGCAAGACGCGACATGACGACAAGGGTTCCGCGGACGCTGACCTCAGCATTGCCGCCGCAATTCCTGCCATCGCGTTAAGGATGCCGGCACGATTCCAACGGTTTCGCTCCGTTTCGGCACAGTTCCCCGTGGCGCCGGCCTTTCCCTGCAAGTCGCACAACCTTGCGAACAGAGACGAGGCCGTCATGTTTCATCCGCACACCGAACGCCTGATCCGGGAATGGCGCGAGCGTCGCATCGGCGGCCAATTGCCGGCCCGAGCGGAAATGTCGCCGGTGGCCTTTGGCCCGCTGTTGCCGCAGCTGTTCATCCTCGGCCGCGAAAAGGCGGGCGCGGAGGTGTTCCGCCTGGCGGGCGGCCTGGTGAACGACCTGCACGGCCGGGAGCTGAAGGGGGTGAATTTCCTCCAGCTGTGGGTCGCCGGCGAGCGCGAGAAGATCGAGCTTTCCCTCGGTCAGGCCCGCCTGCTGCGCTCTCCCTTGGTCATCACCGCCGAGGCCATCGCCGCCAGCGGACAAAGCATCAGCGTCGAGATCACCCTCGCCCCGATGGTCGGGCCGACCGGCCTCGCCGACCGCATCATGGGCCTCTATCAGCCGACCTCGCTCACCGCCCGCCTGGCCGGCGAGCCGGTGACCCAGCTCCGACTCACGGACCTCACCATCGTCGGGCCTGCCGAGCGCCCGAGCGCCATGCCGCATCCGGCCGCCCAGCGTCGTGGCGCGCACCTGCGCCTCGCCGCCGTGAACGGCCGCATCGTCGCCTAAGCCTAGGCCGCCGAGCGGCCTGCATCGCCGAGAGTCTCGGCCGGCAGGGCCGCGCGCCCGCGAATCATATCAGCGGCTTTTTCCGCCAGCATGATGGTGGGCGCATTGGTGTTGCCGCCCACCAAGGTCGGCATGGCGCTGGCGTCCACCACCCGCAGGCCGTCGAGACCGATCAGCTTCAGCTCGGCGTTCACCACCGCCATGGAATCGCCTTCCACGCCCATCTTGGCCGTTCCCACCGGGTGGTAGATGGTCTCGCCGAACTGGCGCACCCAGGCGTCGATCTCGGCGTCGCTCTCCACGCCCGCGCCCGGCGACAGCTCCACGTCGGTGAGTTCGCGCAAGGAAGGTTGAGCCACCACGTCGCGCGCCATGCGCACGCCCTGGCGAATCGCCCGCTTGTCCTCCTCGGTGGCGAGGTAGTTGGCGAGGATCGTCGGATCGTCGAACGGATCGGCTGAGCGCAGGCCGATGCTTCCGCGGCTTTCAGGCCGGAGCTGGCAGACGTGCAGGGTGTAGCCGTCGGCGTTCACGCTCTCCTTGGCGTGGTTCTTCATGATCGCCCGCACGAAGTGAATCTGCAGGTCGGGGGCGGCGAGGTCGGGCCGCGACTTCAGGAAGGCGCCGGACTCAAGCCCGTTCTGCCGCCCGGGCCCCTTGCCGGTGAGCATATAGTTGATCCCCACCATGAGCTGCTTCAGGCCCTTGGTCTCGTTGTAAAGCGACAAAGGCCCCTTGCTGGTCCAGTTGAGGCAGACGTCCAGGTGGTCCTGCAGATTGGCGCCCACGCCTTTCAGCGCGTGCACCGCCTTGATCCCGTGCTTGGCCAGGGCGTCCGGATCGCCGATGCCCGAGAGCTGCAAGATCTGCGGCGACTGCACCGCGCCGGCAGCCAGCAGCACCTCGCCGTCGGCATAGGCGACCTGCCGTTCGCCGCCCTTGCTCACCACATACTCAACGCCGACCGCCCGGCCCTTCTCGATCACCAGCCGCGTGGTGCGCGCGCCGGTGACGATGGAGAGGTTTGGCCGCGCCTCGCGGATCGGATCAAGATAGCCCGCCGCCGCGCTCCAGCGCTGGCCGTCGCGGATGGTGAGCTGATAGCGGCCGAAGCCTTCCTGGTCGGCGCCGTTGAAATCCTCGGTGAACTTGTAGCCCGCCTCGACGCCCGCCTTGATGACGCCGGCGTTGAGGGGATGGTCGCTGAGCTCGCCCCAGCTCACATGCAGCGGGCCTTCAAAGCCGTGATAGGGGCTCGGCTCGCCGTGCAGGGTCTCGGCGCGCTTGAAGTAGGGCAGCACCTCTTCATAGGACCAGCCGGACAGGCCCATCTGCCGCCACTGGTCATAGTCGCTGGCATGGCCGCGGATATAGATCATGCCGTTGATGGCCGAGGAGCCGCCGAGCCCGCGTCCGCGCGGCCACCACAGGCGGCGATTGTTCATGTGCGGCTCCGGCTCGGTCCAGAAGCCCCAGTTGAACTCGCTCTTCTTCTTGATCAGCTGGCCGACGCCGGCCGGCATCTTCACCAGGATCGAGGTGTTGCGGCCCCCGGCCTCCAGCACCAGCACCTTGGTGTTGGGATCCTCGCTCAAGCGATTGGCGAGCACCGAGCCCGCCGACCCCGCGCCCACGATGACGTAGTCGTACCGCGTACCTTGCATGCGTCCTCTCCCCGAGGCGATTTCTTTTGTTGCGGCCATGGTGACGGCGCCGTCACCAATTCGCAAGGGCGCCTGGCCATCGGCGTTATCAGGGGCGCTGAGGCTCTGGCCCGGCGCCGGCATAGTCTATAAGGTCCGCGCCCTTGCCCAGGGCGGACGTGGCGGAATCGGTAGACGCACCGGACTTAAAATCCGTTGGCCACAGGCCGTGGGGGTTCGAGTCCCCCCGTCCGCACCATCCATTTTATTTAGCTCACGGACTTCCCTTCACCGGGCAATTGACAATCTGCTACAGTTTAAGCGGGCAAGCCGCTTATTCGGATATCGAACCTTTCCTTCTTGGTTGATTGAGCTGAGATTCTCGGGCGCGCTCTCAGGCGTGGGGCCAATGTCGAAAAAGGTTGAGCATTTCCACGCAGCAAAGCATCTCGGCCACGACCGTCGGCGTCGGACCATCCCCCGCGACTACAGCGCCTCGTTCATGTCTGACACGAAGTGGCGTAAGTTTTTCGAAGTAGTGGAGTCCCAGTCCGATATCACCCGCCTCCTCATCCGCTTCGTCTACGACGATCGTGAGCACGAGATCGGCGTCCTGTCGCTTCAATGTCCCCACGCATGGGCTGACTTCTTCCAGTTCGGCCCAAAGCCGCTTCGCGAGATCGAGTGGGTCGAGGTGCCGCGCCACTACTTCTCGAAACCTAGCGTGCGAGCCGATCAGGATGTCGCCGCGCTTCAGCTTTCACTGAACCAGATCGGCGATTTCACGCTCGAGGAAACCGAGCGCGGCGGGTTGCGCGTGATCGGGCACCGCCCCTCGAAACCCGAGTCAGGTTGCGCTTGAGTAGTCGTGGGTTGCTGTCGGCGCCGCTCGACGTCCGCACCATCCCTGGAGGCTCCAGCCCTCCCCCTGGAGCCCCTGCGCGCCGCATGCTACGCCTTGGCCCTTCCAGGGTGGAGCGTTCCAGAATGACCAAATTTCACGCAATTTTCGGCCAGACTGCGGTGATCGCCTTGGCGGCGGTGGCGTTCGCGGGCGTCGCGCAGGCGCGCGCACTGCAGCCTAGAGACCTCGCCAGCCTCGATCGGATGTCCGACGCCCAGGTGTCGCCGGACGGGACCCTGGCCGTCTATGACTTGCGCAAGGTGGACTTTGACGCCAACCGGTCCAGCCACTCGCTGTGGGTCGTGCCCACCCATTTCCCCGACCGCAAGGGGGTGATGTGGAAGACCGCCGTGCGCCTTTCCATCTCCGACGGCGGGGCGACCAACCCGCGCTGGAGCCCGGACGGCAAGGCCATCTATTTCCTCTCCCACCGCTCGGGCTCGGCCCAGGTGTGGAAGACCAGCCCTGACGGGGCGACGGCGACTCAGGTGACGAACCTGCCGCTGGATGTGCAGGCCTTCCGCCTCGCCCCCGACGGCAAGACCTTGGTGATCGCCCTGGCGGTGTTCCCGGACGCCGAGGCCCCAGAGGCCACCGCAGCGCGCCAGAAGGCCGAGGCTCAGCACAAAGCCAGCGGTCGGCTATTCACCAAGCTGTTCGTGCGTCACTGGGACGAATGGGCCGACGGCACGCGCAACCACCTGTTCTCGCTGGCGCTGAATGCCGATGGCGTGGCTGAGGGCGTAGCGCGCCCGCTCATGGCCGGCTTCGACGGCGATGCGCCCTCCAAGCCCGACGGCGACGACCACGACTTCGCCATCAGCCCCGACTCCAAGACGGTGGTGTTCTCCGCCCGTCTGGCCGGCCGCACGGAGCCCTGGAGCACCAATTTCGACCTCTATGCGACGCCTATCGACGGCTCGGCCGCGCCCAAGGATCTCACCGCCGGCAACCCCGCCTGGGACGCGCAGCCGGTGTTCTCCCCCGATGGGACCAAGCTCGCCTATCGCGCCCAGAAGCGCCCCACCTTCGAGAGCGACCGCTTCGGCGTCATGGTCATGGATCTGAAGAGCGGTCAGACCCGCGAGGTGGATCCGGCCTTCGACCGCTCCGCCGACCAGATCGCCTGGAGCCTCGACGGCAAGAGCCTTTATCTGACCGCCGCCGACGCCGGCCAGGAGAAGCTCTATCAGCTCGATCCGGCCAAGGGCGCGGTGCGCGAACTGACCCATCAGGGCCACGTGTCGGACTTCGCCGTCAGCAAGGCCGGCGTCACGCTGAGCATGAGCTCCCTCGCCGGCCCCGATCAGCTCTATCGTCTTGCCGACAAGGGCGAGGTGCAGCTCACCCATGTGGGCGAGGACCAGCTGGCCGGCATTGAGCTGGGGGCCTTCGAGCCCTTCACCTTCGCCGCCTGGAACGGCGAGAACGTGCATGGTTATGTGGTGAAGCCGGCCGGCTATCAGGCGGGCCACAAGTACCCGGTGGCCTTTATCATCCACGGCGGGCCCGAAGTGCCCTACGCCAACGGCTGGGGCTATCGCTGGAATCCGCAAACCTACGCCGCCCAGGGCTTTGCCGTGGTGCTGATCGAGTTCCACGGCACGCCGGGCTATGGCCAGGCCTTCACCGACGCCATCGCCGGCCACTGGGGCGATCGCCCGCTGGAGGACCTGCAGAAGGGCTGGGCCGCGGCGCTCGCCAAATACGACTTCCTCGACGGGGAGCACGCCTGCGCGCTCGGCGCCTCCTATGGCGGCTTCATGGTCAACTGGATCGCCGGCAATTGGAGCGCGCCGTGGAAATGCCTAGTCAGCCACGACGGCATCTTCGACAACCGCATGATGGGCTATTCCACCGAGGAGCTGTGGTTCTCCGAGTGGGAGAACGGCCACGCCACGCCCTGGGTCGACCCGGCCGCCTATGAGAAGTTCAACCCGGCCAATCATGTGGCGGCGTGGAATAAGCCCATGCTGATCATCCACAGCGAGCGCGACTTCCGCATCCCCGAGGAGCAGGGCCTCGCCGCCTTCACCGCCTTGCAGCGCAAGGGCGTGCCGAGCGAATTCCTCACCTTCCCGGACGAGAATCACTGGGTGCTGAAGCCGCAGAACTCCGTGCAGTGGCAGGAGACCGTGCTTGGCTGGCTGAAGCGCTGGACGAAATAGCGATTAAATCCCGACGCCAAGCTCCCGACGGAGCTTGGCGGTGAGGCCCGCCGCCACCAGGCGGTAGGACTGGGCGACATAGTCGGCGAGCTCTTCATCCGACAGGGCGTCTGGGCCCGCCGTCAGCACCCACTTGGCCTTGCCGAGATAGGGCGCGGGCGCGGCGAGCCCCGCGCCGGTCAGCATCTCAAACCCCAGCTCGCTCGCCTTGAACATATAGCCGCTCGGCTCGGCGTTCAGGGGGCCCGCGTGGGCGAACATCTTCGGCCCGACGCAGAAGGTGCGGTCGCAGCCCCACTTCACGTCGAACCGGGCGCCGGGCAGCTTGAGCGCCATGTCGTGGAAGGCCTCGTAGCGCACGCGCGCCTCCTACTTCTGCGGTTACGCCTCCACGTCGAGGCCGATGGGGCAGCTCACGCCCACGCCGCCCAGGCCGCAATAGCCGCCGGGGTTCTTGGCCAGGTACTGCTGGTGATAGGCCTCGGCGTAATAGAACGGACCGGCCGGCGTGATCTCGGTGGTGATGGGGGGAAGCCCCCGCCCCGCCAGCGCCGCCGCATAGGCCGTGCGCGAGCGCTCCGCCGCCGCGCGCTGGGCCTCGTTCAGCGTGTAGATGGCCGAGCGGTACTGCGTGCCAATGTCGCCGCCCTGGCGCATGCCCTGGGTCGGGTCGTGATTTTCCCAGAACGCCTTCAAGAGCGACTCATAGGAAATCACAGTGGGGTCGAAGATCACCCGCACCACCTCGGCATGGCCGGTGCGCCCGCTGCACACCTCTTCGTAGGTCGGGTTGGGCGTCTCGCCGCCGGCGTAGCCCGCCGCGGTGACCAACACGCCGGGCAGCTTCCAGAACAGCCGCTCCACGCCCCAGAAGCAGCCCATGGCCAACACCGCCTCCTCACTCCCCGGCGGGAACGGACCCTGCAGCGGCGCGCCGTTGACGAAGTGAGTCGCGGCGGTGGGAATCGGCTCAGGCCGGCCCTTCAGGGCCTCGCCCGGCGCCGGCAGATCGAGGGACTTTTGACCAATGGCCATGATGCGGCTCCCAATAGGTTCGCCGTGAATGTAGGATCGTGTCCCCGGCGGTGGTGTAGCTGAAGCGGGGCCACCGAGATGAACTCCGGCGTGGGCCGGGTTGATCAGATCGCCACAGCAGGCAGTCCGACGATCGGATCATCGCTCAAGCTGGCGATT
>JBFLWS010000039.1:0-20149 GCA_040757715.1 Pseudomonadota bacterium | reverse complement strand
GGCGACCCTCGCGGTCTTCGCCGCCATCGGCCTCGGCCTCGCCTCGCCCTTTGTGGCCATCGCCTTCGTGCCCGCCGTGGCGCGCCTGTTGCCCAAACCGGGCGCCTGGATGGACGGACTGAAGAAGGCCCTGGCCTTTCCCATGTACGGGGCGGCGGCCTGGCTCGCCTGGGTGTTCGCCCGCGAGACCGGCGTCGACGGTTTGCCCTTCCTGTTCGCCGCCGCCATCGTGCTCAGCCTCTCGGTGTGGCTGTGGGGGGCGAGCCAGCGCGGCGTCGCCCCGGCGCTCATGCGCGTCTTCGCCATACTCGCCCTGATCGCCACCGGCCCGCTCGCCTTCGCCGGGTCGCAGATGACCCTGCCCGCCGAGGCCTCGAACGCCCCGTCCACGACGGCAGGTTTCGTCACGGAACCCTGGTCGCCCGAGCGTGTGGCCGCGCTGCAAGTCGAGGGCCGCCCGGTGTTCGTGGACTTCACCGCCGCCTGGTGCGTCACCTGTCAGGTGAATGAGCGCACCGCGCTCGCTACGGACTCGGTGAAGGCCGCCTTCGCCCGCGACAGGGCCGTCTATCTGAAGGCCGACTGGACCAACCGGAATCCGGAAATCGCCAAGGCGCTGGCGGCGCAGGGCCGCTCCGGCGTGCCGCTCTATCTCGTCTATGGCAAGGGCGCCCAGCCGGTGGTGCTGCCGCAGCTCCTCTCCGAAGGCATTGTGGTGGAGGCCTTGGACAACGCCGCGCGCGGGTGATCCGTTAAGCGCCGGCTTCCTCGCGCCCCTAAACATGTGTTGATCCTCGTGGCGGGCTGGCGTTCACTGGACGCCGGGCCGGAGGGCCGGTCCAGTCGACGTCTCGGGGAGGGACTTCATATGGCTCGGACGAGCTTGATCGCATGGACCGTGGGCGTCATCGCCGCGGCCTTGGCCACCACTGCGCCGGCCCAGGTGGCCGTCCTCGCCGGCAAGTGGGTGAATGTCGCGCCGCAACTCGGCGGCCTGGCGGAGCTCGACATCACCCTGCGTACGCGCTCTCCCACCTCCCCGGTGGTGGTGGAGACCTTCGCCCAGTGTTCGCCCAAACCCTGCGATTGGGGCCTGTCGGAGGCGATCGGCTACAGCCAGTCCATCAACGGCGCGCCGGTCCCAGGCGCCTTTGCGCTCAGCGTCACCTACCAGCAGCCGAGCGCGCAGCGCCTGCTGATCCTCACCCAAATGCCCGGGGACCAGCTGCAGTACCAGCTGTACACCAACTATCCCCGGTCAGCGGCGCTGGGCTACATGATCACCGGCGTGCTGCGCCGCGACACCGGGCATTGAGGGGCGCATCGGCGTTTCCTGACATTTGATCAAGAATCTGTGTCAGGCGCCGTTCATGCGCCATGTTATTTTATGGCCCTGCGAGCGACGACAGTGTCGCCGCACGGACCGGGGGGCCGGTTCGTACAATATCGGAGGGCTAATCCATGTTGAATTCCAAGTCTCTGCTTAAGGTTGCTTTGGCCGCTGGTTTGGCATGGGGGGCTCTCGCCGTCGCCCAAGCTTCGGCGAGCGTCGCCAGTCTTTCGGGCGCTTGGGTGAATACTAATCCCGGAGCGCGCGATATCACTGAGGTGTTGGTCGGGCCCGCCGGCGGGACCAAGGTCAATGTGCGTGTATTCGGCGCCTGCGAGCCCACGGCCTGCGATTGGGGCTCGGTGCGCGGCTCGACCTTCTCGCCTTCAGTGGCGGGCAATCCGGTGATGGATGCTGTGGCCGCCACCGCCCATTACCAGCAGGGCTTCGCGCGGCGTCTGGTGATCCTGCGCCAAGCTGGTCCGAACCTGCTGCGCTATGAGATCTTCAGCGACTTCGAAGACGGCTCCGGGCGCAACAGTTACATCATGGGCGGCACGCTGCGCCGCGCGCCGCGGCTGATCCACCTGCCGACGCCGCCGATCGGTCCGCTCGGGCCGCATCGCTAACACCTTAGCGCGCAACAATCAGGGGGCGACGTCCGCTTGGACGCCGCGCCCTTTTTGCTTGGCGGAATTGACGGCCAACGCCCCGCCCGTTTGTCCACGAAAACCATGAACGCCCCAGGGTTGTGGTCAGCGGTTGATAATACCGCCTGTTGATGGTAATTGCGATCGCCGACGGCCGCTATAGGTAGAGCTTCCGTCGACGCTGAGGCGGCTGCATGTCCCATGAGACGGTATGCGGCGCTTAGGGCGAATTCGAGTGCATTCGTGGTCTTAAGGCATCAATGACGCTGACCGGGCCGGACCTCCGATCGCCCAGCAGCGAAGGGAGGAACCATGTCCAATGTAACGTCGATGTTGAAACTCACCTTGGCGGCCGGCCTTGCCTGGTCTGCGCTGGCCGTCGGCCAAGCCTCGGCGAGCCTTTTGGGGAACTGGGTCAACGCCAATCCGAATCCGCGCGACATCGCCGAAGTGATTGTGGCGCCGGCCGCAGGGGCCAAGGTCGATGTCCGCGTGTTCGGCGAATGCACGCCCACGGCTTGCGACTGGGGCGTCGCCGTCGGTCCGACCTTCGCCTCGTCGGTGGGCGGCAATCCCGTGGCGGGCGCCGTGGCCGCCACCGCCCACTATCAACAAGGCTTTGCGCGCCGTCAGGTGGTCCTGCAACAGATCAATCCGAACCTTTTGCACTACGACGTGTTCACCGAGTTCGAGGACGGCTCTGGGCGCAGCAATTATGTGATGAGCGGCACGCTTCGCCGGGCGCCTCGCCTGCTGCACCTCGCGCCGCGTCCCTAACGATGACGGTATGAAAAAGGGCGCGACGTTGATGAGAACGCCGCGCCCTTTTGCTTGTCTGCACTGGATGCTCAGCGCGCCGCCAGCATGCCCTTGATGCCAGCGATGGCCTTGGCCGGGTTCAGGCCCTTGGGGCAGACCTGGGCGCAGTTCATGATGGTGTGGCAGCGATAGAGCTTGAAGGTGTCGTCCAGGTCGTCCAGACGCGCGTCCTTGGCCTGGTCGCGGCTGTCCGACAGCCAGCGATAGGCCTGCAACAGGGCCGCCGGGCCGAGGTACTTGTCGCCGTTCCACCAGTAGCTCGGGCAGGAGGTGGAGCAGCAGGCGCAAAGGATGCACTCATAGAGACCGTCGAGCTTGGCGCGCTCCTTGGGGGCCTGGTTCCATTCCTTTTCCGGCGCAGCGGTCTTGGCGTGCAGCCAGGGCTCCACCGAGGCGTATTGGGCGAAGAACAGGGTCAGGTCGGGCACCAGGTCCTTCAGCACCGGCATGTGCGGCAGGGGGGAGATCTGGATCGTCTCGGCCGGCTCATCGGCCCAGGCGTGGGTGCAAGCCAGCGTGTTGCGCCCGCCGATGTTCATGGCGCAGGAGCCGCACACCCCTTCGCGGCACGAGCGCCGGAAGGCGAGGCTCGGGTCCATGGTGTTCTTGATGTGCAAGATGGCGTCCAGCACCATGGGGCCGCACTGATCCACCGCCACGTCATAGGTGTCCCAGCGCGGATTCTGGCCGGTTTCCGGGTCGTAGCGATAGATGCGGAAGGTCTTCACCTTCTTGGCGCCTTGCGGGGCCGGGTGATGCTTGCCCTTGCCGACCTTGGAGTTCTTGGGGAGCGTGAGCTGAACCATCTCTAGTGTCGCCTCAGTAAACCCGCGCCTTGGGCGCGATGTACGAGATCTCGTCGGTCATGGTGTAGGTGTGCACCGGCCGGTAATCGAGGGTCACCTTGCCGGAGGCGTCGTCAACCCAGGCGAGCGTGTGCTTCATCCACACCTCGTCATTGCGGTCCTTGAAGTCCTCGCGGGCGTGGGCGCCGCGGCTCTCCTGGCGGTTGGCGGCGGAGTTCACCGTCACGGCGGCCTGGCCGATCAGGTTGTCGAACTCCAGCGTCTCCATCAGGTCGGTGTTCCAGACGAGGCTGCGGTCGGACACCTTCACGTCGCCCTTGCGGGAGAAGACGTCGGCGATGCGCTTCACGCCGGTGAGCAGGCTTTCCTCGGTGCGGAACACCGCCACGTCTTCCTGCATGGCCCTTTGCATTTCGAGGCGCAGCTTGGCGGTGGGCTCCGAGCCGTTGGCGTTGCGCAGGCGATCGAAGCGCGCCAGGTGGGCGTCGGTAATGGAGGCCTTGGCGGCGGGCAGGGCCGCGCCCGGCTTCACCACCTCGGCGGCGCGCAGACCGGCCGCGCGGCCGAACACCACGAGGTCGGTGAGGGAGTTGGAGCCAAGACGGTTGGCGCCGTGCACCGACACGCAGGCGGCCTCGCCCACGGCCATCAGGCCCGGCACCACGGTGTCGGGATTGTCGCCGACCTTGGTCAGCACCTCGCCGTGATAGTTCGTCGGGATGCCGCCCATGTTGTAGTGCACGGTGGGCAGCACCGGGATCGGCTCCTTGGTCACGTCCACGCCGGAGAAGATCTTGGCGCTTTCCGAAATGCCGGGCAGGCGCTCGTGCAGGATCTTCGGGTCCAGGTGGTCGAGGTGCAGGAAGATGTGGTCCTTCAGGGGACCGACGCCGCGGCCCTCGCGGATTTCCATGGTCATGGCGCGGCTGACCACGTCGCGGCTGGCCAGGTCCTTGGCCGAGGGCGCGTAACGCTCCATGAAGCGCTCGCCCTGCGAGTTGGTGAGGTAGCCGCCCTCGCCGCGGGCGCCTTCGGTGATGAGGCAGCCGGCGCCGTAGATGCCGGTGGGGTGGAACTGCACGAACTCCATGTCCTGCAGCGGCAGGCCGGCGCGCAGCACCATGGCGTTGCCGTCGCCGGTGCAGGTGTGGGCCGAGGTGCAGGAGAAGTAGGCGCGGCCATAGCCGCCGGTGGCCAGGATGACCAGCTGGGCGGAGAAGCGGTGCAGAGTGCCGTCATCCAGCTTCCAGGCGGTGACGCCGCGGCACACGCCTTCGTCCATGATCAGATCAAGGGCGAAGAACTCGATGTAGAAGTCCACGGCGTTCTGCAGCGACTGGCCGTAGAGGGTGTGCAGGATGGCGTGGCCGGTGCGGTCGGCGGCGGCGCAGGTGCGCTGGATCGGCCCCTCGCCGTAGTTCTTGGTCATGCCGCCGAAAGCGCGCTGGTAGATCTCGCCCTTGTCGGTGCGGCTGAACGGCACGCCCCAGTGTTCCAGCTCATAGACCGCGGCCGGGGCGTTGCGGCACAGATATTCGATGGCGTCCTGGTCGCCCAGCCAGTCCGACCCCTTCACGGTGTCGTACATGTGCCAGCGCCAGTTATCCTCGCCCATGTTGCCGAGGCTGGCGGAGATGCCGCCCTGGGCCGCCACGGTGTGGCTGCGGGTGGGGAACACCTTGGTGACGCAGGCGGTCTTCAGCCCGGCCTGGGCGCAACCGAGGGCGGCGCGGAGGCCCGAGCCGCCGGCGCCCACCACCACGACGTCGTACTGATGATCAATGAACGAGTATGCGGCCATGGGGGTCAGGTCCGGATCAGATCAGTGCGGGAGGCCGGGCAGATAGGCCGCGGCGATGGAATAGGCGATGACCAGCCAGGCGGCCGCCACCACGAGGAAGTTCACCAGGAGGGCGAGGCCGCGCAGGGCCGGGGTCTCCACATAGTCCTCGATGATCACCGTCATGCCGAGGCGCATGTGCGCGGCGCTGATGGTGGCCAAGAGCAGCACGATGGCGGCGTTCACCGGCTCGCGCACGAAGGCGACCACAGCGTCATAACCGCCCGGCGCCAACTTCGCCGCCACATAGAGGGCCCACAGGGTGAGCGGGATGAGCAGCACCGAGGTGAGGCGCTCGATTTTGAAGTGGCCCACGCCCGAATGGCCGGGCTTCTTGGGCACGGTGACGGTTCCGCCCATCAGAGCACTCCCAGAAGGATCGCGCCCCACACCGCCACAGTGGCGAGGAAGGCGAAGAGGAACGACAGGGCCGCGGTGGCGTTGGCCGTGGCCGGCGTAAAGCCAAGCCCGCGATCCCAAGCCAGGTGCCGAAGCCCCGCCGCCAGGTGGTAGAAGAGGGCGAGAGTGATGACGAACAGCAGCGCCTGGCCGGGGATGGTGGCGAGGAGGCCGGCGACCAGATCGTAGTCCGCCTTGCCCAGCAGCGCCGCGCCGAACACCACGGCCATCAAGAGGAAGCCGCCATAGAGCGCCACGCCGGCGGCGCGGTTGAGGATCGAGGCGGCCATGGTGATGTGCCACCGCCAGATTTGCATGTGCGGCGACAGGGGCCGTGCTGCTGACATGTTGGAACCTTGAGCCATGATTTGCTTCGCCTCCCGGCTTCCCCTTTCGGCGGCCAATGCGACGTTGCGCCCGCTTTTAAGCTTCGACGGGGTCAAGTCAACGAACGACGCCGCTTTAGGCCTCATCCGTTCGGCCTATTCGCGCGAGACGCGAGAGGTCGACAAGACGCGGGGGTAACGCCAAGAGATGTAGGGAAGGTTGCTATTCGCCGCGAGGCCTTGCGACTTGGCGAAAATGACCCCCAACATGGCCTTTGGACGCAATTCCTTCTAGCGAGCAGCGTCTTGGTCCTATTTGCCGGAGTCCGCGTCCATGCCCGTGTCCATCGACCCCTTCTACGCCATGGGCGTCAGCCGCATCGCCCATGCGCTGAAGGCCAAGGGCCGTTCGGTGATTCACATGGAGTTTGGCCAGCCCTCCACTGGCGCGCCGGGCGCGGCCCTGGCCGCCGCGCGCCAGGTGCTGGACACCGACCCCATGGGCTATTGGGAAAGTCCGGCGCTGAAGGCGCGAATCGCCCGGCTCTATCGCGAGCGGCATGGGATTGAGATCTCGCCCGATCGCATTCTTTTGACCTGCGGCGCCTCGCCGGGACTGACCGCGGCCTTGGCGGGCCTGTTCGATGCGGGGGACGAGATCGCCATGGCCCGCCCGGGCTATGTGGCCTATCGCAATGCGACCAAGGCGCTGAAGCTGACCCCAGTGGAGATCCCCTGCGGTGCGGAGAGCGAGTTTCGCCTTAAGGCCAGCCACCTCGCCGCCCTGACGCCCGCGCCCAAGGGGGTGATCGTGGCCAGCCCCGCCAATCCCACCGGAGCCATCATTCCGGGTTCAGAGCTGAAGGCCCTGGCCGACACATGCCGCGCGCAGGGCACGCGCATCATCTCCGATGAGATCTATCACGGCCTCGGCTATGGCGCGGCCATGCACACCATGCTGGAGTTCGACGATCAGGCCATCGTCATCAACAGCTTTTCCAAATATTTCAGCATGGTGGCCTGGCGGCTCGGTTGGATGGTGGTTCCTGAGGCCGAGATCGTCCACTTCCGGTCTTATCTCGCCAATCTCTTCCTCACCGCTCCGTCGCTGAGCCAGCATGCGGGGCTCGCGGCCATGGACTGCACAGCGGAGCTGGACGGCTATGTGGCGGTCTATGCGGCCAACCGGGCCCTGATGCTGGAGGCCCTGCCGGCCATGGGGCTGTCGGCCATCGCCCCGCCGGACGGCGCCTTCTACATCTACGCCGATGTGGGCCATCTCACCGAGGACAGCCTCGGTTTCTGCGAACAGCTGGTGCGCGACACCGGCGTCGCCACCGCGCCGGGGATCGACTTCGACCCGGTGGACGGGGGGCGCTTCATCCGCATGAGCTTTGCCGTCTCCACGCCGGAGATCGAAGAGGCCATCCGCCGCCTCATCCCCTGGTTCCAGGACAAGGCGGTCAAGACGGTTCAGGCGCGGGAGACCGCCTCGGCGTAGGCGCGGTCCAGCATGGCGGCGCGGCGGGTAAGGTCAGGCAGGCCTTCGCGCTCCAAGCTGGCGACGGCCTCGCGCAGCTTTCGATCATAGCCCGCCCGCCGATAGCCGGCGCCGTTGTAGCCGCGGGCGAAGCGCGGCCAGTCCTCATTGGCCAGGGCGAGGTGCAGGTTGTCGGCGCGGATCAGCCGCGCCATGGCCAGCAGCTGCTCGTCCTCGCCGCGCCGGGCGTCGGCGACAAAGGCCGCCGCCGACTCATATCCGCAAGGCGCGAAGAGCTCGCCCAGCACCTGGCCGAGGCCCCAGCTGGCGGCCTGCACGGCGGCGGTGGCGTCCAGCGCCATGGCGGCGGCGAGGCGCTGATGCTGCCGCGGTCCCACCGGGCCGTAGCCGCCGGGCAGGGGATTGGAGAGGTCGGGCGCAGTGCGGTCGAAGCGCCCGGCGGTGAGTCGGTGAAAGATGTGCCGCTCGAACAGCACCTTGGGCCGGCGATCATTGAGAAAGCCGAAGCCCGAACTCTCCACCAAGAGCACCGCCCACAGATTGCGGCTCGGCGCGCCGAGCGCCTCGCAGGCGGCGTGTAGGCCAGCGTCGGTGAGCGGCTGGCCGATGGGGGAGGTCGAAGCGGCGTCGGTCATGGCTCAAGGCTAGACCCGCCCACCTCCTGTAGGATTAGCTCACCTCAGGGGAGTATTCCCGGCAGATCAAGGTTGTGCTCACGCGCGCAATCAAGGGCGATGTCGTAGCCCGCATCGGCATGGCGCATCACCCCGGTGGCCGGGTCGTTCCACAGCACACGGGCGAGGCGCTTGGCCGCCGCCTCGGTGCCGTCGCAGACGATGACCATGCCGGCGTGCTGGGAGAAGCCCATGCCCACCCCGCCGCCGTGGTGCAGCGACACCCAGGTGGCGCCCGACGCCGTGTTCAGCAGCGCATTGAGCAGCGGCCAGTCGGACACCGCGTCGGAGCCGTCGCGCATGGCCTCGGTCTCGCGGTTGGGCGCGGCCACCGAGCCGGAGTCCAGATGGTCGCGGCCGATCACCACCGGGGCCTTCAGCTCGCCCTTGGCCACCATCTCGTTGAAGGCGAGGCCCAGGCGATGGCGGTCGCCCAGCCCCACCCAGCAGATGCGCGCCGGCAGGCCCTGGAACTTGATCTTCTTGGCCGCCATGTCGAGCCAGTTGTGCAGGTGCGGATTGTCGGGGATCAGCTCCTTCACCTTGGCGTCGGTCCTGGCGATGTCCTCCGGATCGCCCGACAAAGCCGCCCAGCGGAACGGGCCGATCCCGCGGCAGAACAGCGGGCGGATATAGGCGGGCACGAAGCCGGGGAAGTCGAAGGCGTTCTCCACCCCGGCCTCCTTGGCCATCTGGCGGATGTTGTTGCCGTAGTCGACGGTGGGCACGCCCGCCTTCTGGAAATCCAGCATGGCCCGCACGTGCTGCGCCATGGAGGCCTTGGCCGCCTCCTCCACCTGCTTGGGGTCCTGGTCGCGCATGGCGGTCCAGCGCTCCAGGGTCCAGCCGGCGGGCAGGTAGCCGTTCACCGGGTCATGGGCGGAGGTCTGATCGGTGAGGAGGTCGGGCCGCACCCCGCGCTCGAACATCAGCGGCAGGAGTTCGGCGGCGTTGCCCAGCAGCCCCACCGACATCGGCGTCTTGTCGCGGCAGGACTGCTCGATGATCGCCAGGGCCTCGTCCAGGCTGTCGGTCTTTTTGTCGAGGTAGCCGGTGCGCAGGCGCATATCGAGGCGTGAGGCCTGGCATTCAATGGCCAGGCACGAAGCGCCGGCCATCACCGCCGCCAGGGGCTGGGCCCCGCCCATGCCGCCAAGGCCTGCGGTCAGGAGCCACTTGCCGGACAGATCGCCGCCATAGTGCTGACGGCCCATCTCCACGAAGGTCTCATAGGTGCCCTGCACGATGCCCTGGGCGCCGATATAGATCCACGAGCCGGCGGTCATCTGGCCGTACATGGCCAAGCCCTTGCGGTCGAGCTCGTTGAAATGGTCCCAGGTGGCCCAGCGCGGCACCAGGTTGGAGTTGGCGATGAGCACCCGCGGCGCGTCGGCATGGGTGCGGAACACCCCCACCGGCTTGCCCGACTGCACCAGCAGAGTCTCGTCGTCCTCCAGCCGCTTCAGGGTCTCGACGATGCGATCATAGCTCTCCCAGTCCCGCGCCGCCCGGCCGATGCCGCCATAGACCACCAGCTCCTCCGGGTGCTCGGCCACGTCCGGGTGCAGGTTGTTCATCAGCATGCGCAGGGGGGCCTCGGTGAGCCAGCTCTTGGCCGAGCGCTCGGGGCCGGTGGCGGGGCGGATCACGCGGGTGGGGTCGCGGCGGGTCATGCGGGGCTCCGGGACGTTCAGGCTAGGTCATTCAGGCTTTGGCGAAGGCGAGGCAGGCGGCGAGCACGTCCTTCAGCACCTGGCGCAGAGGCTCGGCGCGGTGCGGCTCGTAAGGCGAGGGCCAGTTGTCGGGGCTGGGGCGACCCTGCGGCTCCACCATGTAGCCGCGGCAGGCGAGCTCCATCTGGAGGGCGTGCACCCCCGCGCCCGGCTGGCCGTAATGGCGCGTGGTCCAGCCGCCCTTGAAACGGCCGTCGGTGACGCGGGAGAGATTGGCCCGGTCGCACGCGGTCTCCACCGCGTCGGCGAGGTCGCGGGCGCAGCTTCCTCCGGTGTTCGTGCCGATGTTGAACTGCGGCAACTGGCCTTCGAACAGACGCGGGATGCAGGAGCGGATGGAGTGGGCGTCGTAGAGCACCACCTGGCCGTGGCGCGCCTTCAGCCGCTCCAGCTCGGCGGCGAGGGCCGCATGGTAGGGGACGAACCAGGTCTCACGCCGGCGCTCGATCTCCTCGGCGTCCGGCTCGGCGCCCGGATGGTAGAGCGCCTCCCCATCAAAGGTGGTGGTGGGGCATAGCTCGGTGGTCGCTTGGCCGGGATAGAGCGAGGCGCCGGACGGGTCGCGGTTCACATCGATCACCGAGCGCGAGATCGAGGTGCGCACGGTGGTCGCCCCCAGCTCATGGCAGAAGTCATAGAGCCTGCCGATCCACCAGTCCGCGTCGCGCCGGGCGATCCAGGGCGAGGCGTAGCGGGGGGCGAGCTCGGCGGGGATCTCCGTGCCCGTGTGTGGGAAGGCCACCACCAGCGGCGCCTCGCCCAGCTGAACCTCGAGCCAGTCGGTGATCATGGGGACACTCCCGGCAGGCGGGCGCCGGCGGCCACCACCACCGCGCCGGAACGGATGAGGTCTGCGGCGGCGGCGATGTCCGGATGGAACCAGCGGTCGTGATCCAGCGTCGGCACGTCATTCCGCAACAGGGCCCGTGCGGCTTCGAGATGGGCGCTGGAGGTGAGCGGCGCATGGAAGTCGCAGCCCTGGGCGGCGGCCAGCAGCTCGATGGCCAGCACGTTCTCGGCGTTGGCGGTGAGGGTGGCGAGCCTGCGCGCGCCATGGGCGGCCATGGAGACGTGATCCTCCTGATTGGCCGAGGTGGGTATGGAGTCGACGCTGGCCGGATGGGCCAGCATCTTGTTCTCCGAGACCAGCGCCGCCGCGGTCACCTGCGGGATCATGAAGCCGGAGTTGAGGCCGGGCCTTGGGGTGAGGAAGGCGGGCAGGCCGGAGAGGGCTGGGTCCACCAGCATGGCGATGCGGCGCTCGGCGATGGAGCCGATCTCGCAAACGGCCAAAGCGATCATGTCGGCGGCGAAGGCCACCGGCTCGGCGTGGAAATTGCCGCCGGAGAGGGCCTCGTCCGGGCGCTCGCCCTCCCCCGCAAAGATCAGCGGGTTGTCGGAGACGCCGTTGGCTTCTTCCAGGAGGGTGTGGGCGGCCTGACGCAGCACGGTGAGGGCCGCGCCCATCACCTGGGGCTGGCAGCGCAGGCAATAGGGGTCCTGCACCCGCGGATCGCCCGTCAGGTGCGAGGCGCGGATGGCCGAGCCGGCCATGAGCCGGCGCAGGGCCTCGGCGGTCTCGATCTGACCCTGGTGACGGCGCAGCTCATGAATGCGCGGATCGAACGGGGCGTCGGAGCCTTTGGCCGCCTCGGTGGAAAGCGCGCCGGTGACCAGGGCGCTCTGATAGAGCCGCTCGGCGTGGAACAGGCCCGAGAGAGCGTAGGCCGTGGAAAACTGAGTGCCGTTGAGGAGGGCGAGGCCTTCCTTGGGACCGAGGTTGAGCGGTTGAAGCCCAGCGTCGGCCAGGGCCTTGGCCGCTGGTAGTCGCACCCCCGCCGACTCGATCTCGCCGACCCCGATCATGGTCGCAGCCATGTGCGCCAAGGGGGCGAGGTCGCCGGACGCCCCCACCGAGCCCTGCGCCGGCACCACGGGCGTGAGCTTGCGGGTGAGGAGGGCTTCCAGAAGGGCGATGGTCTCCGGCTTCACCCCCGAGGCGCCTTGGCCGAGACTGGCCAGCTTCAGGGCCATCATCAGCCGCACCACCGGCCTCGGCGCGGGCTCGCCCACCCCGGCGGCGTGGGAGAGCACGATATTGCGCTGGAGCGTCTCCAGATCGCCGGCCTCGATGCGCACGCTGGCCAGTTTGCCGAAGCCGGTGTTGATCCCATAGACCGGCTCGCCGCGGGCGATGATGCGGGCCACGGCGGCGGCGCTGGCGGCGATCTTGCCGGCCGCGCTCGCGTGCAGCCGGGCGCCAAGGCCGCCATGGATGGCCCGCCAGGCGGCCAAGCTCACATCGCCGGGGGTGAGAATGAGGTCGGTCATCGGCCCCTCCAGATGCGGGCGTGTAACGGGTTGAAGCCGAGGCGGTAGACCAGCTCGGCCGGGCGCTCGATATCCCAGATGGCGAGGTCGCAGCGCTTGCCAGGGGTGAGGCTTCCCACCTCGTGGGCGAGCCCTAAGGCCTTGGCCGCCTCGCGGGTGACGCCGGCCAGGCACTCCTCCACGGTGAGGCGGAAGAGGGTGGCGGCCATGTTCATGACCAAAAACAACGACGTGCAGGGCGAGGTGCCAGGGTTGCAGTCGGTGGCGAGCGCCAGGGGAACGCCTGCGGCGCGCAGGGCCTCTATCGGCGGCAGCTTGGTCTCGCGGATAAAATAGTAGGCCACGGGGAGCAGCACCGCGACAGTTCCCGCCCGCGCCATGGCGTCGGTCCCAGCCGCGTCCAGATGTTCCAGATGATCGGCGGACAAGGCGCTGAACTCGGCCGCCAGCGCCGCGCCATGCTGGTTGGACAGCTGTTCGGCGTGCAGCTCCACCTTCAGGCCATGGGCCTTGGCCGCCTCGAACACCCGACGCACCTCGTCCGAGGTGAAGCCGATGGTCTCGCAGAAGGCGTCCACCGCCTCGGCCAGGTGCTCGGCCGCAGCGGCGGGGATGATCTCGCGGCAGACGAGGTCCACATAGGCCGCGCGATCCTGCGCATATTCTGGCGGTAAGGCATGGGCGGCGAGGAGGGTGGGGCGAAGGTCGACGTTCCGCAGCTCGCCGAGGCGCCGGATCGCCCGCAGCTGGTTCAGCTCGGCGTCGAGGGAAAGGCCGTAGCCGGACTTGATCTCCACCGTCGCAGCGCCCTCGGCCAGCAGCGCGTCGAGGCGGGGCAGGCTCGCGGCGACCAGCTGGTCCACAGAGGCCGCCCGCGTGGCGCTCATGGTGGAGACGATGCCGCCTCCGGCCTTGGCGATGGCCTCGTAGCTCGCGCCTTCCAGCCGCAGCTCGAACTCCCGCGCCCGATCGCCGGCATGGACGAGGTGGGTGTGGGGGTCGATGAGGCCGGGCGTGATCCAGCGCCCGTCCAGGTCCTCGATCCGCGGGGCGTCGAGGTCGGTCGGCGCGTCTTTGGCCGGCCCCGCGTAGAGGATGCGCCCGTCCTTGGCGGCGATGAGCCCATGCTCCACCAAGCCGAGGCCGGGCCGGCTCGGGTCGAGGGTGGCCAGCCGGGCGTTCCGCCAGATGCGGTCGCAGCGCAAGGACGATCTCCTCTTTCAGGGCGCGGCGAGCCTTGCCCAGGACGCGGATAATGTCTAGACATAATTTGCGTGATCGCGGCGGAGACCCCCATGGCGACGATTTGGTTCGAGACCGCCCTGACGGCGCGCGGCTGGCAGGACAAGGTGCGGGTCACCCTGGCCGAGGGACGCATCGCCAAGCTGGAAACCGAGGTCGAGCCGGGCCCGGACGACCTGCGCGGCGGCGTCGCCCTGCCCGGCCTCTGCAATGTGCACAGCCACGCCTTTCAGCGCGGCATGGCCGGGCTCACCGAATATCGCGGCGCCTCGCGCGACGACTTCTGGAGCTGGCGCGAGCTGATGTACCGCTTCCTCGGCCGCATGGGGCCGGAGGAGATGCAGGCCATCGCCGCCTTCGCCTTCGCCGAGATGCTGGAGGGCGGCTTCACCCGGGTGGGGGAGTTCCATTACCTGCACCACGCCCCGGACGGCGCGCCCTATGCGGACCTCGGCGAGATGGCGGCGCGCATCGCCGCGGCGGCGGAGGCGACCGGGATCGGCCTCACCCTGCTGCCGGTCTATTACGCCCAGGGCGGGTTCGACGGCGCGGCGCCCACCGAAGGCCAACGGCGCTTCCTCAACAGCGTCGATCGCTATGCGCTATTGCTGGAGCGTAGTCGCGCGGCCATCGCCCATCTGGAAGGCGCCAATCTCGGCGTGGCGCCGCACAGCCTGCGCGCCGCCCTGCCGGACGACCTCGCCCAGGTGGTGGCGCTGGGCGCCGGCGGTCCCGTTCACATCCACGCTGCCGAGCAGGTGAAGGAGGTGGCGGATTGCCTCGCCGCCACGGGGAAACGGCCGGTGCAGTGGCTGTTGGACAACACGGCGCTGGACGCGCACTGGTGCCTGATCCACGCCACCCATCTCGATCCTGAAGAGACCCGCGCCCTGGCGGCGTCAGGCGCGGTGGCGGGGCTTTGTCCGGTGACCGAAGCCAATCTCGGCGACGGGATCTTTCCAGCGGCGGCCTATCTCGGCGCCGGCGGGCGCTTCGGCGTAGGCACGGACTCCAACATCGCCATTTCCGCCCCGGCCGAGTTGCGCGGCCTCGAATATTCGCAGCGGCTCAGCCACCAGGCCCGCAACGTGCTGGCGAGCCTGGAGCGCTCCACCGGCGCTCGGCTGTTCCACGGCGCCTTGGCGGGCGGCGCTCAGGCCCTCGGCGTCTCCGGACGTGGCTTGGAGCAAGGCGAGGCCGCCGATCTCGTCAGTCTCGACGCCCAGCACCCCGACCTCTTTGGCCGGCGCGGCGATGCCCTGCTCGACAGCCTGGTGTTCGGGCTTGGGCGAGATGTGATCGACGGCGTGTGGCGCGCCGGCCGCCAGGTGGTGAGGCAAGGCCGGCACATCGAACGGGACCGCCTCCTCGCCGACTATCGCCGGGCGCTGGCCAAGGTGCTGGACGCGTGAGCCCCCGCCCGCCCGGCCTTGAACGGCGCATTCGCCTTGATCTTGAGGCCAAGATCCGCTCGGGGGCGTGGCGGCCGGGGGATCGGGTGCCCACCGAGGCCGAGCTCATGGCGGTCTATGGCTGCGCGCGCATGACCGTGCACAAGGCGCTCACGGCCCTGGCGGCGGCGGGGCTCGTAGTGCGCAACAAGCGCGCCGGTACGGTGGTGGCGCGGCCGCATCTGCAGACGGCGGTGCTGGAAATCCCCGACATCGCCGAGATCGTCGCCCGGCGCGGCGAGGCCTATCGCTTTCAGTTGATCCAACGGACAGTGCGGCTCCTGGACGGCGCCGACGCTGACGAGGCCGAGCTGGGTCGACCGGGCGAGGCCATCCTCTTGCTGGAAGGCGCGCATTTCGCCGCCGAGGAGCCCTTCGCCCTGGAACAGCGCCTCATTCGCCTAGCCGCCGCGCCGGACGCCGAAACGGAAGACTTCAGCACAACCTCGCCCGGCTCCTGGCTATTGCAGCACGTGGCCTGGAGCGATGCGCGCCACCGCATCCGCGCCGTGGCGGCGAGCCCCCTTGAGGCGCGACGGCTCGGCCTCGCCCGCGGCGCGCCCCTCCTCGCAGTGGATCGCTGGACCTGGCGTTCCGGCGAGGGGATCACCTTCGTGCGCCAGCGCTTTCGCGGCGATCGCTACGACCTGTTCGCCGACTTCAGCGCCGCCACTTCGCACTAAACTTCCCCCGCCCGCTCCAGCACGCGGACGGCCTGGCGCACCACGGGCAGCTCGATCAGCTTGCCGTCGAGCAGGGCCGGCCCGCCGCCCGTGGCGTTGAAGGCGTTGAGCACCCGCCGCGCCTGGGTGATCTCGGCGGCGGAGGGGGTGTAGAGCCGATTCACCACCGGCACCTGGTCGGGATGGATGCAGGCGCGGCCGGTGAAGCCCATCACCCGCGCTCGCGTCGTGGCTTCCTCGAGGCCGGCGAGGTCGCGGACATCGACAAAGGGCGAGTCCAGCAGCTGGCGATGACCGCGCGCCGCCGCGGCGGCGAGGGCGCCGCGGGCGTAGAGCAGGGGCTCCCAGTCCATGGTGCAACCGAGGTCGGCGGCGAAGTCTACCGCCCCGAACAGCACGCCCGCCACGGCGTCGGCGGAGGCGATCTCCCAGGCGTGGCGCAGGCCCTCGGCGCTTTCGATGATCGGCCATAGCGGCGCATCCTCGCCGATGGCCTGCCGCACGAGGGCGAGGTCCTGGGCGCTGTCCACCTTGGCGATCATGACGAAGCCGGGCCGCTTGCGCGCCGTGCCGATGGCGCGCAGGTCGGTGATGCAGTCGGGCGTGTGCACGGCGTTGATGCGCACGCCAAGGCCGCGCATTTCGGTCTGGGCGATGAAGTCGAGGGCTGAGTGGCGGGCGGCGTCCTTCTGGCCCGGCGGCACGGCGTCCTCCAGATCGATGCACACCGCGTCCGCGCCCACGCTCACCGCCTTTTGAAAGCGGTCAGGGCGCGCGCCGGGCACGAACAGCAGCGATCGAAAGCTCATCCACGCCTCCAGGTTCCGCCATGGCGACCGAATCGGCCGCCGCGCGCGGCAAGCATCCTCCTCCGCCGCGCCGGCGCAAGCGTTCAGATCAGCCCAGCGTCAACGGACCATGGTTCAGCTTCGGCAGCACGTAGCGGGCGAACAGGTCAGCCTCGGTGCGGTGCGGGTAGCCGGAAAGGACGAACGCCTCGATGCCCAGCTTCTGATAGGCTTCGAGCTTGGCCAGCACCTGGTCGGGATCCCCGACGATGGCCGCGCCGCAGCCCGAGCGGGCCCGGCCGATGCCGGTCCACAAATTGGCCTCCACATAGCCGTCGTCCGCCGCCTGACCACGCAGCTCGGCCTGGCGCCGCACGCCCACGGACTGGGTGTCGAGGGAGCGGTTGCGGATCTCCTCGCCCACCTTGTCGTCGAGGCGCGAGACAAGCCGGTCCGCCGCCGCGCGCGCCTCGTCCTCGGTCTCGCGCACAATGACGTGGGCGCGGTAGCCGAACCGCAGTTTGCGGCCGCGCTTGGCGGCGCGCGCCTTCATGTCGGCGATGATCTCAGCCACGGCCTCCATGCGGTCCGGCCACATGAGATAGACGTCGCAGCCCTCGGCGGCGGCTTCGCGGGCGTCTTCCGACAGACCGCCGAAATAGAGCGGCGGGCAGCAGCCCGTGACGGTGCGGATGCGCGGCGGGTCGAGTTTGAACTGATAGTGCTCGCCCTGATGGTCCAGCGCCTCGCCGTTCAGCAGGGTGCGCAGGATGTGCATGACCTCCACGGTGCGGCGATAGCGCGGACCGCTGGCCAGGGTCTCGCCCGGCAGGTCCGAAGAGATGATGTTCACATTCAGCCGGCCGCCGGCGATCTGGTCGAGGGTGGCGATCTGGCGCGCCAGCTGCGGCGGCCACACCTCGCCTACGCGCACCGCCGCGAGGAGCTTGATGCGCCGGGTGAGAGTGGCGATGGCGGCTGCGAAGGCGAGGGTGTCGATGCCCGCCGCATAGCCGGAGGGCAGCAGGATGTTGTCAAAGCCGGCCTCCTCAGCGGCGAGCACGATGCCGCGGCAGTGCTCATAGCTCGACAAGAGGGCCGGGTCGGGCACGCCGAGATATTCGAAATCGTCGTCGCAGAGGGCGGAAAACCAGGAGACTTCAACGGGGGTCACGGCAGGCGTTCTCCACGGGAGGCGGTGAGGATGGCGTACCACTCGGCGCGGCTGAGCGGGATTTCGAGGGCCTTAGCCGCCGCCTGAATGCGCGCCGAGGACTGGGAGCCGATGATGGGGATGGCGCCGGAAGGATGGGCCAGCACCCAGGCGATGGCCACAGCGTCGCGCGTGGCGCCATGCTGAGTGGCGACCGCGTCGAGGGCCTCAGCCACCCGCTGAACGCGCGGCTGATCCGCCGGCGGGGCCATCAGCCGGCCGCCAGCCAGCGGCGACCAGGCGAGCACGCTGAGCCGGGTCTCTTGCGCGAGGTCGAGCACCCCGTCGCTGAGCGGCTCGATATGCAGGGCCGAGAATTCCGGCTGGGTGGCGGCGAGGGGAAAGTCGAGCCAGGCCTGTAGCGCCCGCGTCTGGCCCGCCGTGAAGTTGGAGACCCCGGCCTCCAAAATCTTGCCCGCCTTGCGCAGGCGATAGAAGGTCTCGGCCACCTGTTCGGGATGGGCGAGCACGTCCGGCCGGTGGATCTGGTAGAGCTCCACATGGTCGGTGTTCAGGCGCTTGAGCGAAGCCTCGCAGGCCTCGATGAGATAGGCTGGGCTGGAATTGTAGGGCGTGCCTGGCTCGATCCCGCCCTTGGTGGCCAGCACCATGCGCTGGCGCAGGTGCGGCGCCTCGGCGAGCACCTTGCCCAGCAACCGCTCCGCTCCGCCGAAGCCGTCGGCGCCCCCGAGGCCATAGATGTCGGCGGTGTCGAACAGCGTGATCCCCGCGGCGAAGGCCGCCTCCACCAGGCTCTGGGCGTGAGCGACGTCATCCCCTTGGAAACGCCACATGCCCCAGGCCAGGGGCGAGACCTTCAGCGACGAGCGGCCGAGGGGTCGCAAATTACCAGACAGCGTTGTCATATTAGGTCGTGGCTCCGAGGCGCTGGGCGGGTCGGGAAATCTTCAGCCTAGGCCCGCTCGAACACGGCGGCTATGCCCTGGCCGCCGCCGATGCACATGGTCTCAAGGCCATAGCGCGCGCCGCGCCGCTGCATCTCGTTCAAGAGCGTGGCCATGATGCGCCCGCCGGTGGCCCCGATGGGATGGCCGAGGGAAATGCCTGAACCGTTCACGTTCAGCTTGTCGCGCTCGTCCCAGTCCCAGCCCTTCAGCACCGCCAGCACCTGGGCGGCGAAGGCCTCGTTCAGCTCCACGAGGTCGATGTCGGCCCAGCCAAGGCCCGTGCGGGCGAACAGCTTCTTCACCGCCGGCACCGGGCCGATGCCCATGGTGGCTGGATGGCAGCCGGCGGCGGCCCAGCCCACCAGGAAGCCCAGCGGCTTCAGGCCGAGCGCCTCTAGCCGATCCTCGGCGACAATGAGACAGGCGGCGGCGGCGTCGTTCTGCTGGCTGGAATTGCCGGCGGTGCAGACCCCGTCCTTCAGCATGGGCTTGAGGGCGCCGAGGGTGGCGAGGCTCGCATCGGCGCGCACGCCCTCGTCCGCAGTCACCATCACCGGCTCGCCGCGCTTTTGCGGCACGGCGATGGGCACGAGCTCGTTGGCGAACTTGCCGCTCGCCCAGGCCGCGGTCGCACGCTGATGACTCTCCACCGCGTAAGCGTCGCAGGCCTCGCGGGAGATGGCGTATTCGCGGGCCAGGTTCTCGGCGGTCTCGATCATGCCGGAGATGATGCCGAAGCGCTCCGCCGGCTGCGAGCGCACCCGGGCCCGCTCCAGTCGGTCATGCAGGGTCACCGAGCCGCCGCGCGAGCCGCGCCGCATGGCGGTGGTGTAGTACTCCACATTGCTCATGCTTTCGACGCCGCCGGCGATGACCACGTCCGCCGCCCCGGTCTCCACCATCATGGCGGCGGTGGCGATGGCCGAGAGCCCGCCGCCGCAGCGCCGGTCGAGCTGGATGCCCGGAACCTCCAGGGGCAGGCCCGCCGCCAGGGCCGCGAAGCGCCCGACGCAAGGGGTTTCGCCATTGGCGTAGCCTTGCGCGAACACCACGTCCTCGATGAGGGCCGGGTCGATGCCCGTGCGGCTCACCACTTCCTTCACCACCGCGGCGCTCAGCGTCTCCACCGGCACGTCGGCCAGGGCGCCGAGATACTTGCCCACCGGCGTGCGGACCGGACTGACGATGGCGGCGCGACGCATGGGGATCCTCCCGATCCAGATGTTATTGGCTTCGGTAGTAGGGCCCGGGTCCGCGAGGTCAAGCGGCGCCGTAGCGTAAGGCGAGCAATGGGTTCAAAACCACTATTCCTAACCTTGCGTCACCCCGACTAGGGCCTGTTGACATAAGTTGGCATCCAGAGTTTGACCGAGGCCAGAGCCAGGAAGCCGAGGTATGATGCGGCGGTTTTGTCGTAGCGTGTGGCGATGCGCCTGAACTGTTTGATGCGATTGA
>JBFLWS010000038.1:0-20406 GCA_040757715.1 Pseudomonadota bacterium | reverse complement strand
ATGCAGTATGATCTCGGATATATCGACTTGGAGCAAAAAACCTTGCAAACCCTCGACAACCCGTTCGGCCCGAGGTTGTCACCTATGTCTTAGGTACGATCTGTCACCTATGTGTCCGGTCTGGACACGCCAGGAAGTGGCTCCGCGGGTAGGATTCGAACCTACGACCAGCCGGTTAACAGCCGGCTGCTCTACCACTGAGCTACCGCGGAACAGGGGCGCTCGTTCGAGAAGCGGGCGTATAACCTCGCGCCGCACGCTGTGCAAGTCGCTTCGACGCCGCCTCTCACAAAAGAAAAGAGCCCGGAGGGCTCCGGGCTCAGGAGATGGTGATGGTGGGGTGTCTCCGGTAAAAGAAGACGATCGCAAGCTGACCCGATTGGGTTAATGCGGCGTTAAAATTTGCCCGTCCGCCGCGACGCCCCTATGGTCCCGCGCCCTGCGTTCCTAAGTCACTGTTCGTAAGCCAGAGATCGCCCATGCCCGCGCTTCGTTCCCGCACCTCCACCCACGGCCGCAACATGGCGGGCGCGCGGGGGCTCTGGCGCGCCACGGGCATGAAGGATTCCGACTTTGGCAAGCCGATCATCGCCATCGCCAACTCCTTCACCCAGTTCGTGCCGGGCCACGTGCACCTGAAGGACCTTGGCCAGCTGGTGGCGCGCGAGATCGAGGCCGCAGGCGCCGTCGCCAAGGAGTTCAACACCATCGCCGTGGACGACGGCATCGCCATGGGCCATGACGGCATGCTGTACAGCCTGCCCTCGCGCGACCTGATCGCCGACTCCGTGGAGTTCATGGTGGGGGCGCACTGCGCCGACGCCCTCGTCTGCATCTCCAACTGCGACAAGATCACGCCGGGCATGTTGATGGCGGCGCTGCGGCTGAATATCCCGACCGTGTTCGTCTCCGGCGGGCCCATGGAGGCGGGCAAGGCGGTGGTGGGCGGCAAGGAGATCAAGCTCGATCTCATCGACGCCATGGTGGCTGCGGCCGATGAGAAGATCACCGACGAGGACGTGGCGGCTATCGAGCGCGCGGCCTGCCCCACCTGCGGCTCCTGCTCGGGCATGTTCACCGCCAACTCCATGAACTGCCTCACCGAGGCGTTGGGTCTTTCCCTGCCCGGCAACGGTTCGATCCTCGCCACCCACGCCGACCGCGAGCGCCTGTTCAAGGAGGCCGGGCGTTTGGCGGTGAGCCTCGCCCGTCGATATTATGAAGGCGACGACGAGAGCGTCCTGCCTCGGGCCATCGCCACCAAGGCGGCGTTCGAAAACGCCATGGCTCTCGACATCGCCATGGGCGGGTCCACCAACACCGTGCTGCACCTGTTGGCCGCCGCCCATGAGGCCGGCGCCGACTTCTCCATGGACGACATTGATCGCCTGTCGCGCCAGGCGCCGTGCCTGTGCAAGGTGGCGCCGGCCAAGTCCGACGTGCACATGGAGGACGTACACCGCGCCGGCGGCGTGTTTGCTATCCTGGGCGAGCTCGACCGGGCCGGCCTCCTGCGCCGCGAGGTTCCCACTGTGCATGCGCCCACTCTGGGCGCGGCCATCGACCGCTGGGACGTGCGCCGAACCAATGCGGCGGAGGTGCACGAGCTGTTTTCGGCCGCTCCGGGCGGCCAGCCGAGCCAGACCGCCTTCAGCCAGGCCAGCCGCTGGACCAGTCTTGATCTTGATCGTCAGGGCGGGGTGGTGCGCGACAAGGAGCACGCCTTCAGCCAGGACGGGGGCCTTGCGGTGCTGAAGGGCAATATCGCCCTCGACGGCTGCATCGTGAAGACCGCCGGCGTGGACGAGAGCATTCTGAAGTTCACCGGCCCGGCGCGGGTCTATGAGAGCCAGGACGCTGCAGTGTCCGGCATCTTGGGCGGCCAGGTGCAGGCCGGCGATGTGGTGGTGATCCGCTACGAGGGCCCCAAGGGCGGGCCCGGCATGCAGGAAATGCTCTATCCCACCAGCTATCTGAAATCGAAGGGCCTGGGCAAAGCCTGCGCCCTCCTCACCGACGGACGCTTTTCCGGCGGCACCTCGGGGCTCTCCATCGGCCACGCCTCGCCCGAGGCGGCTGAAGGCGGCTTGATCGCCCTGGTGCAGGACGGCGACCTGATCGAGATCGACATCCCCGCCCGCACCATCCGCCTCGCCGTGGCGGACGAGGTGTTGAACGCGCGCCGCGCGGCGGAGGAGGCGAGGGGGGCTGCGGCCTATTCGCCCAAGGCGGCTCGCCCGCGCAAGGTGTCGGCGGCCCTGCGCGCCTACGCCGCCATGACCACCAGCGCCGCCAAGGGCGCCGTGCGCGACGTGAGCCAGGTGGAGCGCAAATAGGCGCCGGCGTACACCGCTGATCCGCCGGTTAAATGGATCAAAGCCCGCTGTCGTGACGTTTGATCTCAAGACCCACGCAGCGCGATCTGCCGCCGGGTCTTCGGTGATCACGCCAGACATGACGAGGTGTGGTGCATGCTCGACCTCGAATGCTTGGCGACGGCGAGCCCCCGGCTGCAGCCCTTTCCGCATCTGGCGGCGGAGGGCGCCTTAGACGAGGCGTGGCGGCATGATCTGGCCATGGATTTCCCCGATCCGCGCAAGACCGGCTTCTTTCCAGTGGAGACCCTCAATTGCGGCAAGGCCTTCACCGACCTCATCGCCGAAATGCGCGCGCCGGGATTTTCCAAGCTGGTGGGGGACAAGCTGGGGCTCGATCTGAGCGAGCGTCCGCAGATGTTCGTCGCCCGGCGCTGGTCGGCGGCCCGCGATGGATCGCCGCACACGGACGGAGGCGACAAGGTGGCTACGGGCCTGATCTACTTCAATGAAGCCTGGGAGGACGATCGCGGCGCGCTGCGGTTCCTCGAGGGGCCGGATTTGAACGGCCCCGGCACTGAACCGGTTCGGCCGCTGTTCGGCAATTTCCTCGCCTTCGCCCGCTCCGACCGCTCGTGGCACGGCCACCCGTCCTTCGTGGGCGAGCGGCGGGTGCTGCAGGTGTTTTGGCTTAAGGACGTCGACGCCATGGAGCGAAAGCGCCGCCGCCACCGCCGCGGCGCGCTGTTGAAGGCGCTGTGGCCGTTCGGCCCGAACAGGCGGCGGCAACGCCACGCATAAGCAAAAATTTTCCCTTTATGCTCCCCTTGACCCACGGGGCAGGGTATGAGACGAGCTATCGCGTCCATTCGGAGCAACGCAAGTGCGCCAAGTCCTAGTAATTAGATTTGCGACCGTAAGCGGCTGATCCCCCAAAGGTCAGTCGACCATGGTCGCGCGCCCAGGCCCCCCGAGGGCCTTTTTTGTTGCCCGAAAGCCAAGCCCACCCCTCGAAAGTCTCTCTCCCATGAGCAAGCACCAGAGCCTGAAGGAAGCCCCCGCCCAAGCGACGGACATCATGACCGGCGCCGAAATGGTGGTGCAGGCCCTAGTAGATCAGGGCGTGGAGGTGATCTTCGGCTATCCGGGCGGGGCGGTGCTGCCCATCTATGACGCCCTGCATCGCGATGCCGAGATTCACGGCCGCGAGCGCATCCGCCATATCCTGGTCCGCCATGAGCAAGCCGCCGCTCACGCCGCCGAGGGCTATGCTCGCTCCACCGGCAAGCCGGGCGTGGTGCTGGTCACGTCCGGACCCGGCGCCACCAACACCGTCACCGGCATTGTCGATGCTCTGATGGATTCCATCCCGCTGGTGGTGCTCACCGGCCAGGCGCCCACGCATCTCATCGGCACCGACGCCTTCCAGGAGTGCGACACGGTGGGCATCACCCGCACCTGCACCAAGCATAATGTGCTGGTGAAGCGCACCGCCGACCTCGCCGTCACCCTGCACGAGGCCTTCCACATCGCCACCACCGGCCGTCCGGGCCCGGTGCTGGTGGACATCCCCAAGGATGTGCAGTTCGCCTCGGCCCACTATGTGGGTCCGAAGTCGGCGAAGTTCAGCCACCACTATGCGCCGAAGACCGAGCCCGATCCGCGCCGCATCGCCGAGGCGGTGAGCCTCATCGCCAATGCGCGGCGGCCGGTGATCTATTCCGGCGGCGGGGTGATCAATTCCGGACCGGAAGCGTCGCGGCTGCTGCGCGAGTTCGCCCGCATGACCGGGGCGCCGGTGACCTCCACCCTGATGGGCCTGGGCGCTTTCCCGGGCAGCGACCCGCAGTGGCTCGGCATGCTCGGCATGCATGGCTCCTATGAAGCCAACAACGCCATGCATGACTGCGACGTGATGATCGCCATCGGCGCGCGCTTCGACGACCGGGTCACCGGGCGGGTGGACGTCTTCTCGCCGGACTCCAAGAAGATCCACATCGACATCGATCCGGCCTCCATCGGCAAGATCGTCAAGGCGGACCTGCGCATTGTCGGCGACGCCGGCAAGGTGTTGCGGGCCCTGATCTCGGCCTGGAATGAGGCGGGTTTCGGCACAGCCCGGGCGAGGCTCGATCCCTGGTGGACCCAGATCAAGGCCTGGCGGGCGCGCAATTGCTTCGCCTACGGCCCCTCCACCGATCAGATCAAGCCGCAGGCGGCGGTGGAGGCGCTCGGTCGCGCCATCGGCGCCCGCGAGGACGCCTATATCGCCACCGACGTGGGCCAGCATCAGATGTGGGCGGCGCAATACCTGAAGTTCCAGGCGCCCAACCACCTGCTCACCTCCGGCGGTCTCGGCACCATGGGATATGGCTTGCCGGCGGCCATGGGGGCGCAGCTCGCCCATCCGGACGCCCTCGTGGTGTGCGTCTCGGGCGACGCCTCGGTGCAGATGAATATCCAGGAGCTCTCCACCGTCATTCAATATGGCCTGCCGGTGAAGCTGATGATCCTCAACAACCAGTGGATGGGCATGGTGCGCCAGTGGCAGGAGCTGCTGCACGGCGAGCGCTACAGTCAGTCCTACACCGCCGCCCTGCCGGACTTCGTCAAGTTGGCCGAGGCCTATGGGGCCAAGGGCCTGCGCGCCGAAAAGCCGGAGGAGCTGGAGGCCGCGGTGGCCGAGATGATCGCCCATCCCGGCCCGGTGGTGTTCGATTGCCGCGTGGAGACCCTGGCCAATTGCCTGCCCATGATCCCATCGGGTAAGGCGCACAATGAAATGATCCTTCCCGACTTCGACGGCGATCTCGGCAAGGCCATCGACGAAACCGGACGGAGCCTCGTCTGACCATGACCGAACAGGACCAAGGATCGGCCTACTTCCTAGACCATGACGAGGAGGCCGAGCAGAAGGCCACCTATGCGGTGATGGTGGACAACGAGGCGGGCGTACTGCACCGGGTGGTGGGGCTGTTCGCCGCCCGCGGCTACAATATCGAGAGCCTCACCGTGGCCGAGACCGACCACGCCTCGCACACCTCGCGCATCACCATCGTCACCCGCGGCTCGCCCAGCGCGCTGAAGCAGATCCGCGCCCAGCTGGAGAAGATGGTCTGCACCCGCGCCGTCATCGACGTGGGCAACGACCCCGAGAGCCTGGAGCGCGAGCTCGCCCTCTTCAAGGTGAAGGGTGCGGGCGAGGCGCGGGCCGAGGCCTTGCGCATGGCCGACATCTTCCGCGCCCGGGTGATCGACACCACCCATGAGAGCTTCGTGTTCGAGGTCTCCGGCGCTCCCTCGAAGATCGACAAGTTCGAAGATCTGATGCGGCCCCTCGGCCTCGTCGAAAGCGCCCGCTCGGGCGTCATGTCCTTCACCCGCGGCGCAGATCGGCGCTGAGGGCTTCCTCCCCCCAATGAGATCCAAGTTCTAGGAGACCGATATGCGCGTGTATTACGACGGCGACGCCGAGCTCGAGACCATCAAGTCCAAGAAGGTCGCCGTCATCGGCTATGGCAGCCAGGGCCACGCCCACGCCCTCAACCTGCGCGATTCCGGCGTGCGCGACATCGCCGTGGCTCTGCGCCCGGGTTCCGCCTCGGCCGAGAAGGCCATGAAGGAGCAGCTGAAGGTCATGTCGGTGGCCGAAGCCGCCGGCTGGGCCGACGTGCTGATGATGCTGGCCCCCGACGAACATCAGCGCGACATCTATCTCGCCGAAGTCGCCCCGCACATCCGCGACGGCGCGGCCCTGATGTTCGCCCACGGCCTCAATGTGCACTTCGGGCTCATCGAGCCGAAGAAGTCGGTGGACGTCTTGATGGTGGCGCCCAAGGGGCCCGGCCACACCGTGCGCGGCGAATATCTGAAGGGCGGCGGCGTGCCCTGCCTGCTGGCCGTGCACCATGACGCCACCGGCAAGGCCAAGGACATCGGCCTCGCCTACGCTTCGGCCGTGGGCGGCGGCCGCTCGGGCGTCATCGAGACCACCTTCCGCGAAGAGTGCGAGACCGACCTGTTCGGCGAACAGGCCGTGCTGTGCGGCGGCCTCGTGGAGCTGATCCGCGCCGGCTTCGAGACCCTGGTGGAGGGCGGCTACGCTCCGGAAATGGCCTATTTCGAGTGCCTGCACGAGGTGAAGCTCATCGTCGACCTCATCTATGAGGGCGGCATCGCCAACATGAACTACTCCATCTCCAACACCGCCGAGTACGGCGAATACGTCACCGGCCCGCGCATCGTCACGGCGGAGACCAAAGCCGAGATGAAGAAGGTGCTCACCGAGATCCAGGACGGCACCTTCGTGCGCGACTTCATGCTGGAGAACCAGGTGGGCCAGCCGCGTCTGAAGGCGCGCCGCTCGATCCTCGCCCGTCACCAGATCGAAGAAGTGGGCGGTCGCCTGCGCCACATGATGCCCTGGATCACCAAGGGCAAGCTGGTGGATAAGAGCCGGAACTAATCCAGGCTCATTCGAGAGCTGAGCAGGAGGCGGGGGCGGCGACGTCCCCGCCTTTTGTTTTACAGCTCCCCCGGTTTGGCGATGCCGCGCTTCAGCGCCTGATCCTTGAGTTGGGGATTAATGGTGAGAGCGGCGTCGATATCAGCCTTGGCCTCGATGGATCGGCCCGTTCTGAGCTTCGCCAGCCCGCGGCCCAACAGCGACCAGCCGATCTTCGGTTTTAGCGCCAGAGCTGCGTCATAGTCGGCGATGGCGGCGGCGTTGTCGCCCCGCCGAAGCTGCACCAGTCCGCGGGAATCCAGAAAGACGCTCATTTTGGGTTCGCGGGCGATGGCCCGATTGCAGTCGCCGAGCGCCCTGTCGAGGCCTTGGCCCAGTTGCGCGCGCGCCCAGCAGCGCCCGTTGAGCGCCGTGGCGGCATGGGCGTCGTCGTCATGCACCGCCAGCCACTGATCGAATGCGCTTACAGCGCGGTCGAACTTTTCCAGGCGACTATAGAGTCCCCCGATTTGTAGCTGAAAGTCGGACTCTTTCGGAGCCGCCTTGGCGGCCGCGTCGAGGTCGACGAGCGCCCCGATAGGGTCTGCGCCGCCGAGCTTATAGGCGGACCGTTCCAGGAGAGTCTCTACATCATCTGGTTTTAGCTTGAGGGCTTGGTCAAGGTCGGCCATGGCCAGGAAAGCCTGATGTTTGGCGGCATGAACCCTTGCGCGCAGCAGATAGTAACGCGCCTCGGGCGGCGCGAGCTCGACGGCGCGGTCGAGGTCGGCAAGGGCGCCGTCGAGGTCTTGGCGTGTCTGGCGCGCGGCGCCACGACGGGCATAGGCGTCCGCGTCCTTGGGCTCTTCGTCGTTTTTAGGAGCGACCGTGGTGGGCTTCAACGAATCGTCCGCCTGACGCTCAAACGCCTCTGACTTGAGGTTGAACACCGGGCCGCCCTCATAGGTGAAATAGAGCTTGCGTTGGGAGTTGGACACGTAAACGCGGTGGGCGATGAAGAAGTCGGCTCCAAGCAACATGTCCGTATCGATGGCCAAATCCGCAACCTTGAGCTTGGTGTTGCGGATTTCCTCGTCACCGATCTTGAAGCTCTCCACCGGGGCGATCCAAGCCTGAACGCGTCTCCCGCCGACGCCCCCGGCCGTGCCGATGGCGGTGACGTTCGGGGCTTTGACGTCGATTCCGGCGCGGGCGGCGGCGCTTCGCGACAGAACCGAGCTGTAGGCGCCTGTGTCGAACGTGGCGATCACGCGCTTGCCGTTGATGAACACCTCGCCCAGGGTGTGGCGATTGCGCTCCTCTGGCGGCCGAATGGAGATTTCCGAGTAATGGCGATCCTTGGCCCAATAAGCCATGGCGAAGCCGCCGCAACCTTCAGGCTTGTACAGGCGAACCGCCCCGTGCGGCAGGTCGTACTCCACATCGCCGAGCCCGAGGACGTTCTGGCCAAGCAAGCCGGCGCTGTCGCCGCCTGTGGCGCTCGCCACCAAGAAGGGAATGTTGGGGAGCGGTGTTTCGGCCAGGGTGAAGGTCTTGACCGTTGTGATGTAGGACTCCGCATCGCCCCCCACCCCTTCGAGGCGGAAATTGAACGCGGTCGGGTTGAGCGGCAGTTTGAGTTCCTTGGCGCGGGCAATTGAAATGATGCTGAAGAAGGCCCCGGAATCCAGGACGAAATTGACCTTGGTTCCGTTGATCTCAGCCGGAACCATCGGCGACATGCCATGCATGGTCACCGGCAATTCGGCGATGCGTTTCACGCTGCAGGCGGCTTCGGCGGTGGCGGCGCTCAAAGCGATTCCTGCCGCCACGCCTGTCAGATAAAGTATGATCTTCACTTAAGCCCCCAATTTAGCCGCGCAACCTATGGCTAATGTTGCACTTTAGGGGTCGCTTGATCGGCGGCAAGTGAATGCTGGATGACGGGCGGGGTTTTCAGCCCCGCTTCTTCAGCTTCTTCACCACGCCGGAGAAGTTGAACACCGGCCGCTCGCCCACGCGCATCAGGCCGCGCACGAACACCAGCGAACCGCCGGCGCGGACCACCTCGCCCTCGCAGAGCAGGATTTCGCCGGCGTTGGCGGGTCCGAGGAATTCGCCGGTGAAACTCACCGTCACCGAGAAGGCGTGGTCGCGTTCCTTGCGCGACAGGGCGAAGAGGCAGAAGTCGCCGAAGGTCATGATGGCGCCGCCATGCATGGCTCCGCCGCCGTTGAGGTGTTTCTCCTCCACCTGCGTGGCGCAGATCACGCGCCCATCCGGCTGGTTCTGGAAATAGAACGGTCCGGCCAGGGTCTCGAAGGCGTCGCTGTCGAGCCAGGTCATCCAGCCCTTGAACGGGCCCTCGCCCACCAGGGTCGCGCCATCCGCCTCGCCGCCGCCATCCATGGGTTCCGTCCCTTGTGATCCATGATTAGTGTGCGGCGCATATAACCGCTGCGGCCCAAAAGGCCAGCATCCAGGATGGACAAAACACCTATGGCTCTCGACCTAGAGACGCGCGAGCAGTTGCTCGACACCCTTCGCCGCTTTGTGGCCGAGCGCCTCCGGCCCCTGGAGGCCAAGGTGGCCGAAGAGGACAAGGTGCCGGACGAGGTGATCCGCGAGATGGCCGAACTCGGCCTCTTCGGCATGTCGATCCCGGAGGAATTCGGCGGGCTCGGCCTCTCCATGGAGGAGGAGTGCCTGGCGGTGATGGAGATCTGCAAGGCGAGCCCGGCCTTCCGCTCCTGCTTCGGCACCAATGTGGGCATCGGCAGTCAGGGCCTCGTCATGTTCGGCACGGCCGAGCAGAAGGCCAAGTGGCTGCCCGGCATCGCGGCGGGCGAGATCATCACCTCCTTCGCCCTCACCGAGCCGGAGGCAGGGTCGGACTCAGCCGCGGTGCAGACCCGCGCGCGCCGCGACGGCGACCACTATGTGCTGGACGGGGCCAAGCGCTACATCACCAACGCCGGGCGGGCGCACCTTCTCACCGTCATGGCCCGCACCGACCCGGACAAGAAGGGCGGGGCGGGGGTCTCGGCCTTCCTCGTGCCCCGCGATGCGCCGGGCGTGACGGTGGGCAAGCCTGAGAAGAAGATGGGCCAGCAGGGCGCCCACATCCACGACATCACCTTCGACGGCGTGCGCGTGCCGGCGGAGAACCGCCTCGGCGAAGAGGGCGAGGGCTTCAAGGTGGCCATGCAGGTGCTGGACCGCGGCCGCCTGCACATGGGGGCGGTGTGCGTCGGCGTGGCTGAGCGGCTGATCGCCGACAGCGTCGCCTACGCCAGCGAGCGCAAGCAATTCGGCCAGGCCATCGCCAACTTCCAGCTGATCCAGGCCCTTATCGCCGATTCCAAGACCGAGGCCCTGGCGGCCAAGGCCCTCACCCTGGAAACCGCCCGCAAGCGCGACGCCGGCGAGAATGTGACGCTAGAGGCCGCCGCCGCCAAGCTGTTCGCATCGGAAGCTGTGGGCCGTATCGCCGATCGGGCGGTGCAAATCTTCGGCGGCGCAGGCTATGTGGCGGACTACGGCATCGAGCGGCTCTATCGCGACGTGCGCATCTTCCGCATCTATGAAGGGACCTCCCAAGTGCAGCAGCTGATCATCGCCCGCGAGACCCTGAGGCGCGGCGGATGAGTTCGCCCCTGGAGATCGCCATTTTCGAACTGCTGCAAGCCTTGCCCGCCGGAAAGTCGGTGTCGGCGGAGGAGGTGGCGCGCCACGCCGACGCCGAGGGCTGGCGTCGTCTGTTCCCTCAGGTGCGCGCCGTGGCCGTGGGGCTCGCCCGGCAGGGGCGGCTGGAAATCACCCGTCACGGCAAGGCCGTCGATCCCAGCACCTTCAAGGGCGTCTATAGACTGCGCCTGCCAAATCAAAACCAGGCCGATCAAAACGAGGCCAGTCAAAATGAGGAAGGAAACCCCACATGATCACCATCTTCGGCGCCTCAATGTCGCCCTTCGTGCGCAAGACCTTGGTGGTCGCGTCGGAAAAGGGTCTGCCCATCGAGCACAAGCCCGTCGGTCTCCGAGACAAGGATCCCGTCTTCCAAGCCGCCAGCCCGTTCCGCAAGATCCCGGCCATGGCCGACGGCGACTATCATCTCGCCGACTCCTCGGCCATCGTTCACTACATGGAGGCGGTGCAGCCCGCGCCGGCCATGATCCCCGCGCCGGCCAAGGCTCGCGGCAAGGTGATCTGGTACGACGAAATGGCCGACACCATCTTCATCGCCGCCGGCGGCAAGATGTTCTTCAACCGTCTGGTGGCCCCCATGTTCATGGGCATGGCCGGCGACGAAGCGGTGGCCGCGAAGGCCGAGGCCGAAGAGCTGCCGCCCATCCTCGCCTATCTGGAAAGCGTCATTCCGGCCTCGGGCTTCCTCGTGGGCGACAGCATCACCCTGGCGGATATTTCGGTGACCTCCGGCTTCGTCAATCTGGATCACATCGGCTACGAGCTGGATGCGGCGGCCTATCCGAAGCTCGCGGCCTACCTCGCGGCCATCAAGGCGCGGCCATCCTTCGCCAAGCTGATCGCCGCCGAGACGGCCATGCTGGCCAAGCTGAGGGGCTGATGGGGGAGGGCGCGGCGCTTCCGTCGCTGCTGGCGGAGATCCGCGCCTGCCGCGCCTGCGCCGGCGAGCTGCCGCGCGCGCCGCGGCCGGTGGTGATGGTGACGCCGGAGACGCGCCTCCTCATCTGCGGCCAGGCGCCCGGGCGGCGGGTGCATGAGAGCGGGCGCCCCTTCACTGATCCGTCCGGCGATCGACTGCGCAGCTGGCTGGGCGTGGACGCCGAGACCTTCTATGGCGATCCGCGTATCGGCGTGGCGGCCATGGCGTTCTGCTATCCTGGAACCGCCGCCAGCGGGGGCGACCACCCGCCGCCGCCGCGCTGCGCTGAACTGTGGCGCGAGCGGCTGATGGCTACGCTGCGGCCGGAGCTGACCCTACTCGTTGGGACCTACGCCCAGGCCTGGCATCTGGGCAAGCGGGCCAAGGCCAGCATGACCGATACCGTGGCGGCCTGGCGCGACTATCTGCCGGCCTATCTGCCCCTGCCGCACCCCTCCTGGCGCAACACGGCCTGGCTGAAGCGCAATCCGTGGTTCGAGGTCGAGATCGTCCCCTACCTCCAGGCCCGCACGGCAGATATCCTCGCCTCATGAAGCGCCTGATCGTCCTTACAATTGCGGCCCTCGCCCTTGCCGCCTGCGCGCCGTTGAGCCAGCGGGCGCAACTCCCGCCGCCGGGGTTCGCCGGTCCACATTTCGAGCCGGACGCCCTGGTCAGTTTCGATGGCGATCGCCTGCCCCTGAACGTCTGGGCGGCGCATGATGCAGCGGGCCAGGCGGTGGAGCCCTGGGCGGTGATCATCGCCCTGCACGGCATGAACGACTATGCCGACGCCTTCCACATCGAGGGTCCGATCTGGGCCGGGCGGGGGATCACTACCTACGCCTATGATCAGCGCGGCTTCGGGCGGGGGCCGAGACGCGGCGTCTGGGGCGGCGAAAAGCTGATGACCGAGGACCTGCGCACCGCGGTCGCCCTCGCGCGCGCCAAGCACCCGCACGCCATCATCGCCGTGCTCGGCCATTCCATGGGCGGAGCGGTGGCCATCCTCGCCTTCGCCTCGGACACTCCGCCAGACGCGGACCGGCTGATCCTGGCCGCGCCGGCGGTGTGGGGCTGGGGCTCGCAGCCCCTGCTCAACAAGGTCTCGCTGTGGATGGCCGCCCACGTTGATCCCAAGCGACGGCTGGTCCCGCCGCGCATGGTCACCGACCATATCTGGGCCTCGGACAATATCGAGGAGCTGCGGCGCATGGGCCGCGATCCGAACCTTCTGGCCTCCACTCGCATCGATGCGGTCTATGGGCTGGTCAACCTGATGAGCGACGCCAGCGCCGATGTCGGCAAGCTCAAGGCGCCCACGCTCTACCTTTACGGCGCGCACGACCAGATTATTCCCAAGGCCGCAGCCTTCGACGCCGCATCGCGCCTGCCGACCAGCGACCGGACGATCTACTACCCCAAGGGCTGGCACCTGTTGATGCGCGATCAGGGCGGCGCGCTGGTGCGGGACGACATCGAGGCCTTCCTCCGCGACCCGAAGGCGTCGCCGCCCTCGGGTCTTGGACCTGTGCAGACTACTGGGCGGTGAGGCCCGCGGCCTTCAGTTCCTTGCGGGCGGCGGCGATCATGGGCGCCACGTCCGGCTTTTCCATCAGCTTCACCGACGTGACCACGCCGAGCACGTGGCTGGCCTCGACGTCGGAGGCGAAGTGGTCGCCGCAGACCAGGCGGCTATAGGCGTAGTCGCGGGCCCTGGCCTCGATGATCTGAGCCTTTTCCGGGATCAGGTTGGCGAGGAGGTAGCCCACCGAATAGCCGAGCGTGGCGTGGCCGCTGGGGTAGGAGGTCTTGGGGTTGGCGCCCGGCTTGTAGTCGCAGGGCTTCATGTCGGCGTCGAAGTACCAGGGGCGCAGGCGCAGGAAGTAGCGCTTGGCGACATTGGCGGCCACCGACTGGTCGTTTTCCAACAGCTTCAACAGCTTGGCGGTTTCCGGCAGCTTTGTGAGATCGAACGCCGGGCCGAGGGTGGCGGCGAAGATGTTGGCGTCTTCGTGGCTGTCGTCCCACGCGGCCTGAGCCTTCCGCTCCGGGGTGCTGTTGCGGTAGGCGTTCTGCACCTCGGCCAGCTCCAGCTTGAAGCGGACGCTGTCGTCGGCCACCGGCGGCGGCAGGAGCTTGGAGGGATCGACATCCTCGGCGGTCAGCGCCTTGAAGGTCTTGGCCGGGCGGGGCGCGGCCGGCGCGCCGGGCGTGGGCGCAGGCGCGGTCTGGGCCAGAGCCGTTCCGCCGAGGATCAGGGCCGAGACGGCCACGAGAAAAATCGAAGCTTTCATGATCAGGTCCCGCGCTTTTCGTCGACGTAATTCGGCGATTGCGCCGCCTTACGATGAATATTTCAATGTTGAAACGAAGTTCCCGCTATATCGGTCCTGGCTCCAACGCGCCGATGTTTCAGTAAAGCGCTGGCGCATGGTCAAGTGAACCTATCATGACTGTCGTGCGGCGGCGGTGTGACACCTTTGGCGGGCCCTGAATAAATATTCAGGACTCTGGGCTTGCCGCTCGGCGCGCCGATCCGCTATCCCGCTTGGTGTAATGGGGAGTGTCGTGTGCGCACTTTGATCGGGACGGCCGGATTGCTCGGAGGCTTGGCGCTGTCGCCAGCCATGGCGGCGACCGCAGATGCGCCGGCCACCATCGTGGTCACGGCCGAGCGCCCCAAGGTCCAGACCCTGGTGGACCGCACCGTCTATAATGTGACCAGCGACCTGCAGGCGACCACCGGCTCCGCGGCCGACGTGCTGAACAACATCCCCTCGGTGGGGGTGGACGCCGACGGCGTGGTGAGCGTGCGCGGCGACACCAACGTCACCGTCCTGGTGGACGGCAAGCCCTCGGCCCAGTTCGCCGGCGCTTCGGGCGGCAATGGCCTGCTGCAGTTTCCCGCCTCCGACATCGATCGGGTGGAGGTGATCACCAATCCGCCGGCGTCCATGAAGGCCGAGGGCTCGGGCGGCGTGATCAACATCGTCACCAAGAAGAGCCGCAAGGCGGGTCTGGCGGGAACGGCGCAGCTCAGCGTCGGCGGCAAGCGGCGATTTGTGGCCAGCGCCAGCGCCACCTATAACGATGGGCCCTTGAGCCTGCATGGGGGCGTCACCCTGCGGCAGGACGATCGCCGGCGCCAGCTCAACGACAGCCGCGCCGTGCTCGACACGACCCTTCACCAGCAGGTGCTGAGCCGCGAGATCCTGAACGAGGCGCAGCACAAGCAGAGCCCCCAGGCCAAGGGCGGCCTCGACTACCGCTTGGCCCCGAAGACGACGCTGAGCCTCGAGTTCAGCCACAGCGAGCGCGGCGGCGATCGCTTTTTCGACCAACACAATCAGTCCAGCCCCGCGGGTCAGCCGCTGAGCTCATCCACCACGCGTTACAGCGACGGCCACGACTGGCGCGAGGAGGGAGGCGAGGGCGCACGCCTGACCCAAGGGCTCTGGCGGCCGGACGAAACCCTGACCTTTGACATTCACCGTTCGGCGGTGCGCGAGCGCGAGCGGTATTATTATACCAACATCTACGGCCTGCCGGTCCAGCCCGATAGCCACGACCACCTCAATCTCAGCCTCGACCTCGTCACCACCGAGGCCAGCGCCGACTATGAGTGGAAGATGTCGGCGACGCAGACCGTGAAGCTCGGCTACGACTTCGAGCGCGACGACAACGCCTATGACAATCGCGCCGACACGGTGGACCCGACCTCGGGGGCGTTGATCAACAACCCCAATGTCACCAGCGATTTCCGCTATCTGCAAAAGATCAATTCGGTCTACGCAAGCTATGACGCGGAGTTATGGAAGTGGGGGCTGCAGGCGGGCTTGCGGTTCGAGTCCACCGACGCCCGCGCCCGATCCATCACCGCCCGTCAGACCAAGGAACATCGCTACAGCCGGGTCTATCCGAGCCTGCATCTCGACCGGGCCCTGAGCGAAGATCTGAAGCTGACCCTCGGCCTGAGCCGTCGGGTCACCCGGCCCGATCCTGAGGCGCTGAACCCCTTCGTGGACGCCCAGGACGTGCACAATCTGCGCGCCGGCAATCCCAACCTCCTGCCCCAGGACACCTGGCTGGTGGAGAGCGGGCTCAACTGGTCGAGCGGCGGTCGCAGCCTGTCGGGCAAGGTCTATGGCCGGCTCGACCGCGACAATGTCACCGACGTCACCCAGGTGATCAGCAATGACGTGGTGCTGGCCACCAAGGCCAATCTGCCTAAGGCCAAGTCGGCGGGGCTGGAGCTGGCCGCCAGCGGCAAGCTGCTCGACCGCGTCTCCTACAATCTCTCCAGCAACCTGTTCTGGACGCAGATCGACGCCCGACAGCTGGGCGCGCCGGGGATGCGCTCCACCACGGGGGTGAACGGCAAGGCCAGCCTCGACTGGAAGCCCACCGCCGTGGACACGGCCCAGCTCTCCTATTCCCGCACCGATCGGCGTCTGACGCCCCAGGGCGAGGTGGCGGCCCTCAACCTCATCAACCTGGGCTACAAGCGTCAGCTCGCGTCGAATCTCGCCCTGGTGAGCACGGTCTCTGACGCGCTCAATGCGCAGAAGTTCCGGCGCTACACCTCCTTCACCGGCTATCAGGACCAGTTCCAGCGCTGGCAGAAGGGCCAGCTGCTGTACATCGGCGTCGTCTACACCTTCGGGGCGCAGAAGAAGTCCAAGCCGCAAGGCTTTGAATACGAACAGTAAAGCGGCCTCACTTGGGGGCGATGCAGCCGAGGCCGAGGTTCGAACCTGGCCCATCGCAGGGCACGATGGGCTGGGGAATGACCGCCTCGCGGGCGGCGCGACGACGTTCGTCCTCCAGGGCCTGCTGCGAGAAGCGGGCGCGCTTTTCGCCCGGAATCCGGTCGATCACCGGGATCACCCCTTGGCCGGTGGCGAGCTCGTGGTCGCAGCGCGCCCGCTCCGCCGGCGAGAGGTTGAGATAGTCCTGGTGGGCGCAGCCGATGGCCGCGCGCAGGGCACCGCGCAGGTCGCCAGCGCCTGTATCCGTCTCTACGCCCACCGGCGGTGCGGGGCTCGCCGGCGAGGGCGGGGCGAGCGGCGCGGTCAGGGTGGGCGGCGCCTGTTTCAGCAGCTCCTTGGGGACGCGATGCGGGCGCAGACGGGCGAGGGCGGGGCGCTCGCCAGCCTTGGCGTCGGCGCGGGCCTTGGCGTGGGGCGCGAAGATCAGCTCCGGCGCGCGCACCAGATCCACCTGCGTATCGGGAACGGGCAGCCAGCGCGGGTTCAGCTGCGGGGCCACCAGACCCGCGCCATAGATCAACAGGGCGTGCAGCACGAGTGTCGCCGTCGCCGCGTAACCGCGCCGCCGCCAAACCAAATATCGCTCGCTCAGAACCGCCGTCATCTATAGTCCAGACCTTAGACCAGCCTTGGCGGGCGGCCTTGTCCGCAAAGTGGCGCGGCTTGGTCCGATTTGCGACCGTCGCGGCGAAAACTTTCCACCCTTGACGGACAAGGCGCGATTGGCGTACTAGCGCGCCTCTGTTTCGAGACCCTTGAGTCCCCTCATCAGGACCCTCGCGTCTCGCAAATTCATCTGGGGCTTGTCGCCCGCCGGAACGCCCAAAGCGCGCGTCCCGGCCCTCTTTGTTTGAGGCGGTGCGGATTTGCGCGGCGGTTCGATGTCGAACGACCCCCCGGACCTTGCACGCCCCTGGGCGAGCCTGGCTCCAAAAGAAGGCTCATCACGAGACGGGCGCGCATCGGCCGAAAGGCACAGCCCCGTCGACGGCGCAAGGACGAAGGACGCTTATGCCGACAATCAACCAGCTTATCCGGAAGCCCCGGGCCCCGCGCGTGAAGCGCAACAAGGTGCCCGCGCTGAAGGGCTCTCCGCAACGCCGCGGCGTTTGCACCCGCGTCTATACGACGACCCCGAAGAAGCCGAACTCGGCTCTGCGTAAGGTGGCCAAGGTCCGCCTGACCTCGGGCATCGAAGCGGTGTGCTACATCCCCGGCGAAGGCCATAACCTGCAGGAGCACTCGGTGGTGCTGATCCGCGGCGGCCGCGTGAAGGACTTGCCCGGCGTCCGCTACCACATCCTGCGCGGCGTGCTCGACACGCAAGGCGTCAAGAACCGCAAGCAGCGCCGCTCGCACTACGGCGCCAAGCGTCCGAAATAAGGATCATCTGAATGTCCCGCCGCCACCGCGCAGAGAAGCGCGAAGTCTTGCCGGATCCGAAATTCGGCGACCTCGTGCTCACCAAGTTCATGAATTACGTGATGTACGAGGGCAAGAAGGCCGTCGCCGAGAACATCGTCTACGGCGCCTTCGACATCCTGTCGGCCAAGCGCCGCGACATGGACCCGCTCACCGTGTTCCACACGGCGCTGGACAATGTCGCGCCGTCCATCGAAGTGCGCTCCCGCCGGGTCGGCGGCGCCACCTATCAGGTGCCGGTGGAGGTCCGTCCGGACCGCCGTCGCGCTCTGGCGATCCGTTGGCTGGTGAACGCCGCCCGCAAGCGCGGCGAGAACACCATGACGGAAAAGCTGGCCGCTGAGCTGCTCGACGCCTCCAACAACCGCGGCACCGCGGTGAAGAAGCGCGAAGACACTCACAAGATGGCCGAAGCCAACCGCGCCTTCTCGCACTATCGCTGGTAAGCGCCTACATCTGTTCTCATATTGTCTCTTAGGGCGCTTCCTAGAGCGGGCGGTTTGAGCTAAACCGCCCGCGCTCGCACGACGAGACACGACCTTCGCCTTCACGCCCGACGCAGAGTCCCCGCCATGCCCCGCACCCACGCCATCGAAGACTACCGAAATTTCGGCATCATGGCGCACATCGACGCCGGTAAGACGACGACCACCGAGCGCATCCTCTACTACACCGGCAAGAGCCATAAGATCGGCGAAGTGCACGACGGCGCTGCGACCATGGACTGGATGGAGCAGGAGCAGGAGCGCGGCATCACCATCACCTCGGCCGCCACCACCGCGTTCTGGAACGGCAAGCGCCTCAACATCATCGACACTCCCGGCCACGTGGACTTCACCATCGAGGTGGAGCGTTCGCTTCGCGTGCTCGACGGCGCCGTGGCCGTGCTCGACGGTAACCAGGGCGTGGAGCCCCAGACCGAAACCGTGTGGCGTCAGGCCGACCGCTACAACGTGCCGCGCATCGTTTTCGTCAACAAGATGGACAAGACCGGCGCGGACTTCGACATGTGCCTGCGCACCATCCGCGAGCGCCTCGCGGTGAAGGCCGTGCCGATCCAGATCCCGATTGGCTCCGAAGCCGCCCTGAAGGGCATTGTCGACCTCGTCCGCATGAAGGCGGTGGTGTGGGACAACGACGGCCTGGGCGCCAAGTATCACGACGAAGAAATCCCGGCCGACCTGGTGGACAAGGCCGTCGAGGCCCGCTCCTACCTGGTGGAGAACGCCGTCGAGCTCGACGACGAGGCCATGGAAGCCTACCTCGGCGGCGAGGAGCCGTCCGAAGAAGTGCTGAAGAAGTGCCTGCGTAAGGCCGTGCTCACGGGCGCCTTCTATCCGATCCTGTGCGGCTCGGCCTTCAAGAACAAGGGCGTGCAGCCCCTCCTGGACGCCGTGGTCGACTACCTGCCTTCGCCGGTGGACATCCCGCCGACCAAGGGCATCGACTACAAGACCGAAGAAGAAGTGGAGCGTAAGGCTTCCGACGAAGAGCCGCTGTCGGTGCTGGCGTTCAAGATCATGGACGACCCGTTCGTGGGCTCGCTCACCTTCTGCCGTATCTATTCGGGCAAGCTCGAAAGCGGCATGGGCCTCTTGAATTCCACCCGGGAAAAGCGCGAGCGCGTGGGCCGCATGCTGCTCATGCACTCCAACAACCGCGAAGACATCAAGGAAGCCTATGCCGGCGACATCGTCGCCCTGGCCGGCCTCAAGGACACCCGCACCGGGGACACCCTGTGCGATCCGAACAAGAGCCCGGTGATCCTCGAGCGCATGACCTTCCCTGAGCCGGTGATCGAAATCGCCATCGAGCCCAAGTCCAAGGCCGACCAGGAAAAGCTGGGCGTGGCCCTGGCCAAGCTGGTGGCCGAAGACCCGTCCTTCACCGTCCAGACCGACCAGGAGTCGGGCCAGACGATCATGAAGGGCATGGGCGAACTGCACCTGGACATCAAGGTCGACATCCTGCGCCGCACCTACAAGGTGGACGCCAACATCGGCGCCCCGCAGGTGGCCTACCGCGAAAGCCTCGGCAAGCGCGCCGAGATCGACTACACCCACAAGAAGCAGACCGGCGGTACGGGCCAGTTCGCCCGCGTGAAGCTGGTGTTCGAGCCGGGCGAGCCCGGCACCGGCTTCGTGTTCGAGAGCAGCATCGTCGGCGGCGCCGTGCCGAAGGAATATATCCCCGGCGTGCAGAAGGGTCTGGAATCGGCCAAGGACAACGGTCTGCTGGCCGGGTTCCCGCTGATCGACTTCAAGGCCACCCTGATCGACGGCGCCTTCCACGACGTGGACTCCAGCGTGCTGGCGTTCGAAATCGCCTCCCGCGCCGCCTTCAAGGAACTGCGTGAGCGGGGCGCGCCGAAGCTGCTCGAGCCGATCATGAAGGTCGAGGTGCTCACCCCCGACGAATATCTCGGCGACGTCATCGGCGACCTCAACAGCCGCCGCGGGCAGATCCAGGGCACCGACCAGCGCGGCAACGCCCAGGTGATCACGGCCTTCGTGCCGCTCGCCAACATGTTTGGTTATGTGAGCAACCTGCGCGGCATGAGCCAAGGTCGCGCTCAGTTCACCATGACCTACGACCACTACGAGGCCGTGCCGCAGCACGTCGCCGACGAAGTGATCAAGAAGTACGCCTAAATCCAACCCCTGATTAGAGGCCCAACGGATGCGGGCCGGAGCTTGAGAAATGGCCAAGGAAAAGTTTGAACGGACGAAGCCGCACTGCAACATCGGCACGATTGGACACGTGGACCATGGCAAGACGACGCTGACGGCGGCGATCACCATGACGCTGGCCAAGTCGGGCGGGGCG
>JBFLWS010000037.1:0-22006 GCA_040757715.1 Pseudomonadota bacterium | reverse complement strand
GGCCCTATCACGGCCCACTCCGCGTCCGACAAATCCCCTCGACCCAAGGCGCCCTCCCTCCAAGAGGAATCCTTGAATCACTGCGCCGATGATTTGGGAATCCCTTTTGTCAACAGGGCCTAGGCTGAAATGCCTGCGATCGCGAATTGGTTCCCGGTCTCACGCCGTCGTGATCTGACAGCCGCGAGGCGCGGGTGTTCACTTCCAAGTCCTACGGGCAAAGGAGGTGCAGCATGTCTGTCGACGCGCGCATTCGCGAACTGGGTTCGCGGCATGAATCCCTGGAACGGACCATCGAGGAGGCGCAACGCAGTCCCTCCATCGACACCCTTCAGGTCAAGGCGCTGAAACGACAGAAGCTGAAACTCAAGGAAGAGATCGAAAGCCTGCGCCAAACCACGCGGCACTGATCCCCGCGACATTGAGCCGCGCGAGGCTGATCTGAGCGCGGGGATGCGAGGCGGCGAAGCGCCGCCTCATTCCTCTTCGAAATCCGCGCCCTCGGTGTGATGAGGCTCATCGTCCTCATGGCTGACGACGCCGGTTTCGGCGGCCGGGCGCAGGGTCGGGCCGTCTGAGACGATGCCCTTGCGAGCGTCGTCCTTGGCCTTCTTGTCGGCGGCGCGGCGAATCAGATCGTCCAGCTCCAGCTGGCCGCATAGGCCCAGCGTCACCGGGTCCACCGGCTTGATGTTGGCCGCGTTCCAGTGCGAGCGCGTGCGCACCTGCTCGATGGTGGCCTTGGTGGTGCCGAGCAGCTTGGAGATCTGCGCGTCGGTCACTTCGGGGTGGTGGCGCAGGAACCAGGCGATGGCGTCCGGGCGGTCCTGACGGCGCGACACCGGGGTGTAGCGCGGGCCCTTCTTCTTGTGGTCCCGCAGGAGCTCGGCGTGACGGCTCTCCTGAGCCTTCATGCGGTAATTGGCGTTGGCCTGGGCGGCGTCCAGCTCCTCGCGGGACAGCTGGCCGTTGGCGATGGGGTCGGCGCCGCGGATGTCGCGCGCCACCTCGCCGTCGGCGATGCCCTGCACTTCGAGGGGATGCAGGCCGCAGAAGGCGGCGATCTGGTCGAAGGTGAGCGAGGTGTTCTCCACCAGCCACACGGCGGTCGCCTTGGGCATGAGGATGTCAGTCATGGGGGGACCTCGGAAAAGGGGCCTCAGAAACGACGGCGCCCGGCCTTGCGGCCGGGCGTCGGGGATTGCGACACCTATAGTGCGTTTCCGGAGCAACGGAAACGGAAAAGGCGTAGGATGGCAAGCGGAGGTCGGCGGGACCCGAAATCACCCTCGACAGCGCGCTTCGCTCGGATAAGTTTGCGGCCAAATCTCCCTTCAGTAAGGATGTTGCTGCATGAAGGCCGCCCTCAAGGTCGCGTTCGCCGTCGTTCCCCTCCTGGCGCCCGGCGCGCTTCTCGCCCAGACCGCGCCGGCTGACGTGATTCCCGCCAGCCCCATCGATCCGGCCAAGCTCTCGGCGCACATCAAGGTGCTGGCCGACGACAGCTTCGAGGGCCGCGGCCCCGGCACGCCCGGCGAGGTGAAGTCCATCGCCTATATTGAAAGCCAGCTGCAGGCGGAGGGCTTCCAGCCCGCCGGCGACAAGGGCAAGGACGGCAAGCGCGCCTGGACCCAGGACGTGCCCCTGTCGCGCTTCGAGCTGAAGGGGCCGATCAAGCTCTCCCTGCACTACGGCGCCGAGACCAAGACGCTGAACCAGGGCGAGGAGATCGTGGTCCGCTCGCAGCGGCCGGTGAAGCACATCGCCCTCAAGCACACGCCCCTGGTGTTCGTGGGCTATGGCGTGAAGGCGCCCGAGCGGCAGTGGGACGACTTCAAGGGCGTGAACCTGAAGGGCAAGATCATGGTCGTGCTCGTCAACGACCCGGATTTCGAGACCCCGCCCGGCCACCCCACCACCGGCAAGTTCGGCGGCAAGGCCATGACCTATTACGGCCGCTGGACCTACAAGTACGAAGAGGCCGCGCGCCAGCACGCCGCCGGCGTGCTCATCGTCCACGAGACCGCCCCCGCCGCCTATGGCTGGAACGTAGTGAAGTCCTCCAACATCATTCCAAGCTTCGATGTGGTGCAGTCGAAGCCGGACGAGGCCCACACCAAGGTGGAAGGCTGGGTGCAACGCGACGTGGCCGTGGACCTGTTCAAGCGTTGCGGGCTCGATTTCGCCGCCGAGAAGGCCAAGGCCCAGACCGCCGCCTTCAAGCCGGTGGCCCTGAGCTGCGCCAAGTTCTCCGCCGACTTCGACCTCGACGCCAAGACCGTGGTCACCCACAACGTGGCGGGCGTGCTGCCGGGCAAGACCCATCCAGACGAATACGTCGTCTATAGCGCCCACTGGGACCACCTGGGCATTGGCCCCGCCGACGCCAAGGGCGACAAGATCTATAATGGCGCCATCGACAACGCCGACGGCATCGCCTCCATCCTGGAGATCGGCCGCGTGCTGGCCGCCGGCCCGCGTCCGGAGCGCTCCATCCTGCTCCTGGCCGTCACGGCTGAAGAGAAGGGCCTGCTGGGCTCCGAATACTACGCCAGCCACCCGCTCTATCCGCTCGCCAAGACCGTGGCCGTGCTGAACATCGACGCCCTCGGCGCCTATGGCCCGGCGCGCGACATCGGCACCTCCGGCGACGGCAAGATCGAGCTGCAGGACATGCTGGCCGCCGCCGCCAAGGCCGAGGGCCGCCGCTTCACCCCGGACCCGACCCCCGAGGCCGGCCACTTTTTCCGCTCCGACCACTTCCCCTTCGCCAAGCGCGGCGTGCCGGCCATCTCCATCGATTCCGGGCTTGATCTCTACAAGGGCGGGGAAGCCGCCGGCCGCGCCGCCGCCGAGGACTATGTGCAGCACCGCTATCACCAGCCCTCCGACGAATGGAAGGCCGACTGGGACCTCACCGGCATGGCCATCGACGACGGCCTCGTCTTGAAGCTGGGCCGCGACCTCGCCAACAGCCGCAAGTGGCCGGAGTGGCAGGCGGGTTCGGAGTTCAAGGCCGTGCGCGACGCCACGGCGGCTCAGCGCAAGTAGGCGCATAGTTAGGGTCAAGGCGGCGGCGCGGCGGCGGGATTCGCTCTATATGCTGACGCGATGCCGCTGATCGCCCGCGTTCTCCTGCCGCTGCCCCTGCCCGAGCCGTTCGACTATGCGGTTCCGGAGGCGCTGGAGGCCGCGATCCAGGTGGGCTCGCAGGTGGCCGCGCCCTTAGGGCCGCGCCTGGTGCGCGGGGTGGTGGCCGAGCTGAAGGACGGGGCCGGCGTCAACCGGCCCTTAAAGCCCCTGGCCGAGCTCTTGCCGGACCTGGCTGTGCCGGAAAAGACCCTCGCCCTCACCCAGTGGGCGGCGCGCTACGCCTGCGAGGCGCCGGGCGAGGCGGCCATGCTGGCCCTGCGCGGGCTCAGCCACCCCTTTCCGGCCCCGGAGCGGCGGCTGGTCGCCACCGGCCAGGCCCCGAAAAAGCTCACCTCTGCGCGCCAGAAGGTGCTCGACGCCCTTGAGAGCGGCGAGGCGGCCAAGGCGGTGGAGCTGGCCGAGCGAGCCGGCGTCTCCGCCGGCGTGATCAAGGCCCTCACCGACGAAGGCGTGCTCGTCTGGCGTGAGACCCCGCCGGAGGACCCGTTCGGAACCCCCGACCCGTCCCTGCCCGGCGCAGCGCTCAATCCCAGCCAGGCGGCGGCGGCGAACGCGCTGAAGGCCCTCATCGCCAAGGGCGGGTTCCAGGCGGCGCTGCTCGACGGCGTCACCGGCTCGGGCAAGACCGAGGTCTATCTGGAGGCCGCAGCCGCGCTCCTCTCCGCCGAACCCGAGGTCCAGGTGCTGGTGCTCTTGCCCGAGATCGCCCTGACCCAGGCCGTGATCGCCCGCGTCGCCGAACGCTTCGGCGCAGCCCCGGGGGAGTGGCACTCCGGCGCCCCCGGCCCCCGTCGCCGCCAGGTCTGGCAAGGGGTGGCGGAGGGGCGGTGCCGCATCGTGGTGGGCGCCCGTTCGGCCCTCTTCCTGCCGTTCCAGCACCTCCGCCTGATCATCGTCGACGAGGAGCACGACGCCAGCTTCAAGCAGGAGGACGGCTTCAACTACCACGCCCGCGACCTCGCCGTGGTGCGGGGCAAGCTCGAGGGCGCCGCCGTGGTGCTGGCCTCGGCCACGCCGTCCCTGGAGAGCGTGTGGAACGCCGAGACCGGACGCTATCGCTGGCTGCGGCTCTCCGCCCGCCACGGCCCGGCGCGCCTCCCCAGCGTGGAGCTCATCGACCTGCGCACCGCCGAGCTCGACAAGGGCCGCTGGCTGTCGCGGCCGCTGACGGAGGCCATGGGCGAGACCTTCGCCCGCGGGGAGCAGAGCCTCCTCTTCCTCAATCGCCGGGGCTATGCGCCCCTGGTGCTGTGCCGCGCCTGCGGGGCCAAGCTCACCGCCCCGGACACCGATTCCTGGCTCGTCGAGCACCGTTATTCCGGGCGCCTGGTCTGTCACCTGACCGGCTGGTCCATGCCCAAGCCCAAGGCCTGTCCCCACTGCGGCGCGGAGGACAGCCTCGTCTCGGTGGGGCCGGGCGTGGAGCGGCTGGAGGAGGAGGCGAGGAGCCTGTTCCCCGAGGCGCGGGTGGCCGTCTTCTCCTCCGACACGGCCTATGATCCCGCCGCGGCGCGCGACCTGGTGGGGCGCATGGAGCAAGGCGAGATCGACATCATGGTGGCCACCCAGGCCGCCGCCAAGGGTCACAACTTCCCCAACCTCACCCTGGTGGGGGTGGTGGACGCGGACCTCGGCCTCAAGGGCGGCGACCTGCGCGCCGCCGAACGCACCTATCAGCTCCTGGCCCAGGCCGCCGGTCGGGCGGGACGGGCCGAGCGGCCGGGCCAGGCCCTGATCCAGACCTACGCCCCTGACCACGCGGTGATGCAGGCCCTGGCCGCCCAGGATCGCGACGCCTTCCTCGCCGCCGAACAGGCCATGCGCGAGCTGGCCGGCCTGCCGCCGTATGGCCGCCTCGCCGCGGTGATCCTGTCGAGCCCCGATCCCGTGGCGCTAGAGACCACGGCGCGGGCCTTCGCCGCCGCCGCGCCCAACGCCGAGGGGGTGGAGGTCTACGGCCCCGCCGATGCGCCGCTGGCCCTCATCCGCGGCCGGCGCCGCAAGCGGCTGCTGGCCAAGTCCTCGCGCAATGTGGACCTCTCGGCCTACATGGCCGCCTGGCGCGCGCGGGTGAAGATCCCCGCCTCGGTGCGCCTGCGCATCGACGTGGACCCGTATAGCTTCCTGTAAGGTCCCGATCCCGCTCATCCTCGCGCAGATGTCGTGTCCCGGGCGATTAGCGAGAGCTTCGGCAGAGGCTGAAGCGGTGCAGCGCGCCTTGTCGGCGGCTTGACCGCGCCGGAGCGTGGGCTTTTGCGCGTTGGAAGGGGATCGCGCGACCGTTTTCGCCTCGCCAACCATTTGGGCGTATAGAGTGACGCATGCAGTCTTCCTTCACCGCCCTGCCGCTGGTCGCCGTCCTCGCCCTCGCCGCGCCGGCTTGGGCGGGCGAACCCGCGCCCTGTGCGCCGGGCGAGACCCAGGTTCCTGGCCTCAGAACACCGCTCATCAAGCGTAATGACGACGCTGTAGACCTGGCCAAGGCCTATTTCGCCACCGCCAGCAGCCAGACCAAGATGTTCGACAAGCGGCGCTACGCCTTCGACGTGGTCCGCGCCGGCGAGACCTGGTCCGTGACCATCACCTGGATGCGCCGGCCGCGCTATTTCTGGGAAGACTGGAAGCGCGCCGGCCGCGTGGGCAAGGTGAATCTGTGCGGCCTCGACGGGCGCCTGATGGGCATCGAGGTCACCTATTAGAGCAGATTCCGAAAAGCAGAAGCCGGTTTTCGGGTTAAAAATACTCTAGATTCAATTGGATATGAGCAAATCCGACACCATGCGAGCGGAATTTGCTTGAGCATTATTCATTGCAAGAAGGGCCCGACTCCCCACTTTTAGGGGTATATGACGTCGCCGCCCTCTCCGCCCGTCGCTGAAAAGCGTCCGCTTCGCCTGCAACAGCTCGGGCGAGCGCGGACAGACGATTACGCTTGGCTGAAGGACGACAACTGGAAGCAGGTGCTGCGCGACCCCTCGGCCCTACGCCCCGACATCCGCGCCCACCTCGCCGCCGAGAACGCCTACACCAAGGCCATGCTCGCCGAGACCGAGGCGCTGCAGGCCGCCCTGTTCGCGGAGATGAAGGGTCGCATCAAGGAGGACGACGCGGGCGTGCCCACCCCCGACGGCGCCTTCGACTATGCCTATCGTTACCGCCCCGGCGGCCAGCATCCGATCTATGTGCGCCGCCCGCGCGGGGTCGCGACAGCCGAGGACCAAGTGTTGCTCGACGTGGACGCCCTGGCGGATGGTCACGCCTATTTCCACGTGGGTCACGCCGGGCACAGCCCCGATCACGCCCTGTTCGCCTATGCCGCGGATAACCAGGGCTCGGAGGTCTATCGGCTCTATGTGAAGGACCTCGCCACGGGCGACACCCTGCCCGAGCCGGTGGAGAGCGCGGGCGGCGACTTTCTCTTCTCGCCCTGTTCGCAATGGCTGTTCTGGATCTGGCGGGACGAGAACGGCCGCCCGTCCAAGCTCTATCGTCGGCCGGTGCGCGGCGGGGCGGCGGACGATGTGCTGGTCTATGCCGAACCGGACGAAGGCTTCTTCCTGTCGGTGGGACTCACCAGCAGCCGGGCCTTCCTCACCATCAACGCCGGCGATCACGAGACGAGCGAGGTGCAGCTCATCGACGCCGCCGATCCCACGTCGGCGCCCCGGCTGGTGGCGCCGCGCACGCCGGGCCTGCGCTACAGTCTGGAACACTGGGACGGCGAGCTGATCATCCACACCAACGCCGATGGGGCGGTGGACTACAAGCTCTGCCGCGCCCCGGTGGCCAGCCCCGATCGGGCCCATTGGCGCGACTTCGTCCCCCACCTTCCCGGCCGGTATCTGGTGGATGTTGCGGCCTTCCAGGACTTTCTGGTGCGGCTAGAGCGGGTGGAGGTGAACAATCGCCTGGTGGTGATGGACCGGGCGGGCGGCGAGCACATCATCGCCTTTGACGAGGAGGCCTACGCCCTCTCCCTCGACGAGGGCTATGAGTTCGACACCAGGACCCTGCGCTTCGTCTACCAGTCGCCCACCACGCCACGCTCCACCTTCGACTACGACATGGCCAGCCGCGAGCGGGTGCTGCGCAAGGTGCAGGAAATCCCCAGCGGCCACGATCCGACACTCTATGTGGCGAGGCGCCTGCACGCCACGGCGCCCGACGGCGAGGCCGTGCCCATCACCGTGCTCATGCGCAAGGACCGACCCCTGGACGGCGCCGCGCCCCTGCTGCTCTACGGCTACGGCGCCTATGGCATCGCCATGGAGGCCAGCTTCTCCATCCGCCAGCTGAGCCTGGTGGACCGCGGCTGGGCCTTCGCCATCGCCCATGTACGTGGCGGCTCAGACAAGGGCTACGGCTGGTTCCTCGACGGGCGCAAAGACAAGAAGCCCAACACCTTCAGCGACTTCATCGCCTGCGCCGAGCACTTGGCCGACCTCGGCTACGGCGCGCGCGGGCGCATCATCGCCTATGGCGGCTCGGCGGGCGGCATGCTCATGGGGGCGGTCGCCAACCTGCGGCCGGACCTGTTCGCCGGGATCATCGGCGCGGTGCCGTTCGTGGACGTGCTCAACACCATGAGCGACGACAGCCTGCCGCTCACGCCGCCGGAGTGGCCGGAGTGGGGCAATCCGCTGGAAGATCCTGCGGCCTATGACGGCATCGCCGCCTACAGCCCCTATGACAATGTGACGCCGCAAGCCTATCCCGCCATCCTGGCCACCGGGGGCCTCTCCGACCCCCGCGTGACCTATTGGGAGCCGGCCAAGTGGGTGGCGCGCCTTCGCGAGCTCACCACCGGCGAGGCGCCCATTCTCCTGCGCATGAACATGGAAGCGGGCCATGCCGGGGCGTCTGGACGCTTCGACTATCTGAAGGAAGTGGCCTTCGACTACGCCTTCGCCATCTGGGCGGAGCGACAGGGGTGGCGCGCCAAACCTTTGTAAGACACACTGGCAGTCACAGTTCCGCTGAGCCGACCCCCGTGCACATCCGTCCCGTTCGTCCCGACGACGCCGTCGCCATTCAGGCCATCTATGCGCACCATGTGCTGCATGGGCTCGGCACCTTCGAGGAAACGCCCCCTCCCCTGGCCGAGATGCAGGCGCGGCTCGCCAAGGTCGCCGACCAGGGCCTGCCCTGGCTGGTCGCTGAACAGGACGGCGCGGTGGCGGGCTATGGCTATGCCGGCCTGTTCCACGTGCGCAGCGCCTACCGCTTCACCGTGGAGGACAGCCTCTACATCCACCCGAATCACCTGAGCCGCGGCGTGGGCTCGGCGCTCCTGGGCGAGCTCATCGCGCGCTGCACAGCCCTCGGACTGCGTCAGATGGTCGCTCTGATCGGCGACAGCGGCAACGCCGGCTCCCTCGCCGTGCATCGCAAACACAATTTCTGCGACGTGGGCGTGCTGAAATCCGTAGGCTGGAAACACAATCGCTGGGTAGATGTGGTGTTCATGCAGCGCCCCCTGGGCGCCGGCGACGCGTTCGTCAGCGCCTGAGCAAAAATCTCCGTCTTGGCCTCGACGCTCACGATTTACGCGTGTATTTCTAGAGTGAGCCGTGAATATCAAGGCCCAAGCCTAATGATTGCCTGACTTCCAACAATGAATCCCTGCGTATGGTGCCTCATTTTGAGTGTTCCATTTCGACAAGCCAGTTGTGCAGAAACAGCCCCGCAATGAGGTCGAAGCCAAATTTTGGGCGACCTTGGGCCGATCGACCCAATTGCGCTAAATCAAAACGAAAGCAAGCGTTTGCGATGTACAGTTGGAATTAGACGAATATTAGGATTGCAATCTCCGAGACAGCTTGTACAGACTGCAATCGTTACCAATCAATGATAGCGTGGTCGAGGGGCACACGGAGTGATGAACATGGTAGGAGGAAGGGGCGAAGGCGCGCCGCATCCCTTGGATGTGGCCCTGGGTCGCAATATCCGGCTTCGCCGCAAGTCTTTGGGCATGTCCCAGTCGGCCTTGGGCGAGGCGGTGGGGCTCACCTTTCAACAGGTGCAAAAATATGAGCGTGGCAAGAACCGCGTGAGCTTCTCCAAGCTTGCGGGCATCGCCGGCGCCCTGCAGTGCCGCATCTCGGATTTGATCGACGGCCTGGAAGAGGGCGGCGAGGCCCAATTCTCCGACGACCGCGGCGTGCTTTTGGGCGAAACCGGCGCTCTGGAGCTGCTGCAATGCTACGCCCAGGTGCGCAGCCCCAAGCTGCGGCGGGCGATCATTTCCCTAGCCAAGGGCCTGTCGGATCAAGCCGATGTCGAAGAGGCTGAAGCCGCCGCCGCGGAACCGGCCCGCGCGCCCCGCCGCGAAGCCCGCACCCGCTGGCGTCGTCGCGCCTGATTGCGCGGCCGCCGCACCGGGCGGGCCGAGCCGGCTCGCCTCAGGCTGGAGCACTGTTGACTAAAACCATCCCCGTGGGGCCGCCGCCTCACGGGGATTTGCTGTTTTCGTCCCCTGAATTTACCGCTGGGCTGCGATGAAAATGATTAACGTCAAAGAAAGAGCTGTGAATTTGCGCGAGTAAGTCGCGCACGAATTGTGAGCGAAAGGAACCCCCAATGCCCCGCGCGCAACACGTCGAAACCCCCAAATCCCCCATGGAGTTCGCGGCCCTGATCTGGTCGTCGTCGCCCTACGCCATCAACGACGTCAATCTGGAGAAGATCGGCGACGTCATGGGCCGCGTGCAGCAGCGCCTCAACGACAGCGCCCAGCGTCAGACCCGACTGTGGAGCGATTTCGCGGAGCGCGCCGCCGGCGTGTTTGGCGACTTCACCAGCGCCGCCATGCCCGGGCCGGTCGCCAGCGGCAAGAATGACGACGCCTTCAGCCGCGCCCGCGCCTCGTCCGACGAACTGGTGGCCATCTTGCGCGCCGCCGCTGACGACCTGCGCGACTGCACCTTCGCCAACGCTCAGGACGTCATCGAGGGCCTGCAGGCGGTGACGCTGGAGCCGCCCCCGGCGACCAAGGCGCAGCCCGCCCCCAGCTCGGCTCTTCAGTCCGCAGCGAAGGCGCCAGCCAAAGGCCGGGCGTCGGAAGGCTCGATGAGCGAAGGCTGACGCGGCGGCGGGCGCGCGCGCCATAGCCGCATAAGGCAGAGCCCATAGAACAAGAGCGGTCGGACGGGGGCGTCCGGCCGCTCTGTCTTTTTCCCGTGCCGCGGTTCAGCGCCTCACGGCAGGGCGGGGGCCAGCACGGTCTGGTCCTCGGCCTTGCCGGTGGAGAGGCGAGCCTCGCGCAGCAGCGCCTTGGTCCTGGGATCGCCCAGCACCTGGGCCAGCACGCCGAGATCGCGCACCGAGGCCTCCGCCCCGCCGAAGGCCTGGGCCAGGCTCTCGAACGGCGACTTCTTCTCCGGCATCAGCTTCAAGGTCACCGCCGCCTTGGGATCGAGCTTGGCCAGCACCTTGGCGTCGGCCACGGCGGTGTCGAACCCGCCCAGCTTGTCCACGAGGCCGAGCTCCAGCGCCTGGGCGCCGGTCCACACCCGGCCCTTGGCGATCTCGCGCACGCGCGCCGGGGCGAGCTTGCGGCCCTCGGCCACCCGGGCGACGAAGCCGTCATAGATGCGGTCCATCCAGGACGAAATGGCCGCGCGCTGGGCCGGGGTGAAGCTCTCGGCCGAATTGAAGGCCCCGGCGTAGGGTCCGCCCACGGTGAGCACCTTGCTGTCCACGCCGAACTTGGCCAGGGCCGGACCGATGACGAACTTGCCGCCGAACACGCCGATGGAGCCGGTCAGGGTGGTGGGCTCGGCCACGATTTCGCTGGCTGCCGAGCTGATCCAATAGCCGCCCGAGGCCGCATAGGTCCCCATGCTCACCACCACCGGCTTGTCGGCGGCCTTGGCTGCCCGCACCCCGGCGAGGATCTCCTCCGAGGCGGTGTCCGAGCCGCCCGGCGAGGAGACGCGGAACACGATGGCCTTCACGTCCTTGTCGTCGATGGCCGCCTGGAAGGCCTTGGCGATGTCGTCGGAATGGATGCTGCCGTCGCCGCCGAGGCCCGAGCCTGACGAACCGGTGATGATGTCGCCCTCGGCCTGGATCACGGCGATAGCGGGGCGGCTCCCGAGCCCGCCCGAAGCGGCCGGCGCCGCCGAGCGGCGATAGGCCCCGAAGTCGATGATCTTGGCGTCGTCGCCGGCGGCGGTCTTCAGGGCGGCCTGCATGTCGGAGAGCTGCCCCACCTTGTCCACCAACTTGCGGGTCAGGGCCTCGGCGGCGTCGAACGGTCCGGCTTCAAGCGCGGCGCGCAGCTTGGCCGGATCGGTCTTGCGGTCGGCGGCGGCCGCCGCCAGCTCGCTCGTATAGACCGAAGTCATCCAGCCGAGCGTCGCCTCGCGGTGCGCCGGGGTGAAGTCGCTGTAGAGGAACGGATTGACCGCGTTCTTGTACTCATGGCGCTGCTGATAGTCGGCGGTGATGCCGTACTTGTCGAAGAAGCGCTTGAAGAACATCTCCTCCGTGCCGAGCCCAGTGGACTGCAGCGAGGCGCCCGGCTGCATCCACAGCTGGTCGGCGGCCGCGCCCACCATGTAGGTGGCGCTGGTGATGCCGCCCGGATAGATGCCCTGGCTATAGGCGTAGACCGGCTTGCCCGAGGCGCGGAAGCTCTTGACGGCCAGGCGGATCTCGTCGGCGGCGGCCGGGGCCATGCCGCCTTCCGGCAGGCGCAGCATCAGCCCCTTCACCCGGTTGTCGTGGGCCGCGGCGCGCAGGCCCTGGGCCACCGTCATCACCGACAGGGGCTTCGGCCCGAAGAAGCTGAACCCGGCCGAATTGTCCTGGTCGACGATGGCCTGGCGCAGATCAAGGCTGAGCAGGGTGTTGGAGGGCGGCGGGGCCGGCTTGGACGCCGCCGCGATCATGCCGATGATCACGAAGGGCACGCCGATGAAGAAGAGGAGGAGACCGGCGAACACCCCGGCCATGGTCAGGAAGAACTGCTTCATCGCGCCCATCATCCATCGGCCGTGATGGCCGTGCGCTAGATTTGGCGGCCCGGCCGCTCCGCGTCAAATGAAGACCCCGCAATGGGCGAGTTCTCGCGCCGGCCTGTGTGGTTTTTGCCAGACGTGTTTGCCAGGCGCGGCGAACACGCGCGCGACGCACCCGCTGTGGGCGCGCTCCAGATCAGGATTTTGCGGGAGAAGAATGGTCGGAGTGGCAGGATTTGAACCTGCGACCCCTGCGTCCCGAACGCAGTGCTCTACCAGACTGAGCCACACTCCGACGATGAGGAGCGGCCTTATAGCGAAGCGAACCCGCCCCCGCAAGCGAAGGATCAGCCTCTTTGCGCAATGCCTCCTTGGGCGGATCATCACGAGCGCGCAAGAACATGGCCACGCCGATATTGCCAGGGCGAAGGGCTTGCGCTATGTCCACCGCCTCTCGCGCCGGGCGGCCCCTTCCGCCCCGCCCGCGGGCCATCCTGGGGGATGGTGTAATGGTAACACTGCGGTTTTTGGTACCGTCATTCTAGGTTCGAGTCCTAGTCCCCCAGCCAGATTTACGATGAAGTACGATTACGCCTCATCGAACACGCCTAAGTGGCCGACCTATCAATCACGGGAATCCAGCACCTCGCCTTTTTCAAGATGTTTGAGGTAACACTCAAGATTGCTCGCGATTTTCTCCAGGACACGAGGGAGGAAGGGCACAAGGGCCTCAAAATGTTCAGAATCGGCTGTGGGGCCGCCGTGATAGTTGCGGCAGTGTTCTATAATATCCCGACGCTCTTCTGCAGGAAGCCGCAAAAGCGGGTCACGGTCGTTGTAATCGTGTAGGTCAGATAGATGGATGAATCCGCACCCAAATTTGTACACCGATTGCGTCCAGCCTTGGAGCGCTTGGGCGAGATCAACCATCTCCCTGTCGGTCACCTTTGCCCGTGACGTTCCCTGTGTCCATTTCTCGCCACGAACCGAAGCGTCGATGAGAAGTTCCCTGCGTTCTGGAACTTGATTGAGCAGGTAGATAACACGGACCATCGAATCCAATTCCTGACGCAGAACTGCAATCATCTGGCCTACAAGGTTATTTTGCGAGAGAAGGTCCATTGTCCGTTGATGCTCAAGTGAGCGGTTGCGAACCTGCCGAAGAAAAATAGTGAAATTATCCATCTATTTTCTTCTCCATCCCTCACGCCGCCTGTGACTTCTTGTACGCCGCCGCAGTGGCTTCGGGGGCCTGTTCGATGACGCCGAGATAGGCGCGCACGGCGGGGGGCGGCATGGTTCGGCCGATCTCGTATTGGCGCAGATTGGCCAGGGGCACGCCGTAGCGCTCAGCGAACTGCGCCTGGCTGAGACCAAGCGCGAGTCGCAGCCGCCGGATGCGTCGGCCCTGGAGCGCTTTGACGAGCCCCTCGGCGTTCACCGGACGATCTTCCGGGTCGGCGGGATCGGCCTCAATCGCAATGATAGGCTTGGTCTTCACGCTCATTACTCCGCCTCACCGAAATTAGGCGCACCCGTTCTCCACGCCAGACGTGCACGGCCGTGTAGAGCTTGCCCTCCACCAGGCCGATGGCCTTGTGCCGCTCCTCCTCGTCGCCCTCGCGGATTGTCGGAAGGATCAAGAGGTCGCGGTCGTCGAATATCCGAACGCCAAAGGCCAGGGAGAGGCCATGCTTCTCCCGGTTTGACGCATCCTTGGCGGCGTCGAATTCGAAGTCCATGTTGTGTGTAAATTACACACAATCCCGCCATCCAGCAATGAAAATCGGTGACGGCCACGGCCAGCAGCGCCTCCGCCATTTCGCATGACTCCTTCGACATACCGCCGCATACTGATCGCGCGTCTCCTGATGAGGCCTCGTCATGACACCTCTCCGCTCGATGGGCATGCGTCTGGTCGCCTTGGTTCGGCGTCATATCGTTGGGCGGCGATCAACCCTGGCGGCGGAGTTGGAAGCCTTCGCTGCCTCCGCGCGCGCGACGCCTGGACGCCTCAACGGCTGGCGTTTTAACCGTAACGACCCCGACAATCCCGAATGGACCGCGGCCGATTTCGCGCGCGCCCGAGCGGAGGAGGCGCAGCTACCGCCGGAAGCCCAGGCGCTGCTGAAGCGCCCCAAAGGTTAAGCGCTTGCGACGACAATTATTAAATACCATAAGGCGAATATGTCGATCGAAACGCAAGTCCTGTTGGCCGGACTAGGAAGCGCGATATTGCTCACCCTCGGCGTCTGGTTGGCTCGAATTTGGCAGTCACGGCAAGCGGCTCCCTTCAGGCAAACCGACCCACTGAAGGAGTCCGATCAAGGAGTCCTCACTATCATGCTGGATAAGGGCGCAAATTTCAGCGAGCGGCGAGAAGTGAATTTCTATTTTTACGGACCGGCCGAACGCATTGAAGAACTTAAAATTGAAATTGAACAACTCGGATTTACAACAAGACCGACCACAATGCAGCCTGGATTGATTGCTACGGTGAATATCGACTTCAATGAAAATTGGCTTTCAGGCATGATCGATACATTTGAGGATCTTGCACGTAAATTTGGTATAGAATTCGACGGGTGGGAAGCTTCTGTTCCGGAGGCGCAGCACTGATCCCCCTCACCCCATCGCCCGCTCCGCCAGGGCGGCGGCGAGGCAGAGGCTCACCACCACGAGGGGCGGGGTCTTGAGCCGCTCCAGCATCAGCGCCCCCACGGCGGCGATGGCGAGGTCGTAGGGGCCGGCGACAGCGCTCACGCCGATGGGGCGATAGAGGGCCGCGGCCAGCACCCCCACCACGGCGGCGTTGATGCCGGCCAGCGCCCCGCGGGCGGCGACATGGCCGCGCACCAGGTTCCACAGGGGCGCGCCGGCGAGGGCCACGAGCAGGCCGGGCAGGAAGATGGCCAGGAGGGCGACGGCCGCCCACAGCGCCTGGGTCGTGAGATCGGCGGGGGCGGCGGCGGCCCCGATATAGGCGGCGAACGTGAAGAGCGGCCCGGGCACCGTCTGGGCGGCGCCGTAGCCGGCGAGGAAGCGGCTTTCGCTCAGCCAACCTTGCGGAACGAGGGCGTCGTGCAACAGGGGCAGCACCACGTGGCCGCCCCCGAACACCAGGGCGCCGGCGCGATAACAGATGGCGGCGAGGCCCAGGAGGTCATGGCCGGCGCCGAGGCTCGCCGCCTCCACCGCGCCCAGCACGAGGAGAAAGAGCGCGAGGGCGGCGACGCCGGTCTTCGGCCCTACCGGCAAGGCAAGGCGCCCCAGCGCGTCCCTGGCCCCCAGCCGCGCCGCCGCGCCGACCACGCCCCCGCCGAGGAGCACGACGAGCTGGCCCTCCGGCAAGTCGGCGAACAGGACGAGACCGGCGGCGGCGAGACCAAGCAGCAGCCTCGGCAGGTCAGGGCAGAGCTTGCGCCCCATGCTCCACACCGCCTGGGCCACCACCGCCACGGCGGCGAGCTTCAGCCCATGGATGGCCGCCTCGGCCCAGGGTCCGGTGAGCGCGGGGGCGATGAGCGCGAAGGCGAACATGAGCAGGGCAGAGGGCAGGGTGAAGCCGCCCCAGGCCGCCAGGGCCCCGGCCGGCCCTGCCCGCTTCAGACCGATGAGATAGCCCAGCTGGCTGCTGGCCGGGCCGGGGATCATCTGGCAAAGGGCGACGAGGCCGGCGAAGTCCCCCGCCTCCAGCCACTTCAGCCGCTGCACATAGGCGCGCTCGAAATAGCCGATATGGGCCACCGGCCCGCCGAACGAGGTGAGGCCGAGCTTCAAGGCTTCGAAGAACACCTGGCGGGCGGTGGGGCGAGCGATCATGTCATTCTGCTAGCAGATCGCAGACGACGTGTCTGGCGGGACGCCCATCCAGTCTCTAGATTGTAGTCATGGCCGATATCCGCTTCGTCACCGACACCTTCGCCGTCGCCCCGCAAATCGCCGTGGCCGACATCGCCGAGATCACGCAGAAGGGCTTCAAGCTCATCATCTGCAATCGACCGGACGGGGAGGCGCCGGACCAGCCCGCGGCCGCCCAGATCAAGGCGGCGGCTGAGGCGGCAGGGCTCGGCTTCGTGCATATTCCGGTGGTGGGGGCGCCCAATGCGGCCCAGGCCGAGGCCCTGCGCGCCGCTATTGCTGAGGCGCCGGGGCCGGTGCTGGCCTATTGCCGTTCGGGCACGCGCTCCATCCTCGCCTGGACCTTGAGCGAGGCCGCCAGCGGCGCGCGCGGCCGGGACGCGCTCATCGCCCTTGGCCGAGCGGCGGGCTACGATGTGTCGGCGGTTGCGGGCTAAATCAACGCTGAGTGATCAGGCCGTGAACGGCGGTTCCGGTGGTCGCCGGCTTGGGCTTTTCGGGGCTGAGGAGGTGGATCAGCATCAGACAGATCATCGCCGCCGCCGCCGGCTGCAGCCGTTTTGAGACAAAGATGAACAGGTCGAGCGCCAAGGGCCCCTCGTTCGCGGCGGTGCAGCCCGTGTTCCGCAAATTCCAGGCCGCCTCCTGCCCCCTTCCCCCCTGGAGGGGGAAGGGTCGGGGATGGGGGGGACGAGCGCAGCGAGCCGTCCAGCTGGACCACCCCCTCTCCCGACCTCTCCCCCTTCGAGGGGGAGAGGAGAATTGCGCCCACCCATGATCCCCTTCGTGCGCGAGATGGCTTTCCGCTATGGCGAGGTCGATCAGGTCTCGCCCCTGATCCGGCGGGTGGTGGCCCATAATCCCGGCCCCTTCACCTTCCACGGCACCGGGACCTATATCCTCGGCCGCGGCGAGGCGGCGGTGATCGACCCCGGCCCGGCGGATGAAGCGCACCTCGAGGCCCTGCTGCGCGCCCTCGACGGCGAGCGCGTGAGCGCCATCCTCATCACCCACAGCCACGCCGACCACTCGCCCCTGGCCGGGCCGCTCGCTGAGCGCACCGGCGCGACCATCTACGGCCTCGCCGATCCGGCCACAGGCTCGGCGGAGGAGGAGGCGCACGGCGATTTCCGGCCCCATGTGAGCGTCGCCGATGGCGAGATCATCGCCGGCCCCGGCTGGACGGTGGAGGCGCTGCACACCCCCGGCCACGCCTCCAACCATGTCTGCTATGCGCTGAAGGAGGAGCACGCGCTCTTCTCCGGCGACCACATCATGGGCTGGTCCACCACGGTGGTGAGCCCGCCGGACGGGGACATGGGCGCCTATTACGCCAGCCTGGACAAGGTGGCGGCGCGGGACTTCGCCACGCTATGGCCGACCCACGGCCCGCCGGTGACCGCGCCGGCTCCCTTCATCGCCGCCTATCGCGCCCACCGGCATGAGCGCGAGCGGCAGATCCTCGCCGCCATCGCCAGCGGCCAAGACACCATCGCCGCCATGGTGCCGGTGATCTATGCGGCGGTGGACCCGCGGCTGCACCCGGCGGCGGCGCGCTCAGTGCTGGCCCACCTCATCCATCTGAGCGCCACGGGGGTTGTGGCGGCCGAACCCGAACCGAGCCTCACCGCCCACTATCGGATATTGGGCTAGGCTTCGGCGATCCGAGTGCGCGCCGGCGGCTGAGTCAGGCGGGGCGCGAGGCTGGCGATGGGGATTTCCGGCGAGCCCCAGTCCTTGGCGCATTCCAGCGCCTCCACCACCCCGTCGAGGGCCCGCGTCAGAGCCTCTTCCATGGCGTCGCCCTTGATCACGCGCGCGGCGAGAAGGGCGACCATCAGGTCCCCCGTGCCCTTGGGCGCCTCGGCAAGCTTGGGATGCAATAGCAAACTCGCCGCCCCTCGATGCACGAGGAGGGCGCCGGTCTCTCCCGCCGGGGCCGGGGGCGAAGTGACGATCACTGTCGCCGGCGGCAGGGCCCCCGCCGCCGCTGTTAGCGCCGCCCGGTCGTCGAGCCCGCTCCGCCCGGAGAGCCAGCCGAGCTCGAAGGCGTTGGGGGTGAGGATGTCGGCGAGCGGCAGGAGCCTGGCCTTCACCGCCTCGGCCACCTCCGGCTTCACATAGAGCCCCTTGTCGGCGTCGCCGAGGATGGGGTCCACCAGCACCACCACATCAGGATTGGCGGTTCGCGCTTCGGCGATGGCCAGGGCCGCGGTCTCCACCTGGGCCGCGTCGGCGAAGTAGCCGCAGATCACCACATTCACATGCGCGTAGAGGCCGTTGGCGGCGATCCCCTGCAGCATGCCGGCCATGACAGTGGCCTCCACCTTGCCGCCGCCGGGGGCGCCCCAGCCGGGATGGCGGCCGAACAGCACGGTGGGGACCAGCACCGGCTCGACGCCGAAATGATTGAGCGCCAGGGCCTGCAGATAGCCGCCGACCCGGCTGCCGGCCACGTGGCTGGAGAGGATCAGGGCGAGCGGCATAAGGGTTTTTCAACTTCTGTTAACGAGGCGTTAACGGGCGCTCCGTCTATCTGTGGTCGGAGTGACCGATTGTCCACAGATGATTCGAGTCACCGCTACATATAGCGTTAACAGCTCGTTTACACGCTAGGAATGGGCGGTTAGCGTGCCGATGTCCCGCTTGGGCTGGCGCTGATTCTGCCCGCCGGGACGTGGGAGCTTGGTGGGCGAATGACGGCGGGACCTTGGAGCGTGAAGGGCATCGATCCGAAGGCGCGAGAGATCGCCAAGGACCTTGCACGCCGGGCCGGCATGACTCTCGGCGAATGGCTGAACCAGATGATCATCGACGGCGGCGAGGCCGACGCCCCGCCGTTCGAAGAGCCCTCCCACCGCGACCCGCTTTATCGCGACTCCCGCCGCACCTACGCGCCGGAGGCGTCGCCCCGCCCGCGCGCCTATGACGACTACGACTATGCGCCGCGCGACTTCGCCCCCAGCCGCGACACCCAGCAGCTCGCCCGCCTGACCCACGCCTTCGAGCGCCTCAGCGCGCGCATGGAGGCGGCCGAGCACCGCTCGACCCTGGCCATCAGCGGCATCGACCAGAGCGTCATGGGCGTCCTCTCGCGCATGGAAGGGGTGGAGCGGGACCAGACCGCCATGGCCGCCCGCTTCGACGGCGCCCTCGACGAGATGCACCTGGCGCACGGCAAGACCGCCGACCGTCTGCGCAAGGTTGAACAGGACGACGCCCCGCGCGTCGAGGCCATGAAGGCCATGGAGACGGCGCTGAGCCGCCTCGCCACCCAGCTCTATGACGGCGAGACCCGCACCCGCGAGAGCCTCGCCCAGTTCAAGGACGATGTGGGCGGGGCCATCCGGCGCCTGGACAAGGTCGAGCAGCGCCAGGACGTAATGGACACGCTCGACGCCGAGAAGCTGGTCGAGATCGCCGTCTCCCGCGTGGCCGACCGGCTGGACGCGGCGGAGCTGCGCACCACCACCGCCATGCGGGCCCTGGAGACCTCCTTCGCCGAGCTCGACAAGCGCCTGGGCGAGACTGAGAACGGCCTCGCCGCCTCGGCCGACCGCCACGCCGGCGCCCTCGACACGGTGGAGCGGCGGCTGGAGCGCCTGGCCGCTGATCTTGGCGAGCAGGTGGTCGAGACCCGCAACGAGCTGGCCGAAAAGCTGAAGTCCGCCGCCAGCAACGGCAAGATCGAACTCCTGGAACAGGGGCTTAACGACCTCGCCGCCCAGGTGGATCAGGCCGAGCACAACTCCGCCCAGGCCATCGACAAGCTGGGCCGCGAAGTGGTGCGGGTGGCCGAAAGCCTCGGCCAGCGCGTCACCGCCGTGGAGGCGCACAGCCAGGGCATGGCCGACCAGCTCGGAGGAGAGATGGCCCGTCTGGCCGACGCCATGGACAAGCGCGCGCACCGCGCCGACGCCGCCCAGGCCGAGGCGCTGGAGCGCCTGGGCGAAGAGATCGCCCGCATCGCCGAGAAGCTGTCCGAGCGCATCGCCAGCTCCGAGCGCCGCTCGAGCCAGGCCATCGACGACGTGGCCGATCAGGTGCAGCTGGTGGCTGAACGCTCCAAGGAGCGCTACGACCGCGCCGGCGCCGACATCGTGGAACGCATCCGCCAGAGCGAGCAGCGCACCGCCAAGCTGCTGGAAGAAGCCCAGGCCCGCATCGACGCGCGGCTTGCTGAAACCCGGCGGACCCTGGCCACCGAGGAACTGGTGAAGGCCGAGGCGCCCGCGGCGCCGACCCTCGATGCGGCTCCCGCCTCCGTCCCCGCGCCCCTGCCCGAGCGCGCCCCGAGCTTCCACGACCTGGTGAGCTTCCCCGAGGAGCCGGCCGCCGCCGAGCACGAGCCCGCCTTCCTCGCCGAACCGGCCTTCCATACAGAGCCCGAATCGCCCTTCGGCGCGGCGGCGGTGGACGACCCCTTCCTCGACGTGGAGCCGGCCTTCGAGCCCGCGACCCGCGAAACCGTCGCCCATCACGACGACGCCCTGACCCTGGAGCACGACGCCGACGACGACTGGATGGGCGCCGCGGCCCTCGCCGCCACGGCCCCGGCGGAGGCGGACCGTCCCCTCACCGAGGACGAGACCGTGGGGCTGCTCCGGCCTGAAATCGCGCCGCAAGACACGCACGAAGACTTCATCGCGCCGCTCTCCACCCGCGACCTGATCGCCCAGGCCCGGGCGGCGGCCAAGGCCTCCAGCGGCGACCGCGCGCGCCCGCGCGGCCCCACCCGCATCGCCGCGCCGGAGCCGGACCTGCGGCCCAATCTCGGCTTCGGCCGGGCCAAGAAGAAGCCGGACAGCGGCGTCACCCTGAAGACCACGCTTCTCGCCACCGGCGTCGCCGCCACCGCCACCGTGGCCGCCGTAGGCCTGGTGGTGAGCTCCGGCGGGGCGGACCTGCTCACCGGCGGCGGGGCCCGCGCACCGGAGACGGCCAAGCTCGCCCCCTCCGCGGCTTCCTCGGCGAAGACCCCGGCCGCGCCGGCTTCCGACACCCTCGCCGTGGCCGTGGCCCCCGAGCCGGCTGCGCAGGTTCCCGCGAGCGGCGCTGCGGCCAGCCTGCAACAGGCCGCCGGCGCCGATGCGACGACGACCCCCGCCAAGCCCGCTCCCGACGCCAAGCGCGTCTATGAGGCGGCGGAGAGCCAGATCAACGCCGGCGAGCCCAGCGGCCTCGAGGCCATGAAGCGGGCGGCCAATCTCGGCTACGGCCCGGCCCAGTTCTTCCTCGCCAAGCTCTATGAGGACGGGCGCTCGGGCGTGGCCAAGGACGAGAAGGAGGCCCGCCGCTGGACCGAGCGCGCGGCGCAGACCGGCGTCGCCCTCGCCGAGCACAATCTCGGCTACTACTATTTCGACGGGGTCGGCGGGGTGAAGGATCGCAACGCCGCCGCCACCTGGTTCCGCCGCGCCGCCGAGCAGGGGGTGGTGGACAGCCAGTACAATCTCGCCCGCCTCTATGAGCTGGGCGAGGGCGTGCCGCAGAACAGCGCCGAGGCCTACAAGTGGTATCTCCTGGCCGCCGCCGGCGGGGACCAGGGCGCCCAGCGCTCGGCCGATGCGCTGAAGCGCCAGCTGCCCCCCGAGGCCGTGACCCTGGCGCAGAAATTCGCCCAAGGCTTCCACGCCCGCCCGGTGAACCCCGACGAGGCGCCGGTCGCCACGGCCAAGCGGTAGGGAGGGCGGCGCCCGCAGGGATGACGGGCAAAGAGGTCACCTCTAGCTTTTCATCCTCGCATTTATTGCGAGGACCTAGGCTTCAGCCTCGTGAATATTTCCGGATAAGGCGGAGCGGCGTATCCTCTGGCCTCTCCCCCTTGAAGGGGGAGAGGTCGGGAGAGGGGGTGGTCCAGCTGGACGCGACGCTCGCTGCGCTCGTCCCCCCCCATCCCCAACCCTTCCCCCCTTGAAGGCAGGGCTATCGCATATGGCCGAGGAGGCTGAGCAGGAAGGCGTCGTCCCATCCGGCGCGCTTGATCTTGCCTTTGATGGAGCCCTTGTCGGGGTGCTGTCTTAGGATGT
>JBFLWS010000036.1:0-22391 GCA_040757715.1 Pseudomonadota bacterium | reverse complement strand
AGGGCCCTATCACGGCCCACTCCGCGTCCGACAAATCCCCTCGACCCAAGGCGCCCTCCCTCCAAGAGGAATCCTTGAATCACTGCGCCGATGATTTGGGAATCCCTTTTGTCAACAGGGCCTAGTGAACCTCGCGACCGGGCACGGTCCAGGGCTTGGCCACGTTGGAGGGCGCCGGGCGGTGGGTGAGGTCGGGGATCCAGATCGGCTGCAGACAACGATGCAGCTTGGCGTCCCACCAGCGATGCGCCTGCTCGCACAGGCGGCCCGGACGCACGAAGTACCACTCGTAGCCCCAGATGCCGGCGCTGGCGAGGACGAAGGCGCCGAGGAAAATCCAGCGCAACATGGGGATGGAGCTTTTCATTCCGCTCCCATAGGCAAACTCGCGGCTGAGGAAAAGGGGATGCGCGGCGAGGGGAGGATCGGGCAGGAAAATGATGGCGCGGGGAAATCACTCAGGTGGATGTGCGACCTTATAACGGCGAAGTCGGATTTTGATTTCTTCGTTATGCTACTGTCAAAGCGCAAGAGAGATTCATGAGGTCGGACAAGCCCGCCAATGCTGTATGGGTGTCGGCATGCGCGATTGTTTTGGGCGCGGCGTCGCCGGTTCGCGCTTACGAGGCGCCACGACTTCCGGCGCCAGGCGCGTCCTATGCGGACGTCCGCAGAGATTTGCTGCGCCAGGGGATGAGCGTCCCACATAATGTCTTGTTCCGTTTCAAATCGCATGTCCGTGACGATGGGCTAACTTGTGAAAGCGGACCGCGCGCACCGTGTGAGGCGCTTTTCCTTTATCGGCGGCCAGACGGCTGGGGTGACTACGTGGTGATGAGCGTCAATCCAACTGACGGGCGAATTGAGGACGCTCATTTCGCGCGGTTTGAGGATCACCTCCTTCCCGTTCCTCCGCCTGAGTCCCCGGACGTTCCAAAATTAAAGGATCATACTTCAAGGCGCGCAAGCACCTGCGGGCGTTGGGCTATAGACCAATGCCGAATGCAAGTGGAGAGCCCGCTTCCGTTTGTGCAAACGTCAAATGTAAAGTTTCGATGCACTTGCAGGAAGCTCAATGCGCGATGGACATACCCGTCTGCAATGCCTTTTGGCGAAGCCCCAATGGGCGCGTCTTGAAGGTTATGACTGTTGGCGAAATCCGTGCGGGCGTCGTGCGCTACGTGACTTGGGCGTCGCCGCAGGAACAGCGTGACCTGACGAATTGAGCACCGCCCCGCCCTATTTTATGCGCCGAGGAAAATCCAGCGCAACATGGGGATGGAGCTTTTCATGCCGCTCCCATAGGCAAACTCTCGCCTGAGGAAAAGAGCGCGCCAAGTCGAAACGCCTTCGGTTCCGGATTTTACCGGGGTGAGCGGAGCTAAATCAGCGCGCGCTGGCATCCCATTTTTCGTCATCCTCGGGCTCTTGTCCCGAGGACCCAGGCTTCAGCCTCGCGAGCATCTTCGGATAAGGCTGAGGTGCGGAGGTTTGGATCCTCGGGCCGGAGCCCGAGGATGATGGGTGGACGGCCCCCCGACGGCATCTGAGTGCCACACTGGTCGGAGTGACCCTGACCAAGGCTAAGGAGGCCGCCCGTGGAAGAGATTAGCATGTACGCCGTCGATACGGCCAAGAACGTGTTCCAGGTGCATGGCGAAGACGTCGATCGCCAGACGAAGGTCCAGAAGCGGCTTCGACGAGGTCAGCTGCTGGCGTTCTTCGCCAAGCAAGCGCCGGCGGTGGTGGTGCTGGAGGCTTGCGGCTCGGCGCATTACTGGGCGCGGGAGTTGGCCAGGCTGGGCCATGAGCCGCGCCTGATCCCGCCCCAGCACGTCAAGCCGTTCCTGAAGCGCAACAAGAACGATGCGCGCGACGCCGAGGCGATCTTCGAAGCCGCCCTGCGGCCTGGGACCCGCTTCGTGCCGGTCAAGCCGGTGGATCAGCAATGCGACCGGGCCCTGCATCGGGGGCGGGACCTGTTGGTGCGACAGAGGACCCAACTGGGCAATGCGATCCGCAGCCTGCTCAGCGAGATGGGGATCGTCGCGGCCCAAGGGGCGGCGGGCTCGGCCCAGCTTCACGCCAAGATCGAGGCGGGCGACCAAGCCATCCCGCCCAAGCTCCTGGCGGTCCTGCAGCCGCTGCTCGCCCAGTGGCGGGGCCTGCACGCCGCGATCTTGGCCCTGGAAGACCAGATCGGCCTAAAGCGAAATCCGATCAAACCGAATCGGATTTCGCTCATAGCCGTTTGAATCTAGAGCATTTTTCGTCCGAAAACCGGTTCCCACTTTTCGGAAAATGCTCTGGCCGCCCGCGCCGATCAGCGGGCGCGGCGGCTGATGAAGATCGACAATGTCGGCCCCATCACCGCCCATGCCGTCATCGCCGCCATCGACGATGGCGCGCAGTTCGGTTGCGCGCGCGACTTCGCCGCCTGGGTCGGCCTCACCCCGACCCATCACGCCAGCGCCGACCGGATCCGGCTCGGCCGCATCAGCAAGGCTGGCGATAAAAGCCTCAGGCGGCTCTTCGTGCTCGGCGCCAGCTCGGGCCTGCGCCAAGCCAGGGCGCATCCCGACAAGGCCTCGCCGTGGCTCAAGGGCCTGCTCGCCAGAAGACCCGTCAAGGTGGCCGTCGTCGCTCAGGCCGCCAAGACCGCCCGCATCGTGTGGGCGGTGCTGACCTCAGGCGAAGAGTTCCGGGCTCCGGCCAGGGCCTAAGCCCGCGCCAAGCCCCCAAGCGTAAGGAGCAAAGAGCACGCACGGCAAACGGTTCGGACCTGGTCTGGAACACTCCGCTTTGTCATCGGACCTCAGAGCCCGAGAGGATGATTGGACGCCAGGCCGCGACACCCATGCAGGCCAGCGGTCACAAAGGCCGCATCAAACAGGCCGGATACATGACCGCTCCTCGCCGACTGCCGACACGCTCTATGCACCTTGCCGAAAGGGGGCCGTCCATACATGACGAATGTTTATGAATACCTCCCATCCGGACGCAGGGCTGAAGCCAATTCTGTCCGGTAGCGCCCAGTTGGGGTGCCGAGGAAGGTGTCACCCATTTGGTCGCGACGACCACCAGCGAAGGCTCAGTCAGTGCGGAGCTGGTGCGCGATGATCTCCTGAAGGATTTCCAGATTTACGTCCTGCAAGCGTTTGAACTTGATGCAATACCCGGTGACCTTGGCCTTGCCGATTTTCGCCCCATAGATGTCATTAAGATAATACTTGTCCGTTAGTCCCATGACATAGATGGAAATGCCGGTCGTATTTGCGCTCAATCCGATGCTGTAAAACGCTTTGGACTCGCCATTCACGTATTTTATCTGCGCAGATCCATATCCGATGTTCGGATTGGAGACGATCTTGCCCTGTTCATCGCGACCGTCGAAGAACCAAAGTTTGCAATCGGGCGCGATGAGCAGGATTTGCTGATGTAATTGCCGAACATCGTCCTGCTTCAGCGGCGGCAGGCTGGCGATGTAGTGCTCAATCTGGTCTTGCACATCCATGCCGGCCGCTCCCCCGCCAGCGGCCGCCACGGCCCTGCAACGTCTGACGTTCTTTTCACCGGCGGTGCGAGCTGCACCGCCGACGGCGTATCTATACTACAGTCCGAACACTTCCGGCGGGATGAACCAGATCAGGATAGCGATGTTGATCGCCCCCACAATGATCGCCAGGAAGGTGATCAGGACGAACACCACCGTTTCCACCAGGGTGAACAGGGCGCCGGCGAGACAAAGGAAAAAATCTTTCACCGACTTCAACCAAGCGCAATTGACCACCTTCACCCACTCTTTGATGATGCGCTTGACCCACTTCTCCACCACCACGACCAAATATACGAACGATAAAATACAGATGACGACGCCAAGGCCCACCAGGAGCACGGTCGCCAAGGTGATCGGCTCGGCCCGGGGCTGGGTCAGGGCGGCGGCGATATCGGCGAGGCCCCGCTTTTCAAAACTCAACAACTCACTAAAACGCCTCAGTGTAAAGGCGACGGATTCCAGGGCGTAGAGGGCGAGTCCGAAGATTCCGAATAGCTTGCCCAATCGGATCGTCAGGTTTTTGGCGTATTCAAGGTTTCCATTATAGGCGTGCTCATCTGACATAGACGCTCTCCATCGTGAGGGTGGACGTTTGGCGACTAAGGGTGACTAGAGACGCAAGTGAAGGCTTAGGCGGCCGGCCCAATCAGAAATGCGGGCGAGGCCAGGCGCGGCGCTGACGCGAATCGCGCGTAGCTGGTGAACAACCACAGCTGCAAAACTCTAAATTGTCAACTTTAGCAATGAACGCCTACTTTAGGGCGAAGATCGCCGCCCCTCACCCCACCTGGGCGCGGTGGCGCAGGAAGGCGTCGGCGAGGACGCAGGCGGTCATGGCCTCGGCCACCGGCGCGGCGCGGAGGCCCACGCATGGGTCGTGGCGGCCGGTGGTGCGCACCTCCACCTCTTGGCCCTGCGCATCAATGGAGCGACGCGGGGTGAGGATGGACGAGGTGGGCTTCAGGGCCATGCGGGCGACGAGGGTCTGGCCGGTGGAGATGCCGCCCAAGATCCCGCCGGCATGGTTGGAAAGGAAATAGGGGCCGTCATCGCCCATGCGGATTTCGTCGGCGTTTTCTTCGCCGGTGAGGGCGGCCGCGGCGAAGCCCTCGCCGATCTCCACCCCCTTCACGGCGTTGATGCTCATGAGGGCGCTGGCGAGCTCGGCGTCGAGCTTGCCATAGAGGGGAGCGCCCCAGCCGGCAGGCACGCCCTCGGCCACGACTTCCACGATGGCCCCCACGGAGGAGCCGGCCTTGCGCACCGCGTCCAGGTCTTGTTCCCAGAGGGCGGCGGTGGCCGCGTCCGGGCACCAGAAGGGGTTGTTGTCGATCTCGGCCCAGTCGAAGCGCGAGCGGTCGATGGCCCGCTGGCCCACCTGGATCAGATAGGCGCGGATCTTCACCCCCTGGCCCAGCACCCGGCGGGCCACGGCGCCTGCGGCCACCCGGGCGGCGGTCTCGCGGGCGGAGGAGCGGCCGCCGCCGCGATAGTCGCGCACGCCGTACTTGGCGTCATAGGTGAAGTCGGCGTGACCCGGCCGGTACTGGCGAGCGATATCGCCATAGTCCTTGGAGCGCTGGTCCACGTTCTCGATCAACAGCGAGATCGGCGTGCCGGTGGTCACCTGACCGCCGTAGCGGGCCAGCACCTGATCGTCTTCGAACACCCCGGAGAGGATCTTCACCTCGTCCGGTTCGCGGCGCTGGGTGACGAAGCGGCTCTGGCCGGGCTTGCGGCGATCGAGCCACTGTTGAATGAAGGGCGCGTCCAGCAACAGGCCCGGTGGGCAGCCGTCCACCACGCAGCCGAGGGCCGGGCCGTGGCTCTCGCCCCAGGTGGTGACGCGGAAAAGGTGTCCGAACGTGTTGTGCGACATGGATCAGCTGTCTAGCCGACCTTCCGTCGCGGGACAATTCAGGCGCGGCGGCGGGCTCAAGGGCGATCGAAGTCGCCGTGCGCGATGCGCCGCGCCACGAGGTCGATGGCGAGCTCGGCGTCGGACCAGGTGCTGGCGGCGCGCGCCATGCGGATGTCGGTCTCGGCATAGCTCTCATGCACATGCGCCGGACGGCCATCGGCGCATTGCAGTTGGGCGAGAATATCCGCCCCGCCGAGGCTGCGGCTGCGCAACATGTCGAGCCCAGGATTGTCGCCGATCTGTTTGAAGGTGGGATGGTTGGGGGTGGCGTCCACCAGGATCAGGGCCACGCGCGTGGGGCGGCAGGGCCCGCCATGGGCTCGGTCCAGGGCGCGAGCCACCGCATTGCGCAGGTCGGTCTTCAATTCGTCCACGTCGCGGGCGCCGTAGGTGGGAATCTTGGCCGCCAGGGGCGCGCCGATGTCCACGCTGATCACGGGCGTGATTCCGGGGGCGGTCTGGGCCGCCGCGGCGCCGACGAGGACGAGAATGACGCCAGCAGCAAGGGCGCGGATCATGACGGTCTCCAAGGTGAGGACGAAACGCCGGCAGGTGCAGATCAGTCCGCCCCGGCTCATGAACCCGCGATGAACGCGGCGGCGTCTGGGACGATGCGGGCGGGGGCGCCCTCCAGGCTCAAGGTTTCGCCCAGGCGATCGAGGCGCAGGACCGCCAGGGCAAGACCGTCCTCGCTCGCCAGCACTTCGCCCACGCGGGTCTCGCCGCTCATCACCACAGCGCCGGCGGGCGGGGCGGGGCCGTCCACCTGCAGCGCCAGGGCGCGGGACTTCAGCGTGCCCCGCCGCTTCATGCGCGAGGTGGTCTCCTGGCCCACGAAACAGCCCTTCTTGAAGTCGATCCCGTGCAGCAGGTCGAAATTCAGCTCCATGGGGTAGAACCGCTCGCCCAGGTCGTCGGCGGCTGTTTCGGCCACCGCGAGGTTGCGGCGCAGGCGGCGGTAATCGTCCGGCTGGGCGCGGGCGAATCCCGGCGGCGGCGCGGCGTCGAGCGCCCGCCAGCCGAGTTCGGGCCGGCGCGGATCAACCCGCCAGTCAGGGCCAGGGGTCGAGCCAGCGCCCCAGGCGACGCTCACCTGGCCCGGCTGGGCTCCAATTTCGACCTTGGCGCGCAGCTTGTGCAGTCTCAACTTCGCTGTAAGGGTGTCCAAGTCGCTGGCCGCCGCATCGAGGATCACTCCATCGTCAACGCCCCACAGCATGAGGTCGTGCAGCAATCGTCCCTGGGGCGAAAGCCAGGCGGCGAACCGAAGCTCTCCAGGGCCAAGGTCCAACACCGCCTGGGTGAGGAGGCCGTTCAAAAAAACGCGAGCCTCGGCGCCGCCGACGCGAATCAGCCCCCGATCGGCGATTGGAGTCCAATGGGCGAGGGCAGGGGCGGGCGTGATCATGGAAAGTATTTGGACCCTGGCGCGTTCCCCCGCCAGAGGGCGCTGCGACACCTTCGCCAAAGCTTGCGAGGGGGGAGAAATCTGCGACAAAAGAAGGTTATAAGCCGCCAATGTCCCGATCCCGCTTCCCCATTCTGTTCGTGACCTCCAGCCGCATCGGCGATGCGGTGCTGACCTCTGGCCTGATCCAGCGGTTGGTGGAGGAGATTCCCGACGCCAGTTTCACCATCGTGGCCGGCCCGCTCGCCACGCCCCTCTTCCGCGACACCCCCGGTCTCGAGCGTGTGATCCCGCTCGAGAAGGAAAAGCGCGGCATGCACTGGTTCAAGCTGTGGCGCCAACTTCGCGGCCGCCGCTGGGGCCTGGTGGTGGACTTCCGCGGCCCTCTGCTCGGCCGGCTCCTGGCCACCAAGCGCCGAGCCATCCGCAAGCCCAACGAGATCGGCGCCGCTCCAGTGCACAAGGTGATCGAGGCGGCGAAGCTGCTGCGGCTGGAGGCCGATCCCCCCGCGCCCTTCCTGTTCACCAGCGCCGAGACCGAAGCCGCCGCCGAGGCCTTGGTGGGCGGCGCAGCCCCGATCCTCGCCATCGCCCCGGCCGCCAATTGGGTGGGCAAGACCTGGCCGGCGGAGCGATTCGCCGTGGTGGCCGCCGAGCTGATGGCGCCGAACGGGCCCTTGTCCAACGCCCGCCTGCTCTTGCTGGGCGGGCCGGACGACCGCTGGGCCGCCGAGGCGGTGCGCCGGGTGATCTCGCGCGATCGGCTCATCGACCTGGTGGGCAAGGTCGACCTCCTCACCGCCTACGCCTGTCTCAAGCGGGCGCGGTTGTTCATCGGCAACGATTCCGGGCTGATGCATCTCGCGGCTGCGGCGGGGACGCCGACGTTGGGCCTGTTCGGCCCCTCCGACGACCGGCTGTACGGCCCTTGGGGCAGGAACGCCCGCGCCCTGCGCGGTCCGCGCGAGTTCGAGGCCTTCAAGGCCATCGATCCGAACCTGAACCAGGCCGTGTGCCACATGCTGGACCTGCCGGCGGCCTGGGTGGTGAACGCAGCCAAGAAGCTGCTCGCCGACACAGAGCCCAAGCCCGCGGCCCCGATATCGGCCCAGATATCGGCTTCGCCAGCTGCGCCCGCGCCGGCCAAGCCGACACTTCCGCCCCTGATCGTCTCGCCGTTGCAGCCTGCCGAGCCGGTGAAGTCGCCGGCAAAGACGGTGGCCTTCGTGCGCCCGGCCGCCGAGCCGGAGCTCGATCTTGGCCCGACCCCCGAGGCGCCGAAGCCAGTTGAGCCGGCGCCGCCCGCTCCGCCAGCGGAGGTCCCTGACACCTCCCCCGCGCCGGCGGAGGTTCCCGCCACTGAGCCCGCCCCCGCGCCCGCGCCGCCAAGCACTAGCGCGGAAATCATCGCCGCGCCGAAGCCTGCGCGCAAACCGAGAGCGCCTAGAGCCGCGGCGAAGGCGACTCTGAACGGCGACGCGCCCAAACCCAGGGCGCTGCGCAAGAACAAGAAAAAGCCGACGCCCGAAGCCGCGCCCGAATCCGCTCCAGAAGCTGCCCCAGAATCCGCCGATGACTGAGACCTATGACCTGATCGTCCATGGCGGCGAGGTGGTGAACCATGCCGGTCGCGGCCGCGCCGATGTGGGGGTGAAGGACGGCCGCATCGCCGCCATCGGCGATCTTTCCCAGGCCTCGGCGGGCCAGCGCTTCGACGCCGCCGGGCTCACCATTCTGCCCGGCGTCATCGACACCCAGGTGCACTTCCGCGAGCCGGGGCTCGAATGGAAGGAAGACCTGGAGACCGGCTCGCGCGCCGCGGTGCTGGGCGGGGTGACCGCCGTGTTCGAAATGCCCAACACCGAGCCCACCACCACCGACCCCGCCGCCCTCGCCGACAAGCTCGCCCGGGCCAAGGGGCGCATGCACTGCGACCACGCCTTCTATGTGGGCGGCACGCACGAGAACGCGGCGCAGCTCGGCGAGCTGGAGCGCCTGCCCGGCTGCTGCGGGGTGAAGGTGTTCATGGGCGCCTCCACCGGCTCGCTCTTGGTAGCCGACGACGCCGGCGTGGCCGAGGTGCTGAAGCACATCCACCGCCGGGCGGCCTTCCACTCCGAGGATGAATTCCGCCTGGCCGAGCGGCGGCCGCTGGCCCGCACGGGGGACTGGACCAGTCACGAGGAGGTGCGCGACGCCCAGTCGGCCCTGCAATGCACCGAGCGCCTGGTGGGCCTCGCCCGGCGCCTCGGCAAGCGCATCCACGTGCTGCACGTGACCACCGCGCCGGAGATGGAGTTCCTCGCCGCGCACAAGGACATCGCCACGGTGGAGGTGACGCCGCAGCACCTCACCCTCACCGCGCCGGAAGCCTATGAGCGCCTGAAGGGCCTCGCCCAGATGAACCCACCCATTCGCGGCGCGGCCCATCAGGCCGGGCTGTGGCGCGGGGTGGCGTTGGGTGTGGCTGACGTGCTCGGCTCGGATCACGCGCCCCACACCCTGGAGGAGAAGGCCCGGCCCTATCCCGCCTCGCCCTCGGGCATGCCGGGGGTGCAGACCCTGTTGCCCGTAATGCTCGACCACGTGGCCAAGGGGCGGCTCAGCCTGGAGCGGCTGGTGGACCTCACCAGCCACGGCGCCAACCGGGTGTTCGGCATCGCCGGCAAGGGGCGACTGGCCAAGGGCTATGACGCCGACCTGACCCTCGTCGACCTGAAGGCCAAGCGCGTGCTGACCCACGCCGACATGGCCACCCGCTCCGGCTGGACCCCCTTCGACGGCATGGAGGTCACGGGCTTTCCCCTGGCCACCATCATCCGCGGAACGGTGGTGATGCGCGAGGGCGAGATCATCGCCCCCAGCCTCGGCGCCCCGGTGCGCTTCCAGGAGACGCTGGCGGCGGGGTAGGGCGCCGCCAAGCGTTGTGTTGGTTCCGATATTATGCGCTCAATGGTGGCGTTTCAGGGCCGCCCGACCGGGTCGACCGGAGTGTCGCATTGCTGCAAATACCAAAAATTGGTACAAGGCCTGATGGCGCGCAACACCTCCATCAGTCTTGGCGACTACTATTCCGCCTTCCTGGACCAACAGGTGGCGAGCGGCCGGTATCAGTCGGCCAGCGAGGTGATCCGGACCGGCCTGCGCTTGCTGGAGGAGCGGGAGGCGCAGCTGGCCCGCCTGCGCGCCGCGCTGGACCAGGGCGAGGCGAGCGGCCCGCCCGAGCCCTTCGATCTCGACGCGTTCCTGGTGGAGATGAATCGCTCCTGAGGCGGACATGAGCCCCTATCGGCTCACGCCTTTGGCCCGGCTGGACTTGGAGGACATCTGGCGCTTCAGCATGGCGCGCTGGGGTCGTGACCAAGCCAATCGCTACCTCGCCGAGATCGACGCGGGGCTCGCCAAGGTCGCCCTCGAACCCTGGATTCGCCGGTCCTGCGACGACGTCCGACCCGGATATCACCGCCTGATCATCGGCGCCCACGTTGCCTTCTATCGGATGAACGCGGATCAGGTGGAGGTGGTGCGCATCCTTCACGGGGCCATGGATGTGGACTGCCGTCTCTAACCCCTACCCATTGGCCTCGGTGAACGCCGAATAGACCAGGGTGCGCAGTTCGCGGCGGATGGGATAGGCCGCCGAGGGCAGAAGCTGGGTCATGAGGATGACGATCAGCTCCTCCTTGGGGTCGATCCAGAAGAAGGTGGAGGCGGCGCCGCCCCACCACAGGTCCCCCGCCGTGCCGGGGATCAGCCCCGCCGCGGGGTCGAGGGTGGTGGCGAAGCCGAGGCCGAAGCCCACCCCGGCATAGGTGGCCTCGCTGAACAGGGACTTGGACAGGGCGGTGAGGTCCTTGCCCCCCGGCAGGTGGTTGGCGCCCATGAGCTGGAGGGTCTTGGGGCTGAGGTACTGGCGCCCGTCCAGGGTCCCGCCGGCCAGGATCATGCGGCAGAACTTCAGGTAATCCGCTAGGGTGGAGACGAGGCCGCCGCCTCCGGACACGAAGTCCGGCGGGGCGAGATAGGGCGAGCGGGTGGGGTCGTCCTGCAAGACGATGCCGCCGGGGATACGGGCGTAGCAGGCGGCGAAGCGGTGGGCCTTCTCCGCCGGCACGTAGAAGTCGGTGTCCACCATGCCGAGGGGCTCGAGAATGCGCGCTTTCAGGAAATCCTCGAACGGTCGGCCCGAAACCTTCTGCACCAGATAGCCCACCACGTCGGTGGAGACCGAGTAGTTCCAGGCCTCGCCAGGCGAGAACTCCAGCGGCACCTTGGCCAGGGTCTTCACCATCTCCTCCAGGCTCTCGACCTTTTCGGAGGGGTTGGCGAGGTTGGCCGCGCCGATCTTCAGCTTGCGATAGGCGGCGTCGACATTGGTGCGCTGCTGGAAGCCGTAGGTGAGGCCGGAGGTGTGGCGAAGGAGGTCCACCACGTGCATGGGCCGGGCCACAGGGGTGGTGGCGAAGGTGTCCATATAGCCGCCGTTATAGACCCCGAGGTGCTTCCATTCGGGGATGTAGCGGCTCACCGGATCATCGAGGGCGATGAGGCCCTCCTCCACCAGCATCATCAAGGCGACCGAGGTCAGCGGCTTGGTCATGGAATAGATGCGCAGGATGGTGTCCTCGGCGAAGGGCGTTCGCCGCTCGGCGTCGGCCTCGCCCATCACAGAAAGATGCGCGGTGGCGCCCCGCCGCCAGACCAGGGTGGAGAGACCCTTCAGCCGGCCGGGCTCGATGTAGCGCTGGCGGAAGAAGCGTTCCATGGCCGCGAGTCGCTCCGACGACAAGCCCACTTGTTCGGGGGAGACGGCGGCGGCGGCGTGCAGGGCGTGAGCGGTCATGGCGGGCGTCCTCGTCTGTCTTATCGCTGACAAGTTAAGCCGCTCGCGGGTCCGGCGGCAATGGTCGCCAGGGGACCAACAGGGCGGTATAGAGTCCGCTGCAAGCGAACTTTTCCGGATCGACCACGCGCCATGGACGCTGTTCTCACCAAGACGCAATTTCGCGACCCGCGCTACGCCGCGCGGCGGTTGGAGGCCTCCACGGGCGCGGACGGCTCGTTGATCCTGTTCAATCCGACCCCCTATGTGCGCGAGCACCTCACCGCCACCAGCGCCCTCGACCACTGGGCCAAGGCCGCGCCCATGCGCCCCTGGCTCGCCGAGCGCAGCGGAGCTGGTTGGCGCGAGGTTTCTTACGCCGAAGCGCAAGGGGCCGTGGCGGCCCTTGCCGGCGCATTGCAGGGGCTGGGGCTCGGTCCGGGCAAGCCGCTGGCCATCCTCGCCCGCAACTCCATCGACCACGCCCTCATCGCCTATGCGGCCCTGCGAATCGGCTGCCCCATCGCCCCCCTGTCGCCGCAATATGCCGGGGCCAAGGCCGAGCCCTCGCGCCTCGCCCACGCCGCGGCCCTGGTGCGTCCCGGCGCGGTCTATGTGGAGGACGCCGAGGCCGCGCACATCGCCCTGGAGCGCGATCCGGTGCTGCGCCGTCTGCCGCTCATCGCCGCCAAGGTGGGCAAGACCTCAGCCCTGTCGCTGCAGAGCCTCATGACCGCATCGGCCGCCGCCGACCTCGCCCGCCCGGACATGATCGCCAAGCTGCTGCTCACCTCCGGCTCCACCGGCAAGCCCAAGGCGGTGATCGGGACCCACGCCAACCTCGCCGCCAACAGCGCCCAGATCGCCGCCTGCTATGACGATCCCGAGCCGCCGGTGGTGGTGAACGCCGCCCCCTGGAGCCATAGCCTGGGCGCCAATGCGATCCTGCACATGGTGCTGCACCGGGGCGGCACGCTCTATATCGACCACGGCCAGCCGACGCCCGAGCGCTTCGGCGAGACCTTGCAGAACTTGAGTGAGATCTCCCCCACCTATCACAACATGGTGCCCGCTGGCTGGACCCTGTTCGCTGACGCCCTGGAGAAGGATGAGCGCCTGGCCCGCAGCTTCTTTTCCCGCGTGCGGGTGATCCAGTATGGCGGAGCCGGCCTGCCCCAGGCCGTGTGCGATCGCGTGCAGGCGAGCGCCGTGCGCGCCTGCGGCGAGATGATCACCTTTGCGGCGGGCTATGGCTCCACCGAGACCGGCCCCACCGCCTGCAATGTGCACTGGCTGAACGACAAGGCGGGGCTGCTTGGCCTGCCCACCCCCGGCACCACGGTGAAGCTCGCGCCCGTGGGGGACAAGTTCGAGGTGCGGGTGAAGGGGCCGCAGCTCAGCCCCGGCTATCGCAGCCCGGAGGGCGAGCTGATCCCGCTCCCCGCCGACGAGGACGGCTTCTATCCCCTGGGCGACGCCGGACGCCTGGTTGATCCCGCCGACCCGCGCCAGGGCCTCGTCTTCGACGGGCGCCTGGTGGAGAACTTCAAGCTCCTCTCCGGCACCTTCGTGGCGGCCGGCGCCCTGCGGCTGGCGGCCATCTCGGCCATCGGCGGGGCGGCGTCTGACGCGGTGGTGTGCGGCGAGGGCGAGGCCGGGGTGGGCCTCCTCCTGTTCGTCAATCCGGACTATTGCCGCAAGATCATGGGGCTCACGGGCGAGCTCGCCGACCTCGCCGCCCACCCCCTGGTGCGCTCGGCCATAGAGGCGGGGATCGAGAAGCTGAACGCCAGCGCCGGGGGCGGATCGGGCAAGGTGACCCGGGCCCTGATCCAGCCCGACGCCCCGGACCACGTGTCGGGCGAGGTCACCGACAAGGGCTATATCAACCAGGCCCTCGCCCGCGCTCGTCGGGCCGGGGAGCTGCAACGCCTCTACGCCGCTCATCCCGACCCTGACGTGATCGTGGTCGGCTAAGATGCTCTATCTGATCCTCAAGGCCGGCCTCTCCGGCGTGATCATCGCCCTCGTCTCAGAGACGGCCAAGCGCTATCCGGGTATAGGCGGGCTCATCGCCTCCCTGCCGCTGGTGTCGGTGCTGGGGGTGATCTGGCTCTGGCGCGACACCCATGATCCCCTGCGCATCGCCGCGCACCTGGAGGCGACGCTTTGGTATATCGGCCCCTCCTTGCCCATGTTCCTGATCATCCCGGCCCTGCTGCGGCGAGGGGTGGGCTTCTGGCCAGGGCTGGGCGTCGGCTGCCTCGTCACCATGGGGCTCTACGCCCTGATGATTTGGCTGGCCCCCAAGGCGGGGGTGAAGCTGTGAGCGCGTTCAAGCGCATCGACGCCTCAAACACATTGACGCCGGGAGCGGGTTTCAGTATATCCCCCGCTCCTCATTCGCCGGCCTTCGCGCCGGCCTTCTTTGTTGAGCTCTGAGACCATGGCCAATAACCCGGGCGCGAAAAAAGCGATCCGTAAGATCGAAGCCCGCACGGCGGTGAACAAGTCGCGCCGCTCGCGGGTTCGCACCTTCCTGCGCAAATTCGAAGAAGCTGTGGCCGCTGGCGACGTGGCCGTGGCCAAGACCGCCTTCGTGGAGGCTCAGTCCGAGCTGATGCGCGCCGTGGGCAAGGGTGTTGTGCACAAGAACACCGGCGCGCGAAAAGTTTCGCGCCTCGCCGCGCAGCTGAAGAAGCTGGCGACCGCCTAAATCGTTTGCGGAAAATCAAATTTTTCAAGACGTTGCACGTTCGCGCGTGCAGCGTCTTTTGGCGTATGCGGATTATTCCCCCCTCGGGCGAGATGTCGCACCTCTGTCACGGTTAACGAAAAGTGAGCACTTTCGCGGGGTTGGCTGAGTCAACATTTTTATCCGACTCACTCGGCAAACAATCCGATTGACCCCCTGAAGCCCGGCGATACTCTGGGGCCATCAACAGTTTTTCGATCCTGACACGGACGAAACGTCGGCGTTCGCGCGTCGGCCGAGGGTGGGCATTTGTCTTCGTTTGGCGTGGTGCAGCGCGGCGTCCAGTTTCGCGTGTCGGGTGATTTTTCGCTGAATAACAGCGACTGAAATTTTGGGGTTGGATCAGATGGCGACATATGCGAGCGGGAGGCATTCTCAACTCGACGACATCACCGGCGCCGGTATGACGGCGCCGGGCGGGTCCGCCTGGTCCAGAGCCTGTGCGGCGCTCCGGGGTGAACTCGGGGACGACACCTTTGGCTCCTGGATCGCGCCGGCGAATTTGCGCCAGGACCGCGGCGGCCGTCTGGTGGTGGTCACCCCCACCGGCATCGCCCGCGACTGGATTCGTCGCAACGCTTGGCGCCGGCTGAACGAGCTGTTCGCCCAGAACGATCCGGATCAGCGCCATCTGGAGTTGAAGTCCCGCAGCGAGTTCGAATACGAGCTGCAGATCGTGAGCGAAGGCCAGGTCGCCGAGCCGCCGCCGCCGGTGGTGAGCTTGCCGAGCATGGCCCCCGCGCCGGTGGCGCAGCCCAGTGCTGGCCGCGCCTCTGGCCTGCAGGAACGCTTCAGCTTCGATAGCTTCGTGGCTGGCCCGGGCAACGAGTTCGCCCTCAGCGCCGCCCGACGCGTGGCGGCCTGGGGCGAGGGCTACTTCAACCCGGTGCTGATCCACGGCCCCTACGGTTTCGGCAAGACCCACCTCCTGAACGCCATCGCCTGGGAGGCTCAGCGCCAACGGCCGGACGCCAAGGTGGTGTTCCTCACCGCCGAGCGCTTCCTCGCCAACTTCGTCAAGGCGGTGATGGATCGCTCCGGCGCGGCCTTCAAGGAGGACCTGCGCGGGGCTGACCTCCTGCTCATCGACGACGTGCATTTCATCGGCGGCAAGAAGTCCTCGCAGGAGGAGCTGTTCCACACCCTGGCGGCCCTGATGGGCGAGGGGCGGCGGGTGGTGTTCACCGCTGACCGTCCGCCGGCGGCCATCGCCGAGATCGATGCGCGCCTGCGCTCCTACCTGGGCGCGGGCCTCGTCTGCGGCATCGAGACCGCCGACCGGGCCATGCGCCTCGGCATTCTGGAGCGCAAGCTGCCCCAGCTCGCCCAGGCCGTGGGTGGGTCGGGCGAGGCGCGCCCCGAGGTGCTGCAATTCCTGGCTGACCGCTTTCCGGACTCCATCCGTGAGCTGGAGGGCGGGCTCAACACCCTGGTGGCCCGCGCCGGCGATCGCCTCTCGCGCCTCACCGTAGACGAGGCGCAAGGCCTCTTGCGCCCGCACCTGCGCGCCGGGGGCGAGCGCCGGCTCACTGTGGACGACATCCAAAAGGCGGTGGCCGAGCACTATGGGCTGAAGAAGGAAGACCTCCTCTCCGAGCGCCGCAACCGCTCGGTGGCCCGGCCGCGCCAGGCCGCCATGTACCTGGCAAAGCAGCTCACCACCCGCTCCTATCCCGACATCGGCCGGCGCTTCGGCGGCCGCGACCACACCACGGTGCTGCACGCCGTGCGCAAGATCGAGGAGCTGAAGGCCTCCGACGCCGGTATCGCCGCCGACCTGGAGACCCTGGTGCGCAAACTGCGGGACTAAGCCGCGGCTCGGGCGAGACCCGCCCTCGCGCACGACTGTTGCGTCCTGGCAGCGCTATCACCGGCGCGATGAGTTGAATTTTCGCGCCATCGCCGCCGGGGCGCGCTGATTTTGCGCCGCTTTCCCCTAGCGGCGCCCCTTGACGCGGGCGTCTAGCTCGCGTTTGAGGAAGCGAAGGCGAACAGGCCGAAGCTTTTGGCCTCGCCTCTTCTCCTCGGGGCCAGGGCTTCACTGCGGCGCGCCGCCGCGCCGCCGAAACTCCTTTTCACCCCGGTTCGCACGAGGACCTAGTCCTCATCCCTGGGCTTTGGCTCGAACAAGGATTTTGACGCCATGAAGGTTCTGGTCCCGGTCAAGCGGGTCATCGATTACAACGTGAAGGTCCGGGTGAAGCCGGATCAGACGGGCGTGGACCTCGCCAATGTGAAGATGTCCATGAACCCCTTCTGCGAAATCGCCACCGAAGAGGCCGTGCGCCTGAAGGAAAAGGGCGTCGCGACGGAAGTGGTGGTGGTGTCCATCGGCCCGGTTCAGGCGCAGGAGACCCTGCGCACGGCGCTGGCCATGGGCGCGGACCGCGGCATTCTCATCCAGACCGACCAGGACGTGGAGCCGCTGAGCGTGGCCAAGCTCCTGAAGGCGGTGGTGGGCGAAGAGGCCCCCGGCCTCGTGCTCATGGGCAAGCAGGCCATCGACGGCGACAACAACGCCGTGGGCCAGATGCTGGCGGCGCTGCTGGATTGGCCGCAAGCCACCTTCGCCTCCAAGATCGAGATCGCCGGCGACAAGGCCAGCGTCACCCGCGAAGTGGACGGCGGTCTGCAGACCCTCGACGTCTCCTTGCCGGCGGTGGTGACGGCGGACCTGCGCCTCAATGAGCCGCGCTATGCGAGCCTGCCCAACATCATGAAGGCCAAGAAGAAGCCCATCGATGTGAAGGCGCCGGCCGACTATGGCGTCGATGTCGCCCCGCGTCTGAAGGTGCTGAAGGTGGCCGAGCCGGCCAAGCGCACCGCCGGGGTGAAGGTGGAGAACGCCGCCGAGCTGGTGGCCAAGCTGAAGAACGAAGCGGGAGTGCTCTAAAGATGGCCGTCCTCGTCCTTGCGGATCACGACAACGCCCACGCGCGCGACACCACCCACAAGACCGTCACCGCCGCCCTGCAACTGTCCTCGGATGTGGACGTGCTGGTGGCCGGCGAAGGCGCTAAAGGCGCCGCCGACAGCGCCGCCAAGATCGCCGGCGTGCGCAAGGTGCTGCTCGCCGAGAGCCCGGCCCTCGGCAAGGGCATCGCCGAGGCGACCACCGACGCGGTGCTGGCCCTGGCCGGCGGCTATGACGCCATCCTGATCCCCGCCACTTCGGCGGGCAAAAACATCGCCCCGCGCATCGCCGCCAAGCTCGACGTGGCCCAGATCTCCGACGTGATCCAGGTGCTGGGTCCCAAGACCTTCGTGCGTCCGATCTACGCCGGCAACGCGCTCGAGACCGTGGAGACCGCCGACGCCAAGCTGGTGGCCACCGTGCGCGGCACGGCCTTCAAGGCCGCCCCCGAGGGCGGTTCGGCGGCGGTGGAAGCTGTCGGCGCCCCGGCCCACGCCGGCCGCTCGGCCAGCTTCGTCTCCGAAGAGGTGGTGAAGTCGAATCGTCCCGAACTCACCGCGGCCAAGATCGTGGTCTCCGGCGGCCGGGCCCTCGGCTCGGCGGACGAGTTCAAGAAGGTGATCGAGCCCCTGGCCGACAAGCTGGGCGCCGCGGTGGGCGCCAGCCGCGCCGCGGTGGACGCCGGCTACGCGCCGAACGACTACCAGGTCGGCCAGACCGGCAAGGTGGTGGCCCCCGACCTCTATGTGGCCGTGGGCATCTCCGGCGCCATCCAGCACCTGGCGGGCATGAAGGACTCCAAGGTCATCGTGGCCATCAACAAGGACGCCGACGCGCCGATCTTCCAGGTGGCCGACTATGGCCTGGTGCAGGACTACAAGGTCGCCGTGCCGGAGCTGATCGACGCCCTCACCGCTATCGGCAAGTAGGCTGGGGCAAGTAGGCTGGGGCAAGTAAGCCTCACCTTCCTCTATCGTTCGACAGAAGGCGCTCTCGGCGACGGGGGCGCCTTTTTATTTTGAGTATCATATACTACTAAAAGACGTATAAAGGGAATATATATCAGTATAAATTCAATCATTTGTGATAAAATGACCAAAATATGGTTGTTATGCTGAAATTTTGCCAAATGTTTGTGTGATCTATTCAGTTCGTACGCATAGGTGGGAGTAAAAATGAAGAAAATCCTGTGCATTCAGGCTGTCAGCCTCGTCGCCGTCTTGGGCGGGGTCTCGGCGGGGGCGGCGGAGCCGACCGCCAACGGGGCGTCCGGCGCCAACCCCAGCGCCAATCCGTTCGCGCCGGCGAGCTTCGAACTCGCCACCGGCCTCGACTATTCCGCGGGTCGCTACGGGGCCAAGTCCGACACCACCATCCTCGACCTGCCCCTCGATTTGAAGGCGCAGCTCGGACGCCTGCGGCTGCAGGCGACCCTGCCTTATGACTATGTGAAGGGCCCCGGCGAGATCGTCGGCGGGGTGGTGGTGACGAGCCCCACAGGCACGCCCATGCGCCGCTGGGGCCTGGGCGATCTCACCGTTCAGGGCGCCTACCTGTTGGCCCACGCCCACAATGGCTGGCCCGCCGTCGAGCTCGCCGGGGCGGTGAAGCTGCCCACCGCCAAGACCGGGATCGGCACGGGGGAAACGGACTACGCCACGTCGGTGAACCTCTATCAGCCGGTGGCCGCCAATACGGTGTTGTTCGGCTCGCTGGGCTATTCCTGGCTCGGCAGTCCGGCCTCGGTGGCCCTGAAGGACGGCATGACCGGCTCGGTGGGCGTCAACTATCGCCCGAGCCCGGCTCAGAACCTCGGCGTCAGCCTCGGCTACCGCGACAAGGTGGCGGCGGGCCTGAAGGCCCAAGCGGCGGTGTCGCCCTACTTCACTCAGAAGCTCGGCGCCCAATGGGGGGTCACCCTCTACGGCACGGGCGGTCTCACCAGCGGCAGCCCGCGCCTCGGCGCCGGATTTCGCCTCAGCCTGATCAACTAGCTCGAGGCTGAAATTCAGCGCGCCAAACCCTGCGACGGACGGCTTGGAAAACCAAGGAACTGGGAAAACCAAGGAACTGGGAAAACGAAGGAGATTGTCGATGAAGCGCACCACCCTCTTGCTCGCCGCCGGGGCTTTGGCCCTGGCCGCCCCCGTTGTCGCCGCGCCGCCGCTCGGGGTCCCGCACGGTCCTCCGCCCGGCATCGCCATCGGGCCTCCGCCCGGCGTGGGCGCAGGCGCGGGCGTCACCGGCGGCGCCGGCGCTGCGGCCTCGGCCAGCGACGCGGCCAACGCCGCCGCCTCTCATGGCGCGGCCGTCAGCGACGCCGCCAAGGCCGAGGGCGGGGCGGACCTGCACGCCAGCGGCGGGGCTGACCTTCACGCCGCCGGTCGCTCGGCGGGGGTGGACGAGGACGTCAGCCTGAGCGCCGCCGCCAGCGCGGGCGCTGGCGCGACCCTCGACGCCGACAGTCCAAAGACGCGCACGGCCATCGAACACGCCGCGGATCTGCTCGGCGGGTTGAATTCGGCCCACGCCTCGGCGGACGCCATGGCCCACGCCTCGTCGCGCTCCATGGTCGGGGCCGTCGCCCGCTACCGCGCCGCCACCCTCGCGGCCGAGGCCAAGGTGCGCCAGTATACGAGCCTGGTGGCCCAGGACCGGGCGGCGGTGAGCGCGGATCAATCCGCCTTGGCGCAGCTGCAGGCCTCGGGCACGGCGACCCAGGGTCAGATCAGCGCGGCGCAGAGCGCCCTCGCCAGCGCCAGGACCAAGCTCTCGGCGGATCAGGCCCAGCTCGCCGCGGCGCAGCAGGCGATCGTCTCCGCGCAAACCGCCTTGGCCGCCAGGACCAACAAGCCGCTCAACGCCAGCGTCATCGCCCAGCTGAACGCCATGCTGGGGCTCTAGGGCGAAGGCGAATGCTCATAGCCGTCTGACTCTGGAGCATTTTTCGTCCGAAACCCGGGCCCCTGCTTTTCGGAACATGCTCTAGGTCGGCTCTGGCGCGTCCACCGCTTCGGCGCGCAGGGTGGCGCGCCAGGGCTTGGCGAACAGCAGCGCCATCACCGCGCTGGCGAGGAGGCCGAGGCCCGCGTCCACGGCGAGATTGCCAACGATCCCCCCGCGCGCGTAGCCGATCCCGTCCAGCATCGGCATGTAGACGATAGGCGCCACCCAGGCGGCGTTGATGAGGGCGAACTGGGTGGAGGCGATGGGATTGTGCTTGCCGATGGAGAGCAGGATCAGGGCGTAGGTGACGGCGAGGCCGGCCGCCTGGAACACGTTCTCCCCCACCATGGCCACGCCGAACAGGAGCGGCGTGCGCGCGGGGATCAAGAGGCAGAGGGTGAACAGGGCGCCGAACACGCCGATGGCGATATAGAGGGCCAGCGGCGGGAAGCGCTTGGCCAGCACCGGGGCGATCAGCGCCCCGAACACGCCGCCTACCGTGGTGCCCACCCCGCCGATCAGACCGACGAAAGCCTCCGAGGCGTGGAAGTCGTGCGTGCCGACGCCGGAGAGGGTGTTGGTCAGCGAGAAGCTGGCGCAGGGCACGGCGAACAGGGCCATCATGCGCCAGATGTGCTTGTCGCGCACCAGGCGCGCCACGTTGCGCGTCACCGGCCCGAAGCTCTCGCGAAAGCTGAGGGTGGGGGTGGGCTCGTGCGGGGCGAAGAAGAAGAGGGCGAGGGGGGCGAGGCTGGCCACGCACACCACGCCGATCCCCACCTCATAGGGCAGGCCGCGCAGCACCAGGATGGCCAGGGCCGACATGCCGCCGAACCCGGCTACGCTGGCCGCCGACATCCAGGCCCCCAACGTCGGCTCGTCTTCGCGCTTGACGAGCTGGCCGAACCAGCCCGCCACCGCCGGGGTGTAGAGGTAGTAGCAGACATTGGCGCAGACCATGGTCACCGCCAGCATGGTGAGATCGCCGAGCAGGTTGAGGCTCAGCGCCGTGAGGGCGGCGAGGCCGAGGGCCAGCACCGTGGCGTAGGTGCGCCGCGAAAGGCCCACGTCGAGGATGGGGGCGACCAGGAAGTTGAAGGTTCCCGGCAGGAAGGAGAGGCCCGAGATGGCGGCGATCTGCGGCTCGGGCACGCCCCGGGCGGCCAGCAGCTGCGGCACGGTGACGGTGAGCACCCCGCTGAGCGCCCCATTGACCAGGGTGGCGAGGCCGAGCGCCCACGCCGGCGGCGGCTTGCGCGCTCCTCCGTATGCGGATGATCCGTGCGCCAACGATCCGTTGTCCATGGGGCCTCCGACCGATGATCGAGGACCATGTCATCAAGCTTGGGCTGAGGGATCAAGGCTTCGTTTTGATGGTCATTGTCGGTTGGGGTGAAGGTCCTCTAGGAAACGGGGAGGGGGCGAAGCGTTCGGGCTGGCCCGAGGTTGGTGCGCTTTCGCGCGATGTCTGTTCGACGTTTGGTGGGCCGTCACGCTTCGCGCGAAGTTTTGGCCAGAGGGCGCGGGCGCGCAGACCTGTTCGGCCTTTCACCTGCGATCTAGCCCCTGGACGGGCGGCTTGAGGCCGACAGCCTCTGACCGATGGGCGAGCTTACGTCCCTCGCCCTTTGTCCCGCACTTCGCTCCCCATCGCCGCTAAAGGGTCGGATCCTAAGCGCCCTCCCCAGCGACGGGGACGAGAACAGTATAGGTAGGGTTGTGGGGGTGTGGGATAGGCGCGTGCTAACAGTTGAATTTCTGCGCCCGTCCTCACCTAAGCGATGGCGAGCAAAATCGAGCCTTAGTCTCATCTGAGAGGGCGAGCAGATCGAACAAGCCCCCCTTCCCCCCCTGGAGGGGGAAGGGTTGGGGATGGGGGGGACGAGCGCAGCGAGCATCGTGTCCAGCTGGACCACCCCCTCTCCCGACCTCTCCCCCTTGAAGGCAGGGGAATCGCATATGGGTTTGGAGTCGGGTTGTTAGGGCGAACGGGGATCTGAGGTTGTCTTCCGGATGGAAGGGAGACGGCGGATGGAGACGTTTTCGGATTGCTTTTCGGCGTTGGACGA
>JBFLWS010000035.1:0-22622 GCA_040757715.1 Pseudomonadota bacterium | reverse complement strand
AGGGCCCTATCACGGCCCACTCCGCGTCCGACAAATCCCCTCGACCCAAGGCGCCCTCCCTCCAAGAGGAATCCTTGAATCACTGCGCCGATGATTTGGGAATCCCTTTTGTCAACAGGGCCTAGTGCCAGCCCCGGCGGCGCGCTAAGGACAGCTCCGCCCTCATCCCGGTCGGCGATCAAGGCAGGGTCGTGAGGGCGGCGCGCACGCCCAGCGCCTGCAGGGCGGCGAGCACTGTTTCGAGCTTCACACGGGTCACGCCGTCCACCAACCGCCGCACAGCCCCTTCGCTCTGCCCCAGACGCGCGGCGAGCGCGGTCTTGGACACCCTCTGCGCCGCCATGGTGTGGCGAAGCAGCACGCGCGCGGCGGTGGTCGGGTCGAGGGGAATGGCGATTTCGCCTGAAGCGATCCCGCGCGGCGTGGGGATATCCTCCCCTTGGGCTAAGCGGCCGAGAATCGCCTCTTCAAGCACATCTTCCGCCAAACCCATCGCTTCGCGCTCATCGAACGCCCCGGTGACCGCTTCCGGAACATCTGGAAACGTCACCACGATCTCCCCCTCGGGAAATCGTTCGAACTTCGCTGGATAATACCACGTCGTCATCATCAAGCCCTTCGCTCGGCTCAGAACTCATCCTTCGGGATGCCCAGCTGCTTCAGCATGATTTGCAAAAGGCCCGGACCGATCTCTCCCGTCTTGACGTGCGTCAGACCACCGGGGCCACGCACCTGCTGATGCCCGCCCTTGCCGCGCGACGCGTCCACGGTCAGTTCGACGCCATGGGCCTTGGCCCAACGCCGCGTTCGTCGAATGAATTCCTTGCCGTTCATCAGATTCGTAGCAAATGCTGCGGATAAATGCCAGGATATTCGTAGCAAACACTGCGATATTGCGGCGCCTTGCGATGGAACCTACGGCTTGCCGGTCTCGCTGTAGCGAATGAGGCGGGCGAACTGCTCGCCCAACACCTGGTCCACGATGGGCGCCCAGGCCTCCGAACCTTTGCGCAAGTATCCGCCGACGATGTAGCTGAGAGACAGCTTGGTCCCACCGGCCCCATCGGGGACGAGGGCGAAGGTCAAGGCGCCGTCCACCCCCTCGCCTTGCAGGGGACCGAGGGCGCCGCGCAGGCGCAGGATCGCACCCGGCTTCACGAAAGCCACCCGCAGGTGCTCCACCCCGCCGCCCGGGAGCTTCTCGCAGAAACACCCGCCCGGCTTGGGCTCGATGGAGAGATTAGCCGCCGAGCCCGAATAGGTGTGTTCGGAATTCCACCAGTCCTGCACCCGCACGATGGCGGCGAAGACCTTGTCGGGCGAGGCTTTCGCCGTGGCCGTCTCCACCACCTCGAACCCCTGCGGCGTCATGGCCTTGACCTCGGCCTGCGCCGCGCCCGCCGCCAGCAAGGCTGCTACGCCAATCGCCATGGCTTGGAATTTCATGCTTCAGCTCCCTCGCCTAGAGCAAAATCCATTCAAACTGAATCGGATTTTGCTCATAACCAATTGAATCTAGAGCATTTTTTGCCCGAAAACCGGTTCCCACTTTTCGGAAAATGCTCTAGTTGCGAGAGCTTAGCACGAAGGTCTCAGGCGGCCAGGAACATCACCTCGGCGCCCCAGAAGCTGGCCACAAGGCCGTTCTGTCGCCCCGGCGCCGCCGTGGTGAGGAAGTCGCGGCGGCCGCTCGATCCCAGCACAAACTCGGGGTGCCGCGCCACATAACGTTCCAGAGCGTCGGCCACGGCGGTGGGCTGATGGATCAGGGGTGTACCCGGCGGCAGGGCGCGGGTGAACAGATCCGCGACAATCTCATAATGGGTGCAGCCGAGGATGGCCCGGTCGGGAGCGCGACCGATCTTCAGGTTCAGCTTCTGCACATGCGCCGCGACGATGTCGGCGAGGCCCGCCGGATCGGCGCCCGCCTCGATCATCCGCGCCAGATCGGGACAGGGCTCGGAAAACACCGCCACGTCCTGGCGGCGCTTGTCGATCTCGATCTCATAGACGCGGCTGCGGGCGGTGGCCGGAGTGGAGAAGACGCCCACCACATCCAGTTTTTCGATCTTGTCGCCACGGCGCTCGGCCTCGTGCTCCCAGGGCAGGCCAGTGGCCTGTTCGATGGTGGGCACGATGATGCCGAGCACGTTCACCGGCCGGCCAAGCTTCTCGCGATATCCGGGGATCCAGGTCTGTTGCAGGCGGCGAAGGGCGATGGCCGAGGCGGTGTTGCAGGCCAGCACCACCAGATTCGCTCCCGCCTCGAACAGGCGCTCGCAGCCGGCGCGGGTGAGTTCGACGATCTCTTCCCCCGACTTGCCGCCATAGGGGGCGTTCTTCTGGTCGCCGAGATAGATGAAGTCGGCCTGAGGCAAGCGCTGGACCAGGGCCCGATGCACTGAAAGTCCGCCGACGCCGGAATCAAATACGCCTATGGCCATGAAGCTCGCCGAGGAATGGGGTAGATCGCCAGGAAGAGGACGGCCTTAGGGCCCATTTGCGGCCTATTTTGGAACCGGCGCCAGGGATTTCAAATAGGCCAGATTAGCGGCCGCGGCCTTGGGCGGCAGGTCTTCGCGGATCAGGGTCTCGGCCTCGGCAAGCTTGCCCTGCATGCCGAGCACGAGGGCGAGGTTCTGGCGCTCCGACGGTCCAGCGCCGACCGCCGCCACCGCCTGACGCAGATAGGTCTCGGCGGTGGGCGCATCGCCGGCCAGGGCGTAGCTCATGCCAAGATTGGCCAAGATCGCTGGATTGTTGGGCGAGAGGGCGAGGGCCTGACGATAGGTCTCGCGCGCCAGGTCCCGACGCTCGGTTTCGTCATAGGCGATCCCCAGCAGCGACACCGGCCGCCAGTCCTTGGGCTGAAGCGACACGGCCGTCTTTAGGGGCGCGATGGCGAAGAACGCCTGCTGACCGCCGATCTTGGCCCGGGCGCTTTCCAGGAGGGCGTCGTAATTCTTGGGGTTCTGAACCAGCACCTGCTCGGCCACGTCGCTGGCTTCCTGGAAGCGCTTCAGGTTGCGCAGAGCCACGGAGAGGCGCACGCCCGAGTCCTCGTCGGTGGGGTCGGTGTCGAACACCTTGGCCCAGAAGGTCGCCCGCGCCACGGGCTCCAGGCGATCGGCCTCGGCGCGCTGCGCTGCCGTCAGCTTCAGCGGCGGGGCCGCCTGCGTCTTCGCCGTGGACGGCGGCGCAGGCTTGGGCGCCTCGGCGGCGAAGGTCGGGGCGCTGATGGCGACGACGAGGGCGAGGGCGGTTGCAGCCTTCAGGAGCATGGCGCACATAGGAGCTGGCGGTCCGCCAGTCGCGGACCTCGCTGCAGCTTGGCTTAACCCTTCTCTACGAACCGTTAAGCACGCGTCGCGGCGTTCAGATTTGATCCATTGCGGAGCTGCGTCCCGTGCCTCACACCCGCCACGACGGTCTTGTTCTTGAAGCCGATGCAGGAGCAGCCGTCCCTGTCCGCCTGGTGGATGAGGCGAGCTTCGAGACCGCCTTTGCCGATGCGGGCGACCTCGCCGCCCAAGCTCTTGCTCAGGATTTCAGGGGTCAGGCAGGGCGTCTTGCGGTTCTGACCTTGGGCGACGGGTCCCCGGCCTTCGCCTATGGGCTGGGCAAGGAGGCGGAGGTGTTCGCCCTTCGCGGACTCGCCGGACGCCTGCCGTCAGGAACCTATCGACTGGAGCCCGCGAACCGGTTCCCGGAAGCTGAGGCTGCTCTCGCCTTCGCCCTCGGCAGTTACGTGTTCGACCGCTACCGCGCCGACCATGGCAAGCCGCGCCCGCGCCTCGTGGTGGCCGACACGCCGCAAATCGCCGAGGCGCGCCGCATCGCCGCCGCTGCGGCGCTGGCCAAGGACCTCGTCAACACCCCCGCCAACGATATGGGACCGCGGCAGATCGAGACCGTGGCCCAGGAGATCGCCGAGGCCCATGACGCCACGCTGAATGTGGTGGTGGGCGAGGCCCTGCTCGACGAGAACTACCCGGCGGTGCACGCGGTAGGCCGCGCCGCCGCGCCGCATCGCGCGCCGCGCATGATCGAGCTCTCCTGGACCGGTCCCGGCGCCGGCGCTCATGCCCCCAAGGTGGCGCTGGTGGACAAGGGCGTGGTGTTCGACACCGGCGGGCTCGACCTCAAGCCCTCCTCGGCCATGCGCAACATGAAGAAGGATATGGGCGGGGCGGCCCACGCCCTGGCGCTGGCCCGGCTCGTCATGCAGGCCGGCTTGCCCGTGCGACTCACCGTCCTGGTTCCGGCCGTCGAGAATGCCGTGTCCGGCGACGCCATGCGCCCTGGCGACATTCTCGCCACCCGCAAGGGGCTCAGCGTGGAGGTGGGCAACACCGACGCCGAAGGTCGGCTGATCCTGGCCGACGCCCTTACCCGCGCGGCGGAGCTGGCGCCAGACCTGACCCTCGACCTCGCCACCTTGACCGGCGCCGCCCGCGTGGCCCTCGGCCCCGAGGTGGTTCCCTTCTACACCGACGATGAAGCCCTGGCGGGCGATCTCGCCGCCGCCTCGCTAGCGACGCACGACCCCCTGTGGCGCCTGCCGCTGTGGAAGCCGTACGAGGAGGGCCTCACAGGCGACATCGCCGACCTGAAGAATGACCCGGACGGCTGGGTGCAGGCGGGGTCGGTGGCGGCGGCCCTGTTCTTGAAGCGCTTCGCCCCAACCTCTGGCGTCTGGGCCCATTTCGACATCTTCGCCTGGAACTCGCGCGCGAGGCCGGGCTGGCCCGCCGGGGCGGAGGCGCAGGCGATCCGGGCCATCTTCGCCCTGCTGCAACGGCGTTACGGCGGCAAGGCGTGAGTTGGGGCATGAGCTTCGACGCCCGCCTGACCCTGAAGCTAGACGACCGCGCTGATGCGCGCCTGGAGGGACGGGTCGCCGCCGACACCTTTGTCGAGACCGGCGCCTTTCGCGTGTCGGCCTCCGCAACCGCCATTCGGCGCTCGCCCGATCCTACCGCCGAGCAGCTCAGCCAGGTCCTGCATGGCGAGGATGTGGATGTGCTGGCGTGGAGGGGCGACTTCGCCTTCATCCAGGCGCGGCGGGGCGGCTATGTGGGCTATGTGGCCGGCGGCGCGCTCGCCCCGCGCGGCTCAGCCCCTACCCATAGGGTCAGCGCCTTGCGCACCTATGGCTTCTCCGGCCCGTCGATCAAGACCGCGCCGGTGGGGCTCTATTCGCTGAACGCCCTGGTCATCGTGGGCGAGACGGAGGGCAAGCTGGTGGATTGCGGCGCTTCGGGCTTCATCCCGGCGCGTCATCTTGCGCCCATCGGCCAGTTCATGACCGATCCGGCGGCGGTCGCGGAACAGTTCCTCGGCGCGCCCTATCAGTGGGGCGGCTGCGAAAGCCTTGGCCTCGACTGTTCCGGGCTGGTGCAGCAGGCCCTGCGCGCCTGCGGCCGCGCCTGTCCGCGGGATTCGGATCAGCAGATGGCGCTGGGCGCGCCCATTGCACACCGCGCCGATCTCGTCCGGGGCGACTTGGTGTTCTGGAAGGGCCATGTGGGGTTGATGCTCGACGCCGAGCGGCTGATCCACGCCAATGCTCACCACATGGCTGTGGCCATCGAGCCTCTGGACGGGGCCGTAGAACGCATCAAGGCGGCGGGAGGGGGACCTCCCACCGCCTTGCGCAGACTGAGCTTGATCTAATTCTACTTCTTGGCGGCGTCGGCGGCGGGCGCAGCCGCAGGAGCGGTCGCATTGCCGGCGGCGGCCGGAGCAGCAGCCGCGGCGGCCGGCTTCGGCTCGGGGATCGGGGCCGGGCTGGAGCTTTGCGTGCGCAGCCAGGCGATGAGGTTGATGCGGTCCTCACGCTTCTTCAGGCCGACGAACGACATCTTGGTGCCGTTCACATAGGCCGTCGGACCGGCGAGGAATTCATAGAGGTGCTGATAGTCCCAGGCGCCGATCTTGCCGCCCAGCTCAGTCATGCCGGACGAGTAGGCGAAGCCGGCCTTGGAGCCCGGCTTGCGGCCGATCACGCCCCACAGGTTCGGGCCGGTCATGTTCGGGCCGCCATCCGCGAAATTGTGGCAGGACTGGCACTTCTGCGACACGGTCTGGCCCCCCGCCGCGTCGGCGGTCTTCAGCACCGTGCCCCAGTCGGGCGGGGTGTCGGCCGCTTCCGCGGAAGCACCGGCCGCGCCGCCGCTGGCCACGGCGATCGCGTAGCCCGGGGTCTTCACCGGCTCGGACGCGTAGAGGAAGCCCACCGCAGTACGGATCAGCAGGATCACGAGGACGGTCGCCAAGATGGCGCCGAAGATTTTATTCCAACGAAGATCGTCTTTCATGTCGCCCCAACAGCCCTCTCGAGCGCGCTAAGTCAGGCGCGATCGGGTCGCCTCCGGCATAACGCCGTCGCAACGGAGCCCCGTCGCGTCCCGATCTTGCGTCGGCGTCTGTGACACGCCCACGCGCGCCATGCAACCGGCCCGATGAGGAATCCGCGCTTCGACCATGGTCTTTTCCACGCTGCGACGGTTCGCCACCGGACGGATTTTAGTCTAAAGCCACCCCGCCATGAGCTCGATCACCAATCCGATTGTCGTCGTGCCCGCCCGCCTGGCGGCCACGCGCCTGCCCAACAAGCCCCTCGCTGACATCGAGGGCCTGCCCATGATCGTGCGCGTCCTGCGCCAGGCTGAAGCCGCGGGCGTGGCCCGCGTGGTGGTGGCCGCCGGCGATGCGGAGATCGTCGAGGCGGTGGCGACGGCCGGCGGCGGAGCGGTGCTCACCGATCCGGCGCTGCCCTCCGGCTCAGACCGAATCATGGCCGCTCTCGCCGCCGTCGACCCCGACGGTCGCCACGACGCGGTGATCAACCTGCAGGGCGACATGCCCTTCGTGGCCCTGCAGGTGCTTACCGCCTGCATCGAAGCGCTGAACACGACCTCCGCCGACATCGCCACCGTGGTCGCGCCGGAAGCCTCCCCCGCTGACCGCGCCAATCCCGACGTGGTGAAGGCGGTGCTGGCCCTCCCGGAAGGCGCGCGCGTGGGCAAGGCGCTCTACTTCACCCGTTCCACGCTCTATGGCGACGCGCCCATCTGGCGGCACATCGGCATCTACGGCTATCGCCGCGCCGCGCTCGACGCCTTCACCGCCGCCCCGCCCTCGCCATTGGAAAAGCGCGAGAAGCTGGAGCAGCTGCGCGCCCTGGAGGTCGGCCTTTCCATCTACGCCGCTGTGATCGACGAAGCGCCCATCTCGGTGGATACGCCGGCCGATCTCGAGGCCGCCCGCGCCTTCGCCCGTTCGCTCTAAATAAAGTCCATCGCCATGCCCGCGTCCAAGATCTGCTTCCAGGGAGAGCTCGGCTCCAACAGCCACGAGGCCTGCAAGGAGCACTTTCCCGATCTGGAGCCCGTCCCCTGCGCCACCTTCGAGGACGCCTTCGACGCCATGAAATCGGGGCAATGCGGGCTCGGCATGATCCCGGTGGAGAATTCCATCGCCGGCCGGGTGGGCGATGTGCATCATCTGTTGCCGCGCTCAGGGCTCACCATCATCGGCGAGCGGTTCAAGCCGATCCACTTCCAGCTCATGGTCAATCCGGGGGTGAAGGCGGGGGATCTGAAGACGGTGGCGAGCCACGTCATGGCGCTGGGCCAATGCCGCAAGGCGCTGAAGCGGTTGGGCGTCCGGCCTGAGATCGCCAGCGACACCGCCGGCGCGGCGCGGGAGCTGGCGGAGCGGCCCGATCCCACCCGCGGCGCCCTCGCCCCGGCCCTCGCCGCCGAGCTCTACGGCCTCGACATCATCGAGCGCGACGTGGAGGACGAGCACCACAACACCACCCGCTTCCTGGTCATGACCGCCAATGGCGAGCGGCCGCGGGCCGAGGCCGAGCGCTGGGTCACCAGCTTCGTGTTCCGGGTGCGCAACGTGCCGGCGGCGCTCTACAAGGCCATGGGCGGCTTCGCCACCAACGGCGTCAACATGACCAAGCTGGAAAGCTACATGGAGGGCGGACGCTTCACCGCCACGCTGTTCTATGCCGACGTGGACGGCCGGCCGGAGGACAAGAACCTCACCCTCGCCTTCGAGGAGCTGGGCTTCTTCTGTGAGCGGTTCGAGGTGCTGGGCGTCTATCCCGCCGATCCGTTCCGCTTCAAGGTCTAAACTGGCCGTCAGCCCTCCGACCAGGTCTTGATCAGGTGGTGGGCGATGGCCGAGGGCGGCGGGGCAAAGGCGCCCTCGATCTTGCCGGCCACGAGGTCGCGGGCCTCGGCGCGGGTGAACCAGCGCACCGCTTCGAGCTCGGTCTGGTCAGGGGTCGCCTCGCCGTCCGCCACCTCGGCGATGAGGCCGATCATCAGCGACGACGGGTAGGGCCAGGGCTGCGAGGAGTGGTAGATCACCTTGGTGGCGACGAGGCCCGCCTCCTCCATCAGCTCGCGCGCGGCCGCCTCTTCAATGGATTCGCCCGGCTCCATGAAGCCGGCCAGGGCCGACCACATGCCCTTGGGAAATCTCGCCTGGCGGCCCACCAGGCAGCGCTCTCCATTCACCGCCAGCATGATGGCCACCGGGTCGGTGCGGGGGAAGTGCTCGGCGCTACAGGACGGGCAGACCCGCTTCCAGCCGGCGTCGCCCACTTCGCTGGGCTGGCCGCACACGGAGCAGAACCGGTGCCGGCGGCGCCACTCGAACACCCCCTTGGCGGTGGCGGCGAGCCCGGCCTCGGCGGCGGGCAGGGCGAGGGCCATGGCCCGCAGGTCCTCGAACCGGCCTAGGCCCGCCAGCGGTCCCTCCGCCGGATCCGCCGGGCCCTCAAGATCGATGGCGAAGACGGCGGTGTCTTTCCACAGGCCCATGAACAGCAGCCGCTCCTCGCCGCCAGCGGCCTCGCGGGCCAGGGGCGCGGCCACATAGGCGAGGCGGGGGCCGTCCTTGCCCGTCTCCACCAGGGGCTGGCCGTTCCACAGGGCGACGGCGAGGCTGTTCGGATCGGCCAGGCGCCCGGCGAGGAAGCGCGCATCGGCGCGGCGATCGCTGGCCCGGTCGAGGGGATTGCCGGCGAAGGTGTGGACGTGGTCGTAGGCGGAGATGGGCATGTCCGCCATCTAACCTCCCCCGCGCGCTTCTCGCCAGGGTGATAAAGCGATGGCGAGCTTGTCTTGCGCTTACCCTCCCACCTTGCGATATAGGCCTCGGAGGCTGGCGACGGGCGGAGCCCTCGCCAACCCGGTCAGGTCCGGAAGGAAGCAGCCGTAACGAGTTTCGTTTCGGGTCGTCGTCCAGTCTCCACCGCGCGCCCTTCACGGAACCCATGACCGATCCGGACTTGCCCGACGCCTCTGATTCTGCCGACGAGGTCGTCCGCGACGAGAACACTTCGGACATGTTCGGCGCGCCCGCAGCGTCGGTCACGCCTGCGCCCGCCGCGACCCTTCCTGAAGCCTACCAGGTGCTGGCGCGCAAATACCGCCCCCGCGCCTTCGAGGACCTGATCGGCCAGGAGGCCATGGTCCGCACCCTGGCCAACGCCTTTTCCAGCGGCCGCATCGCCCACGCCTTCATGCTCACCGGCGTGCGCGGAGTGGGCAAGACCACCACCGCCCGCCTCCTCGCCCGCGCGCTCAACTATGAGACCGAGACGGTGAACCGCCCCTCGGTGGACCTCACGCAGGAGGGCCGCCACTGCCGGGCCATCATTGAGGGCCGGCACATGGACGTGCTGGAGCTCGACGCCGCCTCGCGCACCAAGGTGGACGAGATGCGCGAGCTGCTCGACGGGGCCCGCTACGCTCCGGTGGAGGCGCGCAACAAGGTCTACATCATCGACGAAGTGCACATGCTCTCCAACGCGGCCTTCAACGCGCTGTTGAAGACCCTGGAGGAGCCGCCGCCGCACGTGAAGTTCATCTTCGCCACCACCGAGATCCGCAAGGTGCCGGTGACCATCCTCTCCCGCTGCCAGCGCTTTGATCTGCGCCGGGTGGAGCCTGAGGTGCTGGTGAAGCACCTGGCCAAGGTCTGCGCCGCCGAAAGCGCCCTGGTGGCGGAGGAGGGCCTGGCTCTCGTCGCCCGCGCCGCGGAGGGCTCGGTGCGCGACGCCCTCTCCTTGCTCGACCAGGCCATGGTCCAGGCCGAGCGCGGCCAGGTCGTGCCGGCCGAGGTGGTGCGCGACATGCTGGGCCTGGCGGATCGGGCCCTGACCATCGCCCTCTTCGAGCAGGTGATGCGCGGGGCGGCGGCCGAGGCCCTGATGAGTTTCCGCGAGCTCTATCGCCTGGGCGCCGACCCGGTGGTGGTGATGCTCGACCTCCTGGAGCACGCCCACGGGGCCACGGTGGCCAAGACCCTGGGGCCCGAAGCCCTCGCCCTCCCCAAGGATCAGGCCGCGCGCCTGGCGGCGGTGGGGGCGGAAGCCAGCGCCGGCAGCCTCGCCCGCATCTGGCAGATGCTGCTGAAGGCCCACGACGACACCCGCCGCGCCCCAGATCCGGCGGCGGCGGTGGAGATGGCCCTGGTGCGCCTCTGCTACGCCGCCGATCTGCCGGGCCCTGAGGAGGCGCTGAAGAAGCTGCAGGCTGGCGAGACCGTCGCCCCTGCAGCGCGCGGTCCCTCCACGCCGACGCCGGGCGGCCCTTCCGGCGGCGCGCGGGCGGCCATGGGCGGCGGCGGCGTGACCATGAGCTCCGTGCGCCCGGCCCCCCAGGCTGAGGCCAAGGCGGTGCTGGGTACGTTCCAGGACGTGGTCAAGCTCATCGACGAGCGCCGCGACGTGACCTTGAAGCTCGACGTGGAGCGCTTCCTGCGCCTGGTGGACTTCACCCCCTCCAGCGCCGACCGCGGCGGGGTGATCGCCTTCGAACCCGCCCAGGGCGCGCCCGGCAACCTCGCCCAGCGCCTCGCCACCCGATTGAAGGAATGGACCGGCGATCGCTGGCTCATGGAGATCAAGGGCGGCGGGGCCGAGACGCAGTACGAGCGCGAGCGCCGCGAGGACGAGGCCTTCCGCCGTTCGGTGGAGGAGCACCCCTTCGTGCGCGGGCTGCTGGACAGCTTCCCCGGCGCCGAGATCATCGGCGTGCGGCGGCTGAACCAGCCTGCCCCCGCCCCTGCCCCTGAAAACCCGGACGAGACCCCGGACACCGACGACGACGGAGCCTGATCCCGAGATGAAAGACATCGGCGCCCTGATGAAACAGGCCCAGGCCATGCAGCAGAAACTGCAGGACGCCCAGGCGCGCCTCGCCGCCTCCACGGTGGAGGGCCAGTCGGGCGCAGGGCTGGTGAAGGCGACCCTCACGGGCGACGGCGCGCTGACCGCCCTCGTCATCGACGACAGCCTGATGGCCCCGGGCGAGGGCGAAGTGTTGCAGGACCTGATCATCGCCGCCCACGCCGACGCCAAGCGGAAGCTCGAAGCCTTGCAGGCCGAGACCATGCGTGAGGCGGCAGGCCCGCTCGCCAATATGCCAGGCTTTCCGGGCCTGAAGCTCTGATCGGTTAGGAACGCCTGCATGGCCGCCTCGGCCGGACCTGAGATCGAACGGCTGATCGCGCTCTTATCCAAGCTGCCGGGGCTGGGCCCGCGTTCGGGGCGGCGGGCGGCGCTGATGCTGCTGAAGAAGCGCGACCAGTTGCTGTTGCCGCTGGCCCAGGCGCTGAGCGAAGCGGCGGCCAAGGTGCGGCCCTGCTCCACCTGCGGGGCGCTGGACACCCACGACCCCTGCGCCATCTGCACCGACGGGACCCGCGATGGCGCTCTCCTGATGGTGGTGGAGGAGGTGGCCGGACTGTGGGCCATGGAGCGGGCGGGCGCCTTTCGCGGCCGCTATCACGTGCTGGGCGGGCTGTTGTCGGCCCTGGACGGGGTGGGGCCGGACGCCCTGCGCATCGAGCAGCTGCTCGGCCGCGTGGGCTCAGGTGAAGTGAAGGAGGTGATCTTCGCCCTCCCCGCCACCGTGGACGGGCAGACCACCGCCCACTACCTCGCCGAGCGGCTCAGCGCCTCAGGGGTGAACGTCACCAGCCTCGCCCGGGGTGTGCCGGTGGGCGGAGACCTCGACTGGCTCGACGACGGCACCATCGCCCAGGCGCTCCGGGCGCGGCGACCGGCATGAGCTTGATCAAAATACCACTTACTAAAGATGAGCCGTAATTGTCTCAATTGCCTTTCGGGCGTTAACTAAATACTCTTCCTTTACCTGAACCCGATGACCGTTAATTGATTGTTTTCCGACCTGAACCTTTGAGAAAGGCAGACCTTTTGCGAAGGCAATCACTCCAGTTGTTTGAAAATCACGAATGTCTACAAATCCATTGTCCACATTATCAAATGTGAACATCTCAGGATTAGATGTTAATAATTTTTCCACGTCAGTTTCTATAGAATTCAATACGGCCGCATAAGCTGATGCGGCACCCATGTATTGGGTAATGCGATTTTTTACAATTAAATGTACTTTCGGCAATTCTCGGCCAGCGAGATGCAATTTTGTTGCAAATGCGTATGCTGAATAAATTTCCGATGGTAATTTAAGGCCGTATACGAGAGAAAAGGCGTTTTGTATTGCACGTCTTGAAGAATCATCAGCCATAACTGGCAGAACAATTCGATCAGATGCTGCGATAGCAATTTGCGTGTACATGGAAAAGCTTGGATTGCAGTCCATAAAAACGACATCATACTTATCATTAATTTGATCAATAAAATCTTTAATCCAATCCACGACAGCAATCCACGGATTACTACCGGGGATTTGGGCGTTTGCTAGCGTGTTAACTGCATTGGCTTGTAATTCCAGCAAGGGGTCACCACACACCAAGTCGATATTGGTAGGAATGGCTGGATTTTGATTTGATGGAGTAGATATGAAGTCAGATGCCGAAAAAACGGGGGGCGTATAAGGCGACGGCAACCGGAGTTGGAAATACCCGCCAAGGCTGCATCGAGGTACCATTCCTTGGCGCTGAAGCAGCTTATCGCTCCCCTTATTACTCAACCCCCCTAGTAATAGCTCAGACAAATTCGCCTGCGGGCAAACGTCAATTGCAATAATTTTCTCATCCGGGTGCAGTTCTGCGTACCGGCAGATCGACTGGAAAGCTAAGCTCGTTTTCCCAGTGCCACCCTTATTGTTCCAAAAGGCATATCGTTTTTTCATAAATTTTCTCCAAAAATGCGTCCGCGGGACGATGGGGACATATATGCGTCCATTTTGGACGCTGTCAAGGCCGTTGCGGACGCTCTATTGGCTCGAACTGCAAGTGCGAAGAATATCCGGCAGCTAAGAGCGAGAGCTTCGCGATGTACGGCCTTTCTGTAATCCGCCGGTATCGAGGGCATGCTTGGGCCGAAACACGAGACCGCCCGGAAGCAGAACCGCGCCGGCGCCCACTTGGCGGATCAGGTAGGGGCCGTGGTCGAACCGCTCCACGGCGACCGTGGCCGCGGCTTCAAAATCATCGAAGGCGTCGATGAAAAGCCCGCGGTGGAACAGCACCCAGGCCTGCGGATGGCGCGCTTCCAGCTCGCTCCGCATGCGGTCATAGGCGGCAATGTCGGCGTCGAGTCCGGCCACGACCAACTCCCCTTCAATCGGTGGCGAATCACCCTGCCACGATTTGCGTCGGGGCGGGTAGTGATCAGCCCCTACCCCACCAGCTTCTTCACCAGCTGGTCGCGCAGGGCGGGCGTTACGCCGAGCACCTCGGCCAGATAGGCGTCGGTGGAGCCATAGGTCTCCTTGATCACCTGCTCGGCGGTGGTGAGATATTCCGGGCGCACGCCGAGGAAACAGGCCACGGCCTCGAAGCTCGGGGTGCGGCCGGTGGCCATGCCGAGGTTTCTCGCCACCTCCGGCGCTCTCTCCTCGATGCGGGCGGCGCTGTTGGTGAGGAGGTAGTCGTCCATGATGTCGTCGGGATGCACCCCGGCGATGTGATGGGTGAGGGCGGCGAGGATGCCGGTGCGGTCCTTGCCCGCGGCGCAGTGGATCACCACCGGCCCATCGGCCGTAGCCAAGGCCTGGAAGTACCGCGCATAGAGGTCGTGGTGGCGCGGCTCCACCGGCAGGCGGCGATATTCTTCGATCATGAAGCCGACCACGCTGTCCGGGGTCAGCACGTTGTTGGCCACAAAGGAGACGTGCGGCGCCTCGCCCCCATCGCCGAGGTCGTTGTCGATGACGAGGGCGCGGAACCCCGGCGGTCGGCGGGCTGGATCGCGCAGGCGCTCGGACTTGCGGCGCAGGTCCACCACCACCGCCACGTCGAGGGCGGCGAGCCGCGCAAGGTCGGCGTCGGTCGCCTTGCCGTGATGGGCGGAGCGGTAGAGCTGGCCCTTCTTCAACCGCGTCCCATGGGCGGCGGGGTAGTCGCCATAGTCGCGGAAATTATCCAAGGCCTCGAAGCTAAGGACGCGATCGGCGAATTGAGCGGCGCGTTGGGTCATGGCCCCTAGATACGCATTTTATCCCGCCGGAACGAGCCCCTTACCCTAGGGCATGTGCGGATTAGCTGCGCATCCAAGCTCACCTGAACGGAGGCTCATCAAAGGCGCGGAGCTTGCGGCTGTGCAGGCGCGGACCTTCCTGACGCAGGCGCTCCATGGCCGCGATGCCGATGCGCAGGTGCTGGGAGATGGCCTGTTCGTAGAAGCGGTTGGCCTGGCCCGGCAGCTTGATCTCGCCATGCAGGGGCTTGTCGGAAACGCAGAGCAGCGTGCCGTAGGGGACGCGGAAGCGATAGCCCTGGGCGGCGATGGTGGCGCTTTCCATGTCGATGCCCACCGCCCGCGACTGGTTGAAGCGCAGGGCGCTCGACGTGTAGCGAAGCTCCCAATTGCGGTCGTCGGTGGTGACGATGGTGCCGGTGCGCAGGCGCTGCTTCAGGACTTCGCCCACTTCGCCGGTGACCTCCTCGGCCCCCTTCTGCAGGGCGAGCTGCACCTCGGCGATGGGCGGGATGGGGATTTCTGGGGGCAGCACATCGTCCAGCACATGGTCGTCGCGCAGATAGGCGTGGGCCAGCACATAGTCGCCGATGGTCTGGCTGGGACGAAGTCCGCCACAGTGGCCGATCATCAGCCACGCCTCCGGCCGCAGCACCGCCAGGTGGTCGGTGATGGTCTTGGCGTTGGCCGGGCCGACGCCGATGTTGACCAGGGTGATCCCGTCGCCCTCAGCGGTCATCAGGTGGTAGGCCGGCATCTGATGCTTGCGCCAGGGGGCTTCAGCGATCTTCTGCAAGGCGTCCGGCGTGTCCTTGGTCACCACCACCCCGCCGGCGCAGGAGAGGGCGGTGAAGCGGGGGTTGCTATGCAACGCCTCCACGCCCTGGGCGGCGAACTCATCCACATAGCGGTGGTAGTTGGTGAACAGCACATAGCGCTGCACGTGCTCGGCCGGGGCGCCGGTATAGTGCTTCAGCCGGGCGAGGCTGAAATCCACCCGCAGGGCGTCGAACAGGGCCAGCGGCGAATCGATGTCGCCGCCGCCCGCCCACAGGCCGTCGGCCACCTCGTCGCCGATCTGGGCCAGCTGGGTGGTGGGGAAGAGGCGGGCGAGCTCGGCCGCCTTGGCCCCGCCGAGGTCGAGGTCCGCGGCGCCGTCGAGCACGTAGGGGTAGGGAATCTCCTGCTCGGAGCGCAGCACCTCCACCTCCACCGGATAGTCGCGCAGGAGCAGCTCGAGCTGTTCGGTGAGATAGGCGCGGAATAGGGCCGGCCGGGTGAGGCTGATGGAATAGGCGCCCGGCTCGCGCATGAGGGCGAAGGCCCGGGACGGACGCGGGATTGGTCCATCGGCGCGATAGGTCAGGCGCAGAGCCGGATAGGCGAAGGCGCCGGCGACCCTTAGCGCCGGATCGGGCCGCTCGCCGTGCTCGAGATAGTTGGAAAGGGCGCCCCTGAGGGCGGCCACGGAGGCCTGATATTCAGCATCCAGCCGATCGACGATGGCTGAGGGGGTGTTTTTCTCTGTCATCGCCGGAGCCTATTAGGCCAAGACGACAGAAATTGCACGCCCCTCGCCTGGAGCATTTTCCGAAAAATGGGCGCCGGTTTTCGAGTGAAAAATGCTCTAGATTTAATCGTGTATGAGCAAAATCCGATTCCGATTGATCGGATTTTGCCCTCGGGACTTACTCCACCGGTTCGGCGGCCCGGCGCTGCATGAGGGCGTCGAAGTTCTCCCACACCCCTTCTGCGCCCTGCCATTGTCCGCGGGTGGCGGCCTTGGAGTATTCCGTGGCCCGCGCCTCGAAGAAGTTGGCGTGCTCCACACCCGACAGCAGCGCCTGCAGCCAGGGCAACGGGTTCTCCGTCACACCGTAGAGCTCGGGCAGGTCGAGCTGGCGCAGACGCCAGTCGGCGATGAAGTGGATGTAGCGCTTGATGTCGTCCGGGGTCATGCCCTGCACTTCCCCGGCCTCGAAGGCGAGGTCGATGAAGCGCTCCTCCAGCCCCACCACGGTGCGACAGCACTCGACGATGTCGGACGCCACCTCTTTGGTGACGCAGCCGGTCTCGGCGGCGAAGGTGTGGTAGAGCTGGATCATGCCCTCGCAGTGCAGGCTCTCGTCGCGCACGCTCCAGCTGACGATCTGGCCCATGCCCTTCATCTTGTTGAAGCGCGGGAAGTTCATCAGCATGGCGAAGGAGGCGAACAGCTGCAGCCCCTCGGTGAAGGCGCCGAACATGGCCACTGTGCGGGCGATGTCAGCGTTGGTGGCGACGCCGAAGGTCTGCATGTAGTCGTGCTTGGCCTTCATCGCCTCATATTCGAGGAAGGCGGAGAACTCAGTCTCCGGCATGCCGATGGTCTCCAACAGGAGCGCATAGGCGGCGATGTGGATGGTCTCCATGTTGGAGAAGGCCGACAACATCATCTTCACTTCGGTGGGTTTGAACACCCGGCCGTATCGCTCCATGTAGTTGTCGTTTACCTCTACGTCCGACTGGGTGAAGAAGCGGAAGATCTGGGTGAGCAGATTGCGCTCGCCGTCGGTGATCCTGGTCGCCCAGTCCTTGCAGTCTTCGCCCAGCGGAACTTCCTCGGGCATCCAGTGCACCTGCTGCTGACGCTTCCAGAACTCGTAGGCCCAGGGATAGCGGAACGGCTTGTAGGAGTGGCAGGCAGTCAAAAGGCCGGGGGTCTTGGTCGGCGTCACAAGCGTCATGAATCTCACCCTCCAGGCGTCGGGGAATCACATCCCTTCACCCATGTGCAGGCGGTATGATGAAGCAAGCATTCACCACGTCTAGGGGCTGAAGGCTCCGCAGACACAACATTTTGTGGATTTGGTCTCGCCCGTCAGTGCGACGCGGACGTCTGATCCAGGGCCAGCCGCGGCTTGGGCGGCTCGGGACGATAGGTGACGAACAGACCCACCCGATCATCGGTCTCGGTGCGGGCGCCGAACAGCCTCAGCCGCGCCTTGTCATGCACATAGCCCACCGACGCGGTAAGGTCGCCCTTGCGCCAGGCAAGTCCGGCCTGGGCCGTGCCGACGTAGCTGCGGTTTTCCTCGTAGGATAGATCGCGACGACCGTCCTGACCCGGCAAGACGTTCCAGCCAAGGAAGCGACCGCTGGCGCCGGCGTAGACGAACCAGCGCGGCGCCTTCTGCACCTCCTTGCTGTGGGCGAGGCCGAAGGCGTCCACCACCTCATCAACCAGATCGCGGCCAAAGCGCACCACGGCGCCCGCATGGCTGGACGAGCCGTTGAAGCTTGAGACTCCGAAGCCCCACTGCGGTCTGACATCAAAGTCATATCGCCCCGCACTCAAGCGCACGAGACCTGGACCGGTGTAGGTGTAGTCCAGGTCATAGGCCCCGCCCAGGCGCGGATCGATGATCAGGGCCGGCCGGTTCTTCAGCGTGAAAACATCGACGGCCGCCGCTCCGGAGGTCACGCGAACCTGCGCGCCTTCCACCGGCGGAGCGGGGATCTCGGCGGCTTCAAAATTGGTGGCGCCCGTCCCCGGCCGATCCGCGGCGGCTTCAACGAAGCTAGGCGCCGGCGCGAGCGTCTCGACCGCCGCAAAACGGGTCGGGCGCGCCGTGGCGCGCGGCGGAGGCGTCAGATTGGCCTGAACGGCGTGCGCGGGTTCGACGGCGACCGTCTCCTCAGAGGCGGCTGAAGCTGCGACTGGGGCGGGCGTTGAAGGACGCGGCGAGGTGGATTCGGGTCCGTCGACCGGCTGATAGACGACGCTGCCGTCCGCCAGATGAACGGCCCGCACCATCACACCGCCGCCGCGCGCATCGACTGGGACGTAGGCCTGAGCAATGACGGGGGCGCTTACGGACATCGCCGCCAGCCAACCCATCCCTGCGATGACGCTTCGACGCATGGAGCGCCCCCTATCCCACCGTCGAAACGTTTAACATGGCATAAAGGTTGCCGGCAACGTTTCGCGTCTCAGGAACTAGGAATCTACTGACAGGCGAGACATTCCTCGTAATCGGTACGCTGGACCTTGCGATCCGCGGTCTGGCCAGGCTCCGCGCCCGCGAAGGCCGCCCGCTGCACCGACTTGGAGCGCATGTAGTAGAGCGACTTCACGCCGCGCTCCCACGCCGTCCAGTGCAGCATGTGCAGGTCCCACTTGTCGGTGTCGCCTTCCAGGAACAGGTTCAGCGACTGCGACTGGCAGATTTCGGGCGTGCGGTCGGCGGCCAACTCCACCACCCAGCGCTGATCCAGCTCGAAGGCGGTCTTGTAGATGCTCTTCTCGTCGTCGGTGAGGAAGTCGAGGTGCTGCACCGAGCCTTCTTCCTCCAGGATCGAGGCCCAAACGGCGTCAGTGTTCTTGCCCTTCGTCTCCAAAAGGCTCTCCAGATAGGGGTTCTTCACCGCAAAGGAGCCCGACAGGGTCTTGTGGGTGTAGATATTGGCCGGGATCGGCTCGATCCCCGCCGAGGTGCCGCCGCAGATGATGGAGATGGAGGCGGTGGGGGCGATGGCCAGCTTGTGCGAGAAGCGCTCCATCACCCCGCGGTCGGCGGCGTCGGGGCACGGCCCGCGCTCTTCGGCCAGCACGCGCGAGGCCTTGTCGGCCTCGCGGCGCAGGTGCTTGAAGATGCGCATGTTCCAGGACTTGGCCATGGCGCTCTCGAAGGGCGTGTTCTGGCTTTGCAGGAACGAGTGGAAGCCCATCAGGCCAAGGCCCACGGAGCGCTCGCGCATGGCGGCGTAGCGGGCGCTGTCCATTTCCGAGGGCGCGCGGTCGATGAAGTCCTGCAGCACGTTGTCGAGGAAGCGCAGCACGTCCTCCACGAAGGTCGGGTGGTCGCGCCACTCCAGGAACTTCTCCGCGTTCACCGAGGAGAGGCAGCACACAGCGGTGCGGTCGCGGCCCATGTGGTCCAGACCCGTGTGCAGCATGATCTCCGAGCAGAGGTTCGACTGGCGCACGGAGAGGCCGAGCTCGCGCTGGTGCTGCGGCAGGGCGCGGTTCACCGTGTCGGAGAAGATCAGGTAGGGCTCGCCGGTCTGCAGCCGGATCTCCAGGATCTTCTGCCAGAGGGCGCGGGCGTCCACCTGACGCACGGTCTCGCCGGACTTGGGCGACAAGAGATCGAACTTCGTCCCGTCGCGCACCGCCTCCATGAAGGCATCGGTGATGGAGATGCCGTGGTGCAGGTTGAGGGACTTGCGGTTGAAGTCTCCCGACGGCTTGCGGATCTCCAGGAACTCTTCGATCTCCGGATGGTGGATGTCGAGATAGACCGCGGCCGAGCCGCGGCGCAGGGAGCCCTGGCTGATGGCCAGGGTCAGCGAATCCATCACCCGGATGAAGGGGATGATGCCCGAGGTCTGGCCCGCGCCCTTCACCTTCTCGCCGATGGAGCGCACGCCGCCCCAATAGGTGCCGATGCCGCCGCCATTGGCCGCCAGGAACACGTTCTCATTCCAGGCGCCGACAATGCCTTCCAGGCTGTCGGGCACGGCGTTGAGGAAGCAGGAGATGGGCAGGCCGCGATCGGCGCCGCCGTTGGACAAGACCGGAGTCGCCGGCATGAACCACAGGTTCGAAATATAGTCATAGATGCGCTGGCCATGCTCGGCGTCGTCGGCATAGGCCGTGGCCACCCGGGCGAACATGTCCTGGTAGCTTTCGCCGGGCAGCAAGTAACGGTCCTGCAGCGTGGTCTTGCCGAAGTCGGTCAGGAGCGCGTCGCGGCTATGATCCACCTCGATCTTGCGAACCAATTGCAGCTTAGGGCGCTCGTCCTGCCGCACCGGCTTGCCGCGTTCCTTCGCTGCTGAACGCTCGATCTTCGCCGCTTCGATACCCGCCATCGTCCGCCTCAGACCCCAAACTTTAAACCGCAATCGGAGCGTCGCCACACCCGAACATGTGTGCGTCGATCCCTATATGTAGTAGGGCGAAGGCCCCACAGCCCGATATATGGTGCCCAGAGGCCGGGGGTTTCGTCAACGGCCAGAAAGCGCCGTCCCCGGACTTTTTCGTTAACAACCTCTTTACGCTGGGGATCGTTAACCACGTCCGTTAAGCCTCGAGCAGGAACGATGACAGGGCGACTCGCCCGGCATGACAAGCGCTGTCGCCGACCTTAATAGGGGACGATGCTCACAGACTTGGGGACGGTTTGGCGGCGCCTGGTCCCAGCCGACACATTGACGCGGCGGGTGTTCGTTCAGGGCGCGGGCATGGCGCCCCTGGCCCTGGCCGATTCGCTCAAAGCGGCGCCGGAGCTGGCGCAGGGCGTCGCGTTCGTCGGGGTGTGGATTCCCGGCATGAACCGCACCGATTGGGCGGCTTCTAGCGAATCATCCACGGCCGAGACCAGCTTCGCCTCCCTCGACTGGCGCGAGACGTTTCAGGCTGGCCGCACGCGCATCCTACCGTTGGGCTATCGCCGGGCCTATGACTGGCTCAGCGCCACGCCGCTCGATCTCGCCGTGGTGCAGGTCGCCCCGCCAGACGCCGACGGGCTCTGCTCGCTCAGCCTCGCCGCCGACTTCGCCCCGGCGATTCTCGCCCGCGAGGTCCCGATATTAGGGTTGATCAACGTTGCGGCGCCCGATCTGCCCGGTGCGCCCAAGGTTCCGCTGAGCCGATTCGCCGCCGTGGCGGAGGTGGACCATCCCCTCACCTCATATGATTCGGGCGCCCTCGATCCCGTGTCCCAGGCGGCGGCCAGACGCGCTACGGCGCTGATCCCGGATGGCGCCACGGTGCAGACCGGCATCGGCAAGCTGGGCGCCGGGGTGCTGGCCGAGCTGCGCGATCATCGGAACCTGAAGCTGTTCGGCGGCATGGCCCTCGACGGGCTGGTGGCGCTGGAAGCCGCCGGCGCCCTTGATCCTGACGCGCCGCGGGTGGCGGGAGGCCTCTATGGCGGCCAGCGTCTCATCGAGCATGCGCGGCGCGACCCGCGCCTGCGGCTGGAGCCGGTGAGCGTCACCCACGACCTCGCCGTGCTCGCCCGCCAGCCGTGCCTCTGTGCGGTGAATTCGGCGCTGGAAGTCGATCTGTTCGGCCAGGTGAACGGCGAGCGGCTGGACGGGCGGCTCGTCTCCGGGGTGGGCGGCCTCGCCGACTTCCTGCGCGGGGCGCGGGCGTCAGAAGGCGGCGCCGGGGTGGTGGTCCTCCCCTCCACCGCCGCCAAGGGGACCGTGAGCCGCATCCGCCCCCTGCTCGATCCGGGATCCACCACCATCGCCCGCAGCGAGGCCGAGCTCATCCTCGTCACCGAGCATGGAGTCGCGGACCTGCGCGGGCTTGATCTCGACGCCCGGGCCGAGGCCATCCTGGCCATCGCCGCGCCCCAGCACCAGGCGGAGCTAGCAGCGGCGTGGGGGGAGATAAAAAGGGGGTTTTAGAGGCGGGCGGATGCGGCCAGCTTCTGATAAGGGTGGTGAGCGGAAGTTTAGTGAGCGGAATCTAAGGTCGAGCGCCCAGGGCTGCGCTCCGTCCGCGCTCACCAGACCGGCTGTGCTCTATCCTTGGCTCAAGACGACTAAGCCGATTAGCCGCTAAAAGGACCTCACGTCAGCTAACACCCGACAAGAACATGGCTAGAATAGCCCGGCTCTGCTCTAGAGCATCAATTTTTTTGTTCATGGCGTCGATCTGTTCATTGAGGATTCGGCGCAAGTCGTCGCAGGGTTCGAATGTGGGGTGATCGCCCCGCACACAGGGGAGAAGTTGCTGGATGGTGCCGAGCGTCATGCCGGCCGAACCGAGCAGCTTGATTCGGCGCACCGTCTCCTCTTCCGCCGGACCATAGTCGCGATAGCCAGATTTACTCCTGTGAGGCGCAAGCAGCCCCTCAGCTTCGTAGTAGCGGAGCATCCTCACGCTGACGCCGGTGCGCCGCGAGAATTCACCAATCTGCATGAACAACCCTTGACTCTGACAGCACTGTCAGACCTTAAGGCAAAGGCTCGTCCGATTGAAGATCTTTCGTGAGGAGCAAACATGCGTGCTTATCATCTGCAAAGTAAGGCCGGCTCGGAGAGCCTGGTCAGGGCCGATCTAGGGCCTGTTGACATAAGTTGGCATCCAGAGTTTGACCGAGGCCAGAGCCAGGAAGCCGAGGTATGATGCGGCGGTTTTGTCGTAGCGTGTGGCGATGCGCCTGAACTGTTTGATGCGATTGAA
>JBFLWS010000034.1:0-27398 GCA_040757715.1 Pseudomonadota bacterium | reverse complement strand
AGTGCGGGATAAAGGGCGAAGGACGTAAGCTCGCCCATCGGTCAGAGGCTGTCGGCCTCAAGCCGCCCGCCCAGGGGCTAGATCGCAGGTGAAAGGCCGAACAGGTCTGCGCGCCCGCGCCCTCTGGCCAAAACTTCGCGCGAAGCGTGACGGCCCACCAAACGTCGAACAGACATCGCGCGAAAGCGCACCCAACCTCGGGCCAGCCCGAACGCTTCGCCCCCTCCCCATCTCGCCCAGGAGAAGATGAGACCGCCCGATTGCTCAGAACCGCCTACTTCACCGGATCATAGTTGAGGATCGGCGAGAGCCACTTCTCGGCCACAGCCAAGGTCCAGCCCTTGCGCGCGGCGTAGTCCGCTGTCTGATCAGCGTCGATCTTGCCGACGCCGAAATAGTGCGCCTGCGGATGACTGAAATAGAGCCCGGAGACGCTGGCCGCCGGGGTCATGGCGAAGCTTTCCGTGAGCCCCATGCCGGCGCGGCCTTCCGCCTCCAACAGGCGGAACAGGATCGCCTTTTCGGTGTGATCGGGTTGGGCCGGATAGCCCGGGGCCGGACGAATGCCCACATAACGCTCCGTGATCAGATCATCTGTGGTTAAGCTTTCGTTAGGAGCATAACCCCACAGCTCCGTGCGCACCCGCTGGTGCAGACGCTCGGCGAAGGCCTCGGCCAAGCGATCGGCCAGGGCGGCGACGATGATGGCCCCGTAGTCGTCCCCCGCGGCCCGCAGGGACGCCGCCAGTTCGCGCTCGCCATGACCGGCGGTGACGGCGAAGAGGCCCACATAGTCCGCCGGCCCGCCCACTGGAGCGATGAAGTCGGAGAGGGCCGCATTGGTGCGCCCCTCGGCCTTGGCCATCTGTTGACGCAGCGTATGCAGACGGGCGAGCTCTTGGTTACGGCTTTCGTCCGTATAGAGCACGATGTCGTCGCCCTCGGCCTGGGCGGGCCAGAAGCCCACCACCCCGCGCGCCGTGAACAGCTTCTCGGCGATGATGCGATCGAGCCAGGGCTTCGCGTCCGCCCACAGGCTGCGCGCCGCCTCCCCCACCACATCGTCTTCCAGGATGGCGGGATAGCGCCCCACCAGGTCCCAGCTCTGGAAGAAGGGCGACCAGTCGATGCACTGCGCCAGCTCGGCCAGGTCATAGGCCTGGAAATCCCGCACCCCGAGGAAGCTCGGCTTCGGCGGCGCATAGTCGTTCCAGTCGATGGCGAAGCGATTGGCGCGGGCGTCGGCGAGGCTGGTGCGGGCCTTCTGCTCGCGGCTGCGGGCGAACTGTTCGCGCACCTTCACATAGGCGGCGCGGGTGTTGGCGATATTGGTCTCGCGCTCCTCCGGCGAGAGGAGGCCCGACACCACCCCCACGGCGCGGCTGGCGTCCTCCACATAGACCGTGGCGCTTTCCTTATAGGCCGGCTCGATCTTCACCGCCGTGTGGGTGCGGCTGGTGGTGGCCCCGCCGATGAGCAGGGGCACATGGAAGCCACGGCGCTGCATCTCCTCGGCCACGAACACCATCTCGTCCAGGGACGGGGTGATCAGCCCGGACAATCCGATCACATCCACATTCAGCCGCTCGGCCTCGTCGAGGATGCGGTCGGCGGGGACCATGACGCCCAGGTCCACCACCTCGTAATTGTTGCACTGGAGCACCACGCCGACGATGTTCTTGCCGATGTCGTGCACATCGCCCTTCACGGTGGCCAGCAGAATGCGCCCGGCGGCCTGGCGCCCGGAGCCGGCCTTCTCCGCCTCCATGAAGGGTTCGAGATAGGCCACGGCCTGCTTCATCACCCGGGCCGACTTCACCACCTGAGGCAGGAACATCTTCCCGGCGCCGAACAGGTCGCCCACCCGGTTCATGCCGTCCATCAAGGGGCCCTCGATGACGTGCAGCGGGCGCGCCACGCTCTGCCGGGCCTCTTCCGTGTCCTGAACGATATAGTCCGTAATGCCGTGCACCAGGGCGTGGGCCAGGCGTTCCGCCACCGGCGTCTCGCGCCAGGCGAGGTTGACGACCCGCTCCGCCCCCTTCTCGCCCTTGTATTTGGGGGCGAGGTCCACCAGCCGTTCGGTGGCGTCGGCGCGGCGGTTCAGCACCACGTCCTCCACCGCCTCGCGCAGCTCGGCAGGGATATCGTCATAGACCGGCAGGTCGCCGGCGTTGACGATGCCCATGTCCATGCCGGCGGCGATGGCGTGGTAGAGGAACACCGAGTGGATGGCCCGGCGCACCGGCTCGTTGCCGCGGAAGCTGAACGAGACGTTGGAGACGCCCCCCGACACCCGCGCATGGGGCAGGGTCTGCTTGATCCGCTGCGTCGCCCCAATGAAGTCGAGGGCGTAGCTGTTGTGCTCCTCGATGCCGGTGGCGATGGCGAAGATATTGGGGTCGAAGATGATGTCTTCCGGCGGGAAGCCCACCTGTTCCGTGAGCAGATTATAGGCCCGCTGACAGATGGCGACCTTGCGGTCCGCCGTGTCGGCCTGGCCCTGTTCGTCGAAGGCCATGACCACCACCGCCGCGCCATAGCGCAGGCAGGCGCGGGCGTGGCTAAGGAACTCCGCCTCCCCCGCCTTCATGGAGATGGAGTTGACGATGGGCTTGCCCTGCACGCACTGCAGCCCGGCCTCGATCACCTCCCACTTGGAGGAATCGATCATCACCGGCACGCGGGCGATGTCCGGTTCGGCGGCCATCAGGTTGAGGAACCGCACCATGGCCGCCTTGGAGTCGAGCAGGCCCTCGTCCATGTTCACGTCGATGATCTGGGCCCCGGCCTCCACCTGCTGGCGGGCGACGGAGAGGGCCTCCGTGTACTGACCCTCAGCGATCAGCTTACGGAACTTGGCCGAGCCGGTGACGTTGGTGCGCTCGCCGACATTGACGAACACCGGGCGGGGAACAGAGGTCATTGGGTATTCAGTCCTGGTCCGGTCGGACGAGGCCAGGCTGGCCGTCCACGGTGAGGGCGTTGCGCTGGTAGCGGGTGTCTTTCCACTCTTCCAGCGGCTTGTGCTCGACCCAGCGACGCAACTGGTCGCGCTCGCCCTTGAAATCGAAGAAGGGCACGCCCCAGCCGCAGCTCTCCATCACCCGGGTGATGGAGAGGGTAATGACGCCGCGAGCGCGGGGGAAGTCCGGAAACTGGGCCAGGGCCTCGGCGAAGCCTGGATCGTCGAAGGCGATGGCCTCGCCGCGACCATAGAGGCGCAGGATGTTGGGCGCGCCTTCGAAGGCGCAGAACATGATGGTCAGGCGCCCGTTCTCGCGCACATGGGCGTGGGTCTCGATGCCAGACCCGCCCAGATCCACATAGGCCACGGTGTGGTCGTCGATGATCTTGAAGCTGTCATAGCCCTTGGGCGAGACGTTCACCGAGCCGTCGGCCGAGAGCGGCGCGGTGGCCACGAAGAACATCTTCTGAGCACGGATGAAGGCCTGGTGCTTGTCGCTCAGGCGATCGCTGATGTCGGCCATGACAGGCGTCCTTAGGCGAGTTCGAAGGGTTCGAGGCCGGAGAGGCGCAGGGCTTTGGGCCGCTCGGCGGGCTTGCGCGGGGGTAGACCCGCCACGTCCTTGGCCACGCAGGCGATGTGCTCGGGGGTAGTGCCGCAGCAGCCGCCGACGATGTTGACGAGGCCGGCCTTGGCCCAGTCCTTGAGGAAATGCCCGGTCTCCTCCGGCGTCTCGTCATATTGGCCGAAGGCGTTGGGCAGACCGGCGTTGGGGTAGGCGGCCACCAGGGTGTCGGCGATGCGGGCGAGCTCGGCGATGTGGGGGCGCATCAGCTCGGCCCCGAGGGCGCAGTTGAGGCCGATGGCGAACGGTTTTGCGTGGCGTACGGAGTTCCAGAAGGCCTCCACCGTCTGGCCAGACAGGGTGCGCCCCGACCGGTCGGTGATGGTGCCGGAAATCCACAGGGGTAGCGGCTCCAGCCCCTCGTCCTCCAGGTCGAGAATGGCCTTGATGGCGGCCTTGGCGTTCAGGGTGTCGAACACAGTCTCCACCAGGAACATGTCGACGCCGCCCTCGTGCAGGGCGCGCGCCTGCTCCTGATAGCCGCGATAGACCTCTTCGAAGCTCACCGCCCGGGCGCCGGGATCGTTCACGTCCGGGCTGATGGACAAGGTGCGGTTGGTAGGACCGATGGAGCCGGCGACGAAGCGCGGCTTATGCGGCTCCTTGGCGGTCCAGCGGTCGGCGGCTTCGCGGGCGAGACGGGCGGCGGCGAGGTTCAAGTCGCGCACCGCGCTCTCCAGCCCATAGTCAGCCTGGCCGATGGCGGTGGAGGAGAAGGTGTTGGTCTCACTGATGTCCGCCCCGACGCCGTAATAGCGGTCGTGCAGGCCGGTGATGATGTCCGGCCGGGTGAGGCAGAGGATGTCGTTGTTGCCCTTCAGGGGGTGGTTGTGCGCGGCGAAGCGCTCCCCGCGGAAGTCCTCTTCGGTGAGGCCCTCGCGCTGGATCATCACCCCCCAGGAGCCGTCCAACACCAGGATGCGTTCGGCGGCGGCGGCCTTCAGCGTGGCGATACGATCGGCTCTGGTCATTGCACGGCCTCCGCCGGGGCCTCGCGCACGCCCAGCACGCGGCAGAGGGCGTAGGTGAGGTCGGCCCGGTTCAGGGTGTAGAAGTGGAAGGCGTCGAAGCTCTGTTCCTCCAGCTTGGCGCAGATCTCGGCGGCCACGGAACAGGCTACCAGGCGCCGGGTGTCCGGATCGCCGTCGAGGCCTTCGAACAGATTGACCATCCAGGCCGGGACCGAGGTTCCGCAGTTGGCGGCCATGCGGGCGAGGCCCTTGAAATTAGTCACCGGCATGATGCCGGGCACGATGGGAATGCTGATCCCCGCCGCCTGCACCCTGTCGACGAAGCGCAAATAGGCGTCGATGTCGAAGAAGAACTGGCTGATGGCCCGGGTGGCGCCCGCATCCACCTTGGCCTTCAGCACATCAAGGTCATGCGCAGCCGAGCCGCTCTCCGGGTGCACCTCGGGATAGCAGCCGACGCTGATCTCGAACGGGGCGATGCGGCTAAGGCCCGCGGTGAGCTCGGTGGCGTTGGCGTAGCCGTCCGGATGCGGCTGGTAGGCGCCCCCCACCCCGCCGGGCGGATCGCCGCGCAGGGCCACGATGTGGCGCACGCCAGCGTCCCAATAGGCCCTCGCCACCTCGTCCACCTCGGCACGGCTGGCGTCGACGCAGGTGAGGTGGGCGGCGGGCTTCAGCGTGGTCTCCTCCACCAGGCGACGCACAGTGCGGTGGGTGCGCTCGCGGGTGGAGCCGCCAGCGCCATAGGTCACCGAGACGAAGTCCGGAGCCAGCGGCTCCAGCCTGCGGATGGCGCCCCACAGGCTCTCCTCCATCTCCGAGGTCTTGGGCGGGAAGAACTCGAAGGAGATCTTCAGATGGCCATGGTTGCGGCCGGCGGCGCGGGCCACGGGACCGAGGGCCGAGCGGCGATGAGGAGGAGCGGCGGCGAGGGTGGTCATGCGGCGTTCCTGATGTGCAGTTTCGGCCGCGACGCGGTCCAGATCTTGACGGTGAGGCCGCCTGGCGCGGCGGGGGGCAGGGCGAGGCTGGCGTCTTGGGCGACACCGACAGCTTCCAGCCAGCGCGCGATTTCCTCGTCGGTGAAACCGAGCCGGCGGTGCTGATGCTCCTCGCGCAGGAATTCATGCCCATGCGGGGCGAAGTCGACGATGAGCAGCCGCCCGCCAGGGGCCAAGAGCCGAACCGCTTCCGCCACGGCAGCGGCCGGATCAGCGAGGTAGTGCAGCACCCGGTGGATCACCACCAGGTCGGCGTCGGCCGAAGGAAGACCGGTGGCGAAGATGTCGCCGTGGCGCAGCTCCACCCCCGCAAGACCCGCCTCCGACATGGCCCGGCGGGCTACGTTGAGCATCTGGTTGGAGAGGTCGAGCCCCACCGCCGACTGGGCCTTGGGGCCCAGGAGCGCCAGCATGCGCCCGGCGCCGGTGCCAAGATCGATCAGCCGCCGGTGCGGACCGGGGCCGGCAGCGTCCAGGATGGCGGCCTCCACCTGGTCCTCGGCCACATAGAGCGAGCGGATTTCATTCCAGTGTTGGGCGTTGCGTTCGAAATAGTCGGCCGCCTCGGTCATGCGCGCCCCGCGCACCGCCTCCAGCTGTTCGGCGTCGCGCAACCAAGCCGGGTCCTCGTCATCCACCAGGCCCAAGAGGCGCTCGGCTGTAGAACGACCTGGATCGGTGGCCGGCAGGCGGTAAAACACCCAGGCGCCGTCCGGAAACCGCTCCACGAGGCCAGCTTCGGTCAGAAGCTTCAAATGGCGCGACACCCGGGGCTGGCTCTGATTAAGGATTTGGCTTAGCTCCATCACGGCCAGCTCGTCGTGCGCGAGCAGCGAGAGGATGCGTAGGCGCGTAGGCTCCCCCGCCGCCCTCAACACCTCCACCGCTCGCGCTCGGCTCAATTTCATGGTCATATAAGGATATCTTTATGTGATTATGTAAAGGCCATTGCGTGCTTTTTTGGCCACGATGGTTAAACCGCGCACCCGCAGGAACCGCCACATGGGCGCTACGGCGACGGCGTGTCTTGAAAAAAACGTTAGAGGTTCGCAGCTAAACCAAGGCGGTGAGCCGCTCTGGCGACGATAGCTGAGGAGAAGGGGCGATCGTGCGCAATATCTTGGGTCTTATCGCAGCGACGGCTCTGGCCGCTTCGCTGGCGGGCGCCGCGACGGCCGCGCCTGCGGACAATGCCGATCCCTGGGAAGGGCTCAATCGCGGCGTCTACAAGCTCAACAAGGGCTTCGACCGCGCCGTCGGCCGGCCGGTGAGCATGGGCTATCGTCGCGCCTTGTCGAAGCCGGTGCGTCATGGCGTGCACAATGCGCTCTACAATCTGAACGAGCCGCTGAACACGTTGAACTTTGTGCTTCAGGCGCGGCCAGAGCCGGCGGCGCGCTCGCTCGGCCGCTTCGCCATCAACAGCACCTTCGGTCTTTTGGGGGTGATGGACGTGGCCGGCGCCTCGGGCATTCCCTATCAGGACACCGATTTCGGCCTGACCCTGGCCCGCTGGAGCGTCCCGTCCGGGCCCTATCTCGTCATCCCCGTCTATGGCCCCTCGTCCCTGCGCGACGCGGCCGGGAAGCTGGCCGACACCGTGATCTCGCCGTTCAACTGGTGGAACTACGACGGCAAGCTGGCGGTGGACTCTTCCATTTGGATCGCCGACGGGATCGACGATCGCGTGGCCATCGACCCCCTGTATCTCGATGTGCAGCGCAATTCGCTCGACCCGTACGCCACCATCCGCTCGGCCTATCAGCAGAACCGGGCCAAGGCCGCGCGCGGCGACGCCAAGGAAGACGTGCAGGCCCTGCCGGACTTCGACTCTGAATCCGCGCCCGCCCCCGCCAAGCCGCCGACCGCAGCGCCTGCACCTAAGCCTGCGCCTGAAGCCGCGCCCGTAACCCAGGCGGCGCCCGCCGCCGCGCCCACCGTCTGAACGTCAAGGATATGATGATGCGTCGCCTTCTTCTCTGCGCGATGATCGCCGCTGCGCCCCTCGCCGCGCTCGCCCCTCTAGCCGGACCGGCCCTGGCTCAGTCCGCCCGCGCCGCCGACGCGACTGCGGAGGCCTTCGTCAATGTCGAGGCCAATCGCGCCCTGCATATTCTCAACGATCGGGCCTTGCCGCTGGAGGCCAAGAAGCGCGCCTTCACCCAGTTCGTGGACGAAGCCGCCGACGTGCCGGAAATCACCAACTTCGTGCTTGGCAAGTACCGCCGAAGCCTGAGCGACGACCAATACCGTCGCTTCGCCCAGGTGTTCCGCGCCTATGCCAACAGCGTCTATGAAACGCGCCTGGGCCAATATCACGGCGAAGGTCTCACCGTGACCGGCTCGGTGGTGCGCAAGCCCGGCCGCGACGTGATCGTCTATTCCAAAGTAGTGGGCGGCCAGATGAAGGAGCCGGCCGAGGTGAACTGGCGGCTCTTGAAGGACAATGCCGGCCAGTGGCGCGCCGTGGACGTGGAGGTCGCCGGGGTTTGGCTGGCCATCACCGAGCAGGCTGACTTCGTGTCGATCCTCGACAATCACCACGGCGACATCGACGTGCTGATCCGCGAGCTCAACGCCCACAAGGGCGAGCTGCCTTCCAAGACGCGGTGAAACCCGCCCGACGGGATCGGCGGGGATAATCGTTTGAATCCAAAGCCGTGTTGGAGGCCCGTTCAATCTATTGTGAATGGGCCGCCGCCGTCGCGCGCCTGATGACCCTGGAACAGGGAGATCTTTTTACTTTGATTTATCTTCGAATTCGACGAACCATTCTTCGGTTTAGCCTCCATATCGCCGCAAATGCGCGCCTTAGCGCCACGCTAATTTAGTTCAACCAAGTTTAACGTGTCGATCTATTCTGGATTATATCCACCGCCGCCAACTGCAAACCGCTCCGCTACTGGGTTCAGGAATTTCTTTACATGTTTGTAGGGTAAGCGCCCCCCTTTTGCCATAATTGAGCCACTTTGCGGCCCCCAATTCACGGCGATTTCAACCTCGCCGCCGTCGCTCCTCGTGTGCACCTTTCCGGCGGTGCTCTGAACAAACAAAGGCAGCATCACATGTTCGCTCGTATCCTCGCCGGCGTCGCCGCCGCCGCCCTGATCTCCGCTCCGGCTTTCGCCGCCGACGCTCCGAAGGCCGACGCCAAGGCTCCGGCCGCCGCCGCCGCCCCGGCCAAGACCGACGCCAAGGCTGACGCCAAGGCCGCCCCGAAGAAGGCCAAGAAGGCCAAGAAGGCCGCCAAGAAGGCTGAAAAGAAGGCCGAAGCCCCGAAGGCTGACGCTCCGAAGGCCGAAGCCCCGAAGAAGTAAGATTGCGCTAGAGCGCGTTTGGCGGGTCGACCGCCGGCGCCTTTCTACGCCAAGTCTTGGAAAGCCCGGTCGAAAGGCCGGGCTTTCTTTTTGCGCGACGCCGCCGCGCGCCCGCGCATGCCCCCCTACAGCGCGCGCGAATCGCTGCTGACAGGTCGCGCCGAGCTGCTACTGTGACTCATAATCAATGATCATATAGGAAACACAGGGTGGAGCATTTCGACGTCCTCATCATAGGGGCCGGCATTTCCGGCATCGGCGCCGCCTATCACTTGCAGCGCGACTGCCCCACCCGCACCTACGTTATCCTGGAAGGGCGCGAGGCTCTGGGCGGCACCTGGGACCTGTTCCGCTATCCCGGCATTCGCTCGGATTCGGACATGTTCACCCTCGGCTATTCGTTCCGCCCCTGGACCGAGGCCAAGGCCATCGCCGACGGCCCCTCAATCCTCAAATACCTGCAAGGCGCGGTGGAGGATTACGCCATCGGGCCGCATATCCGTTATGGCCACAAGGTCCCGGCGGCGCATTGGGACTCCGCGACTTCGCGCTGGACGGTGCAGGCCGCCGCCGCGGATGGAACGCAGGTCCAGTTCACCTGCAACTTCCTGTTCTGCTGCACGGGCTACTACAATTACGCAGCCGGCTACACGCCCGACTTCGCCGGGGTGAGCGACTATCAGGGCGCCCTGGTGCATCCCCAGCACTGGCCGCAGGATCTCGACTACGACGGCAAACAGGTGGTGGTGATCGGGTCCGGCGCCACGGCCATGACCCTCGTACCGGAAATGGCCAAACGCGCGGCCAAGGTGACCATGCTGCAGCGCTCGCCCACCTATGTGGTGTCGCGCCCGGCCGAGGACACCCTGGCCAACTGGCTGCGCGCCCATTTGCCGGCCAAGCTCGCCTATGGCCTGGTCCGCTGGCGCAACGTGCTCCTGCAACAGTTGTTCTTCAGTCTTGCCCGCAAGCAGCCGGAAAAGACCAAGGCCCGTCTGGTCGACCTGGTGCGAGAGGCGCTGGGCCCTGACTACGACATCGAGGCCCACTTCACGCCGCGCTACAAGCCCTGGGATCAGCGGCTGTGCCTCGTCCCCGACGCCGATCTGTTCGAGGCCATCAATTCGGGCAAGGCCGAGGTGGTCACGGACACCATCGAGACCTTCGTGCCCGAGGGCCTGCGCACCACCTCCGGCAAGACCCTGGCCGCGGATGTGGTGGTCACCGCCACGGGCCTTGATCTACAGAGCCTGGGCGGCGTTGAGCTGAGCGTAGACGGCGCGCCGGTGAACCTGGCGCAGTGTTTCACCTACAAGGGCATGATGTATTCGGACGTGCCCAACCTCGCCTCCTCGTTCGGCTATACGAATGCGTCCTGGACGCTGAAGTGCGACCTGACCTGCGAATATGTCTGCCGGTTGCTGAACTATATGCAGGCCCGCGGCTACAGCGAATGCCGGCCGCTGAACAAGGACCCGGAGCTCAAGCCGGCGCCGTGGCTCGACTTCACTTCAGGCTATGTGCAGCGCGCCCTCGATCGCCTGCCCAAGCAGGGCTCCAAGGCCCCGTGGAAGCTGCATCAGAACTACGCCCTCGACATGCTGGCCCTGCGCCTATCGCCAGTGGCCGACCAGGTGATGCACTTCGGCGGGGCGTCCAGAGCAAAATCCGATTAATCGGAATCGGATTTTGCTCATAATCATTTGAATTTAGAGCATTTTTTGTCCGAAAACCGGTTCCCACTTTTCGGAAAATGCTCAAGCGTCAGCCCGAAATAGCGGCTTCGTAAGGTGCGGCTGGTTCCGGGATTTCCAAGCTTTCCGCGGCGCATTTCAGCACGTGAACCAGCTCGGCGAGGTCGATGGGCTTGGCCACGTGATCGTCGAAGCCGACCTGCATATATTCCGCCACCTGATGGGCCATGGCGTTGGCGGTGAGAGCGATGATGCGGCAGGACCTGCGCCCTTCCGCCGCCTCCATGGCGCGGATGCGGCGCACGGCTTCAATGCCGTCCATCACCGGCATCTGCACGTCCATCAGCACCACGTCGAAGGGCGCGGCGGCGAAGGCGCTCACCGCCTCAGCGCCGTCCGAGGTCAAGGTGACGGACACGCCCAGTTGGCCGAGCAGAGTGCGCAGCACCAGCTGGTTCATCGGATGATCTTCCGCCGCCAGCACCCGCAGGCGCGACAGCACCTCCAGTTGACGATCATTGGCCGGCTCCGCGCTCGCCTCCAGATGATCCGCCACCCGGCGCATGGGCAGGCGAACGGTGAAGGTCGAGCCGGCGCCCGGCGTGCTGGTCACCTTGATGGACCCACCCATGGCCTCGGCCAATTCGCGACAGATGGCGAGGCCAAGCCCCGAGCCCCCGAATTTGCGGGTCGTTGAACTGTCGGCCTGGACGAATTTTGAGAAGATGCGCTCCGCGGTCTCCTCCGTCATGCCGATGCCCGTATCGGAGACGGACAGCACCAGACCGTCCGGCGCGCCGTTGACGCGCACCCTGACTTCGCCGCGTTCGGTGAACTTGAGGGCGTTGGACACCAGATTGTCGATGATCTGACGAAACCGCGTGGGGTCGCCGCGATAGACGCCCGCCGTCTCCGGCGCCACGGACAGGGAAAACTCCAGGCCCCGATGGTGCGCCAGCTCCACGAAGGCGGCGCGCACCCCCGCCAGCACCGCATCGAGCTCGAAGTCGATGGTCTCCAGCTCCAGCCGACCGGCCTCGATCTTGGAGAGGTCGAGCAGGTCGTTGAGGATAGTGAGCAGGGTCTGCCCCGACTGGCGCAGCGCTTCCAGCCGCGAGCGCTGTGCGGGAGCGAGCTCTTCGGTGGACATGGCCTGAGCCATGCCCAACACGCCGTTCAGCGGCGTCCGAATTTCGTGGCTGATATTGGCTAGGAATTCGCTCTTGGCCCGGCTGGCCTCTTCCGCCCGCAAATGCGCGGCCTGGAACTTGCGCGCGTTGCGCCTTTGCCAGATCAGCACCATGAGGCCGCAGGCGAGGAACAGGCCCGCCACCACCACCAGCGCGCTCTCGATTTCCATCACGTTCTGCGTCAGTTCGGCGTTGCGCTGCGCCGTGTCGAGCTTGTCCTGCAGCTCCGACGACACTTGGTGGATGCCCGCGTGGAAGCGCGACGCCGATTGCGCGCTTTGGGCCCAGATCTGCTGACGCAGGATGTCCACGGCGGCGGCGGAGTGGCCCTCCGCCGCCAGGATCTCCGCCTTGATGACAGGTTCGGCGGCGAAATAGCTGGCGTCGAATTTGCCTGCGGCGTGCAGCTTTCGGTAGAAATCAAGGTCTCGGCGGGCCTCAGCGATCCGTCCCACGCGCGCCAAGGCCGCCGCCCGCAACGGCAGGATGCGCGGCGCCAGGAACTCCCCGCCCTTCAAGGCCGGATCGAGACCCTTGAGGCAATCAAGCACTTGCTGCGGCGTGCCGAAGGGCTCCGCCACGGTGGCGCACAGAAAATCGTCCCAGACCTTCAGATTCTTCAGATCGGCGCGCGCGGACAGGCGGTGGTGCACCGCCGCCAATTGCCGGGCCAGCTTGGCGTCGCCGAACTGCACCGCCAGATAGGTCATGTTGTAGACGTCGTCGAAGTCTGGCTGCGGATAGGCAGGGTTGCTGAAGTCGATGTCGGCCTTGGCCAGAGCGGCGGCGCTGCCGTCCAAATCATAGAGGTCCAACAGGGCCAGTCCCACGCCGGTCCAGTAGAGGGCGTAGGCGGATTTGGCGTCCGGATCGTTCTTGGGGATCAGGGCCTTGACCTCGGCCAGCAGCTTGAGCGCCTCGCCGGCGTTTTTCTTTTGCAGCACCATGAGCGCCAAGGATTGCTCCCCAAAGACCTTGGCGTACCAGTCGTCCTCCTTGGCCAGCAATCCGCGGAGATCGGCTTCCGATTTCACATCGCCCGACGCCCAGCGGTTGTTCAGATCATTGTAGTCGGCGATGTGCTGATAGCGCAGGTCATGATCCGCCCGGGCGTAGAAGCGCAGGCGGCTGTTCCACGTGGCGAAGGAGTCAAATTCACTCTGATTGAGCAGGATCGCCGTCACGTGCTGCAAGCGCGCCAGTCGCTCCCGCCCGCTCAAGGCGAGCGCGTGACGCCCAAACTCTTCCAGCGAAGCGAAACTGCTGCGCTCGGCCCGTTGCTCGATGACCGCGGCGAGGCCAGCCGGCGTCGTCGCCGGCGCCCCTTGAACCATCGTCGCCGCGGCAAGACCGATCAACCCGGTCGCAAAGCCTGCCAGACGCTGCGTCAGACGCACCATTAAGCTCTCCTTCCTAAGAGCTTAGCCTGGCGTCCCCTTCAAACAGGTTACGAAATGGACGATCCCACCCCGGCCGTTCTAACGTTCAGGCTGTAAAATCCGGGCGTTTCCCCCAAAGCGCGTCAGGCGAGCTTGGCCGCCTTCAGGGTCTGGTAAGCCTTCAGCACGCGCTGCAGCTTGCCCTCGGTGGACCGGTCGCCGCCATTGGTGTCGGGGTGGCAGCGCTTCACCAGGTCGAGGTAGCGGGCGCGGATGGTCGCCTTGTCGGCCTCTTCGTCCAGATCAAGCTCCGAAAGCGCGCGGCGCTCGAGCTTGCCGAGCCGGCGCCGGCGCTCGGCCTCCGCCGCGGTTTCGGCCCGCGCCTTGGCCGCCCCCAACACGCCGAAGGGGTCGGCGTAGCCCTGCCCCGTCCCCGCCTTGGCGGAAAACGACGCCGCCTCGCGCGAGAACTTGGAGGCGCGGAACTGCCAGGTGGGGCGATCGCCCACCGCCCGCGCGGCCTGGGCGGCTCTAATCTCGCCCTCGCTCATGCCGGCGAAGAAGTCCCAGTTCTTATTGTACTCGCCCGCGTGGCCCGTGCAGAAATGGTAGTGCTCGTTGAGCATCTCGCGCGACTTGGGCGCTTTGGCGGTGGCCGCCTGTCGACAGCCCGGCCACTGGCACGGGGTCTCGTCCGGCTTCAGCCCAAACGGGCGCGGCTCGGCCTCCGCCTCGTCCGGCTTGGGGGGCCGGATGCGGATGTCCACGAATTTGGGCTTATACTGGAAGGCGCCGCTCATGCTGCGAGTATGAGGCTGAAGTTTTCGCTTTCAAGAATTGACGCCGCGATTTTCCGGCGTGAGGTACGGGTTCGGAGGTGCGCGGTCATGGGTCGAGTGGCGGATGAGATACGGCGCAAGCTGAACGCAGCCTTCGCGCCGGAACGGCTGGAGGTAGTGGATCAGTCCGACCGCCACAAGGGCCATGCCGGCGCCCATGCCGAGGGCGAGAGCCATTTTGACGTCCTGCTGGTTTCAGAGGCGTTCACGGGCCTCAATCGCGTGCAGCGCCAGCGGCGGGTCAACGAGGCCCTGGCCGAGGAGCTGAAAGGCCCCGTCCACGCCCTCTCAATCCGCGCCCTCGCGCCCGGCGAGGGATGAGCAGCCGCCCCGCCACAGGGAAGTCGAAATGCGGCCTCATACGTCCTACTGGCGAGATCGCCGTCGCCCGCATAAGAAGGCGCGGACATCAGAGGGCATGGCTTCAGGGAGAAGGAAACTAGCATGGCTCGGTTATCGACGCTGGCGCTGCTCGTGGCAGGAGCGATGAGCTTGACCGCCTGCGCCAGCGACGGCCTTTCGGCCAACGGCGGCGCGGCGCGCCAGCCCGGCCTCGTGTCGCTCGCGCCGCTGCAATATCGCGTGCTGAAGTCAGGCCCGGCGGAGGGCGTCCACCCCACCCGCGCCGACGAGGTGGTGGTGAACTACGAGGGCCGGCTGGTGAACGGACAGGTGTTCGACGCCTCCGCGCACCATGGCAAGGGCCCCTCCACCTTCCCCCTGGGCAAGCTCATCCCGGGCTGGGTGACGCTGCTGCAGCTCATGCGCCCGGGCGATGAGTGGGAGCTCTATATCCCGCCGGAATACGCCTATGGCGAAAAGGGCGTCGGCCCGATTCCCGCCAACGCCACCTTGATCTTCAAGGTCGAGCTGGTCTCGGTGAAGGCGCAGCCGAAGAGCTGATCAAGACCTGAGGGGGGAGACAGGGAGGGAGACATTTAGCCTTGTCTCCCCGCGAGTCGGCCCCCACCTTCGATCCATGAGCGACCGTTCCACCGGGCGTGCGCCCTCGCGCGTGATCGCCGTCCTTGGCCCCACCAATACGGGCAAGACGCACTATGCCGTGGAGCGCATGCTGGGCCACGGCTCGGGCATGATCGGCCTGCCGCTGCGGCTTCTCGCCCGCGAGATTTATGACCGCATCGTCAAGCTGAAGGGCGCGCGCGAGGTGGCGCTAATCACCGGCGAAGAGAAGATTGTGCCGCCGCGGGCCAACTATTTCGTCTGCACGGTGGAGGCCATGCCCCTGGCCCGCGAGGTGGACTTCCTGGCGGTGGACGAGATCCAGCTCTGCGCCGACCCCTCGCGCGGTCACGTCTTCACACACCGCCTGCTGCACGCCCGCGGCCGCTGCGAGACGCAGTTCCTGGGCGCGGCGACCATGGCCCCGCTCATTCGCCGCCTCGTCCCCGACGCCGAGTTCGTCAGCCGCGAGCGCTTCTCCAGCCTCACCTACGCCGGCTCCAAGAAGCTCACCCGCCTGCCCCGGCGCTCGGCGGTGGTCGCCTTCTCGGCCGAGAATGTCTACGCCATCGCCGAGCTGATCCGGCGTCAGCGCGGCGGCGCGGCCGTGGTCATGGGCTCCCTCTCCCCCCGCACCCGCAACGCCCAGGTGGCGCTCTACCAGTCCGGCGAGGTGGACTTCCTGGTGGCCACCGACGCCATCGGCATGGGTCTGAACATGGACGTGGACCATGTGGCCTTCGCCGGCCTCTCCAAATTCGACGGCAAGCGCACCCGCGCCCTCTACGCTCAGGAGATCGGCCAGATCGCCGGCCGCGCCGGCCGCTTCCGCCGGGACGGAACCTTTGGCGTCACCGGCGAGGCGGTGGAGCTGGACGAGGACCTGACGGCTCAGATCGAGGCCCACCGCTACGCCCCGGTGGACACGGCGAATTGGCGCTCCGCCGCCCTCGACTTCGACAATCTCACCGAGCTGCAGCGCTCCCTTTCCCGCACCCCGGAGCGGGAGGGCCTGCGCCTCGCCGAAGAGGGCCTCGACGAGACCACCTTACGCAAACTCGCCGACGACGAGATGGTGGCGCGGCGGGCCAAGGACCGGGCCAATCTGCTGCGGCTGTGGGAAGCCTGTCAGACGCCGGACTTTCGCAAGGTGAGCTTCGAGGAACATATTTCGCTGGTGCGCACGGTGTTCCAGCATCTCACCGGGGCGCGGCGGCGCCTGCCCGAGGACTGGATCGCCGAGCAGCACAAGGCCCTCGACCGCACCGAGGGAGAGATCGACGTGCTGGCCGCGCGCCTCGCCAGCACCCGCACCCTCGCCTACGCCGCCAACCGGCCGGACTGGCTGATCGACCCGGCCCACTGGCAGGGCCGGCTGCGCGAGCTGGAGGAGAAGCTCTCCGACACCCTGCACGAACGCTTGATGCAGCGCTTCATCGACCGCCGCACCAGCGTGCTGTTGCGCAGCCTGCACGCCCAGGCCGAGGTGAGTGCGGCCGTAGCTTCGGACGGCGCGGTGCTGGTGGAGGGCTGCTATGTGGGCCACCTGCGCGGGTTGGCCTTCGAGCCGGCCAAGGGCTCCACGGCCCTGGAAGACAAGGCGCTGCGCAGCGCCGCCCAACGCGCCGTGGCCCCCGAAGTGGCGCGGCGGCTCGGCAAGCTGGCGTCAGAGCCGGACGAGGCGTTCCGGCTCCTTCCCGACGGCCTGGTGCTGTGGCGCGGCGAGGCGGCGGGACGGCTTTCCGGCGGGCGCCCCTTCGCCCCGGACGTGCGCCTGTTCGGCGACATCGGTCCCGAGCCCGCCCGCGCCCGGGCCAAGCAAAGACTGGAAGCCTTCATCGCCGCCGAGGCCGCGCGCCGGCTCGCCCCCCTGCGCGCCCTCGACAACGCCGTGGCCACCGGCGCCCTGAAGGGCTTGGCGCGGGGGATCGCCTATCGCCTCGTCGAGGCCGGCGGAGTGATCGCCCGGCGCGAGGTGGCGGAGGATGCGCAACGCTTGAGCCTCGCCGAGCGGCGCGCCCTGAAGACGCTTGGCCTGCGCTTCGGGGCCTTCAGTCTTTATCTGCCAGCCTTGCAGAACGACGAGGCGCGTCAGCTGCTCGCGGCCTTTGCGAAGCTGGAGGCGCCGGACTGGCGCCCGCCCATCGACAAGCTGTCGCCCTTGCCGGCGGAGGCGCCTTCGCCCCGGGCGCTCGCCGCCTACGGCCTCCTCGCCTGCGGGTCCCTGGCCGCGCCGGTGGAGGCGCTGGAGAAGCTCGACGCGGCCTTGCGCGCCGCCCCAACGGTGAACGGCGGCAGCCTGTTCACGAACGAAGCGCGTGAGGCGCTCGGCTGGAGCGACAAGGACGCGCGCGCGCTGTTGCGGGCCCTCGACTTCGCGCCCGTCCACAAGATCAAGCCGGGCGAGCCCGTGGCCTGGCGTCGCCGCGCCCGTAAGAAGGCGACGGCGCCCGAGATCGCCCCGCCGCCGGCCAATTCGCCCTTCGCGGCCCTGGCCAGTCTCAAGCCCCAGCCCCGCCCGGCGGAGGCTGCTGCGCCTTCGGCCCGCCGTCGTCGGCCCCGCCGCAAGACGCCCGCCGCCGCCTCATGAGCGACGAAGAGGCGTGCCGCATCGACGTCTGGCTCTGGCGGGCCAGGTTCTTCAAGACCCGTGGTCTCGCGGCCGAGTTCGTGGAGACCGGGCGCCTGCGCCTCACCCGTCACGGCCAGGAGACCCGCCTGGATAAGGCCAGCCGCCAGGTGCGGGTGGGGGACGGCCTCGTCTTCGCCCTCGGCGGCCGGCTCATCGCCATCGAGGTGGCCGAATTGGGCGAACGCCGCGGCCCCCCTAGCGAGGCGCGCCTGCTCTATGTGGAGGCGGAGGGGTGAGGCGCATGGCCTCTCCCCCTTGAAGGGGGAGAGGTCGGGAGAGGGGGTGGTCCAGCTGGACGCCTCGCTGCGCTCGCCCCCCCCCATCCCCGCCCCTTCCCCCTCCAGGGGGGAAGGGGGCCACCGCCAAGCTGGAAAGACCCGGCGTTAGCGCTCCGCAGGGGTTTTACCGAATGAAAAACCCAGCCATCTTGCGGGCGATAAACCATATTGGAAACGCCCATGACCGCCCCCGCCTTGCCGCCGGTGCAATATGCTGATCTCGGCGAGGTCCGCCTCGCCTATTACGAGGTGGGGGAGCGGACCGGGACGCCCATCATCTTCTGCCACGGCTTTCCCGAGCTGGCCTATTCCTGGCGCCATCAGCTGGAGGCCTGCCGCGCCGCCGGGCGCTGGGCCATCGCCGTGGACCAGCGCGGCTATGGCGGATCGAGCCGCCCGCCCAAGGTCGAGGACTACGACATCGAACACCTCACCGCCGACCTCGTGGCGCTCCTCGACCATGTCGGCGCGAAGAAGGGCGTGTTCTGTGGCCATGACTGGGGCGGGTTCGTCGTGTGGAGCATGGCCATACGCCACCCGTCCCGCACCGCCGGGGTGATCGGCGTCAACACCCCCCACAACGACCGCGCTCCCGCCGATCCCATCGCCATCATGAGAAACCGCCTGGGCGAGCAGATGTACATCGTCGCCTTCCAGCAGCCGGACGAGCCCGAGCGCGTGCTGGAGGCCGACGTGGAGAAGACCATGGCCTTCTTCCTGAAGCGCCCGCCGGAGGGCCAGGCCCCGTCCGCCGGCTTCGCCAGCGAGCGCAAGCCGGGCGATCCGTCGGTGTTCCCGCTGCTGGAAATTCTCAAGGTCTATGACCCGGCCTATGACACCCGGCCGGATTTCCTCACCCCCGCCGAGCGGCAGGTGTTCGTGGACGCCTTCAAGGCCTCGGGCTTCCGCGGGCCGGTGAACTGGTATCGCAACTTCACCCGCAATTGGGAGCGCTCGGCCGGGCTTGATCACCACATCAAGGGCATTCCCTGCCTGATGATCACCGCCGAGCTCGACGCGGTGCTGCCCCCCTCCGCCGCCGCGCACATGGGCGGGCTCATTGACGACCTGGAGACGGTGCTGGTGGAGGGCTCGGGCCACTGGACCCAGCAGGAAAAGCCCGAGGCCGTGAACGCCTTCATCCTCGACTGGCTCCGCCGCCGGATCGGGTGAGCAAGCCGCCCCTCCGCATTGTTCCGGATTGGAGCCGCGGGCGAGCCATAGTATTCGGAGGTCATGAACGCTCCCGGCCTTTCCAACCGCCGCACGCTTTATCCTGAGAACGAGCCGTACAATTTCGGCTGGCTGCCCACGGGCGGGCCGCACGAGATCTATTTCGAGGAGTGCGGGGCCAAGGACGGCAAGCCCTGCGTCATTCTGCACGGCGGGCCGGGCGGGGCCATCAACCCCACCATGCGGCGCTTCTTCGACCCCAAGCGCTGGCGCATGGCCTTGTTCGACCAGCGCGGCTGCGGCCGTTCGCGGCCCAACGCCAGCCTGGAGGACAACACCACCTGGGCGCTGATCGCCGACATCGAAGCCTTGAGGGAACATCTGGGCATTGAGCGCTGGACCGTGTTCGGCGGCTCCTGGGGCTCGACCCTGGCGCTGGCCTACGCCGCCACCCACCCCGAGCGGGTGGACGGGCTGATCCTGCGCGGCATCTTCCTCATGCGGAAGAAGGAACTGCACTGGTTCTATCAGGAAGGCGCCTCCATGCTGTTCCCCGACGCCTGGGAGCGGTTCCTGGCCCCGATCCCTGAGGCCGAGCGCGGCGATCTCATGGGCGCCTATCACCGCCGGCTCACCGACCCGAGCCGGGAGGTGCAGATCGAGGCCGCCGCGGCCTGGAGCCAGTGGGAGGGCGACACCCTTTCCATCCGCGGGCCTGAGGCTAGGCCGGCCAAGTTCGACGAGGTGGGCTTCGCCATCGCCTTCGCCCGCATCGAATGCCACTACTTCGTCAATGGCGGCTTCTTCCCCCATGACGGCTGGCTGCTGGATCAGGTGCAGAAGCTGCGCGGCATTCCCGGCGTCATCGTGCAGGGCCGCTTCGACGTGGTCACCCCCATGGACAGCGCCTGGGCGCTGAAGACCGCCTGGCCGGAGGCGAAGTTCGACCTCGTCTGGGACGCGGGCCACGCCTCCACCGAGCCGGGCATCGTCGATGCTCTGGTGCGGGCCTCCGATCAGGTCCTGGAGCGATAGACCTCACCCCAGATGGGCGGCGAGGGCCAGGCGGTAGACGATGAAGGCCGCCGCGTAGGCGAGCGCCAGCATGTAGCCGAACATCACCGTGGGCCAGACGAGGCTGTTGGTCTCGCGCTTCACCACGCCGAGGGTGGAGGCGCATTGCGGGGCGAACACGTACCAGGCCAGGAACGACAGGGCCTGGGCCAAGGTCCAGTGATGGGCGAGGGCCGAGCCGATGGCGTCGCGCGCGCCCTTGCCGCCCTCGATGGAATAGACCGTGGCCAGCGCCCCCACCGCCACCTCCCGCGCCGCCATGCCTGGCACCAACACCACCGACATCTGCCAGTTGAAGCCGATGGGGGCGAGCAGCGGCAGCAGCGCGTGGCCAAGCATGCCGGCGAAGCTGTAATCGATGGGCGAGCCGGTCGCCCCCGGCGGCGGTCCGGGCACGGAGGACAGCAGCCAGATCAGGATCATCATGGAGAGGATGATGGTGCCCGCCCGGCGCAGGAAGATGTCCGCCCGCTGCCACACCCCGCGCGCCACATTGAGCGGGTCGGGCGCCTTATAGGTGGGCAGCTCCATGATGAAGGGCTCGGAGGCCCCGCGCCAAAAGAACTTGCGGATCACCACCGCCACCAAGAGCGCCGAGACGATGCCCGAACCATAGAGGCCGAACATGACGAGGCCCTGCAGACTGGCGAAACCGAACACGGTGCGGTTGGGGATGAAGGCACCGATGATCAGGGTGTAGACCGGGATGCGCGCCGAGCAGGTCATCAGCGGAGCGACCAATATGGTGGTCAGCCGGTCGCGGCGATGATCGATCACCCGCGTGGACATGATCCCCGGTATGGCGCAGGCGAAGCTCGACAACAGAGGGATGAAGGCTCGGCCGTGCAGCCCCGCCCCGCCCATGATCTTGTCCATCAGGAAGGCGGCCCTGGCCATGTAGCCAAAGTCCTCCAGGAGGATGATGAACAGAAAGAGGATCATGATCTGCGGCAGGAACACCACCACGCTGCCCACCCCGGCGATGATCCCGTCGGCCACAAGGCTACGGATCAACCCGTCGGGCAGGTGCGCGCTGGCCTGATCGCTGAGCCAACTGAAGGTGGCGGTGATGAGCTGCATCACCGGCTGGGCCCAGGTGAACACCGCCTGGAACATGAAGAACAGGATGGCGAGCAGGATGGCCACGCCGGCCACCGGGTGCAGCAGCACCTCGTCCAGGCGGCCGGTCCAGGTGTCCGGGCGCGCCGGCGGCTTGACGCAGGCCTTGAGGATGCGGTCAGCCTCGCGCTGCAGGCGGCGGATGTCGCGCAGGTCCGGCTCGTTCCAGTCGTGGCTGGCGTCGACGGAGGCGGGCGCGGCCAGGGCGTCGATCTTGTCGAGCAAGGCCTCGACCCCGTGCCGGCGCGTTGCCACCGTGGTGACGATGGGAGCCCCCAGCTCGCGCTCCAGAGCGGCGAGGTCGATCTCCAAGCCCTGGCGCTGGGCGATGTCGTACATGTTGAGGGCCAGCACCATGGGCCGGCCCACCTGCTTCAGCTCCAGGATCAGGCGCAGGACGAGGCGCAGATTGGTGGCGTCGGCCACGCAGATGACGAGGTCGGGCGGGGTCTCGCCCTCCAGCCGGCCGAGCACTGCATCGCGGGTCACCGCTTCGTCGGGGCTGCGGGCGCGTAAGGAGTAGGTGCCGGGCAGGTCGAGGATCGACGCCTTCAGCCCCGCAGGCGTGGACAAGGCGCCTTCCTTGCGTTCCACCGTGACGCCGGCGTAGTTGGCCACCTTCTGGCGCGACCCCGTGAGGGCGTTGAACAGGGCGGTCTTGCCGGTGTTGGGATTGCCCACCAAGGCGACGCGCAAGGTGGCGGACGCGGGAAAACTCATACCGCCGGGAGCTCCTTGCGCACCCACACGCCTTCCGCCTCGCGCCGGCGCAGGGCCACGCGCATGTCGCCCAACTTCACCGCGATCGGGTCGCGGCCAATGAAGCCCTCATGCAGCACCTCGACCGAGGCGCCTTCCACAAAGCCCATTTCCAGCAAGCGGAGTTCAAGTTCGTCGCGGGCCAGGGCCGAGGCCTGGCAGCTGTCGTCCACGCACACCTTGGTGATGACGCCGGACGCACCGCGGCGGGCCTCGCTCAACCGAATGAACCGGCTGGCGGCGTGGTCCGAAAACACCACCGGCTTCTCAATGTTCATCTGCGCCGCACCGACCGCTGACCACACCGCGAACGCGTATCAAAATCGCCATCCGCCCGATTTAGCGGACAGAGCCGCCTTCTCCAATGAAAATCAAGATCAACGCCGAATGATGGCGGCTCCTTGATCTCGCTCAAGTTTATACAAGACTTTCGACCTGCTGGTGCGCCTCAAAGCTCGACCATATCGAAGTCGGCCTTGGGCGTGCCGCAGAGGGGGCAGATCCAGTCCGCCGGCACGTCGGCCCAGCGCGTGCCCGGGGCGAGCCCCTCCAAGGGCGCGCCCTCCGCCTCGTCGTAGATGTAGCCGCAGGTGCGGCACTGCCAGGTCTTGAAGGGCTCGCTCATGGCCCGCCCCCGTCAGTGCATCTTGTAGCGGATGGGCACAGACTTCGGTCCGCAGACGAAGTTGGCCGCCATGCGCCGGGGTTCGCCGTCCAACTCCACGGACTCCAGCCGGGGCAGCAGCTCTTCCCACAGCACGCGCATCTCCACGCGGCCAAGGTGCTGGCCGAGGCACACGTGGGCGCCATAGCCGAAGGCCACGTGCTTGTTGGGCGAGCGGGCGATGTCGAAGCGGTAGGGATCGGCGAACACCGCCTCGTCGCGATTGCCGGAGGGATAGGCGAGCATCATCCAGTCCCCCTTCTTGATCTTGCGTCCGCCCACCTCGGCGTCGGCGGTGGCGGTGCGCATGAAGTGCTTCACCGGCGTCACCCAGCGGATGGACTCCTCCAGATAGGAGGGGATCAGCGAGGGATCGGCCTTCAGCCTGGCGAACTGGTCCGGGTTCTCCGCCAGGGCCCACAGCCCGCCAGCGGTGGTGTTGGAAGTGGTGTCGTGGCCGGCGGTGGCGGCGATGATGTAGTAGCTCATGGCCTCCAGATGGCCGAGGGGCTGGCCCTCGATCTGGCCATTGGCGATGACGCTGCACAGGTCCTCGCGCGGCTTGGCGCGGCGATCCTCGGTGATGGCGTTGAAGTAATTCATGAAGTCCATCACCACCGACTGCACCGTGTCCACCCCCTCGCTCACATCGGTGACTTCCTTGCCGGTGCGGTTGAGGTCGGGATCGGCGCTGCCGAACAGCTCTTGGGTCAGCTTCAGCATGCGCGGCTCGTCGGCCTCGGGCACGCCCATGACCTCCATGATCACGTGCAGCGGATAGAGGAAGGCCACGTCGCGGGCGAAGTCGCAGCGCCCGCCATACTCGGCCATGCGGTCGACGAAGCTCTTGGCGATCTCGCGAATGCGCGCCTCAAGCGGCTTCAGGTTCTGCGGCATGAACCAGCTCTGCGTCAGGCGCCGGTAGTTCATGTGGTCGGGATTGTCCATCTGCACCAGGGAGCGCACCAGGTGCGGCGAGCCGCCCATCATCTCGCGCACCTTCTTGTCGGCCTCCTTGTTGGTGAGCACCGTGGCGCGGTCGCCGTTGTGAAAGAGGTCGTTCTGCCGCTCCACCTCAAGAATGTCGGCGTGGCGCGTCACCACCCAGAAGGGATCGAAGGCCTCCAGTTCGGCCACCTCCACCGGCGCGTTCTGGCGCAGCCAGGCGAAGGCGCGGTCCACCCGGCCGCCGTCGGCATAGGCCTGCGGATCGACGATGTCCCAAGCGATCTCCTGCGGAATCGACATAGCTTCTTCCCTCCCGAGGGCGATGGCCGCTCTTCTCTGACGGCTCGATATTTGCTATACCGCCAACAAGTAAGTAAGGAAAGCGCCTTTAAGGCGAGACCAGCCATGGCGGACGACGGCGCACCAATCCGAACCCGACGTAGTCAGAGCGAACGGCGCCAGGAGTCGGAATCCCGGCTGCTGGCCGCGGCGGCGCAGGTGGTGGCCGACCAAGGCGTGGCGGCGGCCACCTTCGAGGCTATCGGGCGGAAGGCGGGTTATAGTCGCGGCCTCGCCACCCAGCGCTTCGGCTCCAAGCAGGGCTTGATCGAGGCCCTGGTGGACAGTCTGCACCAGGGATTCGAGGACGGGCTGGCGGCCGCGCGCATTGATGATCTGCCGGGGCTGGAGGCCCTCCTGGCGGTGGTGGAGCTCTATCTCACCCAGCTGGAGCTGGCCGCCGAGGGCCAGGCCTATTTCATACTCATGGCCGGCGCGGTGGCCGATCGTTCCAGCCTCACCGCCGTGTTCGCCCGGGAACACCAGCGCATCGAGACGCGGCTGCAGGGCATGATCGCCCGCGGTCAGGCGGAGGGCGGGGTGCGCGCCGATCTCGACCCCCACGCGGCGGCGCTCACCGTGGGCAGCCTCTTGCTCGGGGTGAGCCTGCAGAGCCTCATCGACCCCAGTATGAAGCTCGCCCCCCTGAAGGAGATCAGCCTGCGCACCCTGCGCGACAGCTTCCAGACCGCGCGGGGGTGAGTGCGGTTTGCGCGCCGCTGGGCTGGATTTCGCCGCTTGACCTGCATCAAGGCCGCCCCTGCGGCAGGTTCGGTCTGATGGCTCGCCGCCGAGCCCGCGGCGGTCTGGAGCCGATATGTCCGCCATTCACACCGCGCCGGAGGACGACGCCGCCTTCCTGGCTGAGGTGCGCGCCTTCCTGGCCGCGGCCCTGACACCGGACCTGCGCGAGGCCGGGCGCCGCACCATCGGCGTGCACAGCGACATCGAGGCGAGCCGCGAGTGGCGGCGGCGGCTCTATCAGCGCGGCTGGGCGGCGCCGGCCTGGCCGATCGCCTATGGTGGGGCGGGCTGGAGTGCGCGCCAACGCTATCTGTTCGACCGGGAGTGCGCCCTGAACGATGCTCCGGTGCTGTTCGCCGGCGATCTGCGCAGCCTCGGCCCCCTGCTCATCGAACAGGGCACGGAGGATCAGCAGGCCCGCTTCCTGCCGGCCATGCTCACGGGAGAGCGGGTGTGGTGCCAGGGCTTTTCGGAAGCCAGCGCCGGCTCCGACCTCGCCGCCCTCTCCACCCGCGCCGTGCGGGAGGGCGATGCGTATATCGTCGATGGATCGAAGCTCTGGACCACCGGCGCCCAGCACGCCGATTACATGTACGCCCTGGTGCGCACCGCCGAGCTCGATCGGCCGCAAAAGGGCATCACCTTCCTGCTCATCGACATGACCTCGCCGGGGGTCACGGTGACCCCCATCCCCGACCTCGCCGGTCAGGCCGAGTTCAACCAGGTGTTCTTCGATCAGGTGCGCGTTCCCGTGGAGAACCGCGTGGGCGCCGAGAACGACGGCTGGACCATGGCCAAGCGGCTGATGGCCCTCGCCCGGGGCAACAACACCCCCGCCGCCCTGATCCGCCGCGGTCTCAACCGGGCCCGCCAGGCCTGCGCGCGGACGGTGGTCGAAACGGCCCTGCGCGCCCGCCTCGCCGAGCTTGAGATCGCGCTTTCCAGTCTGGAGGCCTTCGAGCTCGCCGCCCTCCCCTCCGGCCTTGCCCCCGCCGACCGGCCGGAGGTGTCCTCCGTGCTGAAGATCACGGCCAGCGAGCTGAACCAGCAGGTCGCCGAGCTCGCCTTGGCCATCGAAGGGCCCTATGGCGCCGCGGCGCTGGCGGCCCAGGGTCTTTTAAGCCAGAATTTGGCCGGCGAAGACGTGGATCACGGCGCCCTCGTCATGGCCCAGCACCTCGCCCTACGCGCCGCCACCATCTATTCCGGGGCGAGCGAGACCCAGCGCAACATCATCGCCGCGCGGCTAATGAAGGGCTGAGCCTTACTTGAGATAATGAGCGCCAGAGCCCGTAAGCGCTGAAAACAACTTGTGCAGATCGAACTACGATGCGCTGATCGCTCAACTATCGCGCGCGGCACGCCGAGGGGCTATTATATCGAGTCGCCGGCGTCATATGGCGAACAGGAGACAACGCGTGGGAGGGGCTGTGACGGAAGTCTCAATAGACATCGCGACAAGATTTTTGGGTGTTCAGGAGGATATTTATATAATTCGACCAGGTGAAGCATTCAGTCTTTATGATGCATTCGAGAAACGAAGCTCAGTCTTTTTGGATTTTCCTGATCTCCGTATTCCGCTGGGCGGCCCAAAGCCAAATCGGACGGCGTTACGCGAAGCCGTCGTGCGGTCCGCCGAACTTCAAAAATGGTACACACGCGGCCAACAGGGGCCCGAGCCATCCCGAAATCCTCTTGATTATCAAAATGCGGCTAACGGCAGGCGCATCGGCCGATACGTGGCCGCTATTGAGCGCCTCTATTTTGAGCTTCCCCCTGGCACAATCGTAGTCGTTCCCGGATCTGGATATTTTGCCAACAACACGCTGATCGGCGAGCTGGTTGGAGGGGCCGAGGAAACGAAAGGTGTAGGTCCGCTTGCCAAAGAGAGCTACCCAGCGCGCCGCGTGAATTGGATCGCTCGACGGCCCAAAGCATATTTTTCTCAAGATTTGCGCGAGCGACTCCAGAAGCCACTACTTATGATGGCGGCCGATCGAAGCCTTAGATCGGAAATCCTAAAGGCCGCATACGGCCAATATGTCGTCGGCAATCAATATAGCTCGCGGCTTCGAACGACCGAGGCAGATTTCAGCACGCTTGATGATTTTGACATTCAAACTGTCGTAAACTGCGTCTGCGGATTGCTGGCTGCGGTGGACGAAGGCAAGGACCTAAAAAATGTTAGCTTATATGATGCCATTGAGCTATTATACGAACGCCGCGATCTGATCCCTGAGCTTGCCGCTAATATCAATTCGCCGGGTGACCTCAGGCTCTTCAGCGAGACTCTCGCCCCACTTGTGGTGGGATTGATAATCGCAGTGGCGCTTGCCTCTCCCGTTGGGGCGAAGCCCACTGACATTAGGGTCACGAACAGCAGAATTGCTGGGAACGATCCTTGTGCGTTGGTGGTGCAGGAAAAGGCCAAGAAGGTTGTCGAAATGATGGACCTCGATGCTTGGCAAAAAATTTGCACGCGCACACACGAGGTTCATAAGAAAACGGGCCTTACGAGTTCGATTATGGTGAAGCGCGACGGGGCTAAACCGTAATGACTGCCGTTGCACATATGGAAAAACCTGCCGGGAGAGGACTAGGGCCTGTTGACATAAGTTGGCATCCAGAGTTTGACCGAGGCCAGAGCCAGGAAGCCGAGGTATGATGCGGCGGTTTTGTCGTAGCGTGTGGCGATGCGCCTGAACTGTTTGATGCGATTGA
>JBFLWS010000033.1:0-32162 GCA_040757715.1 Pseudomonadota bacterium | reverse complement strand
CGCCGCCTCCCCCGCCGCCGCCGCCTCCGCCGCCTCCGCCGCCGCCTCCGCCGGCTGCTAAGCAGTTTGTGGTCTATTTCCCGTTCGATCAGTCGATCCTGACCACGGACGCCCAGGCTGTGGTGCAAGCGGCTGCGAACTACTCACTGCAGGGCCATGCGACCCAGGTGGTGGTGATCGGTCACACCGACACCTCCGGCTCGGTGAAGTACAACCTGCGTCTGTCTGAGCGCCGCGCCAAGGTTGTGGCCGACGCGCTGGTGGGTCTCGGCGTCAATCAAGGCGTCCTGAAGGTCGACTGGAAGGGCAAGACCGATCTCGCCGTGCCGACCCCGGACGGCGTGAAGGAACCGCTGAACCGTCGTTCGACCATCGACATCGGTTTCCAGTGATCTGACTTCGGGCGCGGCCCTCCCCGCGGGGGCCGCGTTCCACTGAACTTTCAAAAGCCCGGCTTCGGCCGGGCTTTTTCCTTTGCACGCCGGCTCGTTTGGCGCGGTCAGCGCGGACGTGCGAACGATTCACAGATTTGTGATCACCAGCCACGTATCCAATTCCGCGGCGCGAACGAATCTCAGAGCATGACCCAAAGCTCTCCGCTGCACGCCTTCGCCCTCGGCCTCGCCCTCTGCGGCCTCCCTGTCCCCACCCTCGCCGGTCCACGCTACGAGACCGCTGTCTTCGCCGGCGGCTGTTTCTGGACCATGGAGCACGGCCTCGAATCGATCCCCGGCGTGGTGAAAGCCGTCTCGGGCTTTTCCGGCGGCCATCTCGACCACCCGCGCTATGAGGACGTGATCACCGAGACCACCGGTCATCTCGAAGCCGTGCAGGTGACCTTCGATCCCGCCAGGATCAGCTACCGCCAACTGGTGGACCGCTACTGGCACCTGGTGGACCCCACCGACGACGGCGGCCAGGCCTGCGACCGCGGCCCGTCCTACCACACCGCCATCTTCGTCAACTCGCCGGAACAGCGTCGCGACGCCGAAGCCTCCCTGGCGTCGATCAACCGCGGGCCCTTGAGCGGCCACATCGTCACGCCGATTCGCGCCGCCGCGCCCTTCTGGCCCGCTGAGGCCTACCATCAGCACTTCGCCGACAAGAACCCGCTGCGCTATGGCGCCTACCGAGTCGGCTGCGGCCGCGACGCTATCCTGAAGCGGTTGTGGGGCTGAGCCGTTCGGCGCAAGGGGTCACCTCGCAGCTTGGTTCTTGACGCGGCGGGCGGGGGTTTCTAACTGCCTCGTCCCGTTGAGGCCCGCCTTCGGAGCTGCGCCATGGTCTTCACCGTTCCCGCCGAGTGGAGCCTCCACGCCACCCTGTGGCTGGGCTTCCCAAGCCATGCCGAGCTTTGGCAGGAAAATCTCGAGCCGGCGCAGGTGGAGGTGGCCGACCTCGCCCGCGCCCTGGCCGGTCCCGGCGCGGAACGGGTGCGGCTGCTGGTCTGCGGCGATGCGGCGGCCAAGCGCGCCCACGCCCTGCTCGACGGCGTCTCCGGGGTGGAGATCGTGCGCGGCCTGTTCGGCGACATCTGGCTGCGCGACACCGGCCCCATTTTCGGCAAGCTGAACGGCCAGGCCGCCGCCGCCGCGTTTCGCTTCAACGGCTGGGGCGGCAAGTACATCCTGCCCGACGACGACACCGTGGCCGAACAGATCGCTGCCGCCAGCGGCGAGCGGCGCATCGACCACGACTTCATCCTGGAGGGCGGGGCGCTGGACCATGACGGCTTCGGCGGCGTGCTCACCACCCGCCAGTGCCTGCTGAACCCCAACCGCAACAAGGGCTGGCCCCAAGACGACGCCGAGGCGGCGCTGGCGGGCGCGCTCGGGGCCAAGAAGGTGATCTGGCTGGGGGAGGGCATGTTCAACGACCACACCGACGGCCACGTGGACAACCTGGCCCGCTTCGTCGCCCCCGGCGTGGTGGCCGTGCCGGTGGGCTTCGGCGCCGATGATCCCAACAGCGCCGCTTACGCCGATGCAGCCCAGCGCCTGGCCAGCTCTACCGACGCCCGGGGCGCGGAGCTGCAGGTGGTGCGCCTGCCCTCCCCTGGCCGGCTGCTCAACCAAGACGGCGACGTGGTTCCGGCCTCACACATGAACTTCATCATCGCCAACGAAGCGGTGATCATGCCCACCTATGAGGAGCGCGCCGCCCCCTTGGCTCTCGACCTGCTGCAGTCCATGTTCCCGGAGCGCAAGGTAATCGGCCTTCCCGCCCGCCACATCCTCACCGGCGGCGGCTCGTTCCACTGCATCACCCAGCAGGAGCCCGTCTGAGCATGGCCCGCACCCTCACCCTCGGCGTCATCCAGACCAGCTATGGCGCGGACATGGGCGAGAACATCGCCAAGACCGAAGGCTTCATCCGCGAGGCGGCGGCCAAGGGCGCGCAGGTGATCCTGCCCTCCGAACTGTTCCAGGGCCGCTATTTCTGCGTTGCCCAAGAAGAGCGCTGGTTCGCCGCCGCCCATCCCTGGCGCGAGCATCCGTGCGTGACCGCGCTGGCCCCCTTGGCCGGCGAGCTCGGGGTGGTGATCCCCATCTCCATCTATGAGCGCCAGGGCCCGCACTATTTCAACAGCGTGGTCATCGCCGACGCCGACGGCTCCCTCGCCGGGGTCTATCGCAAGAGCCACATCCCCGATGGGCCGGGGTACCAGGAGAAGTATTATTTCCGCCCCGGCGACACCGGCTTCAAGGTCTGGGACACCCGCTTCGCCCGCATCGGCGTCGGCATCTGCTGGGACCAGTGGTACCCGGAAGCCGCCCGCGCCATGGCCCTGATGGGGGCGGAGGCCCTGTTCTACCCCACCGCCATCGGCTCGGAGCCGCATGACGCCAGCCTCGACACCCGCGATCCCTGGCGCCGGGCCATGCAGGGCCATGCGGTGAGCAACATCATCCCGGTGGCCGCGGCCAATCGCATCGGCTTTGAAGAGGGCCCGGCCGGCTATCCCGGCGGCGGCTCGCGCTTCTACGGCTCGTCCTTCATCGCCGACCACCGGGGCGACCTCGTCTCCAGCTTCGAGCGCGGGGACGAAGGCGTCTTGACGGCCACGGTGGACCTCGACTTCCTACAGACCCACCGCGCCGCCTGGGGTTTCTTTCGCGACCGGCGCACCGACCTCTACGCCCCCCTCGCCAAAGGCCAAGAACCGTGATTGAGACTTCTCGCCTCATCCTGCGCAAGTGGCGCGACGCCGACCGAGCGCCGTTCGCGGCCATCAACGCCGATCCGGAGATCATGTGCTACTTCCCCGCGGTGATGAGCCGCGAGGAAAGCGACGCCTATATCGACCGCGCCAATCTGAAGATCGAGGAAGACGGCTGCGGCTTCTTCGCCGTGGAGCGCAAGGCCGACGGGGTGTTGATCGGCGTGGCGGGGCTGGCCGTGCTGCGGCCGGAATATCCCTTCGAGCCGGGCTACGAGGTGGGCTGGCGCCTCGATAAGACGGCGTGGGGCCAGGGCTACGCCTGCGAGGCGGCGCGGGCGTCGCTGAAACTGGGCTTCGAGCGCTTCAACCCGAAGGAAATCCTCGCCTTCACCGTGCCCGATAACGTGAAGTCGCGGGCGGTGATGACGCGCATCGGCATGAGCCACGATGCGGAGGGCGACTTCGATCACCCCAACCTGCCCGAGGGCCACGCCCTGCGCCGGCACGTGGTCTATCGCATCACCCGCGAGGAATGGCTGGCGAACTCGCCCGCGGTGTGAACTGCAAGGCGATGAGGGCCGCGAGGCCAAAGCCGCCGCCGATGATAAAGGTCGCGGTCGGCCCATAGGCGGCCCAGGCGCCTCCGGCCACCAGGCTCGCGATCAGGAGCGCGAGGCCCGTGACGAAGTAATAGACCCCAAAGGCCGTGCCGCGCAGGTCCTCCGGCGCATGGTCGGCGATGAGGGCCGAGAAGAGGCCCTCGCTGAAGCCGTAGTGCAGCCCCCAAATCCCTGCGCCCACGAGCACGCCTAAGAGATCGCTGCGGAAGGCGAACACGGCGTCGGCGAGGATCATGGTCCCCATGCCGATGGTCAGAAGCCCATGGCGGCCGATGCGGTCGGAGAGCGCGCCCACCGGTCCGGCCACGGCGGCGTAGACCAGGTTCATGACGATATAGACCAGCGGGGCCCACAAGGGCGGCAGGCCCGCCTGCACCCCACGCAGCACGAGGAAGGCGTCGGAGAAGCTCGCCAGGTAGAACAGGGCCCCCACGCCGGTGATGATCCACACCGGTCGCCCGAGCCGCCCCACCACCGAGAGCTTCAGCGGCGCCTTCTTCTCGCCCTTGGCCGTCGTGCGCCGCGCCGGCTCCTTCACCCACACGGCCAGAATGATCACGGCGATCACCGCCGGTATGATGGAGAAGGCGAACACCTTGCGCATGTCGCCAGCGAGCAAGAACATCAGGAGAATGGCGAGCGCCGGGCCGACAAAGGCGCCCACGGTGTCGAGCGCCTGGCGCACGCCATAGGCCGCGCCGGTGATCTCCTTGGGCACAAGATCGGCGATGAGGGCGTCCCTGGGCGAATTGCGCACCCCCTTGCCCACCCGGTCGACAAAGCGCGCCCCCAAGATGGCCAGGGGCGAGGCGGCCAGGGGGAAGATCGGCTTGGTCAGGGCCGACAGGCCGTAGCCCAGAAGGGTGAGCGACTTGCGCGAGCCGAGCTTGTCGCTCCACCAGCCGGAAAAGACCTTGGCGAAGGCGGCGGTGGCCTCGGCCACGCCATCGATCACCCCCACCCAGGCCACCGAGGCGCCCAGGCTGGCGGTGATGAACACGGGCAGGAGGCCGTGAATCATCTCCGAGGAGATGTCCATGAACATGGAGACGAAGCCGAGGGCCCAGATCGAGCCCGGCAGGCGGGGAATCTTCAGATTCATGGCCTCGCCTCCTTCAATTCGGCACGGGAGGGCGACAAGGCGCCCTCCACCTTAAACGACCTTACCGCGCGAACAGCTTCTGCCAACGGCGCTTTTCGCGATTTTTCCAGGCGCCGCGATGATAGGCGTCGGAGACGATCAGCGGCACCACGGTGGTGGCCTCGGCGAACACCATCTGCTCGTGGGTGGTCTGTACCTTGCCCCAGGAGGCGGCCTCCTTGAGGGTGGAGGAGGAGCAGGCACCGTCGCGCACGTCGGCCACGGTGATCTGCACGGCGTAGCGGTGCATTTCGGCCTCCACGCCGAGGATCTCGGCGCACACCACGGTGTCCTGGGCGAAGTTCTTCGGCACCCCGCCGCCCACCATGAAGAGGCCGGTGACCCCGGCGGCGATCTTGATGTCGGTGAGTTCGCGGAAGTCGGCCACCGCGTCGATCATCATGTAGGGCTTGCCGGCGGCGGCGCGCTGCTTCTGGTGCTTCACAAGACCGAAACCCGCCGAGGAGTCCACAAAGGCCGGGCAGAAGATCGGCACGCCCTCTTCATAGGCGGTCTGGATCAGCGAGCCGGGCTTCTTGGCGTTGCCCTCGGACAGCCACTTGCCCATTTCCCAGATGAATTCGCGCGAGGAATAGCCGCGCGGCTCCAGGCGGTCGGCGATCTCCAGGATGGTGTGGTCGCAGGCCTGCAGCTCTTCTTCGTCGATATAGGTGTCGTAGATGCGGTCGATGTAATTGTCGCGCAGCACGTTGTCGTCCACCTGACCGGCGGCCTGATAGTGCTTGAAGCCGAGGGCCTCGAAGAAGTCCATGTCGACGATGGAGGCGCCGGTGGCCACCACGGCGTCGGTCATGCCGAACTTCACCATGTCGCGGTACACGTGCATGCAGCCGCCGGCCGAGGTGGAGCCGGCCAGGATCAGCCACGGCGAGCAGGCCTGGTCTTCCAGAGCCATGTTGAGGATGTCGGCGGCTCTGGCCGTGTCGCGGCTGGTGAAGCTCATCTTGCGCATGGCGTCGACCACCGGCCGGGCGTCATAGGCGGTGATGTCCACATGTTCGACGGTCTTGGCGAGCAGCTCAGCCTTGGTGTTCGGGGCAGGTGCGTTCATCTGAAAGGTTTCCCATCATGTGATCGCCCGTCCGAAATTGCAGAACCCCACCGGGACGGAGCGACCGGCGGGATTTCAATGAAGTTTATCAGAGTTTATCGACAATTCGATAAATTTGGATAAGCTCGATAAACATGAACCCGTTGCTCAATCCCTTCGCCCCTGGCGCCGGCAGCCCGCCGCCCGCCTTGGCGGGGCGCGCGGAACTGATTGATCGCGCGCAATTGATGCTCGCGCGGCTGCGCGATGGTCGACACAGCAAGAGCATGTTCCTCATCGGTCTTCGCGGCGTAGGCAAGACCGTTCTGTTGAATCGCTTTCGCGAACAGGCCGAGATCGAGGGCTATCAAGCCATTTTCGCCGAAACGCCGGAAGGCAAGTCCCTGGCCACAATCCTCACGCCGCACCTGCGCTCCTTGCTTTTTCGGCTGGACCGCATCGAAGGCCTGAACCAGCAGGTCAAGCACGCGCTCGGCGTTTTCAAGGGCTTTCTGCAAACGGTGAAGCTCAAATACAACGACATCGAAGTCGGTCTTGATGTCACGCCAGAAGTCGGCGTGGCCGACAGCGGCGACCTTGAGGCCGATCTGCCAGATCTGTTTCAAGCGATCGGCGAAGCTGCAAAGGCGCGACACACCGCTGTCGCGATCATCCTCGACGAACTGCAGTACCTCACCGAAGTCGAACTCAGCGCCCTGATCATGGCGGTCCACCGTGTATCGCAGCGGCAGCTTCCCCTGGTGGTGATTGGCGCCGGCCTTCCCCAATTGGTCGGCGCCGCCGGTCGATCCAAATCCTACGCCGAGCGGCTGTTCGACTACCCCAAGGTGGGGCCGCTCAGTCGCCTCGACTCCATTAAGGCGCTGGCCGAGCCGGCGCGGCTCGAACGGGCCGCCTTCACGGACGCGGCCCTGGAGGCCATTATCCAAATCACCGAAGGCTATCCCTATTTTCTTCAGGAATGGGGTTATCACGCCTGGAACAGCGCCGACCGATCGCCGATCAGCGAAGCGCATGTCGCGGCAGCTACGCCCGAGGCCCTTCGCTCTCTTGACGAGAGTTTTTTCCGAGTTCGGTTTGATCGTCTGACTCCTTCGGAAAAAATCTATCTGCGAGCCATGGCCGAGCTCGGGCCGGGACCACAACGCTCTGGCGACATCGCCGAACAGCTCGGCGTCGAGGTCGCCAGCGTGGCGCCGCGCCGAAACGGCCTCATTCGCAAGGGCATGATCTATAGCCCGGCTCACGGCGACACCGCCTTCACCGTGCCGCTGTTCGATCAGTACATGAAACGCGTGATCCCGAATCTTTGAGACCGGTCTGGACCGCTCAGACGCTGCCCTTGCGCTCCACCACCAAGATACGCGCCGCGCCCACGGGCTCGGCGTAGTGTTCGTCGCCCACCTCGGCGAAGCAGGCGTCGCCAGCCGCAAGCCGCCGCACGCTCTCCTCGCCGCCGCGGCGCACATGCATATCCACCGTCCCCGACAGAACGATGAAGGCCTCGGCGCCGTCATTGACGTGCCAGCGATAGGGCTGGTCCGTCCAATGCAGGCGCACGGTGACGCCGTCGACCTCGCCGAGCGGAAGCGCGTCCCAGGCCTGGTCGCCCTGGAACGCCGTCAGCTGCTCGAAGAACCGCATGCTACCTGCGCCGCTTCTTGCGCCCGGCCGCGCCCTTGGGCCGGGAGAAGCGGACCACCTTGCGGCGCTCTTCCTCTTCCTCGGTCCGCGGCACGGCGATGGTGCGCTTGGACAGGCCGTACATGGAGGCCATGGGCGCATCTTCCACCACCGCAGTGTCCATGACCCCGTAGCCGTTGAAGTTGGTGGCCATGGCCACGCCATAGGCGCCCAGCATGCCGATCTCGATATAGTCGCCCTCGCGCACATCCTCGGGCAGCCAGTAGGGGCCCGGCATGTGATCGATGGAATCGCAGGTGGGGCCGTAGAAGCGGTAGGGCTTCAGCTCAGCCGAGGCCTCGCCGTCGCGCACCAGCTTCACCGGGAAGGGCCACTTGAAGTGGGTGGCGTCGAACATGGAGCCATATGCGCCGTCGTTCAGATAGAGCGCATCGCCCTTCTTCAGCTCCACCTTCACGAGGAGCGACGAGCTTTCGGCCACGAGCGCCCGGCCGGGTTCGCACCACAGCTCGGTGGTCTCGTGCACCTTCATCTCCTCGAAGCCGCGATGGATGGAGGACAGGTAGTCCTCCAGCATGGGCGGGGTCATGCCGGGGTAGATGGAGGGGAAGCCGCCGCCCACGTCCACCACGTCGGCGAACACGCCGGCGCGCACCAGGGCCCGCGAGGCTTGCGCCATGGCGGCCTGATAGGCGGTGGGGCGCATGCACTGCGAGCCCACATGGAAGGAGACGCCCATCAGCTCTTCCGTCGCGCGGCGCGCGGCGAGGAGCAGGGACGGGGCCTGGTCGAGAGGCGCGCCGAACTTGCCGCCGAGGGCATAGGCCGCGCCTTCCGTCTGCACGCCAAGGCGCACAATCAGGTTGAGGTCGCGAGCATTGCCCGTGGCGTCGAGGATCTTGGCCAGCTCTTCGTGACAGTCGAGGGCGAAGGTGCGCACGCCGAAGTCGAAATAGGCGCGGGTGATCGCGGCCCGGCTCTTCACCGGGTGCATGAACGCCATCTTCGCGTCGGGGGCGTGGGCCGCCACCAGCTCGATTTCCGGAATCGACGCCACGTCGAAACGCGAAATCCCACAGTCCCGCAGAGTGTCAATCACCCAGGGGGAGGGATTCGCCTTTACGGCGTAGAGAACGTCGCCTTTGAAATTAGCCTGGAACCAATGCGCCGCTACGGCCAGGACGTCAGGACGCACAAGTGCGACCGGACGTTCCGGGGACCGCTCACGGACCAGGTCCAGGGGCGTATGGTGCGTGAACAATTCACGTAACCCCCTGTAGAAAGTTAACCCAGACCGGCGTTAGCAGCGCTAGAGTGGTGACGGGTCCGCCGGGAAGCGCGAGATAGGGAATTTGCGGCCCGATGTAAAGCTGAAAATCGCGATTTCCTTGCCCAAAATTCCCCTAGGCGGCCAAGGGGTTATCGAGGAATTGACGCCGTTCATAAAACGGTTGCGCGAAGCCGGCTTAGTGATGAACCTCATTGCCGCCTGCGACGCTGGAAACGCACGATTCCCATGTCCGATTCCGTGGCCCTAGACGCCGCCTTTGAAGTTCGGGACGTGTCCAAGACCTATGGTCGGCGCGCGGCGCTGGATCACGTAACCTTGAAGATCGCGCCGGGGGAGATGGTGGCCCTCATCGGCCCGTCCGGCTCGGGCAAGTCGACCCTGCTGCGCGCGCTCACCGGCCTCACCCGCATCGATGCTGGCCATGGCCTGGTGCGCACCCTGGGCGCTGCGGTGCAGGAGCGCGGCCGCGTGAGCGGCGATGTTCGGCGTCTGCGCGCCCGGGTGGGCTTCATCTTCCAGCAGTTCAATCTCGTGGGGCGGCTCAGCCTCTACACCAATGTGGCGGTGGGGGCGCTCGCCCGGGTAGGCGGCCTGCGCGGGCTGCTCGGCCTCTGGCCTGCGGCCGAGCAGCAGGCGGCCATGGCGGCCCTCGCCCGGGTCGGGGTGGCGGACTACGCCGGCCAGCGCGCCAACACCCTCTCCGGCGGCCAGCAACAACGTGGCGCCATAGCGCGAGCCCTGGTGCAGCGGGCCGAGGCGGTGCTGGCGGATGAGCCGGTGGCCTCCCTCGACCCTGTCAGCGCCCGCAAGGTGATGGAGCTGCTGGCCGAGCTCAACGCCAAGGACGGTCTCACCGTGGTGGTGACCCTGCATCAGGTGGAGTTCGCCCTGCGCTATTGCCGCCGCGTGGTGGCCCTGCAGGGCGGCAAGGTGGCCTATGACGGCCCCGCCGCCGGCCTCACCCGCGCCCGCCTCGTGGATATCTACGGACCCGAAATCGACGACGTGCTTCCCGAAGGAGCCGCACCATGATCCGCAAGACCCTCACCCTCGCCGCTTTGATGGGCGCCGCCCTCCTCGCCGGCTGCCAGCCGAAGCAGGACACCAGCGCCCCCATCGGCACGGAGGCCAACCCCCTGCGCTTCTCCATCCTGTCGGCGGAGGACCAGGCCTCGATGCAGTCCTACTGGCAGCCGCTGATGGACGAGATCAAGGTGAAGACGGGCCTGGTCGTAAAGCCCTACTACTCCTCCAACTACACGCTCTTGGTGGAGGCCATGGCCGGAAACCAGGTGCAGGCGGGCTGGTTCTCCGCCCAGCCGGCGGTGGAGGCCATCAATCGCGCCAACGCCGAGGTGTTCGCCCGCACCGCTGATCTCGACGGGCGCGAGACCTATCGCTCAGTGATCCTGGCGCACAAGGGCTCGGGCGTGACGCTGGCCAAGCTGCTCAAATGCGACCAGACGCTGACCTTCGGCATGGGCGATCCTGAGTCCACCTCGGGCACCCTCGCCCCGCTCACCTATCTCTTCCTGCCCAAGCACATCGACCCGGCCAAGTGCTTCAAGACCGTGCGCTCAGCCAGTCACCAGGCCAATATGCTCGGCGTGGCCAACGGCACCCTGGACGCGGCCACCAACAACACCACCGGCATGGCCTTCTACAAGACCGGTTCAGCCGAGGCGCAGGACGCCGTGGCCAAGACCGAGGTGATCTGGGAATCCCAGGACCTGCCGGAATCGGCGGTGCTTTACCGCAAGGACCTCGACCCGCAGGTGAAGGCCAAGCTGGCCAGTTTCTTCCTCAACTACGGCAAGGCCGCCGGCGCCGAGGGCGAGCGCCAACGCGGGGTGCTCCGCAAGCTGAAATATTCCAGCTTCAACGCCGCCACCGACGCGTACCTCGCCCCGGTGATCGAGATGCGCAAGGCCAAGACCGCCTTGTCCGCAGCCCAGCACTGACTCCGCGCATGGATTCTGGCGCGCCCCTGCATCGTCCCGAGCGGCCTCTTGGCCAGCGTCTGCTCGACCTCCTGGTCTGGGGGACGGTGGCCATTTTGCTCGCCCTGGCCTTCAAGCCGGTGGAGATGGAGAACGCCCGGCGGCTCATCCCCTTCTCGGCCAACGCGCAGCACTTCGTCGCCGGGTTCGCTCAGCCCGACTTCAGCCTGTGGCGGGACTATGTCGCCCAGATGTGGCTGACCCTGCAGATGGCGCTCTGGGGCACGGCCCTGGCCATTGTCATCGCCATTCCGCTCGGCTTCGCCGGCGCCCGCAACATCGCCCCCTGGTGGGTGCAACAGCCGGTGCGGCGCCTGATGGACCTCTTGCGCGCCGTGCCTGACCTGGTGGTGGGCCTGATCTTCGTCATCGCCGTGGGCCTCGGCCCCTTCGCCGGGGTCATGGCGCTCGCGGTGAACACCGGCGGGGTGCTGGGCAAGCTGTTCTCCGAGGCGGTGGAGAGCATCGATCCGCAGCCGGTGGAGGGGGTGCGCGCGGTGGGCGCCACCCGCCTGCAGGAGATCGTCTGGGGCGTCGCGCCGCAGGTGGCGCCGCTGTGGACCAGCTACGCCCTCTACCGCTTCGAATCCAATGCGCGCGCGGCCACCATCCTTGGGCTCATCGGCGCCGGGGGCATCGGCCAGCGGCTCTATGAGACCATCAACGCCTTCGAGTTCCGCCAGACCGCGGCCATCGTCATCGTCATCATTGTCGCCGTGTCGCTCATCGATCTCATGTCGCAAGCCCTGCGCCAGCGACTGCTCTAAAGCCATCTCGACAGCGCAATCGCTTGCGGTGCTAATGCAGCTCTCACATCAGGGAGTCGCCCTATGACCCGTTTCCTCGCCAGCGTCGCCGCCGGCGCGCTGTTGGCCGCCGCCTCGTTGGCCCACGCCGCCCCCACCGCTGCTGACGCCAAGGCCTTTGTCGACAAGGCCGAGGCCGAGCTGAACACCGCCGCGATCTATGGCGGGCACGCCGGCTGGGTGCAGGAGACCTATATCAACGAGGACACCAACTTCCTCGCCGCCAAGGCTCAGTCCGAGGGCACGGAGCTGGGCGTGCGCCTGGCCAAGGAAGCCAAGGCCTATGACGGTCTCACCCTCGATCCGGTCACTCGCCGCAAGCTCGACCTGATCAAGCGCGGGGTGGACTTCCCCGCCCCCGCCCGGGCGGGCGCGGCGGACGAGCTGGCCAATATCGGCGCCCGCCTCTCCGAGGACTACGCCACCGGCAAGTTCGCCTATCACGGCAAGACCCTCAATCTCGACGAGGCTGAGGACATCCTGCGCACCTCACGCGATCCGGCCGAGCTGAAAGCCGTGTGGGAGGGCTGGCGCACCATCTCCCCCAAGATGGCCAAGGACTACGCCCGCCAGACCGTGCTCGCCGACGAGGGCGCGCGGGAGCTGGGCTACAAGGACGTGGGCGCGCTGTGGCGCAACAATTACGACATGGACCCGGACGCCTTCGCCGCCGAAGTGGATCGGGTGTGGACCCAGGTCCAGCCCTTCTATCGCAACCTGCACTGCTATGTGCGCACCAAGCTGAACGAGAAGTACGGCGATGCGGTGCAGCCGAGGACCGGCCCCATCCGCGCCGATCTCCTCGGCAATATGTGGGCGCAAGAGTGGGGCAACATCTATGACGTGGTCGCCCCCAAGGACGGCGGCTCGCTGGGCTATGACCTCACCGAGGCCCTGGAGAAGAAGGGCTACGACGCCCAGAAGCTGGTCAAGACCGGCGAGGCCTTCTACGTCTCTCTCGGCATGGGCGCCTTGCCCGACACCTTCTGGACCCGCTCGCAATTCGTGCGCCCGCGGGATCGGGAAGTGGTGTGCCACGCCTCGGCCTGGCCGGTGGACAACGCCCGCGACGTGCGGGTGAAGGTGTGCTTCAAGGCCACCGCCGACGACTTCTTCACCGCCCACCACGAGCTGGGCCACGACTATTATTTCCTGGCCTACGCCGACCAGCCGCCCCTGTTCCGCGGCGGGGCCAATGACGGCTTCCACGAGGCCATCGGCGACTTCGCCGGCCTCTCGGCCCTCACCCCCACCTACCTGAAGACCATCGGGGTGATCGACAAGGTCCCGGGCCCGGAGGCCGACATCCCCTACCTGCTGCGCCAGGCCATGGACCGCATCGCCTTCCTGCCCTTCGGCCTTCTGGTGGACAAGTGGCGCTGGGAGGTGTTCTCCGGCCAGGTGACCCCGGAGCACTATAACGACGCCTGGTGGGCGCTGGTGAAGCAGTACCAGGGCCTGACGCCCCCAGGTCCCCGCCCAGCCGACGCCTTCGATCCGGGCGCCAAGTACCACATCCCCGGCAACACGCCCTACATGCGCTACTTCCTGGCCCGCATCTATCAGTTCCAGTTCTACCGCGCCGCCTGCCGTCAGGCCGGCTGGACCGGACCGCTGAACCGCTGCTCGGTCTATGGCGACAAAAAGGTGGGCGAGAAGTTCAACGCCATGCTGAAGCTTGGCCAGTCCAAGCCCTGGCCCGAAGCGCTGGAGGCCTTCACCGGCGAAAAGCGCCTCGACGCCAGCGCCATCGCGGACTACTTCTCCCCGCTCAATGTGTGGCTCACCAAGCAGAACAAGGGCCAGACCTGCGGGTGGTGAGGCTGGGGCACGGCGTTGATTGGCCTAGCCATGAGCCTGCGCGATCGAGACGTTTGCGTTGGCGATGTCTTTCAGAGGGCCCGAAGAAAGCTGCCATCCCACCGCTTGCACTTAAGCCGGAGCTTGAGACGTCAACCGATCAAGCGCCAAGCTGACCAATCGCTCATCGAAGATATTGGCCTTGCGCTCAGCGGCCTTATCTCCGCCAGGCCAGGTCCGAATGCCGGCGGTCATCCCGCTAACCGTGGGTTCGACCCCATTGCGCCTCAGCCACTCGACAGTGGCAAGCAGTTCCATGCCCAAGGGAGATTCAAAGCCGTCAATGATCCGTGCCGTTGCTTCGAGGGCAGGCTTGTAGGCCCTGGCTTCAGGTGAGGTGAAGTAGACCTCCAAACGTTCGCGCTTGGTCTCGTCGAACCAGATTATGTCCAGAGGTCCGGCATCGGCGATACGCTTGTCGCAATGCAGGTAACTGCCATCGAGACTGTTCAGTAGGTGACGTAGCTTGTCGGCGTAGGGGCCGTAACGGTTCGCCTTAAATTCCAATCGCAGCGGGTCCTCCAACCCGAGGTCCTTGGCAGTAATATCGATGAAGTAGGCCAATTTCTGGACTTCAAGCAACGTGCACTCGATTCCCAAGACCCAATAGCGTCTGACGATCTCGGCGATCAGAGCGCGGGAAGGCGTGAGCTTCTCGACACCGACGCGCTTGGCGACGTTCTGGTACTTGACCGTCGGTTCGAACACGAGAATGTCGACGTCGCCGAGGTCGGCAAGCGCTGCCTCAATCCTTGGCTTTACAAGCCCCCAATCAAGGCCACCATTGCCGGCGCCTAGCGGCGGTATGGCGATAGTGCGAATCTTGTTGCGCTCGATCACCGACCTTAGATTGCGCAAGCCATCTTCGATCCATTCGAGCTTGGACGGATTGCGCCAATGCTTCTTCGTCGGGAAGTTGATGATCCACTTCGGCCCATACATGTCGCTGCGGTGGGTGACGAACATCTCACCCAGTTGCACATCGCCGTGCTCGCAAGCGAGCGCGTAGGCCTTGAAGTTCTCGGGGAAGGTCTCCTTGAACATTAAAGCGATACCCTTACCCATGACGCCCACCGTGTTGACGGTGTTGACGAGGGCCTCAGCATCGGCCTCAAGCAGATTGCCGGTCGTGTAGCGAATCATTGAAAATACCAGCTTGGCTGGACCACGGTCTTCAGGGTCACGCCAAACTGCTCCGCCGCCTGAGTGATTCGATCGCGAGTCTCAAGATCGTAACACGTCACTCCGAGTAGGGCTTTAACCGGGACGTGCGTGCGGACCAGAGTTTCAGCCTCATAACGCTCCAACTTGGCAGGATCGTTTGGATCACGTTTGAAATCCCGCCGCTGCAACAACTCCCAGTCAATCTGATTGAGCTGGGCGGTGTCGTCGAAGAAGCGCGCAGCCTTCAGATAGGCATGCCGGTCGGAAAACAAGAACGGAATACCCTCCTTCCGTAACTTCCAGATTGATGACACGAGAATGATGATTTCAGCGTTCTCCCGAACCTGGATACCGCCCCAACCCGTCTTGATATTGTACATCATCGGGGAGAATGGGGTGAAGTAGAACGGCACGTAGTCGCTTAGCGTGCCGTCGAAAGGCAGTGGCAGCGTGCGCGAGGCACGCTTGTTGATGAGATCTGCGTTGCCAATTGTAACGAAATTCGGGTCACGGACCCGAGAATTGGCGCAGTACAGCCCATTCGCCAATATCCAGGGAAAGTTATCTCGATGAGTGATGCGAAATATGAGCGCCTTGTCAGGGTTCAGGGCCTTGGACATCGGGAGCTTAAGATAGCGGAGTCCGGGAGTGTGCGCTTGTTCGGTCGAGCTGTAGCAGACTGTGCCCAGAATCTGGAGGATAAACGGAGTTAGGCGACGCCCCCCTACCGTGCGAACTTATGGAACTTGATCCGCTTGGGGATTAGGCTGTCCACCCCAAGGCGGCGCTTCTTGTCCTCTTCATAGGCTTCGAAGTTGCCCTCGAACCACTCCACGTGGCTGTCGCCCTCGAAGGCGAGAATGTGGGTGGCCAGGCGGTCGAGGAACCAGCGGTCGTGGCTGATGACCACGGCGCAGCCGGCGAACTCTTCAAGCGCGCTTTCCAGAGCCTGCAAGGTCTCGATGTCGAGGTCGTTGGTGGGCTCGTCGAGGAGGATGAGGTTGCCGCCGGCGGCCAGCGTCTTGGCCAGGTGCACGCGGTTGCGCTCACCGCCCGACAGGAGCCCCACCTTCTTCTGCTGGTCCGTGCCCTTGAAGTTGAAGGCCCCCACATAGGCGCGGCTGGGGATTTCGCGCCCGCCCACCTTCATGATGTCGAGGCCGCCGGACACTTCCTGCCACACGGTCTTGGTGGGATCGAGGCTGTCGCGGCTCTGGTCCACATAGGCGAGCTTCACCGTCTCGCCCACGCGGATGGAGCCCTCGTCCGGGGTCTCCTGGCCGGTGATGAGGCGGAACAGGGTGGACTTGCCGGCGCCGTTGGGGCCGATCACGCCGACAATGCCGTTCGGGGGCAGCTTGAAGGTCAGGTTCTCGAACAGCACCCGGTCGCCATAGGCCTTTTCCAGGTTGTCGGCCTCCAGCACCACATTGCCGAGGCGCGGCCCCGGCGGGATGCTGATCTGGGCGTAGGATTGGGCCTGGCGGGCGTTTTCCTGCTCGGTGGCCATTTCCTCATAGCGCTGCAGACGGGCCTTGTTCTTGGCCTGGCGCGCCTTGGGCGAGGTGCGCACCCATTCCAGTTCGCGAGCCATGGCGCGCTGCTTGGCCTCGCTCTCGCTCTGCTCCTGGATGATGCGCTTGGTCTTCTGCTCCAGCCAGCCGGAGTAGTTGCCCTCATAGGGGATGCCCTTGCCGCGATCGAGCTCGAGGGTCCACTTGGTCACCTGATCGAGGAAGTAGCGGTCGTGGGTGACGAGGATGACGCAGCCGGGAAACTGCTCCAGGTGATGCTGCAACCAGGCCACCGACTCGGCATCCAGGTGGTTGGTGGGTTCGTCCAGCAGCAGCATGTCCGGCTTGGACAAGAGGAGGCGGGCCAGTGCGATGCGGCGCTTCTCACCCCCCGAGAGGGTGGCGATATTGGCCTCGTTGGGCGGGCAGCGCAGGGCGTCGATGGCCATTTCGATCTTGGAATCGATGTCCCACAGATCGCGCGCGTCGATGATCTCCTGGAGCGAGTTCATCTCCTCCATGAGCTCTTCGGTGTAGTTTTCGCCCAACTCCGCGGCGATGGCGTTGTAGCGGTCGAAGACCTTCTTGTCCTCGCACTCGGAGATCACATTGCCCCAGACGTCGAGGTCGGGATCGAGGTGCGGCTCCTGCGGCAGGTAGCCCCGCTTCACCCCGTCGGCGGCCATGGCCTCGCCGGAGAACTCGTTGTCGAGGCCGGCCATGATCTTCAAGAGCGTCGACTTACCCGAGCCGTTCACCCCCACCACGCCGATCTTGGCGTCGGGATAGAAGGACAGCCAGATGTTCTCGAACACCTTCTTGCCGCCCGGATAGGCCTTGGTCAGGCCCTGCATCTGGAAAATGTACTGAGCAGCCATGCGGCGAGGTCTCTTTTGGGTTCGAGGGGTCGGCCGGGGTGATAGCGGCGGGCGAGCGGGGACGCAATCTAAAGCGCGCGCCGAGCAGGTTCAGGAAAAGTGGGAACCGGTTTTCCGCCCGGAACCTGCTCGCTATCTCAAAGATCGGAAACGTTTCACCGAGATGGCGCTAAGCTCCACGCCGTGCAAGACGAAGCCGGGCGGCAAGGCCTCGCCCATGACGAGGTGCGCGGCGACCTGGCTGAGGGCCGGGGCGGTCTGCATGCCAAAGCCCCCTTGCCCCGCCAGCCAGAAAAAGCCCTCCGCGGCGGGGTCGTAGCCCACCACCGGGGCGCGGTCGGGGGCGAAGGTGCGAAGCCCGGCCCATTTGGACAGCACCCGCTCCACCTTCAGCCCCGTGGCCGCCTCGAAGTCGTTCACGGCGATGGCCACGTCGAGCTCCTCCGGCGCAGCGTCGCAGGGCGCGCTCGGGGTCTCCTCGGCCCGGCAGATGAGCAGGCGGCCCGCCTCGGGGCGGAAATAGAAGTGGTCGTCGGCGGCCACCACCATGGGCCAGGTGGCGAGGCCGGTGTCCAAGGGCGCGGCCACGGTCATGGCCGTGCGGCGATAGGGCTGCAGCCCTACGGGGGCGAGGCCGGCGAGGCGGGCGATCTCGTCAGCCCAGGCGCCGGCGGCGTTCACTACCACGGGGGCTTCCACCTCGGCCGCCGCGGTCGCGAGGCGCCAGAGGCCGTCCTTTCGCTGGAGAGAGCTGACGCGGGCGTCGGTGACCACCTGGGCGCCGCGCGCTTTGGCGCTCCGAATGAACCCTTGAAGGAGCGCGTCGGTGTCGATGTCGCAGGCGTCCGGCTCGAAAAGCGCCTCCACCGCCGCCTCAGGCCGCAGGATGGGGACCATGGCGCGGGCCTCGTCCCCGGTAACCCGGCGGGTGACGGCGGCGAAGCCGGGATCGGCCAGCTTGGCGTCCAGCTCACCGCGGGTGGCGTCCGTGGCCGGATAGAGCACCCCGCGGGGCTTCAGCAGCGGCCGGGTGAACCCCTCCGGCGGGACTTCATAGAAGGCGCGGCTGGCGCGGGTGAGGGCCTGGGCCGGCGCCCCGCCATAGATCTCGGAGAAGAGCGCCGCCGAGCGGCCGGAGGTGTGGTAGCCGCAGTGCGCCTCGGCCTCGAGCAGGACCACGCGCCGCCCCTCAGCGAGGAAATAGCTGACCCCCGCGCCGGCGACGCCGCCGCCGATCACCGCCACATCCGCTGAGATCATTCCCCGCTCCGACGAAAAGCCTACTCGCCCGGGCGGTAGCGCCGCTCCACGTGGCCCGCCAAGTCCTCGGCGTAGAAGTAGATAGGGCGAAGATCGCCCGCCGCATAGCGCGACGCCTGATCGGTGAAGTGCGGCGAGGCCGGATCGCCGCTCTCGCCGCCGGCGCTGACGGCGACAGCCGAGACCTTGGGCCCGAACTCCACCGCGGCGAGGAAGCTGTTGCCCTTGTAGCCGTAGAGCTTCTTGGTCCCCGGATAGCGCTGGGCCCCGAAGGCGGCGAGGGAGCCCCAAGTGGCCGAGGCGAAAGGCACGGGCGTCGAGGGCTTGGCGTCGTCGTGCACCGCGACCACATCGCCGGTGAGACGCTGGAAGCGGTTGATCTCGCCCCAGGGCGTCTTCCAGGTCCCGAAATCCGTGCTCAGGCGATCCACCGCCGCGGCAAGGGCGGTCAGCTGATCCCCTGGCGGGACGTGGGCGACGATATAATCGTCCGGGAACTGATCGCCGAACTCGCCCTTGAAACGGGCGATGAGCTCGTCGCCCCAGAAGCTGGCCAGCGACTGGGGAATGGACGTCGCGCTCCACTTGAAGTCCCAGCCGCGCAGGGCGGCCACGGGTTCGGCCAGCTTCAACTTTAGCGGCGCGTCCGTCGGCTGAGCCTCATAGGCGGCGAGGAGCGGCGGGATCAGTCGGGCGAAGGCCGGCTGATAGGGGTCGAAGGCGGCCTTAACGAGGCTCTGCTTGGTGAAATCATGGACATTGCTCAGCACCCGGAGCGCATGGCGGCCGCGCGGGTTCTCCCCGGCGTCGTCCATGTAGCGCGGATAGTCGGCGGCCTTGGGGCTATCCGGCCCGGCGGCGCTATAGGGCCAATTGTTGGTGTTGTAGAGCCAGCCCACCTGGGGATTGAGGAGGTGCGGCGCCTCATCGAGCGCATGCAGCCCCTGCCAGTCCGTGGACGGATCAGAACCATCCACCGGCTTGGTATAGTCGAAGCGATCATTGCGCTTCGGAATGAAGTGCGGGTGCATATAGGCGATCTCGCCGCGATCATCGGCGAAGATGGTGTTGTTGGAGGAATTGGCCTTCAGCCGCGTGGCGATGGCCTTGAAGCTTTTGAAATCCTTGGCCTTGGTGCGCAGATAGGACTGCTCCAGGGCCTCCACCGGCTTGTACATCAAGGAGATGGCGATCCACTTGCCGTTCTGATCGCGTATGATCGGGCCGTGCCCCGTGCGATAGGTAGTGAAGCTGCGCGTGGTGAAGCCGTCGCCCGTCTTGTAGCGCAGGGTGATCTTGCTGCTCGTCACCGGCTTCAACGCCGTCCCGTAGCGGTAGAACAGCTTGCCGTCCTTCTTGACGATGGTCTCGGCGAACTCGTCCACCACGTCGGCGCCGGTGGAGGTGTGCATCCAGCCGGCGTGATTGTTGAAGCCCTGATAGATGAAGAACTGACCCCAGGTGGAGGCGCCATAGACGTTCAGCCCCTCATCGCTCTCCACCTTGGCCTCCGAGCGGAAGAAGAAGGAGGTGTGCGGATTGATCCACAGGAGGGCGTGGTGGTCGCGGGCGTTCTTGGGAGCGATGGCGAAGCCGTTGGAGCCGCCGGGCTCCATCTGCACGGGCCGCTGGAACGGGGCGATCATGGCCAGGTCCTTGGGCGCGCCATAGAACTTGGCGAGATCCTCCGTACGGATCCTTTCGATGTCGCCGCCGATGCTGCCCTCGGTGAAGGAGAGCGCCATCCACGGCTCGAAATGATGCAGCACCCGCACGGGGGTCTTGGGATGGGTGGCGAGGTAATAGTTCAGCCCGTCGGCCCAGGCGTTCATCAGCGCCTTCAGCCAGGCCGGGCTCTGATCGTAGCGGCGCTTGAGGTCGACGGGATCGACGAACAGGCGCTGGCGCAGGTCCACATAGAGCGCCTGCTCGCCCTTGGCCTCGGCCCACAGCCCGAGGGCGTCGAGGTAATTGGACTCGATGCGCGGAAAATCATCTTCCGCCTGGGCGTAGATCATGCCGAACACCGCATCGGCGTCGGTCTTGCCGTGGATGTGGGCGATGCCCCAAGTGTCGCGGGCGATGTCCACCCGCGCCGCCTCGGCCTTCCAGCGGTCGAGATCATCCGCCCGCGCCGAAAGCGGCGTCGCAGCCCCGCTCGCGCCCGCCATCAGGGCCAGCATGGCGGCCAGGATCGTCTTCATGCAGATACGCCTTCTTCGTGACGCCGACGCTCGTCCTCCGGGAGGCCCAGCACGGCGGGTTTGACAGGATTGCCGGTGGCTTCGGCGATGAGCTCGGCGGTGCGGCCTTCCACCGCCTGTTCGAGCCTCGCCATGAATTCCGCCTTCTCCAGGGTGGGCGGCAGCGGATCAAGGAACTCCAGCACCGCTACGCCGGGCCGCTTGGTCTTCGATTCCTGCTCCCAGAACAGGGCGAGGTTGGAAGCCGCGGGCACCACCGGCAGATCGAAGTCCCTGGCCATATGATAAACCCCGGTGCGGTAGCGGAAATAGACCCCCACCGGCGCCAGGTGCCCTTCGGGATAGATGAGAATCTTGCGTCCTTCGCGATGGGCGTCGGCGGCGCTGGCGGCCAGGGCCTTGCGCGCTTCGGGCCCGCCGCAATTGTCCACCACGATGGCTCCCAGCTTGCGCAGCACCGTCTTGAACAGGGGGAAGCGCTCGAGGTGGTCGCCGGTGACGAAGGCCAGGTCGTCGAACTGGGAATAGACGCAAAAGCCGTCCCCGTAGGAGGAGTGCTTGGGGGCGATGATGAAGGCGCCCTGCGGCAACCGCTCGCGGCCGCGCACCTCCAGCCTGATGCCGGCGATGGCCCGCATGGCCCACACCATGGCCCGGGTGTAGCGGCCGATCACCCGCCGCACGGCGCCGCGGCCTGGGCGCAGGGCCGCCAGCACCGCCCACAGGGTGAACACCACCGATATGACGCCAAAGGCGACATTGAAGGCGAAGCTTCTCACGAATTTGGGCCCTCCAGGCGTCGCAGGCGCTGGGCGAGCCGCCGCGTGCGGGTGAAGACGGTGACGGCCGAGGCCAGGCCCGTCAGGACCACGGCGCCGCCGAGCGCCTCGCCCCGCCCGGCCCACAGGGGCTCCAGGGCGCCCAGCAAGGCGCCGATGGCCAGGATCGCCATACGGATCGGCTTTGGGCCCAGTCCGGAATAGTCGGCGGGCTGACCGAGCCCCCGCCCCAGCTCGCGCACATAGGCGGTGAGCAGCGCGAGCACCGCGGCGAGCCAGCCCAGGGGCGCGGCCCAGGCGGCGCCCATCAAGGCCGCGCCATAGCCTGCGCCGACAATGATCAGCGTGTCGGAGATGCGGTCGGGCAGCTCGTTCCAGATCGGTCCGGTGGGCGAGCCGCGGCCGTGCTCCACTGCCAGCAGCCCGTCCAGCACATTGCACAGGAGGCGCAGGCCCATGCCGCCGGCGGCGAGCGCCAGCAACAGGGCGCGGGAAAGGGAATCCACCAGCCCCGAGAGGCAGAAGGCGCTGGCGGCGAGCAAGGCGAACACCACCGAGGTCGCCGAGACGGCGTTGGGCGTCGCGCCCAGGCGATGGAGGCCGACGGCCAGGCGCTGCACCAGGCGCGCATCGCGCGATCGAAGGGGGCGGCGGTCGTTGGTCATTTCGGCATAGGCGCCGCAGCTTCCGTCGGGCTAGGATCACGCACTCCCAGGTTTAACCATGCCGCCCTCATTGGACAACCTCCTCCGCGCCATTCCCGCGCCGCTGTTGCTCGGCCTTGGCGGCGTGATCACGGCCCTCGTCGCCGGAACCGTCGCGGCCTGGCGGCCGTCGAAGGCCCCCTCCAGCGCGGGCCGGCTTCAGCTGCAGGCGCGAATGAAGTCGTGGTGGGTGATCGTCGGTCTGCTGACGGCGGCCCTGGCCCTGGGCTGGCAGGCCACGGCGGTGCTGTTCGCCGTGATTTCATTCCTAGCGTTGCGGGAGTTCCTGTCCTTGGCCCCGGCGCGGCGGGAGGACCGGCTGGTGATCCTGCTCAGTTATCTGACGATCCCGGCGTCCTATCTGTTCGTGTTCCTGCACATCTACATGTTCTATCTGGTGTTCGTGCCGGTGTGGGTGTTCCTGGCCACCCCGGCCCTGATGGCCCTGATCGGCCAGACCCGGGGCTATCTCGCCTCCACCGCCGTGCTGCACTGGGGCACGATGACCTGCGTCTACAATATCGGCTTCATCCCGCTGCTGATGCTGGTGCCGCGCTGGGACGCGCCGCAGGCGGGGGCGACCGGGCTGGTGTTCCTGCTCCTCCTGGCCACCGAGGCCAATGACGTGTTCCAGTTCGTGGTGGGCAAGCTGCTCGGCCGGCGCAAGATCCTGCCCAGCGTCAGCCCCAACAAGACCTGGGAGGGGTTCCTCGGCGGCTGGATTCTCACCACCGTTCTGATTCTCTGGCTCGGCCCGGTGTTCACGCCCCTGAAGGGCGCGGGGCTTTGGATCACCGCCGCCGCCCTGCCGCCCGCCGGTTTCGCTGGGGATGTGACCTTCTCGGCCATCAAGCGCGACCTCGGCGTCAAGGACACCTCGGGCTTCATTCCCGGTCATGGCGGCGTGCTCGACCGGCTGGACAGCCTCACCTTCACCGCGCCGCTCTATTTCCATCTCCTGGCCCTGTTCGCCCTGGAGACCTACTGACCATGGGCTGGCTGCGGCTCGCCCTGCTCATCCTGATCGCTCGCCCCCTGGCGCGGCTGATCACCGGCCTCGACGTGCTGCATGCCGAGCGCCTGCCGCAGACCGGTCCCGCCATCCTCGCCGCCAACCACGCCAGCCATGTGGACACCTGGCTACTGCTCAGCCTGTTTCCGGCGGGGACCCTCGCCCGGGTGCGCCCTGTGGCGGCGGCGGACTATTTCCTGGCCAATCCCGCGCTCAGCTGGTTTTCGCGGAACGTGGTGGGGATCGTGCCGGTGGAGCGAAAGCGCATCGAGCGGGGCGCGGACGTGCTCGCCCCGGCCAAGGCGGCCCTGGCGGCCGGCGACATCCTGGTGATTTTCCCGGAGGGCACGCGCGGCGCGGATCTCGATCACATGGCGGTGCTGAAGCCGGGGGTGGCCATGCTGGCGAGCGAGGCGCCCACGACCCCGGTGATCCCGGTGTGGATTCAAGGCGCGGGGCGCGTCCTGCCCAAAGGAACGTGGCTCGCGGCGCCCCTCACCTGTTGCGTAGTGGTGGGCGAGCCGCTGTTCTGGACTGGGGACCGCGCCAGCTTCATGACCGCCCTGCGCGGCGCGCTGGAGGCCTTGGCGGCCGAGGCCCCGCCCCTGCGCTGGAGCGATCGCGGCACCGGCGAGCAGCTCTGAGGTCCGACCGGGCTTGGCCGCCCCGGCCGGTGGGGACTTTCGGTCCTGCCGGGGATTTGCTTTGCTGGGCGGCGAAAGAGGAGCGCCCATGACCGCACCATCGTCCGACATCATCGATCCCGATCCCATCGAACTTTGGCACGCCTATGTGAAATCCGACGACGCCGAAGCGCTCTACGCCCTCCTCGCCGAGGACGCGGTGTTCGAATCGCCGGTGGTGTTCACGCCTCAGGCAGGCCGCGAGATCACCTTCAAATATCTGCGCGGCGCGGCGGTGGTGCTGAATAATCCCAGCTTCCGCTATCTTGGCGAATGGCGCGCCGAGCGCTCGGCGGTGCTGGAGTTCGCCTTGGAGCTCAACGGCGTCACGGTGAATGGCGTCGACATGATCTGGTGGAATGAGGCTGGTTTGATCACCCGGTTCAAGGTGATGATCCGTCCGCTGAAGGCCATCAATCTGGTGCACCAGCTCATGGGCGCGCAGCTGCAGGCCGCGGCGGGCTAAGACAAACTACAGGGGGACGACATGGCCATGGATCTCAAGCTTGACCGGCGCAGCTGGCTGAAACTGGCCGCCGTGGGCACCGGCGCCCCAGGGATCGGCGCCTCAGTCGCGAGCCTCGCCCCCGGCGTCGCCCTCGCCGATCCGCCCTGGCGCCGCGCCTCCCCCGCACGCTCGCAGATCCTCGCCAAGGGCAAGTCCGGCAAGGACTATACGCCGGCGAAGCCGACGTGGACCGGGGCGAGCCGGTGGCGCCGCATCACCTGTTCCAGATCGGCTCCATCTCCAAGTCCCTGTGCGGCATCGCGGTGCTGCGCCTCGCCGACGAGGGCAAGCTGAAGCTCGACGACGACGTGCGCACGCACCTGCCGGGGGTCGCCTTGCCCGACGGGGCCAAGCTCACCCTTTTGCAGCTGCTCAACCACACCTCGGGTCTGCCGCATGACGCGCCCCTCTATCCGCGCGGGAGCGAGGGCCTGTGGCTCGGCTTTGCGCCGGGCGCGCAGTTTTCCTACTCCAACACCGGCTACGCCCTCCTGGGCGCGGTGGTGGAGCGCGTCTCCGGCCGTCCCTATGGCGAGGCGCTGAGGCGCCTGGCCCTCGACCCGCTGGGCATGGACGCCTCCGTTCCGGGCATCCTCACCCGCGACCGCGACCGCTACGCGGTGGGCTATAGCCCGCGGTTCGGCGACCGTCCCTATGTGCGCCGCGCGCCCCTCTCCACCGCGACCTGGCTCGACTTCACCAGCGCCGCCGGCAGCGTCGCGGCCACGCCCGCGGACATGGCCAATTATCTGCGCTTTCTGATCACCGTGGGTCGCGGGGAGACGCAAGGGCTCCTCTCCGCCGACAGCGCCAAGCACTTCACCAGCCCGGCGGTGGCCGCGCCCGACTTCGGTCCCAAGGCGCACTACGCCTGCGGTCTCGCCATCGTGCCCATCGACGAGCGGCCCTGCCTGCACCACACCGGCGGCATGGAGGCCTTCTCCTCGTCCCTGCACGTGGACCCGGCGGCGGGGGTGGGCGCCTTCGCCTCCACCAACGCCAGCGCCCAGCCCTATCGCCCGCGGCTGGTCACCACCTTCGCCTGCCAGCTATTCCGCGCCGTGCGCGAGGGCCGGCCCCTGCCCGACGCGCCGCCGATCGCCCCGGCCACGCGAGTGGAGAAGGCGAACCGCATCGCCGGCCGCTATGCCGCCCCCGACGGGGCCAAGTTGGAGCTGCGCCTGGCCGGCGACGGCCTCGTGCTGAGCGGCGAGGGCGGCGAGCACCTGGTGCAGGCCGCCGAGGGCGGGCTCGTGGCGGTGTCGCCCGACGGCGCGGTGCGGGGGTTCGGCCTTAACTGGGACGGCGAGAGCGTCACCTCGGTGGGCTTCGGCGCCCGCCTCTATCTGCCCGAGGGCAAGGATCTATCAGAGGTGAAGCCGCTCAATCCTGCCCTCGCTCGCCTGGCCGGCCGCTATGTCAGCACCGGCGTGTTCAGCAGCCAGACCGAAGTGATCGCCCGTCCCGACGGTCTCTGGCTCGACGGGGTGACCAAGATCATTCCGCACCCGGATGGAAGCTTCCGCCTCGCCGACGAACCGCAATCCCCCGAGCGCATCCGCTTCGACGGCGACCTCGACGGCCGCCCCTGGCGCATGATCGCGTCGGGCGTGGACTGCCTGAGAAGTTAGAGCATTTTCCGAAAAGTGGGACCCGGTTTTCGGGTAAAAAATGCTCTAGACTCAATACTCTAGGCGTCGAACATAATCACTGAGCGGGCCACGGTTCCGGTCTTCATCTCGGCGAAGGCCTCGTTGACCTCATCCAGCTTGATCCGCCGACTGATCAAGTCGTCCAGCTTCAGCTTGCCCTGCAGGTAGAAGTCCACCAGCCGCGGCATGTCCACCGGGAAGCGGTTGGAGCCCATGAGCGAGCCCTGGATGCGCCGCTCGCCCAGGAAGTCAGCCCCGTGCAGCTCGATCATGGTCCCCACCGGGATCATGCCGATGATGTTGGCGGTCCCGCCCCGGCGCAGCATGCGGAAAGCCTGTTCGGCGGTCTGCTTGAGGCCGATGGCCTCGAAGCTGTGATGCACCCCGCCGCCGGTGAGCTCCTGCACCTGAGCCACGGGATCGCCGGCCCCGGCGTCCACCACGTCGGTGGCCCCGAAGGCCTTGGCCAGCTCCAGCTTCCCCGGGGCCTTGTCGATGGCGATGATGCGCCCGGCCCCGACAATGGCCGCGCCGTTCACTGCTGCGAGCCCCACCCCGCCGCAGCCGATCACCGCCACGGTCTCGCCTGGCCGGACATTGGAGGTCTGGAACACCGCCCCCACCCCGGTGGTCACCGAGCAGCCGATGAGGGCGGCGCGGTCCAGCGGCATGTCCTTGCGGATGGGGGTGCAGGCGTGCTCGTGCACCAGCATCATCTCAGCAAAGGACGACAGGTTGAGGAACTGGTTCATGCCCCCCGGCGCGGCGCCGCCCACCGGCTCGCAGTTGAGACGCGGCGGCTGGCCCGGCCCGCGCTTGGTCTCCGGGCTCACACACAGGGACATGTGGCCGGTGAGGCAGAAGTCGCAGTGGCCGCAGAAGGCCGACAGGCAGGTGACCACGTGGTCGCCCACCTTCACCGTGCGCACCTCCGAGCCCACCTGCTCCACCACGCCTGCGCTCTCATGGCCGAGCACGGCCGGCAGAGGATAGGGATAGGCGCCCTCGACGAAATGCAGGTCGGAGTGGCAGACCCCGGCGGCGGCGGTGCGGATCAGCACCTCGTGCGGCCCGGGCTTGCCGATGGCCACATCCTCGATCACCAGCGGCGTCTTCACTTGGCGCAATACAGCGGCCTTCATGGCGTTGGGCTCCCTTTATGTATGGTTATGGGCGAGGTTAGCCCCCTCTCCCTAGGTCAGCCTAGGCCCCATTTTCGCAACGTGCGCGGGTCTTGCGCCGGATGCGCATCGGCGGGAAGCTCGCGGACCCTTGGGAGAAACCGCCGTGGCCAGCCTCTATGACCGCTACATCCTGCCGCACGTGATCGGCTGCGCCTGCGGGGCGAGCCCGATCATGCATCAGCGGGCCAAGGTGGTCCCGAACGCCGCCGGCGAGGTGCTGGAGCTCGGCATTGGCGGGGGCAAGAACCTCGCCTTCTATGATCCGGCCAAGGTCGCCAAGGTGACTGGCGTCGACCCCTCGCCGGAGCTGCGGGCGATGGCGCAGAAGGCCGAGCGGCCGGCGGGCCTTGCGGTGAGCGTGGAGGCGGGCGCGGCGGAGGCCCTCCCCTTCCCCGACGCCAGTTTTGATACGGTGGTGGCCACCTTCACCCTCTGCTCGGTGAGCGATCCGGCCAAGGCGCTCGCGGAGGCGAAACGGGTGCTGAAGCCCGGCGGGCGGTTCCTGTTCTGCGAGCACGGCCTCGCCCCCGACGCCAGCGTCGCCAAGTGGCAGCGACGCATTGAGCCGGTGTGGAAGGCCATCGCCGGCGGCTGTCACCTCACCCGCCCGGTGGCCTCGGCTATAGGCGCGGCGGGGTTCAGACTGGGCGCGGTGGAGACCATGTACCTGCCCAATTCGCCGAAATTCGCCGGCTGGAACGAATGGGGCTGGGCGGAAGTGTAGAAAATCCAGCCGACCTGTGCGCGGGTCTAGAAATCGTCACGTCGCCCTGCGATAGTTCGCATCTGTGATCGCAGTCGCTGCGGCGACGGCCCGCCTGGAAGGACCTTCGATGAACGCCCCCGTGAAGCCCGAGCTGAAGAACGACCTGTCGGCCTTCTGGATCCCCTTCACCTCAAACCGGCGTTTCAAGGCCGACCCGCGCCTGCTCTCCCGGGCCAAGGACATGCACTACCACACCCCCGACGGGCGCAGCCTTCTCGACGCCGTGGCCGGGCTCTGGTGCGTCAACGCCGGCCACGCCCGCCCGCGCATCGTCGAGGCCATCCGCCACCAGGCCGCCGAGCTCGACTACGCCCCCACCTTCAACCTCGCCCACCCCCTGGCCTTCGAGCTGGCGAGCCGGGTGGCCGACCTCCTGCCCGGCGACCTCGACCACGTGTTCTTCACCAACTCCGGCTCGGAGTCAGTGGATACGGCGCTGAAGATCGCCCTCGCCTACCAGCGCGCCCGGGGCAAGGGCCACAAGACCCGGCTGATCGGTCGTGAGCGCGCCTATCACGGGGTCAATTTCGGCGGGATTTCAGTGGGCGGCCTGCCGCGCAACCGCATGTATTTCAACAACCTCTTGGCCCAGACCGACCACCTGCCGCACACCTATGACCCGGCGCGCAACCGCTTCGCCCGCGGCCTGCCCGAGCATGGGGCGGACCTGGCCGATGCGCTGGAGCGGCTGGTGGCCCTGCACGACGCCTCTACCCTCTGCGCGGTGATCGTCGAGCCCATGGCCGGCTCCACCGGGGTGCTGCCCCCGCCGCAGGGCTATCTGCAGCGCCTGCGCGCCCTTTGCGACAAGCACGACATCCTCCTCATCTTCGACGAGGTGATCACCGGGTTCGGCCGCGTAGGCGCCCCCTTCGCCGCCCAGCGCTTCGGGGTGCAGCCGGACCTCGTCTGCATGGCCAAGGGCATCACCAACGGCGCCGTGCCCATGGGCGCGGTGGGGGCCAGCGCCAAGATCTACGACACGGTCCTGGGCGGCGCCGATGCGCCCATCGAGCTGTTCCACGGCTATACCTATTCCGGCCACCCGCTGGCCTGCGCCGCCGGTCTCGCCACCCTCGACACCTATGCCGAAGAGGACCTGTTCGCCCGCTCCCTGGCCATCGAAAGCTATTTCGAGGACGCGGTGCACAGCCTGAAGGACGCCCGCCACGTCATCGACATCCGCAACTGCGGCCTCGCCGCGGCCATCGAGCTGGAGCCCCGCGCTGGAGCCGCGGGGGAGCGGGCCATGGACGCCTTCAAGGCCGCCTTCGACACCGGGCTCCTGATCCGCGTCACGGCGGACATCATCGCCCTCTCGCCGCCGCTGATCATCGACAAGCCACAGATCGACCAGATCGCCGAAACCCTGCGCGCCATCCTGGCCAAGACTGAGTAGCGCGACTCAGTCTCGGGAGCGCGGCTTCCTGTCGCACCCGGTCATGCGAAATTCTTCCTACCCTTGACGCGGATCAAAGCATTTGATCCGCCCTGTGCCATGCTCACCTCGTAGTTACTGCCTTTTTGCACAGCAATGGAGGCAAATCATGACCGAGCATCGCGCTATTATGGTCCCCGCGCCCCGCCAGGACGTGCAGGACATCTTCAGTTCTTTCCAGAGGGAAGTTGATCGTCTGTTCGATGACTTCGGTCGTGGCGTTGGCGTTCTAGGCCGCTCGCGGGTGGCCCCGCGCGTGGACATGTGTGAGACCGAGACGGAGATTGAGATTACCGCCGAGCTTCCGGGCCTGACGGAGCGGGATGTGGACGTGTCCCTGGTCGACAACCTGCTCACCATCGCCGGCGAAAAGAAGTTCGATACGGAACGAAGGACCAAGGACTATGCGTTCGCCGAACGCCATTACGGCGGCTTCTCGCGGACGGTCCCGCTTCCCCTTGGCGTGGACCAATCCTCGATCAAGGCGACCCTGGCCAACGGCGTCTTGAAGGTGATGGTGGCCAAACCGGCGACCGTCGCCCCCACGAAAATCGAGGTGAAACCTAAGGTGTGAACCGAAGTTTTTCCTCGTAAGGCTCCGCGCTTCCCTTCTCCCCGCAGCGCGGAGCCTTTTTTTGTGTGGATTCACGTACTGGCCTGTCCGTCCCGAAAGGATGAAGGGGGTGGATAACATTCGGTGAAGAGGTTAGCGTCCAGATGCGACGGAGGGGCAAATGGACGCTTTAAAGGCGCTCGGTAAACTGGGTACAATTGACCGAGTGCAGGTCATGTGGAGCCCTCGCCCAATAGCGCGATTAATCATCTCTATCCCGGTCGGGAAAGCGTATATCGATGTGATGCTGCTAGACCGCAACCGGAAGAAGCTGACACTTCGAGATTCGGATCGTAACTTTCGAGAAGCGTGGAACCGGTTGAACGAGGATTGGGATCTCGACACCGCTCTCGAACAGGCGAAACTTATCAAGCTCATACGACACGAGGCACCGGCTCGGACCGGCCAAGCAGGGGCGTAGGGCAGCTACAAATCGTTCTTCCGCGCCATCGCCCCCCCGAAACCGGGCGCCCCCCCCAACGAAAGGGGCCGCCCCCGGTCAGCGCAGCTGGGTCGCCACCAAGCGGCGGATCACGGCGACGGCCTCGAAGGCCAGCTTGGCCTCCACCACCGTGGAGCGGCGACGAAGGATAGCGAATGCTGGCGTCGATCAGAAAGCGGGCGTTGAGGCGGGCCATCTCCTCCCCCGCTCACCCTCGCGGATGCGAGGGCCTAGGTTTTTTACTGCAAACACCCAAAACGCCTGGGTCCTCGCTGTCGCGAGGATGAGCGGAGAGCATGGCTGATTTCGTTATCCAGGGCCCAGGGACCCGCGCGAACGTTCCGGAGCAGGCGCGGGCGCCCTCTTTCGTTATGATGAGCCGACGTTCAGCACGTCAGCCAGGGGGAATACTGGATTTATCGAAGAAGGAGGGGTGGCAGCAGTGGATCAAGAGCCACTGAGCCACAGTACGCATACAAGTCCGCGCCATACGCGGGGGAAAGTATAACAATCGCAGCCTCGCCGGCTCGAATTCTTTCGAGTTGCGTCTCTAAGAATGCTCCGTGCGCTTCGTGATATGTAGCCGCCGCATCCGGGTGAGGCGCCGGAAAGAGGATTTCTAAAACTTCATCAACTTCCAACATCTGCAAGTTTTCGGCCGTCGGTTGCTCCCCGCTGACCATCCACAGGTCCAGGATGATGTTCCCCTGTCGAAAGCCGTCGATGCTTAAGGCCTCTACACCACCGAGCGTCATCGCGAACTCATTCCCCTGAACCTGTTTAAGGCCGAGAACGGCGGTATTTTCCTCCACGGAAACGGAGACGAGGTAGCCGTCGTGGAAAGGGAAGGCTTTCGAGTTCATCCCGAAAAATGAACACCGAAGGGCGCACCGAGAAAAGGTAGGAATCGGAACTATTTTCTGGAGGTCCGCTCCGGCGTGCTCCTTCCCTGCCCCCCGCGCCGAAACCCGACGCCCCCCGCCTCACGAAGGGGCCGCCCCCGATCAGAGAAGCTGCGTCGCCACCAGGCAGGCCACCTTCTCCCCCCGCTCACCCTCGCGAAAACGAGGGCCTAGGTTTTTTTACTGCAAACACCCAAAACGCCTGGGTCCTCGCTGTCGCGAGGATGAGCGGAAAGAAGGGCTGATTTCACTAAGATGAGCCCACGTTCAGCACGTCAGCCAAGGGTGGAAAGCTGCCACGCCGCCGATCAACGCTTTCGACCTATCGCGCGACAAGCGTCGTCACTCCCCTCGTCGCAGGCCTCTGCATACAGCGCACGGGCCTTCGCGGTATCATCAGCATCGTCAGCAGCCTGCGCGTGTCGATAGGTATCCGCCGCTAGATCGTGCGAAAACCATGCCCACGCCAGCGCGCTGGCCAAGATCATGCCGCCCACCCAATACCAGCGTTGTCGCATCGCTTCTCTCCGCCTGGCCATCATTCCGCACAGTTCGCCGCGTCCGCAAGGCCCCGCGAGAGTGTCGGGCCAGGAGGACCTGTCCGGCGCGCTCCTTCCCGGACCCCCGCATCCAAGCCCGACGCTTCTCCGCCAAGGAAAGCCGCCCCCGCTCAGGGCAGCTGCGTCGCCACCAGGCGGACCAGCCCCTCTCCCGCTCACCCTCGCGGATGCGAGGGCCTAGGGCCTGTTGACATAAGTTGGCATCCAGAGTTTGACCGAGGCCAGAGCCAGGAAGCCGAGGTATGATGCGGCGGTTTTGTCGTAGCGTGTGGCGATGCGCCTGAACTGTTTGATGCGATTGA
>JBFLWS010000032.1:0-33300 GCA_040757715.1 Pseudomonadota bacterium | reverse complement strand
CAGATCGCCAACCTCTATGACGACGTGCAGCGCCTCTATCTGCCGTTTCGGGGGCTCAAGCGTCGCGACTATATGGCCGCTTACCTGGCCCCGCTGGACATTCGCGCCGGCGACAAGGTGCTAGAGACCTCCATCGGCACCGGCGCCAATTTCCGCCTGTTGCGCAAGGACATCCACCGCTTCGGCCTTGACCTGTCGCCGGACATGCTGAGAGCCTGCCGGGATAATTTCGGCCGCTGGGGGTACGCCGCCGCGCTGGTGCAGGGCAACGCCGAGGCGCTGCCCTATGCCGACGCAAGCTTCGACGTGGTGTTCCATGTGGGGGGCATCAACTTCTTCAACGACCGCGCCAAGGCGATCGCCGAGATGATCCGCGTGGCCAAGCCGGGCAGCCTGTTGCTGATCGCCGACGAGACCGAGAAGCACGTGAAGGGCGTCTATGAGGCGGTTCCAGGAGAGCGCGGCTACTTCCGGGGGCGCTACGGCGACGTGGTCGCCCCGGTGGACCTCGTGCCCCCCGCCATGCAGGACATCCGGCTGGAGCTCTTGCGCGACGACAGCTTCTACGTCCTGACCTTCCACAAACCGGTCGCCCCCGCTTGAGCGTCGCTAAGCGCCGTCTCCCTCCAGCTTCAGCCGCAGGTCCACCAGCACGCGGTGGACGGTTTGCAGCTCCTCCACGGCGAGGCCTTCCGCCAGGCGCTCGACCCAGGGCGCCTGCAAGCGCATGGCCGCCTCAAAGGCTGCGCGTCCTTCCTCAGTGAGCACCACCAGCTGCGCGCGCCGATGGTGAGGATTGGGCGCGAAGGCCACCAGCCCGGCGGCCTCCAGATCATTGACGATGCGCTGAATGTTCTGGCGATTGGCGCCGAGATCGCGCGCCAGCCAGGCGACGGGCTGAGGGCGCTGCGCCGCTGCGATGGCGCCCAGCACCTGCCACCTTGCGCTGGTGAGGCCAAGATCGGCCACCAGGCGATCGCCGCTGGCGATCACCCGCCCATGCAGGCGGAACAGGTCGAGCATCAGATCGGTCAACAGCTGGCCCCCTTGGGTGCGCGTCGGTTCCGTCATTTGTCACCATAAAAGTAAATTGACAACATATTGTCCAATCGCTATTCAGCGCTCGTCAATTTGACAACATAACACCATATATAGCGGAGCGTGTCATGTCTCAAGTCGTATCCAAGCCGGTTCGGGCGCCGATCCACGCCGCGGCCGGCGCGTTGGCCATGCTGACCATCGCCGTGTTCTGGCTGTCCACCGTGACGAGCGAACTCTTCGCGCCGAGGGCGCTGATCGTGGCGGTGAAGTCGGCCATCCCCTGGGGCTTTCTGCTACTGGTCCCCTCGCTCATCTTGACCGGCGCCACGGGGTTCGCTGCGGCGAAGGGGCGCGGCGGGCGCGTCATCGAAGCCAAGCAAAAGCGTATGCCGCTGATCGCCGCCAATGGCCTGTTGGTGCTGATCCCGTCGGCGCTGTTCCTGGCCGCGAAGGCCCGGGCAGGTGAATTCGACACGACCTTCTACGCGGTTCAGGCGCTCGAACTCGCCGCCGGGGCGACCAACCTCATCCTGCTCGGACTGAACATGCGCGACGGCTTCAAGCTCAGCGGCCGCTTTCGCCGGCGCAAGGCCAAGCTCAAGGCTTGATCGCGGCGAAGCCGGCTTCCAGGTCGGCGATGAGGTCGGCGGGGTCTTCGAGACCCACATGCAGGCGGATGAGCGGACCGGCGGCGGTCCAGGGCTTGGCCGTGCGCGCCTCCTTCACCTGCGGGTCGCAATAGAGGGCGAGGCTCTCATAGCCGCCCCAGGAAAAGCCGAGCCCGAACAGCTTCAAGGCGTCGAGGAAGGCGAGGGTCTCGGCCAGGCCGGCGGGCGGGGCCAGCTCGAAGGCGAAGAGGCCGCAACAGCCCGAGAAGTCGCGTTTCCACAGGGCGTGGCCAGGATCGTGCGGCAGGGCCGGGTGACGCACCCGTGCGACCTCGGTCCTACCCATCAGCCACTTCGCTACCTTCAGCCCATTGGCGCCGTGGGCGGCGAGGCGGGCGGGGAGGGTGCGCAGGCCGCGCAGGGCGAGATAGGCCTCTTCCGGTCCCACCGAATGGCCAAGATTGAGTGTTGTCTGGGCGAGCTTGCGGGCCACCACCGGATTGCGCGTGGCGGCTGAGCCCAGGAACACGTCGGCGTGGCCGCCCACATATTTGGTCAGGGCCTGCACCGAAAGGTCGATCCCGTGATCCAGGGGGCGAAAATAGAGCCCCGCCGCCCAGGTGTTGTCCATGAGGGTGAGGACGCCGCGTTCGCGCGCCCCCGCCGCCACCGCGCCCACGTCCATCATCTCGAAGCTGAGCGAGGCCGGGCTCTCCAGCGCAATGAGCCGGGTGCGCTCGGTGATCAGGGCCAGCACCTCGTCCGGCCTTGCATCACTGGGGAAATAGCGGACGGAAACGCCGTAATTTTTCAGGAAGTTGTCGCAGAAACGTCGGGTGGGCTTATAGGCCCCGTCCACCACCAGCACCTCGTCCCCGGCCTTCAGCACGGACAGCATGGCGCCGGTGACAGCGCCCAGGCCCGAGCCATAGAGCTCCACGTGCTCGGCGTGCTCCAGATCCTTCAGTCCCGCGATGAGCGCGTGGTGCGCGGCGAGGCCGTCGCGGCCATAGGTGATCTTGCCGTGGGCGTAGAGGTCCGCAGCGCGGTCCATCAGCACTGTGGAGCCGCGTTGGATCGCCGGCCCCACAGTCTTGGCTGGAAGGCGGGCGCTCTCCTCCGCCGCCGTGTGGATCAGGCGCGTGGAGTCGGCGACGGGGACGTCCTTGGTCATGGCTCAGGCTTCGCCCTGGGCGATGGGCGCGTCAGGGAGGGAGGCCCACTCGGTCCAGGAGCCGTCATAGACCGCCGCCGACCAATGGCCCATGCGGGCTAGGGCGAGGGCAATGAGGCAGGCGGTGACACCGGAGCCGCAGCTGGCGATGATCGGGCGCTTGGGATCGACCCCCGCCTCGGCGAACACGTTCTCCAGGGTCCAGGCCGGCAGCATCAGGCCGTCGGGGCTGAACAGCCGGGCGAAGGGCAGGTTCTTGGCCCCCGGCATGTGGCCGCTCTTCAAGCCGGCGCGGGGCTCGGGCGCCTCGCCGGTGAAGCGGGCGGCGGCGCGGGCGTCCACCACCTGGGCCGAGCCGGCGGAGAGGGCCTCGCCCACCTGGCGCCGGCTCATCACCAGCTCCACGTTCAGGCGCGGGGTGAAGTGGCGCTCGCGCGGCTGGGCGGGGCGGTCGGAGATGCGGCGCCCTTCGGCGATCCATTTGGTGAGGCCGCCGTCCAGCACCACCACGTCGTCATGGCTCATGGCCCGGAACATCCACCACACCCGGGCGGCCGGGCCGGCGCCGGTGGAATCGTAGACCACGATGCGCACGCCATCGCCGAGGCCGAGCTTCTTCACCCGCGAGGCAAATTTCACCGAGCTCGGCAGCATGTGCGGCAGCTGGCTGTCAGTGTCGGCGATCTCGTCGATGTCGAAGAACACTGCGCCGGGGATGTGGGCGAGCTCGAACTCCTTGCGGGCGCTGCGCTCCGAGCCCGGCATGAACCAGCTGGCGTCCACCACCCTTATGTCCGGCGCGTCAAGCCGCTCCGCGAGCCAGGCGGTGGAGACGAGCGGGTCTTGCGGTTGACGGTCCATGGGCGCCTCAGAGCCAGTTTGGGGTCGGCAGTCCCTTCTCGCTGAGGAACGCCGGATTGAACAGCTTGGTCTGATAGCGCGATCCGTGGTCGCACAAAATGGTCACGATGGTCTTGCCCGGCCCAAGTTCGCGAGCGAGGCGGATGGCGCCGGCGATGTTGATCCCGGACGAGCCGCCCAGGCACAGGCCCTCTTCGGTCACCAGGTCGAACACGATGCGCAGGGCTTCGTCGTCGGGGATCTGAAAGGCGTGGTCGACGCTGAGCCCTTCCAGGTTGGCGGTGATGCGGCCCTGGCCGATGCCCTCGGTGATAGAGCTGCCCTCCGACTTCAATTCGCCCGCCGTATAGTAGTTGAAGAGCGCCGCGCCGAAGGGGTCGGCGAGACCTATGGCCACGTCCGGCTTCGCCTCGCGCAGGGCCGCCGCCACGCCAGCGAGGGTGCCGCCGGAGCCCACCGAGGACACGAAGCCGTCGATATTTCCCCCTGTTTGTTCAAGGATTTCCGGCCCAGTACTCTCATAGTGGGCGAGGCGGTTGGCGACATTGTCGAACTGGTTGGCCCAGATGGCGCCGTGGGGGTCGGTCCTGGCCCGCTCCTCGGCCAGGCGGCCGGCGAATTTCACATAATTGCCAGGGTTGGCGTAGGGCACGGCGTCCACTTCGACCAGCTCGGCGCCCAGGAGGCGGATGGCGTCCTTCTTCTCTTGCGACTGGGTGTGGGGGATGACGATGCAGGTGCGATAGCCCAAAGCCGATCCCACCATGGCGAGGCCGATGCCAGTATTGCCCGCCGTGCCCTCGACAATGAGGCCGCCGGGCTCCAGCACGCCCCGCCGCTCGGCGTCGCGAATGATGCCCAGGGCCGCGCGATCCTTCACTGAGCCGCCCGGGTTCATGAACTCGGCCTTGCCCCAGATCTCGCAGCCGGTCTCTTCGCTGACCCGCTTCAACCGGATCAGCGGCGTGCGGCCAATGGCGTTCACAACCGAGTGGGCCTTCAGCATGACGAACCTCGCGACGCAGGGGGACGCGGCGGTTCTAGCCTTGATCGCTGAGTCAGGCTGGAGAGAAATTCTAACAGGTCGTCAGAGGCTCGAGGCCTTCAGCTGTTGCAGGGCGCCCAGCGCCCTCGCCCGGGCCGAGGCGTGATCCACCAGGGGCAGGGGGTAGGTGCGGCCAAGAACAACGCCCGCCCGGCGCAGATCATCGCTCGGCGCATCCCAGGGCGCGTGGATCAGCGGGGCGGGGAGACGCGCCAGCTCCGGAACCCAGCGGCGGATATAGTCGCCGCGCGGGTCGAACTTCTCCCCCTGGCCGATGGGATTGAAGATGCGGAAATAGGGGGCGGCGTCGGCGCCGCAGCCAGCCACCCACTGCCAGCTGGCGGCGTTGTTGGCGAGGTCGGCGTCGAGGAGCGTGTCCCAGAACCAGGCTTCGCCCAGACGCCAGTCGATCAGGAGGTGCTTCACCAGGAAGGAGGCCACCACCATGCGCACGCGATTGTGCATGTAGCCGGTGGCCCAAAGCTCGCGCATGCCGGCGTCCACCAGGGGATAGCCGGTGCGGCCGCGGGTCCAGGCGCGATAGGCTGCGTCGTCGGACCGCCATGGAAAGGCGTCGAACTCGCGACGGAAATTGGCGGTGGGCAGGTCCGGGCGCTGGAACAGCAGCGCATGGCTGAATTCGCGCCAGCCGAGCTCGGCGATGAACTTGTCAGCGTCGCGGGAAAGGCCGGGACTGGCGGCCGCTTGCGCCTTGGCCGCCACATAGACCTGCCGGGGACTGATCTCGCCGAAATGCAGGTGGGGCGACAGGCGCGACACGTTCGGTCCGGCGGGAATGTCCCGGCCCTCGGCGTAGCCCGCGAGCCCGCGGTCGAGGAACGTCGCCAACCGCGATTGCGCCCCCGTCTCGCCGGGCGTCCAGTCGGAAAAGCCGCCGGACCAGTCGGGATTGGCGGGATGCAGGCCCCAGCTTGCGAGGTCGTCGGAGGCGACTGTCGCCTGATGGGCCGCTGGGCGTTGCGGCGCGGGGGCGAAGCCCACCTCGTCGAGCTGTTCCTTGGCCGCGCGCCAGAACGGGGTGAAGACCTGGAATGGCCCGCCGGTCTTGTTGCGTACGGTCCAGGGCTCCACCAGGAGGCTGGCGTTGAAGGTCTCCACGCCAAGGCCAAGCTCCTTCAGCTCGGTCTTCAGAACGGCGTCGCGGTCGATCTGGCCCGGATCATATAGGCGGTTCCAATAGACTCCCGCCACGCCGACTTCAGAGGCCAGGTCGCGCAGGATATCGCCGGCCCTGCCGCGGCGCAGGATCAGCTTCGCCCCCAAAGCCTCAAGATCGCGACCAAGGACTTGCAGGCTCTTGTCCAGCCACCACAGCGAGGCCGCTCCCGGCGCGCGCAGACCCGGCGTCTCGTCCAGCACATAGAGGGGCAGCACCGGGCGTCCGCTGGCGATAGCGGCGCTCAGGGCCGGGTTGTCGACGAGGCGCAAGTCCCGGCGGAACCAGACGATGTTGGGGGCGTCGGGGGCGAATTCGACCTGGGCGGCGGGCATCAAACGGTCACAGTCTCTTGTTGTGTGCGGCGTTCAGCGCCACATCGGGCCTCTGCCGCCCGATTCAAGATCAGGTTCCCTTTGAGGAAGTCGCCATGAACGCTCCCGCATCCAAGGCTGTCGCACCCAACGCCGTGGTCGAAGTCTCCGCCGGCGGCAAGCCCGTGCGCATCGGCAATGGCGAAAAGCTGAGCTTCATCGCGGGTCCCTGCCAGATGCAGAGCCGCGCCCACGCCCTGGAGACCGCCCACGCCCTGAAGGAAATCGCCGATCGGCTGCAGGTGGGCCTGATCTACAAGACCTCCTTCGACAAGGCCAACCGCACCTCGGCCAGCGCCCAGCGCGGCATCGGCCTTGCCGGCGCCCTGCCGGTGTTCGCCGAGATCCGCGAGACCTTCGGCCTGCCCACCCTCACCGACGTGCACGAGATCGACCACTGCGCCGCCGCCGCCGAGGCGGTGGACGTGCTGCAGATCCCCGCCTTCCTCTGCCGCCAGACCGACCTCCTGCTCGCCGCCGCCGCCACCGGCCGGGCGGTGAATGTGAAGAAGGGTCAGTTCCTCGCCCCCTGGGACATGAAGAACGTCATCGCCAAGATCACCAGCGCCGGCAATCCCAACGTCATGGCCTGCGAGCGCGGCGTCTCCTTCGGCTACAACACCCTTGTCTCCGACATGCGCTCCTTGCCGATCATGGCCGAGATCGGCTGTCCGGTGGTGTTCGACGCCACCCACTCGGTGCAGCAGCCGGGCGGGCAGGGGACCAGCTCCGGCGGTCAGCGCGAGTTTGTGCCGGTGCTGGCCCGCGCCGCCGTGGCGGTGGGCGTGGCCTGCGTGTTCCTGGAGACTCACGAGGACCCGGACAGCGCCCCCTCCGACGGCCCCAACATGGTGCCGTTGTCGCAGTTCGAAGCCCTGGCCGCGCGGCTGTTGGAGTTCGACGCTCTCGCCAAGGGACGCTAGCGCCAACCCGATGGGATGGGTATGAGAGGGGCGTGATCCCACGCCCTTCCATCGTCCGGATGCATCCATGAGCCGCCTGGTTCTCGTCACCGGGGGAGCCGGCTTCATCGGCTCCAACATCGTCGCCCGCCTGATCGCTGACGGCCATTACGACGTGGCGGTGTGCGACCGCCTGCGCGAAGCCGAGAGCGGCAAGTGGCGCAACCTCGCCGGCCACCCCATCGCCGACTTCGTCGCCCCCGAGGCGATGTGGGACTGGCTCGCCCGCCATGAGGACGAGGTGGCGGCCATCGTGCACATGGGCGCCGTCAGCGCCACCACCGAGCCCGACGCCGACAAGATCATCCATACCAACTTCACCCTCTCGCGCGAGCTGTGGCGCTGGTGCGCGGCGCGGCAACGGCGGCTGATCTATGCGTCTTCGGCGGCCACCTATGGCGATGGCGCGCAAGGGTTCTCCGGCCAGGACGACCTGCAAACCCTGACCGCCCTTCGGCCGCTGAACGCCTATGGCTGGTCCAAGGCCCTGTTCGACATCTACGCCCGGCGCGAGGCGGCCAAGGGCCACGCCCCGGCCCAGTGGGCGGGGCTGAAGTTCTTCAACGTCTATGGCCCCAACGAGTACCACAAGGGGACCATGAAGTCGGTGGTTTCCCAGATCTGGCCCAAGGCTTCCAAGGGCGAGACTGTGACCCTGTTCCGCTCTCACAACCCTAATTACGCCGACGGCGGCCAGCTGCGCGACTTCGTCTATGTGAAGGACTGCGAGGCGGTGGTGGCCTGGCTGCTGGCCAACCCGCAGGTGTCGGGGATCTACAATCTCGGCACGGGCAAGGCGCGCAGCTTCAGGGACTTGGCCCTGGCGACCTTCCGGGCAGCGGGCCGTGAGCCGAGCATTCACTACGTCGACACCCCCGAGGTGATCCGCGACAAGTACCAGTACTTCACCGAGGCCGACATGAGCCGCCTGCGCGCCGCCGGGTACGCCGCGCCCTTCACGACCCTGGAAGACGGGGTGGCGGACTATGTGGGCCGCTATCTCCTCACCGTCGATCCCTATCGCTAGGCAGGGGCGATGACGATCCCGGGCGCGCTGCTGCGAAGGCTGTTCCTCGGATTTGTCGCCGGTTTCGCCGTGCTGTGCTTCGCCGCCGCCTTCTATTGGCGCGCCGACGTTTTGGAAGCGGCGCTCGATCCGCAACAGCCGTTCCAGACCTATCAGCCGCCCAAGGCGCCCGATTACACCCTGCGCGGCGGTTGGGCCCTGATCCCGCCCACGCCCGAGGCCTTGCGCGTCGGCGAAAAGCCGGTGGACGTGTTCTTCATCGCCTCCACCACCTACAACGGCGGGTCGGACTGGAACGGGCCGGTGGGCGAGCCGGATTCCGAACGTAAGCTGATCCGGAGCATTCTGCCCAACTACGCCGGACCCTTCGCGCCCCTGGCCCGCGTGTTCGCCCCGCGCTATCGTCAGGCCAGCCTCTACGCCTATCGCCTGACCCTGCGCGACGACGCCCGCGATGCGCGCAAGCTGGCCATGGGCGATGTGGAACGGGCCTTCAGGCTCTATGTGGCCAGCTTCAACCAGGGCCGGCCGTTCATTCTCGCGGGGGTGGGGCAGGGGGCGAGCCTCGCCGCCCGCCTGGCCGATGAGATCGCCGCCGATCCGCAACTGAAGAAGCGCCTGGTGGCGGTCTATCTCGACGACGTGCTGGTCCCCGCCGCCCACTACGGTCCCGGCGCGCCCTTGCCGGCCTGCGCCCAGCGTGAGGAGGCCGGCTGCGTGCTCGCCTGGCAGGCGGCGGCGGAGGGGGAGACCGGGCTCGCGCACCGGCTTCTCGCCCGCACCCTGTACTGGACCACAGACGGCGATCTGCGCGATCTTGGGAGCCAGCCGACCCTGTGCGTCAATCCCGTCACCGGCGGGACCGCGCGCCCGGCCTCCAGCATCGCCGAGCAATTGGGCGGGGCCAACGCCACCGGCCTTTCCTGGCCCGACCAGCCCAAGATCCGGCCGCACGAGGCGGCGGCGCGGTGTTCTGGCGGCCTTCTGTGGCATAGCCGGCCAAGATCGCCGGCCCTGCGCTCGCCCGGATCCTGGGCCGACGGGCTCTCCGCCCCGAGCTACAATCTCTTCTATGCGGACATCGAAGCCGACGCCAAGGCGCGCATCCGGGCCTATTTCGGCGGCGATCCCATCGCGCCCATCACCCGCTCGATCGTGGTGCGGACCTCGCCAATTCACCGGATAAGGAACTAACCAGCGTCGGCGTAGCCCTCGCCGGAGCGCCAGTCGAACAGGGCCTGCAACACCCGCACCGCCTTCCCCCGCGGAGACACGAGGTCCGGATCGCGGGCGAGGATCAGCCGCGCATCGTCGGCAGCGGCCAGGATCAGATGGCGGTGCGCCGTGGGGTCGGCCAGGCGATAGGCGGGAAAGCCGCTCTGTTTCAGCCCGAGGAGATCGCCGCCGCCGCGCAGAGCGAGGTCCTGTTCGGCGATGACGAAGCCGTCTTCGGTCTCGCGCAGCACCTCGATGCGGGCCTTGGCCGTGGCCCCCAAGGGCGCCTGATAGAGCAGCAAGCAGGCGCTCTTGCCCGTCCCCCGGCCCACCCGCCCGCGCAGCTGGTGCAGCTGGGCGAGGCCGAAGCGCTCGGCGTGTTCGATGACCATGATGGTGGCGTTCGGCACATTCACCCCCACCTCCACCACGGTGGTGGCCACCAGCACCGCGAGGCGGCCGGAGGCGAAGGCGGCCATGACCTCGTCCTTCTCGGCGGGGGGCATCTGGCCGTGGATCAGCCCGACCTTGTTCGGACCGAGCGCCTCCTTCAGCGCAGCGGCGCGGTCCTCGGCGGCGGTGACGTCAAGAAGCTCGCTCTCGGAGACGAGGGGGCAGATCCAGAAGGCCTGGCCGCCGGCCTGCACCACGGCCCGCAGGCGCTCCACGACGTCGGGCAGGCGCGACAGGGGGGCGGCGGTGGTGGTCACCGGCTGGCGGCCAGGCGGCTTCTCGTCCAGGCGGGAGACCTCCATGTCGCCGAACTGCGTCAGCTCCAATGTGCGGGGGATGGGCGTGGCCGAGAGGGCGAGGAGATGCACCGCCTCGCCCTTGGCCTGCAGCCGCTTGCGCTCAGCCACGCCGAAGCGATGCTGCTCGTCGATCACCGAGAGGCGCAGGTCCTTGAACGCCACCTCGTCCTGGAAGAGGGCGTGGGTGCCCACCGCCACCATGGCCTCGCCTGAAGCCAGGGCCGCCAGCTTCTCCGCCCGCCCGGCGCCCTTGTCGCGACCGGTGAGGAGGAGGGCGCGAATCCCAACCTTTTCAAGCGGCTCGGCGATGGTCTCAAAGTGCTGGCGGGCGAGGATTTCGGTGGGAGCCATGAGGGCCGACTGCCCGCCCGCCGCCGCCACCTCGGCCATGACCAGCATGGCGGCCACGGTCTTGCCCGAGCCCACATCGCCATGCAGCAGGCGGGCCATGCGCTGGCCGGATGCGAGGTCGCCGCCGATTTCGGCAAGCGCCCGCCGTTGGGCGCCAGTGAGGCGAAACGGCAGGGCGACCTCCAGCTGGTCCGCAAGGGCGCTGTGGGAGATGGGCGGCGTCGGCTCGTCTCGCCGCACCCGTCGACGCAGGGCCATGGCCAGCTGATGGGCCAGGAGCTCGTCATAGGCGAGGCGCTGGCGCGCCGGCGCGTCGGGTTCGAGATCAGCCGCGCCTTTTGGGCTGTGCAGCGCCCGCAGGGCCTCGCGCCAACTGGGCCAGCGATTGCGGGCGAGCCAGGCGGCGTCCTGCCATTCGGTCAGGTCGGGCGCCTTCTCCAGGGCCGCCAGCACGATGCGCCGCAGGGTGCGCGAGGGCAGGCCCGCCGTGGTCGGATAGACCGTCTCCACCTTGGGGATCTCGGCCTCGCGCTCCAGGGGCAAGAGATAATCCGGATGGGCGATGGAGCGCTCGCCGCTCCGCTCGTCCACCTTGCCGCTCACCACGCGGTGCGCGCCCTGCGGATGCGACTTCACAAGAGAATCGCCGAACACCTTGAACCAGGTGAGAAAAATGAAGCCGGTCTCATCACGCGCGCGAATGCGGTAGGGCTGACCCCGACGCCTCGGCGGCAAGTGGGCGTCGAGCTGAACCCTGAGGATCGGCGTCTCGCCTTCCTTCACCTGCGCCGTGGTCATGGGGGTGCGGTGCACCAGACCGGCGGGGGCGAGGAACAGGAGGTCGCGCACCAGAGGCCCCGCCGCCCGCGCCACCAGCGGGGCGAGCTTCGGCCCCACGCCCTTCAGACCGGACGCGGGCGCATAGAGGGGAAAGAGAATCTCCGGACGCATGGCCCCATGCTAGCCCCCTAAAGCACGATTTGCGGAGGCGGAAATGCCGGAGCATTGAATCGTGCTTTAGATTCAAAAATTAGAGCCTGTAGCGGGCGAAAAACCGGTTCCCACTTTTTCTCAACAGGCTCTGGCGGCGGAAGTCAGATAGGCCTCGCCTTCGTCGTGGAACGGCCTATATAGCCCCTCTCTTCCAACCCTGCCGGCCGACCCCATGGACCACGTCGCCTCCGATCCCGACCGCGTGAAGAAGCTGAAGTTCCGCGCCTGGCGGCGGGGCTTTCGCGAGGCCGACCTGATCCTCGGACCTTTCGCCGACGCGCACCTGGCCGGCTTCTCCGACGGTGAGCTTAGCGCCTTCGAGATTCTGCTCGATCAGCCGGACCAGCTGCTCTACGCCTGGATCATCGGCACCGAGCCGACGCCGGTCGCCTTCGACGGGCCGCTGATGGATCGCCTGAAGGCCTTTGTGCCCAAGGTGGCCACGGCGCGCACGGACCTGGGCGCCTGAGCGCCGACTATCGCCGTCCATGAGCGTTTCCGACACCCTAACCCAGCTTGACCTGAAGACCTTGGCCCAGTGGGCGAAGGCCGACGGAGCGCTCGACCTCAACGCCGCGCCGGAGGGCTTCGACGCCCTGGTCGCCGTGGACCTGGTCAAGGCCCGCGGAGGCGTCAGCCTGTTCGTGGCCCGCGACGCGCACCGGGCCCAGGCCTTCGCCGAGGCGGCCAATTTCTTCGATCCTGACCTCGAGGTGCTGCTGGTTCCGGGCTGGGACTGCCTTCCTTACGACCGCATCGGCCCCTCCGCCGGCCTCGCCGCCCAGCGCATGGCCGCGCTCACCCATCTCGCCCGGCGCAAGTCCGATGACAGGACGCCTTTGCTGGTGGTGGCCACCGCGCCGGCGGTGCTGCAACGCACCCCGCCGCGGGAGGCGGTGAAGGCGGCGGGCTATCACGCCCGCGCCGGCCGCGACGTGGCGGTGAGCGACCTTGAGCGCTACTTCTCGGTCAACGGCTATCAGCGCGCCTCCACCGTGTCGGAAAAGGGCGAGTTCGCCATCCGAGGCGGGGTGATCGACGTCTTTCCGCCGGGCGCCGAGGAGCCGGTGCGCCTCGACCTGTTCGGCGACACCTTGGAATCGGTGCGCTCGTTCGATCCGCTGACCCAGCGCTCCACCCGCCAGCTCACCGAGGTGGACCTTCTGCCGGTGAGCGAAGTGCTGCTCGACCCCGCCGCCATCAGCCGTTTCCGCACCGGCTATATCGAGCGCTTCGGCGCGGTGGCCGACGATCCCATGTACGCCGGGGTGAGCGAGGGCGTGCGCCGGGGCGGGGTGGAGCACTATCTGCCCCTGTTCTATCCGCGCCTTGAGAGCCTGTTCGACTATGTGGGCGAGGGGGCCTTGGTGCTCTACGACCACCTGGCCATGGAGGCCCGCGACGAGCGGCTCGGCATGATCGCCGACGCCCATGACGCCCGCGCCGAGGCGGCCAAGGTGCGCGGCGGCTCCATCTATCGGCCCCTGGCGGTGGACGCGCTCTATCTCTCCGCCGAGGAATGGGACCTGCACGTGGAGGCGCTCAGCCTTCGCCGCTTCAGCCCGTTCCAGCGCGAAGCCGATGCGAGAGCCTTCGACCTCGGCGCGCGGGCCGGACGCAGTTTCGCTCCTGAGAGGGCCCAGGACAGCGTCAATCTGTTCGAGGCCGTGGCCGCCCACGCCAAGGCGCTCTCCAAGACCGGCAAGCGGGTTTTGTTCGCCTCCTGGTCCGACGGCTCGTCGGATCGTCTGGCCGCCATGCTGGGGGACCATGGGCTGAGCCCCATCCGCTTCGCCAAGGCCTGGCCCGACGTCTTGGGCTTCGGCGTCGGCGGCAAGGTCAAGCCGCTGCAGCGGGTGGTGCTGCCGATTGAGTCCGGCTTCGAGACCGCCGATCTCGCCGTCATCACCGAGACCGACATTCTGGGCGATCGCCTGGCCCGCCCGCGCCGGCGTCGCCGCGCCTCCAACTTCCTCGCCGAGGCCTCGGCCCTCACCCCCGGCGACCTGGTGGTGCACATCGACCACGGCATCGGCCGCTATGAGGGCCTGAAGACCCTGGACGTGGCCGGCGCGCCGCACGACTGCCTTGACCTGCAATACGCCAGCGACGCCAAGCTCTACCTGCCGGTGGAGAACATCGACCTCCTCACCCGCTATGGCGATGCGGAGGGCGTGGCCCTCGACAAGCTTGGCGGGGCCGGTTGGCAGGCGCGCAAAGCCAAGGCCCGCCAGCGCCTGCGCGAAATGGCCGAGGGCCTGATCCAGATCGCCGCCGCCCGCCAGCTTAAGGCTAGCGAGGAGATCGATCCGCCGTCCGGCCTGTTCGACGAGTTCTGCGCCCGCTTCCCCTACGAGGAGACGGACGACCAGCTCAACGCCATCGCCGACGTGGTCGGCGACCTGGCGGCCGGCCGGCCCATGGACCGGCTCATCTGTGGCGATGTGGGCTTCGGCAAGACCGAGGTGGCTCTGCGCGCCGCCTTCATCGTGGCCATGACCGGCAAGCAGGTGGCGGTGGTGTGCCCCACCACGCTCCTCGCCCGCCAGCACTTCAAGACCTTCGCCCAGCGCTTCGCCGGCTGGCCGGTGAAGGTGCGCCGCCTGTCGCGCCTGGTCCCCGCCAAGGAGGCCGCAGAGACCCGCGAGGGGCTGAAGAACGGCGAGGTGGAGATCGTGGTGGGCACCCATGCGATCCTGTCGGCCCAGGTGGGCTTCCGCGACCTCGGCCTGGTCATCGTCGACGAGGAGCAGCACTTCGGGGTCAAGCACAAGGAGCGGCTGAAGGAGCTGCGCGCCGATGTGCACATGCTCACCCTCACCGCCACGCCCATCCCGCGCACCTTGCAGATGGCGCTCTCGGGCATTCGCGAGATGTCCATCATCGCCACCCCGCCGGTGGATCGCCTGGCGGTGCGCACCTACATCACCCCGTCCGACCCGGTGGTGGCCCGCGAAGCCCTGCTGCGGGAGAAGTATCGCGGCGGCCAGGCCTATTACGTGGTCCCGCGCATCGCCGACCTCACCGACATCGAGACCTTCCTGCGCGAGCAGGTCCCGGAGGTGAAGTTCGTGGTGGGCCACGGCCAGATGTCGGCCACCCAGCTGGAAGACGTGATGAGCGCCTTCTATGACGGCCAGTACGACGTGCTCCTCTCCACCACCATCGTGGAGAGCGGCCTCGACATCCCCACCGCCAACACCATGATCGTGCACCGGGCCGACATGTTCGGCCTGGCCCAGCTCTATCAGCTGCGCGGGCGGGTGGGCCGGGCCAAGGCGCGGGCCTACGCCTATCTCACCGCCCCGCCGGACAAGCCCCTGTCGCTGGCCGCCGAAAAGCGGCTGAAGGTGCTGCAGTCCCTCGACAGCCTGGGCGCTGGGTTCCAGCTCGCCAGCCACGACCTCGACATCCGCGGCGGCGGCAACCTCCTGGGCGACGAACAGTCCGGCCACATCCGCGAGATCGGCGTCGAGCTCTATCAGCAGATGCTGGAGGACGCCGTGGCCGAGCTGCGGGCCAAGGGCGTGGAGGAGAAGGATACGCGCGGCTGGTCGCCCCAGATCAACGCCGGCGCGGCGGTGCTGATCCCTGAGGACTATGTGCCGGACCTCAATGTCCGCCTCGCCCTCTATCGCCGCCTGTCCGACGCCGAACGGTTGGAGGATCGCGAGGCCCTGGCCGCCGAGCTCATCGACCGCTTCGGTCCCCTGCCGGAGGAGGCGGGCCAGCTGCTGAAGGTGGTGGGGATCAAGGGTCTCTGCCGTCAGGCCGGCGTGGAGAAGATCGACGTGGGGCCGAAGGGCGCGGTGATCTCGTTCCGCGGCGACAGCTTCGCCAATCCCTTGGGCCTGGTGCAGCTGATCCAGAAGAACTCGATCGCCTGGAAGGTGCGGCCGGATCAGAAGGTCGTGGTGAAGGGCGAGTGGCCCATCCCCGACGCCCGGCTGGGCGCTGCCGAGAAGATCCTCAGCCAACTGGCCAAGGTGGCTTTGCCGGGGTGAGCGCGCGTTAGCCGATGATCTGGCTGATGGCGGTTCGCAACGCCGCCTGATCTTCATCGGCGAGACGACCAAGTCGCCGGATGATGAGCCCCTTTTCCAGGGTCGCGATCACCGGCTTCACCGCGGAAGTCTTCAGGAGACCGGCTTCCCGCCAACGATTAAGCCAGACTTCGCCGAGCGCTGGCGTCGGGCGCATTTGGCTGGTGACGGCCATCATGATCACATCAGGACGCTCAAGTCCGTAAACCCGACTGGAGACGACGACGGCGGGTCGTTGCTTCGTGGAATGCTGATTGGTGAACGGGAACGGGACGAGGACGACGTCCGCGAACTCAAAGGGCGTCATAGACGTCGTCTTCGGGATTGCTCCACACGGCTTCGAAGGCGGGTTCGCTGGCGGACGCGGCGGCCCTTGCGAGCGCGCGGTCTTGATCCTTCAGCAGCAGGAAATCCACGAAGTCCTCCACCTCGGCGATGCGCGGAGGCGGCAGGGCGGCGAGCTTGTCGATGAGACGGCGGGGGGCGGACATGGCGGCTCCTGACGGCCTGGCGCCACTTTTACGCCATGACGCCCGTTGCGGGAAGCTCGCCCGTCATCTCGACCCGTAGGGGGCCGTTCAGCCCTTGGGCTTCAGGAGGGCGAGGGCGGCGGCGGTCATGGCCTTGACCCCGGTGGCGAGGGTCGGCTCCGGATCGGGCAGGAAGCGACTGGTGTGCGGGCCGGGCACGCTTTGGCCCGCGGCCTTGGCGGCGGCGAACTTCTCCGGATTGGCGGCGCCCAGGGCGAAATAGGTCACCGGGATCTGACGCCCGGGCAGGCCGTACACGCCTACGTCTTCGCTTGGCATGATGGCCGTACCGTCGAACACGTTCTTGGGCCCGAGCGCCGCGACGAGGGCCGCCTTCACCTTCGTCGCCTGGGCCGGATCATTGTAGAGCGGCGGCGAGGACTCGTTCTCCAGCACCGTGACCACCGGAGCCTTTTCCGGCGGCAGGCCGGCGGACTGGGCGATCCCGGCCGCCATGTTGCGCAGGCCGTTCAGGATGGTCTGGCGGCCTTCGTCGGAGAAGTAGCGGGTGGTGAGTTCGAGCTTCACCTCGTCCGGGATGATGTTGCGCTTGGAGCCGCCATGGATCGAGCCGACCGTCACTACGGCCGGGTCCTGCGGGTCCATCTCGCGGCTGACGATGGTCTGGATCTGGGTGACATAGAGGGCGGCGAGCACGATGGGGTCGCGGCCGGCCTCGGGCGCCGCGCCATGGCCGCCGAAGCCCTTGATGGTCACGTCCACCGAGGTCACGCCGGCCTGGAAGCGGCCGCTGGTCACCGCCACCGTGCCGGCGGGGGCCTGGGTCCCGTCGTGCAAGCCGATGACCATGTCGGGGCGACCGAAGCGCTCATAAAGGTGGTCGGCCAGCATGGCCTTGGCCCCGTCCACGGTCTCTTCCGAGGGCTGGCCCACCAGGATCAGCGTGCCCTTCCATTTGGCCTTCTGGGCGGCGAGCGATCGCGCCACCCCCACCAGCACCGAGGTGTGGATGTCGTGGCCGCAGGCGTGCATGACGCCCACCTCCTGGCCGGACTTGTTCAAGGCCTTCACATGGCTGGCGTAGGCAACGCCGGTTTCCTCGGTGATGGGCAGGGCGTCCATGTCGGCGCGGATGAGCAGGGTCGGCCCGGCGCCGTTCTTCATCACCCCCACCACGCCGAAGGCCTTGGAGCCGTCCGGGTAGACGCCCACGTGGTCGGTGACCTGATAGCCGGCGCGGGCGAGCTCCCGGGCCAGGAGGGCCGAGGTCTCGGCCTCGTGGTGCGACAGCTCCGGATGGCTGTGGATGGTCTTGTAGAGGTCGAGGATGTCCGGGACCTCGGCTGCGGCGACGGGCTGGGCGGCGAGCAGGGCCGCGGCGGCCATCGCCATGACCGGGGCGAGCATCAGCTTGGACATCAAGGAAACCTCTTCAGGTCGGCGCGGCTTCGGCGCGCTCGTTCAAAGCATGGTCGATGGCGCGGCCGAGGCGGTCCGAGCTTTCGGCGCCCATCACCGCGAACTTGCCGTCGAAGATCATGCAGGGCACGCCGGAGACGCCGGCCTCCACCGCGATCTGATGCTCCCGGCGCACCACGTCCTTGTCGCCCTCGCCGGCCAGGAGCTCCAGCACCAGCAGCCGGTCGAGCCCCACCTCGGCGGCGATGTCGGCCAGCACCTGCGGATCGCCGATGTCGCGACCGTCGCGGAAATAGGCCTGCATCAGCGGCTCCAGCAGCACGTCCTGTTTGCCTTGCCCCTGGGCCCAGCGGATCAGGCGCTGAGCGGCGAGGGTGTTGGGCATGCGGGCGATGTCGCCGAGGTTCATCTCGAAACCTTCGTCGCGGGCGAGGCCCTCCAGCATCTGGCGGGTCTCCTCCAGCTGCTTCGGATCGCGGAAGCGCATGCGATAATAGTCGGCGCGGTCGACGCCTTCCTCGGGCAGATCAGGCGCCAGCTGATAGGGCCGCCAGGCGATGTCGGCGCTCACCTCCGGCCGCGCGGCCAGGGCGATCTGCAGCCGCCGCCAGCCGAGGTAGCACCAGGGGCACACCACGTCGGCGATGAAGTCGATCTTCAGGGGCGCTGAAACGCTCATCCGGCGGCTCGCGATAGGGCCTTGGCCGCCGCCCGCTCCAGGGCCTTGGCGGCGGTCTCGTTCGGCTCCAGCTGTGCGACGCCGATGTCGAAGTCCACAGTGAAGGGCAGGGCGTCTTCCCCGGCCTCAAAGGCGGTGCAGGCGATCACCGCGGCGATGCGCTCGGCGGCCACGCGACCGGCGCCCTGGTGCGCGGCGGGGAGGGCGAGGGCGAACACGTCCGGAGCGAGGCGCGCGGCGGTGTCCTCGGCCCGCACCAGGCGGCTGATCATACCGCCGATCTGGGGAATGGCGCGGTCGAGCCAGCCGCGATTGCGCGCCACCAAAGTCTCGGGCCGATCAGAGATGCGCAGCACAGCGATGGAGAAGGGACGCCGTCGGGCGCGGGAGGCGTTGGCCAGCCGAGCCAGGTGGGCGGCGAACAGGTCGCGGGTGAAGAGCCCCGTGGCCACGTCCATCAGGCCGGAGCTCTTGGCCTGCTCTAGGGAGCGACGCATGGCCGTCTCGCGGCGATAGGCCCGGGCGAGGGCCACCACCCGGGCGGCGGTCTCCGCCTCCGGCGTGTCGGCGCTGGCGATGTCGGAGAGGCCCCGGTTGAAGGCGTCGGTGGTCTCCACCTCGGCCCCTTCGCGCAGGTAGAGCACGGTGGGGATGTGATAGAGGCGGGTGTTCCGCCGCATGCCCCCGGCGATGGAGAGGGCTTCGGCATGGGTCTCGCCGGCCCACAGCACTACGGCGTCGAACTCCTGGTCGTGTAGATAGTCGAAAGCGGTGTAGGCGGTGAAGGCGCCGATCGCTTCGGCCCCCAGGTCGCGCAGGGCGTGGGCGAGGGCCAGAAACTTAGGCGCGGGCTCCCCCACGGTGAGCACCTTCAGGGGCGTGGCCAGGGGTTCCGGCGGGGCGAGGGTGCGGCCGCGCTCGGCGAAGGTCTCCGCCCGCAGCACGAACTCCTCTTCGGCCACAGCGGCGCGGACCAGCTGTTCCAGGCGCAGCGCGGTTTGGGTTGGGTGCGGTGGATCAGACAACAATAGGTCGAATTCTGGACCATCTAACAACGGTCCCGGCTTGCCCAGGGCCAGGATCGGCAGGCGCCTCGGCAGGGCGGCGGCCTTCAGCGCCTCGGCGGCGGCCTTGGCCTCGGCCAGGTGGTCGTCGGCGACGATGATCGCGGCCTCCACCGGCAGATCGGCGATGGCGGCGAGGCCGGCGGCGGTCTCGCGCGCCGTCACCGTGCGCCAGCCCAGCCGGTCGAGCCCCGCGGCCAGCGTCGCGACGCGACGGTCGTCGCGGGCCACGATCAGCACCCGGGCGTTCAATACAGCCAATGCGGCCTCCAGAAAGTCATCGCGCGCGACGAGAGACTCGTTAAGAAGGAACCATAGCGTGGCGAGCGGCCAGGGCAAACCCATGTGCAATCATGGACTTTCCAACCAATTGTCTGCCAAAAATAACGGTCAATACATGGGAGGCGCTTTTGACGGATCAGCGATCGGGACCGCTGTCGGGAATCAAGGTGGTGGAGTTCGCGGGCATCGGCCCGGGGCCTTTCTGCGGCATGCTTCTGTCCGACCTGGGCGCGGACGTGGTGCGCATCGATCGCGCGCCGGGCGGTCAGGATTCGCTGGTGAACATCACCGGCCGGGGCCGTCGATCGGTGGCGCTGAACCTCAAGACCCCCGCCGCCGTGGAGGCTTGTCTCCGGCTGATGGAACAAGCGGAGATTGTATTTGAGGGCTTCCGTCCCGGGGTGATGGAGCGCCTGGGCCTCGGCCCGGATGTGGCGCTGAAGCGCAATCCGAAGCTGGTCTATGGGCGCATGACCGGCTGGGGCCAGTTCGGGCCCCTGTCCCAGGCCGCCGGCCACGACATTAATTACATCTCCCTCACCGGCGCCCTGCACGCCATCGGGCCCAAGGACCAGCCGGTTCCGCCCCTGAACCTGGTGGGGGATTTCGGCGGTGGAGCGCTCTATCTGGCCTTCGGCATGCTGGCCGCGCTCACCCATGCGCGCGCCACGGGTCAGGGCCAGGTGGTGGACTGCGCCATGACGGATGGGGCGTCCTCCCTGATGGCCATGTTCTACGGCATGAAGGCCGGCGGCATGTGGAGTGAAAGACGCGAAGCCAACCTGCTCGACGGCGGGGCGCACTTCTACGGCGCCTATGAATGCGCCGACGGGGCGTGGGTGTCGGTGGGCTCCATCGAGCCGCAGTTCTATGCGCTACTGATTGAAAAGGCAGGGATTTCCGATCTTGAGTTCCAGCGCCAGATGAACCCCGCCCATTGGCCCTCGCTGAAGCAGAAGCTCACCGCCCTCTTCAAGACCAAGACCCGCGCCGAGTGGTGCGAGCTGATGGAGGGCACGGACATCTGCTTCGCGCCGGTGCTCAACATGGACGAGGCGCCCAAGCATCCGCACAATGTGGCGCGGGAGACCTTTGTGGAGGTGGCCGGCGTGACCCAGCCCGCGCCGGCGCCGCGCTTTTCGGCCACGCCGGGCGCCGTCCAGAGCCCGCCGCCGCGGATCGGGGGGCACACGCGTTCGGCCCTGGCGGATTGGGGCTTTTCAGAGGAAGATATCGCCGGTCTGGCCGCCGCCGGCGCGTTATAGACTGAGACGCTCACAGGACCCAGGATCGCATGGACGCCCGCGTAAGACGCCCGCCGCCGCCTGCTGTGACGCCGCCCAGCCTGGTGGGGGCGATGGGGCGGGCCTTGGGCCGGCTGTGGCGGCACGACGCCTTCATCTATGTGGCGGGGGTGTCGTTCTACGCGCTCCTGGCCATCTTCCCGACCCTCGCCCTGCTGGCCTCGATCTATAGCCTGATGTCGACGCCGGGCCAGGCGGCGGCGGAGGCCTCTGCGCTCACCGACCTTCTGCCCCCTGATGCGCAAGGGTTGGTGCAGTCCGAACTGACCAAGCTCGCCAGCGCCTCGGCCAAGACCGTGACCTTGCAGAGCGCCCTGGCTCTGGGCGTGGGCGCCTACGCTGCCCATCGCGGCATCAAGGCCCTGCTGGCCGGACTGCAATACATCTACGCCGACCACCGGCCGCGCGACTTCGTCCGCTTCAACCTGCTGGCGGGAGTGGTGGGCGTGGGCGGTTTCGCCGTGATCACGGTGATGAGTTCGGTGCTGCTGGGGGTGCGCGTGCTGCTCGCCGACCTTGGTCTCGCCCCGGCGCGGAACTGGTTCGGCAATGAGTGGGCCTGGACCGGGGCGGCGCTCTGCGTGGGCCTGACCTTGCTCTACCGCTACGCCATGGGCGGCGGACGCATCGGCTTGCGCGCCTCAGGCACGGCGGGGATCGTGGCGGCGCTCTTATCCCTGGCGGCGTCCTGGGCCTCGGCCTTCTATGTGAAGAAGATCGCCCACCTGGGGGCCACCTACGGCTCCATCTCGGCGGTGGTGGTGTTCCTGATCTGGCTCAGCTGGAATGTGAACGCGGTGCTATTCGGCGGCGCTCTCGCGGCGGAGCTGGAGCTCGCCCTCGAGCGTTCAAGTTCTGCGAACGAGGAAGCGCCAGCCGGTTCCTGACGCCTCCGAGGCGATCAGCTCGTGACCGCTGGCGGTGAGGAAATGCGGCACGTCGATGCGCGCCAGGGGATCGTCAGCGAGAAGACAGACGACCTCGCCGGGCGCCGCCTGTTCCAGCGCCCGACGAAGCCGCAAGGTGGGCGTCGGGCAGCGATGACCGCGCGCGTCCACCTCGATCTGTGCGCCCCCCTCGCTCATGCCTTTAGCTGCGGATGGACGGATAGGCGCTGACCAGGTCGTCCAGCTGGTCGTTGATCAGCTCGCGGTCCCAGTCGCGCAGCTCGCCGCCCTTCCTTTGCATGCGGAAGTCGAGGGTGCGGTCGATGGCGTCGAGCCTGCGCAGGGCGCGGTCAGCGTCATAGCGGCTCAGGCTGCCCGAGGTGCGGGCCTCTTCCAGCCGAGTGCGTATCACCGAGATCCGGTCGCGAGGATCGTAGAACCGAGCCCGGTCGACACCGGAATAGGCGCCGCGGTCCAGGTTGTCGGGGTTGACCACCTGGGCGAGGCTGGGACCTGCGGCGGCGGTCGCGAGCGCCAAGGCGATGAGGGCTATAGGAGCGGCTTTCATGACACCTGTCTCCACTTGGTGAATCCAGGTCTTAACAAGCCAAAGAACCTTGGCCCTTTCAAGGAAACTAGGCGCCGATGGTCGCCTTATATGTGGCGCTCCGTCGCGCGACGAAGCGCCACGCCAAGCCCTTACGGCTTAAGGCCCAGCGTGCGGCCCGGCGCGCCGGCGGCGTCGAAATAGGGCGCCCCGCCGGCGTCCTGGGCGTTCAGCACGGTGACGAAGCCGTTGGCCGCGGGGCTGGAGCGCTCCACCCGCGCCGTGGCCGGGACCGGCTTGCCGTCCTTCACCAGCGCTTCGCCCAGCACTCGTCCCACGGCCTTGCCCTTGGCGTGCAGATCAAGCCCGAACAGCTTGGCCACCGTGACGCCGAGGTCGGCGTTGCTCACCGGCGAGGGGTCCTTGAAGCCCTTCCTGAAGTCGGGGCCCACGGCGGCCATGAAATTGTGGGTGTCCTGGCGGCCGAAGCTGCCATGGGTGCCCTGGCCCTGTTGCAGGTCGGTGTCGGAGACATCGACGCCGCATTGTTCGGGGCGCACGCGGGGGCAGGCGATGGCCTCGCTGCGGAAGGCCACCACGATGGAGGGGGGCAGCGTCAGGGCCGTGCCGCCGCCCATGTGCACCTTGCTGGCGGGTAGGGCGCCGGGGATGGGGCCGAAGCGGTCGGCGGCGAAGAGGGCGCCGGTATAGTCCTCGGTGGTGAGGAGGGCGACGATCCGCGCGGCCAGCGCCTTGTCGTTGCTGGGCAGATAGATCAGATCCGAGGCGCCATTGGCGGCCACGATCACGTCCGGATGGGCTGGATCATCGCCGATCACCGCACTGCCGCCCTTGAGTGAGAGGCCGTTCTTCAGTTTCGCCTCCAAGCCATTGGCCAGGAACAGCTTCTTGCCCAGCGCCTGAGCGATGTCGATGGCCAGGAAGCCCGGCGGCAAGAAGCCCTTGGGGGTGTCGCGGAAGCTCATCTTGGCCGCGGCGCTGGTGGCGCTCTGGCGGGTGATGGTGGAGAAGCCGTGGTCGGCGGTGACGATGATGTCGGTGGTCTTGTCGAGGCCAAGCGCCTTCAGCGTGTCGCGCAGGCGCTGCAGATCGTTGGAGGCGTTCTTGATCGCCGCGAGGCTGGTGGGGCCGTTGATGCCGGGGGCGAGGGTCTGCAGGCTGTCGCCCTGGTTATGCTGGGTGCCGTCCGGGTCGCGCGACCAGAACACCATGAAGAAGGGCTTGCCGGCCTTCTTGAAGCGCGGCAGCACCACTTGCGTGGCCACCTTGGTCATCCAGTCCTGCTGCACGGTGTTGGCCACGTGCACGCCCGGCATCTGCATATTGCCCGGCCAGGCGTTGAGGCCGCGGTCCGGGGCGGCCTTGCCAAGACCCGCGTCCTTGATGGCCTGAACGAGGTCGGGCGGGTTCTTGATGGCGTAGGTGGGGTCGGAGGCCTCGATGCCGAAGGTGTCGTCGACGATGATGCCGCCGCCGTCCACCGCCGTGATGTCCTGGATGGCGGCCGGGCCGTCCTTGCCCACCACCGCGGTCAGGTAGCCCTTGGCCTGGGCGGCGGCCATGACGCTGGTTTCGCTCAGGTAATTGCCGCCGAAGCGCTTGTTGAGGATGCGCAGGACGGCGTTGTCCTCGATGGGGGCGACGCGGGTGAGGAAGGGCGAGGGCAGGGCGTTGTCGAGGCCGATGACATTGCCGAAGTCGCCATTGTCCGCCGGGTAGTGGCCGGTGGCGATGGCCGAGGCGTTCACCGTGGTGAGGGTCGGATAGATGGAGTGGCTGTTGGCGAAGTCGACGCCCTCGGCGCGCACGGCGGCCAGGGCCGGAGCGGTCTCGTCGGTGACCATTTCCGAGCGCAGGCCGTCCGCCACGAAGATGATCACATTGTGCGGCTGGTTCGCCTTGGTCCAGGCCCACCAGCCTCCCGCCAGCACGGCGATGAGACCGACGCCGATGGCCGTGTTGCGCAACGGATGCATAGCCGCTCCCCCTCAAAATACAGGCGGCGGACTTTGGCGGGCGATTGTGACGGCTGTTTTGCGCCCATCGCCCGCCGCTGCATTAATCCGCTGAAATGCGCCGGTGTGCGCGCTTAATCGCCGTCCTGGTCCGCCGCCGCTGTGGTCCGGCCGCCCGCCGCCTCGCCGCCGGGTAGCTCGAAGAAGTAGGGCGCGCGCTTCTTCGCCACCGGCGCGATTTGGTCGAGGGTCTGGGCGTCGAACACCTTGCCGCCCACCACGGTGAAGCGGATCGAGCGGCTGTTGTGGATGTCTTTCAGGGGATCGGCGTCGAGCACCAGGAGGTCGGCCAGCTTGCCGGGCTCCAGCGAGCCAATGTCCTTGTCCATGCCCAGCGCCCGCGCGCCATTGATGGTGGCGGTCTTCAGGGCCTGCAGATTGGACATGCCGCCCATCTGCATCATCCACAGCTCCCAGTGCTCGCCTAGGCCCTCGCGCTGACCGTGGGCGCCGGTCTGCACGCTCACGCCGGCAGTGTTGAGCTTGGTCGCCAGGCGGGCTTCGTTGAGCCAGTTGTAGTCCTCGTCCGGCGCCATCTCACGCCGCCGGGCGCGGGCGTCGAGCACCCGCCGCGGTACGAAATGCGACAGGCGCGGATCGGACCAGACGTCCGAATGCTGGTACCAGTAGTGCTCCCCGTCGAGGCCGCCATAGGCCACGATGAGCGTCGGGGTATAGGCGGTCTTGGAGCCGGCCCAGAACTGGGTCACGTCGTCATAGACATTGGCCACCGGCACGGTGTGCTCCACCGTGGTATGGCCGTCGGCGACCATGGTCATGTTCATCTCGAACAGCGAGCCGCCTTCGGGCACCACCATCATGCCGAGCTGGCGGCCCGCTTCGATGATCTCTTGGCGCTGGTCGCGGCGGGGCTGGTTGTAGCTCTTCACGCTCACCGCGCCCACGGCCTTCAGCCGGCGCAGGTGGCCGAGGGCGTCGTCGAGGCTGTCCACCTTGGCGGTGAAGGGCGTGGTGGCGCCGTAGAGGATCGTGCCGGTGGAGAAGATGCGCGGGGCGACGATCTCGCCCGCCTTGGCCAGCTCTGACGAAGCGAAGATTTCGGCGGTGTTGTTGGACGGATCGTGCAGGGTGGTGACGCCGAAGGCGAGGGCGGCGCCCAGCACCCAGTTCTGCTGCGGCAGGATCTGGTCCGAGCCCATGGCGCCATGCCAGTGGGCGTCGATGAGGCCGGGCATGATCACCTTGCCGGTCACGTCGAAGCGCCGGGCGTCGGCGGGGATGGCCACCTGATCCTTGTGGCCGATGGCGAGGATACGGTCGCCCTCCACCACCACGGCGCCGTCTTCGATGACCTTGTCGCCGTCCATGGTGATGATCTTGGCCCCCACGAAGGCGAGCTTGCCGGTGGGCGCGGCGTAGGCCTGGCTGAAGCCGATGGCCTGGCCGTGCTCCGGCGGCGGGGGCAGCTTGTCCGGCGCGCCGTCGACGAAGGCGAAGGCCTCCTTGAGCTCGCGGTGGAACAGCTCCGGCCCCTCGGACCAGTAGAGCGTGCGCCCATCGCCGGACCAGTGCAGATAGTCGCCCACCTCGCGGGTGAGCTTGGCGGCAGGCAGGGACTTCATGTCCGGCGACACCTCCACCATCTTGCCGGTGCGCACGAAGGGGGTGACGTAGGCGTTGAAGCGCTCGTTCCAGGCCACCCATTTCTCGTCGGGCGAGACCTCGAAGCTGGACGCGAACGCCGAGACGAAATGCGTGCGCTCGTCATCGCCGGCGAGGGTGGTGGAGCGCAGGGCGCGTTTGCCTTCGCCCTCGCCCGCCTCGAAGAAGACGCGCTCGTCGTCGGCGCCGAATTGCGGATGCTCGCCCTTCTTGGTGACGAGATGCGCCTCGCCGCCCTTGGCGTCCACCACATAGAGGCCCGGCTCGCGGCTCCACAGGCCGGAGGTGAGGTAGCCGTCGCTCACCGCGTCGAAGGCGATGGTCCGGCCGCTCGGCGAGAACACCGGATTGAGGTAGTGGCCAGGACGGCTGGTCACCTGGCGGGCCTCGCCGCCCTTGGCCGGGGCCACGCGCACCGAACCGAAGGTCTGATCGTTCCAGGTGGTGAACACGATGGAGCGTCCGTCGCGGGACCAGGATGGGGCCAGCTCAAAGTCCTCGCTCTGGCGGGTCAGGCGATGCGGCGCACCGCCAGCCAGGTCCTTCACCCAGATCTTGCCCAGCGCCTCGTACGCCACCTGATCGCCCTTGGGCGACACCGTGACCCAGCGCAGCATCTTCACGTCGAAGCTCTTGGGGGCCACGGCCACGGGGAAGCGCAGGGCCTCGGCCACGCGGCGGGTGGTGGTCACATGGAAGGGAATGTCGCTGGCCGCGCCGCCCGCCGCCGGGACCCGGTGCAGACCGCCCCCCGCCCAGAACACGATGGACTTGCTGTCCGGCGTCCAGGCCATGGCCGGATAAACGCCCTGCACCGACCAGGCCTCCTGCATGTCCCGCTCCATGGCGTCATAGATCGGGGTCTCCTTCCCGGACTCCAGGTCCATGACATAGAGCACGGTCTTGGTGCGCACCCGGCGCAGGAAGGCGAGGCTCTTGCCGTCGGGCGACGGCGTCGGCCGGATCGAGCCGCCCGGACCGGTGACGAACGGCTCCACCTCGCCCTTCTTCAGATCGAGCCGCTGAATGACGAAGATCTGGCCGTTGGAATTGCGGTTATATTCGAAGTACGGGCCCGGCGTCGTGTCGTCGTCGAAGTAGAGATAACGGCCGTCGGGGGAGAAGGCCGGGTCGTTAGTGTCCTTCTGGTCGTTGCGTTTTTTGGTCAGCTGCAAGCCGTCGCCGCCGCTGCGGTGGTACATCCACATCTCACCGGCGCCGAGGCTGCGCGTGCCGGTGAAGTGCTTGCGGGCGACGATATATTCGCTGTCCGGCGACCAGGTCGGCTGGTTGAGCAGGCGGAAGCTTTCCTTGCTCACCTGGCGCGGGTGGCCGCCGTCGCGATCGACGATCCAAATGTTGTCGCCGCCGCCGCGATCGGAGGTGAAGGCGATCCACTTGCCATTGGGCGAGTAGCGCGGCTGCATGTCCCAGGCCACGCCCGAGGTCAGCGCCTTGGCCTCGCCGCCGCCGATAGGCACGGTGTAGAGGTCCCCTAAGAGGTCGAACACGATCTCCTTGCCGTCGGGGCTCACATCCAGGGACATCCAGGTGCCGGTGCGGGCGTCAATGGCCACGTCATGGCCAGGACCCGGCGGAGCGTTCACGTCCCACTTGGGCGGCTCCTTCTTGGCGTCCGTGTCGGTGGCGGCGCTCGCGCCCGCAGCAGCGATGACCATGGCCGCGGCGGCGGCGAACCAGATGCGCTTCATGAAAACAGCCCCTTTTGCGGCCGGTTCAGCCGACCGCAAGTCAATCTCAGCGCGGGAGGCTATCCCGGCCCGGCGCGCCTCGCCAGGATGGGAAAGGTTACAAAATGCTCATCTAAGGTCTGGACGCACCACGGCCTTGCCGATCACCTGGCGGTTGGCGAGCAGATCGAACGCCTCGCGCCAGCGATCCAGGGAAAATTCGCCGTGCACGTGGGGCTTCAGCCGACCCTCGGCGATCAGGGCGTCCACGGCGGCGAGGTTCTCGCGCCCGCGCTCAGGAAAGCGGCGGCCATATTCGCCCGCGCGCACGCCCATCACCGAAAAGCCCTTGATGAGGGGGATGTTCACCGAGACCTGGGGGATGCGCCCGGCGGCGAAGCCCACCACCAAAAGCCGGCCGTCGAAGGCGATGCAGCGCAGGCTCTCGTCGAACACGTCGCCCCCCACGGGATCGAAGATCACGTCCGCCCCCCGACCTTCGGTGATTTTCAGCACCGCCTCGCGAAAACCGGGCGCGCTGAGAACGAGAGCGTCGGGGGCGTAGAGCCGCTGCACCGCCGCCAGCTTTTCCTCAGTGGAGGCGCAGGCGATCACCCGGCCGCCGAGGGCCTTGGCCATGTCCACCGCCGCGAGGCCGACCCCGCCCGCCGCGCCGTGCACCAGCACCCACTCGCCCGGCTCAAGCCGCGCCCGGCGCACCAGGGCCACGTAAGCGGTGAGATAGACGGCGCTATAGGCCGCAGCCTCGGCGAGGCCGAGCTTGGCCGGCTTGGCCCGGAGCGTAGCCGCCGGCGCGATCAGGTATTCAGCGAAGGCTCCGAGCCCGCCGCCCACCACCAGGTCGCCCACGCGCCAGGTCTCCACGCCTTGCCCGAGCCCCGCCACCTCGCCGCAGAAGTCGATCCCGGGCGTGAAGGGCAGGGGCGGCTTCAACTGATAATCCCCCCGGGTCATGAGGAGGTCGGGGAAGTTCACCGAGGCGCCCCGCACGCGCACCAACACCTCGCCCGGCCCCGGCGTCGGCGTCGCCACCTCCTCCACCGCGCAGCCGGCGAAATCGGCCGCGAGCGCTTTCACCAAGAGAGCTCTCATGCGCCCGCCGTAAGCTCGGCCACGGATACGCCGAGGAGGGCGGCGAGCTCGCCGAGCGCCTGGTCCTCGCTCGACACCTTGATGGCGGTCATGCCAAGGCCCGCCGCCGGCTTGCAGTTCACCCCGAGGTCGTCGAGGTAGATCGAGGCCTCCGGCGCCACGCCCAGCACCTCGCACATCATCTGATAGATGCGCGGATCAGGCTTGCGCACCCCCGCCTTGGAGCTTTCGATCACCGCATCAAAGAGAGTCATGATCTCGCCCACCGCGCGGGCCTTCTCCCGGGTGCCGGCCATGCCCGCGCCCTCGCCGGTGAGCACATTGTTGGTGATGCAGCCCACCTGACCGCGCGCCTTGCACCACTTCAGCGCCGCCACCATGCGCGGACGGATGTCGCCGGAGAGGAGCGGCAGCACCTCGGCCCCGCGCACGTTTTGGCCCAATCGCGTCGCCTCCTCGGCGAACAGGACATCGAATTCCGAGGCGTTGATCTCCGAGCGCTCGAACCTGGCCCAGGCGTTCGTGTCGGGATCTGTGGCGTTGACGGTGCGAATAAAATTGCGGGGCAGATCCCGTTCCGTCTCGTAGCGATTGAAGGCTTCAAATGGCGATGAGGTGATCACGCCCCCGAAATCCCAGATCACCGCCGCCCAGTTCTGCATGCCTTGCTCCCGTCTTCGTTGTTGGTGTGATCTTAAGACTATTCGCCGAAACTGCAGGAGTCATTCGCACCGGTTCGTGGACGAACCTTGGGGGACAATATGGACGGCCTCGATCACGTGGCGCGCGCGCAAGCGATGGAAGTCATCTCCTTCATGGTGGAAGGGCAGGAGTTCTGCGTCGACATCGGCCAGATCCTGGAAATCCGCGGCTGGACCCCGGCGACGCCGGTGGCCCACGCGCCGGACTATCTGCGCGGGGTGATCAACCTGCGCGGCGCGGTCATGCCGGTGATCGATCTTGGGGTACGCATCGGCCATGGGCCGCTGGCCACCACCGAGCGCAGCGTGATTATCGTGGCGCAAGTGTCGGGCAAGCCCTGCGGCTTCCTGGTGGATGCGGTGTGCGACACGCTTGTGGTGGACGCCTCGCAGATCCAGACCGCCCACGACGCCACCGCTGGCGAAGCCCCGCCCTTCGTGGTGGGCTTCCTGCCGCTGGAGGACCGCATGGTCACCGTGCTGCGCCTGGACGAGATCGTCTCCTCCATGCAGGGCGGCGCGGCGGCCATCGAAAGCTTCGCCGCCTAAGCTCCGAACTTACGCTCCGAACTTACGCTCCGAACCGGGCGACCAGGGCCAGAACCAGGGCCACGGCCAATAGAGCGAAGGCGAGGGACCGTGCGTGCTCCGGCCGCCGGAACTCCACCCTGGGACCGACCGCCGCCACGGCCAGGGGCGTCATGACCGCCATGGCCGCCGCCAGCAGGGCGCCGACGCCCTCGGCCATGGCGTGGCCCACCTCCAGCACATAGCCGAGCCCGATGACCGCGATGAGGCTGACGCCCAGCTTGGCCCACCAGCGGGTCCACTGGGCGCGCAGGGCGAAGGCGAGCGCGCCAGCCAGCAGCGGCCAGGCCGCGGTCACCGCCGCCGCCGGGGCGAAGCGTTGTAGCGCCACCGTCACCGCCAGGACCACCAGCAAGCCGCCGAGCGCGCGGTTGCGGGCGCCGCTCTCGCCCCGTCGGAGATTGAACGCCAACAGGATCGCCGCGGTGAGCGTGCAGAGGGCCGCCGCCTCGATCTCCGCCGCGTGGCGCAGGCCATGATAGTAGAGGGCACGCGGACTATCGCCCGCTGCGGCCAGCATGCCGACGCCCGCCATCAGCACCATGGCGCCGGCCGTGGCCGCCAGCGTGCGCAGCACGCCGCCGCCGATGCTGCCGACGAAGAGCCGCTTCTGGGCTTTGAGCGCCAGGGCGCCTAAGCCGAGCAGGACTGCGGCGAGACCGACCAGCCCCCAACCCACAGTGGGCGAGTAGACGATCACCCAATGGCCGAACAGGCTGCTCCACACCGCGTCGGGCGCCTTGGCCGGCAGGGCGGGGGCGTAGGCGACCGCTTCGCCGACACGCCAGGCCTGTTCGCCGAGGCTTTGCAACGCGCCCTGCTCAAGATGCTCCGGCGTGGCGTCGGGGGAATGGTAGAGACCCGGGAGGCCGATGAAGGCGAAGTTCATCCCCGGCAAACCGCGGCTCAGCGTGACGCTGAAGTCGGTGTCGTTGGGCATGGTCTTGTAGAGAAAGGCGGTCAGCGAGTTGCTGGAGGGCGAGATCGCCCTGGCGGCGAACAGCTTGGCCGTCTCGCCATTGTCGGCGCCGGTCTGGAACATCATGGCCCGGCCGCCGCCGCCGCGGGTCTCCATGTTGATGACATAGCCTGCATGGGCGAACAGCGGGTGGGCCAGGAAGGCCTGAGCGCCCAGGAGCCCCGCCTCCTCGCCATCGGTGAAGAGGAAGATCACGTCCCGCGCAGGCGGCCCGCGATGCTGCAGCAGCCGGGCGATCTCCAGCTCGCTGGCCACGCCGGCCATGTCGTCGGCGGCGCCGGGGGACTTGGGCACGCTGTCGTAATGGCTCATGAGCAGGAGCGCGGGCAGCTTGGGGTCGCGGCCGTGCAGGACGGCGATCACATTGTCCACCGCGTGCGGCTTGGCGCCCGGGCGCGCCTTCCACGGCGTGAACCCCACCGCATGCTGCACCTCGCTGACGAGGCCCAGCTGGGCGAGGCGTTGGCGGAGCTGGTCGCGCACCTGGGCGTCGGCGGCGGATTCTACTGGATGGGGCTTGGTCGCCATCAAGCGCACATCGCCCATGGCCCGGCCGGCGGCGAACCGGTCGAGGGGGGCGTTGGCCGGCGCCGGCGTCGGCGTGCGGGTGGCGAACCAGGACAGGGCCAGGGCGAGCGTCATCAGCGCGGTGAAACTCAGCCAGCCGCCCGTGGGGCCGTCGGTAATTTTGGTCATGGCCCGCGCTCCCTGCCCCGTTTCGGGCTTGAGTGCGAAGAAGAGCGCCTTGCAACCGTGCTGTCCAGTCGGTGGGCCTTTGGGGCGGCTCCGACCCAGCCGCGCCTCGCCGTCCGGTCGATTTCGGAAAACAAGTTCTTGAAAATATTTTTACCAATCCATGAAAGTTAGATCAAAATGACACTCCTTTACGGCCAATTTGAATGGATTTTTAGTCATTCTAGGTAATTGTAGTTCAATATCGACTTTGACTTCTCGCTTCCATTGCGTTTCGATTGACGGACTTATGGCGTCGCGCTACTCAAATGACGTGAAAATCGACGCGAAGAACAAAAATAAACGCATACAAATGGCCGACATCGCCAAGATGAGCGGCGTATCGGTGTCGACTGTTTCGCGCGCGCTGGCGGGAAGCCCCCAGGTCAGCGTGGATACTCGCGAATATATTGCAGAGCTCGCGCGTCGGAACGGTTATGTGGTCAATCCTCTGGCGCGCAGCCTGAGATTGCAGCGCACCGAAGTCATCAACGTGGTGTTTCCGCTCGGACACGCGGCGCATCAGATGATTTCCGACCCCTTTCTGCTGGAGCTCTTGGGCCATTTGGCGGACGAGATTGTCGTGCGCGGCTACGATCTGCTGGTGAGCAAGGTGGCGCCGCCGGAGCCCGGCTGGCTCGACCGCCTGATCAATGCGCAACGCGCCGACGGGGTCATCATCATTGGCCAGAGCGACCAGGAGGCGGCGTTGACCCGCGCCGGCGGCAACTACTTGCCGCTGGTGGTGTGGGGCGCGTGGCGGCGCGACCAGACCTATTGCGTGGTGGGAACGGACAATGTCGAGGGCGGGCGTCTGGCCGCCCGTCGCCTAATCAGCCAAGGCCGCCGCCAACTCGCCTTCCTCGGCGACGTGGCCTTGCCGGAGATTCGCGACCGCCACGCCGGATTCTGGGAGGTGTGCCGCGAAGAAGGGATCGAGCTCGACTGCCGGCGCGTGATCTATTCGAGCGTGACGCGGGAGTCCGCGCGCGCCGCCGCGACCAAATTATGTCAATCGGGACTTGCGTTCGACGGCGTCTTCGCGGCCTCGGACGTCATCGCCCTCGAAGGCCTCGCAGCCATGAAGGCCAAGGGGCTGCGGGCGCCCGAGGACGTGGCGGTGATCGGCTTCGACGACTCTATGGTCGCCGCTCATGCGGAGCCGGCGCTGACGACGGTTCGCCAGAACCTGAATCAGGGCGCCAAACACCTTGTGGATCTGTTGTTCCGCCGCCTGCAGGGCGAGGACACGCCCGGCGTGGCCATGGCGCCCGAACTGGTGGTCCGGGCGTCCGGCTGAGGCCCTGACGCGGTACAGGCAGGCGCGTTGCTGGGTATAGAAGCCGCGCCAGGGGTAGGAAGTCCCCTCCACAGTATCGGTATCGAGTCCGGTTAATTCAGCGCAGGCCGTGTTCTAGGGCCTGTTGACATAAGTTGGCATCCAGAGTTTGACCGAGGCCAGAGCCAGGAAGCCGAGGTATGATGCGGCGGTTTTGTCGTAGCGTGTGGCGATGCGCCTGAACTGTTTGATGCGATTGAAC
>JBFLWS010000031.1:0-34190 GCA_040757715.1 Pseudomonadota bacterium | reverse complement strand
CATGGCAGGCCGAGCCATTGCATCCCGCCGCCTGCATCTCCTCCATGATCACCGCAGCGGCGCGCAAGGAGAGGCCGCTGCCGCCATAGGCTTCGGGGATCAACGCGGCCAGATAACCCGCATCGGTGAGGGCGACGACGAACTCGGTGGGATAGGCCCGCTCCCGGTCCTTGTCGCGCCAGTAGGCGGCGGAAAAGCCCTCGCAGACGCCGCGCACGCCGGCGCGGATCGCCGCAAGCTCGGCATCATCCAGTTCGTTGGCGAGGCTCATGAGATCGCGCGGCCTTTCCGGTAGGCGACCGCAGCCAACGCCACGGTCGCTTCCGGCATACGACAGGGAGGCTGGGCCGCGCCAGCCTCACCCAAGGTCAGTGCGGCTTGTAGATCTGGTCGAACACGCCCCCATCGGCGAAGTAGGTCGCCTGGGTCTTGCGCCAGCCGCCGAAGTCCTTGTCCACCGTGGTGAGGGTCAGCTTGGGGAAGGCGCTGGCGTACTTGGCCGCCACCTTGGGATCGCGCGGACGGTAGAAGTTTTTGGCGATGATCTCCTGAGCCTGCGGCGTGTAGAGATAGCGCAGATAGGCCTCGGCGATCTTGCGGGTGTGCTTCTGATCAACCACCTTGTCCACCACCGTCACCGGCGGCTCGGCCAGCACCGACACCGACGGGGTGACGATCTCGAACTTGCCGGGGAATTCGGCGAGGCTGAGCTGAGCTTCGTTTTCCCAGGCGATCAACACATCGCCTACGCCCCGCTGCACAAAGGTGGTGGTGGAGCCTCGGGCGCCGGTGTCCAGCACCGGCACGTGCTGATAAAGCTTGGTCACATAATCGCGGGCGGCGGCTTGATTGCCGTGCGACACGTGCAGGGCCCAGGACCAGGCGGCCAGGAAGTTCCAGCGCGCGCCGCCGGAAGTCTTCGGGTTGGGGGTGATCACGTCCACCCCCGGCTGGATCAGGTCGTTCCAGTCGCGAATGTGCTTGGGATTGCCCTTCTTCACCAGGAACACGATGGTGGAGGTGTACGGGCTGGAATGGTTCGGCAGTCGCGCCTGCCAGGTCTTGGCCACCAAGCCATGATCGGCCAGGGCGTCGATATCATAGGCCAAAGCCAGGGTGGCGACATCCGCCGGCAAGCCATCGATGATCGAGCGCGACTGGGCGCCGGAGCCGCCATGGCTCTGATTGATCTGAACCTGTTGGCCGGTGTGGGCCTTCCAGTCGGCCGCGAAGGCGGCGTTCACCGCCTTATAGAGCTCTCGCGTCGGGTCGTAGCTGACGTTGAGCAGCGTGGCAGGCTGCGGCTCAGCCTGCGCCGCCGGATAAGCGCCAGCGCTGATCAGAAGGGCTGCGGCGCCAAAGCTGACTTTCAGCCAGCGGCGACGAGCAGAACCGCGTTGAGCGTGATCGGTCATCATAATCTCCTGCCTCAGAAGGCGAATTGCGAGCGGAGGGAAAGGGTGTTGACGTCTTCACCGAGGTTCGCGCCCGTGGCGCTCAGACGGCGGACCTTGACCCATTGATAGTCCAGCAGGAAGCGCAGGACGTTGTTCGGATACCAATTGAGCCCGATGCTGGTGATCTTCTGATCGCCCCCGCGCACGCCCCCGAGCGGCGCCGCAGAGCCCGCCGCGCCAGCATTGTCATTGAGATTGAGATCGCTGAACCGGATCGCCGTCTCCCAGGCCCCGTACTGACCGCTGCTGAGGTCAAACCCATGGCGCGGACGAATGCCGCTGAAGGCGCCGTTGGTGGAGGTCCACACGCGTCGCTCGCCCGTGAGCGTAAACGCGGCCTCAGCTTCCCATCCTGAGAAGGAGGGGTTGAACGGCGAATGGGCGGCCCCCACGGCCGTGCGGTTCACGTCGATCCAGAAGGCTTCGGCGTCAGCGTAGAACGCCCCCCAGCTCGCGCCTGCTTCCAGACTGCTGATGGTGGCTCCATCGGCGGAGATCGCGCCCGTATCCACCAACTTCACCGCCGTGACGCGGCTTTCGGGACGCTCGGAGAAGCGGATCGCCTGAGCTCCGCCCGGTCCAGCCACGGTGTCGGCCGGATCGAGCACGCCCTGCAGCGCGGCGCCCAGATGCACGTCGTAGTCCGCGCCGTGCAGAGCGTTCACCGCGCCACGCAACACGAAGCCGCGCTGCTGGTCGTATTCCGGCGTCGTGGGCACGCCCACCACCTTGCCCGTCAGGACGGCCGAGGCGTACCAGCGCTGGTCATTGACGAAGAGGCCGACGCTCGTGCGCCCATCCCCGGCATCGAGGCCGCGTACCAACTCCGCCACGGCGGAGCGCTCCAGAAACAGATTGTCGGTGTTGGACGTAGCGTCTTCCAGGCTCGACGGCGCAGCCGTGGCCCCAATGCGGAGGCGCACCGGCGCTGAAAGGCCTGCGGGGCGCCATCCGGCATATTCCACAAAGGCTTGGTTCAAGACGGCGCTTTCGCCGCCGGAGCCGCCGAATTCGCCCCACAGGGCGTAGTTCCAATCCTTGTAGGCGCCATCGATCCCGAGGCGAGCGCGGCGGATGCCGCTGCCTGAGCCAAGGTCGTTGGCCGACGTCAGCGGCGAGACGTTGTATTTGGCGATATCGAACTGAGCCACCGAGCGCAGGGCGATCTTGGAAGACCCATCAGCGCTTGTGATGGTCGGCCGGCCGTCCACTTCGCTCACCTTGGCCGCAGCGGCGACCTTGGCTTCCACCGCATGGGCCGAGGTCTTGGCGTCGACGGCGGCGGCGCGCAGGGCCTGCACCTCGGCAGCCAAGGCCTGCACCTGCGCGGTCAAAGCGTCGAGCTTGGCGTCGCGCGGATCGACAGCCTCTGGGCCATGGGCGGTCTGCACAGTCTGCGCGCCCGCAGCCCCGGCGCAGATGAGGGCGAGCGCAGTCCCAGCGACTAAGGCCTGTCTTAATTTGATAGCGGACATGATTTCCCCTTCCGCATGAATGGCGGCGGGCGGACCATATCTCCCACTTTTCAGATAGGAATATCAGAAATTCTGGAGTGTCTGTCGCCCCTTCTGGTCCGCCATGGGTTTAAGGCTGTGGATTCAAGATGTTAGACTCGGATCCGCCAAGGCGTCGGCTAGGGTCAAATGATCGAGAACCTCGGACACCTGGGCCCGCACCCGCATCATCACCCGCCGCATAGCGCAGGCGGCCTCGTCGGGACAGTCCTTGCACGGCACGTAGGCGGTCACGCTGGCGCAGGCGATGAGGGCTAGCGGCCCGTCCGTCACCCGAACGATCTCGCCGAAGGTGATGGCGTTGCTGTCCCGCGCCAGCCGATAGCCGCCGCCCTTGCCCACCTGCGCCTCCACCAGCCCCGCCTTGCGCAGGTCGCTCATCACCACTTCGAGGAACTTGCGCGGGATGTGCTCGGCGTCGGCGATGGCCGAGACGGCGCAGGTCTGCGGCGCGGCGCGGGCGAGATGAATCACGGCTTTCAGGGCGTAGCGCCCACGTTGCGAGAGCATGCGGAGCGATCTACACGCCGCCGAACGGGCGCGCCAGGGCTGCTGCTGCTGCGTCCGTGCGGATCAGGAACGGCGGCTTGTCGAAGGGCGCTTCAAGCCGCACCCGCGTCCCGCCCTTATGCACCGCGCTGGTCCAGGGATCGCGCCAGTCGGTCCCCTTGGGGAGGCGCAGGGTGCGATGCGTGGCGCCCTTCTTCACCACCGGCGCCGCCAGCAGGTCCGCGCCCAGCATGAATGCGGTATCCTCCTTCCAGGCGGCCGGATCGTCAGGGAAGTCGTAGAACAGCGGCCGCACCGCCGGCTCATAGGTCTCGCGATAAAGCGCGAGGGTGCGCGCCAGGTAGGGAACCAGCCGCTCGCGCAGGCGCATCAGGCTTTGCACCTCGGCCATGTGCTCGGGATACATCCAGGGCTCGTTCACCGTGCCGTCGTCGTTCCAGGAGTGGATCGAGAAGCGCGGCATGAAGACGCCGAAGCCGATCCAGCGCAGGAACAGCTCCGGCTCCGGCCGCGGCCCGGCGAACCCGCCCACGTCGTGGCCGATGTTGGAGATCCCCGACAGCGCCAGGCCAAGCCCCATGGCGATGTTCCAATGGAGGCTCTCCCACGAGGTGTAATTGTCCCCCGACCAGGTCTGAGCGTAGCGCTGCATTCCGGCCGCGCCGGAGCGTGAGACCAGGAACGGCGGCTTGCGGGGCGCGTGGGCCAGCTGCGCCTCCCGCGAGGCGCGCAGCATCAGCAGGGTCTGCAACGGCTTCATCTGGTGGGCCGGGTACGGCTGGCCAAACCCATGCGCCCGGCTCACCGGATTATTCACCTCGTACTCGTTGTTGTCGTTCCAAGTAGCGGCAATCCCCTTGGCCAGGAGTTGCTCCGTGACCTCAGCCTTCCACCATTCCACCGTGCGCGGGTTGGTGAAGTCGAGATAGGCGCCCGGATAGTCCCAGAACTGCTCCAGCACCGGCCGCCCCTCGGGATCGGACAGGAACATTCCCGCCCCAGCCAGGGCCGCGAACTGCGGATGGTCCATAAGGAGGGCCGGCTTGATATTGGCGATCAGCCGCACGCCGGCCTTGGCGTAGCGGGCGATGAAGGCCTCAGGGTCGGGGAACTTGTCGCGGTTCCAGTGGAACACATAGCGGCGCGGCCCGATGGAGGTGTAGCCCGACGACAGGTGGAACGAGCCGCAGGGGATCTGATGCTCGTCGAGCTTTTCCAGGAACCGGCTCATTTGCCGATCGGCGTCCGGCGCGTCGGTGTAGCTCATGGTGGAGCCGGAAAAGCTCAGCGCCCAGTCGGGGGTGGCCATGGGCTTGCCGGTGAGCCAGGTGAAGCGCCGCACCACCTGCGGCAACTGCGGCCCCGCGATCACATAGAGATCAAGGTCGCCGGCCTTGGCCTCGAATAGCCGGTAGGGCCCGTGGTAGTTGGAATGCTCACAGCCGAAGTCGAACACGCAGTCGGCCAGGGTGTCGTAGAACACCCCGACGCAGGCGCCCGAACCCGTCTTGCGGGTGATGTAGAAGGGGATGTGCTTGTAGAGCGGGTCGGCGGTCTCGGCGTCATAGCCCATGGCGTCGAGGTTGGAGAGGCGAAAGCGCCGTCCCATGCGATCGAGCCGGCCCGAGCGTTCGCCCAGTCCGAAATACTGCTCGTCGCGATCGCGGGCCAGGTAGTGGCGCGTCTTGCCGCCCCACCAGCCGAAGTCATAGGCCTGGGTCGGCCGATCGCTCAGCATCTCCACCCAGCGCTCGCCCTGGCGCACCTGCCAGCGGCAGGCGAGGTTGCGATAGGCGATGGCGAGGCGCAGGCGCTGCGTCTCGATCACCAGTCCCGCCTTGGCCGTCTCCAGCTTGAAGCTCGGGCAGGCGAACCCGGAGAGGTCGAAGCGATGACGCCCCTCGGCCGGCACGTCCTCCAGCCCCGGCGCCACGGTCCAGGTTTGCGGCTGGCGCAGCTCGCCCTCCGGCAAGACCACCAGGCGCACCACGTCCTCCTCCAGCACGAACACGTGGGCGACGGCCCCGGTGTCGCTGGCGAGGATCAGCTGCGCGCCCTCCTGCCGCTCAAGCTGGAACAGGGGCGGGGCGTCGAGGGTGGCGGGTCTCATGCTGGCAGGTCCTCAAAGCGGCGCCCGCGCAGCAGCAGGTAAAGCGCGGCGAGGCCAAGGAGATCAAACACGCCCAAAAGGGCGAACAGGGGGGCGAAGCCGGTGGCCTCGGCCAGCTGGCCGATCACCAGCGAGAAAAGCAGCCCGCCGGTCCAACCGGCCGCGCCGACCCAGCCGTTGGCGCTGCCCAGCCGCGCGGGCGGGAAAAGGTCGGCGCTCAAGGTGTTGAGGGTCACGCTGATGATCTGATGCGCGAAGCCGCCCACGCAAAAGAGGCCGATCGCCAGATAGGCGTCCCCGGCAAGGCCGATAAATCCGGGGGCGAGCATCAGCACAGCGCCCACCGCCACGGCCCCTTGCCGGGCCGCGATGAGCTCCAGCCGGAAGACGCGGATCAAGAGCGGCGACAGATAGCCGCCCACGACGCCGCCAAGGTCCGCCGCCAGGAACGGGATCCAGGAGAACAAGGCGATGTGCTGCAGGTCCCAATGCCGCTCGCTGGCCATATAGAGCGGGATCCAGAAGTTGAAGGTCTGCCACGCCGGCTCGGCCAGGAACCGCGGCACGGCCACGGCCCAGAACCGGCGCTCTCCCAGCGCCTTCAGGCCGTCTGCGAGGCTGACCCGCGTGCGCTCCAACTCGGTCGGCGAGCGATAGAGGCCATACCACAGCGCCGCCCAGACAAGACCCAAGGCGCCCGTGGCCACGAACCCGGCGCGCCAGCTGAAACTCAAGGTGAGGGCCACGGTGAGCGGGGGCGCCAGCATGGCCCCGAACGAGGTGCCCACATTAAACCAGCCCACGGCGGTGGAGCGCTCGGCGCCCTTGAACCACTCGCCGATGGCCTTCATGCCGGCCGGGACGGCGGCGGCCTCAGTGGCGCCAAGCCCCCCGCGCAGAGCCGCAAGCGAGCGCCAACCGCCGGCTGTCGCGTGGGCGATCCCCACCAGCGACCACAGCGCGGCGAAGAGGGCGAAGCCTGTCCGCGCGCCCAGGCGGTCGAGCACGAAACCCGCCACCGGCTGCATGGCGGTGTAGGCCAGCTGGAAGGCGCCGATGATATAGGAATACTCTTTCACGCCGAAGCCCAGGGCGGGCTTCAACTGCGGGGCCAGCACCGCCAGATTGTTGCGCGACAGGTAGTTGATGATCACGCCGAGGCTGATCAGCGCCACCACGCCCCAGCGATAGAGCCCTCCGCGAGCAAGCACGTCAGATGGCCGCCCGACGGGCGACGGCGGTGCGGCGGGCGGCGGCCTCGGCCTGCATCTTCTTCAAGGCCTCACTTTCGGTGGCCTCCAGCACCCCGTCGATCACCCGGCTCAGGTGATCGCGCATGGCGGCGCGGGCGGACTTCGGATCGCGCTTGGCGAGGGCGGCGACGATGGCCCGGTGCTCGGCGATGCGCGGCCGGTCGCCGGCGGCGAAGGCCCGCGCCAGCATCTCCACGCACAGGGGCGAGCGGTAGCGCAGGTCCCACAGCATCTCCACCACGTGGCTGAGGGCGCTGTTGCGCGAGGCTCCGGCGATGAGCAGGTGGAAGGCGCGGTCGGCGCGCACGGCCGCATCGCCGCCGCCTTGGCCAGACGCGCCCTCGCCTTCCTGCTCCATCTCCACCAGGAGGCGCTCCAGCTCGGCCACCTCCTCCCCGGTGATCGACACCGCCGCCAGGGCGCAGGTCTCGCCCTCCACCAGCCGCCGCGCTTCGATGAGCTCGAAGGCTCCGATGTCGAGATCAAAGCCGCTCTCCTTGGCCGGCGGCGTGCGGGTGACATGGATGCCGGAACCGTGGCGAATCTCCACAAAGCCTTGGATTTCCAAGGCGATCATGGCCTCGCGCACGGTGGGCCTCGACACGTCATAGGTCTCGGCGAGGTCCCGCTCGGACGGCAGGCGACCGCCGGGGGCGTACTGGCCCGAGCGGATGGAGTCGGCCACCGCGTGGGCCACTTGCTGGTAAAGTCGTTTGCTGTCCGGTGCGCTCATTGCGGTTCTCGGCAGGCGATCCTGGGTGGCCGGAAGCGGCGAGGTTGACACGCCCACGGTCGAATTGCAAATGTGGTAAGACCACTTACGCATCAAACGGGTCCGGACGCATGAAGATCACCAACGCCAAGGTCATCGTCACTTGCCCCGGGCGCAATTTCGTCACCCTGAAGATCGAGACGGACCAAGGCCTCTACGGCCTCGGCGACGCCACGCTGAACGGGCGCGAGCTGTCGGTGGCGAGTTATCTGACCGACCATGTCATCCCCACCCTGATCGGCCGCGACGCCCAGCGCATCGAGGACATCTGGCAATACCTCTACAAGGGCGCCTATTGGCGTCGCGGGCCGGTGACCATGAGCGCCATCGCCGCCGTAGACACGGCCTTGTGGGACCTGAAGGCCAAACAGGCGAACCTGCCGCTCTATCAGCTGTTGGGCGGCGCTTGCCGCGACGGGGTGATGGTCTATGGCCACGCCAATGGCGAAAATATCGAGGCGACCCTCGCCGAGGCCGAGCGCTATGTGGAGATGGGGTATCTGGCGGTGCGCCTGCAGTCGGGCGTGCCGGGACTTAAGTCCACCTACGGCGTCTCCAAGGACAAGCTGTTCTATGAGCCGGCGGACGGCGCCAATCCCACCGAGCATGTCTGGTCCACGGAAAAGTACCTGCGCTCGGCGCCCGACCTGTTCGCCGCGGCGCGCGACCGCCTCGGCTTCGACGTGCATCTGCTGCACGACGCCCACCATCGGCTGACCCCCATCGAAGCCGCCCGACTCGGCAAGGACCTCGAGCCCTACCGCCTGTTCTGGCTGGAGGACGCCACCCCGGCCGAGAACCAGGAGCGGTTCCGCATCATCCGACAGCACACCACCACGCCGCTCGCCGTGGGGGAGGTGTTCAATTCCATCCACGACTGCCGCACCCTGATCCAGGAGCAGCTGATCGACTATATCCGCTCCACCGTGGTGCATGCGGGCGGCATCACGGGACTGCGCCGCATCGCCGCCCTGGCCGACCTCTACGGCGTGCGCACGGGCTGCCATGGCGCCACCGACCTGTCGCCCGTGTGCATGGGCGCGGCCCTGCATTTCGACCTCTCTATCCCCAATTTCGGCGTGCAGGAATATATGCGGCACACGCCGGAGACGGACGCGGTGTTCCCGCACGCGTACAGCTTCTCCGGCGGTCGTCTGCATCCCGGCGAGACGCCGGGCATCGGCGTGGACATCGACGAGGCCCTGGCTGCGCGCTACCCCTATCAGCGCATGAGCCTGCCGGTGAACCGACTGGAAGACGGGACCCTGCACGACTGGTGAGCCCTCACACGACAGGCGAGCCCCCAAGGGATTACTGGTAAAGCCACTCGCCCGGCCCAAGCGCGTGCGAATTTGCGCCATGCCCTCTCGACAATCCGTTTAGCGCGCTGTTTTCGACGCAAAATACACGCCTGGATGCCGATTTGCATTGTGACAGCTATGGCACAGCGTCAGAAATCCTTTGCAATCGCCTGCGAGGCCGCTTGACAGATATAAATGGTCGCCACGAAAGTGGTCAGACCGGCCGACAAAACCAGGCCGTCACAATGCAAGCCGGTGGAGATGTTCGTCCACTCCAGACCGGAATTGGGAGGCGAACCTATGAAGCTCATCAGCACTCGGGCGGCCCTGTGCGCGGCGGCGTCCTGCGCCGTTCTCGCCGCGTCGCCCGCCTTGGCGTCCGCGCCGGCGTCTGACGCCGGGGCCATGCCGGAAGTCATCGTCACGGCGCAGAAGCGCTCCGAGAACCTGCAGAAGGTGCCCCTGGCGGTGAGCGTCGCCACTCAGGAAACGCTGCAGAACAACGCCATCGGCAACGCCGAGAGCTTGGAGCAGGTGGTGCCGTCCCTGACCTTCAAGAAGGGCACGGCCAATGTGAACTCGACCCTGTCGATCCGCGGCATCGGCACTCAGTCCTTCTCCTCCGGCGCCGAGCCCAGCGTCTCCACCGTGGTGGACGGCGTGGTGTTCGGCCGCTCGGGCATGGCGGTGCAGGAGTTCACTGACCTCGACCACATCGAAGTGCTGCGCGGCCCGCAAGGCACGCTGTTCGGCAAGAACGCCTCGGCGGGCGTGGTGAACATCGTCACCAAGAGCCCCACGGCCACCGCCGCGGGCGCCGCCTCGGTGGGCCTGTTCGACGGCGGCGAAATACGCGCCGACGCCAATATCAGCGGCCCCTTGACCGACACCATCGGCTTCCAGCTGTCGGCCATCTACGCCGATTTCAAGGGCAACGTGTTGAACACCTTCAACAATCGCAAGACCAACGGCTATCGCCACGGCGGTCTGCGCGGCGCCCTGGTGGATCAGATCACGCCCGACCTCAAGCTGACCATCCGCGCCGACTATGTGAAGGCTGACGACAATTGCTGCGCCGACGTGCTCGGCCCCTATGTGCCCGGCTCTTCGCCCATCGCCAACATCCTCCTGCCGTCCATCGCCCCGGTGACGGCGAAGTGGGGGTCGAAGCAGGTGGACGACAACCTCACCCCCGGCACCCGCGACGACAATGGCGGGGTTTCGGCCCAGCTCGATTATAACCTGCGCGGCGGCTTCAAGCTCACCTCCATCTCGGCCTGGCGCGAGTGGCGCAACAAGCAGATCCGCGACGGCGATTTCCACGCCACCAACAGCAACTACGCCAACTCCATCGACGTGGCCGACGCCGACTACGGCGAGCTGAACTACAACCAGTTCAGCGAAGAGCTGCGCCTGGCCTCCCCGGATACTGGCAAGTTCCAGTACGTGGTGGGCGCTTTCTTCTGGTCCACCAACGAGCACGACTGGTTCAACCGCTTCGTGCAGCAGTGCGCGTCCTCCACGCTCGCGCCCGACGCCACCGGCTACAAGCCGTGCGCGCCTGGCTCTTCGGTCTATCTGAACGCACAAGGCCCGGCCCATTGGGGCACGGAGTTCCAGAACCAGGCCCTGTTCGGTCAGGCCACCTACGACCTCACCGACCAATGGCGCCTCATCGGCGGTCTGCGCTTCTCGCACGACTATGTGGCCTACAACCTGAGCCGCGTGTCCTACCCCGCGGGCACGATCCCGGCGCCGGCGGGCATCCAGCCCACCTTCTCTGGGGCTGAGCACGCGGACCGGACCGGCGTGTCCGGCAAGTTCGGTGCCGAGTACCAGTTCAGCCGCGACCAGATGTTCTACGCCACCTATTCGCGTGGCTATAAGGGGCCGTCGCTGAACGACTTCTACAGCGAAAACACCCCGAACATGGGGACCATCGCGCCGGAAACCTCCAACGCCTACGAACTCGGCTCCAAGAGCCAGTTCTTCAACCGTCACGTGACCCTGAACGCCGACCTGTTCTGGGAGGACTTCTCCCACTTCCAGGCCAACACCTTCGTCCAGTCCGGCACCACCACCTTCGTGACCCTGGGCGACGCCGGCGACGTGCGCTCGCGCGGCTTTGAAATGGACGCCACCTGGCGCGCCACCTCGGAGCTGAGCTTCAACGGCGGCTACACCTACGACAACGCCTATATCGTCACCTACAATTGCAAGGCGGCTCAGGCGGCCTATGCGGCCAACCCGACCACCGGCAACCAGCTCAGCGTGAACAAGTGCGTGGCGCACAACGGCAAGGTTCTGCCCTTCGCGCCGAAGAACAAGTTCAATATCTCTGCGACCTACACGCCTGAACTGCCGCCCAGCTTCCCGTTCGACCTGAAGATCAACGCGACCTACAGCTATTCGAGCATGATCAACTTCGATCTTGATCAGTCGAGCCTGGCGCGTCAGCCGTCCTACGGCATCTTCGACATGGCGGCGACCTTCACCAGCAAGGATGGTCGCTACAGCCTCGCTCTGATCGGCAAGAACCTGGGCGACCAGTACTACACCACCTTCATCACCCCGGGCGGGGCGGGGCCGGTGGCCGGCACGCTGGCGCCGCTGCAAGCTGGCTCCTACACCCGCCTGCAAGTGCCGCGCGACGCGCAACGCTATTTCGGCGTGAAGCTCGGCGCGAAGTTCTAACCCCCAGACCTCAAGATTTGAGGCGCTTCGGCGAGGGCTTCGGCCCTCGCCTTTTTTTTTGCCCGCTGGATCAGCCCGCCATGTAGTTCGAGAGCGCGCTCGCCTGATCGGCTGTGAGGCGCAGGCCGAGCTTGGAGCGACGCCACAGCACGTCCTCCGCCGTACGCGCCCACTCGACCTCGCGCAGATAGTCCACCTCGCGGGCGGTGAGGCCGGCGCCGAACGCCTGGCCAAGATCGGCCATGGACTTGGCTTCGCCCAGCAGGCGCCAGGCGCGGCGGCCATAGGCGCGGGCGAGCCGCCGGGCGAGCTCCGGCGCAAGCCAGGGATAGGCGCCTCGCAGCTCCTCCACCAACGCCGCAAAGCCCTGGACCGGGAACTCGCCGCCCGGAAGCGGCTGGCTGGCGGTCCAGCTCGGCCGCGCTGCGGCGGGCAGCACGTCCTTCAATTCCGCCACCACCGCTTCGGCCAGCCGCCGGTAGGTGGTGATCTTGCCGCCAAACACGGAGACCAGGGCCGCGCCGCCGGAGTCGTGTCGCTCTAGCACATAGTCGCGAGTGGCCGATTCCGGCTTGCCCGACCCGTCGTCGAGCAAGGGGCGGACGCCAGCGTAGCTCCACACCACATCGGCCGGGGTCACCGGCTTGGCCAAATAGGCGCTTACGGCTTCACAGAGATAGGCGATCTCATCGGCGGAGGCGCTCACCCCGCGCGGATCGTCGTGATAGTCCACGTCGGTGGTGCCGATGAGGGTGAAGTCCTGTTCGTAGGGGATGGCGAAGCACACCCGCCCGTCGCCGTTCTGGAAGATGTAGGCGCGGTCGTGCTGGAAGAGGCGCCGCACCACGATGTGGCTGCCCTTTACCAGCCGCACCTTGGAGGGCGAATTGACCCCCGTCTTGGCCAGCACCTCCCCCGCCCAGGGCCCGGCGGTGTTCACCAGCGCCCGGGCCTTCAGCCAGCGCCGCTGACCCTCCGCCTCCACCTCGATACGCCAATGATCCGCGTGGCGCTCGAACTGCACGGCGCGGGTGCGGGTGAGGATAGTCGCGCCGCGCTCGGCGGCGTCCAGAGCGTTCAGCGCCACCAGCCGCGCATCTTCGACCCAGGCGTCGGAATATTCGAACCCGCGCCGAAAGCCTGGCGCAAGGCCCGCGCCGGCCGAGTCTTTCGTGAGGTCGAGGGTGCGCGTGGGGGGCAACAGCTTGCGCCCGCCCAGATGGTCATAGAGAAACAGGCCCAGCCGCAGCATCCAGGCCGGCCGCAATCCCTTGTGGTGCGGCAGCACGAAGCGCAGGGGCCAGATGATGTGCGGGGCCATGGCCCACAGTTGCTCGCGCTCCATCAGGGCTTCGCGCACCAGCCGGAACTCGTAATATTCGAGATAGCGCAGGCCGCCATGGATCAGCTTGGTGGAGGCCGAAGACGTGCCGCCGGCGAGGTCGGCGGCCTCGATCAGCACCACCCGTGCGCCGCGGCCTTGCAGGTCGCGGGCCACGCCGCAGCCGTTCACCCCGCCGCCGATCACCGCCACGTCGAAGATTTCGTGCTCGCCCGTCATCGCCTCAGTCATTGGTCTCGTCTTGGTTCGCTAGTTGAATCTTGGGCACGAGCAGCTGAATCCAGGCGACGCCCAACAGGTAAGACACCGAGGCCCAGGCGAGAAGCGGTCCGTAGCCCAGCTTGGCCTCCAGCACCCAGCCCGCCGCCTGGACGATGGCCATGCCGGCGAGGTTGCCGCAGAAGGCGCCGATACTGGTCACCGTGGCCACCTGAGCTTTCGGCGACATCTCGGTGATGAGGGCGAAGATATTCAGGGAATAGGTCTGATGGGCCGCCAGGGCGAGGCCAAGGATGGCGATGGCCCACCAGAGCCCCGGCGCCGAGGCCGCGAACCACACCGGCGTCACCAGGGCCGCGGCGACCAGGAGGCTGCCCTTGCGCGCGATATTGAGATCGACCTTGGCGAGGCTGAGACGCCTAGCCACGGCGCCGGCGAGGAGCGAACCCGCCGACGCGCAGGCGTAGATCGCCGCCAGGGGCGCGCCGAAGTCCTTCACCTCCAGATGAAACACCCGGTGCAGCAGGTCCGGGGTCCAGAACAGGAAGAGCCACCAGACCTGATCCGATAGGGCCTTGGCGCCCGCCACCGCCCAGGTGCGGCGGTCAGTGAGCACGGTGAGCAGTCCCGCCTTGGCCGGCGTCGCCGCTCCAGGCGGCTCGGCTTCGGACACGTTGATGCGCGGGACGACCAGGAGCCAGGCGGCGACCCAGACGAGGCCGAGCCCGCCGGCGATGAGGAAGGCGCCGGTCCAGCCCACCGCCAACGCCAGAGCCGGGGCGATGAGCGGGGTGAGGATGGCCCCAAGGCCGGTGGAGGCGTTCATCACCCCGATGGCCAGCGGCCGCTCCTCCGCCTTGAACACCACCGAAAGGGTCTTGATGGCCGTGGGAGTGCCGAGCGCCTCGGTGGCGCCCAGACCAAGGCGCGCAAGGGTGAACTGCGCCGTGGTTCTGGCGGCGGCGTGGGTCATGGCCGCGAGGCTCCAGGTCCCCACGGCGAGCGGATTGGCCCGCCGCCAGCCGAGCCGGTCCACCAAGGGCCCGGCTGCGAGGAAGGCCACGGCGGCGGCGAACTGGAACACCGCGCCGAGGCGACCGTAGTCGGCGTCGCTCCAATGCAAAGCCTGCTGCATCAGGGGCTTCAGCACGGCGATGATCTGGCGATCGGCGTAGTTGAGCACGCCGGCGAAGATCACCAGGGTGAGGATGATGAGCTTGTGCGGTCGCCACATGGTGATGGCTCCTACAACGCCGCGAGACGGGTGAAGAGCGCGGCGAAGGCCGCCTCGAACCCGTCGTCACGCTGCTCCAGCCGCAGAGTGGTCATATCAGCTGCGGCCGCGTCGGCCGGGCCTCGTCATTCCTGTGCATGCATCTCCCCCCGTTGTTTTCCTGTCCTCTTGGCCTAAGTTCAGCCCGCGACAAATTTTTCCACCGGTTTATAAGACGATCCTGAGCGAATTGCACAAACCCTGTGGCGATTCGATCGCGCCCCGGACGCGGAAACGCCTCCAGACATGTATGACCACTTTTCAACGTCGCTCGTTCGTAATCAAGTGCAGATCACCATGACCCGCCTCGCCCTGCACCCCGATCGCCTGTTTCCTGCCGATCCCGCCGTTCGCGCCATCGCCAGGGAGCTGTTCGCGCCCATCGAGCGCCTGCCGATCATCAGCCCGCACGGCCATGTGGACCCGGCCTGGTTCGCGAAGAACGAGCCGTTCGAGGATGCGGTGAGCCTGCTGGTGCAGCCGGACCATTACGTGCTGCGCATGCTCTACAGTCAGGGGATCGGCCTGGACGCCATGGGCATCGATGGGCGGGGCCAGCCCGGCGAGCGCGACCGGCGCAAGATCTGGCGCACCTTCGCGGCCCACTATCATCTCTATCGCGGGACGCCGTCGCGCATCTGGCTCGATCACGTGTTCGCCGAGGTGTTCGGCCTCGATCAACGCCTTAGCGACACCACCGCCGACCTCTATTTCGACCACATCAACGCCGCCCTCCAGACGCCGGCCTTCCGACCGCGAGCTCTGTTCGAACGCTTCGGCATCGAGGTGATCGCCACCACCGAAGGCGCCCTCGACAGCCTGGAGCATCACCAGGCCATCCGCGCCTCCGGCTGGGGCGGGCGCATCATCTCCACCTTCCGTCCCGACGACGTGGTGGACCCGGAGCGCGAAGACTTCGCCGGCAATCTCGACCGCCTTGAAGCGATTAGCGGCTTCTCCACCGGCGCTTTTGCGTCCTATCTTGACGCCCTGCGCGCCCGCCGCCAGGCCTTCCGCGACCTCGCCGGGGCCACGGCCACCGATCACGGCCATCCCACGGCGCGCACTGCCGATCTGTCCGCGTCCGAGGCCGAGGCCTTATTCCAGAAGGTGCGCCGCGGCGGCGCCTCGCCTGCCGACGCCGAGCTTTTCCGCGCCCAGATGCTCACCGAAATGGCCAAGATGGCTTGCGATGACGGCATGACCATGCAGCTGCATCCGGGGTCCTGGCGCAATCATAATCCCTGGCTGTTCGAGACCTATGGCCGCGACAAGGGCGCCGACATCCCCACCCGCACCGGCTTCGTCGGCGAACTGAAGCCGCTCCTCGACAAGCTTGGTAATCGCGCTGACCTGACCCTGATCCTGTTCACCCTGGACGAGAGCGCCTATGCCCGCGAGCTCGCGTCGCTGGCTGGCCACTATCCCTGCCTGAAGCTTGGGCCCGCCTGGTGGTTCCACGACAGTCCCGAAGGCATGCTGCGCCATCGCCGCCAGCTGATCGAGACGGCCGGCTTCTACAATACGGTGGGCTTCAACGACGACACCCGCGCCTTCCTCTCCATCCCCGCGCGGCACGACGTGGCCCGGCGCGTGGACTGCGCCTATCTGGCCGAGCTGGTGGCGACGCACCGCCTCGACCTCGACGAAGCGCACGAACTGGCGCAGGCTCTCGCCGTCGATCTGCCAAAGCGGGCCTACAGGCTGTGAGACTGTCGCGCGCGAGCTTGAACGACGCTGCGCCGGGTGTGCGGCGACCGGACCCGCGGGTGCTGGCGGCGGGTTGCAGCGTGGCGCATCTGGGCGTCGGGGCTTTTTCGCGAGCGCACCAGGGCGTGTTCCTTGAGGACGCCATGGAACAGGCCGGCGGCGACTTCGCCGTCATCGGCGTCTCCATGCGCAAGCCCGACGTGGCCGACGCCCTGGCCGAACAGAACGGGCTCTACACGGTAGAGACCCTGGCGGCGCAGCCCAGTTACCGGGTCATGGGCCTGTTGCGTCACACCCTGACCCTGCCCCTGGCGCCGGCCGAGGTCACCGCTGTGCTCGCCTCGCCGAGGAAGAAGCTCATCACCCTCACGGTCACCGAGAAGGGCTATTGTCTGGCGGGCGAGGCGCTCGACTTCGACCATCCTGACATCAAGGCCGACCTCGCCGATCCGCAGAGCCCGAAATCCGCCATTGGCGCGCTTGTGGCCGGCCTCGCCCTGCGCCGCGCCCACGGGACCCCGGTCACCGTGATCTCCTGCGACAACCTGATGGACAATGGCCGACGCTTGCGAGCCGCCGTGATCGCTCTCGCCGAGCGTCGCAACGCCGAACTCGCCCGCTGGATCGATGCTGAGATCGCCTTCCCTGACACGATGGTGGACTGCATCGTCCCGGCCAGCGACGCCGCGCATCGGGCGAGGGTGGAGGCGGCCCTGGGGCTGGAAGACCACGCCTCGGTGCAACGCGAGCCCTTCGCCGAGTGGGTGATCGAGAACCGCTTCGCCGCCGATCGCCCGGCCTTGGAAGCCGTGGGCGTGGAGCTGGTGGACGACGTGTCGGCCGCGCGCAAGCTGAAGCTGCACGTGCTGAACGCCGCCCATTCCACCCTCGCCTATCTGGGCCTGCCCAAGGGGCACATCTATGTGCGCGACGCTGCGGCTGATCCCGAGCTGATGGGCTTTGTTGCGGCCATGATGCGCGAAGAGGTCGCCCCCGCCCTGCCCGGCCTGCCGGTGCTGACCTATTGGGACAAGACCGCGACGCGCTTCGCCAACCCGGCCATCGCCCACCGACTGGATCAGATCGCCGAAGACGGCGCCTTCAAGCTGGCCCAGCGCATCTATCCTCTGATGACCGCGAACCGGCGCGAGGGACGGCCCTATGGGCGACTGGTGCAGGCGGCGCGCGCCTATCTGCGCTGGAAGACTCCGGGCGATCGCGCCGCCCAGGCCGCGACCCTGCCCGAGGCGGTGGCCGCAGACGCAGGGTTGGCGGAAGAGCTCCTCGCTTCCTAACGCCTCACATCAAGACCCCCGGCCATCAGCGCCTCCAGGTCCGCCAGGGTGGCGAGGCTGAAATCCCCCGGCACCGAGTGCTTGAAGGCGGTGGAGGCCATGGCGAGGGTGAGGGCGTCGGCGTCGCTGCGCCCAGCGTGCAGGCCGTAGAGCAGGCCGGCGGCGAAGGCGTCCCCGCCGCCGATGCGGTCCACCACCCCCGACAGCCGCACCGGCGCGCTGAACAGGGGCGGCGCGCCGCGACGATAGAGCACGCCGGTCAGCTCCTGCTCGCCCACACTGGAGAGATTGCGGAAGGTGGAGGCCACCACCTGTAGCTTAGGAAAAGCGTCGAACGCCGCCGCCATGGCCTCAGCCCTGCGAACCTCTGGATTTGCGTCCTCGAAGGTCTCGCCCAGCACAAGGCCCATGTCGCGCTCCTCGGCGAAGGCGATGTCGGCGCTGTCGAACAGGGAACGCAAGATGGCGGGCGCATCGCCGCCCCAGGCCGCCCACAGCTTGCCGCGAAAATTGCCGTCGAAGGAGACCGGCACATTAGCCGCCACCGCGGCGCGGGCGGCGCGCAGGGCCGCCTCGGCCGTCTTCGGGCCTATCGCCGGGGTGACGCCGGAGAGGTGCAGCCGCTCCGCGCCGGGCAAGAGCGCCGCCCAGTCGATCAACTCCGGCGCAGCCTCCGCGAAGGCAGAGTCTGCGCGGTCATAGATGATGTCCGAGGCCCGGGTCACCGCGCCCGGGGTGAGGAAGTAGAGCCCCATGCGGCCCTCGGCACGCTGGATCGCCCGCACCTCCACCCCATGCTTGGCGAGTTCGCTGAGCGCCACGTCGCCCAGCCGGTGATCCGGCAGCACCGACACCATGGCGCTCGGCCAGCCCAGCTTGGCGAGAGCCACTGCCACGTTTGCTTCTGCGCCGCCGAAACAGGCGTCGAGCCGGGCCTCCTGCAACAACAGCCCGGGCTGCACCGCGCTCAAGCGCAGCAAAACCTCGCCAAAACACAGAATGCGCCCGCGCTCGCCCATGCCCCTCGTCCATCGCCCGCTTGAATCTAGAGCATTTTTTACCCGAAAACCGAATTCCACTTTTCGGAAAATGCTCTTTGGCTGGATTGTCGGCGCAGTCGCGCCATTTCGGTGAAGTTAGCCGCCTGAGCGCCCCGCCGCCACCGACGTGTGGCGCCGGCGCCCCGCTCAGCGTTCAATGGCGCTGAGGCGGTTCGACACCCATGGCTGAAAACATTCCCCCGGGGTAGCTTTCGGCATGGCTCATTCGCCCGCTTCGCCCCGTCTGCAAGCCCGGTTCGCCGGCGCCTGCTACGTGTTGATCATCATCCTCGGCGCCTATGCCGAGCTGGTGGGGCGTCAGGGTCTGGTGGTGGCGGGCAATCCGGCGGCGACCCTGCGCGCCATCGGCGCCCACGCGGACCAGTACCGGCTCGGCTTCATGGCCGAGATGATCACCAACATGCTGGCCATCCCGCCCACGGTGATCCTGTGGCGCCTGTTGCGCCCCACCGGGCCGACCCTCGCCCTCACCGCCCTGGTGTTCGACCTGACCCAGAACACCGTGAACGCCCTAAACGCCTGGGCCCAATATGCGCCCCTGACCCTGTTGCCGGGATCGGCGGATGGCGGCGCCCTCACGCCCGACCAGTTGGCGGCGCTGGCGCGTCTGACCTTGCGTTGGCACGACGTGGGCTTTCAGATCGGGCTCAGCTTCTTCAGCGTCGCCCTGCTGCTGGAAGGCTACCTCGTCTTACGCTCCGGCTACTTCCCGCGCTGGCTCGGCGCGGTGTTTATGGTCGCAGGGCTCGGCTATCTGGTGGCGGCGACGGATTACTTCCTCGGCCTACGCCTGTCGCTGTTCGGCGCGCCACAACTCGCCTCGTTGTTCGGCGAAAGCGCCATGGCGTTGTGGCTGCTCATTGTCGGCGTAAATGAAGCCAAGTGGCGGGCGGCGGACCGCCAGGCTTAGCTGCAAGTTCAACCCGTTTAAATCGCCCGGTAGATTTCAAAATTAATCCGTAATCGGCGGAATTCGCGCGGATTAACCGCCACCGAAGGCGCCAATTCTGAGCGTCAAACAAGTTTTACAAACTCTTCAAAATTCCGAAATACTCGCATCACCGAAGCGTCACCCAACTAGTCTATACCAGATATACGCCGCCTTCCGTGCAACGGGTGGGTGGTGCGGGGTCGTGCGCCCAGCTTGTCCTGCGACGACGGGGCGCGCGCAAAACGACATTTAGGGCCAAAGGCCTGAGCGGGGATTCAAGTCGATGAAATCCAACTATCTGATCAGCTGCGCCATGGCGGCGCTGCTCAGCGGCGGGGCTTTCGCCGCTCACGCCGCCGAAGCGCCCACCGGCAATGCTGAAGCCAATTCCACCACCATCGGCGAAGTCATCGTCACGGCCCAGCGCCGCGACGAGAGCGTGCAAAAGGTGCCGATGACCGTGCAGGCCTTCACCGGCGCGGCTCTGGAAAACCTCAACGTCACCAACGTCGACGAGCTCCTGAAGTTCACGCCGAGCGTGGTGTACGGCGCGCCGGGCGCTGGCCAGGGCACCATCGTGGTCCGCGGCCTCAACACCGGCCGCGCGGGCGAACAGTCCTTCGCCACCGTGGGCAACTTCCCCAACACGGCCGTCTATCTCGACGAGCAGTCCATGCAGTTCCCGGGCCGCACCCCGGACATCTTCCTCGCCGACATGCAGCGCGTAGAAGTGCTGGAAGGCCCGCAGGGCACGCTGTTCGGCGGCGGCGCTGAAGCCGGCGCGGTGCGCTACATCACCAACAAGCCGAAGCTGAACACCTTCGAAGGCAAGATCGAGGGCAGCTACGGCTTCACCGTCCACGGCGACAACAGCGACAGCATCACCGCCACGGTGAACCTGCCGGTGATCAAGGACAAGCTGGCCCTCCGCGCTGTTTATTACAATGACAAGCAAGGCGGCTACATCGACAACGTGCCGAGCCTGTTCCAGCGCAACGAGCAGATCGACGACAACACCTACATCGGCATCAAGCCCACCGGCGGCAAGTGCCCCGACGGCGGCCTGCCCAGCAGCACCGGCTTCTGCGGCGCCACCAACTCCACCGTGGCCAACAACTACGCCGTCGCCAAGAAGGCGCAGAACCCGACCTACACCCAGGGCGCGCGCATCCAGGCCTTGGTCAACCTGGCCCCCGACTGGGACCTACTGATCTCGCAAAGCGTGCAGAACCTCGACGCTGAAGGTCTGTCCCACTCCTACCCCGTGGGCTCGAACTTCCAGCCGCTCGGCAAGTTGCAGGTGACTACGTTCGTCCCCACCTACAACAAGGACAATTTTGAGAGCACCGCCTGGACCCTCACCGGCAAGCTGCACGGCCTGAACCTGATCTACACCGGCTCCTACACCGACCGGCACATCGAGCAGCAGAACGACTACACCAACTATTCGCGCACGCTGTACGGCCAGTATTATGAGTGCACCGGCGGCAACAACAGCGGCTTCGGCGCGGGCAGCGCCTCGGGTCCGGTGGTTCCGGCCACCTGCTACTCGCCGGTGACCTACTGGCGCGACAAGGTGCGCAACAAGCACTTCAGCAACGAACTGCGCATCTCCACTCCGGCGGATTGGCGTCTGCGCGGCGTGGCCGGCGCCTTCTATGAACAGTTCCGCATCCGCGACGTGATGAACTTCGAGTACAAGACCATCCCGTCCTGTGTGGATCCGGGCGCTCTCGCCGCTCAGAACCCGGCCGCCGGCATCGTCTGCGTCGGCAACGACCAGCCCATCGCCTTCACCGGCCCGATCAATCCCAGCGTCCGCGGCGACCTGACCGGCTATGGCGAAGACGTGTATCGCGGCTTCGACCAGACCGCCTTCTTCGTCCATGCCGACTACGACATCATCCCGAAGGTGCTGACGGTCTCGGCCGGCACGCGTCACTTCGAATATGATCAGTTCGAGCAGGGCTCGGTCTATCACACCGCCACCAACTGCACCGGCGTCACCGTCTGCCCGCCCAGGGCCTACATCGGCACGCTGAAAAGCGGCGTCTATCGCGGCTACTCGGCCAAGTACACCGGCTTCAAGAGCCAGTTCGGCCTTCAGTACAACCCCACCGAACACGTCCACCTGTACTATCTGTACTCGGAAGGTTTCCGTCCGGGCGGCTTCAATCGCTACTCCGAAACCAAGGCGCCCTACACCGCCGGCGGCAGCGACAAGCAGTTCGTCAAGAACTACCAGTACAACCCCGATTACGTGAAGAACAACGAAATCGGCGTGAAGAGCGAACTGTTCGAGCGTCGCTTGCAGCTGAACATCTCGGCCTATGACATGAAGTTCCTGGACAGCCAGATCGCGCTGTACCAGCCCTGCTGCCTCGGCAACTCCACCTTCACCACCAACGGCGCCAACTACGAAGACAAGGGCTTCGAAGCCAGCGCCATCGCCCGCGTGATCAAGGGCCTGACGGTCCAAGCCGCCGTGGCCTACAACGACAACCGTCAGATCACCTCGCCCTGCTTGAAGGCGAACGCTCCGACCGCGCCGTTCCCGGGCCAATGCATCACCCAGGTGAAGGGCAAGCCCTACCCGAACCCGTTCGGCGTCAAGAACGGCGTCGCGCCGTTCTCGCCCCAGCTGAAGGGCAACCTGGTGGCGCGTTACGATTGGGAGCTGAACAACTTCAACTGGTTCGTCAGCGGCAACGCCGACTTCGTCAGCCACCAGTACAACGAGCCGTCGAACTACATCGCCGGCGACCAGCCCTCGCAAATCGTGCCGACCACCACCTATCTGCGCTACCGCATGCCGTCCTACGCCAACTTCGGCGGTTCGGTGGGCTTCAGCAAGGATCAGTGGACCGTCACCGTGTACGGCCAGAACCTGAACAACTCGCACGCCTCGACCTTCACCTCGTCAGGCCAGTTCATCAAGGCGGAAACCCCGCTGCGTCCGGCCACTGTGGGCGTGCGCATCGCCGAGACCTTCTAAACTTGGCGGCTTAAGTACAATCAGTGTTATGGGCGGGCGGCGACGCCCGCCCATTTCTTTATGTGATGGCAATGGACCCCCAAGACCTGTCCCCTGTTGAGGCTGAAGTCCTCCGTTTGCGCCAGCTGCAACAGGCGGGTCGGCACGCGGAAGCCCTGCCGGCCGCGGCCCCCTTGCTCGAACAGTATCCGGAGAACCGCGACCTGCTGCTGATCGTGGCCACAAGCCAGCGCTGCCTCGGCCAGATCGCGCCGGCGCTGGCTGCCCTGGACCGGCTTCAGACCCTCTATCCCAACTTCTCCAAGCAATTCCAGGAGCGCGGCATGGCCCATGTCGCCCTGAAGGATGCGCCGAACGCCATCCAGAACCTGCTGGCCTCAGTCAATCTAAACCCCGCCCTGCCGGCGAGCTGGAGCATGCTGGAAGGGCTCTATCGCCTCACTGGCGACGCCGAGAACGCCGCCATCGCCGCCGACCATGTGGCCACCTTGAAGGCCCTGGCGCCGGAGGTGGTGCAGGCCACTTCGCTCTTTGCGGACGGCGACATCGGCCAGGCCGAGCGGATCATCCGCCCCTATCTGCTGGCGCATCCGCAGGACCCCGAGGCCATGCGCGTGCTGGCTCGCATCGCCATCGCGCTGGAGGTGCTCAACGACGCCCAGGCGCTGTTGGAAGCGGTGCTGGAGCTGAGCCCGGACTACACCGCGGCGCGTTACGACTATGTGCAGACCCTGGTGAAACGCCAGAAGCACCAAGAGGCCCAGGGCGAGATCGAAAAGCTCCTGGCCGTCGATCCCCAGAATTTCGACTACCTGACCATGGCCGCCAATGTGGAGGTCGGCCTTGGCCGCAATGACAAGGCGCTGGAGATCTACGCCGAGATGGCGAAGCTCTGGCCCAAGTCCTGGGACGTGCCGCTGTGGCAGGGCCATGCCTTGAAGACCATCGGCGAGGTTCCGCCCGCCATCGAGGCCTATCGCACGGCGGCCCGGCTGCGTCCCGACTTCGGCGACGCCTATTGGAGCCTCGCCAACCTCAAGACCTATCGCTTCACCGACGACGAAATCGCGGCCATGCGCCGGGAAGAGGCGGACGAAACCACCGTGCTGGAGGACCGTTTCCACCTCTGCTTTGCGCTGGGCAAGGCGCTGGAGGATCGCGGCGAGTACGAGGAGGCCTTCGCCTTCTACCAGCGCGGCAACACCCTGAAGCAGTCGGACAGCAAATACCGGCCGGAGATCACTGAGAATAACACCACAGCCCAGATTCGCGTCTGCACCCCGGCCTTCTTCGCCGAGCGCGAGGGGTGGGGCGATCTACGCCCCGACCCGATCTTCATCCTTGGCCTGCCGCGGGCCGGCTCGACCTTGCTTGAACAGATCCTCGCCTCGCACTCCCAGGTGGAGGGCACGCAGGAGCTGTCCGACATCCAGCGTGTGGTGCTCGATATCCAGGGCCACGGGACCTATGTGGAGCAGCAGCGTTATCCGGACGCTCTGGCCGAACTGAGCGCCGAGGATTTCCGCGCCTTCGGTCAGCGCTATCTCGACGACACCCGCGCCTACCGCACCGACCGGCCGTTCTTCATCGACAAGATGCCGAACAATTTCAGGCACATCGGACTCATCCATCTGATGCTGCCCAACGCCAAGATCATCGACGCCCGGCGCGATCCCATGTCCTGCTGCTTCAGCAACTTCAAGCAGCTCTACGCCAAGGGCCAGGAATTCACCTACGGGATCGAGAACATCGCCCGCTATTACCGCACCTATCTCGAACTGATGCGGCACTGGGACGAGGCCTTGCCCGGCAAGGTGCTGCGGGTGCAGCACGAAGACGTGGTGGACGACCTGGAAGGCAGCGTGCGGCGCATCCTCGACCACTGCGGCCTGCCCTTCGAGGAGGCCTGCATCAACTTCCACCAGAACAAGCGCAGCGTGCGCACGCCGAGCTCCGAGCAGGTGCGCCAGCCCATCTTCCGCGACGGCCTTGATCAGTGGAAAAATTTCGAGCCCTGGCTCGATCCCCTGAAGGCCGCGCTGGGCGACGCGCTCACCGCCTATCGCGACTGAGACGATGAGCGTGAGCGCGGGCAGCTTTGACGTGGCCATCGTGGGGGCGGGGGTGCTCGGCCTCGCCCACGCCTATGTGGCGGCCAGCCGCGGCAAGCGCGTGGCGGTGATCGAGCGCGACACCCGGGCCAACGGGGCCTCCATCCGCAATTTCGGCTTCGTCACCGTCACCGGCCAGCAGCGCGGCGAGAGCTGGACCCTCGCCCGCCGCACTCGCGACGTGTGGGCGGAGATCGCCCCCAGGGCCGGGATCGCCGTGCACCACGCCGGCCTTATCCTCACCGTGCGGCGTCCGGAAGCCGTGGCCGTGGCGGAGGCTTTTCTGAAAACCGAGATGGGCGAGGGCTGCGGCTTCCTCGACTCGAAGGCGCTCAAAGACCGTCATCCGCAAGTGGCCGCGCCGGACGCCCTGGGCGCCCTGACGAGCCCGCACGAGCTGCGCGTGGAGTCCCGCGACGCCATCCCCCAGCTCGCCGCGTGGCTGGCGGATGTCTACGACGTCGCCTTCATCCATGGCGCGGCGGCGCTCAAGGTGAGCGAGAAGGGCGTCGAGACCTCCCGCGGCTTCATCGGCGCGGAGACGGTGGTGGTCTGCCCCGGCGATGACTTCGCCAGCCTCTATCCTGAGCGCATCGAGGCCTATCGCCCCACCCGCTGCCGACTCTCCATGCTGAAGCTGGCCAGTCCCGGCTTCCAATGGCCGGCCGCACTCATGTCCGACCTTAGCCTCGCCCGCTACGCAGGCTACGCCGACCTGCCGGAGGCCGCGCCGCTCAAGGCGCGCCTCACCGCCGAGCAGGCCGAGCACCTCAGCCACGGCGTCCACCTCATCGTGGTGCAGAGCGGCGACGGCGGCCTCGTGGTGGGCGACAGTCATCACTATGAGGCGACGCCGCAGCCCTTCGCCGAGGCCGCCACCGAGCGCCTGATCCTGGACGAATTCGAGAAGGCCATCGGCTCGCCCCCGCCGCCGGTGGTGGAGCGCTGGACCGGCTCCTACGCCGTGGCCAGCGACCGCACCTATTTCATCGACGCCCCCGAACCGCATCTGCGCCTCGTGATGGTCACCAGCGGCACGGGCGCCTCCACCTGCTTCGGCATCGCCGAGCGCACCTTCGACAGCCTCCTTGGAGCCCAGATCGCCGCATGACCAAGACCCCCTTGAAAGCCGTGGTATTCGACTGGGCCGGGACCATGATCGACTTCGGCTGCATGGCCCCCGTGGCCGCCTACCAGACCGCCTTCGCCGCCGAAGGCGTTCAGCTCGCCGCCGCCGACGCCCGCCGCGACATGGGCATGGCCAAGCTCGCCCATGTGAAGGAAATCCTGAAGATCGAGCGGGTCGCCGAGGCCTGGCGGGCAAAGACCGGCGCGGCGCCCAGCGAGGCCGACGCCCTGCGCATCTACGCGGCGCTGGAGCCGCTCATGGCCGCCTCGGCCGCCGAGCACTCGACGCTGATCCCCGGCGCGGCGGAAACCTTCGCCGAGCTGAAGCGCCGCGGGCTGAAGGTGGGCTCCGGCACCGGCTACACCCGCCAGATGATGGCCGCGATCCTGCCTCGCGCGGCCGCGCAAGGCTACACGCCCGACGCCGTGGTCTGCGCCGGCGAGACCCCCACCGGCCGGCCCTCGCCGCAGATGGTGTGGAAGGCGCTGATCGAGCTTGATGTGTGGCCCGCCAGCGCCGTGGTGAAGGTGGACGACGCCGAGGTGGGCATGGCCGAGGGCCGCAACGCCGGCTGCTGGACTGTGGGCGTGGCTGCCTCCGGCAACGGGATCGGGCTCAGCCTCGCCGAATATGAGGCCCTCACGGAGGCCGAGCGTCGCCCGCGGGTGGAGGCCGCCGCCGCGAGCCTGCGCGCCGCCGGCGCCCACTATGTCATCGATACGGTGGCCGACCTGCCCGCCCTCCTGGACGAGATCGCCGCCTCCGACCGCCAGCCTTAAGCGTCACACAACTGCGATAGCATCGCCGCGCGCGCCCGGTTCATCAGGGTGTGCTTAGAGCATTTTCCGAAAAGTGGGAACCGGTTTTCGGACAAAAATGCTCTAGATTCAAATTATTACGAGCGAAATTCGATTCCGATTGATCGGATTTCGCTCTAGACTGCAGGGGACACTCATGCGCAAGTCCATCCTGGCCTCGGCCCTGGCCGTCGCCGCCCTTCTGGCCGGCTGTTCCAAGCCGCATGAGCGGCTGGTGGTCTACACCGCCGCCGAGGCCGACCAGATCCAGCCCTATACGGACAGCTTCAAGAAGGCGCGGCCGGACATCGACCTCGTCTGGGTGCGCGACTCCACCGGCGTGGTCACCGCCAAGCTGCTGGCCGAACAGAAGGCCCCGCAAGCCGACGTGGTGTTCGCCCTCGCCGCCACCTCCATGATGAAGCTCGACGACGCCGGCCTCCTTGCGCCCTACGCCCAGAAGGGGCTGGAGAGCGTGGACGCCCGCTTCCGCGACGGCCGCCCGGTTCCCCACTGGACGGGCGAGGCCCTGTGGAGCGCCGCCATCTGCGTCAACACCGACGAGATGCGAAAGCGCAACCTGCCCACGCCGACGAGCTGGGAAGACCTGACCAAGCCCATCTACAAGGGCCTCGTCTCCATGCCGGACCCCGCCTCCTCCGGCACAGGGCTCCTGGCCGTCGCTGCCTGGCTGCAGCTGAACGGCGAAGAGAAGGGCTGGGCCTATATGGACCGGCTGAACCCCAACATCTCCGCCTATGTCCACTCGGGCTCCAAGCCCTGCAAGGACGTGTCCCGCGGCGAAATCCCCATCGGCATTTCCATCGACTTCCGCGCCGCCCAGGCCAAGACGCAAGGCCTGCCGGTGGAGGTGGTGATCCCCAAGGAGGGCGTGGGCTGGGACCTGGAGGCCACGGGCCTGGTGACCGGCACCAAGCACGCCGACGCGGCCAAGGCCTTCATCGATTGGGCCTTTTCCAAGGACGCCATGGCCCTCTACGCCAAGAACTTCGGCGTAGTGGGCGACCGCTCCATGCCCACCTCGCCCATCCTGCCGGCGGACCTGCGCGACCACCTGGCGCCGGTGGACCTGAAATGGACCGCCGCCAATCGCGACCGCATCCTCACCGAGTGGGCCAAACGCTACGGGGCCAAGTCGGAACCGAAGTCGTGAGCGGCGACACCGCGTTCGAGGTCCGCGGCATCACCAAGCGCTTCGGCGCGACGACGGTGGTGGACGCGGTCAGCTTCGCCGCCGAGCGCGGGGAGTTCGTCTGCCTGGTGGGCCCCTCCGGCTGCGGCAAGACCACGCTCCTGCGCATGATGATCGGGCTGGAGACGCCAACCTCGGGCGAAGTTCGCCTCGACGGCGAGGACGTGACCCGCGCCGCCCCTTCCGCCCGGGCCATGGGCATGGTGTTCCAGTCCTACGCCCTCTTCCCCAACCTTAAGGTGGCCGACAACATCGGCTTTGGCATGAAGCGCGGCCTCGCCAAGGCCGATCGCGCCGCCCGGGTCGCGGCCCTGTTGGACACCGTGGGCCTGCCCGGCCTTGAGACGCGCCTTCCGGCCGAGCTCTCCGGCGGCCAGCAACAGCGGGTGGCCATCGCCCGCGCCCTCGCCGCCGACCCGAACATCCTCCTGCTGGACGAGCCGCTGGCCGCCCTCGACCCGCAGCTGCGCGAGCAGCTGCGCGTGGAGCTGAAGCTGCTGCAGCGCCGGCTTGGCGTCACCACCGTGATGGTCACGCACGACCAGGAAGAGGCCATGGCCCTGGCCGACCGGGTGATCGTCATGCGCGCCGGGCGCATCGAACAGATCGGCGCGCCGGAAGCGGTCTACGCCGCCCCAGCCAGCGCCTTCGTGGCGAGCTTCTTCGGCCCCGCCAATCAGGTGGCGGGCGAGGTGGCGGACAAGAACCTCGTGCGTCTCGCCGCAGGCCCGCTCTTGCCTGCGCGCACCGACGGCCTCGCCAAGGGCGCTTCCGTCACCGTGGCCATTCGTCCCGAAGCGCTCAGCTTCTCCGGCCCGCCGGACAGCGGCGCGCCGGGCCGGGCGCAGGCCATCCTGTTCGCCGGCGCCTATGTGCGGGTAGAGGTGCGCCTCGATGGTCCAGGGAACGACCTCATCATGGTCGATCTGCCCGCAGACGCCCGCCGGCCCGCCGTGGGCGAGGCGGTGCGTCTCTTCGCGGACTTCGACCGGCTGTGGCTGTTCCCGCGCGAGGAGGCCCGTTCATGATCGGCGAGCGGACGGCCGCCAATCTCATCGCCCTCGCCTTTCTTGTCCTGTTCGCCGCCTTCCTGGTCGCGCCGCTTGGCGTCCTGGGCGCCCAGGCCCTGCACGTGGGGCCCGGCGAAGCGCCCCTGGCCAATTTCGCCCGCTATCTCGCTGCGCCTGGCCTCCTGCGTGCCCTCGTCAATACCGGCGGGCTCGCCCTCGCCGTCACCGCAGCGGTGCTGCCCCTGGCTTTCCTCATGGCCTATGCGCTGGAGCGCACCAACCTGAAGCTGAAGGGCCTTCTCGCGGCGCTCTCCTCGGCGCCCTTGCTGGTGCCCTCGCTCCTGCCGGCGCTGGCGCTGGTCTATCTGTTCGGAGCCAAGGGCCTGCTCACGCCAGTCTTTGGCGGCAAGACCATCTATGGCGCGCAAGGGGTGTTCCTGGCCGATGCGGTGGCCTTCTTTCCCCATGCGGTGGTGCTGTTGCGCACGGCGCTCAGCGCCGCCGACGGCCGGCTCTATGAACAGGCGGAGATCCTGGGCGCCGGGACCTGGCGCACCTTCTGGCGCGTCACCCTGCCCGGCGCGCGGCATGGCCTCGTGGCCGCTGCGGTGGTGGTGTTCTCCCTGGTGATCGCCGACGTGGGCGCGCCCAAGGTGGTGGGCGGCGATTTCGACGTGCTGGCCCTCGAAATCTACAAGCAGGTGCTGGGCCAGCAGAACTTCCCTCTCGGGGCGGTGGCCAGCCTGTTCATTCTCGCCCCCAGCCTCATCGCCGTGGTGATCGAGCGCGCGGCGGCGCGGCGACAGGCGGCGCTCGTCTCATCCAAGTCCCAGCCCTACCGCCCGCGCCCGGACCTCAAGCGCGACCTCGCCATCGGCGCCGGCGCCTTTAGCCTCGCCGCCCTCATCGTCGGCGTCATCGCCGTGTGCCAGCTGGCGGCGGTGGTGCGGCTGTGGCCCTACGACCTCAGCTTCAGCCTGCAGCACTACGACTTCGACCAGTTCGACGGCGGCGGCTGGTCGGCGGTGACCAACTCCATCGTGCTGGGTCTTAGCGTTGCGGGCATCGGCGTCGCCCTGGCCTTCCTCGGCGCCTATGTGAGTGAGCGGACTCCCGCCTCCGCGCCCCTGCGCCTCGCCCTCTCCAGCCTCGCCCTTCTGCCCGCCGGCGTGCCGGGCCTCGCGCTTGGCCTCAGCTACGCCCTCGCCTTCAACGACCCGGCCAATCCGCTGCATGTGATCTACGGGACCTTCGGGATTCTCATCGTGGTCACCGTGATCCACTTCTATGCCGTGCCGCACCTCTCCAGCGTCTCGGCCTTGAAGGCGCTGGACCGCGAGTTCGAGCCCGCCGGCGCGGTGCTGGGCCGCAGCCGCTTCGTGGTGCTGGCGCGGGTGCTGGCGCCCCTCTCAGCCCCGGCTCTGGTGGAGATCGCCGCCTATCTGTTCGTCAACGCCATGACCACGGTGTCGGCGGTGGTGTTCCTCTATCCGCCGGACGTGAAATTGGCCTCGGTTGCGGTGCTGAACATGGACGACGCCGGCGACATCGCCCCCGCCGCGGCCATGGGCATGATGATCTTCTATGTGAACCTCGCCGCGCGCCTGATCGCCGTCGGTGTAGGCGCCGTGCTCCGCGGACCGAGGGCTTAACTCGCCAGCCAGGCCACCGACTGATCCAGCGGCTTCAGTGTCTTGGCGTGGCCCTTCATCTCTGCGGCGAAGGGCTTCATGCGCAGATCGGACTTGATGATGTGGTCCACCAGCCAGTGGCGCAGGAACAGACCCACCCTCTCATGGAAGGCGTGCAGGGTCTCGGGCGACACCGCCGCGCCCGGCTCCACCGGCGCGTAGGTGTCCAGCTCGGCGTTCACCGCCGCCAATTCCCGCAGCAAGGTCTCGTGCTCGTGGTGGTGCGCGTCGTTGTAAGGATAGTGCGCCGCTCTTTGCAGCATTTCCTCACGTCCAAAATGCACCTCCGTATAGTGGTGCAGCTTGGCCAGCAATTTGCTCAACTCATTGAATTCACGTAGATCTTCCTTGATCTCAAAGAATTCGTTGATGATCGCAATCAGCGTTTGATGGTCCTCATCGATAACTCCGCCATCGATGGACATCTCGTCGCGCCAAATGATCGCCATGGGACGGTCCCCTGAGCCTGCCAAACGTGGTGATGATACGGGAGTCGCGCGGCCTGTCTTGCTCAAGTTGTGCAGACAGGTCGCAACCGCACAAAATTCATTTTCAAAGCTCAGTTGTCTGACAATTCGGCAGGCGTCAGGTCCTGAAACGCCGCTCCCCCCTCGGCTTTAGTCGTAGCCGCGCTGCGCCCGCGATCAAATCCTTGCCCGATCAGGCGGTTCGTGCATGAAAAGCAACAAAACGACAATTCAAGGGAGGTCCAGATGCTCACGGGATTGATGCAACAGACGCCGTTGCTGATCAGCGGCATCCTACGCCACGCCGCCGTGGCGCACGCGTCCCAGGAGATCGTCTCCCGCCTCGTGGACGAGCCGCTGTCGCGTTACAGCTACGCCGACTTTGCCCGGCGCGTGGCCAAGGCCGCGCACCTGCTGCGCAAGATGGACGTCAATCCGGGCGAGCGGGTCAGTTCGCTGGCCTGGAACACCAGCCGGCACATGGAGCTGTTCTACGCCGCGCCCGGCGTCGAGGCGGTGCTGCATACGGCCAATCCGCGTCTGTCGGACGACCAGCTGATCTACACCATCAACCACGCCGGCAGCTCGGCACTCTTCTTCGAGCGCAGCTTCGCCGCCCAAGTGGACCGCATCGCCCCCTATCTGTCCGAAGTGCGCAATTTCATCATGCTGTGCGATGAGGCGCGGCTGATCCCGGGCGAGGTGCGGGCCGAGAGCTACGAGACGCTCATCGCTCCCATGCCCGACGAAATCGACTGGCCGGTGTTCGACGAAAACGCCGGGGCCATGATCTGCTACACCTCCGGCACCACGGGCGATCCCAAGGGCGTGCTCTACTCGCACCGTTCCACAGTGCTGCACGCCATGGCCGCGGGCCTGTCCAGCGCCCTTGGCCTCTCCGCCTTCGACGCCATCATGCCCTGCTCCTCGCTCTATCACGTGGCGGCCTGGGGCCAGCCCTTCGCCGGGGTGATCAACGGCTGCAAGTTCGTGCTGCCTTGCGACAAGATGGACGCGAAGAGCCTGCAGGAGCTAATCCAGACCGAGGGCGTCACCATCACCGGCGGCGTGCCCACCATCTGGACCATGTACCTGAACCACCTCGCTCAAGCCGGCGAGGGCACGGCCAAGCTGGAGCGGGTGGTGATCGGCGGCTCGGCGGTGCCAAGGGCCATGGCGGAGACCTTCGAGACCAAGTATGGCGTGAAGGTGCTTCAGCTGTGGGGCATGACCGAAACCAGCCCCATCGGCGTCATGGCCACGCCGACGCCGGCGCTGATGGCCAAGGGCGAAGACGAGGCGCGCGAGACCATCTGGACCCGTCAGGGCCGCATGCAGTTCGGCATCGAGCTGAAGATCGTCGACGACGAGGGCGCCGCCCTGCCCCACGACGGCGAGACCTCCGGCGCGCTCATGGCCCGCGGCCCCTGGACCCTGGAGCGCTACTACCGCGCCGCGGCCCCAGCGGTGGACGCCGACGGCTGGTTCGACACCGGCGACGTGGCCACCATCGACCCTTGCGGCTTCATGCGCATCACCGACCGCAAGAAGGACGTGATCAAGTCCGGCGGCGAGTGGATCAGCTCCATCGACATCGAGAACTTCGCCGTGGCCTGCCCGGGCGTGAAGATCGCTGCAGTGGTGGGGGTCTATCACCCCAAGTGGGAGGAGCGGCCGATCCTGATCATCGAGCCGCACGACGACTCCGACGTCACCGCCGAAGACGTGCTGGCCTTCCTCGAACCGCATATCGTCAAGTGGTGGACGCCGGACGCGGTGCTGTTCGACCTCGTGCCGCTCACCGCCACCGGCAAGATCGACAAGAAGGTGCTGCGCCAGCGCTACTGGAACCATCTGGCCCCGGAACCCGCGATCTGAGCCTTCAGCCGTTCAGCTGAATGCGCCTGGGCGGCGGCAGGTGGTCGACCTCGGCGCCGTTTGCGTCAAGGACCACCACGGACTGGCGCGGCTTGATCGTGTCGGGCTTCAGCGCCGGCATGTAGGAGGCGCCGCAGCGGCATTGCACCAGCGGCTGGAACTGCAAGCCCCTCTCGGTGACCTTGGTGCGCGACGCACATTGAGGGCACTTCACAAAGAATCCGCCGACCGCCACCTGCACGCCCCCGCCGCTTCGCCGACGAGAGGCATAGGCCTTTATTCCTTCCGACAGGTAACCATCGGCGCGATCAATGCCAAAAATCAGCCTCCCATCAGCCCTTCCAGGCGCTCGCGGATGATGGCATGGGCCTCGCCCATGATGCGGTCGATGAGCTGTTTCACCGTGGGCACGTCGTGGATCAGGCCGGCCACCATGCCGCAGGACCAGGCGCCGGCGTCCATGTCGCCGTTCTTCATGATGCGCGGATAGACCCCGGCCACCTCGGCGATGATGTCCTCGAACTTGATGCTGGACCCGAGGGTCTTTTCCTTTTCCAGCAGGCGCTCCACCCCGGCGTTCACCAGCACCCGCTCAGTGTTGCGCAGGGGGCGCATGATCAGGCGGGTGTCGAGCTCGGTGGCGGCGACGATGGCGGCCTTCACATGCTCATGCACCGGCGCCTCCTGGGTGGCGATGAAGCGCGTGCCCATGTTCATGCCGTCGGCGCCGAAGGCCAGGGCCGCCACCAGGGAGCGCCCGTCCGCCATGCCGCCCGAGGCCAGGAAGGGGATCTTCAGCTCCTCCGCCGCCCGAGGCAGCAGGATGAAGTTCGGCACGTCGTCCTCGCCGGGATGCCCGCCGCATTCAAAGCCGTCCACGCTCACCGCGTCGCAGCCGATGGCCTCGGCCTTCAGGGCGTGACGCACGGCCGTGCACTTGTGCACCACCTTGATCCCCGCTTCCTTCAGCGCCGGCATCCACTTCTGCGGATTGTTGCCGGCGGTCTCGACGATCTTCACCCCGCCGTCGATGATGGCCTTGATGTAGCCGGGATAGTCGGGGGGCACGACCGCCGGCAGGAAGGTCAGGTTCACCGCCAGCGGCTTCTTGGTCATCTCCTTGGCCCGGGCGATTTCCTTGGCCAAGTTCTCCGGCGAGCCCTGGGTGAGCGCAGTGATGGTGCCAAGGCCGCCAGCCTCTGACACCGCCGCCGCCATCTCGGCGAAGCCCACATAGTGCATGCCGCCTTGCATGATGGGGTGTTCGATGCCGAACAGTTCGGTGATGCGGGTCTTCATGGCGGCTCTCCAGGCGGCGTTTCCGGCGCCTAACCTAGGCCCTGTTGACAAAAGGGATTCCCAAATCATCGGCGCAGTGATTCAAGGATTCCTCTTGGAGGGAGGGCGCCTTGGGTCGAGGGGATTTGTCGGACGCGGAGTGGGCCGTGATAGGGCCC
>JBFLWS010000030.1:0-36203 GCA_040757715.1 Pseudomonadota bacterium | reverse complement strand
AATATGACGCGGGGCTGTTGTTCGTCTGCTATCAGCGCGACCCGCGCCGGGCCTTCATCCCCATGTTCGAGAAGATGTCGCGCTTCGACATGATGAACCAGTTCGTCACCCACATCGGCGGCGGGCTCTACGCCTGTCCGCGCGGGGCGCGGCCTGGAGACTATGTGGGCCAAAGCCTGCTGGAGGGGTGAGCGGCGGCCGCCAATTCATTCCCGCTCCCGCCCATTCAGTGACTATGAACGAGCGCCTCATCCAGCGCTCCATCCGACCACCTGGGCACGGGCACGAGATATAGCGTCCACGGCAAATATCCGCCGCCGGGCAGTTCTGCGGCCCCGCCATAAATGGTCGATCGGCCCGAAGAATTCGCCCCCCATTCGGAAGCCGGCATGTCGCCCGGCATGTAGAACATCAGGTGAGGGTGCCAGTGCTTAACCGTTTCACCGGTGTATTGCTCTTTGGACAGCATGTACGACATCGACCCGATCTCGACGGTCGGGAAAGCTTTCTGAGCGATGAGCGCCTTCATGCGTGCGAGAATTACGTCCTTGTCGAGCCCGGCCAGGGCAAGCTCGGTGCGCTTGATGTTCACGGGCAGCGCCGACCGTGCGGCCGGGGCGTTCATGCACAGGGGCGCTTTTCCTCTGGTGTTCCAAAAACCCGGCTCCGAGAAGGGTGAGGTGAAGCTTCGCTCCACCAGACAGACAAAGCCGTTCTTGCCCGTGATCGCGGTTTCATAGCCGGTTCGCGTCATGACGAGGACGGTGGCGTCGTTGGAGACCGCCGGAGGCGCGGCGGACTTGGCGAGCGCGATTTCGGCCTCGCGATCCATCAAATATTCCTCGATGGGCGCCATCGACGATCGATAGACGATCTGCGGATCGGTGGCGGTCGCTGCGCCGGCGATGGTCGGGGCGGCCAGCAGCGCACCGCCAATTAGCGCCAGCGCCGAGGCCACGCCGGCGCGATAGGTGGACCTCCCGGTCCTTGATCCGTTCAACGCCATCTCGCTCTCCCATTTGCTGTGCCTGCGCCCGCGCCTTGGCCGAAACCGCTTGGCGCAGGGTGAGACAATACTTCACCATGTAGTGAAGTATTGGGCGCCGCCGTCCGCCTGTCAACCTTCAGGGGTGAGCGCGCCCAGACGGGCGACCAGCTTGGCGAATGCGCCAGCCCAGCCGTGTTCATGATTTTGGCGCGAGACTTCGTTCTTCAGATCGGTCTGGGTGAAGGTGAGTTCGGTGCCGCCGTCGATGGCGCGCAAGACGAATTCCAGGCGTGATGTTCGGCCGGCTTCCTCCGGCTCGCCGCCGTGGGCGTAGGCCCAGCTCATGGTCAGGCGATAGGGCGGGTCGATATCCAGCACCTGGCCGAACGCTTCGTGCTGCTGTCCGTCCCCCGTCTGAAAGCGTACGCGATAGGCGCCGCCCACACTGGCGTCGAACTCAGCGGCGAGCACTGGCAAGGCCTCGGGGCCCCACCAGCTGGCGATGCCCTCAGCGGTGGCGAGGGCCTCGAAGACGATCGACGGGCGCGCGGCGATCCGGCGCACCATGGCGAGGCTGGTGGTCATTCGTCCCGCTCCCCGAGATCGCCCGCAGCTTGAGCGTCGCGCTCGCGGGCTTCGGCGTGGGCGGCGAGGCGGTCGAGCCTTGGCGACCAGAACCGCTCATATCGGGCCAGCCAGTCCATGGCCTCCTGCAGCGGCTGCGGCGCAAGGCTCACATTCACAATGCGCCCGTGCTTGACCCGCCGGATCAGGTTCGTGTCCTCCAAGACATCGAGGTGCTTCATCACGGCCGGCAGCTTGATATCGAACGGCTGAGCCAGCGCGCTCACGGTGACGCTGTCTTCCTCTTCCAGCCGCGCCAGAATCGCTCTGCGCGTGGGATCGACCAGGGCCGCGAACACTCGGTCGAGCTTGTGCTGCTGATACTTAACCATGCGGCGAAGTATTGCGACCGCTCGCGCCTCCGTCAATGGCGTCCAAGGAACTGAAGCCGGCGCCTATCAGGCGGGGATCGGCACTTGCTGCTCAGCCTCGCTCCGGCGCTCCGGCCGTCTCAGGCCCAGGTTTTCCCTGAGCGTTGATCCTTCGTAGTCCTGGCGGAACAGGCCCCGACGGCGAAGTTCAGGGATCACCAGCGCATTGAAGTCGTCGAGACCCGCGGGCAGGGTGGGCGGAAGAATGTTGAAGCCGTCCGCGGCTCCGCCCTCGAACCACTCCTGTAGGCCGTCTGCGATCTGCGCCGCCGTCCCGACCATCACCTTGTGGCCTCTCGCCGGAACGACGCGGTCGATCAGGCCTCGCACGGTCAGGTTTTCTCGCCGCGTGAGCTCGGCGAACAGTTTCTGGCGGCTCAGCCAGCCTTCCGTGGCCGGGAAATCGGGCAGGGGCTTATCAAGATCGAGCCCCGTCGCGTCGACACCGAGGAAAGTCGACAGCAGACGCAGCGCCTGTCTGGGCTCGACAAGGGCCTGCAGCCGGTCGAGCTTGCGTTTGGCCTCATCGGCGCTTTCCGCGACAAAGGGCATGACGCCAGGCATGATCAGCAGGCTGTCCGGGGAGCGACCGCGCCTGCGGGCTCGCGCCTTCAGCCCGTCGTAGAAAGCCTTCGCCTCATCAAGCGTCTGCTGTGCGGTGAACACCACCTCGGCCGACTGGGCGGCGAGATCTTGTCCGTCATCCGATGATCCGGCCTGGACGATGACCGGACGCCCTTGAACGGGTCGCGAGGACTGAAGAGGTCCCTGAACGGAATAGTATTTTCCGACGTGGTCCAGCCGTCTGACCTTGGCCGGATCGAAATATCGCTTCCCTTCTTTGTCAAAGAGGAAAGCATCGTCGTCCCAGGTGTCCCAGAGTCCGCACACCACATCGACATATTCGCGGGCTCGGGCGTAGCGCTCGGCGTGGCTCAGTTGATGGTCGAGGCCGAAATTACGGGCCTCAGCGTCCGAACCTGACGTCACCAGATTCCAGCCGACGCGGCCGCCGCTGAGGTGGTCAAGCGAGGCGAATTTGCGCGCGAGATGGTAGGGAGGGAGATAGGTGGTCGAGACGGTTCCGATCAGGCCGATGCGCCGTGTTTGAACCGCCAGGGCGGCCATCAGCGTCAGCGGTTCCCAGTAATAGGGCTGAGGGCCTGCGGAGAGGACGTCCAGCGACCACCCAGGCAGGGCCACGTTGTCGGCGAAGAAGACCGCATCGAACCCGGCGTTCTCGGCCGACGTCGCCAGCCGGGCGAAATGGTCGAAGCGCAGAGCAGCGACCGGATCGACCTCGGGATGGCGCCAGGCGGCCAGGTGGTGGCCCACGCTCATGAGAAAAGCGCCGAGGCGCATCTTGCGGTCCGACATGCAGCGCTTCTCCAGCCCATGGGGCGGGGCGATTGCTCTTGCACCAGGCAAGCCGCCTCCCGCTGTGGGGGCGAGCCCGAAGCATAGTCACGCCATCCGGCGCCGCTTCATCAGAAAATCTGACCTGGGAATCAGGAAGGGGCGGCACGAAAGCCAAAGACCGCATGGCGACAGCCGGCCTTGGGCATTCCGACCAATGGATTGTTCTTTAACAACAAATATCGAGATGCTCGGGGCAAGACTCTGTGACGCTCTCAACGCCCCCCCAATCAGCGACGCGTCCGCTGCTTCGCACGCATGAGATTCTCCAACAACGACATGAGAATCGCCAACAAAGACGTAAGCCGGTTTGTGACGCGGGCGTCTCCGTGGGCTCGGCAACAAGAAATCGACGCCCGACAGAGAAGGTTAATTTGCACCCTGCCAGCCTCTTGACGGCGCTCCAACTCGGAGCGCAGATTAACCTTACGGCAGAGCGCTCGCCTAAACGGTGAGCTGCAGAATCGCGCCTGATTTGGGGACTGGGGAATGTTGCAACAAACCATGATGGCGCAGCCGCATCGCGGCTTTGCGCGTTTGATGTCGTCGACGGCCTTGGCGGGTCTCGCCACCACGCTGGCCTTGACCGCGCCGCTTGCAGCCCACGCTCAGGCCTTCGTCCCCATCGGCCCGGGCATCGAGGTCGGCGTGCCGCAGGTCATGAACGGCGCTGACGGACCCAACAATCGCGGCTCTGGCGTGGCGCCGTCCTACGGCACGCAATCGGGCGCCATCCAGACGGTGGCCGTCGATCCGTTCCAATCCAATCTCTTGCTGGCCGGCTCGCCCAACGGGGGCATCTGGCGCAGCACCGACGGCGGACTCAGCTGGACGGCGCAAACCGACCAGAAGGGCTCGCTCTCCATCGGCGGCATCAGCTTCGATCTCAGCGACACCAGCGGTCAGACCGCCATCGCCGGCGTCGCCGTCACCAGCTCGGGCACCACCTTCGGCGTCGGCGGCGGCTCGCCGCGCAGCTACTTCGATATCGGTCGGGGCGGCTCCACCAACAACGGCCTCTTATTGACCACCGACGGCGGGGCTACCTGGCAGACCATTGCCGTGGGCGCGCTGCCGAACATCGGCGTTCTCAACGCCACCGTGCGCGGCTCCACCATCATGGCCGCCGCCTTCAACGAAGAGGGCAGTTGGACCAGCGGTCGAGGCGTGGAATCCGCCAGCGGGCTCTATCGCTCCACCGACGGTGGCCAGACCTTCAGCAAGCTCGGCGTTGCGGCCGGTCTGCCAAACGGCGCGGCGACAGCCCTGGTGGGCGATCCGGCCAATCCGAACCACTTCTATGTGGGGATTTCCACCGCCTCGTCGGGCAACAGCAACGACGCAGGCACCGCGCTCTACACCTCCTATGACGGCGGGGCCACCTGGTCCAAGGTGTTTGGTCAGTCCAACGCCGCGGCGGCGATCACCTCCAGCGACCCGACCATCCTGCGCGTGGCGGCCGGACCGAACGGAACCGTGGCCGTGGGCGTGGTGGACGGCTTCACCGGCCAGATGCGCTACGCCTATCTGTCCAAGGACAACGGCTCGACCTGGCACGATCTATCCGTCGCCCTCGACCCGGCCACCTTGGCCGGCACCGCGGGGCCGTCCAACGTGCCCGATCCCGACAAGCGCAAGGATGTGTTCGGCAACGGATCCGAAGCGCCGACGGCCGTCAATCCGGGCGGCCAAGCGGCGATCCACTCGGTTATCGCCATCGATCCGAACAATCCCAACGTGGTCTACATGGCGGGCGACCGCCTGCAGAACTTTGGCCAGAGCGGTTATTCCGCCAACGCCATGCGGGCGCAGCTGAACGCCGACGGCTCGGTCACCTATGCGCCCCTGACCGACTCCTTCACGGCGGACGGCTCCACCGTTCACCCCGATTGCCGCTCCATGACGTTCGACGCCAAGGGCAATCTGATCATGGCCACCGACGGCGGCATCTATTATCGCACCTCGCCCCAGACGGCCCAGGGCGCCTGGTACGGGATGAACAATGGCCGTCAGGCGCTGGAAACCTACAGCATGGCGCTGGACCCGAGCTCGGGTCTGGTGGCGGTGGCGGCCCAGGACAATGGCGCGGCCCTGCAGGCGGCGCCCAGAAGCAACGTGTTCAACCAGGTCTGGGGCGGCGACGGCACGGTGGCCCTGATCAACGGGGTCACCCAAGCCGCCCAGGGCGCCAGCTATGTCTATGTCTCGTCGCAGTTTCTGGCAGGCGGCGCGTTGGGCCGCTTCCAGTTCGATCACTCGGGCAACATCACCAGCAACGAGATCGACCTCTATTTCTACAACAACAGCGTGGGTTACCTGACCTTCCCGGCCTTTGTGCCGAAGGTGAAGCTGAATAATATCGACCCCTCCTACATTGCGCTTGGAGCAGCCAGCGGGGTCTATATTTCGCAGGACACCTTCGCCACGCCCACCCCCTACACGCCGGGGGACACGGCCTGCGTCAATGGTTGCTACAATATTCTGCCAGCTAGCTACGCCGGCCACACGGGTTATATTGTGACGGCGCTGGACTTCGGCACGCGGGATAACCAATACGCGCTCCTGGCCGGATCGACCTATGGCGGGTCGCGCCTGTTCGTCTCCACCGGCACGAGCCTTGCGACCATGTCGCTCAAGCCGGTGGCGAGCTATATGAGCGCCTTCTACAACGGCAACGGCGCCTTGGCGCCCACGGCGGTCTTGTTCGATCCGCGCTCGCAGGCGCGCTTCTTCGCCGCGGACTCCAATCTCCTCTATGGCACCACGGACGGCGGCGTCACCGGCCAGGTGCTGAACGCCAATCTGCCGACCAATTTCACCCGTCCGGAAAGCCTGGGCTTCATCTCCAGCAACGGCGTCAATGCGCTGCTGGTGGGCGGGATCAACACCGCCGACAACGCCGGCAATCCGCTCATCGTGGCCGACAGCGACGCCAATGGCGTGCTGTCCAACTGGCGCCGGTTCGGCACGGGCCTGCCCAACACCCAGGTCAATCTGATCGACTATGAGGCCAGCCTGGACGCTTTAGCCATCGGCACCTACGGTCGCGGCGTGTTCATGCTCTATGACGTGACGAGCAATTTCTCGCAGGCGACCGTGTTACAGTTCGGCCTCGCCAATAACGACTCCGCCCCGTCGGCTTCCATCCTCACGGGCAACCGGCCGCTCTACAAATACGGGACCGGCGTTCTCACCCTCAGCGGCGCGCCGAGCTTCACCGGCACGGTGTTCCTGGAGAACGGCCTGACGCAGATTTCGGCGGACGCCAATCTCGGCGCCGCGAGCAATGGGGTCGTGTTCGACGGCGGCGCCCTGCGCACCTTGGCCGGCGTGACCTCTGCGCGCTCGGTGACCGTCAACGCCGGCAACGGCCTCATCGACACCTACGGCTTCAACAGCACCTTCTCCGGCGCGTTCACCGGCGTCGGCGGCCTGATCAAGGCCGGCCAGGGCGTGCTGACGCTGAGCGGCGTCAACACCTACACCGGCGGCACCCTGGTCATGGGCGGCGAGGTCGCGCTGCAAGGCGCCTTGAGCGGAACCACCTATGTCGGTCCGGCGGGCGTGCTTTCGGGCAGCGGCCTCAACACCGGCCCGCTGTTCCTTGGCGGCGGGGTGGTGCGGCCTGGCGGCGCCAACGGCACGGGCGGCCTGATCGCCCAGGCGGTCAGCGCGGGCGCCGGTCCGGGCGTGCTCACGGTGGGCCAGTTCAGCGCTCCCGTCGGCGGCGTGCTGCAGATCTCCTTCAACGGCCCGAGCTCCACCGCGCTCAACGTGCTTGGCGCGGCCAATATCAACGGGGTCAACCTCGCCGCCAGCCTGGCGTCGGCAGGCTCGCTCCGCTTCGACCAGCGCTATGTGGTGCTGAGCTCGGGCGGGCTTACCGGCGCCTTCACCAACGCCGCCGGTTGGTCGGCGGTGGGCGCCTCGAGCCCAGGTTCGGTGGAGCGCTTGCGCTATGACCTCGTGGCGAACAGCGTAGTGCTGGAGGTGATCTCGCCGCTGGACTGGACCAGCGGCGCGACCAATGTGAACCAGCGCGCCGTGGGGGCCCTTTTCAACGCCACCCAGCTCACCGGCTCGGACGCGTGGATCGCCGGCCTCAACGCGGCGTCGGGCAACGGCGCCTCCGATCGTCTGATCAATCTGGGGGCCGTGTCGGGCGAAGGCGATGTCGATGCGCGCTTTTTGTCGACCTCGGTGGACCGCAAGTTCAACGAACTGGTGGCCTCGCGCATGCTGGGCGGCGACCTGACCGGCGCACCGCGCACCTTCGCGGAGAACACCCTACGGCGCTTCACTCCCGGCGCGGCGTCGATGCTGGACCTCGCCGGCGTCGCGGCGGCGGGCGGCGTCACTCGCAACACCTCCGATCAGGCCTGGACCCAGGTCTATCTGGTGAACGACAAGCTGAGCACCGGCCTCGCTCCTACCAAGGCCACCGGCGCGGGGCTGGGCGCGGGCTATGATGTCGTTCTCGGCGCAGGCGACCTGCGCGTGGGCTTCGCCGTCGCCTATGCCCAGGGGGACGAACGCACCCTCTCACTGGGGACCCACGCCACGGGCGACTATTGGCAAGGCGCGCTCTACGCCCGCAAACAGTACGGACCCTGGCTGTTCGGCCTGTCGGCCTCGGCCACGCGCGGCGCGCTGGACATCAGCCGCAATCTGACCCTCGCGGGCGGCGGCTACACCATCATCACCAATGGGTCCACCGACAGCACCGATCTCAGCCTGCAGGCGCTCGCCGCGCGCCAGTTCCTGTTCCAGGGCGGCTGGAAGCTCACGGCGTCCGGCGTGCTGCAGGCCTCGCAACGCGATCAGAGCGCCTTCATCGAGCATGGCGTCGGGCCGTTCGTCCTCAATGTCGGCTCGGTGCGCACCGCCGATTTCGAGGGCCTGGGCGAGCTGCTGCTGAGCCGCAAGTTCGCGGCCGAGGGCGGCGTCCTCGAACCCTTCGTCGGGGCGATCGTGGGCGGGCGCCTGGGCGGCGACAAATCGCCGGACGCCAATATTGGCTTCCAGGGATCGCCGGGATCGGCCATCCGCATTCAAGGGGCGGCGAACGTCAACAGCTGGGCGGGCGCCACGGTGGGCGCGAGCTTCATCACCGCCAACAAGCTTCGGCTGTCGGCGCGCTACGAGGCCTCGCTATCCAACCAGATCCGCGAAAGCGCCGCCGTGTTCAGCTTGTCCACGCGCTGGTGAGGCGCCGCGCCATCAGCAGCTGGCGGGTCCGTTGGGCGATCGGCGCAAGTCTTTGCGCGTTGCTCCTCACGGACCCGGCCAGCACGATGGCGCGGCCCCATCCGCCGGCGCGCCACGCCAAGGCCGCCTCGCATCATCGAAGGGGGCATCAGCGCCACGCGTCCGCGCCCTCGACGGCGCCGACGCCGGACAATCGGGGCGATGATCTCGCGCCGATCCCGCCGGAACGGTTCCACCCGCTCCCCTTGCCGCCGCGACCGAAACCGCCCGGGCCGAATTGAGGCTTCGACAAGGCGTCCCATGATCAACGCGACGAGGGCGCCGGTGATCCGCGGATCGCCGTTCGGTTGGCCTCAACGCCCTGCCGCGCCCTTCCAGGAGCGGGGGCAACGCAGGAATTCTATAAGATAAGGAAGGATTTCTTGTCCACAGATTTGACGCGTAGCTTTAGCGATGACGCGTCTTCGGGTTCAATAAAAATTGCTGAAAATTTGGTTTCGAAAATCGTCTTAAAAACTTAACCGAAAAACACGCTCACATTTTAAGTGAAAAATACTGCATATTGTTCGTTATTGCATGGTTTGGCACGAAGAAGAATTGGATATAGAGATATTTATATTCACTTGAGCGGCTATTGTTTGCGCTTTGGGGTTAAAAATCAAAATAAATCAACGATATATGAGAAATTTAAAACGGTTGCGAGTGTGAAACATTGATATTTGCCTCGACGGGGCCTTCTGCGCGTCAGGAGCAATCCTGGACACGACGTGCGTCAATCCTTGTAGCGCTATTAGAAAAAGTGATTACAGGGCCTGACCCGGCGTGGCGCGCATCCGACCCGTTTTCGTGACCTGGGGGTATCAAATGAGACATCAATTCAAGGCCGTGTCGGTGGCCGCGTTGGCCGCCGGAAGCTGTCTTGGCGACACCGCCAACCTCACCCTTTCCACGCGCCGCCAAGGCAGCTAACGCCCCGCCGCAATTCGCGGCTGGGTCAATTCGAAATCCGACTGTTGCAGAGGGCGACCTCCTTCATCGAGGGCGCCGCCTCTGTCGTCTCCATCCAGGACCGATCACGATCATGAAATCCCAAGTCTCATTAGGGGCGCTCGCCTTGGCGCTGGCCGCAAGCCATCCCGCTTTCGCTCTCGCCGCTGACAATGCTTCGCCCGCGGTCGACGCGTCTGCGGCCTCATCAGCGCAAGTTTCTGAGGTGATTGTCACCGGAACCCGATCGAGCACGCGGACCGTCCTGACCAGCCCCGCGCCCATCGACGTCCTTTCCACCGCCGCGATCGAGGCAAGCGGCAAGGCCTCGACCCGCGACGTCATCTCCACGCTCGTGCCCTCGGCCAACACCTCCAACAGCGGCGCTGGCGCGAGCTTTGCGGTGAAGACCCTGTCGTTGCGGGGCCTTTCGTCTGACGAAAGTCTGGTGCTCGTGGATGGCAAACGCCGGCACGACACCGCCATCCTGTTCGTGAACGGAACCACGCAGAACGGCCAGTCTCCCGCCGACCTCGATCTCATTCCCGCGGCTGGGATCGAGCGCATCGAGGTGCTGCGCGACGGCGCTTCGGCCCAGTACGGCTCCGACGCCCTGGCCGGCGTGATCAATATCATCACCCGCAAGGCGCCGCAGGGCGGTACGGTCTCGGCGCTCTATGGCGCCACCGGCGCGGGCGACGGGCAAACCGAGCAGGTCTCCGGCAACATCGGCTTCGCCCTCTTGGGGCGCGGCTATCTCGACCTGTCGGCCATCGCCTATACGCGAGAGATCGCCGATCGCGGCTCGATCACCCCGAACGCCACGGTGATGTACTATCCGCTCAATGCGCTGAACCAGCCCGTCCCCGTCGGCACGCCGGGCGCGACGCCGGACCCGCGCGAGGCGACCGCCGACCGGCACACCAGCCATCCGGGCGTGCCCGCGGAGCAACTCTACGCGGCGAGCTTCAGCGCCGGCCTTCCCCTGGACAATGGCGTCGAACTCTACGCCGAGGGCACCCTTTCCAGCCGGAACAACACCGCCTGGCTCACCTTCCGCAATCCGGACTCAATCAACAACAACATCGCCGTCTATCCGGATGGCTATTCGCCCAAGCTGTTCCTCAAGGATCGCGATTTCCAATTGACCGCCGGGGCCAAGGGAAATGACTTCCTCTCCTTCCACTGGGACCTTTCCACCACCTTCGGCCAGGACGTTGTCGACTACTCTGAGAACTCGTTGAACGCTTCGCTCGGGCCGGCGAGTCCCTCGCATTTCTATCTCGGCAAGTTGACCGCGAAGGAGTGGACCACCAATCTCGACCTCAATCGCGAGCTGAAGACCGGCTTGTTCGAACAGCCGCTGTTTCTCGCCGCTGGCCTTGAGTACCGGAACAACCAATTCTCTATCGGCGCCGGCGACGCCCCATCCTACGTCAATGGCGGCTATTCAGCGCCGCTTGGCGATCCGTTGTTCGGCAAGGTGTTGGCTGGCGGCAGCCAGGGCGTGACCGGCTTCCCGCCCTTCGCCGCCGGGACGTTCTCGCGCGACAATATCGGCGTCTATGTGGACGCCGAGCAGAAGCTCACCAGCCGCCTCCAGGTCTCGGGCGCAGTCCGTTATGAGCACTATTCGGACTTCGGTTCGGCGACGACCGGCAAGATATCCTCGCGCTACCAACTCCTTCAGGGCCTCGCCCTGCGGGGCACGGTGTCCACTGGTTTCCGCGCGCCTTCCTTGCAGCAGGAGCACTACGCCTCCTCGAGCACCATCGGCGTCGTCGTGCCGCCGGCGAAGGTCGCCCAGCTCTACCCGGTTCAGTTGCTGCCGCCCGATAATCCCGCCGCCGGCGCCCTCGGAGCCAAGCCGCTGAAGGCGGAAACCTCGGATTCCGCCTCGTTCGGCCTCGTCGCGCAGCCGCTGCCCAGGCTCAGCCTCACCATCGACGCCTACGAGATCAAAATCCACGATCGCATCTTGCAAAGCTCGACCTTGGGCCCGAGCGCCGCGGTGAGCGCCGCGCTCGCCAGCCAGGGGCTGAACCCGCAGCAGGCGGTGTTCTATTATGGCAACTTCGCCAACACGACCAACAAGGGCGTCGACATTGTCGCCGAGTATCGCACCGACCTCGACACGCTCGGGGTGGTCAAATGGCAAGCCTCGGCCACGTTCAGCGACGCCAAGTTCGACCACATCGTCCAGCCCACGGTCGCTGGCATCCCCGCCTATCTCGGCCGTGACCGGATCGGCGATTTCACCGTCGGCACGCCTCGTAACAAGGAGATCCTCGGCGCAAATTGGCTCAACGGGCCCTTCGAGGCGAACCTCCGGGTCACCCGCTACGGCCATCTGGTGCAAAGATCGACCGTGGCTGCGCTCGACTCGGCGCTGCCGCCCAAGATCATCACCGATCTTGAGCTGACCTATCACCTGAACAAGTCTGTCTCGCTCATCGTTGGCGGCGACAACCTGCTCGACGTCTATCCGACACCGATCAAGCCCGGGCTGAGGGGAACGCCAGCCTTCGCCTACTATAATCAGTACGCGCCTTACGGGATAACGGGCGGGTATTACTACACCCGGGTCAGCGCCAAGTTCTGATGATCCCGGCGCCGGGCGGTCCGGTCATGGCCGCCCGGCTGTACAATTCCTCGCGAGGCTCTGCGCATGTCGAAGTCGCCGAAAGGCCTGGATCGTCGTTCCCTGTTTTCTCTGGGCGGCGCCCTCATCGCCGCCTCGGCCGCGACGCCTGGCTCTGAAGCCGCCGCAAAAACCATTTCCACCCAACCCGAGCTCAAGGTCGCCACGGCGGTGGAAGGCACCAATATCTGTGCGCGTCTGTCGCCCGATGGCGGCGCCATCGCCTTCGACCTCTATGGCGTGCTGTGGATCATACCGGCCTCGGGGGGGCAGGCGAGGCGCCTGACCGACGACCTCACCGAAATAGGCCAGCCGGACTGGTCGCCGGACGGCCGAAAGATCGTCTTCCAGTCCTACCGATCGGGAACGTTTCAGATCTGGTCGATCAACGCCGACGGAACGGGCCTCGATCAACTCACCGACGGACCCTTCGATGCGCGGGAGCCGCGCTATTCGCCCGACGGTTCGAAGATCGCATTCTCGTCCGATCGCGCCGGCGGGCGCTACGGCCTCTTCCTGCTCGACCCGGCGACGCGGGCGGTCAGTCCGGCCTTCTCCGCCGTCGACGGCCCCGTTCGTGACGAATACGAGCCATCCTGGTCGCCCGACGGGCAGGCGCTCGTCTACACCGTCGATCACAGCCGCATTGAGGTCGCCAGCCTTGCTGCGCCCCTGTCGCGCAAGACCATCGCGGAAATTCCCAACTCCTCGGACCGCCTGACCGCCGGGACGCTCGGATCGCCGGCCTTCACGCCGGACGGTCGCGACGTGGTGTTCACCGCCATCGAACACGGCCGCGCCGAGCTGCGAACCAGCCAGGGGCCGATCGCCGCCGCGGAAGATGTGTTTCCTTTCCGGGTTTCCTGGAGCGCTGCGGACGCCTTTCTCTACACGGCGGGGGGCAAGATCCGCCGCCACGACCTCGCGAGCGGACGTTCCGACATCATCCCATTCTCCGTGAGCGTGCCGGTCCAGCGGCCGCACTATCCCCGGGCGAAGCGGGATTTCCTTTCACGCACGCCTCGTCCGGTCCGCGGTCTCGCCGGCGCCGTCCTCTCCCCCGATGGCAACAGCATCGTCTTTCGGGCGCTCAACGACCTCTACCTGCTGAAGATCGGGGATAAGGCGCGCGCGCTCTTCAAGGACGCCTTCTTCAAGACCGATCCCGCCTTCTCGCTCGACGGTCGACGCCTCGCCTACGCCACGGACCGGGGCGGCAAGCTCGACATCTGGGTGCGCGACATCGCGACCGGAGAGGACGTCCAGGTCACCCGTTTTCGCCACGCGGCCCTCGCGCCCGCCTGGTCGCCCGATGGGCGCCGCATCGCCTTCCTGAGCCAGAACGGCGGCCTGCATATCGTCGACCTTGAGAGCCACGAGATCCGGCAGCTCTACGCCGACCTTTGGGAGCCGGGAAAGCCGAGCTGGAGCCCCGATGGGCGGACCATCGTCTATGCGGCCTTCAAGCCCTATTCGGGGCGCTTCCGGGAAGGGCTCAGCGAAATCCTCTCGGTGGACGTGGAGACCGGCAAGGCGCGCTATGAGCCCATCGCCGAGCACCGCTCGTTGGGCGTGCGGGGCGACGACGGCCCGGTCTGGTCGCCGGATGGAAAGAGCCTCGCCTTCATCTTCGCCAGCCGCCTGCACGTCGCGCCGGTTCACCCCGATGGCCGCCTGGCCGGCCCTGCCCGACCCCTGACGGATGCGGCCAGCGACGGGGTCAGCTGGAGCGGCGATTCGCGCACGCTTTTGACCACCGTCCTCGGCAGGCTCGCCCTGGTCTCCGTCGAGGGCGGCGGGGTGCGGTTTGTCGAGCACGGCCTCACCTGGGCCAATGCGCGGACCCGGGAGCGGGTGGTAGTCCGGGCCGGGCGGCTCTGGGACGGCAAGACGCCGGAGCTCAGGCGCGACGTCGATCTCCTGATCGAGGAGGGCGTGATCGCCGACATCCGGCCGACCGCCGGCGCAGGGGATCATGGCGGCGCCCGGGTGATCGACGCCAGGGACCGGACGGTCGCGCCGGGTCTCGTCGACATGCACACGCACCGCCAGATGCAAGGCTATGGCTATGGCGACCGCGAGGGGCGGCTTTGGCTGGCGCTAGGGGTCACGTCCACCCGCTGTCCGGGCGCGCCCGCCTATCACACCATCGAAGACCGGGAGGCCATCGATTCCGGCGCCCGGCTTGGTCCGCGCTATTTCACCACCGGAGAGGCGATCGACGGCGGCCGCATCTTCTACAATTTCATGCGACCCGTCAGCGAGCCCGGCCAGCTGGCTCTGGAGCTCGATCGGGTGAAGGCCCTGTCCTACGACCTGATCAAGACCTATGTGCGCCTCCCGCCCAAGGCTCAGAAGGCGGTGGTGGAGTGGGCCCACGCCAACGGCCTGCCCGTGACGTCGCACTACGCCTTTCCCGCCCTGGGGTTCGGCATCGACGGCATGGAGCATCTGGGCGCCACCAGTCGGTGGGGCTATTCGCGTTCGGTGAGCGCGCTTGGCCGCGTCTATCAGGACGTGACGGCGCTCTTTCTCGCCACGGGCGCGGCGCGGACGCCGACCCTGTTCACCTCCACCGCGCTCCTCGCCGAGGACCGGTCACTGGTCGACGACCCCCGCGTCAGGGCGCTCTATCCGCCGTGGGAATACGAGCGGCTGCTGAAGCGGGTCGAGCAGTTGCGGGCCATCGATCGGGCGCCGTTGCTCGCCTCGCTGAAGGCCAATGTCGAGGAGTCGGCCAGGACCTTGCGGTCGGGCGGGCGCATCATCTCGGGCACGGACTCGCCGATCGATTTCAACGCCATCAGTCTGCACCTCAATCTCCGCGCCATGGTGCGCTATGGCATGACCCCGTTCGAGGCCCTGAGCACCGCGACGCGTCTGCCGGGCGAAGTGCTGGGCGCGCCGATCGGCGTCGCGGCGAAGGGCGCGCTGGCCGACCTGGTGGTGGTCAAGGGCGATCCCCTGACGCGCATCGAGGACATCGCCGCCGTCGATCTCGTGATCAAGGGCGGCGTTGCACATAGACCACAGGACCTGATCGCGCCGTTCGCCGCTGCGTCAGCCCATGCCGCGGCAGATGCGCGCCGGACCTTCGCCTGCGCACCTGCCGGCGAGGCGGACTTCTGGTGGCATGCGCCCGGCTATGTCGCCACGGCGCGGGCGTCCTGTTGCCTCGGCAACTGCGGCGCGGGCCTGACCATCAGCGCGTAAGCCCTAACGGGTCAGGCGCGCACGTAGCGCTCGCATGCATAGGCGACGTCGATCACCGCTGCATCGAGACTGGCGGCGTCGCCGTCCCACGCCAGCGCGCCAAATGGCGGCCGACCGCCATGACAGACATAGTCTGGCAGGGCGGTGGCCAGGGTGGCGTAACATTGCCTAAAGGCCTCCTTGGCGAGGCCCGATCGCGATCCCCTCACCAGAGATTTCGCCGTGGCGTAGCTCGCCACCCGGCGAAGCCGGGCGAGAATGGCGTTGGCCTCGTCCAGCCGAGCCTGGCGCTTGCGACCGGCCAGGGTTTGCCGCTGCAAGGCTTCTTCGGCTGCGGTGCTGCGCAAGCCGGCCATGCGCCGCGCCGCCTCCACCTCGGCCGGCGAGGCGTTGGGATCGATGGCCAGAGCGGCGAAGCGTAGGTTGGCGGCCACCGCGTCCGCCAATTGCGTGCGGAAGCTGGCCGGCGACCGTTCGGGCCACAACAGCGCGCACCCGGCGAAGGCCATGGCGCTGCCAAACATGTTGTTGGCCGCCCGCGCCAATGCAACGCCTTGTCCGTGGCCGGGCGCCACGAGGTCGGCCACCAGCACGAACAGCGGCGTCAGGAAGAGGACGAACAGGGTGTAGTTCACCGACCTTAGGGCGATGGTGGCGGCGGCCAAGGGGAACACCAGGATCATCAGTTGCCAGGTCGCCCCCACAGAGGCGGCGAGACCGGCGGCGATGAAGCCGCCCAAGACGCTGCCGGCGATCCGCTCCAGCATGCGCGGCCAGGCCGCATCCGCCTGCGGGCGCATGACGACGATGGCCGCCATGGTGGCCCAATAGGCGTAGGACAGGTTCAGCAGCTTGGCGGCCAGATAGGTCGCCGTCACCACGGTGGCGAGACGCAAGGCGTGACGCAGCATTGCGCGCTTAGTCTCGGGGCTGAGGGAGGGCGCCGCGCTGCGAGCGGCGGTACGTTGGAACGGCAAGCTTGCAGGCGGCGCGCACAGGCTGGACAGCGCCCCACTCCAAAGGCTGATCGCCCGCGCCGGGAGGTCGTCCTCCGCGGCGGCGAGGCCGGTGAGGCGATCGGCGTAGGGCTGTAGACGCTCCCACGCCGGGTTGGAGCTCAGCGCCTGCCGGCGTCCCTCCAGCAAGGCGGCCTGCAAAGCCGCCAAAGCCGCATCCAAGCGCTCGTCGCCCGCTTCAGTGGAAAGGGCGATGAGACCGGCGAAGATTTGATCACACGCAGTGATGGCGGTCGCCAGGGCTCGGGCGGCGGCGCTGTCGCCAAATTGCGCGGAGATCCGGTCCACGGCTCCACGCGCCTGCTCGATGGCGGCGCGCACGGCGCGGCGATGGTCGGCTTCGAGCTGCGAGGGCACGGTCAGCGCCGCGAAGGGCGAGCCTCGGCGCTCAACGGTCAGTTCATAGAGATCGCGGAACGCCGCCGCGGCGGCCCGACGCGCGTTCTGGTGCGGATGGATGCGCCAGACGGCGAGACATATGGTCAAGGCCGCAATGCCGCCGATCAAGGCGACGCCAGCGATGCGCAGTGCATCGGGCAAGGCCTGGGGCTGCTCGGCGGCGACCACGGCGACAACGCTGGCGAGCAGGCCGGGCTGGGCCAATTCAGCTCCGAGCCTTCCGCTGAGATTGCACAGCCCCACCACGACGAACAGAGCCGCCGCAGTAGCCGCGACGCCGAAGCCGGCCAGATAGGTGAACAGAAACGCTATGGGCGGGGCCAGGAGAACAAAGCTGGCCATGGCGCGGAGCCGCACGCGATCGCCGCCGCCGGGGTCCGACAGGCAGGTCCAGAACGCGGCGAAGGCCGCCCAGGTGAACATGGCGTCGCCGGTGGCGTAGGTGATCAGCACCATCAGCGCCACCACCGTGGCGGCGCGCAGGCCTTCAGCAAGGCCGAGCTGCTCCGGCGCGAAGGCGAAGGCGCGGGCCCGCAGCCAACGCACCACGCGCATGGGCGCCTGGTGCAGTAGGCTTGGCCCTGGGACGTTCACGCGTTGCTCGCCCAAACAGGCGCTGGCTTCAGACATGGGGTTCTCCTCGTCGCCCGCTCGACGCAGATGCATCCACCCCTATTGTGTCCCTTTGCTCCTCATGCGCATAACGACTTTTACGACTTGAAATAATTCTAATTTGGAATGGCCATGGAATTTCGAACCCTGCGAGCCTTCGTCGAGGTGGTGCGCCAAGGCGGCTTCTCCCAGGCCGCCAAAACGGTGTTCGCCACTCAGTCCACCGTCTCGAAAGCGGTGAAGCAGCTGGAGGACGAGATCGGGACGCCGCTGCTGGAGCGCATCGGCCACCGCACCAAACTCACCGCGGCGGGGGAGCTGGTCTATCCGCGCGCGGCGCGACTTCTGGCCGAACGTGCGGACCTGATCACGGAGCTGGAGGAGTTGCGGGGGCTGAAGCGCGGCCGCCTGACGCTCGGCCTGCCCACGGTGGGCAGCAGCCTGATCTTCGCACCGATGTTTGCGGCCTATCACCGTCGCCACCCGCACATCGATGTGCGCCTTGTGGAGCATGGCGCCGATCAGATCGAGGCTGAACTTTTGTCGGGTGAGATCGAGGTCGGGGCGTCTCTCCTGCCGGTGTCGGACGCCTTCGCGCACCAGGCCCTGCGCCACGAACCCCTGATGGCGGTGATGCCGGCCGGCCATCCCCTGGCCGGACAGACGCAAGTGTCGCTGACGGAGCTCCAACCCAGCGCCTTCGTCATGTTCGAGGCCGGCTACGCCATCAACCGGGTGATCAGCGACGCCTGTCGGCGTCAGGGCTTCGAGCCCAATGTGGCCGCCCGCACCAGCCAGGTGGAGTTCATGTTGGAGCTGGTGGCGGCAGGTCTCGGCGTCGCCTTCCTGCCGCGAATGTTGGTCGCGGAGCTGGGACGGTCCGACGTGGTCGCCGTCCGCGTGGCCGACGCCGACACCGAATGGCGGCTGGTGATGATCTGGCGGCGGGGCGCCTACCTCTCCCATGCGGCCCAGGCGTGGCTGGCCCTGGCGCGGGAGTTCCCGCCGGCGCCGGAATAAATCATTCCGAATGCGACTGATTGGCAATCATATAATTCATTTTTGAACTAGATCGACCCGGACTATTTTGCAGGCGTGTCGTCACCGGCCGGTCCAGTGAATTCTGACCGGCCCTACGATCGAAGGCACCGCAAGCTCGCGGGCGACCGACGGTCAGTCTGATAACTCAGGATAATGGCATGGCGCGCCGCTCGCCCTGTGTGCGGCGGCGAGGGCCTGCGCGCACGAGGAGTGCACAGATGATCATTTCGGCCCCGGCTGACTACCGCAGGGCGGCGCAGCAGCGCCTGCCGCATTTCCTGTTCGACTACATCGACGGCGGCGCCAATATCGAAGCGACCCTGCAGCGCAACTGCGATGACCTGGCGCGGGTTGAGCTTCGCCAGCGGGTGCTGCGGAACATGAGCGAGTTGAGTTTGGAGATCGAGCTGTTCGGTCGGCCGTGGTCGCTGCCCGTGGCCTTGGGACCGGTGGGCGCCACCGGGACCTACGCCCGCCGCGGCGAGGTGCAGGCCGCCCGCGCTGCAGCCAAGCACGGCGTGCCCTACACCCTCTCCACCGTCTCCATCTGTTCGGTCGCAGAGGTGTCGAAGAGCGTGCAACCGCCGATCTGGTTCCAGCTCTATGTGCTGAAGGACCGCGGCTTCATGCGCGACGCGCTGGAGCGGGCCAAGGCGGCGGGGGTGCGGACCCTGGTCTTTACCGTGGACATGCCCGTCCCGGGCTCGCGCTATCGCGATCGGCATTCGGGCATGTCCGGCCCGGCGTCGGCCCTGCGACAAGTCTTGCAGGCCATGACCCACCCCATCTGGGCCTTCGACGTCGGTCTGTTCGGCCAGCCGCTCACCCTTGGCAATATTTCCGCCTATCTCGGTCGCGCCACCAACATGACCGACTACATGGGCTGGATCAGCGCCAACTTCGATCCGTCCATCTGCTGGAAGGATCTGGAGTGGGTGCGGGAGTTCTGGACCGGCGACATGATCGTCAAGGGCGTGCTCGATGTGGAGGACGCGCGCGACGCGGTGCGGTTCGGCGCCGATGGCGTGATCGTCTCCAACCATGGCGGACGCCAACTGGACGGCGTGCCCTCCACCGCCCGCGCTCTGCCGGCCATCGCTGATGCGGTAGGCGATGACCTGACGGTCCTGGCCGATTCCGGGGTGCGCTCCGGCCTCGACGTAGTGCGAATGATCGCCCTGGGCGCGCGGGCGGTGCTGCTGGGCCGCAGCTACATCTACGCCCTCGCCGCCAATGGCGAGCAAGGGGTCGCAAACCTACTCAGTCTCTATGCCCAGGAGATGCGGGTGGCCATGACCCTCACCGGGGCGCGGTCCATCACCGAAATCACCCGTGAGAACCTGACTCAGGGGTTGCGTGACGCGGGGCTCGACCCGGCCGGATAACGGTCGCGTCGCAACGATGATGGCTTGATCAACGCGGTCTCTTACGCCGCTGGAAGGCCTGGCGGATTGGTGCGCGATTGCGGAACGGCTTCCGACGCCAGGTTCCACCGGTTCAAGGCCTTGGCGTAGGCCCCGCTGGCGATGGCGGTGTTGAGCGCGTGGGTGATCGCGTCGGCGAAACCTGAGTCCTTTCGGGTGGCGACGGCGATCTCCGCCGTTCGCGGCCAGCCGCCCGAGAATGAACCCACCAGCCGGGATGAGCCGTCGCGTGCAACTTCCGCACTGGTCGGGTTGGGGCCGAACGTCGCATCCACTCGCCCCGACAACAGTGACTGGCGGGCGAGAACGACGTCCTCTTGAAAGACGAGTTCGGCGGGCTTTTTGCCTTCTGCAACGTTCAGCGCGTTCCAGCGCAGCAGGATCTTCTCCTGATTGGTGGAGGCGCCGACGATGATCTTGAGGCCGGCAATATCCTCGCGCCCGCGGATCGCCTTGATCGGACTGTCCGCGGCGACATAGAAGCCGAGATTGTCGGCGCGATAGGTGGAGAAATCGAACTTCTTCTTCCGCTCCTCCGTCACGGTGACATTGGCGGTTACGGCATCGAACCGCCCGCCCTCAAGACCGAGCGGCCAACCTTCCCAGGCGACGGGGACGAGGACGAGCTTGCGGCCAAGCCCGTCCGCGACGAGCTGCGCGATATCCGACTCCACGCCGATGATATGCTTGTTGTCTTCCGCATAATCGCCCAAGGGCAGCGAACCTGGAACCACGCCGACGGTGAAGGCGCCTTCCGTCACGAACTTCGCGGTTTTCGGCAAGCGCGCGATGGCCTCAGGGTCAGGGCCAGTGCGCACAGGCTCGCCCCGGGCTTTGGAGGCATGGGTCCCCGACCCTTGGCCTGCCGTGGGCGCCTTTGAGCACGCGGTCGCAGCGACCAATCCTGATAGCCCGATCAGGGTCGTGCGACGGTCCAAGTTTCGCATTAAAGCACCTTTGACAAGAATTCGATTGTGCGCGGATGGCGAGGGCGGGTGAGCACCTGCGAGGGCGGTCCCGCCTCGATGATCTGGCCCTTGTCCATGAACAGGACCGTGTCGGCGACTTCTCGGGCGAAGCCGATCTCGTGGGTGACCACCAGCATGGTCACGCCGGACTTCGCCAAGGATTTGATCACGTCGAGCACCTCGGTGACGAGTTCCGGGTCGAGCGCCGAGGTCGGTTCGTCGAACAAGAGAACCTTGGGCTTCAGCGCGAGCGCCCGGGCGATGGCCACGCGCTGCTGCTGTCCGCCGGACAGCTGGCGGGGATAGGCGCCCGCCTTGGCGCTTAGGCCCACGCGGGCCAGCAAGGCGAGCGCGAGCGCTTCGGCCTGTTGGCGCGGCAGCCCCTGCACGGAGATGGGCGCCTCCATCACGTTCTCCAGCACGGTCATGTGTGGAAACAGGTTGAAGCTCTGAAACACCATGCCGACATCGACGCGGCGGCGAAGAATTTCGCTCTCCGCAAGCTCATGCAGACGGTCGCCATGGAGGCGGTAACCGATGTGCTGACCGTCGATGGTCACTTCGCCGCGGTCTGCGCGCTCCAGGTGGTTGATCAGGCGAAGAAGCGTCGACTTGCCTGAGCCCGACTGGCCGAGCAGCACCGTCACGCTGCCCGCCGGCAAACTGACCGAGACGCCGTCCAGCACCTTGAGCCGGCCAAAACTCTTCTCCACCGACCGTATCTCCACCTCGCCGCCGCGGCGCGGCGCCCAGTCCAGAGGCGGCGAGGCCTGAGCGCCTTCGACGGCGCTTTGGGAGGGTCGATCGTCGTTCGTCGCCACGCCGAAGCGGGTGAAGATCGAGGTGGGGGTCTTGCGGTGCGCGCCTTTGGCGAAATGGCGCTCGACTTGCGTCTGGATCACCGAGAGAACGGTCAGGATGACGAGGTACCAGACCGTCGCCACCATCAACAGCGGCACAACCTCGAGATTGCGCCGATAGATGACCTGCACGGTGTAGAACAGCTCCGGCAAGGCGAGGATGTAGACCACCGAGGTCAGCTTCGCGAGGCTGATCAGCTCGTTGAAGCTCGCCGGGATGATCGTGCGCATCGCCTGCGGCAGGATGATCCGGAAGGTTTGCCGATGCGTCGGCAGGCCCAGCGCCGCCGCAGCCTCTCGCTGGCCTTCATCCACGGCCAGCACGCCGCCCCGGATGATTTCGGCAAAGAACGCCGCCTGGTTGAGAGTGAGACCGATGATCGCCGCGATGAAGGGCGTGATCAGTCGGGTCGTCGAATAGGAGAAGAAGCGAACGTCCGTGAACGGAACACCCAGCGACAGGGTCGCGTAGAGATAGCCCAGATTGTTCAACACCAGCAAAAGCACGATGGCTGGGATCGAACGGAACAGCCACGAATAACCCCAGGCCAGGCCTGCCAGCAAAGGCGTGCGGGACACGCGGGCCAGGGCGATCACGAGCCCGAACGCCGCGCCGAGCACGGCGCTGATGGCCGTCAGTTGCAGCGTGCGGCCGAGCGCCTGGAGCACCGGTTCCGCAAAGAACCACTGCGCGAAGACATCCCAGCCCCAGCGGGGATTGCCGAAGATCGACTGGGCGATCGCGAACAGGATGAGACCCGCGGCCGCTGTGCCAATCCAACGGCCAGGATGCCGCGCGGGAACGATCTTCAGCGGCGCATAGTCATTCGCCGGTGTGCGCAATTCCGTCGCGTTCGCATCATTGATCACAGTAGACAGGGTCACGACGCCAACCTTCCGATGAGATCGCGCTCAACCACTGCTGGGGCGAGGACCGACAAATCTTTGGCGAAGGCGAGCTTGATGATCGTGGCGGGATCTGCGGCCGTGTCGAACAGCGCCGTGTAGCCGATCTTCAGATAGAGCCCGACCGCCTCCGGCTGACGAAAGCCGGTGGTGAGATAGACCTTGCTGTAGCCTTGAGCCGCAGCCCGGGCCTCCAGCTCCTCCACCACCCTGGCGGCGAGGCCCTGGCGCCGCTGATCATTGCGGGTCCAGATGCGCTTGAATTCAGCGGTGTCGTCGTCATAGCGCATGAAGGCGCCGCCCGCGATCGCCTCGCCATTTCGCAACAGAAGCAGAAAAGCGCCGTTGGGCGGCTGGAACGCTTCCGGCGGATAGCGCTCCATCTCCTTCACCGCGCCGCCCTTGTCAAAAAACTCACCGTAACGGCTGTCGTATTCGTAGGTCAGTTCATCGATCAGCGGGCGCGCGCGAGGATCGACCGGGGAGGTGTAGACGAAGATGTCGGTCACGGCTCTGGTCTCCCTTTAGGTGAGAAAGGTTTCGGCAAGACGCACCCAGAAGGCGGCGCCCGGAGCGATCACGGCGTCGTTGAACGCGTAGCGCGGGTTGTGCAGGGGCTCGCCTTCGCCATTGCCAAGGAACAGGAACGCCCCCGGGCGCGCCTCCAGGAAATAGGCGAAGTCCTCGCTGGCGCTGCGCGGACGGAACCCGCGGATCTCGCCTTCGGGGCCGAACAGATCGATCGCCACCTGGCGGGCGAACCGGGTCTCGGCCACATGGTTCACGACGCTGGGGAAGCCGAGCTGATAGTTCACCTTCGCCGAGGCGCCGAGCGCTTCGCATACCGATTGAATGAGTTTGGGGATGCGCGCCTGCAGATCCGCCCGCACATCCGCATCGAAGGTGCGGATGGTCAGCTTCAGCGACACCTTGTCGGGGATCACGTTGGAGGCGTCGCCTCCGTGGATCGAGCCGACGGTGACCACGGCGGCATCCAGGGGGTCGACGCTGCGCGAGACGACGGTTTGCAGCGCCGTGATGACGTGGGCGCTGGCGACAATGGGGTCGACCGTCTCATGGGGCGAAGCGCCATGCCCGCCCTTGCCGACAATGTCGACGATCGCTTGATCCACCGAGGCCATGGCCGGCCCCTCTACGAAGCCGAACCGGCCCGCCGGCGCGCCTGGCCAATTATGCAGTCCGAAGATCGCGTCACAGGGAAAGCGCTCGAACAGCCCCTCGGCGATCATCTTGCGTGCGCCGGCGCCGGTCTCCTCAGCGGGCTGGAAGATGAGGTTGAGCGTTCCGGAAAAGCGGCCGTCTTCGGCGAGGCGTCGCGCCGCCGCCAGCAAGATCGCGGTATGGCCGTCGTGTCCGCAGGCGTGCATTCGGCCCGCCGCCTCACTGGCGAAGGGAAGCCCCGTCGCCTCCTGCACCGGCAGGGCGTCGAGGTCGGCGCGCAACCCCAGCCGCTTCGTTCCGCGGCCGCGCGTCAGGACGCCGACGACACCTGTGCCGCCGACGCCCGTCGTGACCTCGTATCCCCAAGCCTGCAGGCTGTCGGCGACCAGGCCGCTGGTGCGGGTCTCATGAAACGCAAGTTCCGGGTGGCGATGGATCGCGCGCCGAAGGGCGATCGCCTCATCCACCACCGCCTCGAACGAAGGTGTCGCGGCGTTAAGAGCCGCGACCTCGGTCAGACTCATCGCGTCACCCGGCCCGTCGCTTTACTTCGCTATCGGCGGTTTGCGCGTAGCGGCTTTCCTTGCGCGGCAGGCCCAGATGGTCGCGCAGCGTGTCTCCGGTCAGCTCGCGTTCGTAGTAGCCGCGCTTCTCCAGCTCCGGCAGCACGAACTCGATGAAGTCGGAGAGGCCTTCGGCTTGAACGGGGAAGCCCAGGATGAAGCCGTCGGCCGCGCCGCCGTCGAACCAGCGGATCAGCTCTTCGGCGACCTTGGCGCCCGAGCCGATGAAGTGGGGACGCGGCGTCGCTGAGCGCAGCGCGACCTCGCGGAGCGTCAGCTTCTGTTCCTGAGCCTCCTTCTTGATCCGGTCGGTTGTGGAGCGGAAGGAATTCGCGCCCACATCGCCCACGTCCGGGAAGGGCTCGTCCAGGGGATAGACGCTGAAATCGTGGTGATCGAAGAAGCGGCCAAGATAGGCCAGAGCCTCGTCGATATTCAGAAGGTTGCGGATGCGCTCGAACTTGGCTTCCGCCTCCTCGTCCGTCGCCGCGGTGATCGGGCCGACCCCGGGGAACAGCTTGACGTCGTCAGAAGCGCGACCGTGCGCCACGGCGCTGGCCTTCAACGTCTTGTAGAAGGCGGCGGACTCTTCGAAGCCGTTGGGGCCCGCAAACACCGCTTCAGCGTATTTGCCGGCGAGGGCGATGCCTGCGTCGGACGAGCCCGCCTGGAAGATGACCGGCTGGCCTTGCGGCGAGCGTTCGATATTGAGCGGCCCCTCCACCTGGAAGAAGCGGCCCTTGTGATTAAGCCGGCGGAACTTTTCAGGGTCGAAGAACACGCCCGTTTCCCGGTCGCGGGGGAAGGCGTCGTCGTCCCAGGAGTCCCACAGGCCTTGCGCGACTTGCAGATATTCGTCGGCGATCTCGTAGCGCAGGGCGTGATCGGGGTGAGGCCGGCTATAGTTTCGGCCCGATCCCTCCAGGGGCGAGGTCACGACATTCCAACCCGCCCGGCCGCCGCTGATCAGGTCCAGCGAAGCGAACTGTCGCGCCACGGTGAAGGGATCGGAGTAGGAGGTCGAAACCGTGCCCGCCAGGCCGATCTTGCTGGTGGCCGTGGCCAGAGCCGACAACAGCGTCAGGGGTTCAAAGCGATTCAGAAAATGCGGGATCGACTTTTCGTTGATGTAGAGGCCGTCCGCGACGAACACGAAGGCGACGCCATTGGCCTCGGCCTTTCGGGTGATGTCGGTGATGAAGGCGAGATTGACGCTGGCGTCGGCGGGCCCCGCTGGATGTTTCCAGGCGTTCATGTGGCCGCCTGCGCCGTGGAGCATCAGGCCAAATCGAATGGGACGCGGGCTCATGGCTTGTCCTTTCTTTCATGTCGATGGGCGCTAACGCCCCGATGAGAACGCTCAGGCTGCGGCCGCCTGACGGGGGTCGGCGAGACGCTCGTACGAGGCGAGCCGCTCTGCGAACGCCGCAATGGGGTTGTCGATCACGAATTCCTCGACCCCGAACTGACGGTGCAAACGGTCAAGCTCTGCGCGGACCTGGGCGCCGGTGCCGGCGATGACGGTCGGGTTCAGAGGTTCAAGACGATAGTCGGCGGCGCCAGCCTGACGGGCGAACTCCGCCGCCGCCTTTTCATTGGGCAAATTGACGTATCGCCCGTCCGGCAGGTGGACGCGGAACAGCTTGATGTCCCCGGTCAGCCGGCGCGCTTCGGCTTCGGTGTCCGCGGCGGCGGCGAACACCGCCAGTATCGGCGAGCGGCTCGATCGCTTCCGGTACACGTCGAAGACCTTGGCAATCTTCTCGGGGTCGCCGTCAAAATGCCCGGCGAAGCAGAACTGCCAGTCGTTGTCTGCGGCCAGCGCAGCGGTGTCCTCGCTCGCGCCCAGAAGTATGCGCTCGGGGCCCTGCTCCACGATCGGCAAGGCCGCGACATCAAAGGGCGGCGCCTCGGAGAGCGGCGCGTCGGAGAGGTGCTGATCCAGCTCTCTGAACTTGGTTTCGAAATCGAGCGAAGGGCCATCCCCGCCCGCCCGTCGCAAGGCTCGGGTTGCCGGCGGCAAGCCCCCTGGCGCGCGACCAATGCCGAGATCGACGCGTCCCGGCGCCAGGGCGGACAAGACCTTGAAGACTTCGGCCACCTTGTAGGGCGCGTAGTGCTGCAGCAAAACGCCGCCCGCGCCCACGCGGATACGCTGGGTCCGGGCCAGAATGTACGCCGCGGCGATTTCCGGGGCGGAGCTCCCCAGCGTCGGCGCCGAATGGTGCTCGGCCAACCAATAGCGGTGATAGCCCAGGGCCTCGGCCCGTTGCGCCAACGAAACGGCGCCGCTGAACGCTTCGGCCGCCGTTGCACCTTCGGCAACGGGGACCTTGTCGAGGACGCTCAATCTGTAAGCCATGTCGGCGGTGCTTTCGTGAGGATCTGAGGAAACCCTACACGCTCGATGGAAGTCGCCCCACCCAGAAGCTGTCGATGTTATCTCAGTTTTTCTGATTCATGATGTTTGAAAATACGTTATCATCCAGCTACTTAATAAAATAGCTGGATGATAATTATCTATTAAATCTAATATCTAAACCCAGATCGGCCGGGCCCTCCGAAGGCCTATTTCACATGCGGGTCTATGGCATGGATCGGCAGATCCCAGTGGTTGAGCGTCAGCTCCCACCGCCGCTGCTCTTCCTTGGCGTAGAGCGCCTTGTCGGGGAAAAGCTGCGCTTCGATTTCCGCGCCGTGTGATGACGATGTCTGATCGGCGTAGGTGATCTCGACGCGATAATCCCAGCGCGAGTCCTCGCTGGTATGCAGGCCAGGTCGGTAGACGACGTAGTCGGTCACGTAGCCAAGCGCCTTCTCGCGATCGAGAACGGGAAGCTGGTTCTTCTGGAAAAGGCTCCAGAACTCGGCCTGATAGCCATAGCGGACGCGATAGACCCATTCGATCTTGTAGGGCTTGGGTTCGGCGGCCTGGACGGCGAGCGGGGTTAGAAGAACCGCGAGCGCGATGAGTGGAGATTTCAAGACTTTGACTCCGTTTGGAATGATGAAACTAGAGCTCAAGCCGCTTCGGTCCGTCATAAATGTCGAACGCTTCCAGAAAGCGTGCGCATTCCCCAACGCAATATTTCTTATAGGACGGCCTATTAACTCACATAATTTTCCGCGCGTCGTATGAAATTTAGAAATGTACTATTCAGCAACAGCAATACAAATTACTCACAACTGCATTAAATGGCAGGCGGCGCGCCGAATAGGTTCGGAGCCGGCCCGAAATTCAACTGACGCCTCACGCGGCGCTCAATGGGTCGGCGGCAGGGGAAGGGCCGGCGTGCGGGGATACCAATAGGCGGAATGGCAGGCTTCACAGGCGGCGTCCATGGCCGCTCCGGCTTCGATCAGGGCGGCGGAATCGCGCTTTTGGATCGCGCTCTGCGCCTGAAGCCCGGCGAGGCGCAGCCGCTCGGCGGCGGCGGCGAAGCGCTTGGGATCGGCCTTGATGTCGCTCTCGATCTGAGCTGCGGTGCGAATGCCGGGGGTCGTGGCGTCCGCCAGCGCGCCATGGCCGTCGCCGCCTACGGGCCTTGGGGATTCAAGCTGCGCGGCGCCATCGACAAGCTGGCGGGCCTGGGCTTCGAGCTTGTCCCATTCCTGCGGCGTGGCGGGTGCTTTGTGCTCGATCCCCTTGGCGGTCTCTATATCCCCGACAGCGCCCCAAAGGGCGTCGGCGGCGGGATCGACCGTACGATCCATCAGCTGTTGAATGCTGGCGGGATTTTGCTTTTGCGCAGGCGCTGAACAGGCGGACAGAAGCAGAAGAGCCGCAGCCAGCAGGCGCTTAAGGGATGAAAGTCTCATGCGGCGCGGATCTCCGACAATGAGGGCTGTTACAGGAGCCCGATGGCGCGTCCCGATACGCCCGTCGCGAGCCACAGGCCGAGGGTGAGAAGGGCCAGAAGCCGCCGAAGGAGCCGCGACTCCAACTCCGCGCCTTTGAAGAACGCCACGCCGAGAGCAACCAGGGCCAGGGCGAGGAACAGCATCTTGTAGCGGAAGGCGTCGTCCCAATAATATTTGAGCGGATTGACGCCGGCGAGGCCCACACCGGTCAGGAGAAGGCCGACCGCCCCCGCAACAGACGTCCAGCGAAGTCCCCGCCAGGCGGCGCTGCGGTCGTCGAAGGTGAAGCCGAGCTCCGCCAGGGCGAGAAGTCCGACCAGGAGCGCCCCTCCCAAAATCGCCAGCGATAACAGGTGCAACACCTCAATGAACGCGAAAATCCAGCTTGAATCGCGCACGGCGTGACTGATTCCGGTCGCGGCGTAGGCGGTGAAAAGCGAGCGGAACATGACGACCTCTAATGAAAATAGGCGACGGCGCGACCGGCCGCGATAACGCCGATCCATACGATCAGGGAAAGCCCCGCCGAGGCCCTCACCAACAGGGGCAGCGGCTGATCGGTCGGCGCACCCTCAAGTTTCGGGTGAGCAAAGACCTGGAAGAAGAGAACATTGGCGCCGGCGAGGAACAGCAGGGCGAGCTTGGCCAGAAAGGCCGGATTATGCTCGAGCTTGGCCGCCTCCGAGGCCAGGAGCAGCGATCCTGTGATCGCCATCACCGCGAATCCCGCCCAGGTCGCCGGAACGATCCGGCGCTCAAGCTGACCGGCAGGAATGTCCTTCAACACGAAGCCGAGCAGACGAAGGTCCACGACGCTGATCGTCCCGGCGATCAAGCCCAGCGTCAGGACGTGGATCGTCTCAAGCACCGGAAACAGCACTTCCGATTCCCGGATCGCCGTGGCCCAGGGCGTGTCGTACACAACTTGCCAGAGATCGGGCAGCGCCGCGACCGCACTTACCGTATTCATTATCTTAGGTCCGGCTACTTGTTCTTCGGATCGCTGTCGCCGGGGCCGCCGTCGCCGGGCGTGCCGCCATAGATGAACCGGCCGTCGGGCAGCTTGATGCGGCGCGCGTCGATGGTGTGCGAACCATCCTTGGCGAGATACCCGTCGACCACCAGCGTGTCGCCCAGCTTCACATCGCCCTTTTTCCAGCCGCGACGCGACAGCGCGCCAGGACCGCCGCCTTCACAGGCCCAGTTCGCCGTCTGGCCCTTGGAGTCCACCACATCCAGATAGAAATAGGAGTGGGGATTGGTCCATTCCAACCGCGTGATCTTTCCAATCAGGCGAACCGGCTTCGTCCCATCAAACTCCGCGGCAAAGGAGTGGTGCGCCAACCCTGGCGTAGGCGCTGAGAGAATGAGCGCCAACGCACAAATATAGACCGGAGCCTTCAACATTCACTCTCCATTCAGCCGGAAGGGACGTAAATTCGGGTAATTGATCTGCTGAATTTACAAATTCCGCTCCCGCAAACCACAAAATACGCACGCAATTCTTATTGTTTTTTCAAATATATGAACGAGGAAATTTAAGGTGACTGTCGCCGAGCCGCTGAACTAGGGTCGATACCTGCATCATGGCGCCTGTTCGCCCTCAACATCGGACCCAGACTTGTGAACCGACTTCGCCTTCCGGCCCTGACCGCCGCTTGCCTCGTGCTGTCGACAGCGACTGCGTCCGTCCACGCCGCCGCTCCTCCGACGGCGAACTCCCCCGCCGCCGATCCCACCGAGGCGGACCTGCTGTTCGCCAAGGAACCCACCGGAGCGCCCCGGCCGACTCCGAGGCTGGCGGACGGCCATCCCGATTTCGGCGGCTTCTGGAAGACATTGCTTGTCCCCGGCAAGCCCATTGGCAATCTGGGTCGGGATGAGCCGGGCTACGTGTTGCCGTTCACCCCCGAGGGGCGAAAGGCTCAGGAGTTCAATCGCACCAAGACGATCGATCCGGAAGCGCTCTGCATCCTTGGCGGCATCCCCCGGCACAACGCCAGCGCCCTGCCTTTTGAAGTGGTGGCTTCGCCCAAGCGGGTGGTGTTCCTTTACCTCTACACCACCTATCGCATTGTTCCGCTGGACGGCCGCAAGCATCCGGACGATCCCGATCCCAAGTACTTTGGCGATGAGATCGGTTCGTGGGACGGCGATACGCTGGTGATCGACTCCATCGGCTTCAAGGACAGCCGGGACGGCAAGCTCTGGATCGATGAGAACGGCGACCCGCAGAGTTCGGATACCCATGTGGTCGAGCGCTGGACGCGGCCCGACGCCGATCACCTCAAGCTCGACATGACGGTGACCGATCCGAAGTACTATACGCGGCCGGTTCGCTACACGCGCACCTGGATCCTGGGTCCGGACGGACAGGATGAAAGCGAATACGCCTGCTCGGAAAACAACATCGACGCCAAGCACCTCGGCCCCGGCCCGGGCCAGATCGGCCCTGATGGCAATCGCGGCTATAGCGTCCCCAATCTGCCCGACAATCCGCCCGGCCCCGAGGCTTACACGAAGCGCTGAGGCGGGCGCGATCAGCATCTCGATCGGCTGAACAACCGTGGCCCCTCGACGCCGGTCGAGGGGGCCCGCAGGAACGATCAGGCGGATGATCAGGCGCGTCCGCCGCCCCGCGTGGCTGCGATCTGGCGCAGCGCGCTGATCAGGCAATCCACATCCTCTCGGCTGTTGTACAGCGCGAGCGAGGCGCGAACCGTGCCCTCGACGCCGAGCCTGCGCAGGATCGGTTGCGCGCAGTGGTGGCCGGCGCGGACGGCGATGCCGTAGCGGTCGAGGGCGGCGCCAACCTCAGTGGGCGTGAAGCCTTCGAGCAGGAAGGACATGACGCTGACCTTGTCGGGCGCCGTGCCGAACAGCTTGATCCCAGGAATGCTCTTCAGGCCGGCCAAGGCGTAGTCGAGCAGCTCGTGCTCGTGGCGGGCGATGTTCTCAAGACCGATCTGCTCAAGATATTCGAGCGCGGCCGCCAGCCCGGCGGCGTCGGCGAGATTGCCGGTGCCCGCTTCGAAGCGCGCCGGCGCGTCCTGGTAGACCGTCCGCTCGAACGTCACATCGGCGATCATGTTGCCGCCGCCTTGCCAGGGCGGGGTGGCGTCGAGGATGGCGCGCTTGGCGTAGAGCGCGCCGATGCCGGTAGGCGCGAACACCTTGTGCCCGGAAAACACTAAGAAGTCCGCGTCGAGCAGGCGCACATCGATCTTGGCGTGAGCGATGGACTGCGCCGCGTCGATCAGCACCCGTGCGCCCGCCGCATGCGCCCTCTGGATCACTGCCTCGATCGGAACGACGGTGCCGAGGGCGTTGGAGACGTGGGTGACAGCGACGATCTTGGTGCGATCCGTCAACAGGCGCTCATAGGCCGACAGCAGGATCTGGCCGTCGTCGTCGACGGGGATCACCTTGAGCCTGGCGCCTTTCTCGAGAGCGAGCTGCTGCCACGGCACGATGTTGGCGTGGTGTTCGAGGTGGGACAGGATGATCTCGTCGCCTGCCCCAATATTGTGTCGACCCCAAGCCTGGGCCACGAGGTTGATGGCCTCAGTAGCGCCGCGGGCGAAGACGATCTCGTCCGCAGAACCAGCGCCGATAAACCGGGCCACCGTCTTGCGGGCGTTCTCGTAGGCGTCCGTGGCGCGCGCCGCCAAGGTGTGCGCGGCCCGGTGCACGTTCGAGTTCTCGTGGGCGTAAAACGTCGCCAGCCGATCGATCACCACCTGCGGCTTCTGGGTGGTGGCGCCGTTGTCGAGCCAGACGAGCGGGCGGCCATTGATCTTCTCCGACAGGATCGGGAAGTCGCGCCGGATCGCCTGCACGTCATAGGCGGGGTGACCCCCAACGGCGATGATCGGCGCCGAACCGAAACCGTCCTGGACCGACGCCCGCTGGCCAGTTCCTGCGCTCGGCTGCTCAATGGAGGCCAGGACGCGGTCGAGGTCTTCGCCCCCCGGGGCCTGATCGCTGCGGGCCGTGAGCCAGTCGACGCCGACATAGGGGGTTGCGGGCGCCTGGCCTGCCGGCGCCTCGCCGCGCTTGGCGGCGTCGGCCAGGATGTAAAGCTCGCCGCCATAGCCTGAAGGCGAGAGCTCTGGTGTCGCAGCGCGCGGGTCGGCAGGCGCGGTCGCACCTGCAGGCGCGGAAACGTCAAGCGGAACAGACCAGCCGCCCGCTTCGGGGAACGCGTAGAGGCCGGCCGGATCAATCGGAGCAGAAAACCCCGTGGGGCGTGCGTGCTCATCCAGGGCCGGAACACCCCCGCCCAAGGGCGCAGCGCCGATCGTCGGCTCCACAGCGCCGCCCAGAGGAGCAAGGCTCGGCGAAACGCCTATCCCGCCGATCGAACTCGGTCCGAGGTTCAGGACGCTCGGATCGAGCGGCGAGGCTGGACCGGGCGCCTGGGCCTCAAGCGCGGAGATCGAGGCCTCTTGCCCCGGAAGGGCCGAAAACAGGGCGTTGGCCCAGCGGGCGATCTCGTCGGCGTCGGGCAAGGTCGCGCCGCTGCTAGCCGCGGTAGATGGGCGCGTAGTCATGGTACTTCCCGATTTCGACGTCTTCCAGAACCGCGAGCGCGTCTTCGGTGAGAACCGCCAGCGAGCAGTAGAGAGAAATCAGGTAGGACGAGATGGCGTTGCGGTTGATGCCCATGAAGCGCACCGAAAGACCGGGGCTTTGCTCCCCGACGAGGCCGGGTTGGAACAGGCCGACCACGCCCTGACGCTTCTCGCCGGTGCGGATGAGCAGGATTTTGGACTTGCCGTCCACCACCGGAACCTTGTCAGATGGAACCAGGGGAATGCCGCGCCAGGTCAAGAACGGCGAGCCGAACAGGTTCGCGGTCGGCGGCGGCACGCCCCGGCGGGTGCACTCGCGGCCGAAAGCGGCGATGGCCTGGGGATGGGCCAGGAAGAAGCCCGGTTCTTTCCAGACCTTGGTGATCAGCTCGTCGAGGTCGTCCGGGGTCGGCGGGCCGCCGAGGGTGGAGATCTTCTGGGTAGGATGCACATTGGCGAGCAGACCGTAATCGGCGCTGTTGATCAGCTCGCTTTCCTGACGCTCCTTGATGATCTCGATGGTCAGACGCAGCTGTTCTTTGATCTGATCGTGCGGCCGGCTGTACAGGTCCGACACCCGCGTGTGGATGTCCAGGGTCGTGGTGACGGCGTTGAGGAAATACTCGCGGGCCGGGTCTTCGTAGTCGACAAACGTCTCCGGCAGCGCAGATTCATCTTTCTTGGCCGTGCAGGCCACGGAGATGGCGCTCTCGTTCTTGACCTTGTTCAGGCGATAGATGCCCGCTTCGACCGGCACCCACTGCAACAGATGCACCAGCCAGCGCGGCGAAATGGCGGTGAGCTGCGGAACTGTCTTCGTGGCATTGGCGAGCTGCCGTGCAGCATTGTCCCCCAAAGCCATTCGGGCGTCAGAAACGTCGACCATGTATCCTCACCAAGTCTGGAAGCTGTGGTTTCGCTTGGGCTGCGAAGTCCTGTCCTTGCCGCATATCAAGTCTGTCCGAATTCTATGGAGAGTCGGCATTCCCACAATCCTTTTCATGGCCACAATGCTTTTCATGGCCACAGCCTTAGACGGGGCAGTTATCAGGGGAGGGGGGCGACGCAGCGCCCACTGGGTTGGCTGGCGACCCCGGCTTCAGGCTTTCGGCTCGGGCTCGGCCAACAGGGCCTCGACGGCCTTTTCAATTTCGGCGCGCGTTTCGACGTCCCGGACGCCGCTGCCGGGGCTGGTGAAGCCGACGTGAGCGCCCCGCACCTTGCCGTCGCGCCCGATGATGAAGGTGGTCGGCCAGGCGTTCAGCCCCACGGCCTGCGGCAACTTGTCGTTCACTTCCTTCGGCTGACCGGCGATGAGCACGTCATAGGTCACGCCGTAGCGTTCGATGAAAGCGCGCAGGCGCTTGGGGTCCGCCAGTTGATCCGGTTGTTCGAAGTCTAGGCCGACGATTTCGAGGCCCTTGGCGTGCAAGCGAGCATACAGGCCCTGCAGGAAGGGCGCTTCGTCATGGCAATTCGGGCACCAGCTCCCCAGAACGTTCACCAGCACGACCTTGCCCTTGAAGCGGGCGTCGGTGTTCGCCACCACCTGTCCCGACAGGTTCGGGAAGCTGAACCTCAAAGGCTCATCGGGATTTTTCACCGTGGTGTGCGAGGTCGGATCATCCGGGGCGAGGCCGATCGCCTTGGCCTTGTCAGCGCGGATCGCCTTGAGCGACTTGGCCCCGCTGGCATCGGTCAGCGACAGCGACAGGCTCCCGTCGGCGTCCGGCGTCAGGCTGAGGACCGCCGGGCGTTCTCCGGCGAAATGCGACAGCTGGAAGCGGCCCTGGCTGTAAGAGCCTGAGAGGGTTCCCGTGTCGCCGTCGATCCTCAGAATGGTCGCCGCCGTCTTTCCGGTGGCGGGGTTCTCCTGCACGATCAAACGCCACGCCTTTTCACCCTTGGGGCTGGAGTAGGGAATGATCCATTCCCCGCCGATGTCTGGCGCCGGGCTCGCCGGGGAGGCTTTGCCCGCCCTCACCGCCGTGATCGGAAAGACATGTCCTGACACCTTGAACTCGCCCTTCAGGACGCCGTCCTTCACGTCGGCGTCGAAACTGGCGGCATAGCTTTTGAATTCCAGATGGATGTGGTCGCCGTCCGCATGGCCGAAGTCCGACGGCGTATTGGCCCGCTCGCCGTCAAAGAAATGGCCGCTGACGGACGATCCTTTCTGGCGAAGTTCGAGTTTGAACGGCAGGGGCGCATCGCCGATCTGGGTGGTCGCCGCCCACAGTCCGGTCACATCGGCGGCCGACGCAGCGCCCGCCAGAAGCACCAGCGGCGCCATGCAGGTGAAAGCCGCGGCATTGAGGAGGGCACGCTTCATGAGATCTATTCCCGCTTGTTGCGCCCTGAGGAGCGACCCTCCGGGCGCGGGAAACAACGCAGGAATTCTATATAACAGGGGAGGATTTCTTGCCGGCAGATTTGGCGTGTAATTTTAGCGGTGATGCTTATTCGGTTTCAATAGAGATGGTCAAAAAATCACTTTGTTGAACTCATATAGAGTATTAATCACCAATAAGTTTTGCATATAAGGCGAAAAGATCTGCAACATATTCATTTCGGCGAAACTCAATTCGAAATTAAAACGTTTGCGGGGGCGATTTGTATTATGCTAAGCGGATAAAAACTACGATATGGGCGAGAAAATCAAAATAAATAAACGATATATGAGATTTTTAAAACGGTTGTCATCGTGAAACATTGATATTGGCGTCGGTGGGGATTTCCTGCGTATCAGGAGCAAACCCAGACGCGACGCGCCTCAGTCCTAGTGTAGCTATTAGAAAAAGTGATTCAAGGACCTGACCCGGTGCGGCGTGCATCCAACTCGTTTTCGTTACCTGGGGATATCAAATGAAACATCAATTCAATGCCGTCTCGGTGGCCGCCTTGGCCGCCGCGGGCGTTCTTGGAAGCTCAGCAGACGCTTCCGCAGCAGCTGCTGCGGCGGCGACGTCGGACGGTGCGGTGGAGGCGGTGATCGTCACCGGCACCCGCACCACCGGCCTGAAGGCCGCCGACAGCCCGGCCCCCATCGAGGTGGTGGGCGCGGACGCTCTGAAGCATGTGGGTCAGCCGGACCTGATCCAGGGCCTGGCCCAGAACGTGCCGTCCTTTACGGCTGAGGCCCTCGGCGGCGACACCGCCAACCTCACCCTCTCGGCCCGCCTGCGCGGCGTCAGCCCCAACGACACCCTGGTGCTGGTGGATGGCAAGCGTCGCCATACGAGCGGCAACCTGCACGTCCTCGGCGGACCCTACCAGGGCGCGGCCACGGCCGATCTCAGCCTGATCCCGGTGGCCAGCATCGACCACGTGGAAGTGCTGCTCGACGGCG
>JBFLWS010000029.1:0-37444 GCA_040757715.1 Pseudomonadota bacterium | reverse complement strand
AGCGCGCCGCCGAGGCCCGCGAGGCCCGCGCCGCCGCCGCCGCCCGGCTGGAGGCCGCGGACGAGCGCCTGACCTCAGCCCTGGAGCAGCTGCGCGAAGCCACCCGCCTGGAGCCGGAGGCCCTGGCCGCGCGCCTCGCCGAAGAGGCCAACGCCATTCCGAGCGACCCGGTGGGGCTGGAGACCCTGCTGCGCGATCTGGAGCGCCAGCGCGACAGCCTGGGCGCCGTGAACCTCCGCGCCGAGGAGGAGGCCAGCGAACACGCCCTTCGCCTGGAGGCCATGATCTCCGAGCGGGCCGATCTCACTGGGGCCATCGCCCGCCTGCGCGGCGGCATTGAGGAGCTGAACGGGGAGGGGCGCGAGCGCCTGCTCGCCGCCTTCGATCAGGTGAACGGCAGCTTCAAGACCCTGTTCGAGGCCCTGTTCGCCGGCGGCCAGGCGGAGCTGCGCCTGGTGGAGTCCGACGATCCCCTGGAGGCGGGGCTGGAAATCTTCGCCTGTCCGCCGGGCAAGCGTCTGGCGGCCATGAGCCTCATGTCGGGCGGCGAGCAGGCCCTCACGGCCACCGCCCTCATCTTTGCGGTGTTCCTGGCCAATCCGGCGCCGGTGTGCGTGCTCGATGAGGTGGACGCGCCGCTGGACGACGCCAATGTGGACCGCTTCTGCCGCCTGCTGGACGAGATGCGCCGGCGCACCGACACCCGCTTCATCGCCATCACCCACAATCCGGTGACCATGAGCCGCATGGACCGCCTGTTCGGCGTCACCATGCAGGAGCGCGGGGTAAGCCAGCTGGTGTCGGTGGACCTGCGCCAGGCCGAGGCCCTGGCGGCGGAATAGGCCATGGACGTCGAAGTCGCGCTGGTTCTCACCTCTCGCCCTGAGATCACCGACGCGGTGACGCGCGGCGCGGCGCGGGTGCTGCTCGATCTCGGCTACGCTTCGCTGGCCGAGGTGGTGCTGCCCAACGGCCGCCGCGCCGACCTGATGGGGCTCGGCCCCAAGGGCGAGTTCGTCATTGTCGAGGTGAAGTCGGGGCTTGAGGACTTTCGCGCTGATATGAAGTGGCCGGAATACGCCCCATTCTGCGACCGGTTCTATTTCGCCGTGGCTCCCGAGTTCCCCCGCGAGCATCTGCCCACGGGGCCCGGCCTCATCATCTGCGACAGCTTTGGTGGCGCGGTGATCGAGGAGGCGCCCGCGAGCGCGCTCGCCTCCGCCCGGCGCCGGGCCCTCACCCTTGCCTTCGCCCGCCTCGCCGCCTTTCGCGGCGGATAAAGATCAAGGCTTGGCGCGGGGGCCGAAGCTTGGGAAGGATAGGGCGAACAGAGTTGAAGGACGAGTGATGGCCGATCGGCTGAAACTGGGCGTCGCCGGAGCCTTGGGCCGCATGGGCCGGCAGGTGGAGACCATGGCGTCCGCCCGCGAGGACATGCTGGTGGCCGCGCGCTTCGATCGCGAGGGGGCCGTGGGCGAGGGGCTGGTCTCCCGCGCCGAAGCCCTGTCCACCTGCGACGTGATCATCGACTTTTCCGTGGCCTCGGCGGCGGCGGACCTGGCCCGCGAGGCGGCCAAGGCCGGACGCTGCCGGCTGGTCATCGGCGCCACCGGCTTCACCCCGGAAGAAGAGGCGGCGGTGCTTGAGGCCGCCAAGACCGTGGCCATCGTCAAGTCCGGCAACTTCTCCCTCGGCCTCAACGTGCTCATCGGCCTGGTGCGCCAGGCGGCCGCGGCGCTTCCCCTGGCCGACTTCGACCTCGAAGTGTTCGAGGCCCATCACAAGCGCAAGATCGACGCCCCCTCCGGCACCGCCCTCATGCTGGGCGCGGCGGGGGCGGCAGGCCGGGGCCAGGACCTCGCCCAGGTCGCCGTGCGGGTGCGCGACGGGGTCACCGGGCCGCGCGAGCCGGGCGCCATCGGCTTTTCGGTGCTGCGTGGCGGCGGCATTGTCGGCGAGCACAGCGTGGTGTTGGCGGGGGAGGAGGAAATCCTCACCCTCTCCCACTCCGCCCGCGATCGGGCCCTCTTCGCTCGCGGCGCGGTGGCGGCGGCGGCCTTTATCGCCGCCAAGCCGCCCGGTCTCTATTCCATGCAGGACGTGCTCGGCTTCTGAACCCCAAAGGATTAAGTCCCCATGTCCGACGCCCTGGTGAAGCTCGACGCCACCGGCCAGCTGTTCGCGCTGGGCACGCGACGCATCGGGGCGGAGGAGTTGCTGGACGCCAGCCTCGCCCTTGCCGACAAGCTGAACCCCAAGCTCAACGCCGTGGTCGCCCGCGACGTGGACCGGGCCCGCCGCGCCGCCAAGGTCTATGACGAGCGTCGCGCCGCCGGCGAAGGCGCCGAGGCCCTCGGGCCGCTCGGTGGTCTGCCCATGACCATCAAGGACAGTCTCGACGTGGAGGGCCTGGGCGCCGTGTGCGGCGTGCCCGCCTACAAGGGCCGCCATGTGCGCGACGCGGTGGTGGTGGCGCGGGCGCGCGACGCTGGGGCCATCCCCTGGGGCAAGACCAATGTGCCGGTGATGACCAGCGACTGGCAGAGCTACAACCCCGTCTATGGCCAGACCAACAACCCCTGGGACCTGACCCGCACGCCGGGCGGCTCCTCGGGCGGGGCCGCGACGGCGGTGGCCACAGGGATCACCGCGCTGGAGATCGGCTCGGACATTGGCGGGTCTTTGCGCGTGCCGGCGAGCTTCTGCGGCGTCTTTTCGCATAAGCCGACCTTCGGCCTCGTCTCCACCTATGGCCACGTGCCGCCGGCGCCCGGCATGCAGTCCACCCCCGACCTTGGCGTCGTGGGCCCCATCGCCCGCTCGGCCCGCGACCTGCGGCTTCTGCTGTCCGTGATCGCCGAGAGCCCGGTCCCAGCCAAGGCCCCGCCGGCCGATCTGACGGAGACCCGTATCGGGCTCTGGCTCGAGGATCCCTTCTTTACAGTGGACCCCGAGGTGAGCGAGGTGGTGCAGGGCTTCGCCGAGCAGCTGGCCGCTCAGGGCGCTAAGGTGGACAGGCTGAAAAGCCCCATCGACGGCGAGGAACTCTACGGCGTCTACATGACCCTACTTATCGGGCTCACCGGCGCGGACCTGCCCGACATGGCCCGCGCCGTACTGACCCTGCTACGCCCGGCGCTCGGCCTCCTCGGCGGCGATCCACGCTCCTCCGCCAGCCTGTTGCGCAACTACACCGCCACCCACGCCGAATGGCTGGCGGCGCACGAACAGCGCACCAGGTTCCAGGCCCGGCTGAAGGGCCTGTTCGAGCGCTATGACGTGATCCTCGCCCCCAACGCCCCGGTTCCGGCCTTCCCGCATGACCACAGCCGGCTGGAGACCCGCAAGCTGAAGCTCTCCACCGGCCGCGCCATGTCCTATCTGGAGATGCTGGACTGGCCGGCGCTCGCCACCGTGTGCGGCCTGCCGGCCACCTCGGTGCCGGCCGGACGCGCGGCGGGCGGCCTACCCGTAGGGGTGCAGCTCATCGGCCCCCGCGGCGGCGACTCCAAGACCCTCGCCGTGGCCGAGGCCATCGAGGCCAATGTGGCCGGCTACGCCCCCCCGCCCATGGATTGGCGCAAGGGGTGAGGGTGAGGCGCCTTGCCAAATTGCGGAAAATCCGTAAATTGCGGAAAGGAGGCCCGCATGCTCGAAGTCCCCGCCACCGAGATCGCCAAGCGGTTCTCCCGCTACCGCCAGGCCGCCCAGCGCGAGCCCGTCGCCGTGACGCACCACAGCCGCGTCACCGAGGTGCTGATCTCCAAGCACGACTATGACGAATATGTCCGGCTGAAGAGCCTGGCGACCCGCGCCCTGAAAGTCGCTGATCTTTCGGAAGAAGCCGTCGCGGCGCTCACCGAAGTCCGGATGGACCCGCGCCACGATCACCTGAACGCCCTGATGGAAGACTGAGCGCGGGATGGCAATCCCCGCACCCGAGCCTGGTCTTGTGGTGCATTTCAACTATCTCTGGGCGCGTGAACACGAAGAGGGCCGTGAGGAGGCGCGCTACCCGCGGCCTTGCGCCGTCATCTTGTCGTACCGCCGAGCCGCCGACGGATCGCTGATCGTGATGCTCGCGCCCATTACGCATTCGACGCCGCGGGACGGAGATGCGGCCATTGAGATCCCGCTGAAGGTCAAACAACATCTGGGCCTGGATGAGGCGCGATCGTGGGTCGTCGTCGATGAGGTCAATGAAACGGGGTGGCCCGGCTATGACCTCCAGCCCAACGCTCAAGGCGAATATGCATATGGCTTCATCCCGCCGAAGCTGTTCGACAGGATCAAGGGCGAGATGATCAAGTCGTTGCAGGCTCACGGCCTGAAACGCGTGCCTCGATGATGTGGGCCTATTGTTTGGTCGCCGGCTACGCTCCCCCGTCCATGGACCGGCGGAAAGGGTGGGGGGCAATAGATGCTCGGTTATCGGCGTGGAGGCGTGTGTCGCTCCACAAACCACAGTCCCCAGACAAAAAGCGTCGATACGCATGCCGCCGCGATTATGCGGTCATCGCGCCGCCCAATCAGCTCCAAGAACCCGAGAGTGGAATACAGAACGAGCGGTATTGCGCAGCTAAAGCCAGCTAGCCATACCCAAGCCTTCCAGTGAACTGGCTTGTATCCACCCGCCCACCGTTCCCACCAGATGTCGCGCCGCTTCATTTTGACCTGCTTTTTGACAAGCTTGCCTAGCGTACTCGTTTCCTGCATCTGGTCATCGCAAGGCCAGATCGGGGCGCAGCTGGCTACGGATCGACGACCAGCTGCACTTTTGCGCCGTCCGGGAGGTCCCTTATCTGGCGATGCAAGGCGCCCGTATAGCTGATCCACTCGCGGCGAGGCAGGACAAAGACGTTCTCAACCACATACTTGCCGCCTTCGAAGATGGGCAGAATGGTCAGTCCGAAGCATTGGTCGAGACCCGGTTTCTTACCGGCCGCGTGCAACTGCTCGACGAAGGCCGGGAGGAACCAGTTGTCGATGCTCTGCCGCCATGAGGCGTTTCGTTCGCCGCCGAGAAATTGATCAAATGCGTCAGCGTCTTCTGCGACACGTTCGATTGCACCACTGCCGCAATCGAGCCGGTAAACGCCGTCGTTCTGTTTTTCGAAAAACAAGTCGCCGAACATCGAAGACAGCAGGAACCGTGATGGCTCGCCAATCAGCCATGCCCACTGTTCCGACGCTTCACGGCTCGTCTCGGCATCAGGCTTAAAGGCAAGGTCGTCCCACTTCACGCTCTGCTCCTGTCTCGCCCCCCGCCCCCTACCCCCTACCCGTGGACCCAAACCCGCCGGCGCCGCGGGCCGTGTCGTCGAGGCTGTCGGCGAGCTCGAAGGCCGCCTGCACCACGGGGGCGATGATCATCTGGGCGATGCGCTCGCCGCGGCGGATGACGAAGGGCTCGCGGCCGTGGTTGATGAGGATCACCTTCAGCTCGCCGCGATAGTCGCTGTCGATGGTGCCCGGGGAATTGAGGCAGGTGACCCCGTGCTTGGCGGCGAGGCCGGAGCGCGGCCGCACCTGGGCTTCGAATCCCAACGGGATGGCCATGGCGAGGCCGGTGGGGACGAGGGTCCACTCGCCGGGCGCCAGGGTCAGGGGCGCGTCTTCGGGAACAGCGGCGCGCAGGTCGAGCCCGGCGGCGCCCTCCGTCTCATAGGCGGGGAGGGGCAGGCCCTCGGCGTGGGGCAGGCGGAGGAGGCGGACAGAAAGGCTCATGGCCCTTCACTGCAACGATTCGGCGATCCTGTGCGCGAGGCGCCGGGCCACTTCGGCCTTGGCAAGGCGCGGCCAACGCTCCACCCCCGCTTTCGAGTAGAGGCTCACCCGGTTCTCGGCCCCGCCCATGACGCCATCCTCGGTGACGTCATTGCCGACAATGAGGTCGCAGCCCTTCCTCGCCAGCTTGTCGGCGGCGTAGGCGTCGAGGTCGCTGGTCTCGGCGGCGAAGCCCACCATGAGGCGCGGACGTTTGGGGCCGGGGGCTGAGAGGGTGGCGAGGATGTCCACCGTCTTCACCAAATCAAGCGCGGGCGGGCCGCCGCCTTCAGTCTTCTTCAGCTTGCGCGCGGCGGGCTGGGCCGGGGTCCAGTCGGCCACGGCGGCCACCATCACCGCGGCGTTCACGGGTAGGGCGGCCTCGCAGGCGGCCAGCATCTCGGCGGCGGACTGCACATTCACCCGCGCGACGCCGGCGGGCGCCTCCAACCGGGTGGGGCCGGAGACCAGGGTCACCTCGGCCCCCAGTCGGGCCAGGGCCTCGGCGATGGCGTAGCCCTGAGCCCCCGAGGAGCGGTTGGCGATATAGCGCACCGGGTCGATGGCTTCGTGGGTGGGGCCGGCGGTGACCAGCAGCTTCTTGCCGGCCAGGGGACGCGAGGCCGGACCCTCGAGCTGGGCCATGATCGCCTCGAACAGGGCCGCCGGCTCCGCCATGCGGCCCGGGCCATATTCGCCGCAGGCCATGGCTCCCTCATCGGGCCCCGCCATGGTCACCCCGTCAGCCAGGAGCGTCGCGTGATTGCGGCGAGTGGCGGGGGCCTGCCACATGCGCACGTTCATGGCCGGGGCCATGAGGATCGGCTTGTCGGTGGCGAGCAAGAGCGTGGAGGCGAGATCGTCGGCAAGGCCGTGGGCGGTCTTGGCCATCAGGTCGGCGGTGGCTGGGGCCACGACGACGAGGTCCGCCGCGCGGGAAAGGGCGATATGGCCCATCTCGGCTTCATCGGTGAGGGAGAAGAGGTCGGTATAGGTCTTGGTCTCGGCCAGCGCCGCCAGGGAGAGCGGCGTGACGAACTGGCTCCCGGCCTTGGTGAGCACGGGGGTGACGCCGACGCCCGCCTTCTTCAACAGGCGGATCAGCTCCAGGGTCTTATAGGCGGCGACGCCGCCGCCCACGATCAGCAGGACTTTCTTGTCGGTCACGGTGCTCGCCTCTTTGAGACCCCCTGATAGCAAGACAGGAGACAGAGGCGAAGTCTTGGGTTAGCTTGCGCCACCTATAGGGGTGAAAGCAATCATGAAGCACAATTCTTACGTTCTTATGCTTGGACTGAGCGGGATGGTTGCGGTGCTGTCTCTCGCCGCGCTGTTCACCGGCTGCGACCGCGCCAGCCATTCCAGCGCCGCCGTGGCGGCGTCACGGTCGAAGGTCATCGACGACGGCGGCCTCGCCGTGGCCGGGCGGTCGGTCCGGGCGGATCAGGCTTCACCAACGCCGCTGTTCCATGGCGAGCCCCTGTGGGCGGAGAACCGGCACGGCTCGGCGGAGGACAACGCCCTCTATCAGTTCCGCACCCGAGGCGCGGACCTGGGGGCCAAGACCCTCGATGAATACCTGAAGAAGGTGCACGCCTTTTTCCGCCACCCGCCCAAGGGGTCCGAACAGGTGGTGCGGGCCTCCAACGGCGACCGCATGATCTACGACAAGGGCTCGAACCTGTTCGGCGTGGCCCGCAAGGACGGCGCGCCCAGGGTGCTGATGCATCCGCTCACCGGCGCCGCCTATTGGCGCGATCAGAAGGCCCTGGCCGGGCGCGCCTCGAACCCGAGATTTGATCGGACCAAGGGATCGGGAAATTCGGATCAATGACGCCAAGTAGTCTTGGGATTCAATCTCAACTCATTTCATTGGCGTCAAACTACAAGTCGCTGCTCGAAGTTGCGTCAACCGGACGTTTACGCTGAGGGCGTAAGCTGGCGAGGTCAAATTACGAGGGTGCCGTGTTCAACGCCGATCCCACCACCTTGCGCAAGATCTCCGCTCGCATGCCGCGGGTGCTGATTCTCGATCCGCACCCGGCGGCGGCGAAGCTGCTCAGCGACATGATGCGCGAGCTGGGCGCACAGCAGGTCACGATCCACAGCAAGACCCTGCGCGCGCTGGAACTGGTGGCTACGGTGGAGCCGGCGCTGATCTTCGTCGAATACCACGGCCCAGACTTCAACGGCCCGGAATTCACCCGCCTGTTGCGTCGTTCGACCCTCGGCGAACGGCGGGTCCCGGTGATCATGTGCACCTCCGAAGCGACCGTGGAGTCGATCAAGGAGGCGCGGGACTCCGGCGTGCATGAGTTCCTGCGCAAGCCCTTCACCTCCAAGGACCTCTATCGACGGGTGGAGAACGTGCTCTTAAAGCCGCGCGACTGGATCGAGGCCAAGATGTATGTCGGCCCCGACCGCCGTCGCTTCAACAGCGGCGAATATGTCGGCCCGAAGAAGCGCACGGGCGAGAAGCCGCCCGAGGCCAAGGCGACCAACGCGGCCTAAAAAAAGGCGACCTGGAAGCCCCGGACCGCCCTTCTGTGTTCAATTCAATGAAGCGCTAGGCTTCGATCAGTCGCCGATCCACGGCCGCGGCGTGCATGGCCTTTTGCAGCTTCTCGAACGCCCGCACCTCGATCTGACGCACCCGCTCGCGGCTGACGCCATATTCGCTGGCCAGGTCTTCCAGGGTGGTGGGATCGTCCTTCAGCCGGCGCTCGGTGAGGATGTGCCGCTCGCGATCGGTGAGGCCCTTCATGGCATCCTGCAACAGGCCCATGCGCTGGGTGAACTCCTCGGTGTCAGCGACGACCGTCTCCTGATCCTCGGCCTTGTCGTCCACCAGCCAGTCCTGCCACTCGCTCTCGCTGTCCGAGCGGAGCGGCGAGTTGAGCGAGGAATCCGGCCCCGCGAGGCGGCGGTTCATGGACACCACGTCGTCATGGGTGACGCCGAGCTTGGTGGCGATGTGCTCCACCTGTTCGGGGCGCAGATCGCCGTCCTCGATGGCGCTGATCTCGCTCTTGGCCTTGCGCAGGTTGAAGAACAGCTTCTTCTGCGCCGCGGTGGTGCCCATCTTCACCAGGCTCCAGCTGCGCAGGATGTATTCCTGGATCGAAGCCCGGATCCACCACATGGCGTAGGTGGCCAGGCGGAAGCCCTTCTCGGGCTCGAACTTCTTCACCGCCTGCATCAGGCCGACATTGCCCTCGGAGATCACTTCCCCGATGGGCAGGCCATAGCCGCGATAGCCCATGGCGATCTTGGCCACCAGGCGCAGGTGCGAGGTGACGAGGCGATGCGCCGCCTGCGAGTCCTCATGTTCGCGCCAGCGCTTGGCGAGCATGTATTCCTCGTCCTTGGTGAGCATGGGAAACTTGCGGATCTCCGTGAGATACCGCGACAGTCCCCCCTCCGGTGAAATCACCGCCAGAGCATTGGTCGCCATGAATTCTCCCCTTCATGCAGCAAGGGGAAGGAAACGTCGCTCGGCCGAAGGTCCACAAGAACGGGCCTGGGGTCGGTGGGAGCGCGGCGTCCCGTCCGGTTGCGTCCAGCCTATGTAGGCCCGACATGCGGCGGGTTTAAGACCCTCTCATGTTTCAAGTCCTAAAAAACCGAGTAAATCAGTCGGAAATTATGTCGGACGGCTGTGAGGAAAGCTCACAGCTGCGCGAGGGCCGCCTCCAGGGCCGCCATGTCGGCGGGGAGGGGCGTTTCGAAGCGCAGCCGTTCTCCCGTGATGGGATGGACGAAGCCCAGCACCGCGGCGTGCAGGGCCTGCCGCTCAAGGCCGGCTTCCAACATGGCCTCGCGCACCAGGGGGGCGGGTTGGCCGGAGCCATAGGTGGGATCGCCCAGGCAGGGCGTCCCCTTGGACGCCAGATGCACGCGAATCTGATGCGTGCGTCCGGTCTCCAGCTTACAGGCCACCTTGGCGGCGAGGGGCTTGGCTTCCGGCCCGAAGCTTGCCTGCACCCGGTAGTGGGTGATGGCCTCGCGCCCGCCCTGGCGCACGATGGCGATCTTCTTGCGGTCATGCTGTGAGCGGGCGAGGCGGGCGATGATGGTCCCGGATATGGGCGAGGGCGCGCCGCGGGTGAAGGCGATATAGGACCGCTCCACGTCGTGGGCGGCGAACAGCTTGGCGAGGCCCTGGTGGGCGGCGTCGGTCTTGGCGGCCACCAGCACGCCAGACGTATCCTTGTCCAAGCGGTGCACGATGCCCGGCCGGGCGACGCCGCCGATGCCGGAGAGGCTGGCGCCGCAGTGGGCGAGGAGGGCGTTGACCAAGGTGCCGTCCGGCGTGCCGGGGGCCGGATGCGCGGCCATGCCGGCGGGCTTATTCACCACGATCAGGTGAGCGTCCTCGTAGAGCACATCGAGCGGGATCGCCTGGGCCTGTGGCGTTGCGGGCCGCGCGGCGGGTACGGCGATGCGGTAGCGGCCGGGCTCGGCCTTGGCCGAGGCGTCGCTCAGCACCCGATCGCCGAGGCTTACCGCGCCGTCGGCCATGAGCGCCTGCAACCGCGCGCGGGAAAGCGTGGGGACGGCGCTGGCGAGGGCCTTGTCCAGGCGCGGCGCGGGCTCAGTGAGCTCGACCTCCAGCACCTCGCCGGGCTCGGTCGCCAGCTCTTCGTCGTCTTCCAGATCGGGCGGGGTCAAGCGTGCTCCGTCAGGGCGAGCCGAACGCCAAAGCCGATGAACACTCCGCCGGTGACGCGGTCGAGCCAGGCCACCACGGCCGGCTTTTGTAAGGCGGCGCGCAGGGGCCGCAGGGCGAGGATCAGCGCCGCTGACCACAGGAGCCCCATGGCCACGTGCAGGCCGGCGAGGCCGAACATGTAGAGCGCCGGAGCGCTCCCCGCAGGCACAAACTGCGGCAGGAAGGAGATATAGAAGACCCCCACCTTGGGATTGAGCAGGTTGGTGAGGAGCCCCCGGGCGAAGGCGTCCCCCTGACCCGAATCTCCTTGGCCTGGCTTAACCTCGGTGGCTTCGACGTCGAAGGCGTGGCGGGGTTTCAACAGCGCCTTGGCCCCCAGATAGACGAGATAGCCGGCGCCCACCCACTTCAGCACCGTGAAGGCGAGGGTCGAGGCGGTGATCAGTGCGCCGACCCCCAGGGCCGTGGCCGCGCCCCAGACGAGGCAGCCAAGACCTATGCCCAGCGCCGCGCGCCAGGCGGCGCTCGCCCCGCGCACGGCGGCGGTGCGCAGGATCAGGGCCGTGTCGAGGCCCGGCGTGATGGTCAGGAGCCCGGCGGCGATGGAAAAGGCGATGAGGGACTCGACGATGGTCATGGCCGCTCCACCAGCTTGCCGTCTTCGATCACGCGGAAGAAGCACGAGCGGAAGCCCACATGGCAGGCGCCGCCGTCGCCCTGCGGCAGCACCTTGATCCACACCGCGTCCTGGTCGCAGTCGATGCGCGCCTCGATCAGCGTCTGCACCTGGCCGCTGGTCTCGCCCTTCTTCCACAGGGCCTGGCGCGAGCGGCTGTAATAATGCGCCTCGCCGGTCTTCAAGGTGAGGTCGAGGGCCTCGGCGTTCATCCAGGCCAGCATGAGGATTTCCCCGGTCTCGGCATGGGTGGCCACAGCGGCGATCAGGCCGTTGGCGTCGAAGCGGGGCGCCAGAAGGGCCCCGTGCTCCAGGGTCTCGGCATCGGGGGCGGTGGGAAAAAGCGCGGTCATGGGTCCTAGATAGCGCGCATCGCCAGGAGCCGCTACAAGAGCTCATGCCTTTGCCGTTCCTGACGTCTCCGCTGCTCGCCGCCGTCGCGGGCGTGCGCCATGCCTTTTTCACCCGCGAGGGCGGGGTGTCGCAGGGCATCTACGCCAGTCTCAACACCGGGCCGGGCTCGGGAGATGACCCGGCCGCGGTGGCCGAAAACCGTCGCCGCGCCGCCGCAGCTCTCGACGTCGAGGCCGACCGGCTCATCACGCTTTATCAGGTGCATTCAGCCGTCTGCCTGCCCGTGACTGGCCCCTGGCCCGGCGACCGGCCTCAGGCCGACGCCCTCGCCACCACCACCCCCGGCCTGATGCTGGGCGCGCTCTCCGCCGACTGCGCGCCGGTGCTGTTCGTCGATCCGGAGGCGCGGGTGATCGGCTCGGCCCACGCCGGCTGGAAGGGCGCCCTCGGCGGCGTGGTGGAGGCCACGGTGAAGGCGATGCAGGCCCTGGGCGCCGAGCCCGCGCGGATTCTTGCGGCGGTGGGGCCGTGCATAGGCCCGAAGTCCTACGAGGTGGGGCTCGAGTTCCTCGACCGCTTCGCCGCGGAGGACAAGGGCGCCGAGCACTTTTTCCAGGCCGGCGTCAGCGCGGACAAGCGCCAGTTCGACCTGCCGGCCTATGTGCTGCATCGCCTCGCGCGCGCTGGCGTCGCCCAGGCGGAATGGATCGGCGCCGACACGCGGGCTGATGAACGCTTCTTCTCCAACCGTCGGGCCTTCCTGAATAATGAGGGCGATTATGGCCGGCTTCTGTCGGCCATCCGTCTTGATTAGCGGCCGCCCTCTTGTCCCTCGGTCCCGTCGCACCTAGAAGCCCCACAACTGGCCAAGGATTTTTGACAATGAAGCTGCTCGCGGGGAACTCCAACCACACCCTCTCCGCCGCTATCGGCGACTACCTCGACACGCCCCTGACGCGCGCGCAGGTGAAGCGCTTTCAGGACAATGAGGTGTTCGTCACCATCGATGAGAATGTGCGCGGCGAGGATGTGTTCATCATCCAGTCGACCTCCTATCCGGCCAATGACAACCTGATGGAGCTGCTGATCTGCTGCGACGCCCTGTCGCGAGCCTCGGCGCGGCGGATCACCGCAGTCATGCCCTATTTCGGCTATGCGCGGCAGGATCGGAAGACCGGCGGCCGTACGCCCATCTCGGCCAAGCTGGTGGCCAATCTCATCGTCCGCTCCGGCGCCCATCGGGTGCTGACCATGGACCTGCACGCGGGGCAAATTCAGGGCTTCTTCGACATCCCCACCGACAATCTGGTGGCTACGCCCGTGATCGCCGCCGACATCAAGGCGCGTCCGGACGGGGCCGAGAACCTGATGATCGTTTCGCCCGACGTGGGCGGGGTGGTGCGCGCGCGTCAGCTCGCCGACCGGCTGAACGCCGACCTCGCCATCGTCGACAAGCGCCGCTCGGGCCCCGGCCAGAGCGAGGTGATGAACATCATCGGCGACGTGAAGGGCCGCCGCTGCATCATGTTCGACGACATCGTGGATTCCGCCGGCACCCTGTGCAACGCCGCCAAGGCCCTGATGGACCACGGCGCCAGCGAAGTCGCCGCCTATGTCAGCCACGGCGTGCTGTCGGGCGCCGCCTGCGAGCGCGTTCAAAAGTCGGTGCTTACCGAACTTGTGATCACCGATTCCATCGAAGCCTCAGAACCTGTGCGCAATTGTGCTAAGGTGCGTCAGGTGACCGTGGCGCCCCTTATTGGTGAGGCGATCCGCCGCATCGCCAATGAGGAGTCGGTGTCGAAACTGTTCGACTGACATCAGGGCTGGGCGCGGCGCACGTCTTAACCAAGACATCCCGCTAATTTCTGTGTCACAAGACAGGGGTAGGACAGGCTTAGCCAAGTGGGGTGATTAGGGTGTCTTCGATGAAATCGGGCGGATTCGCCAATAGTGCGCTGTTGGCGGCGACTTTTTTCGTGTTTTTGGCGAGCTCCGGGCCATCCTTGGCCGCAGACGCGCCGGTGAGCCTGATGGCGGTGGAAGCGCCGCCGCAAACGGCCCTTTCCTCTCATGTGCTGGAGGCCGCCAGCGCCTATCGCGCCTATATGCGCAAGGCCGCTGCAACCCCGTCGAAATTCAAGAGCGGCCACGAGATCGAGACGTCCCTCGCCGATGGCGCGGCCTATGAGCCCGGCCAGCTGTCCCGTGGCGCTGTGGCCTTCGCCGCCCTTGTGGCCCTGCAGGACCCAGCCTTCGTCGCCGGGGTGCGCCAGTACGGCGTTCGGCCGGTGGACCGCAAAGACCTCGCCGACAAGATCATCGCCAACCCGGGCTACGCCACGGTGATGCCGGGCGCGGCCGGCGCCGCCAGCCTGATCCAGGCCGCCCTCGGCGCCGAAGGCTCCAAGGTGCAGACGCAGGGCAAGGCCATCACCCAGGCCGCCCGCGACATTCAGCTGCAAGCCAAGTGGTCCAAGGAGCCGGTGAAGGATCGCCCGGCCCGCCTCGCCCACGCCAAAACGGCCTCCGCGGCGCCCATGGCGGCCTCGGATAGCGACCTCATAGAGCTGCGCACGGCGATCAGCGGTTCGGACGCCTCCAGCGTCAGCCTGGTGGATCGAGCCTCCGCTCAGCCGATCGCGCCGCCCTATTCGGCCTTTGTCACCCGCGCCTTGGCGGTGGCGGCCATCGCCGCGCTTGGTCAGGGCGGCGACGACAATGACGCGGCGGTGCAGAGCCTTTTGGACGAGTCCAGCGGCAGCTTCTGCCTCAACATGTCCAAGCTGAACCTCTACCAATGCCTGGCGGTGGCCAAGCCCTGGTACGAAGATATGTTCTGCCTGGGTCAGCATGTGCTGGCCGACACCGGCCAATGCATCGCCGAGGCGGCGGGCACGCCCGCCACGCCCACGGTCCCGGCGGCGGCCACCACGTCAGCGCCTACGACGACCACAGTGGCGGCCAACAGCGGCCGCTGATCCCGAATTATCCTGTAACGCGGCGCGCGAGGCTTGGCCCTCCGCGCCGTTTTGCTTGGGCGGTGAGCGCCGTAATCAGTGGGTGACGTGATTAGTGGGTGACGTGGGCCCGCAGGCGGTAGTGATCGCCTTCGAAAGTATCGAACATCACGTAGGTCTGCGGGTGGCCGATGGGTTCGCCCGTGTCGTCCGGCGCGAGGTTCTGCTCCGAGACGTAGGCGACGTAACAACCCTGATCGTTCTCCGCCAGGAGGTGGTAGAAGGGCTGATCCTTGCGCGGCCGAATCTGCTCCGGGATCGACAGCCACCAGTCTTCGGTGTTGGCGAACTCGGGATCCACGTCAAAGATGACGCCGCGGAAGGGGAAAACCCTGTGGCGGACCACCTGACCGATCTGGAATTTGGCGTAGCGGATTTTCATGCCCCTGATGATGTCGAATTGCGTATGACAATTCGATGAACGGCGCGAGTTGGATTTTAGTCAGGATCAGGCGCTGGCGCGCGTCAATTGCACGCGCCTGACAGGCGAAGCGTCACGGCGAGGTTTACCTTTGGCCGCGAGGCTTGCTATCGTCGCCACAACATCGCTCGGGGGCGCGCAGTCGTCGCGACCTCAGAGCCTCAGGATTGAAGTAAATGACTGAAGCGCGACCGGCGGAGCACGACGGGGCGCCGTTGAATCGCGCGGCCGCGCGCGGACAGGGCGGGGATACGTCCTGCTTCGCGGCCCTCGATCTCGGCACCAACAACTGCCGACTGTTGATCGCCGCGCCCGCCCAGCAGGGCTTTCGCGTGGTGGAGGCCTTTTCGCGCATCGTGCGATTGGGCGAAGGGCTTACCCATTCCGGCCGCCTGGACGACGAGGCCATGGCCCGGGCCCTGGCGGCGCTGCGGGTATGCGCCGAAAAGATCCGTCGGCGGCGCCCGGCGCGCCTGCGCGCCGTGGCCACCCAGGCCTGTCGCTCAGCGTCCAACGGCGCCGAATTCATCGAACGGGTGGAGTCTGAAACCGGGCTGAAGCTGAAGGTGATCAGCCCGCGTGAAGAGGCGCGGCTGTCGGTGGTGGGCTGCGCCAGCCTGCTCGATCTCAACCAGGCGGCGGCGCTGGTGGTGGACGTGGGCGGCGGGTCCACCGAGCTGTCATTCCTGGACCTGCGCCCCGGCGACGTACCCGAAGCCTCACGCTGGCGTCCGGGTCGCCATCCGCCGCCGATTTTCGCCTGGCTGTCGGCGCCCTTGGGCGTGGTGAGCCTCGCCGAGCGCTTTCCCGAGCCGGAGGGCGGCGGCCTCGACTGGTATCGGGCCATGGTGGAGCACGTGAAGGCCGAGCTGGTGGACTTCCGCCACGCCGACCCCTTGCGCCCCCTGTTCGAGAACGGCGAGGCGCATCTGGTGGGCACCTCCGGCGCCATAACGAGCCTCGCCGGCCTGCACCTGGGCCTGCCGCGCTACGAGCGCTCCAAGGTCGACGGGCTGTGGCTCACCGAACAGGATTGCCGGCGCACCGCCGATCGTCTGCTGGGCCTGACCCGACAGGAGCGGGCCGCCGAACCGTGCATCGGGCCGGACCGGGCCGATCTTGTCCTCGCCGGCGCGGCCATCCTGCAAGGGGTGCAGGAGATCTGGCCCTGCCAGAGGGTGCGGGTGGCGGATCGCGGCCTGCGCGAGGGCCTCCTCCTGTCGCTCATCGCCGAGCGCGGCCGCAGCGCTCAGCGCCGCCGCCGGCGTCGACGCAGGTCCAGCGCTGCGGTAGCGGCTTGAGGCGGGACTGATGAACGACACGCCTAAGGACGATAAGTCGAAGAACGAAGCGCCGAAGGCCGAGCCGGAGCGCCGTCGCCTGGTGCGCGCGCCCACCCGCGGCGACGCCGCCGGCCGCGGCATGGGCCAGCGGGTGAAGACCGCCGACAAGCGTTCTATGTCGAGCCAGCAGTGGCTGGAGCGTCAGCTGAACGATCCCTTCGTCAAGTTGGCCAAGCAGAAGGGCTATCGCTCCCGCGCCGCCTTCAAGCTGGCCGAGATCGACGAGCGCTTCCACCTGATCCGCCCCGGCGTGCGGGTGCTCGACCTCGGCTGCGCCCCGGGGGGCTGGCTGCAGATCGCCGAGGAGAAGAAGGCCGGGATCGTGGTGGGGGTGGACCTCCTGCCCGTGGCGCCCTTGGCCCCGGCCGTGGTGCTGGAGGGCAACTTCACCGAGGCTGCGGTGCGGGCGGCGCTGCTGGCCGAGCTCGGCGGCGCGCCGGACCTCGTGCTCTCCGACATGGCCCCCAACACCATCGGCCACGCCCGAACCGACCACCTGCGCATCCTCACCCTGGTGGAGATGGCCGCCGAGTTCGCCGTGGCGGTGTTGAAGCCCGGCGGCGCCTTCGTGAGCAAGGCCTTCCAGGGCGGGGAGATGGCCGAGCCGCTGAAATATCTGAAGGCCCACTTCGCCGAGGTGCGCCAGTTCAAGCCCAAGGCCAGCCGCGCCGAGAGCGCCGAGACCTATCTGGTGGCCACCGGGCTGCTTGCTGCGACGCAAAAACCTGCCCCCCGGGGCGATTAATCGCGCCAGGCGCCTTCCCAAGTCCGGGCGCCGCCGCTATATCCGCCCCGCAAAACGGAGAGTCTCATGGAGATTCGCGAAGGTCTCACCTTCGACGATGTTTTGCTCGAACCCGGCGCCTCTGAGGTCATGCCGGGCCAAGTGAACACGGCGACGCGCCTTACACGCGACATTAATCTAAACATCCCGCTGGTGTCCTCAGCCATGGACACGGTGACCGAAAGCCGGCTGGCCATCGCCATGGCTCAGGCCGGCGGCATGGGCGTGCTGCACCGCAACCTCACCCCCGAGGAGCAGGCCGAACAGGTCCGCGAGGTGAAGCGGTTCGAAAGCGGCATGGTGATCAATCCCATCACCATCCATCCCGACACCACCTTGCGCGAGGTGCGCGAGATCAAGGCCCGGCGCCGGGTGTCGGGCTTCCCCGTGGTGGAACGGGGCACGGGGCGCTTGGTTGGCATACTGACCAACCGTGATGTGCGCTTTGAGCAGAACCCGGACAAACCGGCCTCGGAGATGATGACCCGCGACGGTCTCGTCACCGTGCGCGAGGGGGCGACGCAGGACGAAGCGCTCAGCTTGTTCCGTGCCCACCGTATCGAGCGGCTGATCGTGGTGGACGAGGACTACGCAGCCGTCGGCCTGATCACCGTCACCGACATGGAGAAGGCCGAGGCCTTCCCGCTGGCCGCCAAGGACGACAAGGGCCGCCTGCGCGTGGGCGCCGCCTCCACCGTGGGCGACGCCGGCTATGAACGGTCCATGGCCCTGGTGGACGCTGGCGTGGACGTGGTGGTGATCGACACCGCCCATGGTCACTCCATCCACGTGGCCCGCGCCGTGGAGCGCATCAAGCGCGAGTCCAACCGCGTGCAGGTGGTGGCCGGCAACGTCGCCACCTATGAGGGGGCCAAGGCGCTCATCGACGCCGGCGCCGACGCGGTGAAGGTGGGCATCGGCCCCGGCTCCATCTGCACCACCCGCATCGTCGCCGGGGTGGGCGTGCCCCAGCTCACCGCCATCGCCGACGCCGCCCGCGCCGCCCGCGAACAGGGCGTGCCGGTGATCGCCGACGGCGGGGTGAAGTTCTCCGGCGACCTGGCCAAGGCCATCGCCGCCGGCGCCTCCACCGTGATGATGGGCTCCATGTTCGCCGGCACCGAAGAAGCGCCCGGCGAGGTGTTCCTCTACCAGGGCCGGTCCTACAAGGCCTATCGCGGCATGGGTTCGGTGGGGGCCATGGCCATGGGCTCGGCCGACCGCTACTTCCAGAAGGACGTGGCCGAGACCTTCAAACTGGTGCCCGAGGGCATCGAGGGCCAGGTGGCCTACAAGGGCCCCATCGCCGCCATCCTGCACCAGCTGGTGGGCGGCTTCCGCGCCTCCATGGGCTACGTCGGCGCGGCCACGGTGGACGAGTTCCAGCAGAAGGCGCGCTTCGTGCGCATCACTGGGGCGGGCCTGCGTGAAAGCCACGTGCATGATGTACAAATCGTGCGCGAGGCGCCTAACTATCCCACGCGGGCGTGAGTGCGGGGGCGGCCGACGGCATCGGGATCACTCCATTCCGACCCTGCCCTCGTGCGGCCCGAACACCAGGCGGGCGGCCGACCGGAGCTGAGCTCCGCGGCCCTCGCAATAAACGCCATAGGGATAAGCGCTCATGACCACCGAACTCACCTACCTGGCCTGGACGCTCGTCCTGGCCGCCGTGCAGATTCTCGCCTTCGACATCGCCCGCACCCGCCAGTACGGGACCAAGTGGAACACGGGCGCCCGCGATGGCGACATGCCGCCGCTGAAGCCCATGGTGGGCCGTTTGCAGCGGGCCCAGAACAATCTGTTCGAGACCTTGCCCCTGTTCATCGCCGCCGTGCTGGTCTCCAATCTCGGCCACCGCGACAGCGCCACCACGGCGCTGGGCGTGCAGATCTATTTCTGGGGGCGGGTGGCCTATCTGCCGCTCTACGCCTTCGGCGTGCCGCTGATCCGCTCCCTGGTGTGGATCGGCTCCATGGTTGGATTGGGGATGATCTTTTACGCCATCCTCCAGCCGGCGTGACGCCCGGGGCGCGGCTGGCCGCCGCCATCGAGGTCCTGGACGCCATCGCCGTGGGCAAGGGCCCAGCGGACGGGGTGCTCAAGGCCTGGGGCAAGAGCCATCGCTTTGCGGGTTCCAAGGACCGCCGCGCCATCGCCGAGCGTGTCTACAACACCTTGCGCGCCCGGGGTCGGCTGCAGGCCGACCTCGGCGACGCCGACGTCACCGCGCGGGGCCTCGTCTTGTCCGCGCTGCGCCGGCTCGACGGGCTGGAGCTGCCTGAGATCGAGGCCCTGTTCGCCGGCGGGCATACACCTGCGTCCCTTTCTGATGCTGAACGGGCGCGTCTCGAGGCTCCGTATCCGAAGGCTCCGGATTGGGCTGAGGCTGGCGTGCCGGCCTTCCTCGCCGAAGCGCTGAAGGCCCAATATGGCGAGACCTGGCGGGCGGAGGCCGAGGCCCTCATCGCCCCCCGGGCGCCGGTGGACCTGCGGGTGAACCTGCTGCGCGGCGGCCGCGAGGGGGCGCTGCGCCTCCTCGCCCATGATGGGTTTGAGGCGGAAGCCTCGCCCCTCTCCGCCCTCGGACTGCGGCTCCCCGCCGCCAGCGCCCCGGACGTGCAGTCCACCCGCGCCTTCACCAGCGGCTGGATCGAGGTGCAGGACGAGGGCAGCCAGCTCGCCGCCGCGCTCACGGGCGCCAAGCCCGGCGAAACGGTGGTGGACTATTGCGCCGGGGGCGGGGGCAAGACCCTGGCCCTCGCCGCCATGATGAGGCTGCGCGACGATGGCGCGGGTGTTGGCCGGCTCATCGCCTGCGACGTCAGCCACAAGCGCCTCGACGCCATTCACGAGCGCCTGGAGCGCGCCGGGGCCCGAGCCGAGATCCGCCGCACCGGGCCGGAAGGCGAGGGCGCCGAGGACCTGATCGGCCGTTGCGACCTCGTGCTGGTGGACGCCCCCTGTTCGGGCGCCGGCACCTGGCGTCGCCGGCCCGAGGGCGCCTGGCGGCTGGTTCCCGAGGCCATCGTCCGCCTGTCAGCTTTGCAGGCCAGCATCCTTCAGCGCGCCTCCCGCCTGGTGCGCCCCGGCGGACGCCTCGTCTATATCACCTGCTCGGTGCTGGCCGAGGAGAACCAGGCGGTGGCGCAAGGCTTTCTTCGTCAGTCCACGGAATTCCGCGCCGGGTCCCTCGCCCGCGCGCTCGCCTCGCCCCTCATCGATCCCGCCGCCGTCCCCCGCCTTACGGCCCTCGCCGAAGCCGACTTCATGCTGCAGCTCACGCCGCATCGTTCGAACACGGACGGCTTTTTCATCGCCCTCTACGAAAGGCCCCTATGACCGCTCCCGCCGCCCACCAGAAGCTCCTCATCGTCGACTTCGGCAGCCAGGTGACCCAGCTCATCGCCCGTCGGGTGCGCGAGAGCGGCGTCTATTGCGAGATCCATCCCTTCGACAAGGTGGACGGCGCTTTCCTTGGCCTCTACGCGCCCAAGGCGGTGATCCTCTCCGGCGGTCCGGCCAGCGTGCATGAGGCCGAAAGCCCGCGCGTGGACGCCGCGGTGTTCGCCCTTGGCGTGCCGGTGCTGGGCATCTGCTATGGCGAACAGACCATGTGCGACGTGCTGGGCGGAACGGTGGAGCCGGGCCAGACCCGCGAATTCGGCCGCGCCGAGATCGAGCTGGTGCGCGAGACCCCGCTCTTGGAAGGCCTGGGCGCCCTTGGCCACACCGAGACCGTGTGGATGAGCCATGGCGACAAGGTCACCGCCCTGCCGCCGGGGTTCGAGACCGTGGCCGTGTCCCCCGGCTCGCCCTTCGCCGCCATCGCCGACGAGGCGCGGCGCTTCTACGCCGTGCAGTTCCACCCCGAGGTGGCCCACACCCCGCGCGGCGCCCTCATCCTGCGCAACTTCACCCACCGTATCGCGGGGCTCTCCGGCGACTGGACCATGGCCGCCTTCCGTGCCGAAGCGGTGGCCCGCATTCGCGAACAAGTCGGCAAGGGCCGGGTGATCTGCGGCCTCTCCGGCGGGGTGGACTCCTCGGTGGCCGCGGTGCTGATCCACGAGGCCATCGGCGATCAGCTCACCTGCGTCTTCGTGGACACCGGCCTGATGCGCTCGCGCGAGGCCGATGAAGTGGTGTCCCTGTTCCGCAACCACTACAATATTCCGCTGGTGCACGTGGATGCCGGCGCGACCTTCCTCGGCGCCCTCGACGGCGTCTCCGACCCGGAGACCAAGCGCAAGACCATCGGCCGGCTGTTCGTGGAGATCTTCGAACAGGAGGCCAAGAAGGTGGGCGGCGCGGATTTCCTCGCCCAGGGCACCCTCTATCCCGACGTGGTGGAGAGCGTCTCGGCTCGCGGCGGCCCCTCGGCGGTGATCAAGAGCCACCACAATGTGGGCGGCCTGCCCGAGCGCATGAACATGAAGCTGGTGGAGCCCCTGCGTGAGCTGTTCAAGGACGAGGTGCGCGACCTCGGCCGCGAGCTCGGCCTGCCCCCCGCCTTCGTCGGCCGCCATCCCTTCCCCGGCCCTGGCCTCGCCATCCGCATTCCTGGCGAGATCACCCCGGACAAGGTGGCCATCCTGCAGAAGGCCGACGCCATCTGGCTCGACGAGATCCGCAAAGCCGGGCTCTACGACACCATCTGGCAGGCCTTCGCCGTGCTCCTGCCCGTGCGCACCGTGGGCGTGATGGGCGATGCGCGCACCTATGATCAGGTCTGCGCCCTGCGCGCCGTCACCTCCACCGACGGCATGACCGCCGACTTCTTCGAGTTCCCGTGGGAGGTGCTGGGCCGCGCCGCCACCCGCATCGTCAACGAGGTGCAGGGCATCAACCGCGTGGTCTATGACGTGACCTCCAAGCCCCCGGGAACCATCGAGTGGGAGTGATTCCGATGGCTTCAGCGCCTATCGGGATCGCCTGAGATGCGTACCGCAACCCATTGAACAATAAAGTGATTGTTGCCGATATCAATCGGCGACGATTGGCCGTGACCGGCTCGTTCTGACGGTCGCGCTGACGGACCGCGCTTGTATTGACGCGGGCCCGCCGGCCCGACACCGTCAAGGCCAAGGAGCCCTCTGACGGTGTTTGTTTGATACCTAAGTATCGGAAAACACAGACGAAGTTGATCGTCGGAAGGCCCCGAAAACCCCTGACGGTGTTTTGGAGCCAAAAATGCTGACCGACGCAGCCCTGAAGAACCTCAAACCCAAGGCCAAGCCTTATAAGGTAACCGACCGGGACGGCATGTACGTGCTCGTAAGTCGTTCTGGCCACATCAGTTTTCGGCTCGACTACCGCCTGAATGGCCGCCGCGAGACGCTCAATATTGGCCACTACGGGCGTGACGGTGTTTCGCTTCTGATGGCCCGCGAGCGGTGCATCGACGCTCGGCGCGCGATTGCGGAAGGCAAGTCTCCAGCCGTCGAGAAACAGCGTGAAAAGCGGCGCATAAAGGAAGCCAAGAGCTTCGGCGAGTTTGGCGAGGCCTGGTTCGAGAAGGCGCTTATGGCCGAAAGCACCCGGGCCATGCGGCGCTCGATCTGGAATCGGGAACTGGAGCCGAAGTGGAAGAACCGGCTGCTGACGGAGATCACGCCGCACGACCTTCGCGGGCTGTGCGGCAAGATCGTGGACCGCGGCGCACCGGCCACGGCGATCCACGTGCGCGACATCGTCAAACAGGTTTACGGGTTCGCGATCCTCCACGGTGAGAAGGTGGAGAACCCGGCGGACGCGGTGGGACCGGCGGCGATCGCGACGTTCCAGCCTCGGGATCGGTCCCTGTCGCCTTCGGAGATCCGTCTTGTGCTTCGCCTGCAGGAGAAGATCGCCACTTTGCCGACGATCCGGCTCGGCCTGCGGCTGATCCTGATGACCATGGTCCGCAAGAGCGAACTTCAGGACGCAGTGTGGGACGAGGTCGACTTCACAAACGCTGTCTGGACGATCCCCAAGGAACGCATGAAACGATCCAAGGCGCACAACGTCTATTTGTCGACCCAGGCGATCGACATCTTCATCGCGCTCAAGACCTGCGCTGGTGACTCTCAGTACGTCCTGCCGTCGCGATACGACTCGGATGCGCCGATGTCGCGCGCGACCTTCAATCGGGTCACCTCGGCTGTCGCTGAGCTGGCGGAGAAGGAGGGCCTGCCTTTGGCCCCGTTCACCGTGCACGACCTCCGGCGAACCGGCTCGACCCTCCTGAACGAACTTGGCTTCAATCGCGACTGGATCGAGAAGTGTCTGGCGCACGAGGACGGCAACTCCTCGCGCGGCGTCTACAACAAAGCGGAGTACCAGGGACAACGCCGGCACATGATGCAGGAGTGGTCCGACATGATCGACGCGTGGGCGCGTGGCCAGACCCGCGTTCCCGTGGTGATCCCGCCGGCCACGCCGCTCCACGTCCTCGACGCGAAGGTGGCCTAGTTGGGCCTTCGGATTCCAAGGCTTCCAGCGACGACTGGGGCGTCTCACTCTTTGAGGTCACAGATTGTTACCTCAAAGAGTGAGAGCTGGCGCTACAGCCAATTTGTCCGAAATACGCAAAGTTTTTCGGACAAAAGAGCTTTGCTACTTGATTTGTCCGAAAATTACTCCATTTTTCGGACAAAGGAGTTTTGATATGAGAGGCCCAGCTCTCGACCTCAAACCCAAAATCCGTGACCGGATCGCGGGCCGTCCTGCAGCGGTCTGGACGCCGGCCGACTTTCTCGACCTTGGCGCGCGGGCGGCTGTCGATAAAGCGCTGCAGCGGCTGGCGACGGGAGGCGACCTGCGTCGAATCGATCGGGGTCTCTACGATTTCCCTGTCATTAATCGCCTGACGCAAAAGCCGACCCCGCCGGCGACCCGCGCCGTCATCGACGCCGTCGCGCGGCGCGATCACGCGCGGCTCGTGGTGGACGGTATGACCGCCGCCAATGACCTGGGCCTCACCACCGCGGTGCCCGCCCAGGTGACCGTGCTCACTGATGCGCGTCTGAAGCCATTGCAACTGGGCGCCCAGCAGATCCGCTTTCGCCAAGCCGCACCCAGCCGTCTCTACTGGGCAGGCCGGCCGGCTATGCGGGTTGTTCAGGCCCTACATTGGCTGCACGATGTGCTGCCCTCGGATCGGAACGTCGTTCTGCGCCAGCTACGCCAAATCGTCGACGATCCGGACCAGGGAGCAGCCATCGCCGAGGACCTGCGCCAGGGGCTGTCCGCCATGCCCATATGGATGCAGTCGATCGTGCGCGACCTGGTGGCCGGTGCGCGGCATCACGGCCATGAAGGTGGTTATGGTGATGCTGGTGATCACCACCATTTGGGAGCCGACCGCTGATAGCGATCAATCCTGCCTTCTGACGGTGCTCTCAATCGGTGGCGAGACCCGGGGGCGCCTCTCCTCGTTCCCGACCCTAGCGTTTGACCGGCCGAGCGCGCCGCAGTTCAACGTTCGGCGGGTCGGCCCGGGCGATTGGCGCCCGCCGACGGGCCTCCAACCAAGCCTCCACCTCCGCCAGATCCCACACGACGCATCGGGGCGACAGGGCGAAGCGTCGTGGAAACTCGCCTCGCTGCTCCATTTCGTAGATGGTTGTGTCCCCGAGCGGCACCATGGCGTGAAGTTCGGTGCGCCGGATCGTGCGCCTCGGCGGGCAATGAGGCCTATCACCCATTGTCTTTCTCCAAGCTATTCTGGCGACTGAAGGCGGAATTTGCGATTTCTTGTTGGCGACAACGGTAGCGTGTTGGTTCACCGATTGAGCAGACTCTCATGTGCCAGACCACTCGTTCCGGCGGGATTGAGGAGCAGGCGGGGCATTATCGATCTCAACGATCTCCCTGACCTTGCGGCCGGTCTGGGTGCGCTCCACGAAGACGACAACATTGATCGACTGCCTGATCGCCCGGTGAGGAATCTGCTGCGTGACCTCTCCGATCAGCTCCTCGAACCGGGAAAGCGCCTCGTGGGCGCTGTTGGCGTGGATGGACGTGACCCCGCCGGGGTGACCCGTGTTCCAGGCTTTGAGAAGATTGAGCGCAGTCGCGCCGTCGCGGACCTCGCCGCCAATGATGCGGTCGGGCCGAAGACGCAGAACGTCGAAGACCAGGTCAGCCATGGTGACGGGCTTCGGGCCGGGCTTGGTCAGGAGCTGGACGCAGTCCTCAGCAGAGCATTGGAGCTCCCGGGTGTCTTCGATGATGACCACCCGGTCGGACCTGAAAGCCTCCTCAGCTAGAATGGCGTTCAGCAGGGTCGTCTTGCCCGAGCCTGCGCCGCCGGCCACGACAATGTTCTTCCGATCCGCGACCGCCTCGCGAATGGTGTCGGCCTGACCAGTGGTCATGACGCCAGTTTCGACATAACCGCCTGGCGCTCCCGATAGCGGGAAGATCATCTCGGGCCGCTTTCGGATCGCGAAGGCAGGCGCGCTGACGAGCGGGGGGAGCGCGCCCTGGAAGCGCTCGCCGGTTTCAGGCAAGGTGGCGCTAACGCGCGGCTGGTCGGCCGTGACGGTGATCCCGGCGTGGGTCGCAAGCGTGCGCAGGATCCGTTCGGCCGAGTTCGCCGACATCAGCTCGCCGGTCCATGATCGGCCTTCGCCGGCGCGGTCGGTCCAGATTTTCCCGTCCGGATTGACCATGATCTCGACGACGTGAGGGTCGCGTATGGCGCCAAGGACGACGTCGCCTAGCGCGTGATGAAGGCTCTGCAGCAGGCGCTCTCGCGCCTCGTCGTTGGCGATGACGGCCATTCGGAATTTCCTTCTTTGACGGAATAGCGTTCTGTCAGTCGAGGCGGTCGATATCTGAAAAGGGCGTATCGGTTGCGGGGCGGCTGGCGGCTGAATTGAACGCGTTCAGTTCGCCACGTTCGACGTCTTCGATCTCGCTGAGCATGGATTGCTCCCGCCAACCCGGTGGCGGCGGCGACAGATCAGGCGGGGCGGGCGCCGTTGCAGCGGTGGGCGTGCGGGCGACATGGGTAGGCTTTTTCGCGTACGGAGGCGCGGCGACCACGGCGCGCACGCCGAGCCAGTCGATCTGCGGCCTGCCCGGCAGGTCAAGTCGTCCAGTTAGTTGGCGATATTTTGCGGGGACGCCGCCGAAAAAGCCGCCGGCATGGCGGCTAAGGATGGGGTCGTCCCAATAGCGGATCTTGCCTGCGCGGATCGGCTTGCAATTGTTCACGAAGAGGATTTGCTGATCCTGCGGGAGAGCGCGCACGTCCTCCTCGGAGAGGATATATTGCTGCTGCTCGGTGCGGCTTATGGAGCGGTGGCCGCGGCCAAAGCCTCGAGGATCGGAGTAGCTTTCGCGAAGTTCGCGCGACTTGCCGGCCCGCTCGATTACCTTCTTTATGCTCGCCGGCTCGGACGTCGCACAAACGGCGGTTATGTGCATGTTGTCGAAAATCGCCGTCTGAGCGCCGTACTTCGCGAAGACGTCGTTGAAGGACTGACAGATGAGGTGTGGGGTGATGCCGTAGCCTGTCATTTCGCCCATGGCGTTTTCCAAAAATGGCAGGGCGCCGAGCTTTGGAAATTCGTCCAGCAGCATGAGAAGCCGGTGGTTTTTCGTGCGCCCCCGGCCATCGATGGTCAGGTTTTCCATCAGGCTGTTTATCGTTTGGCGAGTGAAGACTCGGACGAGGAAGGCGAGGCGATCTGCGTGCGCCTGGGGTGTTTGCAGGTAGAAGCTGACGGGGTGGTCCGAGCAAACGAGATCGCCGATCACGAAATCCGACGTTGAAGTGGCGTGCTCCACCAGCGGGTCGGCCCAGAGCATCATTGCGCCCTGCATGGTGGCGATGACGTTTGCCCTGACACGAGAATCCATCCGTTCGAGCGCCTTCGCGCCCAGCACCACTTCGGGGTGGGCTTCTGGGATGAGCGCGCCATTGTCGTCGAGAGCGAGGCCATCGGGCGTACGAAAATCTGGCCGGTAGCGGTGTTGGGTGTGCAGCATCTCGTGCAGCGTGGGATCGAGATCGGCGAGGCGCCGGCGCACCTCCGCAAGGTGCTTTCGATCGTCTTCTTCCACGTAGAGGACATGCAAGATGAGCGCGGTGAAGAAGTTGGTGGCGCTCTGGTCCCAGAAGCTCAAATCGCCAGCTTTCTGTCCGAGCGGGTCCACGAGGATGCCGACGACATTGTGGATGTCGGCGATCTCCATTCGACCCTTGCGCACCTCGAAGAGGGGATTCCAACGGACGGTGTCGGGATCGGTCGGATCAAACTTCAGGACGTGGGAAATGGCCTTGCGTCGGTCGACCGTGATCTCCCAAAGCTCGCCCTTACGATCGTAGATGAAGGCAGAGTCGGGCCAGGCTAAGAGCGTTGGGACAACATGGCCAGCGCCCTTCCCGCTTCGCGTGGCGCCGACGATGAGAGCTGGTTCTGAGCCCTGATAGACCAGCATGTCACCGTCGAAGCTTCCGAAAATTCTCCCCGAATAATCGCCACGCTTCGGGAGAAGTTTGGCGCGAACAAGATCCGAGCGTTTCGCCCACGCATGGGCGCCGAACTGACGGACCGCTTGCGTCGCGGTCGCCGTGAACAGCATCAACGCCAGCGAGGCCGGGACCGAAAAGACGAGGAGGCCAAGCCCAAGATCTCCGAGATAGTCGGGGCGGCGCATGCGAGCGTAGGCCTTGGCCCAGCCGAACCATGCCCAGGGCCAATAGAGGCCGGGCGCGCCTGCCCGGTGGTATGTCATGGTGGCCATGGCCGCGATCGCGGCCAATGTGACGATGGCGATTAATGCGGTGGCTCGAGCGTTTTTGGACATCGGCGTCGCCTCAAAAATCCGGAAGATCGGGAAGGTCGCGCGCGCGCGAGGTGCCGCCCGTTGGCGACATCGGCGGGAGATCGGGCGTCTTCGTCGGACGGACTGGGATCGAAGCGCCGGGCGCGAGGCTTCGGATGAATTTCAGCGCGACCTTCACGTCTTCATCTGGCATGCGCCCGACTTCGATCCGCGCATGGGCCGACATGAAGCGGAAATAGCGTCGCGCATTGGCGCCGCCGCGGCCGGCCGCCGTGGGCACGTCCTTGGGCGTCTCAAGATGCTCAACGCCTAAACGCTTAGCGACCTTGGTCCTGATGATGTCGCGCTCGGCGTTCTCGATCCGCTTCTCCATCCGTTTGATCTTTCGATCGAGCGTTCGTCTCTGGCTGCGCGCCTTTGCGGCGGCCTCGAGTTGTGGCTGACGAAGATTGTCGATGTGGGCGCGGCCGGCGTCGGATTTCGTCCAGGCGCGCCGCGTTTCCAAGGCGCGCTTGGCGCGCTCTCTTTCGCCCCGAGCCTTGGCGATTTGGTCGAGATCCTTGTTCCACCGCACGAGGGTCTTGAGGAGCGCCTGGCTGGGATTTGAGATCCAAAGGGCGATGCGTTTTGCAGAAAGGCCGTTGGCTCTCGCGCGCGCCTTGGCCGCTTCTTCGCGCTGGCGAGCGCTTCGAAAGTCGCGATACGCTTCTCGTGTCAGCTCGGCTTCGAGTTTGCGTAAGGAAGTTGGCCGCAGGAACTCGATCTCGTCGCGGTCTTTGCGCCAGCGATCGCGCTGCAGCACCATTTCGGCGCGCACGGATTCCATGTCTTGGATGACATCGTCAGTCGGCCGCTGCGACCATTTTCCGGCGCGCCAGGCGTCGCCGACTTCGCGGTCGAGCTTTCGGTCGATGGCCGCAAGGCCCGCGTTTTGAGCCTCGATATCGCGATTATTTTCGCCGCGCCCTGTGGCCTCGCCGCGCCGTTCCAAAGCTGAAGCTTCCGGGCCGAGATGCTCGGTAGGTTCGCGATCGGAGCCTTGTTCGGCGAGCGATAATTCTGAGACTTTCGCGACGCCGGGTGCAAACTGTTCCAGGTGGCGGTTCAGAACCTGCGCCCACTCGCGGCGCAATTCGGTGACGAACTCGCGCTTATTCCACTCGGGATTCTTCTTTCCAAATCCTGCGGGACCGACGTTGCGCGTCGTTACGAGAATGTGGGCGTGATCGTTGCGGTCATCGCCTTCGCGGCTCGGGCGATGGATGGCGACATCGGCGATCATCCCACGCGCCACGAGGCTTTCACGGGCGAAGGTTTCGACCAATTGGCGGCGTTGCACCTCATCAAGTTCATGAGGGAGTGCGATGAGGATTTCCTGGGCGGGGACGGAATCCTTGCGCCGGTCCGCCGCCTCCGCCGCGTTCCAAAGCCGTTCACGATCAAAAAATTCCCGCGGGGCGCTGTCAGGCGCGAGGATCAAGGCGTGCGCGACGCCGCCCTCTTTGCGACTGAAATCGAACTCCATGTCGAGGCGCTGATCGACCAGGCGCGCGCCTGACCGGTAGGCCGCTGCGGCGACCACTGAGCGCCCATGGCTTCGGGCGATGGTCTGAACCCTCAGGCTGTAAATCGCCATACGCAGGACTCCGAAGCCTTGATCGCTAAGGGCGAAGCCCTTGGCTCAAACCTAAGCCGGCAGGCGAGGTTGAGGGTCCGGGCGGAGCCCGAGCGCACGGTCGAGGGGCGAAGCCCAACGACCAGGAAGTGCGCCCTTCCTCCAGCTAACTCGACCGTCGTTATAATTTGGTATAAATACCAAGGCGTCATGCGGTAAAAATACCGCATCGCTTGGTGAGGCCCCAACAGCGCATCCGATGAGAGGAAAGACGCCATGCCACGAAGCGAAATGCAGAAGGGGCGTCGGAGGGCGCGTTGGCTAGCTCAGGCGGACGACCGAAGGCGGCTGGCGGAGCTCGAACTTGAGCATCGATACGGCGCGCTGAAAATCGCCATGTCCCGGGTGGGCGTGCAGATTGGTCCGATCTCTGATCTTGCCGAGCGCATTGAGGATCCGGTCCGCCGCTTCGAGGTTCTGAAGGCGCGCGTGGAGCGATGGGAGGCGCTTTGGGCGATCGCCCTTCGCAAACGGATCACCCGGGGCAAGATCATCATTGGAGGTGCGGTATTGGCTGAGGTTTGCGACCTAGTGATGGAGGATCCGAGCGATCAGGCCTTCTTGGTGCGGCTGACGGCGTTACTCGATCGGCGCGTTCCTCGCGTTCAGGACCGGGCGGTCATCCGGGGCCTTCTCATCGAACCTGGCCGCCCCTCGGTCGCGCTGCCCCTTCGACCCGGCGGACCACTTGAGGAGTCGATCGAGGCGGCGCTTCGAGCGCTCGGTGAAGCGCAAAGAGCCTTCGCCGACGAGGTTGGGGAAGATGGCGAGAACAGCCTTGGCGAGGTAGGCCCGCGATGAGCCTGATAAAGTTTCAGTGGGCCTTCGGCAACCAAGCGGAAGGAGGACGGGTCCGCATGGCGATCAGGGGCCTCGGCGCAGGTGGCGCCGCGCTGGCGCTCTTGGCGATTGCGCGGGCGAACACAGATGTTTTCCTCGTAAACTGGACGCCAAGCGAACCTCTCGGGGTCTATGTGCGCGCGGAGGGAGCCCCATTTCAACGTGGCGGATTGGCTGCCTTCTTGGCCCCTCCTGCGGCTTTTCCCTATGCCGACCGGAACATGGGCTACCTCCGCCACACGCCCATACTCAAGGAGGTGGTTGCCCTGGCCGGCGATCAGGTTTGCACCCTTGGCGACGCGCTCGTGATCAACGGCGTCGCGCGCGCAAGGGTCGCTCAGCACGATCGTCAGGGGAGGCGACTGCCGCACTGGATCGGCTGTCGCAGGCTCGTATCGGACGAGGCGTTCGTCTTTTCCAATCGCGCCGCTACTAGCTTCGACAGTCGCTACTTCGGCCCCATAAGCCTTGCCCGAGCTGCGTCTTATCGTCCGCTGATCACCACCCAAGGGTTTGGCCGTTAGGAGGCTGGATGCTCATCGCCCTCGCCGCCGCAACGCTTCTAACTGCGTCCGCGTCCGCAACAAGGACGCCATCGCAGGTGACGGAAACCCACGGCTCACCTGCTCGGGCGCCATCGGAGGCGAGGTTTTTGGTTGAGGCTCTTGGCAGGCCCGATGCGCGCGATGCCTTGGCGCGGGTCGCCTACGCCGAAGCTGGCGACCAAGGAGCGAGCGGCCTGGCGGGCGTTGTCTATACGATCATCAACCGGCTGATCGACGGGCGTTGGGGGCGGTCTGTGGCGGCGGTGGTGGATGCCCCCTATCAGTTCGAACCTGTCATGCGCGCAGGCGGCGACTGGAGGCGGCTCGCGCCCGTGAGCCCGACACAAGAGGCGAAAGTCCACACCATCGTCGAGCTTGCGCTGCAGGGCCGCCTCCCTGACCTGACGGGCGGGGCGCGCTATTTTCAAAACGAGAAGATCGTCGCTGGGCGGGTAGCGGCGGGCGCCGCGTCGCCTGACCTTGTCGCATTCGGCGGCGCCTCGCCGTCGGCCAAGATCGGGGCGCACAGCTTCTTTCGAGACGTTGCGGCCAAGGGGCAAGGCGCCGGCGGCCGACCTCATCGAGCGCGTGCGCGCCAGGTGAGCCCGATCTTCTTCAACGCGACCCATGGCATGCCGGGAGAAAAATCGGAGGCGGGGTCGCCAAGCGCCAGGTGAGCTGGCCAAGGCGTCCGCCTCCGAGGCGCCACGCTCAGGGCGAGCGGTAGGCGTAGCGCCGGCCATCGATGGCCACCGAGCCGTAGTCCATCGCAAGGTCGCGGGCGATGGCGTCGTAATCGAGGTAGCATGAGATGGCGTCGGGGATTTCTCCGAAGAGGCCCTCTTCGACGAACTGGACGGCGAGTTCACGCAAGGATTCAACCTCATAGAGGTCGATGTCGAGATCGACGGGATCGTCCTTGCCGAGGCTGAACGGCGTTCCGACTTCGCCGACGGCGATGATGACGCGGGTCTTGTCATCGTAGGTCCACTCCGTGAGCGCCTCGAAGAAGGGCTCAACATCGCCTTGGCTGACGCGAAGAGCGTGGAACAGTTCGGCATCGATCCCATCGCCGTCGATGAACTGGATTTCGAATTCCTCGACGGGCTCGTTCCAGCGATTGCGGAGGTTGCGGACTTGGGCTGCGTAGTCCTCGGCGCTCTCGAAGTAAAATCCTTGGGCGTCGAGATCGTAGGGCTGGGCGTGAAGCAAGGTCATCGCTTTCATCCTTAGAAATCGTGAGATGTGCAGGTGCAAAAAGGGAGCGGCCCCGCCAAGGGCGGGGCCGCGGGTCGCTCAGCGGTTCCAGACCAGGATGTGCCCTTGCTCATTCTCGAACAGGCGGGCGTTGATCGCGGCAGAGAAACTCGGATCGTCGAGCCTGACCGAGAGGTAGGGCTTGTCGTCCTTGCTCTTGACCGCCCAGGCCGCACCGATGTCGGCGCCGCCGGCGTAGACGCGGAAGTCGGGGCTTTTCTCGCCGGTCTTCTCCACCGGCGCGAGGGTGAGCTTGGCCTTGGTGGTGAGGGTAGTGAGGGTGCCTTGATACCCGTCGCTGGTCTTGGTGAAGACGCCGATGATCGCCATGGTGGTGTTCCTTATCCGTTGCGAGGCCGCCCATTGCAGCCTCGATGGCGACCGTTTCTGCGCCGAGGCTTTGCGCCGGTGCGGGCGCGCAACGCCCCTCAGGGCCCGAAGGGCGCGGAGCTGCACGAGCGATCGAACGAAGTGAGGGCACGCGGAAGCGAGCGGGCGGGCGCGGTCGAAGACTTTACCCGCAAGGGTCCATCGCCAGATGGTCCGTCCGGCGTGGAGTGGGGCGGAGGTTCGCCGTCAATTGAGGTTGCATGGCTGGAGCGGCCGCCGTTTCGGTGAGGAAATCCGCCAGCGGTAATCGTATTTCACGGTGCCAGTCGAACGGAGACCGCACCTTCGCCGCGATCGAGGCATGAGCCCATCAACGCTGCGTGGGTATGAGATGTCGAGACGAACGCTCCTCTGAAGACATATGGCGGGGTTGCTGCATCGACGCTGGCAGGCGTGTTCAAGGAAAAGGCGAAGGCATCGAGGCCCGGCGCGCGATCCTATGAAATCAAGCGCGGTATGCCGTCGAGGGTGATGATCGATCCGGTCACTGTACTGCTGGGCGCCGCATCTTCGTTACGCCGGCGTCGCAGACTTCGCTAGTTGCGAAGGTCGTCACACCATCGTCGCGCTTGCGGGAAGACAAGCCTATGCGCGTTTTACCGCTGGCTGCGGTCTCGAGCGTGTTTGACGACGCTTCCGGGTTGCTGATTGAGATGACGGATGTCCCTTCGCTGCCCGTGGACGCAGAATAATCGAACAACTCAAAAGACAATTTGGTTAACGCTGTGGAAGGATTTGCACGTGCTATTGGCGTTGGTGAATTGGGGAGATTTCGATCATGGAATCAGATCAACAGAAGCGTAATTCCATTGAAATGACCGTCGACATCGTCGCGGCCTATGTGTCAAAAAATCAGATCAAGGCGAGCGATCTTGGCGACTTAATCGCGACGACCTATTCCGCGGTGGAGGGGCTTTCGTCGCTGAAGGGCCCTGGAGTGGCGGTGGTCGAGCAAAAACCTGCCGTGGCGCCGAAGAAGTCCCTGACGTCTGACTTCATCATTTGTCTGGAGGATGGTCGCAAATTCAAATCCTTGAAACGCCATCTTCGCACCAAGTACGACATGAGCCCGGATCAGTATCGCGCCAAATGGGGCCTCGCTAAGGATTATCCGATGGTGGCGCCCAACTACGCCGAGGCCCGCTCCAACCTTGCTAAGGCGTTGGGGCTTGGGCAGACGGGCGGCAAGTCTAAGTCGAAATCAAAGGCGCCGGCTAAGGCGAAATCTTAGGCCAAGCTCGAATGCCGCCGCGCAATGATCGCTTCGGCGCGCAGCAATGCGCGCGCGATTACGCCCGCTTCGGCGAAGCGAATGCGACCCCGGAAGAAGCCGGGGTCGCGAGGTGTTCTGCATAGTTTCTGGTCAGGCGTCGTTATTCGCCTCCATTGTCTCGATCCTCGCACTGCTGACGCTTTGCGGCGCCTCCTCTGGCGCTGTTTGACCGCGTAGGATCGGAGGAAGCCAGCCACATCCCGCCAAGCGCTCTTCGGCAGCTTTGACGAGTTCATCCTTCTTGAGGGCAGTGAGGTTATCTGCGGCCTGGGCCGAGACCCCTTCGCGCACCGCATCGAGGATCAGGCGTTTGGAGACCTGGCCAAGATAGCGATCCTTTGTCGGCTCCCACCATTGGCGCATGTCGAGCTTAAGGGCGCCGGCGAGGGCGTTGGCATGCGTGAATCGGGGATGTCTCGCACTCTCCCCCTTCGCCTCGACGGCGTCGAGGCTCATGGCCGCGCAGAACACGAGGAGATCAAGGAGGGTGTCGGCGGGTTCGGCCAGCAACCAGGCGAGCAAAGCCTCCGGTTCGGCAGGGAGGCGCTTCCGCCAAGTTTCGTACCGCTCATCGAGCTGCCGATGGGCGAGGGCGCCTTCAGCGTAGGGCAGATCGCGGCTGGCGAGGTCGATCTTCAGGCCGCCCCTCAGGGCGCAAGGATAGAAGAGCCAGAGAGCGAGCGCATGGGCGAGGGAGGCTAGCGCGACCTTCCGGTCATCCATGAGAAGGGCCCGAAGGGCGGCAGTGCGCTCGGAGGTGAGGGCCTCGATAAGGGACGAAGAGAGCCCTGGCGCCTTTGAGCTCGTCGGCCGAGCGCCGGCTTCTTCAGCTGAGGCCCCATGTGAGCCGTTGGTGGACGCCTCCGCGTCGCGCATGCCCTGGCGCAAGCGGCGCGCATCCTCGGGGCGGACGAGGCCTCGTTCGATCCGCGGGCGACCATCGTAGTCTAGGGAGATGATCGCGCCGGCGAGGGCCAGGTCCTCGGGGCGCCAGGTCAGGGCGCGCTCGCCGATCTCGCTGATATCTCGATCGATGGCGTCGAGTTCTTTGATGGCCTCGGCGTCTGGATCATCGCCATGCAGATCGATCAGCGCATCGTAGCGGGCGGAGAGACTATCGCGCTGAGCAAGTTCCTCAGGGGTGAGGGGGCGGACAATGGGGCGCACTACCTGATAGGCTGGCGGTGCTCGATGACCTGAGATCGGAGCGACTTCGATCCACGCCCAGCCCTCTGCGCGCAAGGTCTCGGCGATCTTGCTGAGCTTTTCGGTCACCAGCTGATCAAGCAGCTCGGGGTTGGCGAGGTAGCCCTCGTGTTCGTCCTGGAAGAGGTCTCTGCGGAGCGTCCCGCCAGCGGCGAGATAGGCCTCGATCCCCACCAGCGCCACACGACGGTCATCGACCTCGACGAGGGCGCGGGTGAGTGCGGCGCGGATGGCGTGGGTACTGCGATTGAAGCTTGGGAGATCGGACCAGACGCGTTCTTGGGCCTTGGGATCGCCTGAGACAGAAAAGGCCATGAGCTGGTCGAGGTTCATTTCGCCGTCACGGTAGGCGTTGATCAGGACGGGGCTCACCGAGGCGAGCCTCAATCTCTGGCGCACGACCAAGGGCGTGACGCCGAAGCGGGCGGCGATTTCCTCAGGGCCTTTGCCGTTGTCAGCGAGCGCTTGAAAGGCCTCGAACTGGTCGGCGGGATGCATGGCGAGGCGCATGGCGTTTTCGGCCAGGGAGATTTCCACGGCGTCCTCGGCGCCCAGCATCTGGCATGGCACGGGATGGTCCTTGGCGAGCGCTTTCTTGCGCCTCAGGAGGTTGAGGGCGGCGAGCCTTCGCCCGCCCGCGACCACCTCGAAGCACTCCGGCTTGGCGGCAGGGCGCACTTGCAGGTTCTGCAGGAGGCCATGGGCCTCGATACTGGCGGCGAGGTCTTCGACGCCTTCGAGCTTGGCCGTTTTGCGGACATTGGCGGGGGAGGGGACGAGCTTGCAAAGGGGGATGTGCTGGAGAGTGGTCATGGATGGGCTCCTTCGATGGGACAAGGCTGCGGCGCAGCGCTGCGCTGCAGCCTTGCCCGTCGGCGAGACCGGGGGCGGCAAGGGCAGGGGCGCGCGGGGCGGAGGGGGATCGCCCAGCCTGCACGCGCCTTGATCAATCACCCACTTCCAAGAATTCCGGGCGAGGAAGGTTGGGGAGACCGCCCCGCGCGAGGCGAAGCCGGACCCTTGCCTGCGCCAGGGGCGGCGCCCCTCAGGAAAGGAGACGCCTCATACGCCAGCGTGGCTGCGGCTATGATCAGCAGGGGCGAGAGAGAGCGATCGCCAAATGCGCCGAACTATCAGAACGATAGGGATAGACCTCGCAGCGGGGATCGGCGAGTCTCCTCACTTCGCGCCTTGGCTGTGACTCGGCGTTTCCCCTTGGAGTCCAATGCGATCGAGCCTGGATCATTTGCCGGCGGGCAAGCAGCGGGAGCTTGAGCATATCAAGTCCGTGCTCCTGCGCGAGTTTGAGGCCGCCGTCTCTGGAGGCACTCAGGCGTGGCGGCGCAATGGCAAGATTCTCAAACTGATCCTCTTCGGCAGCTTTTCTCGAACCGACTGGGTGGATGAGCCGCAGAACGGCTATCAGTCGGACTGGGATATTCTGGCCATTGTCAGCCACGAGAACCTCACTGACATCGCCGACTACTGGTTCGTCGCCGAGGACAAGCTTCTACGTGATCCCAAGGTGAAGCGGTCGGTGAACGTCATCGTTCACACTCTGGCCGAAGTGAACGAGGCCCTGACCAAGGGGCGCTATTTCTGGGTCGATATCATCCGCGATGGCGTGTTGCTCTGTGAGCAGCCCGGCTCGCCGCTCGCAGCTCCCATGCCTCCGACTGCGGCTGATGCGTATCAGATGGCGCAAACATATTTCATGGCTCGCTGTGCCGACACTGAGGATTGGATCAGGTTGGCAGAATTGGCGACCAATGAAGACCAAACGAGTCTACGCTGGCGCAAGAAGGCTGCGTTCAATCTCCACCAGGCTGCCGAGACCGCCTACGCCTGCTTCCTGCTTGTGGAGACGTTCTATTTTCCACGATCGCACAATTTGAAATTCCTGCGCTCCCTGGCGGAAGATAACGATCGCCGGCTGGTGGAGGCTTGGCCGCGTGAATCGAAACTCGACCGCCGCCGCTTTGAGCTCCTGAAGCGCGCCTATGTCGAGGCGCGCTATTCCGACGCCTACGAAATCAGCGCCGAAGACCTCGCGGCCCTGTCGGCCTCCGTCCGAAAGCTCCAATCCGTCGTAGCCGACGTCTGCAATGAGCGCCTCTCAGCGCTCAAACTCGCCGCTGAGGCAGGATAGCGCTCGCCGATTGATCCAGATCATTTCTTGATAATGCGAATGAGTTGCAATATGCCTCCGCCGGTGAGTTCAACCGAACGGGGACGGGATTGCGTCGCTTCGCCAAGCTATCATTGAAATTAACCGCCCTCGCCGCCGTGGCCGTCGCGGGCGTAGCCCGGGCCGCGCCCCCTCCCATCGCCATCCCCGCGCCGCCGGAGGCGGGGGCTGCGCGGCCGGCCGAGGGGCCCCTCGACTTCCTGCACGGCTGGCGACGCAACGGGCAATTTTTCGGCGACCTTTGGGGCCTTC
>JBFLWS010000028.1:0-39019 GCA_040757715.1 Pseudomonadota bacterium | reverse complement strand
TTCAATCGCATCAAACAGTTCAGGCGCATCGCCACACGCTACGACAAAACCGCCGCATCATACCTCGGCTTCCTGGCTCTGGCCTCGGTCAAACTCTGGATGCCAACTTATGTCAACAGGCCCTAGTTTTTAGACGCGGGTTCCGACTCTGAACAAGGTTGGGCGGAAAACCGGCTCCCACTTTTCCTCGAACCCGCTTAGTCCCGCCCATTGGTGCGGGCGATGATTTCGGCCATCACGGCCACGGCCACCTCGAACGGGGCCTTGCCGCCGAGATCGAGCCCAATCGGCGCGCGGATTCGGGCGAGGGCATCGGCGCCGAACCCTTGGGCGCGCAGGCGCTCGAACCGCTCAGGAATGCGCCGCCGGGCGCCCAGCACCCCCACATAGGCCGCCTCGGTCTTCAGGGCGGCGATGAGCGCGGCCTCGTCGGTCTCGGTGTCGTGGGTGGCCACCGCCACGTGGGTCCAGGCGTCGAGACCGATCACCTCGAAGGCCTTGGCGGCGCCGGTGCGGTGATAGATGAGCCCCTCCAGGGGCGGCGGGGCGTCGGGGCCCTTGGGCCGCACCAGATGGGTCTCCACGCCCGTGGTCAGGGCCAGCGAAGCGATGGCCAGCGCAATCGGGTCGGCCCCGACCACGATGAGCCGCGGCGGCGGGGCGTAGGGCAAGGCGAGGCTGAACGGGGTGTCGGTCACCACGAGCCCCGGGGCCGCCCCCGCGGTGCAGGCGCGCAGCCAGCCATTGCTGCGCCACACCGCCGGGCGGCGGGCGGCGGCGAGCTCGACCAGGGCGTGGGCGGCCAGGTCGGCGGGATCAAGGCGCTCCACGAACACCTCGATGCGCGCGCCGCACAGGAGCTTGATGTCCGGCGGCCCGCCCTCGCCATAGACGAGCTGACGCGGCTGGCCGTCGGCGATGACGGCGCGGGCGTGGCTGGCCACATCCCCCTCCACGCAGCCGCCGGAAAGAAAGCCGGCGAGGCCGTCCGCCGTCACCAGCATCTGCGAGCCCGGCGGGCGCGGCGCGCCGCCCTCGGCGCGGAAGAGGGTGCAGAGCGCGGAGGCCTCGCCGCGCCCGAGCGCCTCCGCCAGGGCCGGGCGAATGTCGGCGGCGAGGCCGAACGTGGCCCAATCAGGTAAACCAGGATTGGCGGAATCAGGCGTGTCGCTCATGCGGACACTTCGCCCGGTGTGACAAGATTCCGCAAGCTGAACTCGGCGAGGGCCCGCTCGTCGTCGATCCCGCCCAGGGCCGAGGTCCAGCGCAGGGGGGCGAGGGCGTGAGCAATCGCCGGCCCCGCACCGAACGGCGCCGGCAGGGCCACCTCGCCCCCTTCGGTGATCAGACAGGGCAGGCTCGGCCGCACCGGCGCGTCGATCTTGGCGAGCTGACGCCGGTCTGCGTCGCCCAGCCGCGCCGCCCGCCCGGCCAGGGTGACCACGGTGAGCGGTTCGGCCGCCGTCACCTCGAACCGGCCGTCGAACACCCCGGTCGCGCCGGCTAGCAGGGGAAGCACAGGCTCCGCCCGCCCGGCCCGCCGAGGCTCCCGGACCAGCAGCACCGCATCATTGTTGGACACGACCCGCGCCCCGGCCAGGGTGGCGGCGAGGTCGCCCTCGCCGGCCAGCCGTTCATAGAGCCGCGCGACCTCGCCGGCCCGAGGCGGGGTTTCCCCGCCGCTGGCGCAGAGAAGGCTCGCCGCCAGCACCCGCCGCGCCTCGGCGTCAGGCCCGGCGCGCAGGCGCCCGCGTGAGAGGACAATCTCCCCCGCCGCTCCGATCCGCCCGGCGTTCAGCCAGGCCGCCAGCGACGATGACCCATCCGGGATCGCCGAAGCGTCCTCGCCCAGAGCCGCCCGCGCCCGCGCCCTCGCGAACCGCGGGTCGTCGTTGGCCGGGTCTTCGCGCCAGCCGAGCCCTTGCCCCGCGAGCCAGGCCCGCAGCTCGGCCCGCGTCAGGCCCAAGAGGGGCCGCAGGATGAACACCCCCCGCCCTTCCGGCCACACTGGCGAAGGCGCCCAGTCGCGCAGCCGGCCGAGCTGCGGCGTCACGTCGGTGCGCATGAGATCGCTCTCGGCGATGTCGGTGGCGGTATGGCCCAAGAGCAGCACCTGCGCGCCAGCTTTCCGCGCCGCTTCGGCCAGCAGCCGATGCCGGGCGAGGCGCGCCGCCGCCGGCAGGCCGCGAGCGGGCTTGTCGCCAGTCCAGGCGAGCCCGCGCCAGTCGGCGCCCAGTCGCTCGGCCACCGCCCCGGCCTCCCGGGTCCAGGCGGCGCTGTCGGGGTGGAGCTGATGGTCCACGGTGAGGGCCAGCACCCGCCGTCCATGGGCTCCCGCCCAGGCAAGGCTCGCCGTCAAGAGGGCGAGGGAATCGCCGCCGCCGGAAAACCCTAGCGCCAGGGGCTCGGCGCTGGCGGGGTCGAGCCGCCGGTCAAGGCTTGCGGCGATGCTGGAGATCACCGCCGAACCGGTCCTATTCGTCGTCGCTGGACTTCTTTTTCTTCTTCACCGGCTTGGCGGGGGCGGGCTTCGGCGCCGCCTTGCAGCTCGCCTTCACCCGGGCCTGGGCGGCGCGGGTCTTGGTGGCGGCGCTCGCCTCGTCAGCATAGCGACGGTCGAATTCACCCAGCGCCGTGCAGGCGTCGGCCGGCTGCTTCACCGCGGTGAGCGAGCGGGCCAGCTTCACCAGAGCATCGCCCGCCCACGTGGTCTTGGGCCAGCCCTTCAGGGCCCGAGCGTAGGCGGTGGTGGCGTCGCCATACTGGTCGCGTACGTAATAGCTCTCGCCCAGCCAGTAATAGGCCTCCGGCGCGCGGACGTCGGTGGGGTACTTGGCGAGGAAGGATTCGAAGGCGTCGCCGGCGCCGGCGTAGTCGGCGGCCGACAGCTGATCACGCGCAGCCTTGAAGGCGGCGGCGGCCGCGGCGGCCTTGGCCTTGGGGTCCTTGGGGGTCTCGCCAGCCTTGGCGGCGGTCTTGGCGTCCTTCTTCACCTGGGCGTTCAGGCTGCCGGTGTCGGCGGCCTGGGCGGCGGTGGTGGCCGCGGCGGCCTTGGCCCCCTTGGTGGGCGCCACCGCTTCCGGCGGCGGCGGGGGCGGCGGCGGCGGAGCCATGTTCGTCACCTTGGCCTCCAGGGCCGCGAGACGATCGGTGAGCTGCTGGGTCTGGGCGGCGCGGTCCACCCGCTCCTTGGCCAGGGCGTCGCGCTCCTGGGCCAGGTCATGCACCAACAGCTCGTTGGTCCCCTGCACCTTCTTCAGCGCCGTCTCCAGGTCGTCCATGCGCGAGGAGAGGGCGGCGGCGGCCGGGTCGGCATTCTCCGTCTTCACCGTCACCGGCTGACCGGTGTCGCGGGCCTGGAACACGATGGCGTGCAGCTCGCGCACCTGCTTGTCCAGCCGGTCGACGTGCTTGTCGAGGTCTTCCGCGTGGGCCTGGGCGCTGAGGGCGAGCAGCGCCACGGCGCTGACGGCGGCGAACAAGCTCGCGGGGGCGGAGCGCATGGCGGCGAGTTTCATGAGGCGGCGATCCCTGTGGTCGAATCTGATTAACCGCCTAGCACTCCGGCGCAAAAAAGGCGAACGGCGCGGGCCCCGCTCGCCTGGATCGTTGCAGAAGGAACGGCTAAACAACCCCATGCTATTCGTTCGCCCTGCCGGTCCGCCGGATTTCGCCGCCCTGATGGATCTTGCCGAGCTCTCCGGCCGCGGCTTCACCTCTCTGCCCGCCGATGAGGAGACGCTGACCTCGCGCCTCGAGCTCTCCGCGCGCAGCTTCGCCGGCGACCTCGCCCCGGTGGAGGCCTGGTACACCCTGATGCTGGAGGACGCCGCCAGCGGCCAGATCGCCGGCGTCGCCGGGGTCAAGGCCGCCGTGGGGGTTAAGCGCCCGCACTTCTCCTTCCGGGTGGTGACCCTGGCCCAGTCCTCGCCCACGCTTGACCTGCGTTTCGACCACCAGGCCCTCGTGCTCGTCAACGAGTGCGCCGGCTGGAGCGAGGTGGGATCCCTGTACCTGCGCCCCGAATGGCGCGCGGGCGGGGCGGGACGCTTGCTCGCCCAGTCGCGCTACATGCTCATCGGCGCCGAGCCGCAGCGCTTCGCCGACATGGTGATCTCCGAGCTGCGCGGCTATTTCAACGCTGAGGGCGTGTGTCCGTTCTGGGAGGCCCTGGCGCAGAAGTTCTTCCGCCTGGAGTTCGACGAGGCGGACCTGATGAGCGCCTCCACCAACGGCCAGTTCATCCTCGACCTCGCCCCGCGGCACCCGATCTATACGGAGCTTCTGCTCCCCGAGGTGCGCGAGACCATCGGCTGCGTGCATCCCGAGGGCGAGGCGGCCAGGGCCATGCTGGAGCGCGAGGGGTTCCGATATTCCGGCCTCGTGGACATTTTCGACGCCGGCCCCACCGTCTCCTGCCCCCGGGACGACATCCGCACCGTGCGCGACAGCCTGGTGGCGCGGGTGGCCTTGGCCGAGGACGCAGCCGGGCACCTGGCCCTCGTCTCCACCGACCGGGCGGAGAGCTTCCGCGCCGTGCGCACCCCGGCCCGGCTAATGGAGGACAAGGTGTTGATCAGTCGCGAGGCGGCGGCGGCCCTTCGGCTGCGCGAAGGCGATATTGCAAGGGTGCGGCCATGATCGAACCGAGCGGACTTCTCCTCATCGACGGGGCCTGGCGCGCCGGGCGCGGGGCGGCGTTCAGCTCCATTGATCCGGCCACGAATGAAGCCGTCTGGACCGGCAAGGCCGCGACGGCGGAGGACGTGGCCGAGGCCGTGCGCGCCGCCCAGCGGGCCTTCCCCGCCTGGGCGATGCGCCCGCTCGCTGAGCGGATCGAGATCGGCAAGGCCTATCAGGCGGTGCTTAAGGCGCACACGGACGATATCGCTTCCGCCATCTCCCGCGACACCGGCAAGGCCCTTTGGGAGACCAAGGCCGAGGTGGGCTCGATGATGGGCAAGGTGGACATCTCCATCCGCGCCCAGGCCGAGCGCGCGGGCAGCCGCGAGACCGCCATGGGCTTTGGCCGCGCCGTGCTGCGCCACCGTCCGCACGGCGTGATGGCGGTGCTAGGGCCGTTCAACTTCCCCGGCCATCTGCCCAACGGCCACATCGTGCCGGCCCTCTTGGCCGGGGACGCGGTGGTGTTCAAGCCCTCCGAAGAGACCCCCTGGACCGCCGAGATCATGGTCCGCGCCTGGGCCGAGGCCGGCCTGCCGGCGGGGGTGCTGAACCTCGTCCAAGGCGGGCGCGACACCGGCGCGGCCTTGCTGGAACAGGAGATCGACGGCCTCCTGTTCACCGGCTCGGCCGCCGCGGGCGACCACTTCCGCCGCCAGTTCGTGGACCGGCCGGAGGTGATCCTCGCCCTCGAGCTCGGTGGCAACAATCCGCTCATCGTCTGGGACGCAGGCCCCGAGGCCGCCGCCGGCCACATCGCCATGTCCGCCTTCGTCACCACCGGCCAGCGCTGCTCCTGCGCCCGCCGCCTCATCGTGCCTGAGGGCGCGGCGGGGAATGCGCTGGTGGAGGCCGCCGCCGCCCTGTCGGACCGGCTGATCGCCGGGGCCTGGAATTCTGATCCGGAGCCCTTCATGGGTCCCCTGATCAGCGCCCGCGCGGCGCGGCAAGCGGGGGAGCGGGTGGAGCAGCTCATCGCCCTCGGGGCCAAGGTGATCCGTCCTCTGAATATCGACGGCGCCTTCGTCAGTCCGGCCATCCTCGACCTCACCGGCGTCGACGGCGCTCCGGACGAGGAGATCTTCGCCCCGGTGCTCACCGTGCGTCGGGCGGCGGATTTCGATCAGGCGATCACCCTCGCCAACGCTACCCGCTACGGCCTCTCCGCCGGCCTCGTCAGCGATGAGGCTCAGCTGTGGCAGCGGTTCCTCGCCCGCATCCGCGCCGGCGTGGTGAACTGGAACCGGCCCACCACCGGGGCGGCGGGGGACATGCCCTTCGGCGGGCTCGGCCGCTCCGGCGACCACCGCCCCAGCGCCTATTACGCCGCCGACTACTGCGCCTATCCGGTGGCGAGCTTCGAGGCCGACGGGGTGAAGTCCGTGCTCGGAGAAATGAAGGGGCTGCGGCCATGAGCGAACATCCGTCCGCGGTGGAGGCCAATGCCGACGGCCTCGTCGGCCCCACCCACTCCTATGCCGGCCTGTCGCCTGGCAACCTCGCCAGCGAGAAGAACGCCGGGGCCGCATCCAATCCCCGCGGCGCGGCGCTCGAAGGCCTCGCCAAGATGGCCCTGCTCAGCGACCTTGGCTTGCCGCAGTTCGTCCTGCCGCCGCAGGACCGGCCGGACCTCAGCTTCCTGCGCCGCATCGGCTTTGCCGGGAGCGACGCCGAGGTGGTGGAGCGGGCCTGGCGCGAGGTTCCGGCCATCGCCGGCTCGGCCTTCTCGGCCTCGGCCATGTGGGCGGCCAACGCCGCCACCGTCACCCCCTCGGCGGACTCATTCGACGGCCGGGTGCACTTCACCCCCGCCAACCTGCTCACCAACCTGCATCGCAGCCTCGAGCCCGAGCAAAGCTTCCGGGCGCTGAAGGTTCTTTTTCCGGATGAGGCGCGGTTCCAGGTCCACGCCCCCCTGCCGGCCCAGCCGCACTTCGCCGACGAGGGCGCGGCCAACCATGTTCGTCTGTGTGCAGACCATGGTGAGCCGGGGGTGAACCTGTTCGTCTATGGCCGCGAGGCCTATGAGCCCTGGACCGGCCGCTTTCCCGCCCGCCAGACCCTGGAGGCGAGCCACGCCGTCGCCCGCCTCGCCGGCGCCGGCCGCGCCGTCTACGCCCTGCAGAACCCCGAGGCCATCGAGGCGGGCGCCTTCCACAATGACGTGGTCTCGGTAGGGGCCAAGACCTGCCTCTTCTTCCACGAGGCCGCCTTCGCCGACCCGGACGCCGTGCGCGAGGCGGTGGAGCACGCCGCCGAGAGCCTGTTCGAGCCGGTATTTGTGGAGGTCACCGAAGAGGACCTTCCGCTCGCCGAGGCCATCAAGTCCTACCTGTTCAACTCCATGCTGGTCGCGCCCCCCGGCGAGGCCGGCCTGACCCTCATCGCCCCCAAGGAGGTGGAGGAGTCCGACGCCGCCCGCGGCGTGGTGGAGGCGCTATTGTCCGCCAACGGACCGATACGTTCCGTGCGCTATGTGGACGTGCGCCAGAGCATGAGGAACGGCGGCGGGCCGGCGTGCCTGCGCCTACGCGTGGTGCTCACCGAGGCCGAGCTGGCGGCGGCCAATCCGGCCCAGCGCTATGGCTCGGCCCTGCATGCGCGCCTCGCTGACTGGATCGAGCGCCGCTATCGCGACCGCCTGGCCCCCGCCGATCTCGCCGATCCGCAGCTGGTCGTCGAAACCCGCGAGACCCTGGACGAACTCACCCGGATCCTCCACCTCGGCGGGGATTTCTATCCGTTCCAACGGGGGTGAGGCTGATGCTTTGCCTCTCCCCCGCTGGAAGGGGGAGGGGGCGATTAGTTAGCGACCGCGGGGACATTGGGTCCGCTGGGATCAGCACAATAGAATACGCCACTAGGCCGAGTTAAATATTGATCCCAGGTGCGATTGTACGGGATAAAAATCTAGAATGTTGGCCGGGATTGTAGCCGACAGAGTAACTGCATTCTTGATATCTCTGGCTTAATCCCCGCATCCAATAACCTGGGATGGGTTCCAAAGGATGGGGAAAAACTTCCCGAACACCCCAAGGTTCGTATCCCATCCGGCGGCGGCGTCTCAGAAGACACGCTCTGCGCAAGGCAATGCGTCGCGCCTTGTAGGCGGCATAGGGCGAGCGGCGTCTGACATAGATTTCAGCGTAATTCAGGCTCATCTGATTCAGTCTAAATCATTCGCGCCATCTTCACCCTCCGGCCAGGGCGTCTTTCTTTTCTTCCAGCTCCAGCCATTCCAGCTCGGCGGCGTCCAGTTCCTCCCGGCGGGCGGTGAGGGAGGACATCACCCGCTCGAAGCCCTTGGGATCGCGGGCGTAGAGCCCGGCGTCGTCGAGCCTCCCCTCCAGGGCGGCGATCTCCCCCGGCAGGGCGGCGAGGCGCTTGTCGAGCTCCTCCAGCCGGCGCTGGTCCTTGTAGGAGAGCTTGGCCTGGACCTTGGGCCGCGGGGCCTGGGCCGGCGCGCTCGGGGCCGCGGGGGCCACGATCACCGGCGGGGCGAAGAAGCCCGGGTGCTGGCGGTTGAACTCGCTCCAGCCGCCGGGGGACTCCGCCGCCCGCCCGCGCCCGTCGAGACCGATGGTGGAGGTGGCCAGGCGGTCGATGAAGTCGCGGTCGTGGCTGACGAGGATGAGCGTGCCCTCGTAATCGGCCAGGGTCTCTTCCAGGAGGTCGAGGGTGTCCATGTCGAGGTCGTTGGTGGGCTCGTCCAGCACCAGGAGGTTGGCGGGGCGGGCGAGGGCCTTGGCCAGCAGGAGGCGATTGCGCTCGCCGCCGGAGAGGCTGGCCACCGGCTGGCGCAACTGATTGTCGCGGAACAGGAATTCCTTGGCGTAGGCGGCCACGTGCCTTGGCTGGCCGCGCACGATCACCTGGTCCCCGTCGCCGTCGGCCAGGGTCTCCCACAAGGTGGCGGTCTCGGAGAGCTTGGCCCTGGTCTGGTCGAGATAGGCGATCTCCAGCCCGGACCCCAGCCGCACCTCGCCGGCGTCGGGCGGGATTTCGCCCAGCAAGAGGCGAAAGAGCGTGGTCTTGCCCGCGCCGTTGGGGCCCACCACCGCCACCCGGTCGCCGCGGATGATGCGGGTGGAGAAGTCCTTCACCACCACCTTCTCGCCCCAGGCCTTGGAGAGATGTTTGGCCTCGGCCACCAGCTTGCCCGAGACGCCGGAGCTTTCCAGGGTCATTTCCAGGCTGCGGGTCTGGTCGCGCATGAGCTCGGTCTTCTGCGCCCGCAGCGCCGCCAGCTGCCGCGCCCGGCCCTCGTTGCGGGTGCGCCGCGCGGTGATGGAGCGATAGAAGGTGTAGGTCTCGCGCTCGATGGTCTTGGCCAGGCGCCGCAGCTGTTCCTGCTCCTCGGCCTCCACCTGCTCGGCCCAGGCGTCGAACTGGCCAAAGCCCTGATCGAGCGTGCGCACCTTGCGGTGGGTGAGCCAGAAGCAGCGCTGCGTGGTGCGTTCCAGGAAGGCGCGGTCGTGGCTGACGATGAGCACGGCGGCGCGGGTCTGGCGCAGCACGGCCTCCAGGGTCTCGATGGCGAAGATGTCCAGGTGGTTGGTGGGCTCGTCGAGGAGGATGAGGTCGGGCGCCTCGGCGAACAGGCGGGCCAGCGCCGCGCGGCGCACCTCGCCCCCGGAGAGGCCCTTGGTGGACTTCTGCGGATCAAGCCCGAAGGTCTCCAGCTCCGCCGCCGCGGCCCAGGGGGTGGCGCCCCCGGCTGTGGCGTGGTCGAGCACGGTCTCGCCCACGATCACCGGCTCCTGCGGCACGAAGCCGGCCCTGAGACCCGGCTGGATGAAGCGCTCGCCGGCGTCGGGCTCGATCTGGCCGGCGAGGATCTTCATCAGGGTGGACTTGCCCGCGCCGTTGCGCCCGACAAGGGCCGCGCGCATGCCCGGCTCGAGGGCGAGATCGACCCCTTCAAACAAAGACACCGCGCCGTCGGCGAGACGGGCGTCTTTCAGGGCCACGAGCGGCGGGCGGGCGGGGGGACGGGCCAAGGCTGCACTCTTGCTGGATCAGGGCCGTCAGGTAGCGATTTCGGAGCGCTCGCGATAGAGCCGTCGCAATTCCGCCGTCACGCTGCAATCATGCTGGGCCAAGACGCCCTCCTGACCGCCATGACGAGACTTCACGTGCGCCGCCTTTCCTTGCTTATCGCCGCTCTCCTCGCCGGTCCCGCCGCCGCCCAGGTGGAGTCCGGCCGCCCGGCCAATCAGGTGGAGGACGTGATCGTGGAGCGCGGGCCCCTGCCCAAGGTGGAGAGCACCTTCCCGGCCGAGGGCGCAGTGATCACGCCGGGCGTGCTGGTGCTGCGGGTGACCTATGACCAGCCCATGGCCGCCGATTCCTGGTCCTATGCGCCGGAGCCGGGGGTGAAGTTCCCCGAATGCGGCAAGGCCCCGCGCCAGCTGGAAGACCAGAAGAGCTTCCTGATCATCTGCCGCCTCATGCCGGGGGAGAGCTATGAGGTTTGGTTCAATCGCGAGGGCGCCATGAACTTCACGTCGCCCGGCCGGCGCCCCGCCGCGCCTTATCATCTGAGCTTCAAGACCAACGCCAGCGAACCGCTGACCACCCTGGCCGCGGCCCTGAAGCGCGATCCCACCCTGCCGCCAGGGTCTGATCCCTCCGAGCCTATCGGCATGCGCGCTCGGGCGGGCTCCGCCAGCGCCGCGCCGGGCGCGCCAGCGTCGCAGCCGTAATAAGCCTCACCCGCCGGCGGGGAACACCAGCGCGGCGCGCAGGCCGGGTCCCGAGCCCGCCATGGCGCCGGGCCCCTCGTCCAGATAGAGCCGCCCGGCATGGGCCTCGGCCACCGCCTGCACCAGGGAGAGGCCGAGCCCCGAGCCCGGCTTGGTGCGGCTGTTCTCCAGGCGTACGAAGCGCTCCACCACCCGTGCGCGGTCAACCTCGGGCACGCCGGGACCGGTGTCGGTGACGGAGATCTCCACATCGCCAGAGGAGCGCCGCCGGGCGCGCAACATCACCGCCCCGCCTTCCGCCGTGTATTTCACGGCGTTGTCCAAGAGATTGGCCAGGGCCTGGCTGACGAAGCGCTCATCGCCCTTGATATAGAGGCCGCGTCCCAGTTCGGCGGAGAAGTCGAGGCCCTTGTCTTCGCACAGGGGCTGGTAGAGCTCGGCCACGCCCTCGGCCAGGCGCCCGACATCGAAGGCTGTGGGATTGCCGATCTGGCCCGCCGCCTCCAGCCGCGAAATGGCCAAGACGGCGTTGAAGGTGCTGAGCACGCCGTCGGTGTCCTCCAGGGCCTGGGTCAGGGCCTCGGCGGGCTGGGCCGCGCCCGCCTCCACATCCAGCAACGCCGCTTCCAGGCGGGCGTGCAGGCGGGTGAGCGGCGAGCGCAGATCATGGGCGATGGCGTCGCCGGCGTGGCGCAGCCGCCCCATCAGCCCTTCCAGCCGGTCGAGCATGGCGTTGAGGCCGCTGGCCAGCTCGTCATATTCATCGCCCACCCCGCGCACCGGGGCGCGGGCGCGCAGGTCCCCCGCCGCCACGGCCGACACCGCCGTTTGCAGCCCGGTGAGGCGGCGCGACACGTTGCGAGCCACCACCAGCCCGCCCATCAGACCCAGCAGCAGCACCATGACGCCTGCGCTCCACAGGGCGCGCACCACCCCCACCACATAGCCCCTCGCGGCGCTGACATCGACGCCCACGAACAACAGCTGGCCGCCGGAGAGCCGCACCTGACGCCCCCAGGCTTCGCGCCGGGCCACGGTTCCGTCGGGGTCCTTGCTGGTGACGCGGAAGGTGGCGGCCGCCCCGGCCGCCGTGGGCGGATCGGCCGGCGTGGCGGCGATATTGCCGGTGAGCGGCGCGCCTTGCGGGGTCGACAACATGTAGAGGAAGGGGCGGTCGCCCGAAGCCCGCTCGATCAGGGCCGGGTTCAGGGCCGTCATGCCGCCGCGGGCGTAGATGGCCTCCAGCGAGGCCATTTCCCGCGTCACCTCCTCATCGGCGCGCCAGGACACTTCGCCAGCGATGGCGAAATAGACGTAGAACAACAGCGCCGCCGCCACGATGGCGAACAGGCCGAGGAACAGCAGGCTCAGCCTAAAGGCCGTGGTGCGGATCAGGCTTGGCAGGCGCATGCGTGCGGCCTTTGCGCGGGGATCGGAACGGCGCCAGAGGACGATCGCGCGCTACCAAGGGGATGTTCCTCTGGCCTCTCCCCCTTGAAGGGGGAGAGGTCGGGAGAGGGGGTGGTCCAGCTGGACGCCACGCTCGCTGCGCTCGTCCCCCCCATCCCCGACCCTTCCCCCTCCAGGGGGGAAGGGGGAGAAAGGACATCCGCCTTGATCGGAGTCATCACCGCATCACCTTTCCATCTCCCCCCGGAAGCGGAGGTGATGATCGATCGGCTGTCTAGCGCAGCTGTCGCAACTTGCGTGTCTATGGCCCGTCCCGCCCCTCACGCCTCCAGCCGGTAGCCGGCGCCGCGCACGGTCTGCAGCATGGCGCGATCGAAGCCCTTGTCGATCTTGGCCCGCAGCCGGGAGATATGCACGTCGATGACGTTGGTCTGGGGGTCGAAGTGGTACTCCCACACCTTTTCCAAGAGCATGGTGCGGGTGATGGACTGGCCGGCGTGGCGCATGAGGAATTCTAAGAGCTGGAACTCTCGCGGCTGCAAGTCGATGTCCTGGCCCGCCCGGCGCACCTCGCGCGAGATCAGGTTCATTTCCAGGTCGCCCACCTTCAGCACCGTGCTCACCGAGCCGGTCTCGCGGCGGCGGCTCAGCGCTTCCACCCGGGCAATGAGCTCGGCGAAGGCGTAGGGCTTGACGAGATAATCATCGCCGCCGGCCTTCAAGCCGCTGACCCGGTCCTCCACCTCGCCCAGGGCCGAGAGGAACAGCACAGGGGTCTGATCTCCCTCCCGGCGCAGGGTCTCCACCACGGTTAGCCCATCGGCGCCCGGCATCATGCGGTCCACCACCAAGACATCGAAGCCGCCGGCGCGGGCGGCGGTGAGGCCGGCGGACCCGTCCGGCGCGTGCGCGGTCTCGAACCCCGCCTCGGCGAGGCCGCGGGCCATGGCGGCGGCCGCCTCCAGGTCGTCTTCCATGATCAGAATGCGCAAAGGGACCTCGCCGCAGAAATGAGTCGGGGGCTGGACGCAAGGTCCAGCCCCCGTAAGCTTTTGACAAGCCCTGTCGGAGCGGCGCTCAGCCCGCCTTGCCGAACTTCAGCGCGAGCGGCGCGGTGGCGCCGTCGCGGGCGATCATCAGAAACACCGAGGGGCGGCCAGCCTTCTTGGCCTCGGCCACCGCGGCGGCCACCTCGGCCGGGCTGTGCACGGCGGTTTCGCCCGCGCGGACAATGACGTCGCCCGGCTTCAGCCCGATCTTGGCGGCTTCTGAGTCGGGAGCGACGCTGGTCACCACCACCCCCTGGGCGCCGGGCTTCAGATCGAAGCGCTTGCGCGCCTCGTCGGTGATGGGCGCAAGGCCGAGACCCAGGGTCACCGGCTTGGCGTGGGCCGGCGGATTGAGGTTCTCGTCCTCGCCGCCCTTGCCGTTCAGCTGGGCGTCGAGCACCGCCTCGGCCGGGCGCAGGCCCGCCTTGGCGACGAGGGTCTGGGGCTTGCCGCCGCGGATGATCTGCAGCTTCAGATCGCCGCCGGTTTCGGTGGCGGCCACGGCGCGGGTGAGTTCGCCGCGGTTCTCCACCTTGCGGCCGTTGACGGAGGTGATCACATCGCCCTCCACCACGCCGGCCTTGGCGGCGGGGCCGCCGGGGGTCACCTCGCCCACCAGGGCGCCGCGCTGGGTCCCCAGGCCGCGGGCCTCGGCCACTTCCTTGGTGAGGTCATAGACCCCCACGCCGAGATAGCCGCGGGTGATCTTCTTGCCTTCCATCAGCTGGCGCGAGACCTTTTCGGCCACATCCGCCGGAATGGCGAAGCCGATGCCCACCGAGCCCCCCGAGGGGGAGAAGATGGCGGTGTTGACCCCCACCACTCGGCCATAGACGTCGAAGGTCGGACCGCCGGAATTGCCGCGATTGATGGGGGCGTCGATCTGCAGATAGTCCACGAACTTGTCGCCGATATCGCGCCCCGCATAGGAAATGATCCCAGCCGTGGCCGTGCCGCCCAGGAGGTAGGGATTGCCGATGGCGATGACCCAGTCGCCCACCCGGGGCTTGGCCTTGTTCTCGAAGGTGACAAAGGGATAGTCATGCCCCTCCACCTTCAAGACGGCGAGGTCGGTGCCCTCGTCACGGCCCACCACCTTGGCCTTCAGCTCGCGTTTGTCGGTGAGGGTGACGGTGATGGAATCGGCATTCTCGATCACGTGGTTATTGGTGACGATGTAGCCGTCCGGCGAGACGAAGAAGCCCGAGCCGGAGGCGCGGGCCTCGCCGGCGGCCTCGTCATCGCTCCCGTCGTCGCTCTCGTCTCCATTGTCAGGGGTCTGCGGCTTGGTCCCATGCTTGGGGGTTCCTTGCGGCGGCGCCGGGCGCATATTGGGCGGCACGGGGATGCCGAACCGGCGCAGAAGGTCGATATTGCTCTGCGGCTTCACCTTGGTGGTCACATCGATGGTCACCACGGCGGGCGAGACCTTGGCGAAGATATCGGCGAAGGAGCCCGGCGCGCCCGGAGGCGGGGCGAAGGCCATGGGGCCGCTGTTCACCGGCTGGGATTCCGCCGCCATGGCCGCCGGCCAATGCGCGCCCGCGCCGATCATCGCCGCCGCAGCCACGCCGACGCCCACCGCGGCGCCCGCGAAAAATCCGCTCTTCTTCACAGCCATGCGTTCCCTAAGTCCTGTGCGTTCAAATCGAGGCCATGCCGCGACAGTGGAACATCTAAGCTCGCCCAGAGGTTAACGCAGCCCCCGCAATCCGAGACATCCCGACGCAGCGCATCAGAATCTTCTCTGCAAAGGAGTTCGGCCAGCAGTGAGGCGGACCTGCGGCGGAAGCGTGGCCTAAGGGGCGGGGGTTAGAGTCCCATGCCCTCGCGGCGAAGCTCATGCATCAGCGGCGAACGGGCGTCGAGGGCGCTGACGGGAAAGGCGAGCGCATTCACTACGGCGCCGGTCTCGTCCAAAATATCGGTGGCGATATCCGCCAGGCGGCCGCTCTCGGCCCAAAGGCCTTCCGAGCCATGCAGGAACACCGCGACGTCATAGTCGGACTCGGCGTGGGCCTCGCCCCTGGCCCGCGAGCCGAACAGCACGGCGCGCGCCAGCCGGTCGCCGTAGACCGCTTGCAGGGCCTCACGGAGACGGGCCTGGACCCTCGCTGTGAACTGAGAACGCTCCATGCCTCCACGATGCTCGCCTTGGCGGAGGGATGCAATTATCTCTTGCGCTTGGTGCGGGCGGGAGGAACGGATGGTGGAAAGAACGCAAAGGCCGAGCCAACGCGAGAGCGAGATCTTTGAGAAGTGAAAATCTCTGAGCGAACAATCAAACGCCTTGGCGAAATCATCACTGGCGACAAAAAATTCTCCGCCTATCGAAGTGGCCCCAAGCTCGTTACGTTCTTCAACGAACTTGGGTTCAACGATGTCTATGGGCAGGGTTTCGGCTCTCGATGGGCCTATGCAGAGGATAAAATCCGAGCGCTGAACGGCTCAGATGATCTACGTAAGTGTATTCTCGCGGCCTTCGACCCCAGGGATTGGATGGAGGCAACGCTCTATGATGATAGTTCCCAAGAAATGGTTGGCATTGTTCCCGGCCCCGCACTGACTTACTTAAATGATTTTCTGAGTTTTGACGGTTATGAGGTTGTGAAACATGGCCTCGGATACGAAGTAGTAGACAAGTCGCGAGGCGAAATTCTTTTTGATATTCGAGTTGAGCCCAGCCACCTCTCGCATCGGTTCATCGTCGAACAAGTGGAGAAATGTCGAGCGAAGATCGCATCTGGTGATTTCGACGGAGCAATTACGAACGCTCGATCACTGACGGAAGCCGTTCTACTTGCGGTAGAAGAGACGTTCGACCCGAAATCGGCGGGACGATATGATGGAAATCTTCCCAAGCTCTACGGTCGCGTGAGCAAGCACCTAAATCTGTCGGAAGAGGAAAGTCAGATAATAGATGACAATCTCAAGCAAATAATGCGCGGGTTTGTAAATATTATCGGTGGCTTATCAGGCATCAGCAACAATATGGGGGATCGGCACGCCCGTCGCTACAGGCCGGCTAAGCACCACGCTACTCTGATAGCCAACGCCTCGATGACGCTTTGCAACTTCATCTTCGATACTTACGACTATCAGGTAAAAAAATAGCTCCTCGCCGCTTCGCCGCCCCCCCTACCCCTCCGTCATCGCCTTCAGGCGTTCGGCCTCTTCTGGAGAGAGGGGGGTCTCCAGGGCCGGGTCGCGGCGGCGGCGCACGAGGATCACCACGCCGCCGATGACGAGGAGGCCGAAGGGCGCGGTCCAGAGCGCGGCGTTGGTCCAGTCGAAGGGCGGGCGGAAGAGCACGAACTGGCCGTACTTGCTCTCTAGATACCGCTTGATCTCGGCGTCGGAGCGGCCGGCGACGATCTGGCTCCGCACCACGCGGCGCAGGTCGCCGGCGAGGTCGGCCTCGCTATCGTCGATGGACTCGTTCTGACAGACGAGGCAGCGGATGTCCTTGAAGAGGGCGCGGGCGCGGGCCTCCTTGGCCGGGTCGCTGAGCCGCTCGGCCGGGTCGGAGGAGGCCGCGGCCATCATGGCCAGGGCCGCGAGCCCTACGCCGAACAGACGCCCAATCTTCGAGAGTTGCACGGCCCTCATGCCGCGGCCCTCGCCAGCATGGCCTTGGCCTTGGCCCCGGCGGCGAGGCGCAGGCGCCGGTCCGACAGGGAGATGGCCCCGGCCAGGGCCATGAGGATGGGCCCAAGGAAGATCAGCCTAGCCCACGGATTCCAATAGGCCCGCACCAGCCAGGCGGTCTTGGCCCCCTCGCGCCGGTCGCCGAACACCACATAGAGGTCGGAGAGGCCGTGCGGCTCGATGGCGATGTGGCTGACGCTCTGGCGGCTGTGGGGATAGAAGCGCCGCTCCGGCGTGATTTCGCTGACCCCCGCCTTGGAGCGCACCTCGATGGTGGCCCGCTCGGCCGTGTAGTTGGGGCCTTCGACGGGCCCCACGCTCTTCAGGGTGAGGGTATAGGCGCCCACCGGCATGGATTGACCCAGCGTCAGGGCGTCGGCGCGCTCCACCCGCCAGCTCTGCTCGAAGGCGACGCCGAGCACGAACACGCCCATGCCGATATGGGCGAGGGTCATGCCCCAGGCGGCGCGGGGGAGACCGCGGGTGCGGCGCAGCACCTCTGGGGCGGGGGCGCGGCCGAGCTTCACCCGCTCGGCGAGCTCGACGAGGGAGCCGCAGATCAGCCAGGCCCCCAATGCTAAGCCAAAGGCGGCCAGGAGATGCTTGGGCTCGGTGACGGCGAAGACGAGGGCGCCAAAAGCCACAGCCAAAGCCGCGGCGAGCCACAGTCTTTGCAGGGCGCCCAGGAGATCGCCGCGCTTCCAGGCCAGCATGGGCCCGGCGGGCAGGGTGATCAGGGCCGCGGCCATGATGGTCCCGAAGGTCAGGTTGAACCACGGCGCGCCGATGGAGACGTCGAGGTCGAAGAAGGCCTTGGCCAATATGGGATAGATAGTGCCGTAGAGCACCGTGGCGGCGGACACGGTGAGGAAGAGGTTGTTGAGCACCAGGGCGCCCTCGCGGCTCACCGGCTGGAAGAGCCCGCCAGGCGCCAGGGCTGGCGCGCGCCAGCCGAACAGGGCGAAGCCGGTCCCGGCGGCGAGGGCGAGGATGCCGAGGAGGAGCGCGCCGCGGGTGGGGTCCACCGCAAAGGCGTGCACGGAGGTCAGCACCCCGGAGCGCACCAGGAAGGCGCCCAGCATGGAGAAGGTGAAGGCGGCGAGGCTGAGGAACACGCTCCAGCCGGCGAGCGCCCCGCGCTTTTCGGTGACGATGGCCGAGTGCAACAGGGCCGCCCCCACCAGCCAGGGCGTGAAGCTGGCGTTCTCCACCGGGTCCCAGGCCCACCAGCCGCCCCAGCCGAGCTCGTAATAGGCCCAGAAGGAACCGAGCGTGATGCCCACGGTGAGGAGGCTCCAGGACGCCAGCGCCCAGGGCCGCACCCAGCGCGCCCAGGCGGCGTCCACCTTGCCCTCGATGAGGGCGGCGATGGCGAAGGAGAACACCACCGAAAAGCCCACATAGCCGGCGTAGAGGAAGGGCGGATGGATGGCGAGGAACGGGTCCTGCAGGATCGGATTGAGGGAAGCGCCTTCCACCGGCGGGTCGGCGAGGCGCCTGAACGGGTTGGAGGCGAAGGCGGTGTAGGCGAGGAAAAAGACGCCGAGGACGCCCTGGCTCGCCGCGGTGAGGGCCTTCAGCCGCACCGGCAGGTCGGTCCCGAACACCACCACCGCCGCGCCGAAGCCGGTGAGGGCGAGATCCCACAACAGCATGGAGCCCTCGTGGCTGCCCCACACCGCCGCCACCTTGTAGAGCAGGGGCTTGGCCGTATGCGAATTGGCCGCCACATTGGCCACCGAGAAGTCCGAGGTGACGAAGGCGACCATGAGGCAGGCGAAGGCGACGGCCACGCCGATGGCGGCGCCGAGGGCCGCTCCCTCCCCCGCGCCGCGCAGGGCCGCGTCGTGGCGGGCATAGCCGAGAGCGGACAGGGCCGCCTGGGCGAGCGATAGGCTCAGCGCCAGGATGAGGGCGAAGGACCCGAGTTCAGCGATCATCGGCTGCCCGCGGCGCTCATGCCGGTAGGAGCAGCGCCCGCCTGAGCCGCGCCTTGGCCTTCGCCCTGCCAATGGCCGGACTTCTTCAGGGCGTCGGAAACCTCGCGCGGCATGTATTTCTCGTCGTGCTTGGCCAGCACTTCCTGGGCCTCGAACACGCCGTCGGCGCGGAAGCGGCCCTGAGTCACCACCCCCTGGCCCTCGCGGAACAGGTCGGGCAGCTCACCCTTGAAGGTGACCTTGTCGGTGGCGACGTTGTCGGTGACGGTGAAGCTCACCCGCCCGTCCCCTGTCTTCACTACCGAGCCCTTTTCCACCAGGCCGCCGATGCGCACCAGCCGCCCGGCCGGCACGTGCTTGGCCTGGGCCTGGGAGGGCGAATAGAAGAACACCGCCGCGTCGCCCATGGCGTAGAGCGACAGGGCCACGGCGGCGCCGAGAATGGGAGCGGCCACGCCCACCGCCATCAGGCGGCGCCGGGCTTTGCGGGATGTAGGCAGGATCGACATGCCCCGTTCATACCGTGGGACGGCGGTCGGCTCAAACGGACTAGATCAAATTTGCGCCGCGCTCGCAGCTTCCGCCGCCAGGCAGCGACCTTGTCGCGCGCAAGTTCACCCTTACCCTGCCGACGAATTCCGCTAGGCTGGACGAATAACCTGGCGGCGGGGAATCGGGGATGCGCGCACGAGTGTTTTTCAGGTCCAGCGCGACCTTGGCGTTGGCTTCGTCGCTGATGACCCTGGCGGCCTGCGGCGGCGGGGGCGGCGGATCGGGCGCCTCCACCTCGACGCCCCCCAGCTCGCCCATCACGCCGACCAAGCCGCCCACGCCCAGCGTCACCAGCGCCGAATACACGCAGAACTATGGCGTTGGCGCGATTCACGCCGCCGCCGCCTGGCAGGCCGGGGCCACCGGGTCGGGGATCACCGTCGCGGTGATCGATTCCGGCGTCGACCATACGCAAGCCGACCTGGCGGTGAACGTCTCGCCCCAGTCCACCGATGTGTTTACGAGCCGCAACGCTCCGGACGGGCAGGACAATCACGGCACCTTGGTGGCCGGGATCATCGCCGCGGCCTTCAACGGCTTCGGCACGGTGGGGGTGGCCTACAACGCCACTGTGCTTGGCGTGCGCACGGACACGCCAGGGTCCTGCACCACCGGCGGGGGCAAGAGCACCTGCTCCTTCGACGACGACGCCCTGGCCACCGGCATCAATTATGCGGTGTCCCATGGGGCCAAGGTGATCAATCTGTCCCTCGGCGGACCTGGCGGTCCGGACAATCTCGCCTTCCAGAACGCGATGCAGGCGGCGGTGAACGCCGGGGTGGTGTTCGCCATAGCCTCGGGCAATGAAGGCTCGGCCACGCCCGACTACCCGGCGATGTTCGCCATCGATCCGCGCTTCAAGGGCTATATCCTGGCGGTGGGGGCGACAGACCAGACCAACGCCCTCGCCAGCTATTCCAATCGCGCGGGAACCGCAGCGTCGGAATTCGTGGTGGCGCCGGGGGACAATGTCATCACCGGCTGCACGCACGCCTCCTGTTATCAGGCCTCCGGCACCTCCTTCGCCGCCCCCGCCGTGGCTGGCTCCATCGCGCTCCTGTTGCAGGGCTTCCCCAACCTGAACGGCGCCCAGGCCATCGCCCTCCTGATCAAGACCGCCGATCCCCTGGCCACGGGCACGTCCAGCGACTATGGCGCCGGCCTCATCAACCTGCAGAAGGCCTTTGCGCCGGTGGGGACCCTGAGCCTGCCCACCGCCGATGGCGGGCTCACCGTGGTGCCGACGAACCCCCTCGGCTCCACCCTCTCGCCGGCCTTTGGCGGAACGATCGCCCGGTCGCACGCCCTCACCGCGGCGGCCTATGACAGCTATCACCGGCTGTTCGTGATCAATCTCGCCAGCGCCTACCGCTCGCCCAGCCGCACGAGCTACGCCGCCTATGCCGAGACCGCGCCGAGACCCGCGTCGGTGACCCTGTCGCCTGGGCCGGGGATGAGCCTGAACTTCTCCGCCACCAAGCCGGTGATGCAGGACAACCCCGATCCCCTGCGCCGGGTGGGACTGTGGGCGGATCAGGACGCCCGCTCGGACGTGAGCCTGTCCTTCAACGCCGGGGCGCTCAGCCTCGCCGCCTGGCGCGGCAAGGGCGGCATGGCGCCGTCGGGTCTGATGGCCGGCGCCCGCGACGGCTTCGCCAGCCTGGCTGCGCCGGAAACCGCTGTGCGCTCGGCCTATCGGCTGGGCGCCTTCTCGGTCTCCAGCGAAATGGGCCAGGGGCGCGCCACCGCCCGCTTCAGCCAGCGCTCCGAGACCCCGAGCCGCTACAGCCTCGCCAGTCTCGATTGGCAGGGCCGCGACGGAACCCTGGGGCTCGGCTTCGGACACTTGAGCGAACCGCAGGGACCGCTGGGCGGCTATCTGCAGGCGGGCAGCTTCTACGGCATGTCCGCCGACACCCGCTTCATCAGCCTGCGCGGGGACTGGCGCGCGCCGTCAGGCCCCTTCGAAGGGCTGCGGCTCTCCGCCGACGCCAGTCTCGGCCGCACCACGGCCACGGGCGCCGTCCTGTCCCTGGCTTCCGGGGCGCTGAGCTCCAGCTGGCGCGTGGTCGCCACCACGCCCTGCGGGCACGCGGACTGCGCCGGCTTGACCGTGAGCCTCAGCCAGCCGGTGCGGGTGGAGCAGGGTCATTTCAGCGCGGTGCTGCCGGCTGCGCCCACGAGCTATTTCGGCCCCATCCTGTTCACCGAGCGTCGCATCGACGCGGCCCCGGCCGGGCGGCAGATCGATCTTCGCCTCACCGCCTTCAAGCGCGTGCCGGACATGGGCCGGCTGGAGCTGACGGCCCTGGCCACGCGTCAGGAGAACAATATGGTCGGGGCGCCGCTCAACCTCGGCCTCATCGGCGCCTGGCGCTCCAGCTTCTGAACCCCCAAAAGCAATGGCGCGCCGGGGTTTCCCCCAACGCGCCGCGCTCAAGCTGTGACAGCTTTCAGACTTAGAAGGCCACCTTCAGGGTCACCTGGTAGGAGGTCGGGGTCTGGTACTGCAGCACGTTGGCGTTGGTGGGCGTGCCGCCCGACAGCAGCGGGTCGGTGGAGAACGTGCCGTTCGAGTTCAGGTTCTTGCCCTTGGCTGCGGTGATGCTCTGCTTGTTGAGCACGTTCAGCACCTGAGCCTCGATGGCGTACTGACCGAAGCGGTAGGTGCCGGCGAAGTTCATCTGCGACCAGGACTTGATCAGGCCGCTGGGCGCGGCGGAACCGTTGCCGGCGTTGGCCATCTGCGGGCCGACGAACTTGTCGTCGAGGGTCAGGATGAGCTCGTCCTTGTCGACGATGAGGTGCTTTTGGTTATAGCGCAGGCCGAAGGCCTGGGTCCAACGCGCCGCGCCGGCCAGCTGCTTGCCATTGTTGCCCGGGTTCACCGGGTCGGCCTTGCCGATGAGCTGGTTGGCGGTGGCGTTGGCGAACACGGACAGGCCATGCGGCAGCACGTAGGTGCCCTGCACTTCCAGACCGCGGCCGAGGGCGCCGCCGGTGTTGGTGAAGTAGTTGTCGGTGGTGCCCGGCAGGTTCAGCGACTGGATCAGGTTGTTGAAGCGGATGGAGTAGATGTCCGCGTCGAAGGTGAACTTGCCGCGGGCGAACACGGTGCCGAACTGGTAGGCCATGGACTGCTGCGGCTGCACCGCAGAGAAGTTCTGGTTGAAGGCGTACAGGGCGCTGATGTTCGGCACTTCAAAGCCCTGGCTGGCCTGGAAGTAGGTCGACCAGTACGGGGTGATCCGATAGTTGGCGGTGAAGAAGCCGAGGGTCTTGTCGTAGGTCTTGTCGATATTCAGCGGCTGGACGATCTTGATCACCGGCGCGTGGATGTAGAGTTCGAAGTTCAGGTACTTCACACCCGGGGTGATGGTCAGCTTTTCAGTGGGACGCCACTCGAACTGGCCGAACACCTGATAGTAGTACCAACCGGAATATTCATTGTACTGAACGTTCAGCGGCGTGTCGCAGTAGTTGGCGATGGTCGCATCGGCGGGGTAGCCGTAGCAGCCGGCCACGGCCGGGGTCACCGCGTACTTGGCCGTCTTTTCCTGGAAGATCGGCGTGTTCCAGTTATTGACGCCCGTCGCGGCCACCGGGGCCGCCACGTCGAAGCGGAAGCGCTTGGTCTTGGCGATTTCGTAAAGACCGCCGAGGGTCAGGGCGCCTTCGTCGAAGTCCTTCACCAGGTGGGCCACGTCGCCGGTGACGCGGTATTCATTGCGCTTCAGATAGGCGGGGATGCCCGGGCTGAGCAGGCTCGATGCGTAGGTCTTGCCGGGGGCCGGATAGGCCACGCCGGTGATGGCCGCCTGGGTGATCACGCCCGCCGTGCCGAAGGCGTAGGGCTGCGGGTTGGCCACGTCCGCCGGACCGTCATACGGCGTGAAGTAGTCGTTGGCGTTGGCGGTGAAGGTCTTGTTCGAGTACCAGTAGCTGTAGGTGGTGTTGTCGAATTTCAGACCTGGGATGATCTCGCCTTCTTCCTTCAGATATTCGAAGTCGGTCTGCTTCTTGGTGTAGTTATAGCCCTTATAGCAGGCGTAGTTCGGGTCGTTGCAGAGGCCGAACTTATGGAAGCCTGCACCGCCGACCTTGTAGTTTTCCGCCACGGTGCCGGTGGACGCATCCGACAGATTGTAGTGGTCGTCATTGCGGGTGTAGAGGCCGGTGACCGTGATCTTGGAGGTCAGGGGCAGGGTGGCCTTGATGTACTGGTTGCCGCCGGCCGAGGGGCTGTGGGTGAGGTAGCCGTTGGTGCCGTACTCCTGGAAGTTCACCAGCACGTTCAGGTCATGCAGCTGCTTGATCGGGCCGGAGAACAGGGTGGTCACCGACTGCCACGAGCCCCACGAGCCGGAGGTGGCCTTCTGGCGGGCGCCGTAGCGCTCTTCCGTGGGTAGGGAGAACAGGTTCACCGAACCGCCGTAGGAGGCCTGGCCGATGTCGGTGGCCTTGCCCGGGCCGCGGTCCACCACCACGCCGCCGATGGTGGAGTTGGGGAAGAACGAGTTGGCGTGGTGCGACGGGCCGTTGGTGTCGCCCCACGGAATGCCGTCATAGGTGATGTTGAAGTTGCCGTCGGACTGGCCGCGCAGCGAGATCTTCGCGCCGTCCACCGAGCCCGAGCCGTTGATGTTGCCGGCGCTGACCATCGACGGGGCGATGGAGAGGGTGGTGGTGTAGTCGCCGATGGCCGGGGTGTTCTGCTCGATGAAGGCGCGGTCGATGATGGCCACGGGCTCGCCGGTGGTCAGGGACGACTTCACCGGGGCCACCGCCGAGGCGTTGTTTTTCGGGGCGATGATCTTCACCGCTTCCACGTCGCCTTCGATGACGGCGGTGCGGCCGTCCGCGGCGGCGGCTTCAGCGTGGGCGAGGCCGGCGGCGGCCATCAGGGCGAGCGCGGAAGCCGCGCTCAGGATGTGGGCCGCGTGGCGGCGCGAATTGGTCATGATCGAATCCCCTCGACATTTCGGTGCGGAACGACCTGGCCGAACCGACGCTGCATCTGCCGCACGACGCGCTCTGGTCGGCGGCGGAAGCTCGCAATTCGGCTGGGTCTTGCCCCTGAGAGAGGTCTGAAACACCAGGGAGGGGCGCCTCAAAAGCCAAGTTTTCGCAACGAATACATATAGAATTTATGAAATTTGATTTGTGAACGGAACTTCTTCTCACGCGCCCAGACGTCAACAACGATATAGTTTTATCTTTTATTTTCATAAACTTATGTCGGGGCAAAAATTCCCCCTAAGCGACCCATTCCCACTGATGCGCCCGATACGCCGTGCCGAAATGCGCAATCGCTCGCAGTTTCTCTCCGGACAAATGGCGACCGGTCGCGGCGTCTTTGCCACAGGGATTTGTTTCTCTACTGTAGCATTCAAGGATTTTGCGCCGACAAGCTGAACGAGATCGGCCCAACCAACGGGAGGATTCTATGGAGACGGATGACAAGACCGGAACGGTCACGCGGCGCGCAGCTGTGGCGGGGGCGCTGGCCGCCGCGCCGGCCATGGCCTGGAGCCACGCGGCGGGCGACGAGCTGGCCAAGCTCGACGCCACGGCCACGGCCAAGGCCATCGCCGACAAGCACATCACCGCCGCCGAGGCGGTGGAGGGCGCCATCCGCCGCGCCGAGGCCCTGCAGCCCAAGCTGAACTTCCTGGTGGCCGCCGATTTCGATCGCGCCCTGGACAGGGCGAAGCGCGGCCAGCTGTCCGGTCCCTTCGCCGGCGTGCCTTTTCTGGTGAAGGATCTCGACGACTATGTGGGTCTGCCCACCCGCTCGGGCACGCGGTCCACGGCGGGCGCCAAGCCGGCCACGAGCCAGAGCGCCTATATGGACTGTTTCGACCGCGCGGGCCTGGTGGTCATCGGCAAGTCGGCCACCCCCGAGTACGGCTATCTGCCCACCACCGAGCCCCTGGCCTTCGGCCCCACCCGCAATCCCTGGGACCCGAGCCGCTCCCCCGGCGGCTCCTCCGGCGGCGCAGCCTCCGCCACTGCGGCACACGTCGTGCCCTTCGCGCACGCTTCGGACGGGGGCGGCTCCATTCGCATCCCCTCCTCCAACTGCGGCCTGTTCGGCCTCAAGCCCTCGCGCAAGCGCATGGTGAAGGGCGATCGGGCGGAAGATCCCATCGGCATCAGCGTCATGCATTGCACCGCGCGCTCGGTGCGCGATTCCGCCGCGTTGTTCGCCCTCACCGAGCGCCAGGGCGCGGACGCTGTCTTCGCGCCGGTAGGACACGTCACCGGCCCCTCCAAGCGCCGCCTGCGCGTGGGCCTGGTCACCAAGTCCGCGGCCGGCCTTCCCGCCGACCCTGAGGTGGAAGCCCTGATCCTCGCCCAGGCCAAGCTGCTGCGCGAACTCGGCCACCAGGTGGTGGAGACGGCGTGGCCGGTGGAGGGCGGACAGTTCACCCACGACTTCCTGCTCTACTGGGCCGCCGGCGCGGCCAAGAGCGCGCAGGAGATCGGCCAGGCGCTGGGCCATGCGCCGGACGCGACGGTGCTGGAGCCCTTCTCGCTCGGCATGGCCGGCATGGTGGTCCAGGCCAAGCCGGGGGAGCTCGGCGCCGCCAGCCAGCGTCTCGTTCAGGCTGTCAGCGCCTACGCGGCCTGGTTCAAGGACCTCGACGTGGTGCTATCCCCCGTCCTGCGCACCCCGCCGCCCGTGCTGGGCTGTCAGCGGCGATGTGGCCTTCCCCACCCTTGTGGAGCGCCTCACCGCCTATGTGGGCTATACGCCCCTGCACAATGTGGCGGGCGCCCCGTCCATGAGCGTGCCGGCGGGGCTGGCCAAGGGCGGGCTGCCGGTGGGGGCGCAGTACGCCGCCAAGGCCGGCGACGAGCGCACCCTGTTCGAGCTCGCCTACGAGCTTGAGGCGGCGCATCCGTGGCGCGGCCTGACCCCGCCGATCCACGGCTAGAGTTACGACAAAAATACCTAATGCCCCCTTCGACTATGACCACAATCATGATCGGAGGGGGGCGGTCTTGGTTAGAGCGAAATCCGATCAGTCGGAATCGGATTTCGATCATAATCATTTGAATCTAGAGCATTTTTTGTCCGAAAACCGGTTCCCACTTTTCGGAAAATGCTCTGGCCGGAAACACTACCTAACATTGCGGCGCAAAAGCGCCGAAATCGCCTCAGGATCGCCACGAGGGACCCTCATTTCCGGCCGCTTAGGGGGGTAGCAGCTTGGGTATCGGGACCTTGAACGTCCCGACGGTAAAAAGGATGTCCCCCATGTCCAAGCTCATGACCGCGGCGGCGCTGACGGCGCCGCTATTCCTCTCCTCCCTGGCCTCCCTCGCCCACGCCCAGGACGCCAGCTACTTCGACGGCTGGCGCGCGGGCGTCGGCATTGAAGACCGCAAGATCAAGGCCAAGACCGGCGTGAACGGCCTGGTCGGACCCGTGTCCGGCTCCAGGGACGACCCCGCCGCCAAGTTCTCCCTCGGTTATGACACGCGCATCGGCGATGGCCGCTTCGTCATCGGCGGCGAAGGCGCGGCGGGCCTTGGCGATGGCAGCTTCACCGCCACCGGCGCCAACGGGACCATGCGCGTGAAGCCCCGCACCAACTGGCAGCTCAGCGCCCGCGCCGGCTATCTCTTCACGCCGCAAACCCTCGGTTATGTGCGCGCCGGCTATGAGTGGCAGGACGTGAAACGCACCGTGGCCCTCACCGGCGGCGGCGGCGGTTCGTCCTCCAGCCAGGCCACCGGCGGCGTGGTGGGCCTAGGCCTCGAACAGGCGCTCACCCCGCGTATGGGGCTGCGGTTGGAATATGACCAGGCCGACCTGTCGCACGGGATTCGCAGCCAGGAGCTCGGCCTCTCCGGCCACTGGAAGTTCTGACCCTCGAAGTCTTCCTCCGAACCTCGCCGGCGGCCTCCCCGCCGGCGTTTTTTTGGGGAGGGGGTGCGCTCATTGACGCGGTCCAACGGCGCGATGTTGCGCGTCATCTTCAGGGCTTGGTTAGATTTTTGCGCGAAACTCGAGCAACTTTCCGCTCGAAAGTTGCGCGACCCTTAGATGAACGAGTTCGCCTGCATCCGGATACTGTTCCAAGCTCCCGGCGGCGCCCGGGAGACCGAGCACCTGTGCGGACTGATCGGACGCTTCACTGAACATTTTCTCGATCAGCGTTGGCGCCTGCCGCGGCGCTACGAGCCCCTGGCGCGCACCTGCTTCCTGCTCATCGACCCGGTGGCCAAGAACCGCGATCTGAAGGAGCTGGCCGAGCTGGCCAACGATCTACAGATGCGCCTGTTCGGCTCAAGCCAGCAGGGCGCAGTGCAGCTGTTCGCCCTGTGGGGCGCCGCCGACGAGATCGCCGAGTTCAACGCCTTCAGCGACCGCGATCTTGAGCTGTTCATCGCCAATCCGGGGGGCCACTGGCTGGCAGGGCGCATGGTGCGCTTCGGCCCCGCCACCAACGGCGGCGTCGCGGCCACGCTGGTGGGCGGCGATGAGGCCGCCGCCGCCGATCCGGCCATCCGCGCCGCCATGTCCGCCTTCGCCGCCAGCCAGTCCAGCTCGAGCGCCCTGCTTTCGGGCGCTCCGGCTGGCGCGCCCGTTGGCGCAAGGTCGACCGGTCGCAGCGCGGGCGGCCCCACGGGGGCGACCTATCGAGGCGTCTATTTCGGGCCGCGCAGCGCCTTCTTTGGCTCCATCGTCGCCCCGACCAACGACCCCGCCGGTCGGCCCAGCCGTCTACTTGAGACCTGGCGCCCTCCCACGGGCGTCGACGAGCTGGAGTTCGACCAGCAGGCGCTGCGGGTCGCCGTCGCCGCCTTGGCCCAGGACGTGCCCGGCGTCGCCTATGTGCCGCTGAGCTTCTCCACGGTGATCACCCGCATGCGCTTCGAGCGCCTGCGGGGCGAGCTCGACCGCCTGGTCGCCTTTCCACGCAACCGCCTGGCCGCCACGCTCTACGGCGTGCCGTCCTCGCCCCCGTCCGGGTCGCTAAGCCTGGTGGTGGAGGCCCTGCGCGGCGCCTTCGGCGTCATCGACGTGCAGGCCCCGACGCCCGACTTCCTTTGCCCGGCCTTCGTGCCCAACTGCGCCCGCAGCATCACCTTCGTGTCTCAGGCCAAGGCGCCCGCCAAGCGCGCCGCCGAGATCGAGGCCTTCCTGCAGCGCCTGCCCGAATTCAAGGCGGCCAAGCTGTGGGTGACGGTGGGCCAGGTGCAGACCCCGGAGGAGCTCGACCTCTGCCTGAGGCTCAACGCGCCCTTCGTGTTCGGGCCGGCGGTGAGCGAGGTGCACAGCCAGCCCTTCAGTCTCGACGCCGTGGCCGCCGATCGCCTGCCGCGCCGGGCGGCCTAAACGCCGCCGGCTAAAGTCAAAGCCACCTGCTCGGCCACCTTGATGCCGTCCACGGCGGCCGAGAGGATGCCCCCGGCGTAGCCCGCCCCCTCCCCCGCCGGATAGAGGCCGGCCACGTTGAGGCTCTGGAGATCCTCGCCGCGACGAATGCGCACAGGCGAGGAGGTGCGGGTCTCCACCCCCGTCAGGATGGCGTCGGCTAGGTCGTAGCCGGGAATCTGGCGACCGAACGTGGGCAAGGCCTCGCGCATGGCCTCCACCGCGAAGGCGGGCAGGCAGGGGGCGAGGTCGGTGGGCCTGACGCCCGGCTTGTAGGACGGCTGCACCGCACCCCATTCCGTGGACGGACGACCGGCGAGGAAATCCCCCAACCGCTGCCCCGGCGCCTGGTAGGTCTCGCCCCCCGCCTGGAAGGCCAGCGCCTCCCAGTGACGCTGAAAGGCTACGCCGGCCAAGGGATGACCGGGATAGTCCGCCTCCGGCGTAATATCCACCACGAGGCCGGAATTGGCGTTCCGCTCATTGCGCGAATACTGGCTCATGCCGTTGGTGACCACGCGCCCCGGCTCCGAGGCCGCCGCCACCACCGTGCCGCCGGGACACATGCAGAAGCTATAGACCGTGCGGCCGTTGGAGGTCTGCCGCCACAGCTTGTAGTCCGCCGCGCCCAGGTCCTTGTGCTTGGCGAAGCGGCCGAACCGCGCCTGGTCGATCAGCGACTGGGGATGTTCGATACGCACGCCGATGGAGAAGGGCTTGGCCTCGATATAGACGCCGCGCTGGTGCAGCATCTCGAAGGTGTCGCGGGCGCTGTGGCCCACGGCGAGGATGGCCTGGTCGCAGGCGAGATGCTCGCCGCTCTCCAGCACCACGCCGCGCAGGCGCTTTTTGCCAGAGCCCAGGTCTTCGAGATCCAGGTCGCTGACCTTGGATTGGAAGCGGTATTCGCCGCCCAGGGCCTCGATCTGGGCCCGCAGGCTCTCCACCATGGTCACCAGGCGGAAGGTGCCGATATGAGGGTGGGCCTCGGTGAGGATCTCCGCCGGCGCGCCGGCCTTGACGAACTCCTCGAGCACCTTGCGCCCCAGATGGCGCGGGTCCTTGATCTGGGAATAGAGCTTGCCGTCGGAGAAGGTGCCGGCCCCGCCCTCGCCGAACTGAACATTGGACTCAGGGTTCAGGACGCCCTGCCGCCACAGGCCCCAGGTGTCTTTGGTCCGCTCACGGACGACCTTGCCGCGATCAAGGATGATGGGGCGAAACCCCGACTGGGCCAGGATCAGTCCGGCCAGCAGACCGCAGGGCCCGGCGCCGATGATCACCGGCCGCGAGGGCGCCCCGCCCTCCGGCGCGCGGGCGACGAAGCGATAATCCGTGTCCGGCTTCGGCTTCACCCGCGCATCGTCCGCGAGTCGCTCAAGCACGGCGGCCTCGTCCGCCACCGTCACATCCACCGTGTAGATCATCAGGATGGCCGACTTGCGCCGAGCATCATGGGCGCGGCGCACCAGGACAAGGTCGAGGATCGCCGCCGCATCGAGGCCCAGCCGCTCGGCGGCGGCGGCCTGCAAGGCCTCAGGCGGATGGTCGAGGGGCAGTTTCAGTTCGGTGAGACGCAGCATCGCGCGCCTATAGCACGACCCGCCCGCGCCTCGCCAAAGTGGTTGCGCCGGCCCTAGAGGCCCAGGTCAAAGCCCGAGGATCGCCTTGGCCATGATGTTGTGCTGAATCTCGTTGGAGCCGGCGTAGATCGAGGTCTTGCGATAGTTGAAATAGGCCCCGGCCGTGGGCCAGGCGTAGTCCGGGCCGGGCTTCATCTCGTTGGACTTCAGCTCCGCAAGACCGTCGCCCACATAGGGCGCGTCATAGATGCCCACGGCCTCCAGGGCGAGCTCGGTCAAGGCCTGCTGCGCCTCCGAGCCCTGGCACTTCAGCATGGAGGAGATGGCCCCCATGCGCGCACCGGACTCGCGTCCGGAAAAGGCGCGCAGCTCGGTGGCGTTGAGCGCATCGATGCGGATCTGCATCTCGGCCAACTTCTGGCGGAAGGCCGGGTCCTTGATCATCGGCGCGCCCCCGTCGGCGGGCGCCTTGGCGGCGATCTTCTTCACCTTGGAAAGGTGGGCCTGGAGGCTCGGCGCATAGGCGTTGCCGCGCTCGAACTCCAGGAGGTACTTGGCGTAGGTCCAGCCCTTGCCCTCCTCGCCCACGCGGTTCTTCACCGGCACGCGCACATTGTCGAAGAACACCTGGTTGATTTCCTGCAAGCCCTCCAGTGGGCCATCCAGGGTCGGCAGCGAGCTCACGGTGATCCCCGGCGTCGACATGTCCACCAGCACGAAGGAGATGCCGTCCTGGCGCTTGGCCTCTTGGCTCGTGCGCACCAGGCAGAAGATCCAGTCGGCGTGCTGGGCCAGGGTGGTCCAGATCTTGGAGCCGTTGAGAATGTAGTCGTCGCCGTCGCGGTCGGCGCGCATGGAGAGGGCCGCAAGGTCCGAGCCCGAACCCGGCTCGGAATAGCCCTGGCACCACCAGCGATCGAAGTTGCGCATGGCCGGCAGGTGCTCGGCCTTCTGCTCGTCGGAGCCGAAGGCCATGATCACCGGGGCGCACATGCGCACGCCGAAGGGAATGGTGTGCGGCACGTGGGCGGCGGCCATTTCCACGCCCCAGATGTAGCGCTGCGTGGGGGTGAAGCCCGGCCCGCCGTACTCCACCGGCCAGTCCACCGCCAGCCAGCCGCGGGCGGCGAGTTTCTTCTGCCAGCGCTTCAGGCGCTCCTTGTCGAGATAGCCGTTCTTGGTCTGCGACATGGCTAGGCGCAGATCCTCGTCATATTCAGCGGCGATCCAGGCCCGGACCTCCTGGCGGAAGGCCTCGTCCTCAGGGGAAAAATCCAGGTTCATGGCGCCCTCCATTGTCTCGCCCCGCCGGACCTCGTGCTCTCCAGCGGTAGCTTGTTATCGCCGATCATATGAACGAAGCCGGCCCCCTGGCAACGGCGCCGCAGGGGAAGGGGGCGATGAGAAACGGAGCGCCCGTCCAACCAGCCTCGCCCCGCCGCCAATCGCTTGCGCGAAATCGGGGCCCCTTCGGATCAAAACCGCTTCCGACTCCCATGCCGAAAAAATAGCCGCCCCGATGGAGGCCGGGGCGGCTTGATCAGTTCGGGGGGGAAGTTTTGTCGCCTAGAACCTCGTCGATAGGGCGATGTAGGTCAGGCGCCCGATGCCGCCGCCATAGGCCGACAGGTCGGTGTTGTTTTCCGCCCGCCAGGCCGTGGCTCCGGCGGCGTGACCGCCGGCGGGATTGATGTTGGTGGACACCGGCGGCATCGTGTCGAAGAGGTTGTTCACCCCCACCGTGGCGCGCCAGCCCTTCCCGGACTCCAGCGACGAATTGTAGGTCAGGCGCAGGTCCCACTGCGTATAGGCCGGCACGTGGCCCGCGGCGAACTGAGCCACGGTGACTGGAGAGGGGTTGGACAGGCCGATGTTGTAGAGCGGCGGCGCGCCGAAGTAGCTCACCCCGCCCGTGCCAATGTCCCGCACCGCTGAGACATAGGTGAAGGCGAGGCCTCCGTTCCAATGGCCTTCAGTCCAATCGATGGAATTGATCGCCTTCCACCGCGGCAAGGTGCCCTGAGCGCCGCCGCCTTGGGTGGTGGTTCCAGCGAATTGAAACACCGGCAGGATCGGCAACGCCTGGGCCCGGAACGAGTCGAGATAGGCCACCATCGAATTGAAGGCGAAATCGCCGTAGTGCTCGGTGGTCCAATTGTAGGTGGTGTTGAGCGTGAAGCTCTTCACATAGACATTGCCGAGGTTGGTGGGCACGTCCTTCAGGTGCAGGTTCGGCGTCGATCCATTGGTGGAGAACATGCCGTTGGACACATTGGCCGGATTGGACAGATAGGCCGACAGGTCCCCCGGGTTGGAGAAGTAGCTCGCCCCGCTCGCGCCGGGATAGGCGTTGATCGACACGTTGTGGAAGAAGGGCGAGGCCGCACCCAGCGAGTTCACGCTTATCAGGATGTTGTTGAGCCCGATGCCGCCGATGGCCCCCTTTTCGGTGATGTCCGAATATTCGAGGTCGAACTTCAGCCCCTTGATCAGGTCGGGCTTGAACAGCAGGCCCAAGGACCGCGAATAGGACAGGGCCGGCTTGAGGTTGGAGTTGCCGCCGCCGACCTGGTCCGCCGACGCCGCCAGGGCGCCGTTGATGTTGTTGGTGAACACCGTGGAGGCCGCGCCGCTGATGTTGGGCGGCGCGTGCAGCTGCGCCAAGGTGGGGGCGGTGTAGGACTCGGCGTAGTTGCCGCGGATCGCGAATTGACGATCGATGGGCTCCCAGCGCAGGCCGACCTTGGGCACGGAGCTGCTGCCGAAGTCGCTGTAGTGCTCATGCCGACCGGCGATGATGACGTCGAGGGCGTGGAAGCCGGGGAAGTTCCACTGCGCCGAGGTCACCGGAATCTTCAGCTCGGCATATTCCGCCGTCACCGTGCGCGAGGCGCGATAGGGATCCGACAGCTGACCGCCTGAATAGAGCGACTGCAAGGATCCGGTCAGATCGCCGGTGGTGTGCACCCAGCCGTTGGCCTCGGGCCGGCCTGACACGGAGTCGCGACGCAAGGCCGCGCCGATGGCGTAGGCGAGCCGACCGGCGGGCAGTTCGAAGATGTTGCCGGTCACCTTGCCGTCCCAGGCGTCGATCTGCGACTTGGTGGTCAGGTGCTCGCTGGTGAGCACATTGGCCAAGGCGCCCGGGGTGATCGCGGCCGCCAGGCCGAAGGGATTGAGCGCCGGCTGCAGGATGGACGCCGTGCCCGCCGTGCAGGTGAACAGCTGATTGAGCGGGCAGACTTGGCTGTAGGTCCCGCCGGGGGTGGCGACACCCGACGAGTTATAGCCGCCCTGCACCGCCAGCTTCAGGTTGTTGAGGGCGAGCACATTGTTGATAGTGAGATCGACCTGGTTTTCGCTGTGCGTATAGGCGAATTCCCAATTCAGATTGCCGTATTGCGGCAGTTTGCCCTTCAGACCCACCGTGACGCGCTCGGCGGTTTCGCTGGTGCTCCACTGCTTGGGCGCGGCGGTGTCGCCAAAATTCACTGAAGCGTTGCTGGTCAATGGGTCAAAGGCCGTGCCGGCGTTGACGCTCACGCCCTGCACCACCGGGCCGAATTGAATGAGCGCGGTGTTGTAGGAAATCTCGGCGTCGCCGAACAGCGTCACGCTGCCGCTCTCGGTGAGCTGGCTGACCCAGTTCAAGGCCGCCGCCCGCTGCTGCTGCGGCATCAGCAACATGTTGTATTTCGACAGATCGTAGGTGCCGCCAATGCCGGTGCCGGGCGCCGTGCCCACCGTCGCGCCTGCGTTGGTGTACTGCGGATTGGCGGCGATGGTGGCCGCGTTGGCCGGGGTCGGCGCGGTGATGCCCGGATTGAGGAAATAGCTGCCGATGGAGCCCGGCACGGCGGTGGCCGTGGAATAGAAGGGCGAGGAGAACGAGCGCTGGTTCTGGCGCAGCGCTGTCGAGTTCGAGTAGGACCCCGACACCGTGACATTCGTGCCGTGGAAGGGGCTGAAGCCGTAGACGCCGCTCGCCGACTTTTCCGAATATCCGCCGTCGGCGAAGCCGCCGCGGGCGTCCACCTGACCGCCCTCGTAATCGGACTTGAGGATGATGTTCACCACGCCGCCGATGGCGTCGGAGCCATAGATCGCCGACGCGCCGTCCGTCAGCACCTCGATGCGCTCAATGGCGCCGGGAGGGATTTCATTGACGTTGACGAACACCCGCGCATTGGGGCCGGCGATGGCGTAGATGGCGTCATTGGCCACCCGTCGCCCGTTCACCAGGACGAGGGTGTCGAGGTTGCGCAGATTGATCGACGAACCGCCGCCCGTGATCTGATTAGTGTTGGAGGCGTTGCTCGCCCCGATGGCGCTGCGGCCTTGCACCAGCGGTATGCTCTGACGCACCAGGTCGAGGACGTTGGTGTTGACGCCGCTCTTGGCCAGAGCTTCCGAATTCAACACGCTGACCGGGACCACCACCTGGTCCAGCTGCGTACGGATGGCCGAACCGGTGACCACCACCTCGGCCAACGGAGCAGATTTATCCGCCTCGGTCGTCGTTGCTGGGGCTTCGTCAGCGAAAGCGACGGACATGGGCACGAGGCCGAGACAAGCCGTCAGAAGCGCCGTCGAAAGTCGCAGCGCACCCCCTTTATAATTCCTGGACATTACAGCACTCCCTCTTGGTTATATTTGTGTTGAGGAGAGGCTCGGAACCTAAACCGAACCTGAAATTACGATGAACCTCGCTTCGGCTAGACCTGCTCTTGATCGGAAAACGTGTCGCAGCGGCGCAATCAGGCGAGGCGATCGCTTCGGCCCGAACGCAGGCGCTATCACCCGCCGAACTTGGCGAGGCAGATCAACGCTACAGTGACGGTGAGCGCGCCGCCGATGCGGGTGGCGATCTGGGCGAAAGGCATGAGCTGCATGCGGTTGGCCGCTGACAGAATGGCCACGTCGCCGGTGCCGCCTTGACCGCAACGACAGGCGGCCACGATGCCCACGTCGATGGGATACATGCCGATCAGCCGCCCCACGCCAAAGCCGGTGACCATCATTGCGGCCACGGTGGCGACGATGGTGACCACGTTCTCCACCGTGAAGGCGCCGGCGAGCTTGTCCCAGGGCGTCATGGCGACGCCGATGGCGAACAGCAGCGGATAGGTCACGGCGGTGCGGAAGAACTTGTAGACCGAGAAGGCGCCCGCCTCGAGGCTGGGGGAAAAAACCCTGCCGAGCTTCAACAAGACCGCGATGAACAGCATGGTCACCGGTCCCGGCCAGGCCCACAGCTTCTGCGCCAAGGCGCCCACGAGGTAGAGCGTCACGGCCGTGACCACCGCGGCCGCCACAGACGGCAATCCCGCGCCGCCTTGCTTGTCCTCGTTGTCGCCCAGGGGAAAGTCATGCTCTCCGGGCGTGAGCCGCCCCTCCCCGGTCCATTCCGGCTTCACCTTGCCCAACAGGTTCAGCAGTCCGGCGAAGACGATGGCCGTCAAGCTGCCGAACATCACCGCCGGCAGGATCTGCGCCAGCAAGGGGCCCGACGGCTGATGCAGAATCTGGCCATACCCTATCGAAAGCGGGATCGCGCCCTCGCCCACGCCGCCCGCCAGCACCGGAATCACCACGTAGAAGAGCGTGTGCTTGAACTCCATGCCGAAAGCGGCGCCCACACCAAGCCCCACCGCCAGCGCGGCTGCGGTGCCGAAGGCCAGGGGCACGAAGATCTTCAGGAATCCGGCGATGAGCACCCGCCGGTCCATGCCGAGAATGGAGCCCACGATGATGGCGCTGATGAACAGGTAGAGGAAGTTCGACTGCTTGGTGAAATCGGTGATCGAGCTGATCATCGGCTTGGGCAACAGGTGCGCGAACACCAGGTAGGACGGAATGAAGGTGGCGAAGATGGCCGCCGCGCCGATCTGGTTCACCAGGGGCAGGCGCTTGCCAAGCTCGGCGCAAGCGAACCCGCCTACGGAGAGAACGGCGATATTCATCAAGATGTCGGAGGGGAAGGTCTTCGCATCGGCGTTGAGGAACGCCGCGGCCACCGCCACGATCAGGGCGAAGATCGGCAGGGGCACAATGCCGATCTTCAGGTCCATCACCCGCCACCAGGCCCGCAACACCTTCGGAGCATCGCGGGTTTCCTCCGCGAGCCAAGCTTGCGATTGCGCAGCGTCGTCGCCTGTCGAACTCGCCATATCGTCCTCCCTCCGGGCGCGTCATTGCCGGTCGCGCCCCTTATTTTGATTATGCAGACTTAGTCGTCGCTGGGCGCGGGCGCCTTGTAGGCCTTAAGGCGATAGATCAGCACCCTGAAGCTGTCGTCGTAGTAGGCGTTGGGATAGAAGGTCCCCGCGCGGCGGTTGATCGGGCGCGAAGGATCCACCACCCCCTCCGCGGTCATGGTGAACACGTCCGCCGTCTTGGGATCATAGGCCAAGGTCCGGGCGAGCGGCTCGGTCGTCACCGCCTGATTGAGCCGGTAGTGGTCCGGATCGACCTGATCCAAGACCACGAGGTTCCCCTCCACCCCGTTGGAGGCGATGAGCGTCTTGCGCGCCGGATCGAACACCAGGCCGTCATTGCCGCGACCGATCGCGGCCGAGGCCACGGTCTGGCCCGACTGGGTGTCGAGCACGGCCAACACCGGCTTATCGCCCTTGCAGCCGATGAATAGGCGGTCGTGCTGGGAATCGATGGCGATGCCGGTGGGCAGCGAGCATTCGGCCCCCACCTGCCACTCCTGCACCACCGCCTTCTTCACTGCGTCGACCTTAGCCACGGCGGTCTTGTCGCGCTCGGCCACATAGATCCAGCCCTTGGCGTCCACGGCGACGCTCTCCAGCTCCTTGGACTCGGTGACGACCTCGCCGCTGATCTTGCCGGTGCGCGCATCGATAAAGGTGAGGCGGTGATCATCGCCCCGCGTCACCACCACGAGCTTGTGAGCCGCGTCGTAGAAGGCGCCGTCCGCGCTCTCGCCCATCTTGATGCGGGCGAGAGTCTGCAGGGTCGACAGCTTGAACACCGTGGCCACGCCGTCGCCGTTCGCCGTGTAGCCGCGGTCGAATTCGGGCGCCAAGGCCACGGCGTTGGCCCCTTCTGCGCCCTTGATCGAGCCGATGGTCTTGCGGGTGTGCGTTTCGATCACGGTCACCCCACCCGCGCGGCGCGCCACATAGAGCCGCCCGCTGTCGGGGTCGAAGGTCAGGTGGTCCCAGCTCGGGGCCTTGCCCTTCAACGGCACGCTGGCCGCCAGACGGTAGAATTGCTTCGCGGCCGCCTCGGACTTGGCGGCCTCAGTCATGCCGGCGCTGACGAGCGCCAACAAGCACCCGGCGAGGGCGAGCCCGGCGCGATGACCGAGGTGATGATGGAACATAGGGTCCTCCCGGACGGACGGGCCGCGATCGGCTCTTCTTGGAAGCTTGGAAAATCAGGCTGAACCGCTGCTAAAGCGAACCTGTACGCGCATTCAGATGACGGGGCGGATTCAGTAGTCGGCCTTCAGCGAAAGATAGAAGATCGAGCCGTGGGTTCCGTCGCTGTGGCGCACCGGCCCGGCCGACGCCAGCAGCGACCAGTGCTCGGTGAAGCGGTAGGTGCTGGCCACGTTCAGGGTCACAGAACCGGTCCCGTCGCGCGCATCCTTACCCTGACCATAGACCTCGCCGCCGAGGGTGAAGGCCTTGCCGAAAGCGCGGGTCACGGCGAGACCGCCCTGCCAGAAGTTCTTCTGCCCGGCGCCAGGGTTGATCTGATAGCCGCCGCCGCCGAACACCGACCAGTCGCCCCAGTCCTTCTGCGCCCATACCGGCAAGAGGAGATTGGTCCTCGGCGGACCGAAGTGGCCGCTGGTGGGGATGAACACCCGAGGAAACACAGCCACGTCAGGGACCAGACTGTGCTCATCCTGATGCACCAGCTTGTACTTCACCGCCAGCTCCACCACCCCGGCATAGCCGGCGAGATGCTTCAGCCGATAGCCGCCGTCGCTGGTATATCCCGCCGGAAAGACGCCGGTGAGCTGCACGTCCTTGATGGCGCCGTAGTTGAGATCGATGCCGCCTTCGCCGCTCACCGCGCCGTGGTCCTTGGCCCCGTTGACGAAGTTGTAGATTTCCCAGTGACCGAGGTCGGTGGGCTCAGGATCATCGCTCAGAAAGGGCGGGCCAGCGACGGCCTGGTCCGCCGCCGCACCTAAGAAAACCAGCGCGAGCGCGAGCGCTGGCGCCAGGCGGCCGCGATCCCGCCGCCCTGGCTTGACCTTCATCGACACCATGGCTCGGCCCTACTTGGCCTTGTCGAACAGGGCGGTGAAGCTCGGGATCTTCGCTTCCAGCGCGTCGCGGAGGTCCATGGCCGCGGTGGTATATTTGCGCTCGCCGGCAGAGCCCGCATCGGTGCGGAAGGCGAATACGATCAGACCGATGTTCTCTCCGGTCTTGTCGCGCAGCGGCTCCAACACCACGAACTTCTTCACCACGTCTTTCGTGCGATGCCAGCGCGGATCGAGTATGGTGATGCCCTTCTTGGAGACGTCAATGTCATCAGGATCGTCGGGATTGCCGATACGGTCCGGATAGGAGCCGGCGTACATGGTCCAGGTGTCCGCCACTGCTCCCGGCGGCACGCCGTGGAAGGTGACGCTGAGCAGCTCGGGGTGCGCCGCCATCAGCTCGTCCGACAGCGTCTGGGCGTAGATCTTGTAAGGCGGCGGCGACCAGTTCTTCTGCGGCGCATCGGCCGCGAGGGCGGCGCTGCTCAGGATCGCGCTGGCGGCGATCGCCCAGAATAGCTTCTTCATCTGTTTTCTCCCTTTTATGTCCTAGCTAATGAGCGCCCTACTCGCCCGCGGGCTTGCGCAGACGCGGCGTGACGAGGGTGAACCCCACCATGGCCAGGGCGATGACGCCGGTGGCGAGGAAGCGGTCAAAGTGCAGGCCGCCCGCCTCCACTGGCTTGGTCAGCACATCGCCCAAGGTGGCGCCCAGCGGCCGGGTCAAGACGTAGGCGGCCCAGAACAGGATCGCCGTGGGCAGAGCCTTGAAGCGATAGAGCAGCGCCACCACCACGAGAAGGCCGG
>JBFLWS010000027.1:0-39169 GCA_040757715.1 Pseudomonadota bacterium | reverse complement strand
AAAACTCGCCCTCAACATCCTAAGACAGCACCCCGACAAGGGCTCCATCAAAGGCAAGATCAAGCGCGCCGGATGGGACGACGCCTTCCTGCTCAGCCTCCTCGGCCATATGCGATAGCCCTGCCCCCAGGAGGGGGAAGGGCCGGGGATGGGGGGGACGAGCGTAAGCGAGCGTCGCGTCCAGCTGGACCACCCCCTCTCCCGACCTCTCCCCCTTCAAGGGGGAGAGGCCAAGGGGCCGGCAATGGAGGTCTCCGACATCGATCCCAAGTCTGATGAGATTAGCCCGCCTACCCCACCCCTCTTGCCCAGGCCTGCAGGTCGGCCACAAACAGCTCCGGCTCCTCCATGGCGGCGAAGTGGCCGCCGCGGGGCAGCTCGCTCCAGCGGGTGATGTTGTAGGCCTTCTCGGCCAGCGACCTGGGCGGGTTCTTGTAGATGGCCTCGCCGGGATAGGAGGCCACGGCGGTGGGGACCTCCACCCTCTGGCCCGGCGGCAGCAGAGCCGCGCCCTCCTCCATCATGGCCCGGTAGTACCAGACGCTGGTGGTGAAGGCCTCGGTGGTCAGATAGATCATCAGGTTGGTGAGCAGTTGGTCGCGCGTATAGACCGCCTCGAACGGCTTTTGTCGCAGGTCCGACCAGTCGTGGAAGCGCTCGAGGATCCACGCCGCCTGGCCCACTGGATTGCCGGCCATGGCGTAGGCGAGGCTCTGCGGCCGGGTGGCCTGGAGCATGAAATAGGCCCCGAAAAACTGCATGGCCATGCGGCCGTGCTCCATCCAGGCGGTCTCCTCGTCGGTCTGCGGCGGCGTGGCGGCGCGGAGGCCCAGCATGTTCATGTGGATGGCGCGCACGTGGGCTGCGTGGTCGAGGCCGAGCCAGCCGGTGACGAGGCCGCCCCAGTCCCCGCCCTGGGCGAGATACCGATCATAGCCCAACACGCCGGTCATCAGGCCGTTGAACAGCTTGGCCGTGGCCCGTTGGCCCAGCGGGCGCTTCGGCCTGCCCGACCAGCCGTAGCCGGGGAGGGAGGGGATGACGAGATCAAAGGCGTCGGCCTCTGATCCGCCGAAGCGGCTGGGGAAGGCGAGGCGCTCCACGGCGCCCCAGAACTCATAGACCGAGCCTGGCCAGCCATGGCTGATGAGCAGGGGACGCGTCCCCTTCGCCTCGCCCACCACATGCACGAAGTAGAGCGGGAAGCCGTCCACCTCGGCGGTGAAGCTCGGGAAGCGATTGAGCTCGGCCTCCGCCGCGCGCCAGTCGTAGCCGCCCGTCCAATAGGCGCAGAGGGCCTTCAGGTAATCGGCGTCGCAACCGAGGCTCCAGTCCGCCCCCTCGGCGGATTGCGGGAATTCGTAGGCTCGGACGCGGGCGAGGATGTCGGCGACCTTGGCCTCGCCGAAGCTGATCTTGAACGGTTGGGCGCTCATGGGCCGGGCCTCAGATCGGATCGTAGGGGAAGACGGCGGCCGTGGCCCCAAGGTCGGTATAGGCTGCCTTCATGGAGGGGAAGGCCAGCTCGATCAGGCTCTCCGGGGTCCAGCCTTCCAGGCGGGCCACGGACTTCACCGGGCGGGGCTGGTTGAACAGCACCACCTCATTGCCGCGCACGGCGAAGATCTGGCCGCTGGTCTCGCTGGCCGGGGCGGCGAGGGCCACGGCGACTTGCGCTACCTGGTCGGCGCGCATGCCGTTCTTCATCCGCTCCACCCGGGCGGCCGAGGCCTCGTCCTTCACCGGGATGGTGGCGATCATGCGGGTCCAGGCGAAGGGGGCGATGATGTTGGAGCGCACGTTCTTGGCCGCCCCCTCCATGGCGATGATGCGCGAGAGGCCCATGACCCCCAGCTTGGCCGCGGCGTAATTGGCCTGGCCGATATTGCCGATCAGCCCCGAGGTGGAGGTGAACAGCACATAGGCGCCCTCGTTCTGGGCGCGGAAGTGCTCGATGGTGGCGCGGCAGACATTGTAGGCGCCGCGCAGGTGCACCTCGATCACTGCGTCCCAGTCCGCGTCGGGCATCTTGTGGAACATGCCGTCGCGCAGAATGCCGGCCGGATTGATCACCGCGTGCAGGCCGCCGAAGGTGTCGAGGGCCTGCTCCACCATGTGCTTCACCCCGCCCATGGAGGAGACGCTGTCGGAGTTGGACACCGCCTCGCCGCCCAGGGCGCGGATTTCCTGGGCGGTGGCTTCGGCAGGACCGGCCGAGCCCGTGTCGTCGCCCTTTACCGAGCCGCCGAGGTCGTTCACCACCACCTTGGCCCCAGCCCGCGCGGCCAGCAGCGCGCACTCGCGCCCGATACCCCCCGCCGCTCCGGTGATCAGCACCACCTTGCCCGCCAGCACGCTCATGATCGTCGCTCCCGTGTTCGTTGTGGGGGAGGCTAGTGAGGCTGACGCTAGGGCGTCAATCGCGGCCACGCCAAGAGAGGCTGGCTTATTGACGGGAGGGCTTATTGACGTGAGGCTTGGGCCGGGTCTTGAAATAGACACCCAAGATGCACGGAGGGGCGCATGAGCCTGGCCGCGATCCGAAACGACGGCGCCACGGGCGAAGAGACCGCTGCGCTCGACCTCGCCCGCCACCTGCGCGAATTCGAAACCCAGCTGGAGCTCGCCCAAATCGGCGGAAGCGAGCTGATGGCGGCCATGGTCCAGGCGCGTCAGGAGGTCGGGGCCGCGTTCGGCCTTGGCCAGGACGCGCTCAGCAAGCTGGCAGAGACCATCGCGGCCCTCGCCGAGGCCCGCGCCAAGGTGGTGCGCACGCACAAGGCCCTGGAGCAGACGCGCCGCGACCTCGGCCTCGATCACCTGGCCTTCGGCGACTGGGACAAGGGCTGAGTGGCTAAGCCGCCTTGGCGTCCTCGCCGGTGAGGCTGTCGGCTTGGCGCAGGGCCGGGAACAGTTTGGCCCAGAGGCCGGTGACGATGAGCGCCCCCACGCCGCCGGCCAGGGCCGCGACCACCGGACCGAACAGCCCCGCCGCCACGCCGCTCTCGAATTCGCCGAGCTCGTTGGAGGCGCCGATGAACAGGCCTGACACCGCCGAGACGCGGCCGCGCATGGGGTCGGGAGTGACGATCTGCACCAGGGTCTGGCGCACGAACACCGAGATCATGTCCGCCGCGCCCAACACGACGAGCGAGAGCATCGACAGCCACATGACGGTGGAGACCGAGAACACCACTGTGCCAAGGCCATAGACGGCTACGCCGGCGAACATCCAAAGCCCGGCGTGGCGGCGAATGGGATGACGGGCGAGATAGAGCGCCATCAAGCCCGCGCCGATAGCCGGCGCTGAGCGCAGGAGGCCGAAACCTGCCTCGCCCACCTTCAGCACGTCGCGCGCGTACACCGGCAACAGCGCGGTGGCGCCGCCCAACAGCACCGCGAACAGGTCGAGCGAAATGGCCCCGAGCACGATCTTGTTGGTCCACACATAGACCACCCCTTCGCGCACCAGGGCGAGGCGGGAGGTGTGCTGGGTCTGTTTCGGCAGGGTGTCGGCGCGGATGGCGAGGGCGCTTGCCAAAGAAGCCACGAACAGCAGGCCCGAGACGGCGTAGGCGTAGGCCGGCGAGAGCGCGCAAAGGGCCCCGCCGAGCCAGGGTCCGACCACGCTGCCGCTCTGCCAAGCGAGCGAGCTGGTGGCGATGGCCCGCGGCAGAACCTTGTTCGGAACCAGCATGGGCGCCATGGACCCCATGGCCGGCGATTGGAACGCCCGCGCCGCCCCCATCACCGCGGCCAGGGCGAAGATGGCCGGGAGCGGCGTCGTCGGCGTGAGCGCAAGCGCGGCGAGGGCGAGGGTGGCGACCACCTCGACAGCCAGGCTGACAGCCACGATCTTCTTGCGGTCGGCGTGGTCGGCCACCGCGCCTGCGATGAAGGTCAGGGCGAACAGGGGCAGGAACTGCGCGAGGCCGATCATCCCCACGAGGAATGCGCTGGCCTCGATGGAGCGGGTAAGGCGCGCCACCGCATAGACCTGCCAGCCGAGCGCCACCGACTGGGCTGAGACGCCGAGGGTCATCAGGAACCGCGCCGCCCAGAAGTAGCTGAAATCTCGATAGGCGAAGGGGTTCGGCTTGGCGGCGGCGGTCGTCATATGCCCCGCACCATGGCGGCGTCACGGGCGCGACGCAATCGCATGGAGGACCGTCCGCACAAATTCTCCTGAAAATGTCTTTGACCCCGCGCGCCCTCGGCCTTATGCGCCGCGCCCATGGTCGAACTCCTCGCCCCCCTTGCGCCGACGCTGCGCCTGGCGCTCGAACGCCCCGAAGACTCCGCTGCGGTGGAGGCTCTGGTGGCGCGCGCCTTTGGGCCGGGCCGCTACGCCAAGACCTCGCAGCGGGTGCGCGAGGGCAATCACATGATCCGCGAGCTCAGCTTCTGCGCCTTCCAGGGCGAAGCCTTAGCTGGGACCGTGCGCCTGTGGCCCATCCGCATCGGCGAGACGCCGGCTCTCTTCCTTGGTCCCATCGCCGTGGACGCGCGCCGGCGGGGCGACGGACTCGGCGGGGCCCTGGTGCGCCAGGCCTGCGAGGCGGCGCAGGCGCGGGGCGACAAGATCGTGCTGCTGGTGGGGGACTTACCCTTCTTCGGCCCGCTGGGCTTCGAGGTGACGCCGCGGGACCAGGTCCGCCTGCCCGGACCGGTGAACCCCTATCGCATCCTGTGGCGGGCTTTGACGCCGGGCGCGTTCGAGGGCGTCGCGGGCGCGGTCGCCCTTCCGAAGGCCTGACTTCTCCATTAAGTCATCGCCCATGAGCGATGCGAATCCTCCCCCTGGCTTGGCTGGCGTGGTCGAGGCCGCGAAGGCGGCTGGCGAGCGCGGGCCGCCCCCTGTGCACCTGTGGAACCCGCCCGACTGCGGCGACATTGACATTCGCATCGCCGCCGACGGCACCTGGTTCCACGAGGGTTCGCCCATCGGCCGCGAGCCGCTGGTGAAGCTGTTCGCCTCCATCCTGCGCCTCGATCCGGACGGCTACTACCTGGTGACCCCGGTGGAGAAGATGCGCATCCGCGTGGACGACGCGCCCTTCATCGCCGTGCGGGTGGACAAGGCGGGCGAGGCGCTGCGTTTCCTCACCAATGTGGGCGATGTGGTGGAGGCGGGGCCGGGCCATGACCTCCGCGTGACCATCGATCCTCGCACCGACGAGCCGCGGCCCTATGTGCATGTGCGCCGCGGGCTTGAGGCGCGCCTGACCCGGCCGGTGTTCTATGAGATCGTCGAGTGGGCGCAGCCGCGCGAGACCGCCGAGGGCCTCGTCTACGCCGTGGCGTCCCAGGGCGAGTGGTATCCGGTGACCGCGCCCACGGCCAAGCCATGAGCCCGAGCGCTTCCTTGACGGCGCTGGAACCCTTGCTGGTCGAGCGCCTGCGGCCGCTGGGCGAGGACGCGCCCGCCGCCGGCCCCGTGCCCGCCGGTCAGGTCGAGCCTCCGGGCAAGGTGGGCGATCTCCTAGCCCCCGCCGCGGTGCTGATCCCACTGGTGACCCACCCGCACGGCCTTTCGGTGTTGCTCACCCAACGGGCGGAGGGTCTGCGCAAGCACGCCGGCCAGGTGGCTTTTCCCGGCGGGCGCAGCGAATTTGGCGAAACGGCGGTGCAGACGGCCCTGCGCGAAGCTCAGGAGGAGATCGGCCTCGACCCGACCCTGGTGCGCCCGATCGGGCTGGGCGATGTGTTCGAGAGCGGCAGCGGCTACATCATCACCCCGGTGGTGGCGGCGGTGCAGCCCGGCTTCAGCCTCGACATCCATGCGCCGGAGGTGGCGGCGGTGTTCGAGACCCCCTTCGCCTTCCTCATGGACGAGACCAATCATGAGGCGCGCAGCTATGTCTCGGCCGACGGGCGCGAACGGCGCTACTACGCCATGACCCATGGGGATCGGCTGATCTGGGGCGTCACCGCGGCCATCCTGCGCGCCCTGCGCCAGCGCTTGTTCGGGTAAGGCCTCAGGCCGGTTCCTTGTCCTCCCGGCGCAGCAGCACCAGGAGACCGAAGGCGACGATGGCCGGGACCACGAAGGCCCACTGCTGCACCGCCGCCAGCCAGGTGGCGAACCCGCACAGGGCCAGCCAGGCGAACTCGGCGAAGGCCACCAGGATCGAGCCCTGACGCCGGCGGCGGAAGTCCTTGCGGTTGGCTGGCTTCTGCCACCACAGCTGGATCAGGCCCGATCCCGTCGCGGCGCTCATGCCGCCGACGCCGGCGATGACGGCGATCCAGGGGGAGACCCAGCCCAGGAGGCCGAGGGGAATGGACAGCAACATGGCCACCGGGATCAGGGCGGCGATCAGCTTGCCCCGGCGCACCAAGGCGGCGGGCACGGGCGACACGGCGATGAGGTCGGGGCTGTCCTCGGCGGAGATGGCGATCCAGGCCAGGTTGGCGGCGAACTGACCGGCGAAGAAGACGATGATGGCCGCTGCGGAGGCCACCACCAGATCCGCGCTGTGCCGGGTGCGCCAGAAGGCCAGGGCCAGGGGGATGACATAAAGTCCCTGGATCAGCACCTGGGAGATCAGCCAGGCGTCCCGGCGCAAGAGCCGCAGCTCCTTGGACACCACGGCGGCGAGGGGGCCCTTGGGGAAGGGGCGCAGGTCGGTGCGGGCGCTCTTGCGAGCCCGCTTGGCGCTCAGGGCCCCGATGGCCGCGGCGGCGTTGTCGGCGAAGCGCCGGCCGAGCAGCCACACCACCAGCAGGAAGAACGTGAAGCCGGCGCCGGCGACCACGGCCAACGGCAGGGGCTCGCCCAGGAAGGCCCGGGCAGGCCAGGCCAGCGGCTGATCAGGATCGAACAGGTTGGACCCTGCGATGTCCTTGAGCTGCGCCATCCACTCGCGGCGCAGCTCGGGGAAGATGTTCTGGGCCTGACCAATGAGGAACATGGCCGCGCCGATCAGGGCCGCCATCACCTGGGCCACGGTCTTGGTGGCTCTTGGGCCGATCACGGCGAAGAGGCCCATGGCCAGGCTGAGCCCTCCCGCGGTGGCCACGAGGCCCAGGGCCAGGATGTAGAGGAAACTCAACAGCCAATAGGGGCTGGCGATCACCGCCAGGGGAATGAGGAACATGGACCCGAGCATCAGATAGAGGCTCGACACGGTGATGGCGATGGCCACGGCGCGCACGGCCAACACCCGGCGCGGTGGCAGGGGGGCGGAGAGCAGAAGGTCGAGGTCGTTGCGCTCGTAAAGCGCCATGGTGGACGCGAGCAGACCCTGGGCCAGCATGAAGCTGAACAACAGCAGGCTGGCCCCGGCCACGATCATGTCGAGGATCGGCGTTGCGCGCACTTGGGTGTGCTGCAGGCCCAAGGCCACGGGCACGCCGCCCAGGAAGGCCCCCGCGCCCATGATCACGGCGAGGATCACATAGCGCCGCACGCCGCCCTTGGCGCCCAGGGTTCCGCGAAAGCTGAGCCGCAGTTCGTTGGCCAGGAGCCAGGGCGTGGAGCCGGGCGAAAAGGGCAGGCCCACCTTAGGCGTCCTCACGCACGAGTTCGAGGAACAGGTCCTCCAAGGTGGCGTTGGTCTCACCCGAGCGGCGGCGCAGCTCGTCCAACGTGCCCTCGATCATCAGCCGGCCCTTGTTGATGACGCCGATGCGGTCGGCCAGGCGCTCGGCCACTTCGAGGATGTGGGTGGTGAGGATGATGGTGGCGCCGGCCTTGGCCCGGTCCTGCAACAGGTCTTTCACCTGTCGCGCCACGCTGGCGTCGAGACCGGTGAGCGGCTCGTCGAGGATGAGCAGCTTGGGGTCATGGATGAGGGCGCCCGCCAGGGCCGCCTTCTGCTTCATGCCGCGGGAAAAACCCTCGCAGCGCTCATTGCGATTGTCCCAGAGGCCGAGCCATTCCAACAGCTCGCGCGCCCGATCGGCGGCGATCTTCGGCTTCACCCCCCAGAGCCCGGCCACGAATTCCAGATATTCCACCGGGGTCAGCTTGTCGTAGAGCATGGGCTCGTCCGGAACCCAGGCGATCAGGCGCTTGGCCAGCACGGGCTTGGCCCGGGCGTCGATCCCAAACACGCGGATGTCGCCAGCGTCAGGCTTCAGGAGCCCGGCCACCATGCGCAAGGTGGTGGTCTTGCCGGCGCCGTTGGGGCCCAGGAGCGCATAGAGTTCGCCAGCCTTGATGGTCAGGTCGAGGCGGTCCACCGCCGGGCGGGTGAAGGTCTTGCAGAGTCCCCTGATCTCCAGGGCCGGCGCGGTGGAATCGATCGGCTCGTCGGGGATCGCCATGGACATGCCTTCTCCGGCTCAGCCGTTCGCTTTTCGGCTGTATGCGCTTCTCTAGCTCGCCTGGCTCGGTCATGCCATGGTGCGGTGCGCGTGGGGACGCGATCCGGGGGGAGCTATGACCAATTTCACACGACGGGCGGCTGTGGCCGGCGGAGCGGTGCTCGGGCTGGGCCTGTGGGGTGGATTTGCTCAGGCGGGCGCGGCGACGCCCGTGCGTCGCTCGGTGGCGAGCCTCAACGCCAATGAGCTGGAAAGCCTGCGCCGCGGGTTCATGAAGCTGCGGCTGAACAAGAACGCCTACGACCCGCTCAGCTTCACCTTCCAGGCCAATATCCACGGGGTGAACCGTCATCTCTATCGGAGGATCGCGCCGGGCTGGGGAACCTGCACCCACGGCGACTGGACCTTCTTGCCCTGGCACCGGATGTATCTGTTCTGGTTCGAGCGCATCCTGCGCGCGGCCTCGGGCGATCCGAACCTGTTCCTGCCCTACTGGGACTATACGCAGATCGGCCAACGCGCCGGACCGGCGGCCTTCCGCGAACGTACCTGCGTGGTGGACGGCAAGCTCGTTCCCAATCCGCTCTACATCGCCAACACCACCAACGCCCGCCTCGGCCGCACCCGCGCCTTCAACGCCGGCGCGGAGCTGGTGGACGAGGCCGCCAACGCCGACGGCGCCTTGGCGGCGGCCAGCTTCAGCCGCATGACCGTGGTGGACAATCGGGTGCTGCCGGGTTTCGGCGGCGCGCCGGGGCGAGCGGGGGCCATCGAGACCTATCCGCACAACGCGGTGCACGACCAGGTGGGCGGGCTGATGGGCGATCCGGTCACCGCCGGCAATGATCCCATCTTCTGGATCCACCACTGCAACGTCGATCGATTGTGGAGCGTCTGGCAGAACCGCGGCGGCAAGAACCCATCAGGGCCGGGCTGGTCGGACCTCTATTGGACCTTCTACGACGAGAGGGGGCGTCCGGTGCAGCGCACCTTCCAGCAGTGGCAGGCCGATCACGGCTCGACCCTGGTCTACGACACCGACGCGGCCCGACCGCCGGGCCCTGCGCCAGGACCGGCGGTGGCCATGGCCCCGCCGCCGCCGCCGACCTCGGCGTCCCCCGCCGCCTCCGTGCTTGCGCTGCTGGGCGTGAAGCCGGAGACGAAGGAGCATCAGAGCCGCGCGCCGTTACAGCTGGGCAAGGGGCTCGCCATGCAACGCCTCGCCCCGGCGAGCGCCTTCATGGCCACGGCCAGCTTCGCCCCGCCTATCCACGCCAAGGCCGCGGCGCACCACCACGCCATGACGGCCGAACCCGCGCCGCCCATGGTCGGCGCTGCACCGCCGCCGGTGCTCAGCGCTGCGCCGCCGCCCGCCCAAGCCGCCGCGCCCAAGGCTCCGCAGCGGGTGCAGCTGCGCCTGTTCGACCTCACCGCCCAGATGGCGCCGGGGGTGAGCTTCGTCCTCTTGCTCAACCTGCCCGCCGGCGCCGACCCGGCCACGGCCAGCCCCGACTATCGCGTGGGCCTGGTGAACTTCTTCAACGCCACGGGCGCGAGCTCGGCGGCGCACCGCCAGCATGGCCACGACGCCGGGGCCCAGGTGTTCGACATCACTGACCTTGTGGCCGCCCAGACCAGGGCCGGCGTGTGGAAGGACGATCACCCGCAGATCAGCGTCGCCCCGCTGGGGGCGATGGGGCCGGACGGCCGCCGCGCGCCGGTGAACGGCATCGCCAAGGCCAGCATCGGCCGCATCGAGATCGTGCGCGTGGACGCGGAGGGCTGAAGCGCGCAACGCCTTTCCTCGCACTTTCGCCTTTCCTCGCCGCGCGACAGGTTCTAGGGATCGGCGCAAGTCACGTTGCAATGAGGATGGCATGAGCGAGCGTCCGCCCTTTCGGATCGAGGGCCGCACCGGCGAATGGGAAGTGGTGCTGGGGCTGGAGGTGCACGCCCAGGTCGCCTCTCAGGCCAAGCTCTTTTCCGGCGCGGGGGTCGGCTTCGGCGCGGGCCCCAACTCGCAGGTGAGCCTGATCGACGCCGGCTTTCCAGGCATGCTGCCGGTGATCAATCGCTACTGCGTGGAGCAGGCCATCCGCACCGGCCTTGGCCTGAAGGCGGAGATCAATCTCAAGTCCCGCTTCGACCGGAAGAACTACTTCTATCCCGATCTGCCCCAGGGCTATCAGATCAGCCAGTACAAGGAGCCCATCGTCGGCGAGGGCTTGCTGACGGTGGAGCGCGACGACGGTTCGACCTTCCAGGTAGGGATCGAGCGCCTGCATCTGGAGCAGGACGCCGGCAAGTCGGTGCACGACATGGACCCCAACTGGACCTATGTCGATTTGAACCGCTCGGGCGTGGCCTTGATGGAGATCGTCTCCAAGCCGGACATGAGGAGCCCCGAAGAGGCGGCGGCCTATGTGAAGACCCTGCGCATGCTGGTGCGCTATCTCGGCACCTGCGACGGGGACATGGAGAAGGGCAATCTGCGCGCCGACGTGAACGTTTCCGTGCGCAAGCCGGGCGGGGCGCTCGGCACCCGCTGCGAGATCAAGAACGTCAACTCCATGCGCTTCATCCAGCAGGCCATCGTCTATGAGGCCCGTCGCCAGGTGGAGCTGATCGAGGACGGCGGCACGGTGGAGCAGGAGACGCGCCTGTTCGACTCGGTGAAGGGCGAGACCCGCTCCATGCGCTCCAAGGAGGACGCGCACGACTATCGCTACTTCCCGGATCCGGACCTGTTGCCGCTGGAGCTGGACGAGGCTTGGGTGCAGGCCATCCGAGACAATCTGCCCGAATTGCCGGACGAGAAGCACGCTCGTCTGCAAAAGCAGTACGGCCTGTCGGCCTATGACGCCGGGGTGCTGACCTCCGACGCCGCCCGCGCCGACTATTACGAGAAGGCGGCGGCCGGGCGCGATCCCAAGCTGGTGGCCAATTTCGTCACCAACGAGCTCCTGTCGCACCTGGCCAAGGCCGGGATCGAGGTGGAAGAAAGCCCGATCCCGCCGGAAGACATCGCCGGCCTGGTCGAACTGATCGAGACGGGCGTCATCTCCTCCAAGATCGCCAAGGAGGTGTTCGAGCGCATGTGGGCCGGCGAGGGCCAGCCCAAGGCCATCGTCGACAAGCATGGCCTCGTGCAGGTCACCGACACCTCGGCCATCGAAAAGGCCATCGACGAGATCATGGCCGCCAACCCTGACAAGGTGGCGGCGGTGAAGGACAAGCCCCAGGCGCTGGGCTGGTTCGTGGGGCAGGTGATGAAGGCCACCGGCGGCAAGGCCAATCCCGCCGCCGTGAACGATATCCTCAAGGCCAAGCTCGGGGTGTGAGGGGGGCGCGCTAGCGTCCTAACAGCGCGCGAACGTCCTTCAGCAGCACCATCAGGTGGTGCGGGTCGCTGGGCGAGGGTGCAAAGTCGAAGTGCTCATAGAAGGCGCGAGCCTCATCGTCCTTGGCGTGGACAATGATGGCGCGAAGGCCGGCGATCTCGGCGGCTTGCAGCGTGCGCAGCATGGCGTCCTTCAGAAGACCCGCGCCAAGCCCTTGGCCGTGGAAGCGCCGGTCTACGGCTAGGCGGGCGAGAAGCATCGCCGGAACGGGGTGATGGGCGAGGCCGCGCGTCAGACGCTCCGGCGCATCGGCATATTCCACCTGCCCGAAGGCGAGGCTGTGAAAGCCCGCGACCTCATCGCCATGGAGGGCGAGGTAGGTGACGGCGCCGCCCGCGCGCTGGTTCTGCAAAGCGTGGCGAACGAGGTAGCTATTCAGGGCGGGCTTGCCGCAATCGAAGGCCTCCACCGCATGTTCGCGTCTGAGCCGCTCGACGCGATAGAGCGGCTTCATTCGGCTTCAGACGGCTCAATCACGCTTGGCTCAGCCAACAGGCGGGCGAGGCGGGGCGTGGGACGCGGATCGGCGTCGAGCGCAGCCTGAAAAGCGTCCCACTGGTCGGCGTCGAGGCCGAAGCGCTGGCGGTCGGGCAAGGCCTCTTCGGCGCGGGCGAGGGCGCTCGTCAGCACGAAGTCGCTCACGGAACGCGCGCCCGTCGCCTCGGCCGCTGTTTGCAACAGTCGCTTGGCGGAGGGCGTCAGGCGCAGGTCGAGCTTTTCGGTGCGAGGGGCGGCGTTGCTCATGGCGGGTCTCCTCAGCGCAATCTACCTCATTCGCCAGACATTGTCATGACAATGTTGCGAGGCGCGGCGACTAATAAACCGCCCCGGGCGCGCTCTCGACCACGAGGCCGGTGGCGCTCTGGATCAGGTAGGCGTCGCGGCCGACCACCACCCAGTGGTAGCCGTAGGGCGCTGGGCGCAGGTGATAGCGTCCCGGTGTCGGCACGGCGGAGCGCCAGTGCTCCGGCGGCAGATAGGCGCCGCGCTGCCAGGGGCGGACATAGGGCGGCGGCGCGCGCCGATAATCGCCCTGATCCTGGCGATAGTCCCCACGATCGGTTCGATAATCGCCCCGGTCCCGGCCCCCACGATCCTCGCCGCGGTCCTCATGATGATGATGTTCGGCCAGGGCGGCGCTCGCTGAGATCAGCGCCGCCAGCCCCGCCAAACCTGCCAATAGATTGCGCTTCATCAGTGAGCGCCCCTCAATCAATGGCCTTGGCCCGCCCGCGCGCCGGTGCTCGGTGAGCAAAGCGGACCTTGGCGTTACGCGCCTGATCCTTACGGCCCAGGCCTTAACTCACCAGTAGAAAACGCCGTAAACCACGTCGACCACCTCGCCCGAATAGACATTGACCAGCAGGGCGTCGGGCCCGTAGCGCACCCAGCGGTAGCCATAGGGCGGCGCCGGCAGGTCATAGTAATAGTAGTTGTTCAAGAACCAGGTGGCGTTCAGGAACACGAACGGCAGGTATTCATGCGGATACCAGGTCCGATAGCCGTAGCCCGACGGCCAGTAGTAGGGGGACACGCGGAAGGCTTCGAAATAACGGCCGCGATAGGACCAGCTGTGACCCTCGTGCCATTCGCGCCGATCGTCGCGATCCCAACGGTGGTCGCCTCGGCCCCAGCCGGCGCCGCCACGGCGATCGAAGCTATGGTCGGACTCTCGGCGCGCATCGTCGCGGTCGAATCGGTGATCGTTGAAGTCCCGACCGCCCTGGCGCTCATCGCCGCGGTCGAAGCGATGGTCGTTGAAGTCCCGGCCGCCTTGGGGCGCACCGCCGCGGTCGAAGCGATGGTCGACGAAGCCCTGGGGGCCGCGCTGCGGTTGGATCTGCACAAAGCGTTGGGCGTCGCCGCGATCGAAGCGGTGGTCATTGAAGTCTCGGCCACCCTGAGGCGCGCCGCCGCCTTGCGACCCGACAAAGCGCTGGCCTTGGGGCGCGCCGCCGCCTTGCGGCCCGACAAAGCGCTGGCCGCCCTGCGGTCCGCCCCAACCTTGTGGGCCGCCGTGAGGGGCTCCGCCGCCCTGGGGCGCGCCGCCGCCTCGTTCGACGCGATCGCCCCGCTCGCCGCGATCATGGTGTTCCTGAGCCGCCGCGGCGCCCGCCGTCAGCGCCAACACCGCCAAGGCTGCAATGGCCTTTTTCATGGTCGTCGCCTCTTTCCTCCGCCGCGTCGTGGATCGCCGACCGTTTCCAGCCAGCTCGGCAACGCTGCTCATCTGTAAACCCTAACTCCAGCGGACAATCGTCGCCTCGATATGAACTCAGGCTGAACAGGCGGGTTGACCCGCGGTTCAGCCCCGCCATCTTTGCGGGATCAAACCTGGAAGGAACGCCGGATGCCTGCGCCAATCGAGCTCTATTATTGGCCCACCCCCAATGGCTGGAAGATCTCCATCGCCATGGAGGAAATGGGCCTGCCCTACGAAATGAAGCCTGTGAACATCGGCGCGGGCGAGCAGTTCGAGCCGGCCTTCCTGGCCATCAGCCCCAACAACCGCATGCCGGCCATCGTCGATCCGGAAGGGCCGGGCGGCCAGTCGGTGTCGGTGTTTGAATCCGGCGCCATCCTGCAATACCTCGCCCGCAAGAGCGGCAAGTTCTACGGCGCCACTGAGCGCGAGCGCATCGCGGTGGATGAGTGGGTGTTCTGGCAGATGGGCGGCCTTGGCCCCATGGCCGGCCAGACCCACCATTTCCGCCAGTACGCGCCGCAGATCCTCGCCGACCAGCGCCAGCTCGCCTATGGCGCCATCCGCTACACCAATGAGACCAACCGCCTTTACGGCGTGCTCGACAAGCGCCTGAAGGGCCGCGACTTCATCGTCGGCGAGCTGTCTATCGCCGACTTCGCCTGCTGGCCCTGGATCGTGCCCGCCCGCATGCAGGGGATCGACATGGCCGAGTTCCCGCACCTGAAGGCCTGGTTCGAGCGCGTGGGGGCGCGCGAAGGCGTGCAGGCCGGCTTCAAGCTGGGGGCGGAGCTGCGCAACAGCGCCCTCGCCAATCCCGGCAAGCAGGCGGACGCCGCGCGCAATGTGCTGTTCGGTCAGCGGGCGCGTAAGGAATAGGTAATATTAATCGATGGGAAACGATGGTTTCGCGGCGTTAAGCAGTATTCAAATGTCTTAAACGCCGCGAAATCGAGTTACAATCAATTTACTAAATATAGTTGGCGTGGTGTTTTTGCGTTTAACTGTATTTTTAAACGAGAAGCGCTTTTCTTCTCCTGACGGTCGGGGGATCGTCGAACGCGGCCGTCGAATGCGGCCGCAAGGGAGATGGAAGATGCAAGTCGCGTTTGACACTTTCGCCGCTGAAGGCGGCATTCCGCTGCCGACGCCCGAGTCCACGGGCGATGATCTGCTGCGCATGGGTCTGCTCTATTCCACGGGACAGGGCGGCGCACCGCTCGACCTCGTCTCGGCGCACATGCTGTTCAACCTGGCCGCCATGCGCGGTTCGGAAGAGGCCAAGCGCTATCGCCGCGAACTGAGCGCGGAGATGGACCGGGACTCGGTGCATGAAGCCCAGCGCGCCGCGCGTGAATTCCTGGCCCGCGCCTGAGCCGAAATCGTTCCCGGCGCTACTTGGTGGTCAGGTACTGCTGGCCGTTGATGGCGTAGGTGAACTGGATCGGCAGCGGATCGCGCAGATATTGCTGCACGGCGAGGCCGAGCTGGGCGATAGGGCTTCGCGGCACGATGACGATGTCGAAACGCCGCAGCGGCACGGAATCGGTCCGGGCGTCATGCGACGCCGCTGAGAGGTTGACCGTGCGCGCCATGGCCCGCCCATCGGCGCCGCGCCGAATGACGATCACCTCGCTCGCCCGCGCAGACGGCTTGAAGCCGCCCGCCATATAGACCGCCTGCAAGGCGTTGATGTCCCCCGGCATGTCGTAGGCGCCGGGGTGATCCACCTCTCCCCCCACGAAAATCTTCAGCGGCGTGGCCGTCTTCACGCTGATCTGCGCTTCAGGTCGACGGAGCACCGGGGCGTAGGCGTAGGCGAGGGCCTGCTCGGCCTCCGTGATGGTGCGGTCGGCCACCATCACCGGCTGGATATAGGGCAGGGCGATGCGCCCGTCGGGCTGCACGGTCGCCTGGCGGCTGAGTTCGGGCGCCGAGGGCAGGGCCACGTCCAGCACATCGCCAGGATAGAGCCGATAGGCGGGCTCGGACTCGCTCCAGCTGGCGTAGGCGATATCCTGGAACGGCGCAGGGGCGGGACCGCTGGCGCAGCTGCTCAGAACGAGGCCGGCCAGACCCGCGAGCACGAGGGCGGCGTGGCGAGAACGGCGCATGAGCGGGACTCCGCAGCACTTTGGTGAAGCGACCTTAACTCTTTCTTGGAATGGGTAACGATCGGTTAAGGCCGGCTCGGCGAATTTCGTTAACCAACAGGTTCCGCGCCCCGCGGCGATTCCAGTTTTGAGAGGCAAGCCTTGCGGACCGCGCGCCGCATTTCGAGCGAAGATCTTCCGGCGCTGCTCTGGCGACGGAAGGGCTTGATGCTGCTCGTCTTCCTGCTGACCACGGCCCTGGGGGTGGTGCTCGCCCTGACCCTCAAGACCCAGTACCAGGCCCACGCCAGTCTGCTGGTCCGCCTTGGCCAGGAATATGTCTATGATCCCCGTGTGGGCGATGCGGCGCGCGGGGCGGTGCCGGACACGGGCCAGGTGATCCAGTCGGAAACCGAAATCCTGCAAAGTTCGGTGCTGAAGGAAAAGGTGCTGGCCGACATCGGGCTCGACAAGCTCTATCCTGACTTGGCCAAGAAATCGGCGGGCGCAGGACCAGAGGAGCGGCGCAAGATCGAGGGTTCGGCGCTGAAGTCCATGGAGACGGGCCTGAAGGTCGTCACCGCGCCGGACACCTCGGTGGTGCGGGTCAGCTTCAACCATCCGGACCCCGCCCTGTCGGCCACGGTGGTGAACACGCTGCTGGACGAATACCTCCTCTATCGCCGTCAGGTGCTGGCCGATCGCGATGCGGGCGCGCTGGGCGGGCAGAAGCGCAAGTTCGAGGGACAATTGGCCGACGCGGACGCGGCTTACCGACAATTCCTCACAGATAACGGCATAGGTGATTTCGAGACGGAAAAGGCTTCGCTGCAGGCGAGTTACAGCCAACTCTTAACAGAATCCTACGCCGTCGCCGCCCAGCTATCCGAGACCGAGTCGAGCCTCGCCGTCACCACGCGCCAGGCCTCCACCACCGCCCCCGAGATCGGCCTCTATCGCGACCTCGACCATTCGGTGGCCGACAAGCTGCAATCGCTGAAGATCGAACGCCAGGATCTCCTGTCCCGCTATCAGCCCACGGCCCAGCCGGTGCGCGACAAGGACGCCCAGATCGCCGCCCTGGAACAGATCCAGGCCCAGGGCTCCAACGCCGGCGGTCGGCGGGTAGGGGTGAACCCGGTCTATCAGACCCTGCAGACGGAAAAGGCTCAGCTGGAATCCCGCGCCGCCTCCTTGCGCAGCCGCAAGGGCGCCATCGCCGCCGAACTCGCCGACATCACCGCCAGGCGCCAACGGCTGACTGCGCTGGAGCCGCGCTATCAGGATCTCGCCCGCGCCCGCGATCTTCTGTCGGCCAATGTGAAGACCTATCAGAGCCGCGAACAGGACGCGCAGGCTCGCCAGGCCCTCGACCAGCAGGGCTCCGACGCCGTGCGCATCATCGAGCGGGCCTTCGTCCCCACCCGGGGGACCAGCCTGAAGGTTCCGGTGGTGCTGGTGTTCGCGGCGCTCGGCCTCTTCCTCGCCGCCTGCGCCGGCATCCTGTCGGCCCTGTTCGCCAGGGGCTATCCCAGCACCGCAGCGGTGGAGCGCACGCTGGTCCTGCCGGTGCTGGCCTCCGCCCCGCGCAAGGCGCCGGCGTGAGTTCTTGGTTTGCGGGACGCCATGGCGGGCCGGGGCCGTTCCGTGAGACCTTAACCCCCTAAGCGTTGTGATTCGGCGGCATGGTGGACCTCACCCTGGAAATGGCGGCCTTGGCGGAGCGGCTCGGTCCGCCTCCGGGCGAGCGCGCGCGCCTGATCCAGTTCGTCAGCGCCGAGCCGGGGGAGGGGACCTCCACGGTGGCCCGCGAATTCGCCCGCGCCATGTCGGCGGGCGCGCAGAAGGGCGTCTGGCTGGTGGACCTTGATCTCCTGAAGGGGGATCAGTTCGACGAGATCGCCGGCGACGCCAAACGCTATGGGCCCCTCGGCGCTCCGGTGCGGGCGAGCCCGAACCAGACCGCCTTCTTCAGCGTCTCCCCCTCCACCCGCAACCGCGACGGCCGGCCCTGGCCCGACGCCTCCTACCTCGCCGCCTACGCCGTGGGCGGCCGGCGCTGGTGGGTGACGCGCTTTCGCAAGGAGGCGCTGAAGCCGGGCCAGCACGTGGATATCCTGGCCGAGCCCGCCTATTGGGACAGCCTGCGCCGTCATGCCGACTATGTGGTGGTGGACGCCCCGGCGCTCAGCCGCTCGCACGCCGCCGTGGCCCTCGCCCCGCTGATGGACGCCACGGTGATGGTGGTGGCCGCCGACGCCAAGCACCCGGAGTCTCACGCCAGGCTGCGCGATGCGCTGAAGTCGGTGGGTGCGCGATGCCCGGGCGTCTTTCTCAACCGGGCCCCGGCCGACCCGCCGGGCTTCCTCTCCGCCCTGGCGCGATGAGCGCCGCCGACGAGGCGCGGTCGCCTGAGCCGGAGACACGGCCGGATCGGCTCGGCTTCTGGCTTTCGGTATTTGTGGTCCTGATCTTTTCGGGCGGCTGGATCACCGCCATCTCCGGGCCGGACGGCGATCCGGAAGCCTCGGGGATCATTCGCGTCCTCTACCTCCCCGCCTATGCCGCGACCCTGGCGCTCCTCGCCAGCGCGCCGAGACGCTCGCTGCTGGCGGCGGTGCATGCGCCGGTGCTGTGGCTGCTGATGGGTCTCGTCTTCCTGTCGACCCTCTGGTCCGTGGACGCCGAGACCACCACCCGCCGCGCGGTGGCGGTGACCTTCACCAGCCTCGCCGGGGTGGTGATCGCCGCGCGCTTCGACTGGCCGAACCTCGCCCGGGTGCTGGCGACCAGCTTCGCCATCCTTGCCGTCTTGAGCCTCGCCGTCGGTCTCGGCCTGCCCAGCTTCGGGCGCATGAGCGATATCTTCCCCGGCGCCTGGCGCGGGCTTTGGAGCGACAAGAACGGGCTTGGCGACAAGATGGCCCTGGGCGCCGTGATCGCTCTGGCCGCCGCGATCCTGAACCCGGCGCAGCGACGGCTGTGGCTCGGCGTCGCTGCTCTCGTCCTCGGGCTCACTCTCCTCTCCACCTCCAAGACGTCCCTGGTGAGCCTCGGCGCCGGTCTTGCGGCGCTCGGCTTCGTCGGCGTGGTGCGCCGGGGGCCGGCGCTCGCCCTCCTCGCCAGCACCGGCGCCTTCGCGTTTATCGCCGTGATCAGCCTCGCCCTGACCCTCGCCCCGGAGCAGGCGCTGGGGCTGCTCGGCAAGGACGCCACCTTCACCGGACGGACCAAGATCTGGGCGGCGGCCCTGCGGCAAATCCACCTGCGGCCCTGGACTGGCTATGGCTATGCGGCGGTGTGGACCAATGAGAGCCTGTGGTCGCCCCTGGCCTGGATCGCCAAGGACGCCGGCTTCAGGCCGCACCATGCCCACAACAGCTGGCTGGAAATCTGGCTGGAGCTCGGCTTGGTCGGCCTGGGACTCTGGGCGCTCTACTGGTTGGAGACCCTGGTGCGGGCGACCCTCGCCGCCTACCGTTCGCCCGGCGCCTATCTCGCCCTGCCGTTCCTGGTGGTGTTCAGCCTCACTTCGCTCACCGAGGTGCTGGCGCTCGACTACAACGACTTCATCTGGCTGATCTTCACGGCGCTCGCCACCCGACTCGCCCTTGGCCGGCGATTGATGGAGCGGGCAGAGGTGCGGGCGGCCTCCACCTCGCCATAGAAGGCGCGCTCGCGCCACCACAGCACCTTGCCGAGGCCGCGCGCCGTCCGGTCCATCAGGGCGTAGGCGTCCGCCGATCCGGCGAGCCAGGCGGCCAGGGCCCCGACGCCGTAAACCGCGGTCTGACCGGCGCCGATCACCATCCAGCGCAGCACGCCGATCACGTCCGGCGGCGACTTGCGGGCGCAGATCTGCACTGGACCTGAGCCGTAGGACATGGCCCGGCGCAGGGTGTAGGCCATGTTGGCCCGATGCTCGGCGGCGTATTCCAACACCAGGGCGTTGGCGGCCCAGGCGAAACGGCGCCGCTCGGCCCGCAACTTGGAGAACAGGCGATCATCCTCGCCGCCGATGTCATTGGCGCGGGCGTCGAAGGGCGAGGTCTCGGCGAGCGTCGTGGCGCGGGTGAGCATGGAGTTGCCGCAGCCATAGCTCTCCTCGATCACGCCGGAGGTCGCCGGTCCGAAGCGGGAGAAGAAGGCTTCGAGATAGGGCTTGGCCTTGACGTGGTCGGTGTCCACCCGGCCCTGCACCGGGCCGAAGGTCACGTCAGCGCTAAGGCCCATGTGCACGTCGTAAAGCTCGCCCAGCCAGGTCTCTGCGGCCTCTTCGTCATCGTCGAGGAAGGCGATGATCGGCGCATCGGTGGCCTGCAGACCGGCGTTGCGGGCATTGGCGACGCCGGGGCGCGGCGCATGGGCGTAGACCATGGCCACCGGCGAGGCGGCTCTGGCCAGCTCCACCACCGGCGCTGCGGAGCCTTCGGGGGCGTTGTCCACCACCACGATCTCGCGGATCAGCTCGTCGGCCCGCAGCTGACGCTGCACCGAGGCCACGGCCCGCGCCAGGCTCTCGGGGCGACGCAGGGTGGGGATGATCACGGCCACGGGTTTCATGTAGCGCTCCTCATGCGTCGCGCGCCTTCGGCGGCGGTGACGACGTCGAACTTGCGGGCCACGGCCTCGCCCACGATGCGGCGGAAGGCGTTCACGTCGAGGCTCCATTCGGAGCCGCCCTCCTGCACGCCGTGGCAGTGGAAGAAGATCCAGGCGCCGCGGGCTTCGGCGCGCTTCAACCAGTCCATGGCGCAGGCCTCGCCCTTGGCCCCCTCCACCCGCACCGACGGCGCCTGGTTGAGATCGACGCCCTGGTCGATCAGGCCTGGATGCAGCGCCCGCGCCAGCTGGAAGCGGCTGGCCGCCAGGCGTTTGGCGGCCGGCGTCACCTCGCCGTAAGGGTAGGCGAAGGTGGCTGGCGGCTCAGGCGCGCCCAGTGCTTGCAAGGCCTCGGCGTTGCGGGCGAAGTCGGCGGCGAGTTCGGACTCGCTCGCTTGTGCGCAATCAAGATGGCCATAGGTGTGGCAGCCGATCTCGTGCCCGCGGCGCACCGCCTTGGCGATATCGCGATCGGAGCCGATGAGGCCCACCGGGCTGCGGCGATCCAGGAGGCCGGCGCTCACATAGAAGACGCCGGGACAGTTGTAGCTCTCCAGCACCGCGGCGCCGGCGCGGAAGGCGCTCGCCGGGGCGTCGTCGAAGGAGAAGGTGACCATGGGGCGGTCGGGGCGGAAGCTGGCCCCGCGACGGCGGTAGAGGCGCACCAGTCGTCGGCGGAGTTTGGCCCCAAGGCCGCCGTCGGCGCGGTGATCTTCGAACTCGCTCACGCCAGCGCCTCCGCATAGACGAACGCGCGATAGAGCTTGGCCGCGACGATGCGCAGGGGGAGCGGGGCGGCTTCGGCGAGGGCGGCGGCCTTCAAGGCGGCGCGGGCCAAGGCTCGGCCGGGCTGGCGTTTCAGCATCTTGGCCAGGCGGTAGCTGGGGAGGCGCGCGGCCGCCTCGGCATGCTTGGCGCAGAAACGGGCGAAGTTCGGCCCGGCCTGATCGTATTTGGCGAGCAGGGCTCCAGCCGTGTCGAGGCCGAGGTGCGAGGCCGGATTGTCGATGTGGCTGACGCCGAAGCCGAAGCGGGCGGCGGCGCGCATGCCGAAGTCGACGTCTTCCCAGCCCCAGCCGTTGAAGGCCTCATCAAAGGGTTCGAGGTCGAACACCTCGCGGCGGGCGAGGAGGTTGGAGGTGTAGACATACTTGCCAGGATCGCGGGCGCGGACGGCGGCGGGCAGGCACTCGGCGCGCTGCTGCAGGGCGGCATGCAGGCGGTGCTGCGGGCCGGGCGTCGCCTGCTTCAGCGAAAAGCCGCCCACCGCGACCTTTGGCGCTTCCCGGTCGATCAGCTCCAGCCAGCGGGCGAGGAACGCGGTGCTATCCGGCGCCATGTCGCAGTCGAGGAACAGCAGGTAAGGCGCGCGGGCGGCGGCGATGAGCCGGTTGCGGCCCTTGGCGCGGCCCTGGTTGGCGGCGAGGCGGATCAGCTGAGCCGGGGTCTTAAGGTCAGCGATCAGCTCGGCGCTGGCCTCGGCGAGGCGCGCATCGACGCCGCCGTCGTCGAGCAGGACCAGCTCAACACGCCCCGAAAGACCGGACGCCTCGCGATCGAGCACGAGGGCCAGGGGCGTCGGGTCATAGCGATAGAAGGGGATCAGCACCGACAGGTCGGGCTTCGCGCCCTCCCAGGCGGCGTTGGCCACAGTGATCTCGCTCTTGGGGGCGCTCATGCGGCCAGCCTCGGCTTCAAGGCGGCGATGCGGCCAAGGCCGCGGCTGCGACAGCCCATGACGTCGAGGGCGAGGGCGGCTAGGGCGTAGACGACCACGCCCACGCCAGCCTTTTCGAACAGCTCAAGGAGGCCGCCCATTGCGGGCAGGTTGGCGACGGCGAGGGCCATCGCCGCTGTCGCAGTTCCGGCCCGGGCGAGGGCGCCCAGGGGCACGGGCAGGGCGATGGCGCGCCGGCCAAGGCTGAAACTCGCCACGAGCCCTATGCCATAGGCGAGGGCGGTGGCGATCATGGCGCCGTCGAGGCCGAAGCGCGGGATCAAGGCGAGGGTCAGGGCGAGATTGGCGGCGGCGGGGACGGCCATGGCGGCCAGCAGCAACCCTGTGCGCCGGGCCAGGGTGAAGGCGGTGTGGAAATAGTAGGTGGTGAGTCCGGCGAAGAGGGCGCTGAGCGCAATCCACGGCGTCACGTGCGCCGCCTGCACCGCGAGGGCCTTGCCGATCATCACCTGAGCCAGCGGCAGGGCCACCAGGGCGAGGCCCGCTGCGGCGGGCAGGGCGAGGGCGGACATGAGCTCGAACTGGTCATTGGCCGTGCGCTGGAGCTCCGTATGGCCGCCACGCTCTAGCGCCGCCACCGCGGCCGGACCGCCCGCCATGCCGAGCCAGATGAACATCACATCGAGGGTGCGATTGGCGAGGCTGTAGCCGGCGTGGTAGGCGCCCACCGCGCCCTCGCCCATGAATGCGGCGATGACGAAGCGGTCGGTGTTGGCGATGGCCAAGCTGAACACCAGGCTGAACGACACCGGCGCGCCGTAGCGCACATAGGCCTCCAGGCGCTGCGGGTCGAACCGCCCCTGGCGCGCCACGCGCACCTCCGGGGCCAGCGTCCAGACGAGGCAGACGGCGCAGGCGGCGCCGACCCCGGCCAGGGGCGCTGCGCCGCCAAGGCCGAGCGCGGCGAAGAGCGCGCCGAGGGCGAAGCCGCCGCCTGACTGGGTGATGTCGATGAGCGCGTAGCCCTTCACCTCGCCGGCAGCGCGTCGACGCTCCTGCACCATCTTCAGAAGGCTGCGGGCGATCACCGAGGCGAGGCCGGCGAACACTGCGACGCGCAGGCTCGCGCTCAGCGGGGCGAGGGCGAGGATCGCGCCGGCGACCAGGGGCAAGGCGACGCTCATGACGCCAAACGCTGTGTAGAGGGTGGCGTAGAGGCGCGCGCGGGGTTCGCCCGCCGGCTCTGTGACGTAGAAGCGGGCCATGGCCGCCTCCACCCAGGTGAACATGAGGGTGTGGGTGAGGCTCGCCACCGCGAAGGCGAGGGCGTAGTCGCCATAGGCCTCGGGGGTCAACAGCCGGGTGAAGGCGTAGATGGCCCCGAAGCCCGCCAGGGCTTGCACGATGTTCACCGGCAGGTAGCCGACCACGCCCTTCCAGAACATCAGCGCACCGCGCCCTTGTCGCCGAGCAAGCGCGGCACGGTCATCAGGATGATGTAGAGGTCGAGCCAGAAGGACTGGCGCTCGATATATTCCACATCCAGCTCCACCCGGCGGCGCACGCTTTCTGGGGTGTCCACGGGGCCGCGGCTGCCATTGATCTGGGCCCAGCCGGTGATGCCGGGGCGCATGCGGTGACGCCAGGCGTATTCGGCCACCAGAAGGCGCGACTCCTCATTGCCGGTCTTCATGCCCACGGCATGGGGGCGGGGGCCGACCATAGACATCTCCCCGCGCAGCACATTGATCAGCTGCGGCAACTCGTCGAGGCTGGTGCGGCGCAGGAAACGGCCGAGGCGGGTGACGCGGTCGTCGTCCGGACGCACCTGCTGCGCCGCGCAAGGGTCGCAGGTCTCCACCCGCATGGTGCGGAACTTCCACACCGTGATGATCTCGTTGTTGAAGCCGTGGCGGCGCTGGCGGAACAAGACCGGGCCAGGACTGTCGAGGCGGACGAGAAGGGCGATCAGCAGGAGCACCGGCCAGCCGAGCATGAGGGCGAGACCGGCGATGATCAGGTCCTGCACCCGCTTGGCCACCGCTCGCCGGTCCTCGGCGTTCAAGGCGTCGCCGTCGAGAGTCTGGCCGCTCATGCGCGCGAGGGCGGAGACCTGGGCCGCGGCGCCGTCAGCATCCACGAACAGGGTCACCGCGTTGGGCAGAATGCGCAGACGCTGGATCAAGTCGCGCACGCGCTGCTCCGCCGCCGGCGCCACCGTGATCACCACTCGGTCCACGTAGGGCGTGATCTTGTGGTCCATCAGGGCGGCCACGTCGCCCAGCACCGGCACGCCATGGATGGCCCGCGGCGCCCGCTGGGCGCGGTCGTCGAAGATGCCAAGCACATTGACGCTTCTGTCCGCCAGGGCCTGTTCGATCAGTCGTGTGGCGTTCGGCGTCGCGCCCACCACCACGATGTTGGGGGTCAGGCGGCCCTGTTTGCGCGCATTGCGGAGATAGACGAGCGCTCCAAGATGCGTGGCGAGCAGGCTGGCGGCGGCCGTCACCGCCTCACGTTCCACCTCGCGCGCGCTCACGCCCAGGAGCTCGGCGGCCGCAGCGCCGACGCCGAGCCCCGCGGCCACCGCCGCAGCGACCCGGGCGAGGTGAATGTCCCACGGTTCGCGGGCAGAGAAGTGATAGGCGCCGAAGGCTTTCAGCGCCCACCAGATGCTGAGTGCGCAAAGCATCGCCGGCGCCACGGTCCCCGCTTCGCGGTGCAGCCACGGGGTGGCGCCGCTAAGCCCGACGACGAGAGCCAGACCCACGGCCAGGCCGTCGAAGGCGCGGAAGGTGCGGGCGAGGAGAGCGGGAGACAGGCGCTCGCGCGGCGCCGTCAACTGCGCCGGACGCATGGGACCGCGCGCCGCGACCACCGCGGCGACCTCCGGTCCCGCCTCAGCCGGGACAATCGATTTGGCGATGACGCGCATGCGAACTCCGAAACCTCGGCCGATCATGCACAATCGGGATTGGCGTCACGTTAATGCTCGGGCGGCGAGCCCGATATTCAGCGCGGCCTGGGCATTCGCCTCTGGGCGTGGACGCGGTCGCGCGCTATGGGCGAGAAAAGATGCGAAGCATGGAGGACGCGCATTGGCCGCCCCGCCCCTGAAGCTCGACGACTATCTGCCCTACCGCTTGTCGGTGGCCTCCAACCGCGTGTCGCGGGTGATTGCCCGCGCCTATGAGGATCGATTTGGGCTCTCGGTTCCCGAATGGCGGCTGGTGGCGGTCCTGGCGGAAGATGGGCCCCTGACCCAGCAGGCCATCGTGCGGCGTACGGCCATGGACAAGGTGATGGTGAGCCGCGCCGCCCAGGGGCTCGCCAAGCGGCGGCTGGTGGATCGCTCGCCCAACGAGGCGGATGGTCGATCGCATCGCCTGGCCCTCACTGAAGCCGGCGTGCAATTGCATCGGGAGATCGCGCCTCTGGCGTTGGCCTACGAAGCGAGTTTGCTCGCCGGCCTCGACGCCGGGGCGATCGGCGAGCTCAAGGCGCTGCTGGTGCGGCTCGAACGCGCGGCGCAGGCGCTGGACGCCGGCGCTTGATCGAATTGCGCTGACCAGATGGCGCCTACAAAACTGGGCCTTATGGACCTAGGGACGCGCGCGGGCCGTTCAATCCCATTAATAGCGTCGCGCGAAGACGTGGAGGCTAGCTTTAGTAACGATTTGAAATATTGCAAATTGTTGCAAAGATCAGCGGATTGGCAAAAAGGACACACCCTACTCGTTAGGCGACCAACGTTATAGAACCGTCATGAAATTGTATCCGTGACGTAATCCTTGGCCTCCATACGCATGAAACCTATTCATGCGCTCTTCGGGGGTACGATATGTCGAGCACCAAACTGCAACAGGGACGCGCCTTCCGCCGCGCCGCCCTCCTGACGGCGATGGCCGGCAGCCTCTTCGCCTATGACCGCGCCCTGGCGCAGTCCACCGGTTCGCAAGTCGCCGAGCAAGAGCAGGTCGTCGTCACGGCTCAGCGCAAGGCCGTCGTCGACGGCATCGGCGTGATTTCGAAGGCCGCCAAGGACCAGTCGATCATCACCCAGGACTATATCCAGACCCAGGTCGGCTCGAGCAACTTCGCTCAGCTCATCAACCTGACGCCCGGTTTCGTGTATTCGTCTGAAGACCCGACTGGCGTGCTCAGCGGTGATATCCGCATGCACGGTTTCGACGGCCAGCACCTGTCCTTCACCATCGACGGTACGCCGCTGAACGACACCGGCAACTACGCCATCTATCCGGGCGAATATGCGGTGGCGGAGTCGATCGACCACATCACGGTGAACACCGGGCAGACGGAAGTCGACAGCCCCACCGCCTCGTCCATCGGCGGCACTGTGAATATCGTCTCCAAGATCCCGACCGCCGCTCCCGGCGGCACGGTGAAAGTGTCGGGCGGCGGCTTCAACTACAATCGCGGTTATGCCGAACTGCAGACCGGCGCTGTCGGCCCCACCGGCCTGCGCACCATGCTGAGCACTAACTATATCCAGGCGGACAAATGGAAGGGCTCCGGCTCTATCAAGCGTTTCGGCATCGATGGTCGCCTCTATCAGCCGTTGAAAGGCGATGACTTTGTCAGCCTGGCCTTCAACTACGCCACAGACCGCCCCTACTTCTACAAGCTTCCCACCTTTGCTCAGTTGGCGACTTACGGCCGCAAGTTGGACTACAACACGGTTTGGTCGCAGCCGACCGCCGTCGCCGGTTCCGCGGACGCGGTGGCTGGCAGCTCCGCCAACCCGGGCCAGGCCCTCGGCAATGACAGCAACTTCTGGAAGCTGGCGCCGAACCCGGTGGATTTCGCCGACGTGCGCATTCAGTCGCGCTACACCCTGGCCAAGAGCCTGATCTTCACCTTCGACCCCTACTTCTTCTACACCCTGGCCAATGGCGGCGGCTCCACGTCGCTGTCGGAAAAGGATCCGCGTCTGGTGGGCAGCGCCGCCGCGCCGGTCTGCGCCAAGGGCGGTGCGGGCGTCGACCTGAACGGCGACGGCGACTGCCTCGACAACGTGCTGGTCTATTCGCCCAACACCACCCAGACCCACCGCTGGGGCCTGGAATCGTCGCTCATCTACGATCTGAACGACACCAATCGCTTCCAGCTCGCCTACACCTACGATCACGGTCGTCACCGCCAGACCGGCGAAATGACCCCGATCGATCAGACCACCGGCACTCCGTTCGACGTGTTCGGCGCCAAGAACGGCTTCGGTCCGAAGATTTATACCGCCGACGGCTCGTTCATGCGCAGGCGCGACCGTTTCTCCATCGCCGAGCTGAGCCAATTCTCGGCCAACTACATCGGCAAGTTCTTCGACGAACAGCTGCACGTGAACGCCGGCTTCCGCGCTCCGCAGTTCACGCGTCAACTGAACCAGTACTGCTTCATGTACAATGGCGGCAACGAGTACTGCGACACGGTGAGCATCGCTGCGATCAACACCGCGATCGCCACCGACACGACCAACCACCAACTCGGCGGATCGGACTACGGCACGAACAACGCCAAGAACCTGTCGACCGTGTTGTTCGGCAATACGACGTCGATCGCTTGGAACCCTGGCACCGGCAAGCCGAATTTCCGCACCCCGTTCAAGCAGACCTATCACTTCAACAAGGTGCTGCCGAACGTGGGCGCCACCTACGCTTTCGACGCCCGCAACCTGGTTTATGCGACCTATGCCGCGGGTCTTTCGGCGCCGAAGACGGACAACCTCTACACCTCATCGCCGGAAACCGTGCGTCCGGAGACCAGCCAGCAGTACGGCGTGGGCTACCGCTATCAAGGTTCGAGCCTGACCGGCTCGGTCAACCTGTGGTACTCGCAGTGGAAGAACCACATCGTGTCGTCGCCCGATCCGAACGACTCCACGCTGACCATCGACCGCAACGTCGGTGATGTGGATCTGCATGGCGTCGACTTTGAAGGCAGCTGGCGCGCGACCAAGGAACTGTCGTTCTACGCGTCCGCGGCCTACACCAAGTCGGAATTGCAGGGGAACTATCCTCAGGTCCCGAGCACGGGTTACGACACCACCACCTACCCGAAGACCACCATGTACCTTCCGGTGAAGGGCAAGGAACTGGTGCTGACGCCGAATTTCACTTCGGCTCTGCGCGCTCAGTACAAGATCAGCGCCCTGACCTTTGGCGTTGATGCGCGTTACATCGGCCGTCGCTTCCTCACCGATATGAACGACTTCCACCTGGCGCCGTACTACACCTTCGACATCGACGCCGAATATCGCTTCAAGGTGGGCAACCATCCTGCGGCGCTGGCGCTGAATGTCTACAACCTGCTTGACCGGTCCTACTATGTGAAGGCGGGCACGGGCAGCAACGCCAGCAACGTGGTCATCAACAACAGCCTCGGCACGGGTACTGACACCTTCAACGGCTTCACTCCGGGCTCGGTGGATGTGGGCTCGCCCTTGACGGCCATCGTCTCCCTGAAGCTGAACTTCTAATTGAGCGCGGGCGCCGCCCGCAATCAAGCGCATGATCGGCCCCGGAGCTTTGCGGCTCCGGGGCCTTTTTCTTGTGCCGCCGCTCGGCTTCCGCCATCAGTGATCGCAGAAGATACGGGAGTCGATGCGATGGCGGAGGAAGGGCAGGGGCCTTTGGCGGGCCTGCGGGTGATCGAGATGGGCAGTCTGATCGCCGGGCCCTTCTGCGGGCAGATCCTGGGCGACTTCGGGGCCGAGGTGATCAAGATCGAGGACCCCGGCAAGGGCGATCCCATGCGCCAGTGGGGCCGCAGCCTGCCGCAAGGCCATTCGCCCTGGTGGCCGGTGATCGGCCGCAACAAGAAGTCCGTCACGCTCGATCTGCGCACCTCGGAGGGCCAGGACGCCGTGCGCCGGCTCATCGCCAAGGCCGACGTGGTGGTGGAGAACTTCCGCCCCGGCGCCCTGGAGAAGTGGGGTCTCGGCTATGAGGCTCTGTCCAAGGACCATCCCGAACTGATCCTCGCCCGGGTGTCGGGCTTCGGCCAGACCGGGCCGTATAGTCCGCGCGCCGGCTACGCTCTGGTGGGCGAGGCCATGGGCGGCCTGCGCTACATCACCGGCGAGCCGGACCGCGCGCCCGCCCGCGCCGGTATCTCCATCGGCGACAGCTTGTCGGGCCTACATGCGGCGCTGGGGGTGATGATGGCCCTGCACGCCGTGAAGACCACCGGCAAGGGCCAGGTCGTGGACGTGGCCATCTATGAAAGCGTGCTGGCGGTGATGGAGAACCTGGTCACCGAATATGCGCTCACTGGCTATGTGCGCGAGCGCTCGGGCGGGGTGCTGCCCGGCATCGCCCCCTCCAACGCCTATCCGACCCTGGACGGCGATCTGGTGGTGATCGGCGCCAACCAGGACACCCTGTTCGACCGCCTGTGCCAGGCCATGGGCCGCCCGGACATCGCCGCCAATCCTGAATATCAGGGCCATGCCGCCCGCGGCCGCCATCAGGCCGAGCTGGATTCCATCATCGGGGCGTGGACCGGCTCGCTACCCACCGCCGAGGTGCTGCGGCTGATGGACGAGCACAAGATCGCCGCCGGCCTGGTCTATCGCGCCCCCGACATGCTGGAGGATCCGCAGTTCGCCGCCCGGGAGTCCATCGTCGAAACGCCGCACCCGGTGTTCGGCAGCGTGAAGATGCAGAACGCCTTCCCCAAACTCAGCGTCACGCCGGGCGCCGTGCGCTGGCCGGGCCCGGCGCTGGGCGAGCATACCGAGGCCGTGCTGCGCGAGGTGGCCGGCTATTCCGAGGCCGAGGTCGCCGACTTCCGCGCCCGCAACATCATCTGAGGCTTAGAACATCCCGCCGTTGGGGTCGCAGATGGCATGCGCCCGCCTGCGCTGCGCCGGTGACCACGCAAACTCGTCCTTGCACTGACATTGTCGCCTCCCAAATGCGTATTGCACAGGAGGTTAGAACGACGCGCTTAGGTCCGCTTGTCGAAACGGGACAGGGACGTGAATCTTTGGGCGCTACTCGGCGGCAGCCAGTAGCTGCGCGCGATAGTCCCGCGGCGCCTGGCCGAACCGCTTCTGGAACCAGTGGGAGAAGGAACTCGCCGAGGCGAAGCCGCCCAGGTCGGCGATGGCGGCGAAGGGGCGCTCATCGCTGATCAGCGACAGGACGAGCTCCGATCGCTTCTCATCCATCAAGGCGCGGAAGTTCGTCCCTTCACGGATCAATTTGCGATGCAGGGTGCGCCGATCGCAACCCAGATGCTCGGCCACGCGGTCCGCCGAGCAGGTTCCGGTGGGCAGGAGGAGCACGATGAGGTCGCCCGCCAGCATGCGCCACGAGCGGCGGCCGTGGCGGGCGAGCTGCTCCACATAACGCTCTACCTGCCGGGCCATCTCTGGGTCGGCGGTCTCCAAGGGCGCGTCGAGGTCCGCCCGACGCAGCACCAGCCCGTCGAAGTCGTGCATGAACTCGGGCGTGCGCCCAAACAGACGAAAATGCGTGGTGACGTCGGTAGGCGCGCCATGACGGAACATCACCGCCTCCGGCCGCCAATGGGCGCCGAGCAGGGCTTTCAGATTGCCACAGAGCACCGCCACCGACAGCTCCACCGCCTGGCGCGACACCTTTTGACCGAACGCCGAGAAGTTGATCCGCGCCACGGCGATGTCGTCTATCTCGTCGAGGGTGAGCGAGAGGGCCTCGTTGTGCAGCCACTGATACTGGCTCATCACTTCCAGCGCCTTGCGCAAGGTCGGCTGCTCGCGGGCGATGAGGCCCACGGGACCGAGGTTGGATAGGCGCCGGGTCTCCGCAAGGCGAAGGCCGAAATCCTGCGCGCCCGATAGCGCCGCCCCCTGTTCCAGCAACCGCGCCACCGAGTCCGTCGACAGCTTCATGTCCGGATCGGTGAGGGCGCGGGCCGGCACGCCGGCGGCGTCCGCGAGACGCACAGGATCAAGGCCCAGGCGGCGGCAGAGCTCGGCGAAACCAGTGAGGCTGGCGCTACGGAGAAATTGGATCAAGAGCGGCGCTTGTCACAAATGAGCAAATGGATGTCCCGGAAATTCAAGCTAGCGCGATCCTGTGCGCCTATCAATCCCCTCACACAGCGTCCCGCGCTTGAGGTTAACCATGAGTGAATCGCCACTTACCCCCATGACCAACGCCCTTCGTGCTCGGGGCGAGTTCAACGCCGCATGGGAGACTATCGCCGAGATGGACCCGGCCTGGCTCGAAGCCTTCCTGACCATGGGCGCGCGGCCGCTGCTGTCCGGCGTCATAGACCCGCTCACCTGGGAGTTCATCGCCATCGCCGTGGACGCCTCCTGCACGCACATGTACGCGCCAGGCGTTCGCCGCCACATCCAAAAGGCGCTCGATCTGGGCGCCACGGCCGAGCAAGTCGCTGCGGTCCTGCAAGGGGTCGCCGTGCTCGGCATCCACAGCTGCGCGCTGGGATTTCCCATCCTGGCCGAAGAGCTGGCGGCGCGTCAGGCCGCCGAAGATCAACCCAAGTCCGATCCGTCAAAATAAGGAGGAGCCCCATGAACTTTCTCGACGACGCCCTGCTTCCGGAAAACCAGCAGCCGCTGGTGATCACCGCCGCCCCCTATGGGCCAGAGTTCCTGCCCGCCGATTCCGACGACATCCCGGTCACCATGGACGAACAGGTGCAGAAGGCGGTGGACTGCTACAACGCCGGCGCCACCGTGCTGCACGTACACGTGCGCGAGGCGGATGGTTCCGGCTCCAAGCGCATCTCCATGTTCAACGAGATGCTGGCGCGCCTGCGCGAAGCCGTGCCGAACATGATCCTTCAGGTGGGCGGCTCCATCAGCTTCGCTCCGGAAGGCGAGGGCGAGGCGGCCAAGTGGCTGTCTGACGACACCCGCCACATGCTGGCTGAGCTGAACCCGAAGCCCGATCAGGTCACCATCGCCATCAACACCAACCAGATGAACGTCTGCGAGCTGATGAGCCCCGACGACGTGGCCGGCACTTCGCTCAGCCAGCCCGCCTACGCCAACGCCTATCGCGAGATGTGGATCCCCTCGGGCCCCGCCTTCGTGGAAGAGCACCTGCGCCGCCTGCAGAAGAACGGCGTCCAGACCCTGTTCATGCTGGGCGACGTGGGCCAGCTGGAGAGTGTGGAGCGCCTCTATCGCCGCGGCGTCTATACCGGCCCGCTGGTGATGAACTGGGTCGGCATCGGCGGCGGCGCCGACGGTCCCAACCCCTACAACTTGATGGAGTTCGTCCGCCGCGCGCCGGATGGAGCCGTCCTTACCATCGAGAGCATCATGCGATCGAGCCTGCCGCTGAACACCATGGCCATCGCCATGGGCCTGCACGTGCGCTGCGGCATTGAGGACAACCTCTGGGGCCGCAAGGGCGAGCGCCTGACGTCGGTGCGCCAGGTGGAGCAGCTGGTGCGCATCTCCAAGGAGCTCTACCGCGAAGTGGCCTCGGGCCAGGACGCCAAGCGCATCCTCAAGATCGGCGAGTTCTACAAGAACGCCGACGAGGCCCTGGCCCAGATCGGCTGGGCGCCGAACCGTCGCGCGGGACAGCTCGGCTTCACCCAGCACGCGGCCTAAGGCCGGTTATTTTTCGACGCCGTTCCGCTTCGGCTGGTCGGCGTTGGCGGGATGCGGCGGCGTCGCCGGCTTGGCCGGCGGCGCTGCTGGCGGTTTGGGCGCAGGCGCGGGCGGCGCAGGCGGTGGAGGCGCGGTCGGCGCAGGCGGACGCACCGCCTGACCTGTCGCCAGGTTTGTCGGCTGACTTGTCGGCTGGCCCGTGGCCTTTGCCACAGCCTCGCGCAGCGCCTGTTGCTGCGCTGGGGTCAAGTTGAGTGTCGGCGGCTTGGGCAGGGGCGGCGGGGGCGGCTTCACCGCCGGCGGTGCAATGACCGCTGGCCGCGTCGGTATCGTCGGCGTGACGATTGGCGGCTTCACCGGCGCTGATGGGACAGGCTGGGCCGGCGGTTGAATCTGCGCCCTGGGCGGCGAGGCGACGGGCGGCGCGGTCGGAGCTGGCGCCGGCGGACCGGCGAACGGACGACGCTCATGACCCTGAGGGCCGGGGTTGTTCTGAGGCGCTGAAGGCGCTGCGGGGGATGGCGGCACGGCCGGGGGCGGCGGGGCGACGTGCTGGTCCGCCTGGCGCTGGCGCCAGTCCGCATTCGGCGGCGTGTTGGCGGGCGGCGTCGCAGGCGTAGGCGTAGCCGCGTGTTGATCCGTCTGACGCTGGCGCCAGTCTGCAACCGGCGGCGTGTTGGCGGGCGGCGACGGCTGAACCGGTGGCGAAGGCGGCTGGCCGCCTTGCGGGCGTTGGTCGCGATGATCGCCGCCCTGGCGGTTCAGCAACTGCATCAGCTGTCCCACGACGCCGGCAGGACCGGCCTGCGGCGGCGGGGGCGGTTCATAGGCGCGCGGCGGCGGCTCGCCCTGATAGCTGCGATCGCGCCAGGTGTTGAAGTCGTTGGCCTCCTGGCGGCGACGCACGGCCTCGGCGCTCCAGTAGCCGTTGAGCTCGGCGCTGTGCCGTTGATCATAGTCGGTCCAGTCCGGATTTCGCTGCGCCTCGGACGCCCAGCGCGCCCGATCCTCATCGAAATACCGCCGGTGTTCCGCCCAATTCGGCGCACTGGCCGAGGTTCGCGCGCCGCGGCGCAGAAGTTCGAACAGGCGCTCCGCGCGGTACAGCAACCGGCTCGCCGAGTCTTCGCGCTGGCGCGCTTGATCGAACGGCACGGGGCGGCCGTAGCGGTCGAACACCGCCACCAACTGCCCATCGGCGTACGAATAGGCGTAGTCCGGATCGCGCACCATGAACGGCTCCGGCCGACCCGCGCGGTAATAATAATAGCGGTAGCCGTAGGGTGTCGGCTCGGCGACCTGGTAGTCGTCATCGTGGCTGCGCCATACCAGCGGGCGCACGCCGTCGTCCTCCAGCGCATAGTCAGGCGGTGCGTCGGCGAAGGCGTTGCTCATGGCGTAGGCCTGATCGGCGTAGGCGTAGGCGTCGCGCGGGTCAGCGAGATTGGCGTAGCGAACCCGGCGGGATGAGGGCGGCAACCGGGCCGTGGGCGGAGCGGCCTGGGCCTGCACCGGCGTGGCGGCCAGGGGCAAGGGCGGCGGCGCGGGCGGGGCCTCAGTCTGCGCCGTGGTGTTAGAACCGGTGTTGGAAGGCTGGCACGCCGCCAGGGCGAGCGCCGCCGCCAAGACCATTGTTGAGATGCCGATCCTGTTCACGACATGAGCCATGGCCCGTTCGCTCCTCCGTTGTCCCGTGGATATTTCATCGCGGCATTGCGGCTGAGTTGCGGCGATTTCACCACTCACCGCTCAGTCCTTGCGCAGCAGGCCGGTCATGGTGGTGAGGGTGATGCCGGTGAGAATGGCGCCGAAGATCTGGTAGCCGGCGCGAAGGCTTTGGGCGAGGCCGGCGAAGCCGTGCGCCTCGGCGCTTTCCAGGTGGCAAGCCGACTGTTGGCCGAGCTCGATGAAGGGCACCATCATGTCGAGAGCGTAGAGGGCGGGTACGGCGGCCTCGCACCCGCGCACCTTGGCGGCGTGCTCGATGGTGATCGGGCCGAGGAGGTCGCTGAGGACTGGCCAAGTCGCCAGGGCTTCCAGCGCCTTGGCGCAACCCGGACCGAATGCCGGCCAGCTGCGCACCCAGGCGGTGAACTCTCCGGAAACCCCTGGATAGGTGACCATCTCGTGCTGGGAGATGGCCGCCTCGGTGCCAGCTCGCAATACCGCTTCATGCGGGACCGCGGGGGCGAAATCGAGAAAGCCGTGCATCAGCCCGAACCGCACCAGCCACCAGCCGATCAGCCAATAGACGATCATGAAGCCGACAGCGCGCAGGGGCGAATAGCCGTGCCGCGCCACCGTCTCCATGAACAGGGAAAGCGCCCGACTGCTGACGCCCTCAGCTCGGCAATGGCGCCGGGCGCGGCGCTTCTCGATGGCGATTTCGTCAGCTTCGCGGCCATAGCCCTTGGCGCGCAAGACCTTGGCCAGCTGCTCATACGGCTGGGCGCGGAATTGGCCAGAGCGCCGGTTCGGGCTCATCTGTTTGGTGAGCCATTCGCACCGATCGGCGAGCCACTGCGGCTCCAGCTTACGCTCTGGCGGGTCAAGAGGCGGGCGACGACCGATCAGGGTGTTGATCCCGACCCAGATCAGACGACAAACCGATCGCACCAGCTCAATCGCGCCGCCGACCGCGGCGAGGACGAGCCCGATCGTCAGACTGAAGACAAGGTTGAAAAGCCCAACCGCTCGCGCGTTATGAAATAGCTGCGCCCATCCGCGACGCTGTCGGTTGCTGTCGCCGTCGCTGATCTTGAGGTTTTCGTAGGTGAAGCCGTCCAGGCGCAACAGACCGTAGTTTTCGCCCTTCAGACGCTCCTGAAGCTTTCCTTCGGCGCGCGCTGTCTTGAGCCGGTCAGCAAAGGCTTGGCGAAGGAAGGTGGCTTTGCTGAGGGAAGGGGCGCTGTCCAACAGGTCGAAGTCGATTCGGTCCGGCCAGCCCGTGCGCACATTGTCGTCCAGGCGCCCCACCGTGGCGTCGCGGAAGTCGAACACGCCGTAGGGCCGCTGGGCCTCGTAGAAATGCGTCTTGGAGCCGCCTTCGTGGGCGACGGAATAGGGCTCAGAGCAACGTAGGTCGCTCAACACCAGCCGGTTGCGAATATGAGCGTCGCGCAGGTTGAGGCACAGCGGCGCCGACGCCGGGGGGCGGTGTCCCCGCCACCGCGCCCACCAATTGCTTGGCGTGTCGTCTTCATCAGACTCCACCGCTGGATCTGGGCCGCCCCCGAGGCAGCAGCCCTTGAACAGAACGTCGCTGGCGCGAAGACCGGCGAAATTGATCGCCCCGATCACGCGCAGGCAATGGGCGTCAGCCTCGCCGTGATTGCTTTCCGGGGTCAGCCGCCCATCCGCGCCATGCTCGAAGATGACCGCTCCGCCGAAGGCGGCCCGTTCCGCCGAGATGGCTGTCTCCTCGGGCATATAGAAGTGCGCGCCGTCAGCGAGGAAACTGCCGTCGACGACGATCTCGTCAATGTTGAACTCGCCCCAGCAGATGAACCGTTCGATGGCGTCGTCGTCGCGGGCGTCGTTGTGAAGCGGCGCGCGATAGGCTTGCGGCCGGGCCGGCTTGAGGTCGCTGCGCGAGTCGTGCACCGCCTGACGATTGTCGCTGTCGCTCACCCGCGCCTTCCCCAGTAGACTTACGTTCAGGTCGCCGGAAATGCGCGCATTGCGGAGGTCAAGCGCCCGCCGCGCCTTCACCCAGGAGGGGTCGAGGGTCGTGAAGCTGAGATTGAAATCGGTCTGGCAATAGAGGTTGTAGCCGCGCAGCTGCGAGGCCAGCGAATGGCGCAGGTAGAAGCCTTCGATGCGCGAATTGGACAGGTCGATCCCGTCCTTGAACAGACAGTAGTTGAACACCATCAAGGGCAGGGGCCGGCCGGACGAGAAGTTCTCGAACCGCGGCGGCTCTCCCGTGCGGATCGTTTGCACCCAATTGAAATGCTGGGTGTTGCCGCGCAGATCGAAGCAGCCCTTCACATCGACGCCCACCAGCCCGACCTTGCCGGGCGCCAGCGGCCAGTCCTGGCGCAGGCCGATGAGTAGAGCCGACAACACCTCGGCCCGGACGACGGCGTATTCCTTTTCGTCGTTCGGCCCTTTCACCAGCTCGGCGACGTGGCGATCGCCGTTGCGCCAATCCCGGATGAGGGCCTGCTCGGCATCGCTGGGATTGGTCAGCTCGCGCGAGGCGCGGTCGAGTCCCGGCGGCGGCTGTTCCGACAAGGCCGCGACGCGCGTTTGATCCTGCTCGCGGGTGATGGCGTGCTCAGCTTCGGCGGTCGCGCGTTCACGCTCCGCCGCCATGAAGGCGAAGCCGTCGAACTCGCGCCCGCCGGCCCAGGCCTCGATCAGGGCCGCTTCCGCCCGCGATGGGAAGAAGCTCGCCGAGCGCACATCAAGCGCCGCCGCTGAAGGCGCGTCGCCGTTGTCTACAGATAAACCCACCTGCGCCCCCCGGGGCCTTTGTCGACCGTCGCCCCAATCGACGGTCGTCGCACCAACAATAAGGCGAGCGACGCTTAAGGTAAACGACTGGCTGCGTCCGCTGCCGCGTCGAGGAGGGCGAGGGCGCGGCCGATGACGGCGTCAGGACCTGCGCCATCTGCGCTCAGGGCCTCCACGCACAGCCTGGCGCTGGCGCAGAGGCGAAGGGCTGTCGAAGGCGCGCCGTCGACTATCCCCGCACTCACCGGCTGGCCCAGGCGGAAGCCTTCATCGCGGAGGCGCTCATACAATTTGGCCATCGCGGCGACGTTCAACCGCTTGCCTGCACCGTTTCGAATGCGGAAGGGGAAGATGGTGGGGATCGCGTCCCACGTTGCGGCGACGCCCACGGCCCGGCGATCCAGCGCGCGCGTCGCCAGAAGCTCAAACCTTGGATCGCTCGTAAGCCGCGCCTGCACGGCTTCGGCGAAGGCTTGCAGGAAGTCGGCGACATCGGCCTCCGATAGGGCGCGGAAAGCGGCGAGCTCCGTCAGAGCCGCGCGCCAGCGCAGCAGGAGGCCAAGGTTGGCGACCTCGGGCAGGATCTCGCGCGCGGTCCAGCCGTTGGGCCAATCGGCGCGGGTCGAGTAGTGCGTAAGGCCCGGCCGCATCCCCCGGCGCTTCAGACTCTCCGCCACGCGCGCCGGCGCGAACAGGGTGCCGGAGAAGGTCGGGCCGCACAGGAACTTGGAGCCGGTGACGGCGGTCATCAGGCCCGCCTGTAGATAGGCGCGCAAGGTGGATGGGGCGAGACGGAACTGGCAGGCGTCCACCAGCACTTCCACCGTGCGCGGATAGCGCTGGCGCAGATCGATCACGGTCTCGATGGACGGGGCGATCAGGCCGGTCTTGGAGACATCCGTCAGGGTAAGCAGCAGGCGCCTTCCAGTGAGCGAGGCCCGCAAGGCCAGCGCATTCAGCTCGGCCGCCACGACCTCGTCCGACCGCAGCGCCCCGTCCGGCTCGCGGGCGCGAATGGCGACGAACTCGCCCGCTCGCCCGGCCAGGCTCTCGCCCGGCGGCACGGGTGCGCCCAGGGCGGCGCGGTCGCTGAAGTGGCGGCCCATGAGGGCGTTTGGCACGCCGCTGCCGGTCTCTTCCGGCTCCACGGCGGCGCAGATCAGCGGCTCGGCCGTCTCGCCGCGCATGAGTTCGGCGGCCATGAGATGCAGGTCGGTGCCTGATGCCGCGAAAATGATGGCGAGACCGGCGAGGTCGCTCAGTCCGTTCAGCGCGATCAGCTCGCCTCGCATGCGCTCAAGTTCAGTCGCATAGAATATCGCGTCCGGCGCATTCGCGGTTACCCAGTCAGCGCGCAGGGCGTCCGCCGCAACGAGGGCGCGCGGGGAGATGCTTGAGGCGGTCGAGGAGGCGAAGTCGAAGGCGGTGGTCAGGGGCGCGGGCGGGCAGCCGTACCTGTTCCAGCCGGTGCGCGGATCGAGCGACAATCGAGCATCGCCGCCGCTGACCAGGAGTTCCGCCGTGCTTGGCGCGCTTACGGGCGAATGGCCGAGTTCCGACGCTGCGCCCATGGCTCGAACCCGGCCTCTCCGACGACTCAATCCGATAGCCGCGCCATCTCATCGGCAAGGGTGAGCTGGGGGTGTTGAGAGAGGCTTAATTGCGCGCGAAGGCGACCCGGGGCGATTCAGGCCGCGCATTGCCCACGGAGCATGGTCGCTCCGGGGATCTCCAACAAAATCAATTTGAGTGGTCCAAGACATGGGTGACAGATCGTACCGGACACATGGGTGACACTTTCCGCTTTGGCGCGGGAGGTGTCGATGCCGTGGAAGGAGTGTTCGGTAATGGACGATCGCCTACGGTTTG
>JBFLWS010000026.1:0-42061 GCA_040757715.1 Pseudomonadota bacterium | reverse complement strand
ATGTCTATGACATCAAGATCAAGAACCGCATCGTCGGCACCGGCACCCTCTACGGGCTCGGCGGCGCCAACAACGCCGCCGCCGTTCTGTCGGCCATCGCCGCCCACGGCAACGTGCTCGACCCCACCGTCACCTATGTGGGGGTGAGCCTGTTCACCAACGGCATCAACACCGAGACCAAGGGCGCCGAAGTCACCTTGAACTACGCTTCGGACTTCGGCGAGTACGGCCACGTGGATTGGAGCGTGTCGGGTAACTACAACGACACCAAGATCAAGAAGATCGCCACACCCCCCGTTCAGGTGCAGCCCCAGTCGCTGTTCGACCTCGGCGCTCAATCCGACCTGACCACCGCCTCGCCCAAGTACAAGATCGGTTTCGGCGCCTACTGGACCAAGGGACCGTGGTCGGCGAACCTGCGTGAAACCGTCTATGGCAAGACTTCAACCCTGGTCAGCACCAACGGCGCCACCTGGTACAGCGAGACCATCGGCGTCACCGGGATCACCGACCTGGAAGGCAGCTACGCGGTGAACAAAACCTTGAAGCTCTCCTTGGGCGCCAACAACCTGTTCGACCAGAAGCCGCCGAACCGCCCGCAAAATCCGGCGGCTCACAAAGTCTACGACGGCTCCAACGTCTATGATGCGCCCGTGGGCTTCTCACCCTACGGAATCAATGGCGGCTACTATTACGCCCGCGCCGTGATCAGCTTCTAAGTCAATCGAGTGCTTCTAACGGACCGGCCGCGGGCCCCGCCCACGGCCGGTCTTTCTTTTTAAGCGTCTCATATTCTAGGGTCGCCGCATGATCCGATTACGACCCGCCACACGCGCTGACTTGCCGACGCTGGCGCTCATCGCCAACACCGCCATCGACGAATTGCTGAGCCAGGCGCTCGGCCCGCAGGAGCTCGCCGCCAGCCGCATGATCATGGGCGTGGACACCCGGCTGGTGGATGACGGCACCTATCTGGTCGCAGAGATCGACGGCGAGATCGCCGGCTGCGGCGGTTGGAGCCGGCGGGCCACGCTCTATGGCGGCGATCACAGTCCTGGTCGCGACGCCGCCCTCTTAAATCCAGCACACGACCCCGCCAGGGTCCGCGCCATGTACACCCATCCGGACTTCGCCCGTCGCGGCGTCGGCCGCGCCATCCTCGCCGAAGCGGAACGTCAGGCGCGCGCCGAGGGGTTCCAGGCGACTGAACTCGCCGCCACCCTATCCGGAGCCCCCCTCTATGAAGCTTGCGGCTATCAGGCGATCGAGCATTTCACCGACGCCTCGGGCGGCCATCCCGTACCCCTGATCCGCATGCGCAAATCGCTTTGATGGATCCTAGATAGTCTTTGCCTCGTCGGCTCGGTAGTTGGGCTAGATTTCCGGGTGTATTTCAATCTCGAAACAATTGACGAGATTGAATCCGGCGGTGTCGCGAATTCGGGCGCCCCTTTGAGCATGTGCATAATGTTTGGCTTCGTCTGCAAACGTCTCAATACGTCGCTAACTTTTGCTAGCGTTCGGCCCCAGCAACATGCGGAGGTGAGCCAGCTGATCAGCTTATGATCGCAGAGAGTTCGGGCATGAAAAACTATCTCCGCGCGGTTGCGTCCATTGTTGCGACATTCGTACTCGTCAATTTTTCCATGGCGGGACTGGACCTTGCGCTCGCGCAGCCCGCGGTCGCTCAAGCGGTATCGCGGCAGGTCGCCGACAATGCGAATCATACCGCCGTCGCAGCGGTCGCGGGCGAAGTCGCCAAACCGGGCGCCAAGTCCGTTGCGACCTCGATCACTACAAGCCCCAATTTCAGCGATCCGATGACCTGGGCGCCACCGCTGGCGGCGATGCTAGCGGCAGGTCTTTTGGCGGGATTCGCCGCGGGCATATTCGGGATTGGCGGCGGCTTCGTGGTGGTGCCGGCCCTATTGGTCGTGCTGCCCATGCTCGGCGGGCTGCATAGCCAATACGCCCACATCGCCATTGGAACCTCGGCGGCCACCATCATCGTCACCTCGATCCGCTCTCTCACCTCCCACGCCAAGCGCGGCGCGGTGGAATTTGAGGTGCTTAAGACCTGGGCGCCCTGGATCGTCCTCGGCGACGGGCTTGGGGTCCTTCTGGCGGGCCACGTGGACGGCCGCGTGCTCACCCTGATCTTTGGCTCGGGCGTGCTCCTGATGTCGCTGAATTTCCTCCTGCCCAAGCTCGGTGACAAGGTGCTGAGCCAGCACATGCCGGGCGGGCTGATGCGCGTGGGCATCGCCGGCGGCCTCGGCGCCTTCTCCTCATTGCTCGGCATCGGCGGCGGCACCATCGCCATCATGGTCATGACCCTTTGCGGGCGTTCGATCCACAAGGCCATCGCCACCGCGTCGGGGATCGGCACCTTGATAGCTATTCCGAGCGCCATCGGCTTCGCCTTCATCGGCATGAAGGAGGCTGGTCTGCCCTGGGGTTCTGTCGGCTACGTGAACCTGCCGGCGGCCATCGCCGTCGCCTCCATGTCCATGGTCACCGCGCCCTTGGGCGTGGCCGCCGCCCATAGCTTGCCGCCCGCTATTCTGCGGCGCAGCTTCGGCGTCTACCTCGTCTTCATCGCGCTCCTGATGCTCAAGAACGCCATGAAGATGTGAGGCGGGCGCAGCGTTCCATTTGCTTACACAATAACTAAACTGGGAAAATACGCATGACACAGCTCCTGAGTCCGGAAGCCAAGGACGATCTTCTGAGCCGCGGGTTTTCGCGTCGCCAACTGACGCGCATCGCCACGGTGTTCGGCGCTGGCGCCGTAGCCGCCACCATGGGCCGCCCGGCCTGGGCCTCGGCCGGTTCGCCTGACGCCGCGCCCAGCGCCAAGGTGCGCATCGGCTCCAACGAATGCTGGACCGGACCGCTGGCGCCCGGCCAAGCCGCCGCTCACGCCATGATCGCCTCCGGCAACCGCTACTCGCCGCACGATGAGCGCGGCGATTTCATCCGCGCCGTGATGCAGGTGGATGGCGTGGCGTACGATTGCGTCGCGCCCTGGCCAGGCTCCAGCGACCCGCTGTCGCGCTCGGTGATCACCTTCTGCTCGCCCACCAAAGGCCTCGTCACCGCCGATCCGACCTTCGAGCTGGCGGGCCGCACCGCCGAATGGCTCGGCGCGCCGGTGAAGCGCGTGCCGCTGAAGCCCGACTTCACTCACGACGTGAAGGCCATGCTGGCCGCCGACCCCAACGCCGGCCTCTACTACATCTGCACCCCCAACAACCCCACCGGCACGGTGACCCCGCTCTCCGAGATTGAGTGGCTGATCGCCAACAAGCCGGCGGGCTCCATGGTGCTGGTGGACGAGGCCTATATTCACTTCTCGGGCGCTCAGTCCGCGGCCTATCTCGCCAAGGCGGACAAGGACGTCATCGTCATGCGCACCTTCTCCAAGATCTTCGGCATGGCCGGCATGCGCATGGGCTACATCATGGCCCGTCCGGACATTCTCAAGAAGATGATGCGCTATGACGGCGGCATGCAGTCGGGCTCGCTGCCTCTGCCCTCTCTTGCTTGCGCCACCGCAAGCCTCACCGCCGCTGAGCTGATCGCGGCGCGCCGCCAAGAGATGCGCGATGCGCGGACCATGACCCTCGACCACCTGAAGAAGCGCAAGCTCAGCTTCGTGCCCACCGACGCCAACATGTTCATGATCGATTGGAAGACGAAGGCGGCCAAGGATATGCAGGTCGCATTCCGCACTCAGAGCGTGGAGATCGGCCGCTCCTGGCCCATCTGGCCCACCGTCTCCCGCGTCACCGTGGGGTCCATGGCGGAAATGGAAGCCTTCTGCGCCGCCCTGGACAAGGTCTGGGCCTAACGCTTTTCTCGGCCTCGCCGGGTCCGGCAAACTCAACTGCGCGCGAGGGGACGGCCCGCCTCGCGCGCTTTTTTTACGGCTACTGCTGAGCCCGCTGCTGGCGAAGCGGGCTCGACACATGCAGCTCCACCGAGAGCCTCTCGGAACCGCCGCCCACACGGGCGCCGCGCACGGGCGCCGCCGCCAGGTAGTCCGGACCGGTGGCGACGCGCAGATAGGCCTCGGTGGGACAACAGCCGTTGGCCGGATCGAATCCCACCCAGCCGAGACCTTGCACATAGGCCTCGGCCCAACCGTGCGCGGCCTCCTGCTCCACCACCCCATCTCGGCGCAACAAATGTCCGGAAACATAGCGCGCCGGAATGTTCAGCCACCGGGACATGCCGATGAAGATGTGGGCTATGTCCTGGCACACGCCATGACGGTGCGCGAAAGCGGCCATGGCGGTGGTCTCAGCGTCAGTGACAGTCGTGTCAAAGGCGATGTCGCGATGCAGCGCGGTGAGCAGCTCATGCAACTGGTCGAGCGGCTCGCATCGCGCCCGCACGATATCATCGCAGTAGGCGCGCATGGCGGTGTCGGCGGCGGTTAAGGAGGTCTCGCGCAGATAGGTCAGCACCGGCGCGCGCTCCACCGCACCTCGAAGAATGCCTCCCGTGTCGCTCGTTTCCACTTCACCGGAGACATGGATGCGTAACGCGTCCAGCGGACCTTCCACTTCCAGCCAGTGGGTGAGGTTGCCGTAGGCGTCGTCGCAACTCCTCAGTCGGACCTCGCCGTCCGCCTCAACTCGCCACCGTACAATGTGTTGGGAAGCATTGGGCCGGGGCGTCAGGCGCAGAACCTGCACCGCAGACCGAATGGGAGCGTCGTAGTGATACTCGGTGGTGTGTTCGATTTGGATGCGCATGAGATCAGTTCAGATATTGCTCAGTGATAGCCGTCGTCAGCATCCCGTGCTCTTTCAGGAATACTTCAATGAATTCGTGCAGACCTTGGTCGAACACGGTGGCTATATCGAGTCCGCTTAACTTGGCCGATGTTGCGCGAGCTCGCTTTTGACTTTCACCTCGACGTCCATAGGTGTCGCTGAGGAGATCGAGATAACGCGTGGCCACCTCATAGCAACTCGCCAGGGACCTCGGCATCTGTCGGTTCAAGATCAGCAAATCCGCCACCAACCCGGCCTGTAGCGACTGCTGATAGACCCATCGGTAGGCTGTGAGCGCCGACACTTCGCGCAAAATGGTAGTCCACTGGAAGTAGTCGAGCCCGCCGCCCACCATCTCCGACTGTGGCAGCAGTAGGTGATATTTCACGTCTAGAATGCGCGCCGTGTTGTCGGCCCGCTCCACCGCGCCGCCCAGTCGCACAAACCAATAGGCGTCGTTGCGCAACATGGTGCGTCGAGCTGAGCCGTCGAACATCAGCGCGGCGCTCTTTACCCATTCCAAGTACCGGCCCGGATCGTTCAAGGCGTCCTTCGGCGAGAGGGCGTTGAGTTCGTTCCACGCCCCGTTCAGCGCCTCCCAGGTTTCGCTGGTGAGGGCCGTACGCACGGCCCGGCCGTTGTTCCGCGCATTAGTCAGACAGGAATAGACCGAGGATGGATTGTCCGGTGCGAACAGCAGGAACTGGCTGACCGCTTCCTCAGTGGCTTCACGATTGAGGGCGTAGAAGGCCTCAGCAGCGCCTGAAGAGCGGAGCACGCTGTCCCACTCGGCGCCCCCAGCGCCGACCGAAGTTGGCAGGGCGGATAGGCGGCGTGCGGCGTCGAGGATGCGAGCGAGATAATCGGCGCGCTCCACATAGCGCGCCATCCAGAACAGATTGTCGGCAGTTCGTGAAAGCATGCGCGGCGCCTCAGATATCCAATACCCAGGTGTCCTTGGTGCCGCCGCCCTGGCTGGAATTGACGACGAGGGAATTTTCACGAAGCGCTACGCGGGTCAGCCCGCCGGGCGCGACGCGCACCTGATCCGCGCCTGTGAGCACGAACGGACGAAGATCCACGTGCCGGGGCGCCACGCCCTTCTCGGTGAAAGTCGGGCAGGTGGAGAGGGCCAGCGTCGGCTGGGCGATGAACTCGGCCGGCGCGCTCTTCAGCTTGCGGGCGAAGGCGTCGATCTCCGCCTTGCTCGCGGTTGGCCCCACCAGCATGCCATAGCCGCCAGAGCCAGCCACCTCCTTCACCACCAGGTCGGGCAAGTGCTCCAGCACATAGCCGAGCGCGTCAGGCTCGCGGCAGCGCCAGGTGGGCACATTGTTCAACAGCGGCGCCTCGCCGGTGTAGAACCGGATCAGCTCGGGCATGTAGCTGTAGACGGCCTTGTCGTCCGCGACGCCGGTTCCTACGGCATTGGCCAGAGTGACATTGCCCGCTTCGTAGGCATGCATCAGACCCGCCACGCCGAGGACCGAGCTTGGGTTGAACACCAAGGGATCGAGAAACTCGTCGTCGACCCGGCGATAGATCACGTCCACCCGCTGCGGGCCTTCGGTGGTGCGCATATAGACAGTGGCGTCGCGGACAAAGAGGTCCGAACCTTCCACCAACTCCACGCCGAGCTTATCGGCCAGGAACGAATGCTCATAGAAGGCGGAGTTGAATCGACCTGGCGTCAGGATCACCACCGTCGGGTCCGCGCCTGCGCCCGCCGGGGCCACTGAGCGCAGGGTGGCCAGCAGCGAGTCGGTGTAGGTTTCCACGGGCGCCACCCGGTGACGGCTGAACAGTTCCGGGGTCAGCCGCATCATGGCCTCGCGGTTCTCCAACATATAGGAGACTCCGGATGGCGTGCGGGCATTGTCTTCAAGGACAAAGAACTCGCTGGGACCGGTGCGCACGATGTCGATGCCGGCCACATGCACCCACACCCCCTTGGGCGGCTTCAGTCCAGCGGCTTCCACGCGATATTGCGGGTTGGTGTAGATGAGTTCTTCGGGGATCACGCCCGCCTTCAGGCACTCCTGAGGGCCATAGATGTCGGCCAGAAAAGCGTTCAGCGCCGCCACGCGCTGGCGGGCGCCGGCCTCGATCTGCCGCCATTCGTTCTGGGCGATGACCCGAGGAATGATGTCGAATGGGATGATTCGCTCATCAGCCTCAGCCTCGCCATAGACGGCGAAGGTCACCCCGAGCCGGCGGAAGAACAGCTCCGCCTGGGCCCGGCGTGCGGACAGAGTCTCGGAGGGCGTCTCCTCGAGCCATTTCGCCACCCCTGCATAAAGGGTGTTGGCGCCGGCGTCGGCGAAGCCGGTCATTTCGTCGAAGGCTTTCATGTGGTCTCACCCCGTAGCGCCAGTCTTCCAAGCCAGCGGGGAGGTGGAAAAGCCGCAGCGAACGATTGCCGGGCCCGCCCGACCAGCCGGCGCAAAATTCAGCACTGCAATCATCGTATGCTGCTTTTTTGCGCATATATCCCGAGTCTAGCGATCGAGCTCTACGCTTTGGCGCCCGCGTTGGGCGCCGTCGTTGGGGGAGCGCCTGTCGCCGGACCTTGCCGACGCAGGATCGTCGCCCTACCCTCCCCGCCTAGCTCAGAAGAAATCACCTAAGTTTGGGGAGACTCGCGCATGCGTCGTTTGGCTTTGGTCCTGGCGGCTGGAACCCTGTTGGCCTACCCGGTCCATGCCCTCTCGGCAGGCGCCAAGCCCGCCGAAGCGAGCGAGGCCGCCAAGGCGCCGGAGGTCGACAGGGTGGAGGCCAGCGCCGTGGAGAGCGCTCATCCGGTGGCTCGCTCGATTCCGTTCCACGGCGGAACGCTGGCCTACACGGTGACGCCCGGAACCCTGACTATCCGCAACGACAATGGCGAAGCCACCGGCAGCATCTTCTATGTCGCTTACACGGTGAAGCCCTCGCCGGGGGCGCCGCCCCGGCCGGTGAGTTTCCTGTTCAACGGCGGGCCCGGCTCCTCGTCCATGTGGCTGCACCTGGGGTCGTTCGGACCTCTGAAGATTCAGATGAACACGGCAGATCACCTGCCCGCGGCGCCGATTCGTCTCGCCCCCAACCCGGACACCCTGCTCGACAAGTCCGACCTCGTGTTCATCGACGCCCCCACCACGGGTCTGTCGCGGCCCTTGGGCAAGACTGAGCCCAAGGCGTTCTTTGGCGTCGACGCCGACCTGGACGCCTTCAGCCGCGCAATTCAGCGCTATCTGACGGTCTATGGCCGCTGGGACAGCCCGAAGTTCCTGATCGGCGAGAGCTACGGCACGCTGCGCTCGGCGGGCCTCGCCAATCTGCTGGATGAGAAGGGCGTGCAGCTGAACGGCGTGGCCCTGGTCTCCACCACCTTGAATATCGGCCTACTGTTCCAGCCCAACGATCAGGGCTACATCGCCATGACGCCCACCATGGCCGCCGCAGCTTGGTATCATAATCGTCTGGCCAATCGCCCGGCGGACCTCGCCGCCTATCTGGCCGAGGTGCGCGCCTTCGCCGCCGGCCCCTATGCCGCCGCGCTCGCCAAGGGTCACCGCATCAGCGCAACCGAACGCGACCAGGTGGCCGGCAAGCTCGCGGGCTATCTTGGCGTTTCGCCGCAGTTCGTCATCGAGAACAATCTGCGCGTGGACCCGGACCGGTTCCGCAAGGAACTGCTGCGGGCGCAGCGCAAGACTGTGGGCCGCCTGGACGCCCGATTCCTCGGCCAGGACTCTGATGCGGGCGGCGAGGGCACCGATTACGACCCCACCGACGCGGCCATGACCGGCGCCTGGGTTGGGACCATCAATGACTATCTATTCCGCGACCTCGGCTTTGAGACCAAACTCACCTACCGTCCCAACAACTATGCCGGCTCGCAGGGCGAGGACGGTTGGAACTGGCGTCACCGGGCGGGCCGCTTCGGGGGGCAGCTGTCGGCGGACACCTCGGTGGATCTCGCTGACGCTATGCGGCGCAATCCGCACCTGAAGGTGCTGAACATCGCCGGCTATTACGACATGGCCACGCCCTTCTTCGGCGCCGAATACGACCTGACCCACATGGCCATCGATACCGATCGCCAAGCCAATCTCAGCTACAAATATTACCCCTCCGGCCACATGGTCTACATCGAGCCGGATTCGGCGAAACAGCTGCGGCTCGATATCGAGGCGTGGATGGACGCTTCGCGCTAGAGCATTTTCCGAAAAGTGGGAACCGGTTTTCGGGCGAAAAATGCTCTAGATTCAAATGGCTCTGAGCGCGCGCGGGCGCCGCTCCAGGGGTCAGGCGGAAAGGCCCACCGCTGCGCTCATCACGGGGCCGATCTCGTCATGCAGCACGAGGTCGGCCAAGTCATCGAGTTCGGTGGGCTCGCGATTGACGATGACAAGCCTTGCTCCGTGGCGCTTAGCCAGAGCCGGAAAGCCCGCGGCGGGATAGACCGCCAGAGACGAGCCGAGCACCAGGAAGAGGTCGCAGGCGAGGGCCTCAGCCTCTGCCCGGGCCATTTCCGCTTCCGGCATGGCCTGGCCAAAGGAGATCACCGCCGTCTTGATCAGACCGCCACACCAGCGGCAGGTGGGAATCTCACCGCGCTCCACAAAGCCGGGCTTCAGCTCTTCCAGCTCATAGCGCGTATCGCACGACAGACACTTGGCGTAGCTGGCGTTGCCGTGCAGCTCGATCATCTTGTCCGCCGGCACGCCGGACGCCTGATGCAGGTTGTCGACGTTCTGGGTGATGACGCTGGACGCCTTGCCTGAGGCCACTAGGCGGGCGATGGCGTAGTGGCCGGCGTTGGGCGCCTTGCCGGTCCAGCCTGCCGCGCCGGTGTAGACTCGGGTCCAGGCCTCGCGACGCTTGTCCTCGCTGGCCACGAACTCCTGGAAATAGATCGGTTTCATCCGACTCCACACGCCGCCGGGACTGCGAAAGTCGGGAATGCCGGATTCGGTGGAGACCCCGGCGCCGGTGAACACCACCACCCGCCGGGCGTCCTCGATCAATTGCTTCAGCTGCGCGCTCGACACGAGCCCATCCTGGCGAAAACCAGAACGGAGCGCCAGTCCTACCGAGCCATCCCAGCAGCCATGCGCGAAAAGGCGGAGCTGATGGCCACCCGGATCGCCTCGTCCATAGGCTGTTCGGCAAGCGCTCGTGTCATTGCGTCGACCCATTGCCGCGCCGTCTCGGGCGTCACGGCGATCTTGGCGTGGGCGGACATGATGCACACCCCGGGATGGGCGGCGAACCAGTCGCGCGGCCCGCCGAGCCAGCCGGTGAGGAAGCCTGTCAGCGACGTGCGCATCTCATCCAGGCTCTCCGCATGCATCGCGCGCAGAGCCGCATAGGCCGGATCGCCTTCCATCAGGTCGTAGAAGCGGTTCACCAGCTGGCGCACCTGGTCTTCACCGCCGATGGCTTCGAACGGTGTGACGATCGGTTCGGAAGACGCATTATCGGTCATGAGGGAATAAACTCCTGGCGCGACCCTTTTGTCTGGTCAGACGAACGATGGTGCGCATTGATCTGCGTCAGCTTGCGCGACCTAACGGAAGGGATGTTAGTTGGCGACGGCGAAGGAAAATATCCAGGAAAATCCCAATGACCGACGACCGCATCCGTGTGACCTATGATGGCGGCGTCGCCGATGTGCGCCTGGTCCGCGCCGACAAGATGAACGCCCTCGACGACGCCATGTTCAGCGCCCTGATCGAGACCGGCGAGCGGCTGAAAACCGAGCGCGGCGTGCGGGCGGTGGTGCTGTCAGGCGAGGGACGCGGCTTTTGTGCCGGCCTCGACACCGGCAATTTCGGCAAGATGGCGTCTGGAGAGCGCAAGGGCGAGGGCCTGCTCACGGTGGATCGCACGCCAGGCGGGGCCAATCGAGCCCAGCAGGCGGCCATGGTCTGGCGCGAGGTGCCGGCGCCGGTGATCGCCGCGGTGCATGGCGTCGCCTTCGGCGGCGGCTTTCAGATCATGCTCGGGGCGGACATCCGCATCGCGGCGCCCGACACCAAGCTCTCCATCCTGGAGATCAAGTGGGGCCTCGTGCCGGACATGAGCGGCATCGCTCTGTTGCGCGGGCTGTTGCGCGACGACGTGGCCCGCGAGCTGACCTATACCGGCCGCATCTTCGACGGTGAGGAGGCCCTGCGCCTGGGTCTCGTCACCCGCATCGCCGCCGATCCCTATGCCGAAGCCTTGAGCCTCGCCCGCGAGATCGCCGCCAAGAGCCCCGACGCCATCAAGGGCGCCAAGCGGCTGTTCAACCTCGCCCAGGACGGCGATCAGCACGCCATTTTGCTGGCTGAATCCGAAGAGCAGGCAGCGCTGATCGGCTCGCCCAACCAGGTGGAGTCGGTGCTGGCGGCGGTGCAGAAGCGCCCCGCCGCCTTTACCGACTAGAGCATTTTCCGAAAAGTGGGAACCGGTTTTCGGTCGAAAAATGCTCTGGATTCAATTGACTATGAGCATAATCCGATTCCGATTGATCGGATTATGCTCTAGGCTTACTTGGCCGGCGCGTAGATCTTCACCAGCTGGAACAGATAGTCGCGGCTGTCATAGAGCGACTTCACCCGTATGCGCTCGTTGAGGCCGTGCACGCCGCCGCCGTCCGCGTCGCCGAACTTGCCGGAAATGCCGTAGGTGGGAATGCCGTTCGGCGTCAGGAACGCCCCATCGGTGGCGCCTGAAGACATGATCAACAGGTTCGGCACGCCGGGCCACATCTTGCTCGCCAGCTTCTCCGCGGGATCCAGCACCGCCTTATCCAGCGGGGGCGGCGGCGATGCGGTGCTGCGCACGTCGCGGATGCTGACCTTGATCTGCGGATCAGCGACGATGGTCTCCAGTTTCTGGCGCACCGCCTCCACGGATTCGCCGGGGAAGATGCGGCAGTTCACATTGGCCTGGGCGTGCTGCGGCAGGGCGTTGGTGGCGTGACCGGCTTGCAGGAGGGTGGCGACGCAATTGGTGTGCAAGATGGCGTTGTAGTTCGGGTTCTTTTCCAGCAGCGCCGTGGCCTTGGCGTCGGCGGGATCCTTGACCAGAGCCAGCATGGCCGCCCCGTCCTCGCCGCCGCGGATGGCGGCGAGCTTGGTGAAGAAGGCTCTCGTGGTGTCGCTGAAGGTCACCGGGAAATGGTATTGGCTGAGGCGTATTAAGCCGCCGGCCAGATGATAGATGGCGTTGTCCGGTACGGGCCGCGAGGAGTGACCGCCGGGATTGGTCACGTCGAGATTGTAGTTCTGGGACAGCTTCTCACCAACCTGGATTCCCATGAACACGGGCTTGCCGTCCGGGCCTAACTGTCCGCCGCCGCCCTCATTGATGGCGAAGGCGGCGTCGATCAGGTCGTGCTTCTGGGTGGCCAGATATTCCGCGCCGTTGAAGGCCCCGCTGGTTTCTTCGCCGCAGGTGAGGGCCATCTTGATGGTGCGCTTGGGCTGGTAATGCTCCTCTTTCAGCCGCACCAGGGTGTCGACCCAGATAGAGGCCATGGACTTATCGTCCGAGGCGCCGCGAGCGTAGAAATAGCCGTTCTCTTCGATGAGGGTGAACGGATCGCGCGCCCAGTCCTCGCGCTTGGCCTCCACCACGTCGAGGTGCGCCAGCAAAAGCACAGCCTTTTGCTTGGGGTCCTTGCCGGGCAGGCGAGCCACCAGGCCGCCCTCCTTAGGATGGCCGGGCGCGGTGAAAATCACGATGTCGGAGTCAGGATATCCCGCCGCTGTCAGGTGCGCGGCCATGCGCTTGGCGGCCAAGGTGCAGTCGCCGACGGAAAGCGATGTATTGGTCTCCACCAGCTCCTTGTAGAGCGCCCGGAACTTGACCTGGTCCGGCCGGAGCTCTCCCGGAGCGGCGGCCTGGCCATGGCTCATCAGCGGCGTCGCCAGGAGGGCGAGAGCCGCTCCGAAGGCCGCAGCGGCGTTCAATTTTGTCACCTGAAATCCCCTTGCACTAATTGGCGTCGCGAAGGTTAAGCCGAGTTGCGAGCCGCAGGCAATTCGTCTTAGCAATCCCTCAAAGGGCCATGCCGCGCAAAAGTTTCGGCGTATCGCCGAATGCGCCCCCGGCGTCATGGGCGAGGATGCGCCGCATGGCCGGGACCTTGCTCGCGGCCACGATGCTGGCGTCGCGAGCCAGGCGCACCAGCGGATTGTCGTTGGAGAAGGTCCGCACGAAGAGGTCGCACACCGCGGCCATGGCCATGGTGTCGAAGCGGCGCCAACGGGCGTAGCGCTCCAGCACCAGCTCGGAGCCGAAGTCCTCGCCCAGCCGACGCGCCTCCACTAGCACTTCGGCGAGGGCCGCCACGTCTTTCAGACCCAGGTTCAGCCCCTGGCCGGCGATGGGGTGGATGCCGTGCGCGGAGTCGCCCACCAGCACGAAGCGCGGGGCATACATGGCCTCGGCCATCTGCAAGCTCAGCGGATAGGCGAAGCGCGGTCCCGCCAGTTTCGGACGCCCAAGGTAGTCGCCGAAGCGGCGGGCGAGGATGGATTCGAACGCCTCCTCCGAGCAGGTCTTGAGGGCTTCGGCCTCGTGGGTGCGCTCGCTCCACACCAGGCTGGCGCGCTGGCCCGGCAGCGGCAGGATGGCGAAGGGGCCCGTGGGTAGGAAATGCTCGAAGGCGACGCCCTGGTGATCGTGCTCCAGGGCCACCGTGGCCACCATGCCGGTTTGCTTATAGCTCCAGCCGGTGACGCCAATCCCGGCGGCCTCGCGCAAGGGCGAGCGGCGACCCTCGCAGCCCACCGCCAGTTGGCAGCGCAGGCGCTGACCATCGTCCAGCAGCACCTCAGCGCCAGTCGCGCTGGCCTCGATGTCCACTGCGCGGCGCGGCGCGATCACCGTCACGTCGGTGGCCTTCAACGCCTCGGTGAGGCCAAGGCGAATGTGCCGGTTCTCCAGCATCCAGCCCAGCGGCTCATCACCCGCGCGATCGGCGATGTCCGAGGCGTCGAACTCCAGGAAAACCGGCAGGGCGGGCTTCGCCGCTGCGCCAGGCGAGCGGCCGTCGGTGACCTGAATTTTGCGAATCGGCTGGGCGTAGTCCGCCATGGCCTCCGCGGCGCCCAGCACGCGCCACTGCCGGTAGGCGGCGTAGGCGATAGCCGAAGCGCGACCGTCGAAGGCGGGAACCAGCTGCGTCTCGTACGGCTCGGACTCCACCACGGCGATGGAAAAGCCCGAGCGGGCGAGGGCGAGGGCGAGGGTGAGGCCGGCCATGCCGCCGCCGGCGATCACCACATCATAGGAAGGCGTATCGCTCATGGCCCGCTTGTGCGCCATTGCGCGGTCGCCGTCCAGGCCCGCGGCGCGCTTAAGATTTCGGTAAACGGGCGTTAACCGCGCATGGTCACATTGCTCCCTCGGTGTTTCCTCATCAGGTTCGGACCCATGGCCAACGCGGCGGCGAGAGCGGCGGAAATCGGCGTCCTTCAGGGCGTCTGGACGCGGTTTGTCGACATCTGGCGCTCGGAATTCGCGGCGCGCGGGCGCGGGATCGCCAGCCTGGTCATTGGTCTTGTCCTGGTGCTCGCCCTGGCGAGCTATCACCCTTCGGACCCGAGCCTGAACGCCGCCTCCGCTGATGCGCCGCGCAATCTCCTGCGGGGGCCGGGCGCGGCCCTCGCCGATGCTGCCATGCAGTCGCTCGGCCTCGCCGCCTGGGCCGCGGCTCTGGTGTTCATCGGCGCCGGCGCGGCCAAGGCCTTCACGCGCGAGCTCGAACCCGTGCGCGGCCTCTACCGCCTGCGCACCCTCACGGCCTTCCTCGGCGTCTGGCTGTTGGCGGCTTCGCTCTCAGCGCCCACGCCGCCCAGCGTCTGGCCCCTCGCTCGCGGACTTGGCGGCTTCTGGGGCGATGCCTTGCTGCAGGGCGTGCTTGGGGTGCTGAGCGCGGTGCATCTGCCCGGCGCGCGGATCATCGCCGCCATGCTGCTCATGGCTTCGGCCCTCGGCGTCTTGCTGTGGTCCGGCGGCGTGGGCTGGCGCGACCTTCTGGACGCCAGCCGCTGGCTCTCCCTCGGCGGGGCGGCGGCGGCGAAAGGCGCCTGGCGTCTGGGACTGCACGCCGCCCGGCGGGGCGCGCGACAGGCCCCCGAGGCCGAAGCCGTCACGCCCATCCGCGCCCGCGCCATGCGTCGTCCCGCCGCGGAAGCGAACATCGACGCCGAACCTGAAACATCGGCAGCGAACGAACCACCTCCGTTCGAACTCGCCCCCGACAAGCCGCGAACGGCGCCCAAGGTCGCCAACCTCAAGTCCGCCAAGACCAGCGCCCGCGAGGAACGCGAGAGCCAGGGCGCCTTCGACTTCGACGCCTCGGGCTTCCGCCTGCCCGAGCTCGCCATGCTGGCCAAGCCCAAGCCGCGTCTGTCCAGCGTGGACGAGGCGGCCCTGCGCCAGAACGCCCGCATGTTGGAGAGCGTGCTGGCCGAGTTCGGCGTGCGCGGCGTGATCGACCAGATCCGCCCGGGCCCCGTGGTCACCCTCTACGAACTCGCCCCGGCGCCGGGGGTGAAGCACTCGCGCGTGGTGGCCCTCGCCGACGACATCGCCCGCTCCATGAGCGCCCGCGCGTGTCGGGTGTCGGTGGTGCAGGGACGCAACGCCATCGGCATCGAACTGCCCAACGCCCGTCGCGACACGGTCTATCTGCGCGACCTCCTGGCCTCGTCGGACTATGAGAAGGCCAGCGCGGCCCTGCCGTTGGCCTTGGGCGAAACCATCGGCGGCGAGCCCTATATCGCCGACCTCGCCCGCATGCCGCACCTGCTCATCGCCGGCACCACCGGTTCGGGCAAGTCAGTGGGGGTCAACGCCATGATCCTCTCCATCCTCTATAGGCTGCCGCCGGATCAGTGCCGCTTCATCATGGTGGACCCGAAGATGCTGGAATTGTCCGTCTATGACGGCATTCCTCACCTCTTGGCCCCCGTGGTCACCGACCCGAAGAAGGCCATCGTCGCCCTGAAGTGGACCGTACGCGAGATGGAGGACCGCTATCGGCGCATGTCCAAGATCGGGGTGCGCAACATCGGCGGCTACAATCAAAAGGCCCTGGAGGCCCTGGAACGGGGCGAGCATTTCGAACGCACCGTGCAGACCGGCTTCGACGACGCCGGCCGGCCGATCTACGAGTCCGAGACCCTGCGTCCCGAACCCATGCCCTATCTGGTGGTGGTCATCGACGAGGTGGCCGACCTGATGATGGTGGCCGGCAAGGACATCGAGGCCGCGGTGCAGCGCCTGGCCCAGATGGCCCGCGCCGCGGGCATCCATCTCATCATGGCCACTCAGCGCCCCTCGGTGGACGTGATCACGGGCACCATCAAGGCCAACTTCCCGACGCGCATCTCCTTCCAGGTCACCTCCAAGATCGACGCCCGCACCATCCTCGGCGAACAGGGCGCGGAGCAGCTGCTCGGCCAGGGCGACATGCTCTACATGGCCGGCGGCGGGCGGGTGACGCGCCTGCACGGCCCCTTCGTCTCCGACGGCGAGGTGGAGGCCGTTGCCGGGTTCCTGCGCCAGCAGGGCGAGCCGCAATATGTGGACGACGTCACCGCCGGCGGCGACGAGGAGGAGGACAGCGGCGAAGCTGGCCTTGGCGGCTCGGGCGATGATCTCTACGACCAGGCCGTGGCCGTGGTCACCCGCGACCGCAAGGCCTCCACCAGCTATATCCAGCGCCGGCTGCAGATCGGCTACAATCGCGCCGCCTCGCTGATCGAACGCATGGAGAAGGAAGGGGTGGTGAGCCCCGCCAATCACGCCGGCAAGCGCGACATCCTGGCGGGGCCGCCGCCAGTGGTGTGAACCGTGAACGCGCTTAGGCGCCTTGTCGCCATGGTTACGCGCTAAGGGCCTCGTGCAGCAATTGTCGGAGTTTGTCCCGTGGTTCGTCGCTTTCTGCTCGGTCTCTCGTGCTGCCTTGTCCTGGCTAGCGCTGCGAGCGCCAAGCCGCTTGAGCTCACCGAGGCCCAGAAGGGGTTGATCGATCAGGCGTCCGGCTATCTATCGACGCTTGGCCAGGTCTATGGCCGCTTCAGTCAGGTGGACGCCTACGGGTCCCAGACCAGCGGCCGTTATGCTATCCGGCGGCCGGGACGGGCGAGGTTCCAGTACGACGCGCCCAGCGGCCTATTAGTGGTGGCCGACGGCCACAATGTCTCGATCTACGACCAGCGGCTGAAGACCTTCGACCAATATCCGGAATGGGCGACGCCGCTCGGCCTCTTCCTCGCCAAGACCGTGCGCCTGGACAAGAGCGTGGAGGTGACCAAGGTTACGGAGACAGACGCCGTCTTCGGGGTCACCCTGCGCGATCGCGGCCACCACGCGGAGGGCGCCATCGAGCTACGCTTCCGCAAGGCGCCGCTGACTCTCGTCGGCTGGGCCATCACCGATGGTCAAGGCCAGGTCACCCAGGTGCGGCTGGACAGCATGGAGACGTCCGCCGATCTCGACACCGCCCAGTTCAAGCTGCGCGACCCGCGGCCGCGGCGAACCGAGTCAAATTGAGAATCGTGACGTATTTGCAACGTCCAAGATCATAGTGTTCGGCCTTGACGTTTATGGTTGAGAGTGGCACTTTAGCAACGTTGCGACGGCGCATTGGCGCTGTCCGAACCGTGCCGGACCCCATCCCCTCCCGGCGGCGGCTGAGCTTGACTAGATTCCCCGGCCACGGAACGATTCCGTGGCCGGTTTTTTTTGGATTTCGACACCCATGCGCCTGCGGATCGCCACCTGGAACGTCAACTCCGTGCGTCTTCGCGTGGATCACCTGGCGCGATTCGTCGCCGAAGAGGCTCCCGACGTGGTCTGTTTGCAGGAGACCAAGTGCCGTGAGGAGGAGTTCCCCTTCGCCGCCCTGGCCGATATGGGACTGTCCCACGTCAAGGTCGCGGGCCAGAAGGGCTGGCATGGCGTGGCCCTGGCCTCACGCCTGCCCATCGGCGAGGCGCCGAGGCTCGACCTTTGCCGCCACGGCCACGCCCGCGTGGTCTCCGGCGTGGTGGCGGGCGTAGAGATTCATAACCTTTATGTACCGGCTGGCGGCGACGAGCCGGATCGCGAGATCAATCCGAAGTTCGACCACAAGCTCAACTTCCTGGCCCGCCTAACCGACGCCATGGCTGCGCGCGACCCTGGCGAGCCTATCCTGGTGGCCGGCGATTTGAACGTCGCCCCCGGAGAGTTCGACGTCTGGAGCCACAAACAGATGTCGCGCATCGTCAGCCACACGCCCATCGAGTGCGAAGCCATGGAGACTCTGCGCCGCTCGCTCGGCTTCATCGATCTGCTGCGCGTCGCCCGGCCCGCACCGGAAAAGGTGTTCTCCTGGTGGAGCTACCGCGCCCAAGACTTTCGCGCCTCGGGACGGGGCCTCCGTCTCGACCACCTATGGGCCTCGCCCGCCCTGGCGTCGCGCTTGACGAAGGCCGCTGAGCCCGCGCGCATCCACGTAGACATGCGCGGGTGGGACCGCCCATCGGACCACGCAGCGGTTTCAGCCGATCTTGAAGCCTAAAGCAAAATTCGAACTAACAGAATCGGATTTTGCTCAAACACCTAAGCCCCCTCACGCCGGAAAGTACTGGGCGGTCAGCCGGTCGCGATAGGCGACCAGGTTGGCCATGCCCTCCGCCGCCGTGCGGATGGGCGTCTCGAACGCCGGGGTCAGCACCCCGGCCACGAAGGCGTACACCGTGGCGTCGGCCCAGCACGGCTTGTCCCCCATGAGATAGGGCTTGTCGCCGAGCATGTCGGCGATGGCCTTGAGGTCGCGGACGGCCATTTTCTCGATGTCGGCGCGGCAGTGGCGGCCCATGCCGTGGCCCTTGGCGGCCTTGCGCACCTGGCCGCGCACCACGCCGGCGATGAGCGGGCGCAGCGGCGCGGGGGCGGCGGCGAAGAACTGCCTCGGCCCCTTGTCGAAGTTGGCGTCGACCATCCAGCGGGCGTCGATGATCGCCCAATAGAGGTGCTCCTCGCACATCTTCTCCACCGCCCAGGCGGCGCCGCGCTCGGCAGGGCTGAGGCCGGCGTCGAGGTCGATGCCGTACTTTTCCTCGAGGTGGAAGCGGATCAGGGTGGAGTCGGCGATGATCTTCCCGTCGTCATTGATGAAAGGCAGCTTGCCCTTGGGCGCTTTGCCAAAGCCGGTGGCGTCGGTCTGGAAGGCAAGACCAGCCAACTTCAGGGTCAGCAGCGCCTTGGTGACGAAGGGACTGCCGTCGGGCAGGCCGAAATACGGCCCAAAGACGTAGAGCGTGATCATGCGACGGGTCCTTCAGTTCGTAGGGGCGGATGACGCTTTCTCGAACAGCAAAGCCTTGGTGAGGAAGGCCTGGTCCTTGGCCTTCAACTGAAGCCCCACGGCGCCGAACAGGGCGATCAGATCGGTGTCCTGATAGCTGTTGTAATAGGGTTCGTGGAAGAATACCGGAAAAACTTCCAACAGTCGGGCGAGGTCTTGCTCATCCTCAGCCTGCACGGAATCGGCCAGCACGAACACGCCGCCGGGCTTCAGCACCCGGGCGATCTCCGCCGCCACCTTGGGCCGCACCCGCGGCGGCAACTCATGGAACAGATAGACGCAGGCGACGCCGTCGAGGCTCGCATCGGCGAAGGGCGTCGCCTCAGCATTGGCCTGCACAGTCTTTGCGCCGGATCGCCGTTGCGCCTCGGCGAGATAGGGCAGGGAGAGATCAAGCCCGATCACGTCGGCCCGGGGGAAGGCGGCCTTCAGGTCGGCCAGGAAGGCGCCGGAGCCGCAGGCGAGGTCCACCAGGCGTCGGCCGCGCTGGTCCTCCTCCTTCCAGGCCTTGGCCAAGAGCGACAGGGCGCGCCGGCGCATGGCCCCCGCCGTGCCGGAAAACAGCGCCTCAACTTGCGCCTCATAGCGCCTGGCGCTCTCCTCGGTGAACCAGCCGCCGGACTGGTAGTGGAAGTTCTGCCGGTAATAGACCGGGTAGGCTTCAGCCCCCGGCGTCTCCCGCGCCTCCACCCCGCCTTCGCGGCGACGGCGGGCGTCCACCTCGCGGGCGTCGGCGAGGAGATCGATCACCGCGGCCATGGCGCGCTGCGGATCGGCCAGCCGCTCCGAGGGCGGGTAGAGACCGGCGGCCACGTCGGCGGCGTCCTTGGCGAAGGCCTCCATCCAGGCGCGGCGCAGGCGTTTCAGATCCGTCGGCGGGGCTTTGGGCGGACCGTGACGCTCATTGTCCCATTTGGGCTTGGTGATCGCCCGCAGGGCCGCGCCGCCGGCGCTCCACCACAAAGCCTTGGCCGCCGACAGGGCCGCCGTGGTCCCCGCCTCCAGGCGGAAGGCCTTGGCCCGGCGTTCAGGCGCGGTCGCCGACATGGTCTTTATCTCCGGAACACCCCGACCAGTTCAATATGGGGCGACCAGAGGAACTGGTCCACCGGCATGACGCACTCCAATTTAAAGCCGCCGCGGGCGAGGATGGCGGCGTCGCGCACGAAGCTCGTGGGGTTGCAGGAGACCCCCACCGCCAGGGGGACCTTGCTCCTGGCGATCTCGCCGGCCTGTTCGGCGGCGCCGGCCCTCGGCGGATCGAACACCACCACATCGGTGTGCTTCAGCTCGCTCGCCAGCACGGGGCGGCGGGTGAGGTCGCGGGTCTCCGCCGTGATGGGCTTCAGGCCCGGCGTTCCCAGCGCGGCCTTGAGAGCGGCCACCGCCGGAGCCGCACCATCGGCGGCGTACACTTGCGCGACTTCGGCCAGGCGGAAGGTGAAAGCCCCGGCGCCGCAGAAGAGGTCGGCGGCGCGCCTCGCCCCCGCGGCGGCGGCCAGCACCCGCTCGGCCATGGCGGTCTCGGCGGCGGCCACCGCCTGCAAGAAGCCCTCCGGCGGCAGGGCCACGGCGGCCTTGCCGAAGCGCACCACCGGCTGGCGGGCCTGGTAGAGAGTTTCGCCCATCAAGGTGACGCGGGCGAGGTCAAGCTCTGCGGCGATCTGGCCCACCTTCAGGCGCGCATCGCCGGAGAGGCCGCCCGCCTTGTTCTCCACCCCGGTGACGCCCACGTCGAGGCCGGTGTCGGTGAGGGTGAGGTGCAGGGTGGGGGCGGACTTGGGCTGCTCCAGCAAGGGCGCGGCGAGGCGCTTCAGGCCGGGGAGGGCGCGGGCGAGGGCGGGCAGGGCCACCGGGCACTCGTCGATCTCCACCAGGGACCAGGACTTGCGCGCCTTGAAGCCGAGCCGGGCGAGGTCCGGCCGATCGCCCCGGCGGGCGTGCAGGGCGAGGCGCCGACGCGAGCCGGGCGGGGCGGCGAAGGCGGGCTCGAACTCGGGGTGCAGGCCCTCCTGCGCCAGCAGCTTCTCCACCCGAGCTGTCTTCCAGGCGAGATAGGCGCTCGGCTCGAAATGCTGCAGGGCGCAGCCGCCGCAGGCGCCGTAATGCCGGCAGGCCGGGGCGATGCGATGAGGGCTCGGGCTCAGCACCTCTAGGAGCTCGCCTCGATCGCCGGTGACCTCCGCCCGCACCGTCTCGCCGGCGAGGGTCAAGGGCACGTGCACCGCCTGGCCGCTGAGATGAGCCAGGCCGTCGCCCTGCGCGCCCAGGGCCTCGATGGTAATTTCTGCGGAAACCGCCGGCCCGGGATGATTGTTTTGACGTTGAGCGTTGAGTCTGCGCGGGGTCATGCTCTCTTTTCCTGAGCCGGCTCGCGCAACTGTGGCGAGCTCTGCGGTCCGGGGCTGGACGGCGCCATAACTGCGCCGCCGGTTGAGGGTATACAGAGTTCAGGCCGCGTTCAGGAGCTGCGGAGGACGGTGTCGCCATCCGCCCCATAGAGGAGAAATCGAATGCTGCGTAAGTCGATGCTGATCGCCACCTTGATCGTGGCCGCCGCGGCGCCCAGCCTGGCGTCCGCCTACACCAACCGCTGCGAAGAGCACAAACACAATGAGAAGGTCACCGGCACGGTGGCCGGCGGCCTGGTGGGCGCCATCGCTGGCGGCGCTCTGGCGGGCGGTCACAACGCCGGCACCGGCGCGGTGCTCGGCGGTCTCGCCGGTGCGGCCATCGGCAACAACATGGCTCGCGACCACCGTCCCTGCCCGGAGGGCTATGTGCGCCGCAACTATGACAGCCGCTATTACGACGTGCGCCGCGACCACTGGCGTCGCGCCGGCTATGAGCAGCGCTGCCATTGGGAGCAGCGCCCGGTGCATGACCGCTATGGCCATGAATATATGGAAGATTTCCAGATCTGCCGGTGAGGCGGAGCATTTCCGAAAAGTGGGAACCGGTTTTCGGATAAAAATGCTCTGAATTCAAAGGGATATGAGCGTAATCCGACTCTGTTTGATCGGATTACGCTCTGGGTTGATCTAATCAAAGGCGAAGGGCCGGGCGCGCGGGACGTGCTCGGCCCTTTTTCCGTCCTAAGGCATGCTCATCAGGTGGTCACGGGAAGCGCGTTGATCATGGTCACCACATCGAGAACGCTCGAATCATAGGCGTCCACATAGATGATATTTGGCCGCCGCCGGCTTGTGATGATTCCACGAGCAATCGCGCTTGTGACAAACGGCTTCAGATGGGCGTTGTGCGCCTTAGCCAGGCCGATGACAGAGTGCAAGTCGCCCAGCGATGCGTTCAGCGCGAGGGTCGCCGTCCACGATAGAAGGAAGACTTCCTGTCCCCGTCGACGCGCTTCTAAATCTTTTTGCTCGGCGTTCGTTTCTCGTTTCGCCATGCGAGCTTCGAACTTGATCAGCTGATCGTCGATCACGTTGGCCGTATTGCGCGAGTTTGCGTAGTGATCGAACAATACCAGGCCGAATTTCAGATCGGTCGGAAGTTCGCCATCGCCCTGCTCTCGCTGAAGGAAGGTGTAAGCGCCGGCTGGAACAAGGCGCATTTCTTCCAAGATGGAGCGGTCGAGCAGGCAAAGGACGTTGCGATCGCCCTGCAACAAATCTTCTAGAGGCAGATCATCCAGTCGTTCTTCCGGCTTGAAGCGGTTGATTAGTACGGGCGCCAGCTTCTGGGTAATCAGATCGACCAACTCACGCTTTTGGTCATTGGTCAGGGCGTTCTTATCACCGTCCCAATCCGCCGTGTGCGAAAACATCAAGATGATCAATTCTCGCCGATGTTCTGGCGCGCTCGCGAACTCAAGTACGTCGTCGAGCACGCCCTTCAGCTGTTCGCCATAGGCTCCCACGATGCCGAACATCGATTGATCGCCGTGCGCCAGGAAGTGTTCGCCATTGGGGCCGATAACCGGCCGCATATCGAAAAACCGACATCCGCGCCTTAATTGATCCCCGATCGGTCGTTCCTGCGTGCGGGTCAGGCTCGGTATCAGACCCTCGAGCATTTGGCTCGCCGTCGGCGCTAGCACCTTGGCGACGCCGCCGGTAATACTATGCGCCATGTCGAAGGGGACCGCCTTTTCACGCGCCCGCTCAGCGGAAGATTTGGTGAGATCGTCCCACGCCGACTCGTCTGTCGCGACCTTTTTCCATAGTTCATAAAATCTCTTATACAGATTTTGACTTATCGTTTCATAAGCAATTTTGTAAAGATTTTTGTCGGATGGAATCTTTACAGAAGAAAGAATTGCCGTCCCAGCGTCATGCGCGCCCGGAAGGCAAAGTTCAGTTAGCTTTCGATGTTTAATTGTTTCCCATGTGTCGGCCATCCAATGGCGAGGTATTACCTGTTCGGCGAGGGGGACAACTTTGTTCGCCGGTTTGCGCGGCGCTCCAATCCAATTGATTGCCGTTAGATGGGCGTGAGCGGTCGCCGAGTTCTTGAAATCGTCGTGATTGGATATATAGGGTTCTATGTCTAGATTGAAATACTTTTCATTTCTTGCGAGTGGGCCGATGAAGTCGTAGGAGAAGTTACCGCCAAGGTAAATGTTCTCATGATTCAAGTGTAGAGCGACAGTCTTTGTATTGTCGTTGACAAAGCCGTGCGCGCCCAGCGCGTGACTTGGTTCGTAGAGGCTCAGCGCTGCAGCGCCGAGTTGAAAATCTGACCAAAAGGCGCGCGTGCGTGTCGCCATGATCGGCCCGAGAACATACTCGGCAAAGCGTGAAAATTCGGTTCGTTTGACATTTTCAGGCCTTACTATGTCATCAAGTTTTAACCGGGCAATGATTCCTAAAAGGGATTTGGATGAGTCTAGGGCTTTGGGCCCGATAGAGTCTGAAAACCACTTAAGTAAATAATTGGCTTGGGCGACCCATAATTCAGGTTTTGGAATGCGCGCCGATTTATCATTTGGGGCCATGAACGCGGATGCTTGAGCAAAGCCTTGTATAAAGAATAGTGATCCGATCGGAATATTTTTTCCGCCGATCTGCGGCAGCAGATAAAGTAAAACTTGAGCGCCCATGCTGTGGCTAACAAAATGAAATCGCGAATCAAGTCCGGCCGAGATCGAAAGGAGTGTGTCTTTCAGATAATCTTCGGCGATCGATTGCGCGCTCATTTTCTCGCCGGCGGTCAATAAAGATTTGAGCATCTCGCCCATATTCTGGGAGGGCCATTCTATGCCGAGAATTATTAAATCATTTCGTGAGAGTGGACGGCCGCGTTCGTCACGTATCTCGTGTTGATCGAACAGGCGTGATATATGATCTATATAAAGAGAGAATGAATTGAAGTCGCTATTTACACCGTGGATAAATACCATTACTGATGATTTATTTCTAATTTGAAGCTTATTTGCAATTATTCTGCTGATTATTCCGTTTTTTATTGTATTTATGTAATTATTTTTCCACGTATGGGTGTTGTGGTGAAAATTTAATACATGTGTGTCAAAATCTAATCTTACACTCTTTTCAAGGTGAGTGTTCGCGGTGCTATTATTATCTTCTATCCATTTATCAAAATTAACGCCGATATTATTATCGGTTTTAAATTGCCATACTTGATCTTGATGGACTGTATTTGGTGTGTCGTAGAGCAATTGAGGGTTTTTATCCTTGTGCGTGAACAAAATCCCTCCGGTCTCTCCATTGAGAAACCTGTAGCCAGATTTCTTGGGGTCTGAGCTATCGGAATGGGTTCGTATTTCCCAGACATATCGCGGGTCCGCTATCCAACTGCGATTGTCGCCGCCATTTGTCTGACCCCAGTCGCGACAATGCACATCCTTGCCGTCTGCGCCAAGCAAGACGTTCCGACTGGAGTCGGCCAACCGGATGCCAAAGAAATGGCTAGCTTCTCCAGGGTTGCATGCTGGCTCAAGTCGCCATTGAGTATTTTTGACGGGAGAATTGCCGAGTGAAGTTGCCAGTAGGTTGTATCGGTTATCCGTAGATTTATTACCATCGACTGCAAGTCTGCGGAGGTCACCGTCGGTTTTTTCTAAAAAAAAGCAATTTGGCATCAATGGATTGATTGTGGCTTCAGCCATATCCCGTCCCCCTGTCCGGCGCAATGCCGGCGCGCACCGCTTAGATTCCGCATGTTTATACGTTTATTAAGACGGTTTTGCAATTTCGCCGCGAGCGGACTGGGAATTCGTGGACGGGGCGAGTTGCAGAGACCCCCGCTTCCGCCGCTCTATTTTGCTTTTGATATTGATTTTGGAGGCCTGGCCGAGAATCGAACTCGGGTGCGCGGATTTGCAGTCCGCTGCGTCACCACTCCGCCACCAGGCCGGCGCGTCGCGAGGGGCGATGGCTAACAGAACCCCTCGTCGCCTGCAAGGATGCCGCGGAAAGGTATTTATTTCATGCACGGGCGCAAAGGTCGGCGCCTTGCTTCGCGCCAGCCAGCCTCGTCCGCGCGGTTCCGCCCAAAGCCGGATTGCCTTGGGCTTCCTCGCCGCCCTATAAGCGTGCCGACTCTATTATCTGCGGCTGAGGCCTCCCCCCATGACCACGGACTTCGCCACCCAGCGCGTGAACATGCTGGAATCGCAGGTGCGCACCCACGACGTCACCGACCTCGCTCTCCAGGACGCCATCGCCGTCGCCCCGCGCGAGAAGTTCTGCCCCCCGGGCAAGGAACACCTCGCCTATGCCGAGACCGAGATCGAATATTGCCACGGCTGGCGGCTGATGGAGCCGCGGGACCTGGCCAAGCTGTTGCAGTCCGTGGCCCCGGTCGCGGGCGAAAAGGCCCTCAGCATCGCCGGACCCTATGCAGCCATGGTGCTCTCCCGCATGGGGGTGGTGACCACGCTGCGCCAGGCCGCGGGCATCGCCTGCGCCACCGCCGAGACCGCCCTCGCCGATGAAAAGGTCATCGTCACCGCCGGCGACCTCGTCAGCCTTGGCGTCGAGTCCGAATACGACGTGATCGTCGCCGAGGGCGCGGTGACCAAGGCCCCGGAGGCCTGGCTGAAGGCGCTGAAGGTGGGCGGGCGCCTGGGCGTCGTCGAGCGCACCGGCCCGGTGGGCAAGGCGGTGGTCTATCTGAAGACCCACGACGGCGTGACCGGCCGGGCGGAGATATTCGACTCCACGCCGCACCAGATGCCGGGCTTCGAGCCCAAACCGGCCTTCGTGTTCTAAACAATCCTTAACTGGCGCCCGCGCGCCGGCCCCCGTACAGGCTGACAGGACCACAGTCTGTCGAGGGGTTTGGGCTTCATGCGCGTCTTACTTCATTCGGGCCTCTTGGCCAGCGCGGCCGCCGCTGTCTTGCTGGGCGCGACCCTGACGACGGCCGCCAGGGCTGAAACCCTCGGCGACGCTCTTGCGCTGGCCTATGACTCCAACCCCACCTTGTTGGCGCAAAGGGCGCAGCAGCGGGCGCTGGACGAGGCCTTTGTGCAGGCGCGGGCGGGCTATCGGCCGAGCCTCGGCGCCTCGATCAGCGAGAGCTACGCCGAAAGCGACCTGCCCAAGAAGTTCGGCGGTTCGGTGGAGACCAAATCCACCAGCCTGACCCTCTCGGCCTCCCAGACCCTGTTCTCCGGCGGGCGCATCGCGGCCAATGTCTCGGCGGCCGAAGCTCAGATCCTGGCCGGGCGCGAAGGCCTGCGCGCCGCCGAGGCCGCCGTGCTGCAACAGGTGATCAGCGCCTATGCCGACGTGCGCCGGGACCAGGAGGCGGTGGCCATCCAGCAGGAAAACGTCACCGTGCTGAAGAACCAGTTCGACGAGGCCAAGGCCAAGTTCGAGGTGGGCCAGCTCACCCGCACCGACACGGCCCAGGCTCAAGCCCAATACGCCCAGGCCAAGGGCGCGCTCACCACCGCCAAGGCCCAGCTGGAGATCAGCCGCGCCGCCTACGCCGCCGTGGTGGGCCGCGCGCCAGCGAGCCTCGCCGCTGAACCGACCTTGCCGGGCCTGCCCGCCAGCGTGGAGGAGGCCTTCGACCTCGCCGACAAAAACGCCCCGGCCATCCGCCAGGCCGTGCTCACCGAACGCGCCTCCCGCGCCAAGGTGGACGCAGCCAAGGCGGCTAATCACCCGAGCGTCGCGGCCACCGCCAGCTATGGCCCCTCCAACTCGGCCCTGTCGCGGCAGGACATCTATTCCAACCAGTTCGTGGCCGGCGTCACGGTCTCCCAGCCCCTCTTCACCGGCGGGCTCAACGAATCGCTGATCCGCCAGGCCCGCGAGCAGAACACCGCCGATCGCATCGACATCGAAAAGCAGCGCCGGGGCGCGGTGCAGCAGGTGAGCCAGGCCTGGAGCAACATCCTTTCGGCAAGGGCCAATGTCGCCACCGACGAAGAGGCGGTGAGCGCGGCCAGGGTGGCCGCCGAGGGCGCGCGCGAGGAGTACCGGGTGGGCCGGCGCATCACGCTTGATGTGCTGCAGGCCGAAAAGCAGGTGCGCGACGCCGAGCTCGCCCTGGTGCAGGCGCGCCATGACGGCTACCTCGCCGAGGCCCAGCTCCTGGCCGCCGTGGGCCGGCTGGAGGCGCGCAACCTGCTGGACTCCCCGAAGCTCTATGATGCGCAGGCGGCGTTCAAAAAGGTGCGCAGCGCCGGGGCGACCCCGCTGGACGGCCTCGCCGGCGCCTTCGACAGCCTCGGCCGCCCACATACCAAGCCGATCGGCGTGACATCGCCCAGCAGCGAAAACGCGTCCGGCGTGGTCCGCACGGGGCCCGGCCTCGACGCGCCGCCGGTGAGGTGAGGGGGCGCGCGAAGTCTCGGCGCTGAATATCGCGCGTGCTTCGCCGTTTAGCCTTTTTCTTCACAGGCTTGACGTGCTTGAAGATTAGGGAACAGTGGTGTTGCGGACGCCGCGCCGAAGGTTCAAGTTCGGAGGCGTCCCAGCCGCATCAAGTTCCGCCCCAGCCCCGCTAAAGTCCCCCAAGCCGACGGCCCACGAATGTCTGATCAGAGCGCCCAAGAACCGACCATGGAGGAAATCCTCGCCTCCATCCGCCGCATCATCTCCGAGGACGAGCCGCAAGCGGCGGCGGCGGCGGCCGAACCGGCTCCGGCTCCGGCCCCGGCCCCGGTGTTCCATGCGCCCGAGCCCCCGGCGGAGGACGTGCTGGAGCTCACCGATCGCCTGGACGCTCCCGCGCCGGCGCCGGCCTTCCACGAGCCCGCCCCCGAGCCGTTCCGCCCGTCCATTACCGAGGACATCGTTCCCGCCGCCCCGCCCCGCGCCGCCGCCCCTGCGCCGGCCCTGAGCTTCGGCGAGGATGACGGCCTCCTGTCGGCGCACAAGGCCGCGTCGGTGTCGTCGCACTTCGGCGCCCTGTCGCAGTCCATCGCCATGCCGGCGGAGGGCCGCACCCTGGAGGACGTGGTGCGCGAGCTCTTACGCCCGCTGTTGAAGGACTGGCTCGACACCAACCTGGAGACCATCGTCCAGGAGCGCGTGCAGGCGGAAGTGGAGCGTCTGTCCCGTCGTCGCGTATAAGGGGCGACATAGGGCCGCGGCGGACCTGGTTCCGCCCGGCTGCGCCTCCCTCTTTCCGCAATCACAAGGATGAGAAGGCGTCGCCCCGATAACGGGCTTCGCCTCATTACCGCATGCTCGAAAAGACCTTCGATCCCAAGACCGTCGAACCCCGCCTCTATGCGGAGTGGGAGGCCTCCGGCGCCTTCTCGCCGGACGGGACGCTTCAGCGCGATCCGAACGCCAAGCCCTTCTGCATCGTCATTCCGCCCCCCAATGTGACCGGCTCGCTGCACATCGGCCATGCGTTGAACCAAACGCTGCAGGACGTCTTGGCCCGCTATCACCGCATGAAGGGCGAGGCGGTGCTGTGGCTGCCGGGCTCGGACCACGCCGGCATCGCCACCCAGATGGTGGTGGAGCGCCAGCTGGCGGCGGCGGGCAATATCGGTCGCCGGGATCTGGGCCGCGAGGCCTTTGTGGAGAAGGTCTGGACCTGGAAGGCCGAGTCCGGCGGCATGATCACCCGCCAGATGCGTCGCCTGGGCGCGTCCTGCGACTGGAGCCGCGAGCGCTTCACCCTGGACGAGGGCCTGTCGGCCGCCGTGCGCAAGGTGTTCGTCACCCTCTACAAGCAGGGCCTGATCTATCGCGACAAGCGGCTGGTGAACTGGGACCCGCAGTTCCAGACCGCCATCTCCGACCTCGAAGTCGAGCAGAAGGAGGTGGACGGCCATTACTGGCACTTCGCCTATCCGCTGGCCGACGGCTCCGGGGAAATCGTGGTGGCCACCACCCGGCCGGAGACCATGCTGGGCGATACGGCGGTGGCCGTGCACCCGGACGACGAGCGCTATCAGGCCCTGGTGGGCAAGCTGATCGCCCACCCCATCACCGGTCGCCAGTTCCCCATCGTGGCCGACGCCTACGCCGATCCGGAAAAGGGCTCGGGCGCGGTGAAGATCACTCCGGCGCACGACTTCAACGACTTCCAGGTGGGCAAGCGGCACGACCTGCCGATGATCAATATCCTGGACGACTTCGCTCGCCTTAACGACGAGGTCCCGGAGGCCTATCGCGGCCTAGACCGCTTCGTCGCCCGCAAGGCCATCATCGCCGAGATGGACAGCCTCGGCCTGTTGCGCGGGATCGAGAAGACCCGCCACATGGTGCCGCATGGCGATCGCTCCGGCGTGGTGATCGAGCCCTATCTCACCGACCAGTGGTACGTGGACGCCAAGACCCTCGCCCAGCCGGCCATCAAGGCGGTGGAGGAGGGGGCCACCGTGTTCGAGCCCCGCAACTGGGACAAGACCTACTTCGAGTGGATGCGCAACATCGAGCCCTGGTGCGTGTCCCGCCAGCTCTGGTGGGGCCATCGCATCCCGGCCTGGAAGGCGCCGGACGGGACCTGGATCGTGGAGGAGAGCGAGGCCGAGGCCCGCGCTGTGGCAGAAGCCAAGTTCGGCAAGGGCGTCGTCTTGACCCAGGACGAGGACGTGCTCGACACCTGGTTCTCCTCGGCCCTGTGGCCCTTCTCCACCCTTGGCTGGCCGGGCGAGACCGAGGATCTGAAGCGGTTTTATCCCACCACCACCCTCGTCACCTCCTTCGACATCATCTTCTTCTGGGTGGCGCGGATGATGATGATGGGCCTGCATTTCATGGGCGAGGCGCCCTTCAAGACCGTGTTCATCAACGCCCTGGTCCGCGACGAGAAGGGCCAGAAGATGTCCAAGTCCAAGGGCAATGTCATCGACCCCCTGGAGCTGGTGGACGAGTATGGCGCGGACGCCCTGCGCTTCACCTTGACCGCCATGTCGGGCCAGGCCCGGGACATCAAGCTCGCCAAGCAACGCGTTGAAGGCTATCGCAATTTCGGCACCAAGCTGTGGAACGCCGCCCGCTTCTGCCAGATGAACGAGTGCGCGGGCGTGGCCGGCTTCGACCCGGCGAAGGTGAAGCTGACCCTTAGCAAGTGGATCCGCGGCGAGACGGCCAAGACCGCCAAGGCCGTCACCGAGGCCCTCGACAATCACGCCTTCGACGAGGCGGCGGGGGCGCTCTATCGCTTCATCTGGAACGTGTTCTGCGACTGGCACCTGGAGTTCGCCAAGCCCATCCTCAATGGCGAGGACGAGGCGGCCAAGGCGGAGGTGCGGGCCATGACCGCCTGGGTGCTGGACCAGGCCATGATCCTGCTGCACCCGGTGGCCCCCTTCCTCACCGAGGAGCTGTGGCGGGCCAGCGCTGAGTTCGGGCCTGCAAGGACCGGGCTCCTAATGGAAACCGCCTGGCCGGTCTTGCCGCAGACCTATGTGGACGGGGCGGCCGAGGCCGAGATGGGCTGGCTCATCGATCTCGTCAGCGAGGGCCGGGCCGTGCGCGCGGAACTGAACGTGCCCCCCTCGGCGCGGCCGAAACTCACCGTGGTCAGCAACGATGCGGCGGTGGCTGCGCGGCTCAAGGCCAATGCGGCCGTGATCTCGCAGATGCTGCGGGTGGACGGCTATCGCCTGGCCGAGGCCTCGCCCGCGGGGGAAGTGACCTTCGTGGTGGAGGGCGTGGCCTGCAGCCTGCCGGTGGCCGAATTCATCAACGTGGCAGCGGAAAAGGCCCGCCTCGCCAAGGCCGTGGCCGGCTTCAACGCCGATATCGAACGGGTGATGAAGAAACTCGGCAACGCCGAATTCATGGCCAAGGCGCCCGAGGCGGTGGTGGCCGAGAACAACGCCAAGCTCGCCGAGGCCGAAGCCGCCAAGGCCAAGATCGCCGCCGCTCTCAGTCGCCTGGAGGCGGTGGGGTAGGGGGCTCCCGCGAGCGAAGGTTCGATCAAACGCGCTTTTGCCGGTGTTGATGGCGGTGCGGAAATCCCGTACAAGTTGTCGGGTGAAGAACAAGCTTACCGTTTTGCCGGCTGACCCCGCCGACGCCGAGGATTTCGACGTCTCTCCGGAAGCTCTGGAGCGCGGTCAGCGCGCGCGCCTGATCCGTGAAACCCGTACGTCCTTGGGACTTACCCAAGCGGAGTTCGCCCGCCGTTTCCGCGTGCCGGTGGGCACCTTGCGAGATTGGGAGCAGGCCCGCGCCACGGCGCCGGACTTCGCCGTCGCCTATGTGCGGGTGATCGCCCAGCACCCCGACCTAGTAGCCGAGGTGGTCGGTTGAACACACACAGTTCGAAGTTATAAATCCGCTCATCCTCGTGAAAACGAGGACCCAGATTTGTCCAGCTTAGCGCTGCATAAAAAACCTAGGTCCTCGCCGGCGCGAGGATGAGCGGGATATTAGAAAGCCGAGCTCTTCGTTTTCACGAGGATGAGCGGGATATTAGATTGTTTAATCAGTTCCCCGACATCTTGCGGAAGAACTTGGCGGTCTGTTCGCCGCCCTGGAAGTAGTGCTGCTGGCCGGCCGGGTCTTCGATCTTGGCCCAGGCGTCGCGCACATGCTCGGCGTCGAGGCCCTTGTCGCCGAGATAGACGCCCTCGGTCTCATAGATGCGGGCGAGGGCGAAAACGCCGGCGCCGGCGGTGAGGATGGCTCCGGTGGGGGCGTCCTCGGACACCAGATAGACCACGCCCGGGGTGACGAACTCGGGGCGCAGCTTGTCCAGCATTTCCGGCGGCATCAGGTTCTCGGTCATGCGGGTGGCGGCCACCGGCGAGATGGCGTTGACCTTGATGTTGTTCTTCTGACCTTCCAGCTTCATGGTGTTCATGAAGCCCACCAGGCCGAGCTTGGCCGCGCCGTAGTTGGACTGGCCGAAATTGCCATAGAGTCCCGTGGACGAGGTGGTGACCACGATGCGCCCGTAGTTCTGGGCCTTCATGATCTCCCAGGCGGCCTTCACCGGCTTCATGGTGCCCATGACGTGCACGGCCAGCACGGCTTCGAAGTCGGCGATCTCCATCTTGGAGAAGGACTTGTCGCGCAGGATGCCGGCGTTGGCGACCAGGATGTCGATGCGGCCGAAGGCGTCCATGGTCTGGTCGATCATGTGCTGCACGCCGGCATCGTCGGTCACCGAGGAGCCGTTGGCGATGGCTTCGCCGCCGAAGGCCTTGATCTCGGCCACCACCTTTTCAGCAGCTTCCGAGGAGCCGCCCTTGCCGTCCACGGCCCCGCCGAGGTCGTTGATCACCACCTTGGCGCCGCGCCGGGCCAGCTCCAGGGCGTGTTGACGGCCAAGTCCGCCGCCCGAACCGGTCACGATGGCCACCTTGCCGTCGAAGCGAATTTCGCCAGCCATACCCTAGAGCCTCCATTGCTTATCAGCGTTCATGCTGGGGGCGCAGTAGGGCCTAGGCGCGTGGTCCGTCAAGGTCGGGCCGTCAAGGTGGGGCCGTCAAGGTGGGGCGATCACGCCGCCGGCTTGGCCGCGGGCGGGGCGAGGGCCGGCCGCTGGGCGCCCGCCTGCTGGCCCGGCTTCATGAAGCGCACCAGCACCCGCTGACCGATCAACAGGGGCGCGTTGTCGGCGCTCACCACTACCTCCACCACCCGATCGTCGGTGCGCTCGGCCGGATCATCCGACTGCAGCTTGCGCGCGCCGAACACAGGCGCCTCGCGCTTCACCTTGCCCACATAGACGTGGGCGCCGTCGGCCTCCGCGGCCACTTCCACATCCTGCCCCACCTGGACGAAGGGGATGGCGCTTTCCACGATCTCGGCGCGAACGATGCGCGCGGTGTCCGGCTCGAGGTCGAACATGTTGGAGACGTTGAGGGTGGAGGCGCCCGAGCCCGGATTGGCGTAGCGGCGCACGATCTTGCCGTTCGCCGGGGCGCGGATCACCGTCAGTTCGAGCTGATAGGCGGCCTGGGCGAGCTGGGCCTTGGCGGTGGCCACGGCGGCTTCCTGGGCGGCGATCTGGGCTTCGGTCTGACGGATCAGGTCCTGGGCCTGGTCGAGGGCCTGGCCGGAGATGAACTGCTTCGACTTGAGGCCGAGGATGCGGTTGTACTCGCGCTTGGCGGCGTCGAGATTGACCCGCTGCAGGCGGATCTGGGTCTCGGCCTGCTCCGCCGCCGCCCGCGCCGACTGCACGGCGAGCTTGGGCTGATCGTCTTCCAGGCGGGCCAGCACCTGGCCCTTCTTCACCGTGTCGCCCTCCTGAGCGTCCACCTCGCGGACGATGCCAGCGGTGCGGGCGGCGATCTGGATGATGCCCCCCTCCACGTCAGCCTTGCCCGAGGCCACGGCGGCGTAGGGCGAGGGCGGGGCCTTGGCGGCGGCCTTCTCCTTGGCCTGCTTGGCGGCGCTCTGAGCCATCATCATCCAGGCGATCCCGGCGATGACCGCCACGACGGCGACGCCGATCCAGGTCCAGCGATTGCGAAGAAAGGTCGGCATGCGGATCAGACTCCGGCGGGCGCCGCGGGGGGCGAGTTGAGAGGGTCGGTGGATTGGCGCAGATCGTCGAGGATGCGCCCATCCTCAATGTGAATGACGCGGTCGGCGTAGGCCTGCAGGCGCGGGTCGTGGGTGACGCAGATCACCGCCGCGCCGTGCTCCTTGGCCGCCCGTTGCAGGAGGCGGATCACCACCTGGCCGTTCTCGCCGTCGAGGGCCGAGGTGGGCTCGTCGGCGAATAGAAGCTGCGGGTCCTTGGCGAGCGCCCGGGCGATGGCCACGCGCTGCTTCTCCCCGCCCGAAAGCTCCGCGGGACGCCGTGAAAGCCGGTTCTCGAGCCCCATTTCGGTGAGGGCGGCCTTGGCCTTAGCGCGCGCGGTGTCGCGGTCGAGGCCCTTGTAGCGTAACACCGTGGTCACCTGATCGAGGGCGGTGAGAGCGGAGAACAGGTTGAAGCCCTGGAAAATGAATCCACAGTGGTCCAGGCGGAAACGGTCGATCTTGCCCGGCGACAGGCGCCAAAGGTCCTTGCCCAGCACATTCACCTGGCCCCCGTCCGGACGCAGCAGGCCCGAAAGCGTGGCGATGAGGGTCGACTTGCCCGAGCCCGACGGACCCATGACCATGGTCAGCTCGCCGTGGTCGGCGTGGAAGTCGATGGACTTCAGCACCTCGACCTTGCCGCGGCCAGACTTGAAGCTCTTGGTGAGCCCTTTGGCGGTGAGGGATTGGACGCTCATCGGAGGAGATCCGCAGGTTGGCTCTTCTTCAGGATGCCCAGGGCCATGAAGCCCGACATCATGGCGATGCCGAGGAGGAAGAGGGCGGTGGCGATGATGTTGGACATGGGGAAGGCCATGGGCACGTTGCCGGCTTGGGCGAGCAGCGACACGCCCCACACCAGAAGGCCCGTAGCGCCGAGACCAGCCACCCCCACCCACCAGGAAATCTCCAGCACGATGAGGCGCAGCGAACCCATGGAGACGCCCAGGGCTCGAAGGCTCGCGAGCTCGCGGATATTGGCCAGGATGGCTCCGCGCAGGGTCTGGGAGGTGATGGCCACGCCGATGAACACCCCAAGCACCACCGAGAAGGAGAGGAACAGGCCGATGATCTGCTCCTTCAGGATCGCCTGTTCGTTGGCCTTGGACAGCTCCGGCTTGGTCCAGGCGCGATACTGGCCGTTCGACATGCGGTTCAGCTCGTCGCGCACCTGCTCGGCCCTGCTGCGGTCGGCGATACGCACCTGCAGGGGCCCGACGCGGTCGCCGGTGGAGGCTAGCCCCAAAAGGCGCAGGGTTTGGCGCGACACATAGACCGAACCGCCGCCGCCGCCGCCGAGGGAGGGGTAGCCATGCAAGACCGCCGTCACGTGCACGGAATGGCCGTTGAGCGCCGCCTTGTCGTTCAGCTTGACGCCCAGGGCGGCGAGGGAGGTCTGGTCCACCGCCACCGCGTAGGGTTGCGACAGGGCCAGCCGGGTCTCTTCACCGAAATCGGTGGGCATGGTGAGGGAGTCGGGACCCGGGTCCACCGAAATGACTTCGACGAAGGTGCGCTTCTTCAGGTTGCCCTCGCCCAGGTTGGACCAGCGCCCCCAGCCGTCGTCGATGTCGGCGAGAGCCACCACCTGCGGGTGCTTGTACACCAGCGGCATGGTGCGGCGCGGCAAGCCGGAGCCGCCCGAGTTGATCAGGCTTTCGGCCCGCTGGCTGAGCACCATGATGTCGGCAGGCGAGCGATCGATGGCGGCGGTGGCCGAACGGGCGAGACCCACGAACAGGCCGACCTGTGCCAGCACCAGCAGGCCGGAAAAGGCGAGGGCCACCATGGCGGCCACGTACCGCGGCCACTCATAGATCACCGTTGCAAGCGCCAGCGACATGAAATCTCCCCGCGAGACTGGGAACGCAATCTCTCGCCCAAGGTGATGGCCGAAGAGCCCCCGTGCGTCCTAATTAATTCGGGGTAATTCACAGCAAACGCGCCGATTGTTACGCAGAGTTCACGGGAACGGACGGTCGGAGCGTCCGCCAGGCGCACCTCAAGCTCGAATTTGGACTGGCGCGAACCACCGACTCTTGAAACTATCACACAGGGCGTTATACATCGGGGCGTGACCCGGGATGCGGCTCTTCAAAAACGGCTGGTTCGAGAAATTCGCTCGCAAGGAGCAGATCGCCGATCGCGCCCTTTGCGACGCGGTGCGGCGAGCGGAGCAAGGCCAGATCGATGCGGACCTGGGCGCTGGCCTGATCAAGCAAAGGGTCGCCCGTCCGGGTCAAGGCAAGTCCGGGGGCTATCGGCTGATGGTGTTTTACCGCAGTCAGGTCCGGGCGGTGTTTGTGTACGGGTTTGCGAAGAACGATCGATCGAATCTGAAACCTCACGAAATCGCCACCCTGCAAGCTGCGGCCAAGGTGGTGCTGGCGCTCAGCGAGGCGCAGGTTCAGACCGAAGTGGATGCGGGGCGTTGGACGGAGGTGCTTTGCGATGACCAAGATCTATAGAAGCGAGGCCCTGGCGGCGGTGCACGAGATGATGGAGGGCCTGCATGAGGCCGGGTCCATCGACAAGCTGACCTTGCGTGCCTTCGACGAAGCCTGTCTGGAGCCGGCTTCGGCCTTGGCCCCGGAGGAAATCCGGGCGATTCGCGAGGCCGAGCATGTCTCGCAAGGCGTGTTCGCGCGTTATCTCAATGTCTCCAAGAATCTGGTCTCGGACTGGGAGCGCGGTCAAAAGCGTCCGGGCGGGCCCGCGCTCAGGCTTTTGACCATCGTGCGCAAGCATGGGCTCGCCGCCCTGGCCTGAGCCGTTCCGTCGCGGCATTTTCTTCCAATCTCGTGGAAATTCTCCCCGGCTTTGGGTTGAAACTTTCTCAGCCCTCGCCATAATGAGCGCCATGATGTCGATCGCGCTCAGCCTCGTTCTGGCCAGCCTCGCCCTTGCGGCGAGCACGCCCCTGCGCGCGCCGGTCCTCGCCCGCCTATCGCGACTAATCGGCCCCTGAGCCGACGACCTCCGCCTGCCTGGCAGGTGAAACAGGAGGTGCGCGCGGTTCAGGGGAGCGCTTGAGCCACGACCGTCACACATTTTCGATAGGCGCACAGCTATGACTATCCAGCACCCCAACTTCGGCCGCCTCGCGGCCAACCAGATCATCGTATTCGACACCACCTTGCGCGACGGCGAGCAGTCGCCGGGCTTCTCCATGACCGCGGACGAAAAGCTGCGCATGGCCCAGTCCTTGGCCACCTTGGGCGTCGACGTCATCGAGGCCGGCTTCCCCGCCGCCTCGCCGCAGGACGCCGAGAGCGTGCGCCGCATCGCCGAGCACGTCATCGGCCCGGTGATCGCCGGCCTGGCCCGCGCCAATCCGGGCGACATCGAGGCCACCGCCGCCGCCGTGGCGCCCGCTCGGCGCAAGCGCATCCACACCTTCATCGCCACCTCCGAGCTGCACATCGAGAAGAAGCTGCGCTCCACTCCGGAGAACGTGCTCGAGACCATCAAGGGCGCGGTGACCCTCGCCCGCAATCTCTGCGACGATGTGGAGTTCTCCTGCGAGGACGCCTCGCGCACCGATCTTGATTACCTGTGCCGGGCGGTGGAGGCGGCCATCAAGGCTGGGGCCACCACCATCAACCTGCCGGACACGGTGGGCTACGCCATGCCCGCCGACTATGCGGCCATGTTCAAGAACGTGATCGAGCGGGTGCCGGGGGCAGACACGGTGATCTTCTCGGCCCACTGCCACAACGACCTCGGCATGGCGGTGGCCAACAGCCTCGCCGCCTTCGCCGCCGGCGCGCGCCAGGTGGAGGGCTCCATCAACGGCATCGGCGAGCGGGCCGGCAACGCCTCCATCGAAGAGATCGTCATGGCCCTGCGCACGCGCCAGGACGCCCATCCCTTCCGGGTCAATGTGGACACCCGCCAGATTCTCAAGACCTCCAAGCTCCTGTCGGCCATCACTGGCTTCGAGGTGCAGCCCAACAAGGCCATCGTCGGGCGCAACGCCTTCGCCCACGAGAGCGGCATCCACCAAGACGGCATGCTGAAGAGCGCCCAGACCTATGAGATCATGACCCCGGAGAGCGTGGGCTGGTCCAAGTCGAGCCTCGTGCTGGGCAAGCACTCCGGCCGGGCGGCGTTCAAGGACAAGCTGGCCAGCCTCGGCTACACCGACCTGTCCCAGGCGGCCATCGACGACGCCTTCGCCCGCTTCAAGGACCTCGCCGACCGCAAGAAGATCATCTACGACGAGGATGTGGAGGCTCTGGTGGACGAAAGCGCCGCCGAGGTGCAGGCCCGCATCCGCCTCGTCAACATGACCGTGCAGGCCGGCTCCGACGGCAAGGCCAGCGCCCATGTGGAGCTTGAGGTGGACGGCGCCGTCCGCAAGGCCGAGGGCCATGGCGACGGCGCGGTGCATGCGGCGTTCAACGCCCTGCGCGTCGCCTTCCCGCACGATGCGGCGCTCAACCTCTTCGCCGTCAACGCGGTGACTGAAGGGGCCGACGCCCAGGCCAAGACCACCGTGCGTCTGGAAGAGCACGGCCGCATCGTCGATGGCCAAGGCGCCGACACCGACACTATCGTCTCGGCCGCCCGCGCCTATGTCCACGCCCTCAACAAGCTGGTGGCCAAGCGTGAAAAGGCCGTCCACATTTCTCCGGCGTTCTTGACCGCATGAGCACCTTAAAATCCGATCACAAACCCCGGACCTTGTTCGACAAGATCTGGGACGCTCACCTCGTGGCTGAACTGGCCGACGGCGCGGGCCTGATGTTCATCGACCGTCATCTGGTGCATGAGGTGACCAGCCCGCAGGCCTTCGAGGGCCTGCGCGTGGCCGGCCGCAAGGTGCGCCGGCCCGACTGCACCCTCGCCGTGGCCGATCATAATGTGCCCACCATCGACCGCGCCAAGGGCATCGCCGAGGCCGACAGCCGGGCTCAGGTGGAGGCCCTTGAGCGCAACGTCAAAGAGTTCGGGGTGCCCTACATCCCGCTCACCGACGTGCATCAGGGCATCGTCCACGTGATCGGTCCGGAGCTGGGCGCGAGCCTGCCGGGCATGACCATCGTCTGCGGCGACAGCCACACCTCCACCCACGGGGCGCTGGGGGCGCTGGCCTTCGGCATCGGCACCTCGGAGGTGGAGCACGTGCTCGCCACCCAGACCCTGGTGCAGTCGAAGCCCAAGACCATGCGCATCACCGTCACCGGCAAGCTCGGTGAGGGCGTCACCGCCAAGGACATGGCGCTGGCCATCATCGCCCGCATCGGCGCGGGCGGCGGCAACGGCCATGTGATCGAATACGCTGGCGAGGCGGTGCGGGCCTTGAGCGTGGAGGGCCGCATGACCCTCTGCAACATGTCCATCGAGTCCGGCGCACGGGCGGGTCTCGTGGCCCCCGACGAGACCACCTTCGCCTATGTGCAGGGCCGGCCCCTGGCGCCGGAGGGCGAGGCCTTCGACGCGGCCGTGGCCTATTGGCGCACGCTGCATTCGGACGAAGGCGCGGTGTTCGACACCGAAGTGACCCTGGCCGGCGAGGACATCGTCCCCATGGTCACCTGGGGCTTCAGCCTCGACGCCGTGGCCCCCATCGCCGGAAACGTGCCGAGCGAGGGCTTCGAGCCGCGCATGTACGACTATATGGGCTTAGAGCCCGGCCAGGCTCTCACCGAGGCCAAGGTGGACGTGGTGTTCATCGGCTCCTGCACCAACGCCCGCATCGAGGACATCCGCGAGGCGGCGCGCGTGGCCAAGGGCCGCAAGGTGGCGGACGGCGTGCGGGCCCTGGTGGTGCCGGGCTCGGGCCTCGTGAAGCGTCAGGCCGAGGCCGAGGGCCTCGATCAGGTGCTGTTGGAAGCCGGCTTCGAGTGGCGCGAGCCCGGCTGCTCCATGTGCCTGGGCATGAATCCGGACCGGCTGACGCCTGGCCAGCGCTGCGTCTCCACCTCCAACCGCAATTTCGAAGGCCGGCAAGGCCCCGGCGGGCGCACGCACCTTGCCTCTCCCGCCACGGCGGCGGCCTCGGCCATCGCCGGCCACATCATCGACGCCCGGGAGCTGGTCTGATGCGCGCCTACAAGACTGTCACCGGCGTCGCCGCGCCGCTGCCCGTGGCCAATGTCGACACCGACAAGATCATCCCCGCCCGCTTTCTGAAGACCCTGACTCGCTCAGGTCTCGGCAAGCATCTGTTCGACGGCCTGCGCTATGACGAGACCGGGGCCGAAAAGCCCGACTTCGTGCTCAACCGCCCGGCCTATCGCAACGCCGAGATCCTCATCGCCCTGGACAATTTCGGCTGCGGCTCATCGCGCGAGCACGCCCCCTGGGCCCTGCAGGACTTCGGGCTGAAGGTGGTGATCGCGCCCTCCTTCGCCGACATCTTCTACAACAACAGCTTCAAGAACGGACTCTTGCCGGTGACCCTGCCGCGGGAGGTGTGCGAGGCGCTGCTGGAGGACGCCGAGCTGGGCGCCAACGCCCGCATCACCGTGGACCTTGAGCGCCAGGTGGTGGTGCGCGCCAATGGCGAAGAGGTGCATTTCGACATCGACCCCTTCCGCAAGAAGACCCTGCTGGAGGGCCTCGACGAGATCGGCCAGACCCTGTCGCACCGCAAGACCATCGAAGCCTACGAGACCGACCTCGCCGCCGCCCAACCCTGGCGCCCGGCCATCAAGGCGGTGTGGTGATTTATCCCCGCTCATCCTCGTGAAAACGAGGACCTAGGCTTTTTTCGATTGCGCACCAGCCAAAAAACCTGGGCCCTCGCCTCCGCGAGGGTGAGCGGATATTAGCAGACCCGCTTCTCAACCTCGAACTCTAGAGTCCCATGACCAAGCACATCCTCCTCCTCCCCGGCGACGGCGTCGGCCCCGAAGTCATGCCCGAGGCGGTGAAGGTGCTGGAGAAGGTGAAGGCCCGCTTCGGCCTCGCCGTGACCCTCGATCAGGACCTGGTCGGCGGCGCTTCCATCGACGCCAACGGGGTTCCGCTCACCGACGCCGTGCTGGCGAAGGCCAAGGCCGCCGACGCGGTGCTGTTCGGCGCGGTGGGCGGGCCGCAGTGGGACGCGCAGGGCTTCGACAACCGCCCCGAGCTCGCCATCCTCAAGTTGCGCTCCGAGCTTGGCCTCTTCGCCAACCTACGCCCCGCCACGGTCTATGACCCGCTGGTGGACGCCTCGACCCTGAAGCCCGAAGTGGTGAAGGGGCTCGACATCATGATCGTGCGCGAATCCACCGGCGGCATCTATTTCGGCGAGCCGCGCGGGGTGGAGACCCTGGCCGACGGGACCAAGAAGGGGATCAATACGGAGGTCTATACCACCCCGGAGATCGAGCGCGTGGCCCGCGTGGCCTTCGAACTCGCCCGGGTGCGCCAGGGCCGCCTGTGCAGCGTGGAGAAGGCCAATGTCATGGAGAGCGGCCTTTTGTGGCGCCAGACCGTGGCCGAGCTTGGAAAGCGCGACTATCCGGACGTGACGCTCAGCCATATGTACGCGGACAACTGCGCCATGCAGCTGGTGCGCGCGCCGGGTCAGTTCGATGTCATCGTCACCGGCAATCTCTTTGGCGACCTGTTGTCCGACCTCGCCTCCATGCTCACCGGGAGCCTTGGCATGCTGCCCTCGGCTACCCTCGGCGCCCCCGATGCGGCCGGCAAGCGCTCGGCGCTCTATGAGCCCATCCATGGCTCGGCCCCCGATATCGCCGGCAAGGGCCTCGCCAACCCCATGGCGCAGATCCTCAGCCTCGCCATGCTGCTGCGCTATTCCTTCGGCATGGAGGACGCCGCCAAGGCGGTGGAGGCCGCGGTGGTGCAGGCCCTCGCCAGCGGCCAGCGCACGCGGGACCTGGGCGGTTCGCTCTCCACCTCGCAGGTGGGCGACGCCGTGGCGGCGGGGATCTAAGACGAGGGGTGTCCATCACTTGACCTCTCCCCCTTGAAGGCAGGGGAATCGCATATGGGTTTGGAGTCGGGTTGTTAGGGCGAACGGGGTTCTGAGGTTGTCTTCCGGATGGAAGGGAGACGGCGGATGGAGACGTTTTCGGATTGCT
>JBFLWS010000025.1:0-44526 GCA_040757715.1 Pseudomonadota bacterium | reverse complement strand
CATGGCAGGCCGAGCCATTGCATCCCGCCGCCTGCATCTCCTCCATGATCACCGCAGCGGCGCGCAAGGAGAGGCCGCTGCCGCCATAGGCTTCGGGGATCAACGCGGCCAGATAACCCGCATCGGTCAAGGCCTGGACGAATTCGGTTGGGTACTGGGCGTGCTGATCCTTTTCGCGCCAGTACTCGGCCGGAAAGCCGTCGCACACTGAGCGCACGCCTCGACGAATCTCGGCGAAGTCGTCGCCATCCAATGTATTGGTGAAATTCATGACGCGAGGGCGCTCCGAAAACCTTGAAGTTCGTCAGCGCGACGGACGCAGCATGACGGCGGTGTCGCCCTTCATGGAGATCAACATCTCCAATCCCGGCGAAAGCAGCGGCTTGAAGTCTAAGTAGGACAAGCGCTTGCCGGTTTGCCAGCGACAATAGGTGTTCTCGTCGACCTTCACGCACACCCGTTCGCCGTCATCATTCCGGAGCATCAGGTGGTCCGCATGCACCTCTTCCAGGACGCCGACCAACGGCAGGATCTCCGCGCCTGGCCGGGCCACACGGACGTCGAGAGATAGGCGGAACCGGTCCGAGAAGTTCGGAAGCCCCGTATGCGGAATAACGGCGTTGAACAGCATCAGGTCACCGGGCCGATAGTGGGCTCGACGCCAGACCTGGTCGGGGATGGCGCCCCGGGGAATCGGAAACTGCGGCGCGTCGTCAAGGTCGTGCAGATTGCCGCAGTCGTTCATTCCGTCCGCTACGGCGAGACCGCCCCGGCTCTCCTCGATCTCCATGAGGGGCGCCCAGCAGGTCAGGCAATCGATGCCCTTGTTGTAGAAACCGTCTTGGTGACGCGCCTGGAACAGGTCGTCGGGCGTCCGGCGCGTCGGCGGCGTGACCCGATATTCGACAATCGGCACCCAGAACGGCTGGCCGCCGAGCAGCCCTCGGAAAAAGGCGTCTATGCTCGGCTCGCCGACGAAAGACTTCCAAATCCGCTGGTCGTGCAACGGCTCGGCCTTGAGGGGAAAGTCGGTAAGGTCTTCGCCATTCCACACCGGTTCAGAGGCGTCCGGCGCGACCACGCCCATGGACTTGAGGTAGTCGAGGAATTTCTGGTGCAGGCGCGCCACGGCCTCAGTGTCGAGCACGCCCTGCAGAAACACGTACCCCACCTCGTCGATGCGCTGAAGGATCTGTTCGGGCGCCGTCAAGAGGTCGTTGGCGGGCGCGAAGGTCGGCATGTTCCGGATCACGTCGGGAATATCGATGGAGGTCATGTGGCCGTCTCTCTGATGATGCCCTGCTCTGCGGAGTCGTTCGTCTTCATGGCGTTACGCCTTGCGCCTGCGGAATCGCCGGCAGCCCGTCCGCGAGGGCGACGAAATGCAGCGCCACGCGGTGGCCGACCCTGGGAGCCCGCTCGGCGTCCGGGTTAGGAAGAAAGGCCTGTAGGGTAGGGCCTACGTCCAGCTTCACCTGAACAACGCCGTGCGGCCCCGGGGCGAGGCCGTTATGGAAAGCGCGCCGGAACACCACCCGAGCTATGACCCGCCCGTCGCGGGGAGCCTCGCGCCAGACGACGTCCCGGTCCATGGCGAAGGGACTCCAGGGGCTGGGCGGCCAGAAAAAGCGTTGCGTGGTCTGGCACCATGGCAGGACCAGGCGATCGCATTCGGCGGCCTCCCAGAACGGAGCGTTGAGGCGGGTGATAGGCGGGGCGAGACGCTCGGTCATGGCTAGCCGCGCTCAAAAACGAGGGCGTCGCCGCCCACGCCAATCCACATAGCCCGCCGGGCCTCGGGAACCTGGCGCGGGCCGGCCTCCCCCCGGAGCTGCCGCACCAGTTCGCGCAGTTGCCCCCACCCGTTGAGTTGCGCCTCGGACAGTTGGCCGCCCGCCGTGTTGGTGGGCAGGACGCCGCCGAGGCCGAGCCGCCCGTCCTGAACGAAGTCGAGCCCCTCTCCCGCTGCGCAGAAGCCGAAATCTTCCAGGGCGTAGATCGGCAGCGGTGAAAACGAGTCGTAGACGCCCAGCGTCTGGATCGCCTCCGGCGCGGTCCCTGCGGTGCGCCAGATGGTCTGGGCCCGCGCCGCCGCCAGCGTCGGCCGTTCGCCGCTTTGCTGGTTCAACCCAAGACCGCAGGGCCCGAAGATGAACCGCTCGCGCCCGCCCTGCAGGCCCTGGCCGCCAGTAAGGACGACGCCTGGCCGCCCCGCCGCCGACGCGTCCGCCAGGCGCCCTACGATCAAGCACACGGCGCCGTCTCCCACCGGTGAGCAGTCGAAAAGGCGCAGAGGCTCGACGATGGCCCGCGAGGCCTGGTAGTCGGCGAGGTTTAGGGGCGTGCGGTGAACCGCATCCGGATTGCGGGCGGCGTGCGCCCGGAAAGCGATGGGTATGGCCGCCAGCGCCTCTCGGTCCTGGTCATAGCGTCGGCAGTAATAGTCAAACGCCATGGCGGCGCCCGCCACCGGCGAGGCCATGCCGATCCAGCCCTCTTCCCCGTGCGGCCCGCCATTCTCCCGGAATTGCTCATGATGAAAGGGATTGTCCGCCTCACCCAACCGCCCGAGGTCCGAATTCTTCATGGCCATGAGGCAAGCCACCCGCCGCGCGAGGCCGCTGGACACCGCCATGGCCGCCTGCAGGATCACCGTCGCGGTGAACCGGCCGTGCGCCCAGGTCTGGCTGCAGAATTGTGGCGAAAGACCAAAGGTTTCGGCCACGGTGTCGTAGTCCGCGCCGCGGGGGGACCCCACCTGGACGATCAGCCCGTCTAGGGCGGCCGGCTCCAGGTCGGCGTCCCGCAATGCGCCCCGCAGGGCGTCGCCAGCCATCTGCAGCACCGATCGCTCCGGATCGCGTTCGAAGCTGGACGCGCCGACGCCAAGGATCGCTGTGCAGTCGAAGGGCGAGGTCACGGCGCCGCCTTCCCGCCGAAAGCGACCCTGGCCTGCTCCACCAGCTTGTGCTTGGCCACCTTGCCCGAAGCCAGACGCGGCAAATCAGCCTCCTCCACGAACACCACATGGTGCGGCGTCTTGAAGGCGGCGGCCCGATCCTTCACGTGCTTGCGCAGTTCGTCCTCGCTGACGTCGCGCGACCGGTCGACAAACGCCACCACCAGTTCGCCCTTCACCGGGTGCGGCGCCCCCACCACAAAGGCGTCCCGCACGGCCGGATGGCTGGCCAGCAACTGCTCCACCTCCATCGGGGAGACATTGACGCCGCCGGACTTGATCACCTCCTTAAGGCGGGCGTGGAACCGGAAGCGTCCATCTCCATCCAACGCGCCGAGATCGCCGGTGTCGAACCAGCCATCGGGTCGCAAGGCTTGGCTCGCTTCGGGCGGACTATGCAGATAGCCCGGCGTCACGTGACCGCGGAGCAGCACCAGCCCGACCTCGCCAGGGGCCAAGTCCGTTCCCGTCTCAGGGTCGACGATGCGCATATCCATCCCCGGCAGCAGTTTGCCGGAGGTGCCGATCTTCACTTCCAACTCGTCGTCGACCTCGCCCACAGTGGCGTTGCCGTAGCTTTCGGTGAGGCCATAGGCGGGAACGGCGCCCTTGATCCCCATCTCCACCAGGGTCATGCGCTTATATTCGGCTACCGTGCCCGCGTTGCCCTTCTGCAGCGACCCCACCTTGGCGGAGGTGTAGTCAGGGTGATCGAGCATGGCGCGGGTCATGTTGCCGGTGCCGTAATAGACCGTCGCGCCTGTTCGGCGCACGGTGTCGATGGCCGCGCCCGCTTCGAAGGCACCCTGCAGCACCAGACTTGCGCCGTGAGTGAGAGCCGCCGGCAGGGCGTTCGCCGCGCCGAGTCCATAAAAGAGGGGCGAAGCCAGCCAGACCCGGTCCTCCGCCTCGATCCCGCGCCGCGCGCCCATGTCCCAGCCGTTCTCCACCAAGCTCCGGTGGTTGAGCAGCACGCCCTTGGGCTCGGCCGTGGAGCCTGACGTATAGAGGATGAACGCTGCGGCGTCCGGCCGGGTGCCCGGCGGCGCGCTTCGAACGCTGTCGCCCCGTCGGAGGAAGGTATCCCAGGCGTGGGTGAAGATTACGGCGCGAAGGTGCGGAAACGCCGCCGCCCGAACCTGCCCATCTTCGCCAACGCCCGACAGCTCGGGAATCAAGGCGCCGAACAAGGCGACATAGTCGGCCTTAAGGAAGGCCGGCGCGCTGACCAGCGCCTTGACCTGGCAGTGACGAAGCGTCCAGGCCAGCTCGTCGGCCTTGTACCAGGTGTTGAGCGGCGCGAGCGCTGCGCCCGCGAGGTGCGCCGCCATCTGCACCACCAGCCAGTCCGGCTCGTTGCCTAGCAGGGCGGCGACGCAGTCGCCCGGCTCGACCCCCGCCGCCATCAGGGCCTTGGCGACCGCGAGGCTTCGCTCGGCAAGCTCGCCGTAGGAAAGGGTCCGATCGCCGTAGATGACGGCCGGGCGGCGCGGCGCCAGCTCCGCCTTCTCCAGCAGGACGCCGGGAAGCGTCCGCGCCTCAGGTGGTGCGCCGGGATTCGCGCCTGGGCTCGCGCGGGTCACTGGCCGTCCTCGATGGCGAAGCGCTCGTGCATGTCGACGATCTCCAGGGTGGTGCGACGCATGCGGGCCAGCAAGTCCTCGTCCTGGTGGATCAGGCCGTCGGCCATGAGCCCCCCCCACAGGTCCGTCAGGGCGGCGGCGACGGCGGCCGGACCATTGAAGGGATAGCAGGCGGCGGCGAAACCCGCGTCGCGAAGTTGTTCCACGCTTGGCGCTGGAACGCTCACCCCGCCGATCCAGACCAGGGGAACCCGACCAAGGGCGGCCTGTACGACGGGGGCCTGCTCAGGAGTCAGGTCGAGAATCATCAACGCCTCTGCGCCCGCTTCCACATAGGCCTTCGCACGCGAAAGGGTTTCGGGGAGTGAGCGAGCGACCCGAAGGGCGTCCGTGCGGGCGATCACCAGGGCGCCGCTGGCCTCCGCCGCTCGCCGGGCGACGACCAGCTTGCGACAGACCTCGTCCACGGGCGCAAGGGCGCCAAGGCCACGATGATAGCCGGCCCGCTTCGGATAGGGCTGGTCGTCGATGTGGATCGCCGCCGCCCCGGCCGCCGCGAGCTCGCGCACCACACCCAGCACGTGCTGAGCCTCGCCAAACCCCGCGCCAGCGTCGGCGATGATCCCGAGGCCGCTGGCGTCGCGCGCCGCCCGCACCGCGGACGCGGTCTCGGTGAGCGTCACATAGGGCTGCCCCTTGCCAAGACTGAGGCCGAGGCCGTTGCCGCCGACATAGGCCGCCGTGAAGCCCGCGCGCGCAACAATCCGCGCCGATAGGGCGTCCCAGACGCCTGGAGCGATCACCAGGTCGTCGACGAGCCGCGCGCGAAGGGCTGCGCCCGGAGTCGTCATCCCACATCCACCAGGGCGAAATCGAAACCAGCGGCGTAGGCCGGATTGCCGTGTTCGTCGACGCCGGCGTCGGCGAGCTGGAGGATTAGATCGCCAGAAACGGCGCCTTCCACATAATCGCTGTCGATGTACGGATTGTCCGGGACATAGAGCTGAGTCGTGAGCAGTTCGCGCCCGTCGCGCCAAGCCTTTACGTGGATATGGGCGGCGCGGCGATTGTGCCGGCCGAGGGCGCGGTAAAGCTCTCCGATGGGATCGTGGTCGTGATCGGAGTAGTCCAGCGGGATGACCGTGGATATGGCGTAACGGCCCTCTGAATCCGTGGTCACCTCGCCACGAAGGTGGTGACCGTCGTGATCATAATGACCCTGATGATCCGCTTGCCAGAAGTCCATCACCACCCCGGCCATGGGCTGTCCGGTGGCGGCGTCGCTGACCTTGCCGGAGAGCTTCAACCGCCGGGCGTCAGCCTCCAGCGGCCGATCGAGCAGGTCGCCCAAGGGGCGCGGCGGGTGCTTCGTATGGAAAGGCCCCTCCAGGTTGCGGCGCGTGCCGCCGGCCTGGCCCACCGTTGCGTCTATGGAGGTCATGGCCAGGGAGACGTCGATCAGGCTGCGGCACATGCCTGCACGGCCCAGACGGTTTAGGTAGTCGCCGGCAAGGTGCAATTCGTCCTGGGTGATGGCGAACTCACGCACCACCGCCTTCAACGATTCTACGATCTTGGCGTGAATCGCCTTCAGCCGGGCGGGATCAGCTTCGATGGCCGGGCGGTCGCGCTCATACCGATTCAAGGGACTGTTCATGATCGAGCTCCAGGAAGAAGGACGATGCGGCCCAGGGCGGCGGCGGTCTCCACCAATCGGTGCGCTTCGGCCACATCGTCGAGAGGCAGGGTCCGGGCGATCCTGGGCTTGAGGCCGCCGTTGGCGGTCAGGCGGATGGCGACTTGGAGCTGGCTGCGGCTGACCGAGCCGACGCCCAGAATCTGCGCCCGTTTGAAGAAGATGCGAGCCGGATTGATTGCCACGTCTTCGCCAAACAGCTGCCCCACGCAAGCATAGCGGCCATGCACGGCGAGGCTGTCAAAGCCGGCGGCGAACACCCGGCTGCCCACCGTATCGATCACCACGTCGCAGCCTTCTTCGTGGGTCAGCGCTCGCACCGGCGCGGCGAAGGCGTCCGGTTCAGCCACCACCACCTCATCCGCGCCCGCCTCGTGCAGCAACGCCGCCTTTTCCGCCGTGCGTGTGACGGCGATGACGCGGGCGCCCGCCAGCTTGGCGAGCTGTACTGCAGGGAGGCCGACTCCGCCCGCCGCCCCTAGGACCAGCACCGTCTCGCCGACCTGGACCCGGCATGTGTCGCGCACGGCGTTCACCGCTACGCCCGCCGCCGGTCCGAGCGTGCAGCTCGTCTCAAAGGGCATGTCGTCGGGGGTTCGGACCCAGGCGTCTTCCGGCAGGCAGGCGAATTCGGCATAGCCGCCTCGGACCGGCCGCCTAGCCCGACAGGTGCTCTCCCGCCCGTTGCGGCAAAGACTGCAGAAGCCGCAGCTGGAAAAGGCCTTGGAACACACGCGGTCGCCGACCTTGATATGCGCCACGCCCGGCCCCACCGCCGCCACCTCGCCGGAGATCTCGAGGCCGATGACCAGGGGAAAGGTCACGTCCCGCCGATAGACGCCCTTGCGCTCCACCACGTCGCGGTACGACACGCCGCAGGCCTGGACCCGCACTAAAACCTCGCCCGGACCGGGAGACGGCGTGGCGATGTCTTCGATGACAAATGCGTCGGGCGGTCCCGGCGCGTACAGCACGGCGGCGCGCATAGGCGCTATTCCGCCGCCGCATGCACTCGGAAGGGATCAGCGGGAATTGGCACGTCGAGGTGTTCGCGCAAGGTGGAGCCCTCATAGTCCTTGCGGAACAGACCGCGTCGCTGCAGCTCCGGAATGACCAGATCCACGACGGCCTCCAGACCGCCGGGCACATAGGGCGCGACGAGGTTGAAACCGTCGCAGGCCTTGGATTCATACCAATCCTGCATCTGGTCCGCGATCTGACTCGCCGTGCCTTTGAACACCACATGACCTCGCGCCGGCAACACCCGCTGATAGACCTGCCGGATGCTCAGATTGTCGCGCTTGGCCATCTCCAGCAGCACCGAACGGAAGGAGCCGATCCCGCGCACCTCGGCGGTGATCTCGGGCAGCGGACCGTCGGGAGGATATTTGGAAAGGTCATGGCTCAACATCTTTGAGAGCAGCTGCACGCCGACGCTCTCCGGGATCAGGTCCTGCAGCTCCCGGTACTGCGCCTCGGCCTCAGCTTCGGTGCGGCCGACGAACAGCGCCGCGCCGGGAAAGACTTTCAAGTGGTCCGCCGCCCGACCGTACTTTCCCAGTCGCCCCTTGATGTCGTCGTAGAAGGACAGGGCGGCGGCCTTGGTCTCGGTGATGGTGAAGATCACGTCCGCGTGCTGGGCCGCCAGCTCGCGCGCTTCTGGCGAGCCGCCGGCGACGATGATCACCGGCGCACCTTGCGGCGAACGCGCGCAGTTCAACGGCCCCCGCACCTGGAAATGCTTGCCCTTGTGATTCAGCAGCTTGACCTTCGAAGGGTCGAGGAAACGGCCGGTCTCCTTGTTCTGGATGAAGGCGTCTTCGCCCCAGCTGTCCCAGAGGCCGCGGACCACTTCCGCGAACTCGGTGGCGCGTTCAAAGCGGTCCTTCTGCTCGACATGCTCGTCGCGGCTGAAGTTCAGGGCGTCCTCCGCCACCGAGGTGGTCACCAGGTTCCAGGCGCTCCGCCCCTTGGACAGGCGATCGAGCGAGGCGAACCTCCGGGCGATGCTGTAGGGCTCGTCATAGGTCGTCGTGGCCGTGGCCACCAAGCCGATACGGCTGGTCACCATGGACATGGCGGCCATGAGACTGACGGGCTCGATCACCACCGGACGAAGGGTTGGATTACGGCTGAGCAAGTCGGGATTCTCAACGCCGTTCACGCCATTGCCGTCGGCGAGGAACATCATGTCGAACTTCCCGCGTTCGAGGATGCGCGCCAGTTCAAGCCAGGGCTCGATCTCGAAACCGGCATTGGTCACCGCCTGCGGCATCCGCCAGCCGCCGACGTGGCCGCCGGTGGGAGACATGAATACGGACAAATGCAGCATCTGCGGGTCCTCCGATGGGGCCGACTTGTGTCGACTTCATGCGCCAGTGTTAGCGCCCTTCGCCCCACAGACGTCAATAGTGTCGACACTTAAGCAAGTTTCGCCATGGCGTCCTCCCACGCCGACGCGCCCTTTGGGTTCAAAGCAACCTCTTGATTTTGCGAAACGAAAACGCCGTCGGGTCGCGATTGCGAGCACATCGCGTATGCGGTTTCGAGGGGCCTCTGGCTTACAAGACGCTTTCGCCCGCCCAGCCTGACGATCGGATCGCCTCAAGCCCGACCATGGTCATCGCGCGCAGGAGCGCCGCGGCCAGCGCCTCGTCGCGCTCTTCTATGGCCATGATCAGGCGCTCATGGTCCAGCAACGATCTTTGCATGTGTTCCGGCCGATCCACGCCCAGACGCCGGAGGCTGAGGCGCTTGCGCCAGGTGTCTAGGGTGCGCTTCAAGGTCCGGTTGCCGCAATCATCGACCCAGAGATCGTGCAACTTCGCCCTCTCCAGAAAAAAGGCCTCGGCGTCGCCAGCCTTGGCGTGATCGCGCAGACGTCCTAGCGCCTGGCGCGCCGCCGCAAGGGCTGGGTCGGGCGCATGGCGAACGAACAGCGTCATGACCAAGGCGTTCAGGTGCGCGCGGATCTCGTAAAGCTCTTCGATTTCACGGAAAGTGATAGCGGCCACGCGGGGTCGGCGGCGCGGGGAAATTTCCACCAGCCCTTCCTTTTCAAGCAGCATCAAAGCTTCGCGCACCGGCGTGCGACTGCTGCCGAAGCGGGTCGCCAAGTCCACCGAGTTCAGATCGGCTCCTGGCTTGAGCTCGCCCGAAGCGATCGCCTGACCGATCTCGTTGGCGATACGCGCCACAAGAGATTCGCCCCGGTCGTCCGCCGCCGCGCCGGTGAGCGCCTCGGCCGCCTTCGTCGCCTTCGCCATGCTTGCCCTCAGCGAGTCGCTGGATGTCCAACCCGATGAATTTGCGCGATGACGACGATGGCCTCAAGCCGCCCCGCCTACAGCCGATAGGCGCCGCCATCGATGACGAAGCTCTGGCCTGTGGTGTAGGCGGCGGCGTCGGAGGCGAGAAAGGCCACACAGCCGGCGATATCCTCAGGCGCGCCGGCTCGACCCAGCGGAACCGCAGGCGTCGCCTTGGCCACGGTGTCCGCATCGACCTCTGACCGGCCCGACCGCTTGGATATCCCGGCGAGCGAACGACTGGTGAGTATGAAACCCGGCAAAATGGCGTTGGAGGTGATGTTGTCCGGGCCAAGGTCCAGAGCCATGGAATGGCTGAGCCCGATCACGGCCGCCTTGGAAGCTGCATAGGTGCTATTGGCCTTCGAGCCCGCGCGCCCAGCGATGGAGGCGATGTTGACGATCCGGCCAAACTTCTGTCGGCGCATATGCGGCGCCGCCTCGCGGCACATGAGAAAGGCGCCCCGGACGTTGATGGCGAAGACGCGATCCCAGGCCTCGACGGCGATGGTCTCCACATCCCCATGTCCTAGACTGAGCGGCGCGCCGGCGTTGTTGACCAGAACGTCGAGGCGGCCAAAGCGGTCGATCACCGCCTGCACCATCCGTCGCGCGTCCGCCTCGTCGCTGATATCGCCGGTGACGGACATAGAGTCCACGCCCAGGGCCGTGAGTTCGTCGACCAGGGCTTCAACGCCAGACCAAGCGGGATCAGTGGTCTGAGCCGGCTCATGGGCGTCGCGCACGCCCTTGGGCTCAAGATCGGTCGCCACCACCGCATGGCCGGTCCGGGCAAGCGCCCGAGCTATGGCGGCGCCGATGCCGTCGCGCTTACCGCATCCTGTGACCAGCGCTACTCGCGCCATCGCCTTCACCCTCTCAGCTTCAGGCCTGCATATGACGACGACGCTCATTTAGTGTCGACACTAAAGCTCGATAATAGCAATCACCTACGCGATGGATAAGCAATTTCAGAAAAGTGTCGCCTTGTAAGTTTCTTGGCGGCCATGCCCGCGCCTATAGTTTCAGCAAGATCGCCAACCGCAGGACAGGGATCATGAGCACCATCACAGCGACAGACTTGAGAAAGCTGGCCAGCGGCTGGGACCCGGCCTCGGGACAGTGGGTGCATCGGGGCCTGGATCTGTCGTCCCCCACCACGCTCACGGCTGAGGAAGTCGCCGCCTTCAAGGGCCATTACGCCGGCCAGTTCGGCAAGGCCGACGACGGCCTCAACTGGTGGCTCGACAATCACTTCGAGGTGCTGAAGCGCTACCGCCTCTATTGCAGCCTGACGCTCCGGGTGGATCCTTGCATGATGGGCAACGGCACCTTGGCCTTCTACATGCTGAACGGCTATGAGCCGGGCGTCCGTTATGTCGTCTCGTCCTGGCAGCAACAGGGCGTCTCCAAGGCGCAGATGCTCGAAATCATCGCCATGGCTTTCGTGCACGCCGGTCCGCGGGGCATGCGCACCCTGGTCAAGGCGCTGGAGGACTACAGCTTTGAAGAGGCGCCGTCGCCGCCCTGCCGGTTCCCGGACGGCTGGGCGTCGGATATTGACGCCTTCAAGTCCGGGCTCGATTTCTCCAATCCCTGGCTGAGCCCCGCCGAGAAGTCGAAATTGTACGACTGGTACCTGCGCACGCTCGGCGAAATCCCACCCTATGCGAAGTTCCTCGCCGATCACCGGCCGAGCTTGATCAAGACCCATCGGGCCCGGATTGAGAACATGCTCTATGTGCTGCCAAAACAGATGTGGCCCACGTCCCAGCTCTACTACAACGTCATGACCCGTTGTGCGGAGGGAATCCGCGAAAACGTCCTCCTTTGCAAGGCGTGGAGCGTGACCAAGGCCGACACGCTCGACGTCATCGGCAACGCTCTGGTCTATGGCCAGATGGAAGGCGCCTCCATGGTGCAGCGTGAGGCCGGCGACGTGTTTGACGGCTGGGCCGACGCCTGAGGTCACCCCGCCGCGGCGGCCTTGGCGTCGCGGCCTGCGGTGCGGCTGGCGGCCAGGAAGAACAAGGCGGCCACAAAGTAGAGGCAGACCACGGCGCTCAGCGCCCAGCGCAGGGATTCGGCGATCCCTTGCCGAGCGATGAGGTCGCTGAGCGCACCCACCAGGGGCGGCCCGAGGCCATAGCCCACTAGGCTGTTCAGGACTACGATGAGCGCGCCTAAGGCGCCCCGGTGCGCCAGAGGCGCCAGGCTCATATAGGTGGCGTAGGTCGGGCCATAGTAGAGCGCCAGCAATACCGAAAACACGCCGGCCCAGGCCACGATGGACAGGGCTTCGGCAGAAGCGAAGGCCATCAGGGCGCAGCCTCCGGCGCCGATCATGGCGAAGCCCACGACGCCGATAGAGAGTCCTGGCGAGCGCTTGGCCAGCACATCGCCCATGACCCCGCCGATCAGCATGCCCACCGCGGCGCCGATCCCCAGCGCGACAGAGACCCACAGGCCCGCCTCACGCACCGGCACATGGGCGATGCGGATGAAGAACGGAGCCAGGAAGGCGCCCACCGCCGACTGGGCCGTGGTCTGGATCATCGCCGCCAGCAAGAGATAAAGCAGGGTTTTTCGGGTCCAGAGCGCTTGCAGCGCCTCGCTCAAGCGACTCCTTTGCGCGACGGCCTCTAGGTCGGCAGCTTCGGCATAGGCGCCCAATGGCGGCTCCTTGAAGGTCGCCAAAATGACCAGCGCCAGCAACAGGCCAGGCGCGCCAGCGACGAAGAAGGCCGCGCGCCAGCCGAACTGGGCCAAGACCAGACCGCCGAGGGCGAACCCGACAAACAGCCCGACGGGGGTGGAGAAGTAATAGACCGACAACGCCCGCGACCGGCGGTTCTTGGGAAAAAGGTCCATGATCAGCGACATGGCAGTGGGGGATGCGCCCGCCTCCGACGCCGCGACGCCGACGCGGGCGCATACCAGCTGCGCAAAGGACGAGGTGAGGCCGGAGACGAAAGTCAGGGCGCTCCAGATCGCCAAGAGGCCGGCGATCAGGCGGCCGCGGTGCGTTCGCTCGACGACGGCCCCCACGGCGACCCCTCCGAGGGCGAACGGCAGGGCGTAGGCTAGCCCCACCATGGCCCCGAGCTCGGTGTCCGACAGGCGGAACTCCCGCTTCAAGGCTTCCGCGGTGATCGAGGCGACGTTCCTGTCGATGGAGTTCAGCGTATAGAGGCCGCAGAGCAGCAAGAGCGAATACCAGCTCCGCCAGCCGGAAATCGGTTCGCCGCTGTGCTCACGCTTGAGGTTGATCATCTCACCTATCCTCATGGCCGCGACGGATCAGCCGCCGCCCGCACGCCAATGGCTGTTGGGACGTAAGAGCGAGGCGCCTCCGTCCACGGTTAGGACCTGACCGGTGATCCACCTGGCGCGGGGACTGGCGAGGAACAGCACGGCCTCGGCGACGTCGCTGGCGAGGCCTTCAGCGAGCAGGGCTGTGCGACCGCGCCGCTCGGCCCGCAGGCGGGCCACGGTCTCGGCGCTCTTGCCCCGCTCCATCATGGCGGTCCAAACCTCTCCGGGACGGACGACGTTGCAGCGGACGCCCTGCGGCCCGTACTGCAGCGCGGTATGCTTGGCGAGACTCTCCACGGCCGCTTTGGAGGCGCCATAGGCGGCGCTGGCCGAGGGCCGGTCGATGGCTGTGGTGGAGATATTGACGACAGCCCCGCCATCGCTCATCCGCGGCACGGCGTGCTTCGTCATGAACAGCACACTGTCCAGATTGACTCGCATGATCGAGGCCCAGGCCTCGGCGTCAGTCTCGGTGGCCGGCGCGCCAGCGCCCACGCCCAGATTGTTCACGAGGATATCGAGGCGCCCGAACGCCGCCGCCGTCGCTTCCACGGCCTCGCGACAGCCGGCTTCAGAGGACAGGTCGGCGACAATGGTAGTGGCCGCTCCGCCCGCCGCGTGGATCTCGGCCTCGGTATGGGCCGCCGCCGTGGCGTCCCGGTCGATCACGGCGACCTTGGCCCCCGCCCTCGCCAGCGCGCGGCAGACGGCCTCGCCGATGGACTGGGCGAGCTGGCGCTGGCCCCCGCCTCCGGTAATCGCCGCCACAAGACCGTCGAGCTCCCCGCCGCTCACAGCCCAGGCTCCTCATAGGTGGGATCGAGCGGCGCCGGCGCGCCCCTTCGCCATCCCTGTGGAGCCGTGCGGTTCACGGGGTCGATGCGTCCCCATTCGTCGATCATCAGGCGCGCCGAGAGCCGCCAGCCCGCCGCGCCACGTTGGAATCGGTCGAGATAGCGGCCGGCCCGAATTCTGGTCGCCGGACCGTCCGCCTCATTAAGCGTCATGTAGGAAATCACCTGCGCCTCGCTCGCCGCCTCATCTGCTTGCAGAACGATACGCACGTTGCCGACCAGGTGCATCCGTCCCAAGGGCGGCGCCTCTGGGGGCTTAAGGCCCGCGACGAAGGCGGCGCCGGTCATGGGAGCGTCGCCTCCCATGTCGATCACCGCCTCGGGCAAGATCCACGCCGCCAGCAACGCCTGGTCGAAGCGGTCTACGCCGCGGGCGATATCACGCAGGACGCCCTCGATCGCCTGGCGATCCTCCAGGGCCTGCAAGCGCCGCTTCAGGGCCTCCATCTCGCTGGACACAGCGATTCCTTCCTGGTCGTGGAAAAGTACGGAGAGCTCGGGCTCCGAGCTCTCCGAATAGGGAGGTGCACTGGCCCGCGGGGCGCGCCCCGAAGACCGACGGGCTCGGAATCAGAAATGATACCGGAGCTCGACTCCGTAGGTCCGCGGCTCGCCCGGAATGGCCAGGGTCACGCCCAGCGACGTGGACAGATCGGCGATGCCAACCAGGTAATATTGGCCGGTCAGATTCTTAGCGTAGGCGCTGACATCCAGAGGCTTGCCGAGCACGTTCCTCCAGTCGAGGCGCAGATTCCACAGGCCGTAGCCGCTTTGCGCTGGCGTAACGCCGTTGGCCAAGGGCTGCTCCGCAAGAATCTCCCGGTCTTGCCAGGTGTAGTTGACCCGCGCCGAAGCCTGTCCGACGCCCTGGGGCAACGGCGTGTTATAGGCGAAGTTGATGCTGGTCTTGTACTTCGGCGTGTCGACAAACCCACGTCCGGACAGATCCAGGGGCGCGCCCGAAGTGGCGTAGCTGATGTAACGGTCGTACTTGGCGTCCGTGAGATTGTAGAAGCCGGAGAACTCCCACCGGCGATCGTAGATATACATCCACTTGAATTCCGTCCCGAAGACATGCGCCTTGGCGGCGTTGGCGATCGTCTGCTGCGGGATGGGGTTTGGCGCCACCACGACGTTTACGCTGCGCTGCAGGTTCTCGAACACGTCGTAGTAGACGGCGAGATTGGTCCGCAGCCGTGACGCGCCCCAATGGAAGTCGCCCTTGAAGCCGGTCTCGAAGTCGGTGGCGAATTCGGGCTGGTAGGGTCCGAAATTGCCGCCGTTGGCGCAGGCCGTCGGCGCGCAGCTCTCATAGGTGCCGCGCATGTTGAAGCCGCCGTCCCGATAGCCTCGACGCCACGCGCCATAAACCAGGGCGTTGTCGGCCCCGGGCAGCCAGGCCTTAGGGACATTGTATTCCAAAGACAGGTTCCAGGTCGGCTCCTTGAACGACTTTGTCCCCTGCAGCAGGCAGGAGGCCAGAGGGAAGGCCACGACGGACGTCGAGGCGCCCACAGTGGTCAGAACCCCTTCCTTACAGACGGTCGGAGTGGTCTGGCCGGGTTCGATGGAGGTGTTGGCAGCCAGATTGGCGCCGTTGGAGTAGCCCATGATGACGTCGCGGTTTTGGCGGACGCCCAAGGTAAGCTTGAGGTCGTTGGTGAGCGCCAAAGTGCCCTGGCTGAACAGGCCATAGGCCGTGTTCTGCCCGCCGCCGGAAACTTGGGCCAGGGTCAGGAAGTTCTTGGCGCCTGCAAACTCGTTTCCGGTCTCCTGCATGTAAAACAGACCCGCAACCCAATCGAGCCGATTGTTGAATGACTTCCCAATGACCTGAAATTCTTCGGAAAGTTGGTGGATGCTTTCCTGAGAAGCGGTGGAATCAACGATATAATTTCCGCTATTATAATCACCATTATAATAAACGGTGTCGCGGCGAGCCGAGATGATGTTGCGGAACTTTACATCTTTTGACAACTCGACCGTCGTGTCGTTCGTGAACCCTTCCGCCCTGAGACGCTGTTGGAACGGGTGTTTCAGATAGTCGGTGGTTCCGCCTGTACCGAACGGCGTTCCAGCGGACCAGCGAGCGCTTCCTGACTGCGCAGCCTCAAGGGCGTACTGGGCCTGCACCTGCGCCAGCAGCGCCGGTTGGAACCGCGCCAGGAACGAGCCTGCGGGATTGCCGGCATTGGAGTAGGGATTTACATAGAACAGCCGCGTCCCCATGGGCGCGCCGTGGCCGTGGTAATAGTCCACCGTGGTCAGACTGGTGATGCGATCGTTGGGCTTGATCAGGATCGACGCCCGACCTGCATCGTCATTGGTCTTGTCGAAGCGGCCCGTCCCATTGAGATTGGCCATCAAGCCGTTGTCGCTGTGGATCCGCCCAGCCAGACGGACCTGAATCACGTCGTTCAGCGGCAGGTTCAGCATGGCTTCGCCGGTGGCGGCGCTGAAATTGCCGTACTTGCCGGCGATTTCGCCCTCAAAGCGGTCGGTGGGTCGGTTAGGCGTGACGACCACGGCGCCACCTGTGGAGTTCTTACCGAACAGAGTGCCCTGGGGCCCCTCGAGAACATTGATCGAGGCGATGTCAAACAGCGCCGCGCCGAATCCGACCGGGTGCCCCTGCGGCGCATCGGCGAAGTAGGTGATCACAGTCGGCGCTTGCAACAACAGGAAGCTGTCGTCGCGCTGACCGCGAATGCCCCACATGGGCCAGGCGCTGAAAATGCTGGTGGTCTCCGTGGAGAGCGAAGGCGTCTGGGTGCGCAGATCGGTGGCGGTGAATACGCCCTGCTGAGCCATCTGCTCCTTGTTGAAGGCGGTGATGGAGATCGGCACGGCCTGGATGTTCTCCACCCGCTTGCGCGCCGTCACCAGAACTTCCGGAATTTCCCCCATAGCTTGGGTGGATTGCGCAGCCTGCGGCTGCGTCGCGGTTGCATCCGCGGCGTTAGAAACATTGGCGCCAGCAAGGCAGGTCGCGCCCGCTCCCGCCAGAAGAATGAGTTTAAGCTGCATCGTCCTCCCCTTTTATTTATTCTCCCCTCCACGCCATGCCGCGCGGAGCGTCTAAGTCAAGCTACGGCAACAGTGTCGACACATAAACTTGTCACGTACCCCCCACGTGGACATATCGCTCCCTCGATGGGGCTCGCCCAAGCTCACGCCAGGCGCAAATCTTCGGTTATTCTGATGTTTTTCAATATATTACAGCTGAAAATGGCGCCTCGCCTCGCCTCGCGTCACAGGCCCATGGCTAGCCCCGGCGCTTGCAGTTTGATGAGCAGTCCCAGGACCTTAATGGGATTATGTCGACAGTTCGCACTGCGTGTGGTGCTTTCCCCACTCCGATCACACCTCCAGGAAATGGAGCTGCGGGGCTGAGGCCGGTGCTGGCAGGGCGATGGTAAGCGCTTTCCGTTTGGCGGCCTGCGCCCATCGGTGGAGAGCGCGTTGATCAAACCCTTGTCGTTCAAGCGTCATCGATACCTCGGCGACACGAGCATCTCCGAAATCGCTTACCGCCTCGGCTACGCCGACGTGGTCAATTTCAGCCACGCCTTCCGCCGCATGAATGGACGCTCGCCGAGGGCGTGGGCCAGGGCTGCGCGTGCGATCTCCAGCCCGATCGAAAATCCGTCGATCTGAGTCCAAAGAGATTGCTGCGTCATCTCGACGCTGCGGCGCAGGCTGGGATAGCCTGCCTAAAAAATAACCTGTCGGGCGGCGGACGTGTCCCAAATCGTCAATAAGACGCCCCGTCAGGTCAAACAGCGTCGCCCTCGCCGCCTCAGTATACGGGACCAACATAACCGCGGGCTCAAGGGAGAGACGCATGCATCGCCAAGGACTGGCAGCGATCGAGACTTTGTTGAACGCCAAGCGCGCGCCCTACGAAACCCTTTCCGTCCAGCCGCTGACTCCGGTGATCGGGGCTGAGATCGAAGGCGTCGATCTCAGCGGCGAGCTCAGCGAGCGCCAGTTCGCCGAGATCCGTCGCGCCCTACTCGAACACCATGTGATCGTGTTCCGCGACCAGCAGCTGTCGGCCGAGGCGCACAAGGCGTTCGGTCGACGCTTCGGCCCGCTGCACGTCCACCCGCTCCAGAAGCAGCGCCCCGGCGACCCGGAGCGGCTGACGGTCAAGGCCACCCAGGACTCCAAGTTTGTGGCGGGCGAGGGCTGGCACTCGGACGTGACCTGCGAGGAAACCCCCATCATGGGGTCGATGCTCTATATCGAGGAGGTGCCGGAACTCGGCTATGGCGGCGACACCCTGTTCGCCAATATGCACCTCGCCTACGAGATGCTCTCCGAGCCGATGAAGACGTTCCTGCAGGGGCTGACGGCGACGCACGACGGCGCCCTGCCTTGGGTGAAGGGCTATGGCTACGCCCCGAACGAGGAGTTCCAGAAGACCAGCCACCCGGTGGTGATCGTCCACCCCGAGACCGGCCGCAAGGCGCTCTATGTCAACAGCGGCTTCACCTCCCATATCGACGGGCTGACCCGCTTCGAGAGCGAGGCGATCCTCAATATGCTGTTCCGCCACATCGAGTCTCAGCCCGCACTGGCCTGCCGGGTGCGCTGGACGCCGAACACGCTGGTGTTCTGGGACAATCGATGCACCCAGCACCAGGCGGTGTGGGATTACTTCCCGCTGAGCCGTTCGGGACACCGCGTGTCGATCGTCGGCGAAAGGCCGACAGCCTGAGGTCTTCGCGCTGCGATCGGCGCGCATCGATCGGGTGCGAGCCGCATTCGAACAGTAGACGAGTCACGAAACCGCCCGCGCGGACACGGAGCAAAGTAGGCGGCTCAGCGCAAAGTGCGGCGACACAACCAATCGGCGCCATGCCTGCGCCAGTTGCGCCACTTGTGGATCTCCCAATCGGCTGAGTCGGGCTCTAAACAGATCTCGGAAGGCCTGCTCCTTGGACGCGCTGGAACCTAAATCCGTTACCATCGGAGCGCACGCACGCCCGCCGTTCAAAAAGCCGAAATTTCGGCGTTGCCTGTCAGCATTAGCGCCGCAGGTTGAGTGGTGTGCAGTGCAAGCGGAACGCCCATGGAAATTCGCCGCGTCTACGCGCTCGCCCGCGACATCCAAACACCGCCGTCGCTCGTACATGTAAGGCAGTGCATCGGGATGTTGAGAGTTCGAACGAGACCATGTCGGGATCAGTCTTCCAACGGACCGCTCCATCTTGGCCAAGGGCCGTTGGCCGACGCCGGTCAAGTCATCGCATCTCAGCGCCTTCGACGGCGCGTGATTTCGACCGATCGATCGCGCCGTTCCATGAGGCTCGCCGGTGACCACAGCCACCCTAGCTCCGGCCCCGCCGAACCGCCAGAACGCGCACCTCGCCTATGCCCTGGGGCGGGTCGCGGCCGGCGACGCCCTCGCCCTCGAAGACATTTATCGCGTCACGGCGCCAAAGCTGCTCGGAATCATTCAGCGCGTGTTGGGCCCTGGCGCTGATGCTGAGGATGTGCTGCAGGACGTCTACCTCACCGTTTGGCGCCGGGCCGATAGTTTCGATCCGGCTCGCGCCACGGCGCCCATGGCCTGGATGGCCGCCATCGCCCGCAATCGCGCCATCGATCGCTTGCGCGCGCGGCAATTGAGAGGCGGCGAAGACCTCGACGTCGTGGCGGAACTCCCGGACGATCAGGCCGTCGACGCCTTCGAAGCGCTGGCCGCCAGCGAGGAAGGCGCGCGTCTCGCCAAATGCCTAGACGCCCTGGACAATAATCGCGCCCGATCGATCCGCATGAGCTATTTCGGCGGGCTCACCTACGAGGCCGTGGCGCGTGAGATCAATCAGCCGCTCGGCACTGTGAAGAGCTGGATTCGCCGGGGGCTGGCCGAACTGCGCGCGTGCCTTGAATCATGACCCTTCGCCGTTCCCTCGCCGCCCCCCTGTCCGAGCTGCTGGCCGCTGAGCTCGCCCTCGGCGTCCTGAAGCCCGCGTCCCACTTTACGGCTAAGTCTCGGCTGGCCGATGACGCTGATTTCGCCGCCGCGTATGAGCATTGGTCATTGCGCCTCGCCCCTCTTGCCTTGGTCGCGCGGCCCACGACCCCCAGCCGCGATCTTTGGCCGAATATCCGTCGAAGGCTGATGGCGCCGATCTATCCCAAACCGCTTGAGCGATGGTTTTGGCGCATGGCGACCTTGGCGCTCGCCGCCGTCGCCGCCGGGCTCGCCACGGCCATCGACCGCCAATTCGCCCCCTTGGGTTCGAGGTTCGATTGATGCGACCGTCCCTGCACACCCCCACGTGGCGCGAGCCGCCGGAAGATCTGGCAGGAGAGCTGGCTCTGGGCGTGCTCGACCCGGAGGCCCACGCCTCGGCGAGGGCTCGTCTCGCGACAGACGCGAGATTTGCGGATGATTATGAGAGGTGGTCGCTGCGCCTGGCGCCGCTCGCCCTGACCGCGACGGAGGTCGCGCCGAGCAAAGACCTTTGGCCGCAGATCCGCGCGCGCCTTTCCGCCAACGAAGACCGACCCGCGCGGGAGAACGACGCGCTCACGTGGCGCGCGGCCGCCGCCGGCTTCGCCGCGGTCTGCTTCGGCCTCGTCCTGACCCTGTCCGTTCAGCGCTTCGGACCGCACCGGGAGACCAGCGCTTCCCCTCAAATCGCCCTGCTCCAATCCAGCGACGGGACCGCCGCCGCGGTGGCGCGGGTGGACGCCGTCCGGCATCGGGTGCGCCTGACGCGCGGCGCATTGCGGGCGCCGAAGGGCCGCGCGCTTGAGCTTTGGGTCATCGTCGGAAAGCGCGCGCCTGTTCCTGTGGGCGTGTTCGGCGCGGCATTGGATAGCGCCAGCGACCCGGAATTCACTTTGCCGGCCAATCACCTCTCCTCCATCGCCACCCCCGTGGTTTTGGCGGTTTCGATCGAGCCGCCAGGCGGCTCGCCGACAAATTCGCCCACTGGCCCCATCATAGCCACAGGCCGTTTGACGGCGATCTGAGCCTCAGCGCGAACCTAATTCAAGCGTGCTTCAGCCGCCGCTGGCGATCCGACATCCGGGGGCAACTCGGGGGATGCGGCGCCAACAGCGGCTGCTTGCACTGCGGAACTCGGGGGTCGGGCGGGTGAGTTCCGCAATCTCTGTAGGGTTTCGCCCCGCTTATTTCTGACGCATCAGGTAGGCGATCACGTCCGCGCGCGCCTGGGGATCGGCGAGCCGAAATCCCATGCGCGACCCGGGCAGATAGGCGGAAGGGTCGGTCAGCCAGCGGTCCAGGCGCTGAGCCGTCCAGGTGAAGCGGGCCTTATGCAGGGCCTCGGAATAGGTGAAGCCGGGCGCCGAACCGACCTTGCGTCCCACCACGCCGCGATGCGCGGGACCGACTCGATTGGCGTCCAGGGAATGACAGCCGGAACACTTGGCCTCGTAGACCTGCTCGCCTCGGACGACGTCGCCCATGGGCTCAGCGCGCAATTCAACGCCGCTCAAGCAGCAGGCGCTCGCGGCGATCAGCATGGCGACAGCTCTCATGACACAATCTCCCTCACGCTCCGGCCCCTCGCGGGAGGGGCCGGAACATCGCCTCAGGCGCCGAACGTCAGGGCCGACGACGGCAGGGAGTCGCCCAGAACGCTGGACAGCACCGTCCAGTGCATCACTTCGTCCGCAGCCAGGCGGCCCGCGACCTGAGCGAACGCCGAGTTCTTGAACGACGGGATCACGCCGAGATAGGCGTTGGCCGCGCCGCGCTCGAGCTTGGCCGCCAGGCGCAGCACGTCGGTCTGGGACTTGATCGCCGAAACGCCGAGGGCGGCGGCGTACTGGTCCATGGACTTCGGATCGACCGGAGCGCCGCCCAGTTGCTTGATGGCGCCGATCAGAGCGTCGCGGTGGGCCTTGTGGTGGCTCTGGAACAGAACCGCGGCGTCGAGCGCCGGCTTCTGCAGCAGGCCGCTCCCGGCGCCCACTTGATAAGCTGCGATCGCCTCATGCTCCAGGCCGAGCGCGACGTTGAGGATGTCCGCGTCGGCCGCGGTGGCGGAGCCCGCCTTGGCCATTGCGGAAGATGCGCCGAGCACGCCCACGGCGGCGACGGACAGAAGGCCGACGCCAGCCACGCTCAGAGCGCCGCGGCGGTTGACGTTCGGGATATTGGTCTTGGGCTCGTTCATTTGCCTCTCCAAAGTGTGCGACCGCCAGCGGTCACATGCAGCATTACGGAGAAGCTCCCGTTATGGACGCACGGTCCCTCGCGGCGCCCCGCGCTTTTTCCGTCGCATCTCCCTCGAGCGGTCGCGCGTACTCCACCTGTTGGAGAAATCGCCTGGGCGCTTCGCCTGTGACGCAAAGCCTAAATCGGGAGCGATGATTGTGTTCTGGCGTCACCTTGGGTCCGGCTTTCGCGCGTGGGCCCGCAACTGGGGGCTGAGACTTCGATTCTGTCTTGGTCGGCATTGGCCAGTGCCGCCCCGACCGCCGGGCCGCGTCTGGCGCCGCATCCACGAGCGCACGCGATCAAAAAAATCGCCGCCCTCGCCTTGAGCTCAAAAAATATCTTCAGGGTGCATCCAAAGACAAATTGTGCGCGTAAGGGGTATTGGGAAGGGTCTAAAGCGACGGACGGCGCAGCATGAGCACCATGAAAATATTCCCGCTAGCGGCGAAGCTCATGGGCGTTCAAGTCGAACGAAGCGTTGAAGGATAGGACAAAAAATGAGCAACAAGTCCTTACCGGACCAGGAAGATCGCGATTTGGCGCAACTGCAGGCGACCTGGCAAAGTCGATTGGACGCGGCGGGCCCCGCATTGGACCAATTCGAGCCCCCAGCGCACCTGTTTGGCAAGATTGAAGCGCGCATCCAGAGCGAAGAAAAACAGCGCGCGACCCGAACAATCCGCGCGGACTTTGGCGTCTGGGAAGAAATAGAACCTGGAGTCCAAAAAAAACTTCTCTACGTCGAGGCAAACTCCGGCTGGCAATCCTACCTAATAAAGATGGAAGCGGGCGCGAGCGTGATTGAACACCACCACGACATTATCGAAGAGTGCTTCGTCATCGATGGAGAAATCCAGATCGATGGCGAATTGGTCGGTAAGGGCGATCTTCATCTCGCTTATCCGGGCTTTTTCCACAAGGAAATCGTCAGCCGCACGGGTGCTCTACTCTATGTTCGGGGTCAACTTTAGACAACCAAATGAAGAGTTGCTATTGGGCAATTTTCTACATTTGATTGATTGAACGATCGGGGAAGGCGAATCCGCCATGGGGACTGCAAATCACAGCGTTTCTGATCAGATGAATGATCCGACCGCCGCGATCTCGATCGGCGCGGACGCCACGCTGGAGAGCCTGTTGCTCGCGACAGCGGCGACTGATCGTCGCGCGTTCCGAGCGCTCTACGACCGCACCAGCCGTCGCCTCTACGGCATCGCCATGTTCATGGTCCGGCAACAGGACGCGGCCGAAGACATTCTGCAGGACGCCTATGTGAAGATCTGGCGCGACGCGTCGCGCTATGATCCCGAAAAGGGACCCGCCCTGCCCTGGCTGAGCCGCGTCGTGCGCAACCTAGCGATTGATTACCTGCGTAAGAATCGCGGCACTCACGAGAATATCGACGATGTGGCGGAGTCCCTCGTCGATCTGCCCGCGCCGCCTGAAGATCGCAGCGCCCTGGCCAGCTGCATCGCCCTGCTCTCGCCGGATCACCGCGAGGCGATCTCCTTGACCTACATCCACGGCTATACCCACGAGGAGATGGCGGCCAAGCTCGGCCTGTCGCTCGGGACGGCTAAGTCCCGCGTGCGGCGGGGCCTGATGCAGCTAAAGGCGCTGTTCGAAGCGCCCCCGCCGGCGGCAAGTTCGATCTAGCGCCCCCCGCCCGTCACTCCATGTGGTCGGGCCGGTAGCCCGGGGTCGACACCAAGGGCAGCAGAGCCTCAAGCCCGGCAATGGCCATCAGCCAGCTGGCCGCCACCCGAAGCACGATCGAGGCCTTGCGCCGAACCAGCCAGCGACCGGGCGCCAGGGCAAGGATCGCCGGCGCCCCCAAGTAAAGCTTGACGATCCCGCCGCCGACGTGCGGGGCCAAGCCGGCCCAAAGTCCGGCACTGGCGGCTGCGGCCAGGGCGATGGGCGCGATAGCGCTGGCCCTGAGGTGGGACAGCCCGGCCGTGATGAACAGGCTCGCCCAGCACCCTAGAAACACCACGTCTTCGGACAGGGCCGGCAAGGGCGCGAAGGCGAAGAGGACGGCTATGACGAGAAACAGCGCCGCGCCGCGACGGGCGGTGCGTGGATCGGCGTAGCTCAGCACCAGGGCGACCGCGGCCGCGAGAAGAGCAATGGGAAGGGCTGCGCCGCGCATCACCGCACCGCCGCGATGAGGTAGTAGACGCCGGCGCCGCTGATGGCGAGGCCAAGGAGGCGAATGATCAGCCGCCCATTCGGCAGGGCGATCAGATAGCCGATGGCGACGCCAAGGATGTGCAGCAATCCGGTGCCGAAGATGAAGCCGGTGCTGTAGCCCGCCGGATCCGCAGCCGAGGGCAGCTCATGCCCGTGCGCATAGCCGTGGAACAGGCCGAACAGCCCCACCACCAGACAGGCCGCCCACACCGGGGCGCGATAGGCCGACGCAATCGCCGCGCCCAGCGTCAGGACTGACAGCGCGATGCCGATCTCGACGCCAGGCGCCCGCAGGCTGGTCATGCCGATGACCGCGCCCACCGCCATGACGCTCGGAAAGATCACGGGCAGCGCCACGATGAGCGGTCGGCCGAGAAAGGCGCCCCAAATGCCTACCGAGACCATGGCCAAGAGGTGATCCGGCCCCTGAAAAGGATGCAGAAAACCCGCTGCAAATCCGCCCGCCAGCCCTGTGCCGGCATGGGCCGCCGCTGCGCCGGGCCATAGGGTCGTCGCCATCCCCGCAGCTGTCGCCAGGCTGGCCGCGCGGAAGCTGCGCGCCGCCGAGCGAATTTGCCCGCCCCGTCGATGCAGCTGAATGGCCGCCTCGTCCGTATAGGGGGTGAAGGTTGGTCTCGGGGCGGTGAATGACACAGCTGGTCTCCCACATTGTCAGAACTCTTAGCGATACGGGCGCCGGCTGTGTTTCGACGCACCGGGCGGCTAGGCGGCGAGTGGCGTTAGCCGCTGGACTTGCAGTCCTTTGGGCTCTGAGCACCGACGTCGCCGCGGCGCACGATTTCTGGATTCAGCCAGACAGGTTCGAGGCGTCGCCGGGCGGATCGGTGAAGATGGCGCTGCTGGTGGGTCACGGCCGCTATCGCGAAGTCTCGCTGATCCCGGCCTCGCGGGTGACCAGTTTTGAGCTGCGGGACGCCGCCGGCGTTCACGACCGGCGAAGCGACCTTCGGCTTGGCGTCGCCAACGCCCAGACCGTGGTGCAGTTGAACCGGCCGGGGCTGAACATGCTGTCCCTATCCACGGACGGGACCTACAGCGAGCTGCCGTCCCTGCGCTTCAACGACTACATCAAGGTCGAGGGCCTCACGCCGGCCATCGAATACCGCGCCCGCACCGGACAGAACGACGCGCTCGGCCGCGAAATCTATAGCCGCCGCGCCAAGGCGCTGATCGAGGTGGGGGCGGGTTCGCCCAAGGACGAAGCCCTCGTCACGCGCCCCATCGGGCTCACCCTGGAGATTGTTCCGGAAAAGAATCCCTACGCCGCCGGCTTCGACGGGGTTCTGCCGGTGCGCATTCTCTATCAGGGACGCCCGCTCGCCGGGGCCCTGGTCAAACTGAACAACCTCGATTTCGACGAGCGCCCCGTGGAAACGCACGCCACAGACGCCCAGGGGCGGGCGGTGTTCCGCCTGCCCAAGGTCGGGCTCTGGCAGCTCAATGTGATCTGGACACGGTTGATCGCCAAAGATCCCAAGGCTGATTTCGAAACCACCTTTTCCAGCCTCAGCCTCGGCTTCCCGCGTCCGGGCGTAGGAGGCCGGCCGTGAGGATATCGCGACTTCTCCCCCTGATGCTCGCCGGGTTCATCGGCGAAATCGGCTCGGCCAAGGCTCAGGTCATTGAGATCGGAGAGGGCGGGACGACCACCGTCTATTCGGGTCCCACCCAGTTCACCTCGGCGGGCGGTCGCCCCCTTCGTCTGGCCCCTGTTCCGCGTTCACGCGCTCGACGAGCGCCGGCTCTGGCGGCCGAGGCGGCGATGCAGGCCGGCGTCAGCCCGCGCCTGGTGGAGGCGGTGGCGTGGCGCGAGTCCGGATTTCGCCCCCGCGTGATCTCCGCCAAGGGCGCGGTGGGCGAGATGCAGCTGATGCCTGAAACCGCGCGGCGATTGGGCGTCGATCCGTACAATTCTCAACAGAATTACCGCGGCGGCGCGGCCTATCTCGCCCACCTGTCGCGCAGCTTCGGCGGCGATCTCGTCAAAGTGCTGGCCGCTTACAACGCCGGCCCAGACGCCGTGCGGCGCTATGGCGGCGTGCCGCCCTTCCCCGAAACCCGCGCCTATGTTCGCGCCGTGCTGGATCGGCTCGGGCGGATTGAGGGCGCGTCCGCTCTAACCCAAGGGACGCAACTGCGATGAAACGGTCTTTCTCCTCGCGCACCGCGAGCGCCGCCCTGGCGCTCATGGCCAACCTTTCGACCTCTAGCCTCGCCCTGGCCCAGAGCGCCAATCTCGACCCCGCCGGCTCAGGCGTGATCGCTTCGGCCGCTGGCTGGATTCAAGGCACCCTGCTCGGCAATGTCGCCACCTCGTTCGCGGTGATCGCCGTGGGCGCCACAGGGCTCGCCATGCTCTCCGGCCGCATCGACTGGCGTCGCGGCATCACCGTGATCATCGGCAGCTTCATTGTCTTTGGCGCCGCGGCCATTGTCGCCGGCATCAAGTCCGCGGCCTCGGGGTCCTCACTCTGATGAGCGAACTCGACCGTGATCCGATCTTTGGCGCCCTGGCGCGCCCGCAGATGTTTGCGGGCGTGACCTTCAACTATTTCGTGCTGAACGCCGTGGCGACGATGGAGTTGTTCCTGATCACCAAGTCGTTCTGGACCCTGGGCGCCTCGGTGGTCATCCACGCTATAGGCTATGCCGCCTGCTTGAAGGAGCCGCGGTTCTTCGAGCTCTGGCTGACGCGCGTCAGCCAATGCCCCCGGGTGCGGAACCACGCCTTTTGGCGCTGCAATTCCTATAGGGCCTGAGCATGGACCGGCGCGCATCTTCACGGTCGCCGCGGCCTGATCCGCGCCTGGAGGCCGCCGCAGGCTCCAAGTTGCCCTACAGCCGGCACGTCGATTCCTCGACCCTCAGCCTGCGCGACGGGCGGCTGATGCAGGTCATTCAGTTGCAGGGCTTTCCCTTCGAGACCGCTGACTCCGCCGAGCTGAACTACCGCAAGACCGTGCGCGACACGATGCTGCGCGGCATCGCCAATTCCCGCTTCGCCCTCTACCACCACGTGGTGCGGCGCGAGGTCAGCGTGCAGCTCGACGGAGCCTTTCCAGACGCCTTCAGCGCCGATCTCGACGCTCAGTGGAAGGCGCGCCTGGCGGGGCGCAAACTCTACACCAACGAGCTGTTCCTCACCCTCATTCGGCGCCCGCCGCAGGGCCGAGTGGGGTGGGTGCAGAGCCTGATCGGCGGGCTGGGCGCGGCGGTGGATTCCGCCGAGGCCGACGCCGGCCTCGCGCGCGAGCTGGGCGCCCTCGACGCCGCCCGCGACGCGCTGCTCTCATCGCTGGAGCCCTATGGCGCGCGGCTCCTGACCACCTATCGTGGCCGCGCCGGACGTTGTTCCGAGCCGCTGGAGTTCCTCTCGCTGCTTTACAATGGCGAGCTCCGCCCGGTGCTCGAGTCCGAGGGCGACATTGGCGCCTACCTGCCCCGGCGACGGGTGAGCTTCGGCGCCGATGCGTTGGAGCTTAGTCCCGCGGGCGAGCTTGATCGCCGCTTCGGCGCGATGATCTCCGTGAAGGACTATCCCAGCCACACCACGCCCGGCATGCTGGACGACCTGTTGCGGCTGCCGGTCGAAATGGTGCTGAGCGAAAGCTTCGCCTTCGTGGACCGCCAGGCCACGCTCGACCGCATGAACCTCTCGCTGCGCCGGATGCGCGCGGCGGATGACGAGGCGCGGAGCCTGCGGCTCGATCTCGATACCGCGAAGGACGATGTGGCGGCCGGCCGATCGGCCTTCGGCGAGCACCACTTGAGCGTCATGGTGCTGGCCGGCGACCGCGCTGCGCTAGATCTCGCCGCGGCCGATGTGACCACCGCCTTCACCGAGCTCGGGGTCATCGCCGTGCGCGAAGACCTCAATCTTGAAGCCGCCTATTGGGCTCAGTTTCCGGGCAATTTCAAATATATCGCCAGGCGCGCTCTTGTCTCCACGGGCAATTTCGCCAGCCTCGCCAGCGGCCACAATTTTCCCTTGGGCCAGTCCAGCGGCGCCCATTGGGGAACGCCGATCACGGTGCTGGAGACCACTTCGGCCGGCCCGTACTTCTTCAACTTTCATCGAGGGGACCTTGGAAACTTCACCGTCATCGGCCCCTCGGGGTCCGGCAAGACCGTGGTTCTCGCCTTCCTGCTCGCCCAGGCGCAACGCCTGAAACCGCGCACGGTCTATTTCGACAAGGACCGCGGCGCGGAGATCTTCCTGCGCGCCCTCGGCGGGCGTTACGACGTGCTGCGACCCGGCCATGCCACGGGGCTCAATCCCCTCATGCTCGACGAGACGCCCGACAATCGCCGGTTTCTGGTGGACTGGGTGGCGAAGCTCCTCACCGGCCATGGCGAAAGCCTGGACGCCGACGAGCTGGCGCGCATCAGCGAGGCGGTGGACGCCAACTTCGCCCAGCCTAACGAGCTGCGGCGCCTGCGCTATTTCATCGAGCTGTTCCGAGGGCGTCGCCGGCCGAGCGCCTCCGATCTCGCGTCCCGTCTCGCCCCCTGGTGCGACGGCGGCGACTATGCCTGGCTGTTCGACAACGCCGAAGACGCGCTTGACCTCGAAGCCCGCACCATCGGGTTCGACATGACCCAGGTGCTGGACGACGCCGCCGCGCGCACGCCCACCATGATGTACCTGTTCCATCGGGTGGAGCAGCGCCTGGACGGAACGCCGAGCCTCATCGTCATCGACGAGGGCTGGAAGGCGCTCGACGACCCGGCCTTCGTGCACCGCATCAAGGACTGGGAAAAGACCATCCGCAAGCGCAACGGCATTGTCGGGTTCTGCACCCAGAGCGCTTCGGACGCTCTGTCGAGCCAGATCGCGGCCTCGGTGATCGAACAGGCCGCCACCCAGATCTTCATGGTCAATCCAAAAGCGCAGGCCGAAGACTATTGCAAAGGCTTCGGCCTCACCGAGCACGAATTCGGCCTCATCCGCTCCCTGCCGGACAGCGCGCGCTGTTTCCTGATCAAGCACGGCACGGACAGCGTGGTGGCCCGGCTCAATCTGTCCGGCATGCCCGAGCTGTTGACCGTGCTGTCCGGGCGGGAGGCCAGCGTGCGCCGCCTCGACCGCATTCGCAGCGAGGTTGGGGACGCGCCGGAAGCCTGGTTGCCTCGTCTGTTGGAGGCCGCCCGATGACCACCGCCTGCGCCACGCCGGCGGCCGACGCGCCCCTGGTGCGCGGCCTCCTCACCGTCACCGATTGCCATGTGCGAGAGCTCACCTTCACGGGATACAACGCCCTCTTCGCCGACGGGGGCGCGCTCGCCTCGACCCTGACCGTCCTTTTGACGGCCTTTGTCGCCCTGATCGGCTATCGGCTGATGCTTGGCGGGGGCGGATTGCGGGTCAGCGCCTTCGCGCTGTGGGGCGTCAAGATCGGCGCGGTCCTCGTATTCGCCGCCCAATGGCGGACCTATCAGGCGCTGGTGTTCGACGTGTTGTTCGACGGCCCGGGTCAGCTCGCCAACACCATGCTGCAGGGCTCAGGGCTCCGCTCAGGCGATGTGTTCGACGGTCTGCAGCAAACCTTCGATGCTCTGTCTTCAGCCTCGAGCGGCATGGCCGCCAAGGCGCCGCCGCAAGTCTCGCCGCTCCTAGGCGGCGCAGGGTTCGGGGCGTTTTCGCTCAATGCAGCGGCGGGCGTCCTGCTGCTGTCGACGCTCGGAACGATCCTGGCCGCAAAGGCGACCCTCGGCGTGCTGTTGGCGTCAGGGCCGATCTTCATCGCCCTGTTCCTGTTCGATTCCACTCGGGGCCTGTTTGAAGGCTGGGTGCGCGCCACGCTCGGCTTCGCCTTCATCCCCTTGGCCGTCACGCTACTGCTGGCGGCGGTGCTCGGCCTGCTGGACCCGTCGCTGGCGCAGCTCGCCGAGCTCAGCGCTAAGAACAGCCCCTCCCTCGCCCCGGTCTATGCGATCTTCACCCTGGTGCTGGTGTTCGCGGGCGTGACCTTCTGCGTCATGGCGGCCGCGGGCGTCATTTTCAGTGGATTTCGACTGCCCAGCCGGGACGCCGGACACACCGCCGCGACCAGCGCCGCCGCGCCCGCCATGCCCCTGATCGCCGGGGCCGAGCCGTCCCGCGTAGAACGCATGGCCGCAACCATCGCCGCAGGGGCGCGCCGAGACGCGGCCGGCCAAGCCGGAGCCAGCGCCATCGACGTCAGGCGCGTAGCGGGCGTCGGCGGCGCAGCCGCGGCGTCGCGCCAGCTGGAAATGCAAAGCGCCTCGCAGGCGCGTCTGGGCGCAGGTCCGCGCCGCTTGGCGAGCCCTAAATCCCTTCGCAGCCCTGCGGCCAGAGACTGAAGGACACACCGTGCCGACACCGGTTGAGACCCTCTTGAACAAGGCCGGCCTCCACGGCCTCGCCGACGACAGCTGGACCGCGGATCCCCTGAGCCAGGCGCAGCGCTCGCGTCGCGCGGCTTGGCTGGCGGCGGGCGCCATGGCCTTGATCGCCGCCTTGGAGGCGACCGCTCTGGTCGTGCTCATGCCTTTGAAGCAGACCGTACCCTACACGATCCTGGTGGACCGTCAGTCGGGCTATGTGGAGCTCGCGCGGGGTCTAGACATGGGCCCGATCAGTCAAAATCAATCCGTCGTCCAGGCCGCCGTGGTGCAGTACGTCCTCGCGCGCGAGACTTTCGACGCCACGGATTTGCGCGACAACTACCGCAAGGTCACCTTGTGGTCCGATGGCGACGCGCGCCAAATCTATGTGCGGGAGATGCAAAAGGCCAATCCCGCCAGCCCGCTCAACCAGTATCCGGCCACGACCCTGGTGGCCGCCCGGATCAAGAGCGTGTCAGTGCTTGGCCCCGGCAGCGCCCTTGTCCGCTTCGATACGGTCCGCCGAGACCAGGGGGCCATAGCGGGTGAGCAACGCGCCTACACAGCCGTGATCGCCTATCGCTTCAGCGGCGCGCCCATGCGCATGGAGGATCGCTTCCTCAATCCCCTCGGGTTCCAGGTGACCCGTTATCGCCGCGACGCCGAAAGCCTCGCGCCGACCCCAGTGTCGTTCCAGGGTTCGGCGGCGGGGGCGACGCCATGATCCCGCTCGCCGTCCTCGCCGCCGCCGTCGCCACAGCGACCACGCCCGCTCCTCCGCCGCCTCCCGCGCCGCCCGATGCTCACATTCGCAATGTGGCCTATGCGCCGGATCGGCTGGTCGCGCTGCACGGCGAGATCGGTTTCCAGATCCTGGTGGAGTTCGCCCCCGACGAGCACATCGAGAACGTCTCTATCGGCGATGGCCTCGCCTGGCAGGTGACGCCCAACAAGCGGGCCGACCTGCTGTTTCTAAAACCACTGGATCCGACCGTGCTCACCAACATGACGGTGGTTACGGACCAGCGCCGCTACGCCTTCGAGCTCGACGCCGTGAAGACCCGGCGCGGGCGCGTCGCCGACCGCACCTATGTGGTCCATTTCGTCTATCCCGAGCCGCCGGCCCGGCCGGTGCAGCCGCCGCCGGCGTCGAAGCCGCCAGAGCATCGCAACGCCCGCTACACCTATTCCGGCAGCCGCGGTCTGATCCCCGCCGAAGTGTTCGACGACGGCCGCTTCACCTATTTCCGCTGGCCAGAAACCGCGGCCACGCCCGCCATATTCGCCCTGTCCGGCGAAGGCGGCGAGACCCTGGTGAACGGCAATGTGCGCCAGGGCTTTGTGGTGGTGGAGCAGACCGCGGCGCGCTTCGTGCTGCGCAACGGGGCGCTGCAGACCACCATCTTCAATGATGGCTGGCGCGAGCCCGACCCGGGCCCTGCGGCCCCCAAACCTCATTCCAACCATGATGCGCGCGGCGAGGGGGCGGAGCCATGAGTGAAGACCCTCGGCAAGATATCTCCGACCTGGACGAGTTGCGCCCGAGCGTGGCGATGCAGAAATCTCCTGGACGGCTCTGGCTGAGCCTCGGCGGGGCCGTGCTGCTGGGCGTGGGGGCCTTCGCCATGCTGAGCGCGCAACGCGCCTCCAGGCCGACGCCGACGACCACCGCAGGCGGTGCAAGAACGATCGAGGTGTCCGCGCTAGCGCCGCCCAAGGAGCTGAGCCTCATGGAGGACGCCGCGCGCGGCGCGCCGGCCCCGACGCCTGAGGCGCAAAAGCCTGCCGCCCCTTTGATCTCCCTCACCCCAGCGCCGTCGCCCCTGCCCGCCGCCGCCGCCATGGCGTCGATCGACGTCGCGGGCCAAGCCGCCAATCAGGAAAGACTGAAGACCCCCAGCGTCATCGTCGATTTCAGCGCGCCGGCCACGGCGGCGGCTGGCCCTGCGGGGTCGGCGGGAAGCGCCAAGGACGGAAACCCGAAAGATGCGGGCGGCAAGGGCTCGCCGACCAATGGTCCGAGGCTCAACGCCGACGAACAGTTCGCGGATCGGGTGGGCGCGGCCGAACCCGACCACGCCCAGGCCTCGCAGTTGCACAACCGCTCGACCCTGGCGCCCCAGGGGACGATCATATCGGCGGTGCTCGAGACCGCGCTCGATTCCGACCTTCCAGGCTTCGCCCGCGCGGTGGTGAGCCTCGATGTGAGAGGGTTCGACGGCAGCCAGGTGCTGATCCCCCGCGGCAGCCGTTTGATCGGCCAGTATCGCAGCGGCGTCAGTCAAGGTCAGTCCCGCGCTTTCGTCATCTGGACCCGACTGATCCGTCCGGACGGGGTGTCGATCCAGATCGGCTCGCCCGCGAGCGACACTCTGGGCCGCGCGGGCCTCGAGGGCCGCGTGGACCGTCACTTCATCGAGCGCTTCGGCGGCTCAATCCTCCTGTCGGTGATCAACGCCGGCGTCGCCTCCGCCGTGCGCGGCCCCAGCACCCAGGTCCTCATCGGCTCGAGCCAGGACGCCGCCGGTCTCGCGGCCGCCATCGCGCCGCCCACCAGCATCCCGCCCACCATCAAGGTGGCCCAGGGTGCGCCGGTGCGGGTGTTCGTGGCCCGCGACCTCGACTTCTCCACCGCCCCATCAGGCGATCCGCGGTTCCAATAGTGAACGCGCCCTCCTCCATCCGCCTTGGCGCCTATCTGGAGGCCTATCTCCGCCCCTTGGCGGCATGGCTCGCGCGCCCTGACGTCACCGACATTTACGTCAACGGTCCGGGCTCGGTCTGGCTGGAGACCCTGGGCGGAGGAAGCGAGCGTCACGACGCCCCCGAGCTTGGAGAGCTCGCCCTTTGGCGCCTCGCCGTGCAGATCGCCGCCTCCACCCACCAGGCGATCAGCCGCGAACATCCCATTCTGAGCGCAAGCCTCCCCGACGGGGCGCGGGTGCAGATTATCGCGCCGCCCGCGACGCGGAGCGGCCTCGTCATGGCCATCCGCAAACAGGCGGTGCACGATCTTGGCCTCGACGACTACGCCGCGCTCGGTGCGTTCGCCGATACCGCCACTGACGCTCGCCACGACGAGGCCGAGCTTGAGCTGAGATCGTTGCTGGCCCGGCGCGAGCTGCCAGCTTTCTTTCGGCTCGCCATCCGCCTGCGGCGGAACATTCTGATTTCCGGGGGGACCTCCACCGGCAAAACCACCTTCCTCAACGCCCTGATGCGGGAAATCCCGCCGGATGAGCGTCTGGTGTCCATCGAGGACACGCCCGAGGTTCAACTGGAACGTCCCAACGCCGTCGGCCTCATCGCTGTGCGCGGCGGCCAGGGCGAGGCGAGCGTGGGGACCGAGGATCTGCTCCAAGCCACGCTGCGGCTGCGGCCCGACCGCATCATTCTCGGGGAGCTGCGCGGCGCCGAGGCCTTCAGCTTTCTACGCGCGGTGAACTCCGGCCATCCCGGCTCGATCACCACCGTCCACGCGGACAATCCCGCCGCGGCGCTCGATCAGATCGCGCTGATGGTGATGCTCTCAGGCGCCGCCATGGGGCGCGCCGAAGTTCGCGACTATGTGTCCAACGTCATCGATATTTCAGTGCAGCTGGTCCGCACCAACGGCCGCCGCCGGGTGAGTGAAATCAGACTCCGCGAGCGCGCCTAATCCTTAAATGCAAAAAAACGGCGATGGAGCTGAACTCCATCGCCGCAGTTGAGCCAGTACACCTCCCGGCTCAGCCAGCCGCCTGCTGACTGAACCGGTCGTCGCTCAGTGCAACGACGTGGGCGTCAGGGTCGGGTCGACCGGGATGATGTCGCCCGATTTCACCGCCGCCGGCGTGGTGTTGCTGGGGGCCTGGTAGTCCTGCGCAAAGCCCGCGCCGAACTTGGCCGCCACCGGGGGCGGCGTCGGAGGGGGCGGGGGCGCGAAGGCGCTGTGCCCGCCGCAGGCGGACAGGCCGATGGCCGATCCGATCAGGGCGAGCGCGAGGAGAGTCTTTTTCATGGGAGTGCTCCGCGAAGCGCCCCGCTTACCGGTGCGCCGTGAGGGGCGCGCCAGCGAGCGGCGGGTTGAGGTACGGGAACTGGTTCTGCAGATCCGTGGCGTGGATCGGCGCACCATCAGTGAACGGCACGTTCCCGGTCACCGCGTCGCTCGGCTTGCAAAGGCCAAGGTCGGTGGGCTTGTGATTGACCGGCACTGGGTAGCAAAGGGCGCCCATGGCCACGCGCAGCGTGATGTCCACGGTGTCGTCGCCCGGACGGCGGCCGTTGGGATAGCCGGCGAGGTCGTCGCCCGCCACGCCGAGGGTGTTCTGCGAGGTTTGCGGCGTCGGCGCAATACCCGTGTTCAGGCGCTGCATTTCCGACGGAGTCACCGTCTTCAGCTGGTTCACGCCCGGGAAGCCGGTGAGGAAGGTCGTCACCAGATCATTCCGCGGGAAGTTGGTAGGCGCGATGCTGGCGAAGCTCGTGCCCAGCGTGGCGTTGACCGGGCCGCGGAACAGGGCGTCAAGAATGGCGGGGAAGGTCGGGTTGGTGACATAGGACAGGAATTGTCCGTCATTGACCGGATCCGAGCTATTGAACTTGTCCTTGTCCGGAAGGCCGATGACCAGCTCGTTCACCAGCGGCATGCCGAGGCGCGACACCTGGGTGTAGGCGCCGCCCGACGACGTGGGCGCCGAATAGGACGGGTTCGGGTCGATGAGGCGAGCCTGCGGCAGGCTGGCGGTCTGCCATCCGCCGATCACGCCGTTGCCGCCGCCGGTGAGACAGGCGGTCGGCACTTCCATGGCGATGGAGGTGACGTTCTTCTTGCCCACCAGTTCGTCATTGGCGCGGCTTTGGGTGATGCCGCCCGGGAAACCCTTGCCGTCGCCGGCGCCCGGCGCGCTGTCGCCCTCAACCGGCACGAAATCCACGAGGTCGAAGATCGAGCCCAGGTTCACGGCGAAGGCTTCCGCGCGCTGACCCACGAACACCTTGCCGGGCATGGCGCAGTTCGGAATGTTCACCGAGTAGATGAACTGGTTGGCGTAGGCCGCATAATTCGGGAAGGTCTTCACGCCGGTGTTGTCCAACGGCTTGGTGAAGGTCGAGGACCCGTCCTTGGCGTTGGTGATGGATTGACGCGTGCCGGTGTGACGGTCGCCGGAGATCATCGTCACCGTGTAGGATTCGATTTCACCGAGGTTCGGATCATTGGCGGCTTGAGAGACCGGACCCACCTGGCGAAGGGCGATCGGAGTGGTCTTGCCGCCGACGTTCAGCGTCACGCCGGTGTTGTTCTGCAGCGAGTTGTTGAACTTGAACTGATAGGTAATGTGCTCGTGCGCATCGCCCACATTGTCGATGTGGATTTCATAGACCGCGTCCGGGTCCATGGTGAAGTAGTTGGGGCCGCCGCCCGGATCCTGCAGCGGGATGTAGTTGGCGATCAGCGTGACGTATTGATCGCGGCCCGGCTCATAGCTCCGGAACATGTAGAAGTCGGTCGAGTCCGTCTTCGGAAGTTTGGTGATGCCGGGAGCTTCCCGGTGGCTCGAGGCGAAGCTGGGGGTCGTGCCCGCCAGTAAGCTCGTCGCCAGGAGGATGGCCAAGCCACCTCGTTTCAGGTTGATCAAAATACCCTCCAGTGCAAATCTCGGTAAGTGTTCGACCCCTGCCATCACTACGTGCGGCGGCCGGTCCAAGGATGCAGCGCAGCAATAAGATTCCTGCCGCCTCAGCTGAGCAGGTCGGACCAGCGCCAAACACCCGATCCCACCACCACCGAAATCGAGGCGCCGGCGCCCGCGCCGAAGAATAGGACCGGTCCCTGGTGGCGCTCCTCCCGGCAATCCGAGCGGGACGACTGGATTTCGCGGATAAGGATTTGCCGCAGCACGCCGCGACCGCCGGCGTCGGTCTCAGCCCCCCAGGCGCCGTCCCACAGCATGATGGCGTTGGCGACGGAGCGGGTGGCGGCCGGCACGGCGTCGAGCGCGGCGCGCGCCGCCGGCGATTGGTTGAGGTCGCGCGCGAAGGCGTTGGCGAGATCGCAGGGCGCGCCGGGGGCGGCGTCGGCGACGCTGGGGGTGAAGGTGTCGAGGGTGTCGGCCAGGCTGGGTTCGGTTTGCGGCGGGGCGATCGAGGTCGCGGATGTCAGCGCCGAGGCGATGGGTCGAAGCTTTCGCTGCACTGGCGCTTTCGCTTTGGGTGGAGATTGCGGCTGGGCGAGCATGACGAGGGCGCTCCCGGTCCCGTTCCGTCCATCCGCTCCCACCGGAATCCTTGCGCCAGCTGGGTGTAGGAGCAGCCATGCAAGCAATGCGAGATGAAGCGCCGCCGCACCGGCCGCCGCCGCCAGCCGGTCGGGGCCATTGACGCCGCCATCGCCTTTCTCGCCGGGCAGGGCGAGCACAATGGTGTTGAACCAAGTCATGGCGGGCGTTTCGACGGCTCCTTCCTCTGTCGATACGGCGCCTTGGCCCTGCGAGATGCACAGGACGGCGGCAATTCGGAGCGAGCCAGACGCCACGCCCGGCGGCGCGGTTCATGCATCTGGTCTTGCGCGAGCCGCGTAAGACGGTGGAGACACGCGAGCCGACAGGAGAATGCATGCGAATCTGGGGCCTGGCGGTGATGGCCGGACTGATCGGCGCCGCCCCGTCGCGCGCGGAGACCGCCGCTAATTCGGACACGGTGGAGCAGGTGGTGGTGACCGGCCGCGCCAGCGATCTGATCGGCGCGGCGCTTTCCGCCAGCGAAGGACGGATCAGCGCCGACGATCTGCGCCTGCGTCCGCTGCTGCGCCCTGGTGAAATCGTCGAGCAGATTCCCGGCGTCATCGTCACCCAGCATTCCGGGAGCGGCAAGGCCAACCAGTACTTCCTGCGCGGCTTCAACCTCGACCACGGCACGGACCTGGCCATCAGCGTGGACGGGGCCCCGGTGAACCTGCCCAGCCACGCGCACGGGCAGGGCTATGCGGACCTCAACTTCCTCACCCCCGAACTGGTCGAGACGGTGGCCTACAAGAAGGGCCCCTATTTCGCTGACGTAGGAGATTTCGGGTCCGCCGGCGCCTTCGACATCCACTACGCCGAGCGGCTCGACCGCGGGCTGGCGCGGCTGGAGTTCGGCGACGACGGTTACGGGCGCGCGGTGGCCGCCGACACCGTGACCTTGGGCGGGCGTGCTCTGACCGGCGCCTTCGAGGTCGAGCATGACGACGGGCCCTGGACCAAGGGCGATAACGAACGCAAGGTCAGCGGCGTGGTGCGCTACGCCGACGGCGACTCCCGCAATGGCTGGGCGCTCACGGCCATGGTCTATCGCAATCTGTGGAATTCCACCGACCAGATTCCGCAGCGGGCCATTGCGGGCCAGGTCGACCCGGTGGGCGCCCCGCCCGCCCCACCCGCCGACCAGATCTCCCGCTGGAGCGGGATCGATCCCTCCGACGGCGGCCGGACCAGCCGCTATGAGCTCAGCGCCGATTGGCGCGAGGATGACGGACGCCGCCGCCTCCACGCCAGCGTTTACGGCGTCTATTACGACCTCGATCTCTTCTCGAACTTCACCTACTTCCTCAATGATCCGGTGAATGGCGACCAGATCGAGCAGCATGACCAGCGCTATGTGGTCGGCGGGCAGGTCAGCGAGGCCTTCGCCCACACCCTGTTCGGCGCGCCGTCGTCAACGACGATCGGCCTGCAGTCGCGCATCGATCTGATCGATAACGGCCTTTACCACACCGAGGCGCGGAGCCGGCTGAGCGCCGCCACGGTGAACAGCATCACCGAAGCGAGCCTCGCGCCCTATATCGAGACCGAGACCCGGTGGACGCCCTGGCTGCGGACCTCGGCGGGCCTGCGCGCCGACGCCTTCTGGCTCCACGTGTCAGACCTCAAGGCAGGCGGCGCTGCGGATCGCGAGGCCAGCCTCCTGACGCCCAAGCTCAAGCTCGCGCTCGGGCCTTGGGAGCGCACGGAGCTCTATCTCGACTACGGCCAGGGCTTCCACAGCAACGACGCGCGTGGCGTCACCGCCGCCGCCAATCCGGCCACCACCTTGGCCCGCTCCACTGGCGCCGAGATCGGGCTTCGCACCACGCTCATTCCAGGCCTTCGGTCAGAGCTCTCGCTTTGGCGGCTGGATCTCAAGTCCGAGCTCGTGTGGGACGGCGATGCGGGAACCAATTCGCCCAGCGGTCCGACCCGGCGCTATGGCGTGGAGTTCGCCAACTGGTGGACGCCCACGCGGTGGCTGACCGTCGATGCCGACTACGCCTGGTCGCACGCGCGCTACAGCGATCAGGAGCCGGATGGTCCCTTCGTACCCGAAGCCCTGGTCGACACCTTCGACGGCGGCCTCGCGGTGCATGACCTCCTCGGCTCCTGGCGCAGCTGGTCGGGCGGCCTGCGTCTGCGCTACTTTGGCCCGCGGCCTCTGACGCAGGATGGCGCTGTGCATTCGAAGTCCACCGCCGTCGCCTACGCCGACATCGCCTATCGCATCGATCCACGGTTCAGCCTCGGCCTGTCCGTGTTCAATCTGTTCGACGCCAAGACCAGCGACATCGACTACTTTTATGTGTCGCGGCTGCGGGGCGAACCGACCGCCGGCGTGGCGGACATCCACACCCATCCCTCCATGCCTCGCCAGATTCGCGTGAGCTTGACGGCGTCGTTCTAGGCGGCGTCGCGGAACCGTGAACCGGACCAGCTCTGCGGCTCGTCCACGCCATCGCCATGGGCGTAGCGGCGCAGCAGGTTCCACCCGCCATCATATTCGCCCACGAGGTCCGAGCCGAGATAGAGGAACTGGGTGGCCGTCCCGTTCACGGTGTAGGAGGCGAGCCGCCCCAGGGGATCGTAGGAGAGGCTCGCGTTCACCCCCGGCAGGGCGGCGGTGAGGAGCCGGTTCTCCACGTCATAGGTGAAGGCGCGGGTCCCGTCGTTGGTGAGGTTCCCCCGGGCGTCATAGCCGCCGGAGAGCGCCGCCACCGCCTGGTCGCGGTTCAGCCCGTCATAGGTCTTGGCCTGGGCGCCCGCCTGGCTCGACGGCCAGCGATAGCCGGCGTTGGAGAGCGTGCGCGAGGCGAGCTGGCTCGCCGCCGTCCAGCCGAACCCATAGCTCACATTGCTGCCCGGAGCGTTCGGGAACGTGTGGCTGAAGCTGGTGATGCGGTCGGCGGCGTCGTAGCCATAGGCCGCGCTCGTGCCATTGCCGCGGGCTACACCCGTGCGCCGGGAGAGGGTGTCGTAGGTGAAGCTCGCCAGGGTGATCCCGCCCTGTTCGGCCAGGCTCGCCTGCCGGTTCAGGGGATCGAACCCGGCGAGGACCGTGAACCCGTCCGGCCAGGCGATGGACGCGAGATTGCCGGAGGCGTCGTAAGCAACGCTCACGGCGTGGCCGAAGGTGGCCTCCGAGGTGAACCTGCCCGCCGCATCGAAGCTGTAGGTCACCCCAGGGCCCGTGGCGCTGTCGAACAGAATGCCCTTGGGCCGCCCGGCCAGATCCCACACCGAGTAGACGGAGCGGAGGGCGGGGGAGGATTTCACGGTGGGGCGATTGAGGGCGTCATAGGCGAGGCTGATCACCTGGCCGTCGCGGCGGGTGTCGGTGAGGTGATTGCCGTTGGCGTCGAGGGTGAAGCTCTCGGCGTTGGCGTTGTCGCAGGCCCCCGCCCCCGTGCCGGTGAGCGGATAGCGCGTGCGCCAGGCGCGGTCGTAGCCGTCGAAGTCGAAGCAGGTGAGGTTGCCCCGCGCATCGGCCTCGGTGACCGGCTGGCCGTTCAGCGAGTAGGTGAAGGTGGTGTAGGCCTCCTCCAGCGGCGTCCCCACACCCCGCCGCTCCTGCAACACTTGGCTCGCGGGTTGAAGAAGGCGAAAGCCTCTCGCCAGGCCAACAGCCCGAACCGACGTCCGCTCCCGGCAGATCGTCAAACCAAACTCATCTATCTATTGCAAACTAAGGGGCACCCAAAGATGTAGACGCCCAAAAATGGATACTTATATTTTCACCTTTTTCGCCAAATTCAATAAAAGCTATAATTTCATCAACCATCGATGTCACCGTTGACACAACTCTTTGCGCAGAATTGTCGCTCCAAAATCGAGTCGGCAGCCAAGCCGGTTTCCCCCAGAAATGATAGTATTCATGAGGATTTTTTACAAGGTTTCCGGATCGGATAAATTCGTTATCCACGGTGTTTCGCCTACGTCCGAAATGGATTTGGAACCTCGGAGCGCTATGCTTTTCAAAATTGACCACGACATAATCAATTAAATCCGAATTAGCGCGCTCCAATACGATCTCTTTAGTGTCTACTGGCCAATCAGGCCGGGTCAGATTTACTCCGACCCATTCAAACCGTGAGCCCAAAAATACCGCCACAAACTTTTCCTCAAGAAGCTCACTAAGCACTCGCGTTTCCCGGCGCGTATTTGATTGCCAACGCCGAAAACGTCGCTTATGCGCAGTCGCCCTGTCTTTGGCATTCATATCAAGATTTACTTTCCACACGAACTTTGGGCGTCTGTTGAACAACCGGCCTGACGAGATGTCACTCCGCCCGCAGCTCCCCCTACTTTACTAACGTCACCATAACTGGTCCTTGAAACTTGGAAATCACTTCCCATCTCCGCTTTTAATGCTCGCTGAGCACGAGTAAGTCCAGCGCTGCCAAATTTTGCTTCAACAACTTTCGTCTTCCCTGTGATCGTCCGAACTACAAAATCTGGTTTTGCTCGAGCGGCTGTACTCGTGAGTTTGTGTGCGCCTAATTCAGCCACGCGTCCCGCAGCCTCACCTCTAGCAACGACCGTCTCTCCACGGGCGGCGATTCCTATTCGTGCGACCATCTCTCCGATGTGACCTTTTGTTGCTATGTTTAGACCTTTGGCTGCTGTGACTAGGCCCTCACCGCCTGCGAAGCCGCCCACGGCACCCAGAGCTGCCGAAACACCAATGCTCGCTAAATTGACGTGGGTAGCCGAATAGCCGAGATCATGGCCCTCTGCTAGGTTGGCACCAACCTGTATTCCATAATCTAATCCCGCGCCAATGGCCGCGCCGACACACCAGGGACATTCCCCCGTCGGATCGGTCTTATCCAGCGGATCGTCGCCCACATAGAGATACCAGTCGGGCCCGTCTTTGTAGCCGATGGGGTCGGTCTGCAGGAACCGGCCGGCGATGGGATCGTAGACGCGGGCCTTGTAGTGATAGAGCTGAAGCTCCGGCAGGGCGATCTGGCCGGTGTAGCGGAACCGTGAGCCAGACCAGCCCTGCGGCTCGCCATAGGGGCCATAGGCGTAGGTCGCCTGCACCGCGCCATTGTTGTCGGACCAGGCGATGATCGAGCCCTGGCGGTCGGCGTGCAGATAGCGGCGGCCTCCGGTCCCCGCGCCCTCGTACCACACCAGCGGCTCGTCCACGCCGTCGCCGTGGGCGTAGCGGCGGAGCAGATTCCACGAGCCGTCATATTCGCCCACGAGGTCCGGGCCGAGATAGAGGAACTGGGTCGCTGTCCCGTTCACCGTGTAGGACGCGAGCCGCCCCAGCGGATCGTAGCTGAGGCTGGCGCTCACTCCCGGCAGGGCGGCGGTGAGCAGGCGGTTCTCCACGTCATAGGTGAAGGCGCGGGTCCCGTCGTTGGCGAGGTTGCCCCGCGCGTCATAGCCGCCGGCGAGCGCCGCCACCGCCTGGTCGCGGTTCAGCCCGTCATAGGTCTTGGCCTGGGCGCCCGCCTGGCTCGACGGCCAGCGATAGCCGGCGTTGGAGAGGGTGCGCGAGGCGAGCTGGCTCGCTCCGGTCCAGCCGAACCCATAGCTCACATTGCTGCCCGAGGCGTTCGGGAACGTGTGGCTGAAGCTGGTGATGCGGTCGGCGGCGTCGTAGCCGTAGGCCGCGCTCGTGCCATTGCCGCGGGCGAGCCCCGTGCGCCGGGAGAGGGTGTCGTAGGTGAAGGTCGCCAGGGTGATCCCGCCCTGCTCGGCGAGGCTCGCCTGCCGGTTCAGGGGATCGAACCCGGCCAGGACCGTAAACCCGTCCGGCCAGGCGATGGAGGCGAGATTGCCGGAGGCGTCGTAGGCGACGCTCACGGCGTGGCCGAAGGTGGCCTCCGACGTAAACCGGCCCGCCGCATCGAAGCTGTAGCTCACCCCCGGGCCCGCGGCGCTGTCGAACGAGATGACCTTGGGCCGCCCGGCCAGATCCCACACCGAGTAGACCGAGCGCAGAATTGAGCATTTCCGAAAAGTGGGAACCGGTTTTCGGACAAAATGCTCAATATTCAAATAAATATGAGCAAAATCCGACTCTGTTTTGATCGGATTTTGCTCCGGGGGAAGATTTCACGGTGGGGCGATTGAGGGCGTCATAGGCGAGGCTGATCACCTGGCCGTCGCGGCGGGTGTCGGTGAGGTGGTTGCCGTTGGCGTCGAGGGTGAAGCTCTCGGCGTTGGCGTTGTCGCAGGCCCCCGCCCCCGTGCCCGTGAGCGGATAGCGCGTGCGCCAGGCCCGGTCATAGCCGTCGAAATCGAAGCAGGTGAGATTGTTGCGCGCATCGGCCTCGGTGATCTGCTGGCCGTTCAGCGAGTAGGTGAAGGTGGCGTAGGCCTCCTCCAGCGGCGTCCCCACCGCCCGCCGCTCCTGCAACACTTGGCCGGCGGCGTTAAAGAAGGCGGGCGTCATGACCCAAGCCGCCTGAATTTGGGGCGGGGGGAAGACTTGCTGGGCGCGCATCAAGTTAAATTGCCAGCAACAAGCGAACGTTCAAAATAATTATCGAATATATTTTTTATATAATATTTTCCCCTGCCGCGACACTCTATAGACAATACCAATTTTGCATTCATGCCGCGCGGATTTAGGCCCACGTTGCCACTTTCCACGCGAATTAAATGCAACTTCAGCATCAGCACCATATCGCATAGTCACGTCATAACATGACAAGTTGGAATCATATTTGCGAAAATCTGCCATTGCTGAAAATAACGCATCATTGAACTCAGCGGGTAAAACCACACCACCTTGAGATATCAATTCTTCAGGCGTTTGTGCATGCGCACTCTCCGCGCAAGACAACACCACGGCCACAAGTATTAAAGAAGCATAATTCAAAATTACGCCAAATTCATAGTATAGCTCAGATAAAAGTTGCCTCTTAATACCATATTTCATATCCACCTCCGCAGGATACATTTGGCCCTAAAGTCATTGCGCTAGGGCAGCCCCCTCCAGAACCGTTCGGATTCCCCCTGCCCGAAGGTGGGCTGCTCGAATTTGAACCTGGCTTAGCAGCATCAGGGCGCGCTGAACGTCCCCCATCAGGATCAGCACCGAATTGAAATATCTTTTTTATAGCCTTCGGGAACATCAAAGTAGGGTCAATTTCAAAAATTGACCCATTAGGTGTGCCAACAAAACCTCTGAATCCGTTATTACCGCTCGAACGCATCCAGTGCTGCGTGTGGAGAAAATCCCCATAATCCGCATGGTCATCATCATATACAGAGTGGGCACGATCTGTAATATTTCCATGTAAATCAACATAACGCCCGTGCGTGTGATACGATCCCCACAAAGTCCTCGGGTTTCCGCTAAAATAAGCCAAGCTGGTCGCATTTCCTAATTCTCCGGGCTGCGCGTACATCGCAACATAGGCACCGCTTTGATACACTATCCATCCGCCGTACTCTCTCGCATCAGACTTACTGACCGTTTGATAAGTATAGTGGATAGCATCAATAGCTGCTTCCTCCGCCGTTCGGAATGGGTCGCCTGGCCTAGTCCCGTCTGAGTCCGCCCCATCCAGCGGATCATCGTGGACATAGAGATACCAGTCGGGACCGTCCTTGTAGCCGATAGGGTCGGTTTGCAGGAACCGTCCGGCGATGGGGTCGTAGACCCGCGCCTTGTAGTGGTAGAGCTGAAGCTCCGGCAGGGCGATCTGGCCGGTGTAGCGGAACCGTGAGCCAGACCAGCCCTGCGGCTCGCCATAGGGGCCATAGGCGTAGGTCGCCTGCACCGCGCCATTGTTGTCGGACCAGG
>JBFLWS010000024.1:0-45531 GCA_040757715.1 Pseudomonadota bacterium | reverse complement strand
CAGCGTGGCGGTGAGGTAGCCCAGGTTCAGCGACATGGAGAGGGCGTCGCCGCCGGTCTCACCCACCGTGGTGGCGCAGATCTTCACCACCCAGAACATCAAGATCGCCGGCGGCGCCTTGCTGAGCGTGTCCGCAAGGGCGTCGGTCTTGGCGGGGGAGGACAATGGCGGCTCCTGACTTCGGCGCAACATGAAAAGCTCGGCTCGCCGGGAGCCATAGGCCAAGGCCCGCATGCGATCTAGCCGCAACGGATGACGATATCGCCCTCGTCTAGCCGAGCGAGCGCACGACCCGCTCGCGGAACCAGGTCACGGCCCGCTCGTACGGGGCGCGGCCGGCGCTCGAGGTGAACACGCCGGCGGCGAGGTTCTGCTGGATGCGTTCGCAGATCCAGGCGTTGTCCTCCGTCACCTCCTCGGAGGCGACCACGGCGGCGTCCACCCCCACGTCCTCCGGTTCGTGCAGGAAGATGTGCTTGACCTCGGTGACCTCGGCCGACATCGGCTTCATGTGCTCGATGAGAAGCACGCCGCGATAGAGCGAAAAGGCTAGGTTCGGCCATACCCAGGCCCACTGCGCGCCGGCTCGGCGACCGTCGTCGGACTGGTGCAGCACCACCTCGCCCTCGATGGTCAAGGTGCGGGCGAGTTCGACATAGTTGGGCCCGGCCTCCTCCATCACACCGGAGCCGTCGAGGTAGTTCTCCACATAGATCTTCCAGTTGCAGTCCACCGGGTGGGCGTGCTGCAGCCGGGCCGGACGCTCGATGGGCGCGGGAAGGCGGTCCTCCAGCGGCTTCAACAAATCGCCCAGAGGCGCTGCCGCAAGATCGAGGTTCACGAACACGAAGCCGCGCCAGACGCCCACCTGGATGGGGAAGAGATGCTGGGCGCCAGGATCAAACCCCGCCACGCCCTCGAAGCCCGGCGCGGTGTTCAGCCTGCCGTCGAAGCCGAAGCGCCAGTCGTGCACCTTGCACACCAGTTCGCGGTCGCAGCGCCCCTTGCCCTCGCCCACCAGCGGCCCGGCCCGATGCGGACAGACATTGTGAAAGCCGTGCAAGACGCCCTGGGCGTCGCGCACCACCACGAGGGAGAAGCCGGCCAGGGTGTCCGACACGTAGTCGCCCGCGCGCGCGAAATCCGAGGCCAGGGTGAAGAACTGCCAGGTCTTGGCGAAGATCGAGCGGCGCTCGCGCTCAAACACCTGCGGATCGCGGTAGAGATCAAGGGCCGAGGGATCAAAGGCCAAGCGCCGCGCTCCTGTCGATCACGATTTGGGCTTCGGCGACTTGTCGCCGTCATCGCCGGTCCAGCCGCCGCCGAGCGCCTGATAGAGGGCTACCACATCCGAGAGCCGATTGGCCCTGGCCTGGATCAAGGCGATGCGCGCCTGGCGGGCCGTTTGCTCGCTGGCCCAGACGCTGGTTTCGCTCAGATCTCCGAGCCCAAGTTGGCGCTGGGCGATGGCGTAGGCGCGTTCCGTGGCCTCATCCGCTGTCGCCGCCGACTGGGCCGCGCGGTCGTCCGACCACACAGCGTGCAGAGCATCGGCGGTGGACTGAAAAGCGGCGATCACCGTGGCGCGGTACTGGTTCTTGGCCTGATCGAGGGCCGCTTCCGCCGCGCGCTGGCGTCGCCACAAGCTCCCGCCGGAGAAGATCGGCTGGGTCACGGTCCCGGCGACGCTCCAGAAGCTGGTGGCGCTATTGAAGTCGGGGGTCAGCTTCAGGGCCGCCGAGCCCGCCGCGGCGTCGAGGCTGATATTGGGCAGGCGCGCGGCCACCGCCACGCCCACCTCGGCGCTGGCATAGTGCAGCTGCGCTTCGGCGAGGCGCACATCCGGCCGCTGACGCACCAGCTGCGCCGGCAAGCTCAGCGGCAGTTCGGCGGGCAAGGTGAAGTCGGAAAGCTCGAAACGGGCCCCGGGCGCCTCGGCCGGGGTGCGCCCCATCAGCGCCGCCAGCAGGTCGCGATTGACGCGGTACTGCTTTTCCAGCGGCGGCAGGGCCGCCTCCGCCTGGGCTGTCGCCGCCGTCGCCGCGGCGAGATCGGCGTCCGAGGTCTGGCCCAGCCTATGCAGCCGTTCGCTGGAGAGGAGGACGCGCCGCTGCGCCGCAATGACGCCCTTGGTCTCCTCGATCTCTTGGCTCAGAGCCGCGTCGGTCACCGCTGCCAGCACGACGTTGGCCGCCAGGGTCTGGCGCGCCGCCTCCAACTCGTAGCGGGTCTGATCGGTTCCGGCCTTGGCCGCCTCCACCGCCCGGGCGTTGGCGCCGAAGAGGTCGAACACATAGGCCACCGACACCTGAGAGGTGTTCAGGTCATAGACGCTCTTGCCCGATTGGGTGGGGCTGGCGAGGGTATGGGCGAAATACTGGTGGCTCGGCTGCACGCTGGCAGAGACCTGCGGCAGATAGGCGCCCCACTGAGCCCATTGCAGCTCCTTGGCCGAGCGCAGGGCCGCGCGCGCGGCGGCCAGGGTTGGATTGCGCTGCAGGCTCTCGTCAACCAGGGCGTCCAGCTTGGCCGAGCCGAAATTGCGCCACCAGGCGTGGGACAGCGGCGCGGCCGAATTCAGCTTCAGGGAGGACGCCGCCGGAGCGTTGACTGCAGCCTCGCCATAGCCGTCGCCGGGCATGACCTGCGGGCGATGGAAGTTCGGCCCCACGGCGCAGGCGGCAAGGCTGGCGGCGGCGATGGGGACGAGCAGGAAAGGTCTTAGACGCGCCATGGCCTAGTCCTCCTCCTCCGCCAGCTTCTTCGCCTCGGCCCGGGCTTCGAAGTAGCGCTCCATGGCAAGGTAGAGCGCCGGCAGGATGAACAGGGTCAGCAAGGTGGCGATGGCGAGCCCGCCCACCACCACGGTGGCGAGGCCGCGCTGCACGTCGGTGCCAACGCCCGTGGCCAGAGCCGCCGGGGCCATGCCCACGGAGGCCACGGTGGCGGTGAGCAACACCGGTCGGAAACGCTCGGCGGCGCCGGCGATCACCGCCGCCTCCAGGGTCGGATGGCGCTCGCGCACCCGGCGGATATTGGAGACCATGATGATGCCGTTCTGCACCGCTACGCCAAAGAGGGCGATGAAGCCCACCGCCGTGGCGATGTTGAGGGTCTCGCCGCACACAAAGAGGGCGATGAGCCCGCCCAGGGAGGCCAAAGGCACCACACCGAGGATCAGAATGGCGTGGCGCAGGGTCTTGAACTGCAGGAACAACAGCGCCGCCATCACCAGCATGACGAGGCCCATGACGATGGTGAGGCGGGCCTGGGCGCGTTGCTGGTTCTCGAACTGGCCGGCCCATTCCAGGCGGTAGCGGGCCTTGTCGAACTTCACCTTGGCGTCGATGCGTTGCTGGGCGTCGGCGAGATATTGCGACAGAGCCCGGCCGCGATTGTCGATGCGAATGGTGATCTGCCGCTCGCCAAGCTCGTGGGCGATGGTGCTTTCGCCGGAGCGCAGCTCGATCTTGGCCACCTGCTTCAACGGGATCTGCGCGCCGGACGACGAGGTGAGCACGATCTGACCGAGCTTCTGCGGGCTCGCCGCCACGTCGGGGGGCAGGTGCAGAGTGATATTGTGGATCTGGTCGGCGTTGTAGATCTGAGTGATGGGCGCGCCGCCGATGGCGTTCTGCACCACGTTCATGATGTCGCCCACGGCCACGCCATAGCGGGCGGCGGCGGCGCGGTCGGCCTGCACCACGATCTGCGGAATGGGCGGCTCCTGGAAGATGGAGGCCTCGCCCGTGCCCGGCGTGTCGCGGAGGATGTCGACGATCTCGCCGCCGATGCGACGCAGCTCCTTGAAGTCGTCGCCATAGATCCGCAGCACCAGGGGGCTGTGGGCGCCGCCCACCATGTCGTTCACGCCATCGATGATGGGCTGGCTGATGCCCACCTGCATGCCCGGCAGGTCATGGGCGAGGCGCGCGCTCAGCTTCTGCACGAACTGCGCCTTGCTCTCGTGGTTCGGCCAGGAGGAATAGGGCGTCAGTCCCACGCCGGACTCGATGTGCGAGGGCGTCCAGGGGTCGGTGCCGGTGTCGTTGCGGCCGGTCTGAGTGACGATATAAGCGACTTCCGGGAAGGACTTCACCACCCGGCGCAGATCGCTGGCCATCTCGCTGGCCTTGTCCACCGAGAGCCCCGTGGGCATCTGCACCTGCAGCCAGAGCGAGCCCTCGTCCATGTCGGGCAGGAACTCGCGGCCGACGCTCGCGCCTAGCAGCACCACCGCCACCAGGCTGGCCGCGCCGGCGATGTAGGCGGCGGGCAGATGTTCGAGCAGCCACTCGAGACCATCGCGATAGGCCGAGCGCAGCCACTCGATGGCCTTGTTCGGCTTGATCTTCACCGGGTCCTTCAGGGCCATGAAGGTAAGACCCGGCGCCAGGGCCATGGCGTAGACGAGGGCCCCGAAGAGGGCGAAGCCCACGGTGAAGGCCATGGGCCGGAACAGCTTGCCCTCGGCGTTCTGGAACGCCAGCAGCGGGAAATAGGCGGTGATGATGATCAGGGTGGCGAAGAAGATCGGCTGGGCGACCTGCACCGCCGTGTTCACCGCCAGGTCGGGCGCCAGCTTGTCGCCCGGCAGGCGCTCGCGCACGCGCAACATGGCCTCGGTCACCACGATGGCCCCGTCCACGATCACCCCAAAGTCGATGGCCCCCAGCGAGAATAGGTTCGCCGGCATGTGCAGGGCGTTCATCAACAGGAACACCACGGAGAGCGCCAGGGGAATGGTGGCGGCCGCGATCACCGCCACCCGGGCGCTGCCCAGGAACAGCATGAGGATGATCAGCACCAGAGCCACGCCCTCGATAATGGTGTGGCCCACATTGTCCACGGTGGCGTGCACCAGATTGTCGCGGTCGATGTAGGGGACGATCTTCACGCCTTGTGGAGCCAGACGCTGGTTCAGCGCGTCCACCTTGGCATGGAGCCGCTCCAGCACCTTGGACGGGTTCTCGTACTTCAGAAGATCGACGATGCCTTCCACCACGTCGGGCGCGCCGTCCTTGCCCACCACGCCTTCGCGCACCTGGTGGCCCACGCGCATGCGGCCGAGGTCGCGCACATAGACCGGCGCGCCGCCGTGCGTGGCCACGGCGATGGCGCCGATGTCAGCGAGGCTCTGCACCCGGCCGACGCCGCGCACGATGTAGGATTGCTCGCCGCGGGTGACGCGTCCGCCCCCGCCCACCGCAGTGTTGCTGTTGATGGCGTTGACCACATCGTTCACCGCCACGCCATAGCGGGTCAGGGCCATGGGCTCCAACAGCAGCTGGAACTCCTTGGTGTAGCCGCCGAAGTTATCGACATTGGCCACGCCCTGCACCTGTTTCAGCGCGGGAATGACGGTCCAGCGCTGGATCTCCGACAGCTGCATCAGGTTCTTGGTGTCGGACTCCAGGGTGTAGCGGTAGATTTCGCCGGACGGGCTCGACACGGGGTCCTGGCCCGGGGTGACGCCGGGGGGCAGGCCCACCTGAACGATGTGGTCGTTGACCCGCTGGCGCTCCCAGTAGTCCTCCGCCCCGTCCTTGAACACCAGGGTGATGAGCGACAGGCCGAAGGTGCTCGACGAGCGCATGGACACAAGGCCCGGCGTATTGGCGAGGCCGCGCTCCAGGGGGGTGGTGATCTGCTGCTCCATCTCCTCGGCGGCGAGGCCAGGCAGCTGAGTGGTCACCTGCACCGTCACCGGGGCCAGTTCCGGATAGGCCTCGATGGGAATGGCGGTCCAGGCGAAATAGCCGGCCACCAAGGCCACCAAGGCCGCGGCCCACAGGGTGCGGCGGTGGTCGAAGCAGTACTCGATGAGCTGCTTAATCATTCAGGAGAACCCCGCCGCGCACCACGATGCGCTCGGCGCCGCTAAGGCCGTTCACCACTTGCGCCGCATCACGGGTTTCATCGCCGAGCTGCACCGCCCGGCGTTCAAAGGTCCAGGGCCTCACCTCCACCAGCACGGAGATCTGGTCGTTGTTCATCAAGAGCGCCGACTGCGGCGCCCAGACGCCCTTGGCCGCGCCGCCGCTCAGCCGCACCGTGGCGTACATGTTGGGGAGGAGCTTTTCGCCAGGATTGTCGAGGCGGATGCGCACCTTCTCCCGGCGCGTGTCGGCCTCCAGCTGAGCATTCAGACGCGTGATCCGCGCCTTGATAGGATGATCAGGGAAGGCGTTGAGGCTCACCGTGGCGTCCTGGCCGACGGCGACCTTACTGACGTCGTTCTCCGCCACCAGAGCGGTGACGAACACTTGCTCGATATTGGCGATGGTCATGAGCGTGGCCGTGGCGTCGCTCACCTGCCCGCCGCGCGACACGGCAAGGCTGGTGACCACCCCGGCCTGGGGCGCGGTCAGTGTCAGCTCGCGGCCATGCGACGCGCCGGACAAGGCGGAGCGGCGGGCACGGGCGCGGTCGAGCTCGGACCTGGCCTGGGTATAGGCGCTGTGCGCGGCCTCCAGGTCCTTCTCCGCCGAGCCGCCCGCCTCGCGCACGCCCTTGGCGCGTTCCAGGGTCTTCTTGGCCAGTTCGAAGGCGTCCTCGGCCTTTTCCAGGTCCGCCACCGCCTGGTCGAAGTCGCCGGAGGCCAGCACGGCCAGCACCTGGCCCTTCTGGACGCGATCTCCAAGTCCGACCTTCAGCTCCACCACCTTGCCGGTCACCGGGGTGAGTACGTTCACCACCCGCGCGGGATCCGCCTCAATGGTCGCGGGCAACTCGAGCCCGCCGTCCGCGGCGCCGGCGCCGAGCGGCGCCACCACCAGACGCTGACGTAGGGGCGAAGCCGCCGGCACGGTCATGAGCCCGTGGTCGTTGGTGTAGGCGGGCCCGGCATCGCCCGAAGACCCCGCGCCGCGACCACAGCTCGAGACGCTGGCGGCGAGCAGGCACAGAACAGCGACTTGGGTCAGAAGCAGCGACTTGCGCATGGGACCTCTCCGCAGGCGAGGGGAAGCCGGCCCAGCACCAGGGACCGAGACTGGGACGGGTAAGGGCTGAATGTAACAGCCGCATGACCAACCCTTGCGAGCGAGAGGGATGACCACACGGCGCGGCCAATACCATACCCCCCTCCCTATACAAGCGGGGCCTAGGTCAGAGTGGCGATGCCCTCCTGCGCCAGTCGCTCCACCTGCCCGCTGAAGAAGAGCTGATCTGTCTCAGTCGGCGCCAGCCCAGCCGCCGCCCAGGGCCAGGAACAGCCGCACCTGATCGGCGGCGAGCTGGCCGTCGGAGGCGGCGACGCTGGCGTCCATGTTGGCGAGGCTGCGTTCGGCGTCGAGACTGGAAAGATAAGCGCTGCGCCCGCCCTGATAGAGGCGGCGCGCCTCGGCGGCGGCCTTCGCCGACTGGTCGCGAGCGACGCGCAGGGCCGCGTTGCGCTGCAGATCCTGGGCGTAGGCGGAGAGGCTGGTCTCGGTCTCGCGCAGGGCGTTCAGCACCACGCCGTCGAAGCTGGCGAGGGCGGCGTCGGCTCCGGCGCTGGCCTGGCGCACCCGCGCCCGCGCGGCAGTGTCGGGGAAGCTCCAATGGATGAGACCGCCGAGGTTCCAGGAATTGGTCCGGGACCGGCCAAGGTCGGTCAGCTTGCCGCTGGAGCCGCTGTCGAGGCCGAGTCCGACGCTGGGATAGAGGGCGGCGGCGGCGACGCCGATGCGCGCCGTGGCCGAGGCCAGGCGTCGCTCCGCCGCGCGCACGTCGGGGCGGCGTTGCAGGAGGCTCGCCCCATCGCCCACGGGGAGCGGGGTCGCGAGGCGGGGCGGTTCGGCGCAGCGCTCCACGTCTCTTGGGTAGTCCAAAGGCGTCCGCCCCATCAGGGCGGCGAGGCGGTAGAGGGCGGCCTGGCGTCGCGCAGCCAGCGCCGGCGGCGTCGCCCGCAACTGCATGAGCTGGGCCTCGGCGCGGGCGATGTCGATGGTCTGCCCCCGGCCAGCGAGGGCGAGGCGGCGGGTGGCTTCCAACGACTTCGCCTGCAGGTCGATGCTTTGCTCGGCGGCGGCCAGCTCCTCGCCCGCGGAACAGACGTCCACATAGGCGGCGGCCACATTGGCGGCCACGGTGACGCGCACCAAGTCATAGCCGGCCCGCGCCGCCTCGACATCGGCCTCAGAGGCTTCGGCCGCGCGCTTCAACCGGCCGAACAGGTCGACCTGGTAGGACATGCTGAACCCCACGTCGCCGAGGGTCATGTCGGGCATCTGCATGGGCAGGAGATAGCTTTCACCGGACAGCTGCGCCCGTTCGGCGCCGGCTGAGAGCTGCATGTGGGGCTCGTCGAGCTGCGAGCGGGTCTGGGAGGAGATGCTCCTCGCCTGGCGGATATTGGCGGCCGCCACGCGCAGGTCGGTGTTGGCGGCTAGGGCCTCGTCCTCCAGGCGATCCAGCAACTGGTCCTGATAGAGCCGCCACCAATGGTCCGGCGGCGGGCGATCCACCATCGACTCGTTCTTCGCGCCCAGAAACTCGCCCTTAACGACCGGGGCGTTCACCAGGGCCGAAGCCGGCAGCTTGTAGTTCGGCCCCACCGTCGTGCAGCCGGCGAGGGTCAGCATGAGCGCGAGGGCGGTTGGCGCGCGTAGCTTGCTCAAGGCCGGGCTCCGGCGCTCAAGACTTCCACCGTAGCGGTGCGCCCGGCGATCAGGTGAAGGTCTGCGGGCGCGCGATCGAGGCTGATGCGCACCGGCACGCGCTGGGCCAGACGCACCCAGCTGAAGGTGGGGTTGACGTTGGGCAAGAGGTTGGCGCTCGTCTGACGATCACGATCCTCAATGCCGGTGGCGATGCTTTGCACGTGGCCAAAGATCGGCGCCTTTTCGCCCATGAGCTGGATGCGCACCTTCTGGCCCACAAAGAGCCGCGACAGCTTGGTCTCCTCGAAATAGCCCTCCACGCGCAAGGACCGCTTGTCCAGCAAGGCCAGCATCGGCCGGCCAGGCGCGGCGTAGTCGCCCACGCGGACAGAGGCTTCCGCCACAAAGCCGTCTGTGGGCGAGCGCACCACGGTGCGCTGGAGGTTCAAAGCGGCGACGCTGCGCGCCACCTGGGCCTGATCCAGGCTCGCCGCCAGGGCCTCGACCTTGGCGCGGCTTTGCTCGAGGGTTTCGCTCGGCACAAGATCGCCAAGCTTCTCATTGCGCGCAACCTCGCGGCGGGCCTCGTCGAGATTGGCGCGGGCGGCCCTGATCGCCGCGTCGGCCTGTTGCAGGGCGAGGCTGTAGCGCGCCGGATCGATCACGAAGAGCACGTCGCCCCGCTTCACTTCCTGGTCATGCCGAACGGACACCTGAGCGACGAGGCCGCCAACGTCCGGGGCGATCTGCACGACGTCGGCGCGCATGCGGCCGTCGCGGGTCCAAGGCTCCAGCTGATAGCGGGTCCAGAGCTGGCGGCCGGCCCCCACGGCGACGACGAGGATCACCAAGGTCACAGAGATACGACCGAGCAGCGGCCAGGGAATCTTACGCATGGTTCAAAAGGCCTTCGGAAATTGGAGGCTGGCGAGCGCGGCCCAGACGATGACGAACAGGGCGGTGTCCACGAGGGCCGGATGCCAGACCAGGCGGTAGGCGGAGAGACGGACCAGCACGGCCCGCAGGAGCGCGGCCGCCACCACGGCGACGGCGGCGGACACCAGCACCGGCGATAGGAAAACGCCGAACACATCGAATTCCTGGTTCATGCAGCGGCCTCGGCTTGGGCGGTGAATTCAGCGGCCTGCGGAAAGAGGCCGCGGCGCAGGTCGACCAGGGCGAGGGCGGCGCATCGGCGCTGGCGGTCCGGACTAGAGGCAAGGCCGCCGAGGGCATGGTCGATCTGGCGCAGGCGATCCTCGGCGCTGGACGTTGCGGTCTGGCCCATCCAACTGGCGTAGATGTCCTGGGCGCTGTTCATCACCTGATCGAGGCGCTCAGCGTCACCTGAGGCCAGCGCGGCCTGCACGTTTCTGAGCGCGATGAGGTCCATGGCCACCCCAAGGTCGCGCACCACGCCTTGCGCCGCGGCGTCGCCCTCCGGCTCGTGGAGGGACAGGCGAGGGGCGAGTAGAGCCAGGCGATCCACCAAAAGGCTGGCCATCTGGGCGGGGTCATCGCGGGTCCCGCGCTCGGCGAGCCTGCGAACGGATCGCCAGGTCTGGCGCAACAATCGCTGTGCGCCTTCCTGCACGGTCATGGAGCGCAGGGCGCGGATGGTGAAGGTGGCCACCAGCACCCCGGCGTAGACCCCGAGATTGGCGTTGAGATAGGCGGCGAAATCCAGCGGCGCGGCCTGCTGCACGTTCAACGCATTGGTGAAGGAGATGATGAGCGGCGTAACCTTGGCCGTGAGCCTTGCATCGGCCATGGGCACGGCCAGCAGGAACAAGGGCGGGAACAGGGCCAGCGCCAATAAAGGAAAGCCGCTGATCGCCTGAAACACGCCGAAATTGTAGACCGCCCCAAGCGCCAGGGTGAGCAGGCTGCACACGGCGAAATAGATGATCACCGGCGCGGGGTCGTCGAAGCTGGCGAAAAGGGCGCAGAACACCGCCGCCATGGCCGCCGCTGTGGCGCCGTCCGGCCAACCGGTGAGAATCCACAAGGCGCTGGTGGCCATGACCGCCACGACCAGAGTGAGACCCGAACGCAAGGCGAGCCCATAGTCGGCGTGCAGCGGGCGGCGCACGGCGCCGGCGACGGAGATTTCCAATTCTGGCGAGAGCGGCGCGTCCGGGCGTTGGAACCGGTCCAGCAGGGCATGCGCTTCGCCCAGGGTCTCCACAGCTTCGGCCAGATAGGTGAAGAGGCTTTCCTCCAGGAGCGCGCGCCAGGCGCCCGTACGCTCGCCCTCCACCTGATCACGCAGGGCGGCGGCGAGCACCTGGGCGTCGCTGTAAACTGCGCCGGATTGCAGCCATAGGCCCACGTCGGCCAGCAAGCGTTCGAGGGCGTGGTCGCGCTCGCCATAGGGGGCCAGCGCCAGCAGTCGGTCGTGGATCGACGCAAGCTGGGTGATCAACAGCAAGAGACGGTCATGCACGGCATGGATCAGCGCTCCGGCGTCCTTAGCGCGCGCTGTGTCGAAAGGCAGGTGCGCGCCGAGGATGCGAATGTCGCTTGCGGCGGCGGCGAGGGCGCGGCGATCACGATCTAGCTCAGGCTCCCCTCGACCAGCGACAATATCGGCCAGGGCCCGGTCGGCGCGCTCCAGCCAATCCTGCAGCCTCGCGCCGATCACCGGCCCCACAGGGCGCGGGAACATGACGCTGTGCACGACGGCGGTGCACACCACCCCAAGCCCGATCTCCACCGAGCGCGCCCAGGCCACGTCGAATATGGCCTCCGGGTGGTCGACGCTGGGGAAACCGATCAGGGCGGCGGTGTAGCCCGCCAACATCATCATGTAGCTGCGCGGCGTGCGGTCGAGCACCGAGACGGCGATGCAGCCGCCCGCCCACAGCGCCAGGAGGAAGCTGAGCAACAGGGGCTGGTTGACGAAATTGGGCACAAGGGCGACGGCCGCCGCCGCGCCGATCAAGGTGCCGGCGAGGCGATAAACCGCCTTGGATCGCACCGCCCCCGCCAAGGGCTGGGTGGTGATATAGGCGGTCAACATCGCCCAATAGGGGCGCGGCAAGCCGATCCACAGGGCGATGAACAGGGCCAGCATCGCCGCAACGAAACTGTTCAGAGCGAAGATGAGATTGTCTCGACGCCAGATGCTCATGACGGATCGAGGCCGTGTTCCCCGGCCCTCGCAGCCTCCAGCTTGGCCTGGAACATTGCGAGCACCTTCATGGTCACGCTGAGATCGGCGTCCGACACTTCGGCGAGGAGACGCTTGCGAACCTCGTCCAGCAGCAGCAGACATTCCGCCGCCGCCTTGCGCCCCGCCGCGGTGAGGTGAACCGTCTTGGCGCGGGCGTCCTTGGGATCGACGCGCCGCTCAACCAGGCCGGTGAAGCAAAGATGATCCAGCAGGCGCACGAGGGACGGCCCCTCCATGCCGAGCGCGTCAGCCAGCACGCCTTGGCGCAGCCCGTCCGCATCACGCGCCATGTAGAGCAACGGCAGCGCCCGTGCGTCGGACAGGCCCAGCGGCGCCAGGGTCCGATCTATGGCGTGGCGATAGAGCCTGTTCAGCTGCAACAGGGCGATGGGCAGGGCGCGTTCGGCCGTTTGACGATCCATTTCGATAGCCTCCTATCTTTTTAGATAGCAACCTATCGATACCGCCGCAAGTCGGTAGCGCTACATCCTTTTGCAGAACACGCGCAAAGGACGATGCGGCGGACTAGGCGCCTGGTTCCGGCCGCGTTAGCCTTGCGGCCTGTTGTTCGCCTCGAACCCAAAGCCAGGATCGGTTGGATGAAACGTTATAACGCCAGCGGTCTGGCGGCTCTGATCGCGCTGATGGTCATAGCCTTGAACCCTCACCACGCGCGCGCCGCCGAGGTGCAGGTCGCCGTGGCGGCCAACTTCACCGAACCGGCCAAGGAGATCGCCGCCGCCTTCGACGCCGCCACCGGGAACAAGACGGCGCTGAGCTTCGGCGCATCCGGCCAGCTCTACGCCCAGATCGCCCACGGCGCGCCCTATCAAATATTCCTCTCCGCCGACGCCGAGCGTGCGCAGAAGGCCGAGGCGGACGGTCTCGCCGTGGTGGGATCGCGCTTCACCTACGCTGTGGGCCGCCTCGCCCTCTATTCGAAGAGCCTTGACCTTACCGACGGAGCCAAGACGCTGAAGGCGGGCCGGTTCGAGCACCTGGCCGTGGCCGATCCCGCCGCTGCGCCCTATGGGCTCGCCGCTGTGGAGACCCTGCGCAAGCTTGGCCTCTATGATCAGGTGAAGCCGAAGCTGGTCACGGGCGCCAACATCACCCAGACCTACCAGTTCGTCGCCACCGGCGCGGCGGAGCTCGGTTTTGTCGCGTATTCGCAGGTGATCCACGAAAAGGCCGGCTCGGTGTGGCTGCCGCCCAAGGAAGACTACGCCCCCATCGCCCAGCAGGCGGTGCTGCTGAAAACCGGCGCGGCTGATCCGGCCGCCAAGGCGTTTCTCGCGTTCCTGAAGGGCCCCGCGGCCCAGGCCATCATCCAGCGTTACGGCTATCAGGTCCCCTGACCCATGGGCCTTGTGATCTGGACCACGGCGCTCTTGGCGGGAACCACCACCGTTCTTCTCTTGATCCTGGCGACGCCCCTCGCCCTGTGGCTGGCCCGGGGTCAGACCTGGTGGAAGGCGGTGATCGCCGCCCTGGTGGCTCTGCCGCTGGTGTTGCCGCCAACGGTGCTTGGCTTCTACCTCCTCATCGCGCTTGGTCCCGACAGCCCGTTGATGGCCCCGCTGCATCTTTTCGGCGTGCGCACCCTCGCCTTCACCTTTCCGGGTCTTGTGATCGGCTCCGTGATCTACTCCCTGCCCTTCGCCGTGCAGCCGATCCGCGACGCCTTCGAGGCCGTGCCGGAGCGGGCGCTGGAGGCGGCGGCCACCTTGCGCGCCGCGCCCCTCGACCGGTTCTTCACTGTCACCATTCCGCTGGCCCGCAACGGCTTCATCACCGCCGCAGCCCTGGTGTTCGCCCATACGGTGGGCGAGTTCGGCGTGGTGCTGATGATCGGCGGGGCCATTCCCGGCAAGACCGAAGTGGTGTCCACCCGCATCTACACCCTGGTGGAATCGCTGCAGTTCGGCGAGGCCCAAGCGTTGGCCGGCGGCCTCGCCATCGGCGCCTTCCTGGTGCTGTTGGCGCTCCTCTTGGTAGATCGAAGGGCCCTGTCGCGATGGCGGTGAGCGGCGGGGTGGAGTTCCAGCTCCAAGGGTGCTTTGGCGAGCTTCAGCTCGATTGCGCGGCTGTGTTACCGGCGGCGGGCGTCACCGTGATCATGGGGGCCAGCGGCTCGGGCAAGACCACGCTGTTGCGCTGTCTCGCCGGCCTTTCCCGCGCCGAAGGGCATGTGCGCGTGGGCGATGTCGTGTGGCAGGACGCCCAGCGGTTTGAGCCGCCGCACCGGCGCGGGGTCGGCTATGTGTTCCAGGAGGCGAGCCTCCTGCCCCATCTCACCGTGGCCGAGAACCTGGCCTACGCCGTGCATCGCGCACCGCCAGACCCGGGCCCGGCCCTCGCCGACCTCTCCGAGCGGCTCGGTATCGCCAAGCTGCTGAGACGGCGGCCATCGTTCCTGTCCGGGGGCGAGCGCCAGCGGGTCGCCATCGCTAGAGCCCTGCTCAGCCGCCCCGCGCTGCTGCTGATGGACGAGCCCTTGTCCAGCCTCGACGCAAAATCCCGCGCCGAGAGCCTCGACTATCTTCAGCCGCTCATGGCCGAGCTCGCCCTGCCGGTGATCTACGTCACCCACGACGCCGGCGAGGCAGCACGCCTGGCGCGCCAGACCCTGAGCATGGAGGAAGGTCGGCTCGGGGCTTCCTAATCCACCAGCCGCAGCCGGGCGCGGCTTGGATGAAACTCGGTGGTGAGGAGGCGCAGGTCGGCGAACAGCGCCGCCACATTCAACGGAACCGCCAGCACGAAGGGATAGCGCCAAGCCCAATCGAGCAGGTCTCTGGCCTCCAGCCGCATCGCGCCGAAAGCAAGCCCGACCACTACGAGGGCGGCGATGGCGAAGGCCGCGGCCTGGGCGAACCGCATGGGCGCTAGCCAAGCCGAGCGATCCGCCTGGCGCAGCACAGCGGCGACATCGAGCGTTCCGCCAAAGGCGAGCCCTTGGGCGAAGCGCAGCCCCAGGATCATGGCGATGGCGGAGGCGTTCGGGCCCAGCTGCAGGACGGCGAAGGCCGCCGTGGCCCCGCCGAGCAGAACGCGCGCGACGGTGAGCGACACCCCGCCGCCATAGCGCCGGCGCAAGGCCGAGAAGACCCGCGCCCCAAGCAGCTTGGCCATCCAGGCGAGGCCGAACACGGCGAGCCCCGCCAACAGCGCCCCCGTAGGGCTCAGGGCCTGAAACAGCACCTGCGGCAGCACATAGGCGCACACCACGCCCATCACCACCGTATCGAAGGCTAGGGGAAAGATGGACACCGCAGCGGCCGCAGCCGCGTCGCCTGCGCGGACGCCGTCCGGCTCCGCGTGCATGCGCCGCGCTTCGACTTCAAGCGAGGTGGAGGTCGGCCAAGCATACTCATACGCCATCCAAGATCCTTTCGTTTCCGTCCCTTTGCCGGACTTCGCCGGCGCGCCGCCATCGAGGGCGATCTGTGACGGAAGGATGACTGAGATGGGCTGAGACGCAATCGCATTCTGCTCAATCCGCAGCCAGAATCGTCAATGCGAGGGGGAGAACGGCCCGTCCCCCTTGGACAAAGCGTCCAATGTCATGCTGCAGCGCAGCGAACTAATGCGACGCATTCCGTTTCGCAAGCTGACTTGCCTCAACCCAATGGCGCGTAAAATGCAAATTCCCAAGGCGGCCGCGGTCTTGCCGCTCCTGCTCTGCCTCGCCGGTTGCAAGATGGAGGTGCTCAATCCAGCCGGCGATCTCGCCGTGCAGGAGCGCGACCTCGTGATCCTGGCGACAGGGCTGATGTTGCTGATCATCGTGCCGGTGATCGTCATGACCTTGCTGTTCGCCTGGCGTTATCGCGCCTCGAACACTGCCGCGCCCTATCGCCCGGACTGGCATCACTCCACGCGCTTGGAGCTGGCCATCTGGGGCGCGCCCATCGCCATCATCGCGGTGCTCGGATCGGTGGCCTGGGCCGCCAGCCACACCCTCGACCCCTATCGTCCCATCTCACGCATCGCCCCCGGTCAGCCGGTGACCGCGGCCATGAAGCCGTTGGAGGTGCAGGTAGTGGCCATGGATTGGAAGTGGCTCTTTATCTATCCCGAGCTCGGCGTGGCCACGGTGAACGAGCTGGCCGCCCCTGTGGATCGCCCTCTGGCGTTCAAGATCACCTCCACCACGGCGATGAATTCGTTCTACGTGCCCGCCATGGCTGGCCAGATCTACGCCATGCCCGGCATGCAGACCCAACTGCACGCGGTGATCAACAAGCCCGGCGTCTATGAAGGCTTCTCAGCCAATTATAGCGGCGCCGGCTTTTCCGACATGCGCTTCAAGCTGCGGGCCATGAGCGCCGCGGACTTCAACCAATGGGTCGCCGCTGCGCGCCAGTCCAACGGTCCCCATCTCCTGCGCGCTGACTATCAAGGTCTCGCCAAGCCAAGCATCGCCGCGGCCAAACAGACCTTCGCTCAGGTCGAGCCGGGCCTGTTCGACGACATCGTCGGCGGCTGCGCCTTGCCGGGCCAGGTCTGCCGCAACGGCATGACCCGCAGTGAGAACATGGCCCTCAAGCAAGACTGCAAGAAGCCCGAGGCGGCGACGACGGCCGGCAAGGTCTCCCGTCGCCCGTCGCTCACGCCCGCCGCCTGACGTCCGTCCCGTCTCCAGAGTTCAAAGAGAACCATGTCTGACAGCGTTGAACCCAACAGCCTGATCCTGGGACGATTGTCCTGGGAAGCGCTGCCGATCCACGAGCCCATCCTCCTGGCCACGTTCGCCGGCGTGGCCCTGGGCGGCGTCGCCGTGCTCGGCCTCCTCACCTATTTCCGCCTCTGGGCGCCCCTGTGGAAGGACTGGATCACCACCGTCGACCACAAGCGCATCGGCATCATGTACATCATTCTGGCGATCGTCATGCTGCTGCGCGGCTTCGCCGACGCCCTGATGATGCGCGGCCAACAGGCGATCGCCTTTGGTGAGAACCACGGCTACCTGCCGCCGCAGCACTATGACCAGGTGTTCACCGCCCACGGCGTGATCATGATCTTCTTCGTGGCCATGCCCCTGGTGACCGGCCTGATGAACTTCGTGGTACCGCTGCAGATCGGCGCCCGCGACGTGTCTTTCCCCATGCTGAACAATTTCAGCTTCTGGATGACCGCCGGCGGCGCCGTGCTGGTGATGATGTCGCTGTTCGTGGGCGAGTTCGCCCGCACCGGCTGGCTGGCCTACCCGCCGCTGTCAGGCCTCCTGGGCAGTCCGGACGTGGGGGTGGACTATTACATCTGGTCGCTGCAGGTGGCCGGGGTGGGGACGCTGCTCTCCGGGGTCAACCTCATCGTCACCATCGTCAAGATGCGCGCCCCGGGCATGAGCTTCATGCGCATGCCGGTGTTCACCTGGACCGCGCTCTGCACCAACATCCTCATCGTGGTGACCTTCCCGATCCTCACCGCGGTGTTAGCCCTGCTCTCCCTCGATCGCTACGCCGGCACGCACTTCTTCACGAACGATCTCGGCGGCGATCCGATGATGTACGTGAACCTGATCTGGATCTGGGGTCACCCGGAAGTCTACATCCTGATCCTGCCCGCCTTCGGCATCTATTCCGAAGTGGTGTCTACCTTCAGCGGCAAGCGTCTGTTCGGCTACACCTCCATGGTCTACGCCACCGTGGCCATCACGGTGGCCTCCTACCTCGTCTGGCTGCACCACTTCTTCACCATGGGCTCGGGCGCAGACGTGAACGCCTTCTTCGGCGTCACCACCATGCTGATCTCCATCCCCACGGGGGCCAAGATCTTCAACTGGCTCTTCACCATGTACCGCGGCCGCATCCGGTTCGAGGTCCCCATGCTGTGGACGCTGGGCTTCATGGTCACCTTCACCATCGGCGGCATGACCGGCGTGCTGCTGGCTGTTCCGCCCGCCGACTTCGTGCTGCACAACAGCCTCTTCCTGGTGGCGCACTTCCACAACGCCATCATCGGCGGGGTGGTGTTCGGCTGCTTCGCCGGCATGGCCTACTGGTTCCCCAAGGCCTTCGGTTTCAAGCTCGATCCCTTCTGGGGCAAGATGTCGTTCTGGTTCTGGTTCACCGGCTTCTACCTCGCCTTCATGCCGCTCTATGTGCTCGGCCTGATGGGCGTGACCCGCCGCGTGAGCCATTTCGACGACCAGAGCCTGCAGGTGTGGTTCGTGGCCGCCGCCGTCGGCGCGGTGCTGATCCTCTTCGGCATTGTCAGCTTCCTGGTGCAGATCGCCGTCAGCGTCATGAAGCGCGACGAGCTGCGCGACGTCACCGGCGATCCCTGGAACGCCCGCACCCTGGAGTGGTCCACCTCCTCGCCCCCGCCGGAGTACAATTTCGCCTTCACCCCGGTGGTGCATGACCTGGACGCCTGGCAGGACATGAAGACCGGCGGCTATGAGCGGCCGACCTCGGGCTTCCTGCCCATCCACATGCCGCGCAACACCTCCACCGGCTTCGTGCTGGCGGCGATCAGCGTGGCGGTGGGCTTCGCCCTGGTGTGGCGGATCTGGTGGCTGCCGCCCATTGGCCTCGTGGCCATTGTCGGGGTCTGCATCGCCCGCAGCTTCTTCCTTGATCGCGCCTACGACGTCCCGGCCGCCGAAGTGGCCAAGGTCGAGGGCGAACGCTCCAAACTTCTCAAGAGGGCGGCATGAGCACGCACACCTCCCCCCGCCTGGTGTCGGACCGCAAGGGCCCCGCCTTCTACCTGACTGAAGCGCACCATCCGGAGAACAGCGACCTCTTGGGTTTCTGGATCTATCTGATGAGCGACTGCCTCATCTTCGCGGTGCTGTTCGCCACCTATGGCGTGCTCGGCCGCAACTACGCCGGCGGTCCCTCGGGCGCGGAGCTGTTCGAGCTGCCGGTGGTGGCGGTGAACACGGCCGTGCTCCTCTTGTCGTCGATCACCTTCGGCATGGGCATGATCGCCGCCAATGAAGCCAAGAAGATCGAGACCCTCGCCTGGCTGGCGGTCACCGGCCTGTTCGGCTGCGTCTTCCTCGGTCTCGAGCTGAAGGAGTTCGCCCATCTCATCGCCGACGGCGCCGGCCCCGGCCGCAGCGCCTTCCTGTCCAGCTTCTTCACTCTCGTGGGCACCCACGGCCTGCACGTGAGCTTCGGCGTCATCTGGCTGGTGACGATGATGGTGCATATGGCCAAGGGCGGCCTCACTGAGAAAAACCGCCAGGGCCTCTTCTGCCTTAGCATGTTCTGGCACTTCCTCGACGTCGTGTGGATCGGCGTCTTCTCCTTCGTCTATCTGCTCGGAGCGTTGTAATGGGCGAGCATCAACACGCGCATCACGGCGCCGCGGCGGCCGTGCACGTGTCCCGCAAGGACTATCTGATCGGCTTCGGCCTGTCGGCCGGGCTTACCGCCGTGCCCTTCTGGCTGGTGATGAGCCATGCCCTCACCGGCGGAGCGGTCACGGCGCTCGTCATCATGGGCTTCGCCGCCGTGCAGGTGGTGGTGCAGATGGTCTACTTCCTGCACATGAACAGCCGCTCCGAAGGCGGTTGGAGCCTCTTGGCGCTCCTCTTCACCGCCCTCATTGTCGGCATTGTCATCATCGGGTCCTTGTGGGTGATGAACCACCTCGACACCAACATGATGCCCATGACGGCGCAGGCGGCGCGCCTGGCCCCGTGACCTACGCCGCCGAGCCGCGGGGAGAGCGGGGGCATCAGATCATCCTGCGTCTGGTCGCGGCGGCTCTGGCCCTCGCCTTCTCGCTGCTCGGCGTCTGGCAGATTGAACGTCTTGGCTGGAAGACCGACCTCATCGCCCGCGTGGACTCCCGCGTCCACGCCCCAGCGGCGCCCGCCCCCAGTCCCGCTCGCTGGACCGACCTCTCCCGCGCCGAAGATGAATACCGCCATATCGTCGTCCACGGCGTGTTCGAGCACGACAAGGAGACCCTGGTCCAAGCCGTGACCGAGTTCGGACCCGGCTACTGGGTCATGACCCCGCTGCGCACCGATGCGGGCTTCGAGGTCCTGGTGAACCGCGGCTTCACGCCGGCCGACCTCAAGACCCCCGCCGCTCGGTCCGCCGGCGAGGTCTCGGGCCCCGTCGCCGTGACGGGCCTCTTGCGCATCAGCGAGCCCGGCGGCGGCTTCCTCCGCGCCAACCGTCCGGCGAACAGCCTGTGGTATTCGCGCGACGTCGCCGCCATCGCCGCCGACAAACACCTCACGACCCCAGCGCCCTATTTCGTCGACGCCGACGCGACCCCAAATCCTGGCGGATGGCCGCGCGGCGGACTGACCGTTGTTCGCTTTCGCAACGACCATCTGGCATATGCCCTGACCTGGTTCGGCTTGGCGCTCTTGGCGGCGGGCTTCGCCCTTTTGCCGGGGCTGGCGCCGCGGAGGCTTGGCACGGGAGACTGAGATGGAGTCCGCGACGCTGGGTCGTCTTCTGCCAGGACCGGCCGACAGCCTGGAGCCCGAAGCGGCCACGGCGCGGCAGAACCTGCTGCAATTGGTCAAGCTGCGCTGGATCGCCGTCGCCGGTCAGCTGGTGACCATCGCCTTCGCCGTCATCGCCCTGCACATCACCTTGCCCCTCGTGAAGCTGGGCGTCGTGATGGCCATGTTCGTGGCGCTCAATCTCTTGAGCCAGCGGCGCCTGCGCTGGTCGACGCCGGTGACCAATCTCGAGCTCTTCTATTCCCTCACCCTGGACGCCCTGGTGCTGACGGCGCTGCTCTATTACAGCGGCGGGGCCACCAACCCCTTCACGTCGCTCTACCTGCTGCACGTGATCCTCGGCGCGGTGCTGCTGAAGCGCTGGGCGGTGTGGGCCATGGTGGGCGTCACCGTAATGGGCTTTCTCGGCCTCCTCGCCATGCACTACCCGCTGGTGCTGCCCAGCGAGGGGCCGGGCCTCATGGCGCTCTATGTGGGCGGGGCCTTCGTAGGCTTCGTCCTCGACGCGGTGCTCTTGGTGGTGTTCATGAGCCGTATCAGCGACAATCTGCGCCAGCGGGACGATCGCCTGGCGGCGCTGCGCCAGCAGACGGCCGAGGAGGACCACATCGTGCGCATGGGCCTCTTGGCCTCCGGCGCGGCGCACGAACTCGGCACGCCGCTGGCGACCCTGGATGTGATCCTTGGGGACTGGCGCCGCATGGAGAAGCTCGCCGACGACGAAATCCTGGCTCAGGAGATCGAGGACATGCGCGCCGAGGTGGCCCGCTGCAAGGCCATCGTCACCGGCGTGCTGATCTCCGCTGGCGAGGCGCGGGGCGATCACGCCGAAGTCTCTACCCTGAAAACCTATCTGAAGAGCGTGTTCGAGGACTGGCGGCTGCGCTGTCCGGGGGCGGACGCGAGCTACCAGGACGACTTGATCGAGGACCCGGCCATCGTGGCCGACTCCGCCTTGAAGCAGGCGATCAGCAACCTGCTCGACAACGCCTTCGAGGCCTCGCCCGCCTCGCCGATCCTGTTTCGCGCAAGCGTGCTGCGGACCGAATTGACCCTCTCCGTTGAGGATGATGGCCCCGGCTTCGCCCCGGAGACTCTTGCGGCGCTCGGCAAACCCTACCAGTCCACCAAGGCACGCATTGGCGGGGGCCTTGGCCTCTTCCTGGTCGCCAACGTGGCGCGCAAGCTCGGCGGGCGGATGGAGGCCGGCAACCGTCCGGCAGGGGGGGCGCGCGTGGCGATCGTCATCCCCTTGAGGGCGCTGGAACTTGGAGAGACGCCATGAGCGAAGTTCGCCGCCTACTGATCGTGGAGGACGACGACCGCTTCGCCGCCACCTTGCAGCGCTCCTTGGAACGCCGCGGCTATGAGGTGCGCCGAACCGCCGATTTCACCGCAGCCGAACCCTTCCTGGAAGACTTCGCGCCAGGATTCGCCGTGGTGGACCTGAAGCTTGGCGCCGCCTCGGGCCTCAATTGCGTCGCGGCCTTACACGCCTTCGATCCCGAGATGCAGATCGTGGTGCTCACCGGCTTCGCCAGCATCGCCACAGCGGTGGAGGCGATCAAGCTGGGCGCCTGCCACTACCTCGCCAAGCCGGCCAACACCGACGACATTGAGGCCGCCTTCGGCAAGGGCGCCGGGGACGCCTCCGCCCCCATCGCTCACCGGCCAACCTCGATCAAGACGCTGGAATGGGAGCGCATCCACGAGACCCTGGTGGAGACCGGCTTCAACATCTCCGAGACCGCGCGCCGGCTCGGCATGCACCGGCGCACCCTCGCCCGCAAGCTGGAGAAGCGGCAGGTCACCTGAGGGCATAACTGCAATATTGGGCTTGTAAGGCGTCTGGTCTGATCCAAAAGCTTCACGGATCGTTCCAGCGCTTCGAGCCAAGCCCTCATGTCCCTTGACGCACCGCATCCCTCCGAGAGCGAGACCAATGGCACGCCGCGCCGGCGCGCCTGGCAGGCTGAGCACATCGACACGCGAGGTCAGGCCCTGCTCGATCGCGACGCGGCCGTCTTTCTGCATCAGTCGGTATCGACCCCCTGCCTCGCCGCCCTCGCCGGCGCGGAGGGAAGCTGGCTGATCGACACGGCCGGGCGGCGCTACCTCGATTTCCACGGCAATAATGTACACCTGCTCGGCCACGGTCATCCCGAGGTGATCGCCGCCGTGCAGCAGCAGCTGGCGGCCCTGCCCTTCGCCCCGCGGCGCTTCACCTGCGAGCCGAGCGTGCGGCTGGCGGAGCGGTTGGCCGCAAGGTTCGAGGCCTATACCGGCCATCCGGGCAAGGTGCTGTTCGCGCCCGGGGGGTCGGAGGCGGTGGAGATCGCTCTCAAGCTCGCCCGCGCCGCCACGGGTCGGCACAAGACCCTGTCCTTCTGGGACGCCTTCCATGGCGCAGGCTTCGGCGCGGCCAGCGTGGGCGGCGAGGCCCTGTTCCGCTCCGGCCCCATCGGCCCCTTGCTGCCAGGCGCCAATCATGTGGCCCCGTTCCACTGCTACCGCTGCCCCTATGGCCATGACTGCGACGAGACCGGGTCGCCGCGCCTAGACCATTGCCGCCTCGCCTGCGCCGGCATGGTGGAGTTCGCCCTCGCCCGCGAGCCTGACACCGCGGCGGTGATCGCCGAGCCCAGCCGCGTGACGCCGGTAATCGCGCCAGCCGGCTATTGGCGCCGGGTGCGCGCGGCCTGCGACGCCATCGGCGCGCTGCTGATTTTCGATGAAATCCCCAGCGGCCTTGGCCGCACCGGCAAGTTCTTCGCCGGCGAGCACGAAGGCGTCGCGCCCGACATCGTGGTGCTGGGCAAGGCCCTGGGCGGCGGGGTGCTGCCGCTGGCCGCCGTCATCGCTCGCGCCGATCTCGACATAGCCGGCGACTACGCCTTCGGCCACTACACCCACGAGAAGAACCCCGTGCTGGCAGCGGCGGCGCTTGCGACCCTCGATGTGATCGAGCGCGACGACCTCCCTGCGCGCGCTGAGCGATTAGGCGCTATGGCCCTGAACCGCCTGCACAATCTGCAACGCCGCCACGCCCATGTGGGCGATGTGCGCGGGCGAGGCCTGATGCTCGGGGTCGAGATCGTGGCAGATGGGACGAGCAGGACGCCGGACAATGACCGCGCCGAAGCGATCCTCTACGCGGCGCTGAGCCGAGGTCTGTCTTTCAAGCTGACCATGGGCAATGTGATCACCCTCACCCCGCCCCTCACCCTGTCCGAATCCGAGCTCAACCAGGCAATGACCGTTCTTGAAGCGGCCGTGGCCACAGCGGCGTAAACCTCAGGTTCTTGGGCGGCGGCGGCATTGACGCTAGGCGCGAACGCCCCGACTCTGTAAGGCGTTGTTTGCGGTCGCCGAGCGGCGAAGAGCCGAGCTACTGAATTCATGAACAAGTTCACGGATATCGCGCCGGGGCCCACGGCAAGCTCGGGACCGGACCAGCGCCAGTACCTCGCCCTGCGCGATCGCTTCGCCCTGCAGATCGAGCGCGGCGGCCTTCCCCCCGGCGCCAAATTCCCCTCCGAGCGGACGCTGCAATTCGAGACCGGTCTCGCCCGCGGCACCATTCGCGAGGCGCTGTTCCAGCTGGAGGCCGAAGGCCTGATCTACCGCCGCGATCGGTCCGGCTGGTACGTCTCGCCGCCGCCGGTGGTGTACGACCCGACCCGCTGGGTCAGCTTCCTAACCTATGTGGCCGAGCAAGGCCGCACCCCCAGCACCGAGACCCTGGACGTGCAGCTCGAGCCCATGGGAGAAGCCGCCGCAGCCGTGTTTGGCGATGCACCGTCGAGCCTCGTCTATGTGCTGCGCCGACGTCGCTCCATCGACGGCCGGCCGGTGTTGGTGGAGCGCATCCTGGTGCACCCGGATGTAGCGCCGGGCTTGTCGGAGCACGATCTCGACAGCTCCCTCACCGCCCTGCTGCAAGACCGCTACGGCGTCACCATGGCCCGCACGCGAGTGGAGATGCAGCCCTGCGCCCTGGTGCGAGAGGAGGCCTCGCTCCTCGGCGCCAAGTCCGGCTCGCCGGGCCTGCTTGTTCTGCGCACCTGCTTCGACGCCAAGGGCCGCGTCGTGGAGTACGACGAGGAGCACTGGCGCCACGACACCGTGCGCATCCTGGTGGACACGCGCCCCGCGCCCGCTGAGGCCTAGCGCTCCAGCTCGACCAGGGCGAGGTGGGTCAGCATGGCCCGGTAGTCGCTGAACGGCCGGGTGACGGCGTCAACGAGCTTGGCGTCGTCGTCGATGCGTCGCAGCGCCAGAGCCGCTTCGAATTCCGGCAGCGCCTCGAAGGCGTCGGCTTCAGCAGGCGTAAAGGGGCCGCCCTGACGCGCCAGAGTGTCGATGGAGGCCTGGGACAGCCGCTCGGCGTAGGCTAGCGCCCGCGCCACCAGATAGCGCTTGGCCGCCACGTGCAGGCGGATGGGCTCGCTCACCGCGCGCCCGAGCCTCGGCTCCAGGAAGTCGGCGGCGAAGGCCTCATGCGCCGCGCCCTGAGCGTGCGGCCCCCAGCCAATGTCATGGAGCAGCGCCGCCGCCGCCAGCTCGATGCCCAAGCCGCGCCGGGCGGCGAGCTCGCCCCCTTGCAGCATGTGCTCACGGATGGAGATGCGCTCGCCATAGCCGTCGTCCATAGCCGGCGAGGCGAACAGGGCCTCCACCTCGGCCACCCGCCGATCCGCCTCGGCGCGGTTCAGCCGAGCCAGGGTGGAATAGACCCCATCATGATCGGCATAGGCGCCTTGCAGATGACGCACGGCGGCGGGCGCGGACTTGAAGGCGAGGCGGGCATGCAGCAAGCGGCCATTGTCCATGACCAGCAGCTCGCCGGCCTGGAGCTTCAGCTCGACGCCCACGTCGGGCGCGTTCACTAGCGCCGCGAGCTTGGCGTAGGCGTCCCGCCAGGCGTCGCGCAGGACAGCGTCCGCCGCGGCGATGGCGCGGAAGGACCGGTGATTGTACCGCAGGCTGCGCACCTCGCCCGCAGCGTCGAGCCCGATCACCGGCGCCTCGTCGCTCAGGAAGGTCTCGCCATCGGACCAGGCGAAGCGCACCGGCGTGCGGCTGAGGATGGCGAAGGCCTCTGGGTCGTCCCGGCGTAGGGCTTCCGCCACGCCGAAGCCGTCCACCAGGCGGTTCTCGCCGCCCTCGGCGCCCGCCTGCAGACAGTGCAGCACCTGCACGCCCGGAACCGGTTGGCGGTAGGGATTGTCGGTGTGCGCCTCGAGCCCGAGATCGGTGTAGGCGAGGTTCTCCGCCGCCGGCTTCACCACCACGTCGAACAGCCGGCCATAATTGGTCTCGCGGATGCGGCCGAAGGCGAGGATGAAGCGCTCAAGCTCGCCCGGCTCGGCCGGCGCGCCCGTCACATGGAACCAGCCATATTTGGCGAAATGGGTGAGCGCCGCGCGCAGGGTCTCGCCACCAGCCATGATCTCGGCATGATCGAAGCTGATCCGGCTTTCGGCTGGCGGGGCGAGCCAGGGCGTGGGCGCCGGGCGGCCACGCCGGGGCGCGAGATCAGGAACGAGGTCCTCAAAACTGTAGGTCGCCACGCCCGCCGCGCCGAATGACACGCGCCACCCGCCGTCCATGGCCTCCACCGCGGAAATGACGAGATCGTCCGGCGCCAACTGCAGGGGCGCGAGTCGCTGACCGTTGCCAGCGTCGCAGCGCTCCGGCGCGCGCTCCCACAGGTCCCGCGCGGAGAGACGCGACACCACCCCCGCCCGCACCGCAAAGTCGACCCCCTCGCGATCCCACGCCTGCACAAACATCATCGCCCGCCCTGGAGTTGCATGCGCACAGGTCTAGTCCAGTTCCGCGAAGCTCTTGTGACCGCTCGCGCCGCTAGCCGAACGCGCCGTGTTGGTTCACTATCCGTGCCAAAATAACGGGAGGAACGGATGATGATGCGCAAGTTCAGCATGGCCTTGGCCATGGCGGGCGCGGTGGTTGGCGCCTGGGCGACGTCGGCGCAGGCCGCGCCCACGCGGGTGGACGGCGGGCGCATCGAAGGCGTTTCTCAAGACGGCGTCACCGCCTACAAGGGCGTGCCCTATGCCCAGGCCCCCGTGGGTGATTTGCGCTGGGCCTCGCCCAAGCGGGTGAAGGCCTGGAGCGGCGTGCGCAAGGCCGACGCCCTCGCCCCCGCCTGTCCGCAGACGCCCCTGCCGCCGCCAGCGCTCATCATGGTTGGCGGCGATACCGGCCCGCAGAGCGAGGACTGTCTCTATCTCAACGTCTGGGCGCCGGCGGCCAAGCCGGCGAAGCCCGCGCCGGTGATGGTGTGGCTGCACGGCGGCGGCCTGCGCGTGGGGTCTGGCGGCGTCGCCTGGTACGACGGGACGCCCTTCGCCCGCGACGGCGTGGTGGCGGTCAATGTGAATTACCGTCTGGGGCCCTTGGGCTGGTTCGCCCACCCGAGCCTCACCAAGGTGGCCAAGGGCGCGCCGGTGGGGAATTACGGCCTGATGGACCAGATCGCCGCCCTGAAGTGGGTGAAGCGCAACATCGCCCGCTTCGGCGGCGATCCGCGCAATGTGACAGTGTTTGGCGAGTCGGCCGGCGGGGCGTCGGTGCTGATGCTGATGTCGAGCCCCCGCGCCCAGGGGCTCTTCGCCAAGGCCATCGTGGAGAGCGGGGGCAATGGTCGCGCCGTTCCCTTAGCCGAGGCCGAGGCTGCTGGAGCCAAGCTGTTGGGCGCAGACTTGGACGCCAAGGCCCTGCGCGCCCTGCCCCTGGACAAGATCAACACTCTGGCCGGGGCGGAGGCCTCTGGCGCCATCGTCGACGGCCAATTGCTCACCGAAGCGCCGGCCAAGACCATCGCTCAAGGCGGCGGGGCCAAGATTCCGCTGATCATCGGCTCCAACAGCGGCGAGGATTCGCTCATGGCCGAGGCTAAGAACGCCGTCCCCGTCACCCTGGCGGCCATTCCCGACGAGCGGCTGGCCGCCGTGAAAACCGCCTATACCGGCGAGGCCACGGACGACGCCAGCCTCGCCCACGCGCTGTTCACCGACCTGCGCATGGGCGCTCCGGCGCACGCCTTCGCCGCCGCCCACGCCGCCAGCGCGCCGACCTGGTTCTATCACTTCGCCTATGTGCCGGACGGGGTGAAGGCCCTCTTGCCCAAGGCGGTGCACGGCATGGAGCTGTTCTTCGTGTTCGAGTCCCTGGCCAAGTCGCCGATCAAGGCCCCGATCTCCGACGCCGACAGGGCCATGGCCGACAAGGTGCACGCCTGCTGGGTCGCCTTCGCCAGGACGAGCCGCCCCGACTGTGGCCTGACCTGGCCGACCTATGATCGAACGTCGGACACGGCCCTGGTGTTCGACCGGCAGATCGGGCTGACGCCCGCTTTCCGCGCGACACAGTACAGGGCCATTGACGGGCTCTATTTCGGGAAGTGATCCCCGAGCGTTGATCCGTCGGCTCAGCAGCAACGAAACTGAATTCGCAACCCGCCATGATGCATGACGAGGCCAGACAGCTTGAACTTCAATAAAAATTACGCGGAATATTTCACATAACTGTCATTATGATGAAAAATAACTGTTAAATATCTATCTTTTCCTATTTTTCGTCGACCATAGTGCTAAATTTGCGACGGCTTTCCGCGACCCCGCCCGTTAATACGGCCGCACCACCCAAAGAAACTTCGCGGGATCACATGAAACTTTCGCATCTTCTATTCGTCAGCGCGGCCATGGTTGCGCTCACTCCGGCTGCGGGCCTGGCCGCGACCGCCCCACAGGTGGTCACCACCGTGGGCGCGGAAGGCGCTGACGTGCAGGCCGTGGTGGTCACCGCCGAGCGCGACTACACCGCCGCCACCGCCCCCTCCAAGGGCGCCCTGGATGAGACTCAGCCGCAGTCGCTGATCACCCACAAGTACATCGACCAGGCCACCCCTGAGGCGGGCGACTACACCACCGTGGTGCTGATCGCCCCGTCGGTGGCCGGCGTGTCGCAGAACGGCGGCGGCGTGGGCGACACCAACACCGTCACCCTGCGCGGCTTCCAGGACGGCCAGTTCAACGTCACCTTCGACGGCATCGCCTTCGGCGACGCCAACGACACCACCCACCACCCGGCGGCCTTCTTCCCGTCCTCGACCATCGGCGCGGCGGTGGTGGACCGCGGCCCCGGCGCGGCCGGCGACCTCGGCCAGGCCAATTTCGGCGGCGCCATTCACTTGTTCTCCCAGAACGTGGCCAATGCGGCCGGCGCCAGCCAGAAGATCACCTACGGCTCGTTCAACACCCAGTCCTACGTCACCACCCTGCAGTCGGGGCCGGTGGCCCAGCTCGGCGGCACGAAGCTGATGCTGAGCCTGGATGAGCGCTCGTCAGACGGCGAGCTGAGCCATTCCAGCGGCCTCGCCTTCAACCAGACCCTGAAGGCGGTGGTTCCCATTGGCGACAAGTTCCAGCTCACCGCCTTCACCTCGTTCAATTACACCCGCTACTACCTGTCGGACGTGGGCGGCACGGCGGCCGGCGCGGGCATCACGGCAAGCCAGCTACAAAAGTACGGCATCAATTTCGCCCTGAACAACATCCCCACGGACGAGCATTATTACAAGTTCAACCAGGTCAAGAAGCACACCGACTTCAATTACCTGGACCTGAAGGGCGACCTGGGCGGCGGCTGGACCATCGAAGACCAGCTGTACGACTATTTCTACTCCAATCACACGGAATCGACCCAGTCCAACGCCGACGACGTCATGGCGCCGCCCTCGGCGAGTTCGGCGCCGAGCTTCGGCGGCAATGACATCGGCGGTTATTTGAAGCTGAACCGCTACCAGACCTTTGGCGACATCTTGCGGGTGAACAAGGACCTGGGCTTCGGCAAGCTGCGCGTGGGCGCCCTGGCCGAATCCTCCTGGGCCATGCGCTCTCTCTACAATGTGGACCTGACCACCGGCGCGCCCGACTATGGTTACGGCTCCGCGGCCGGCACCAACGCCTCCTATATCGAGCCCTCGCGCTGGTTCCAGACCCAGGTGTTCGCCGACTTTGAATGGCGTCCCCTGGCCAATCTGACCATCACCCCGGGCATCAAGCAGCTCGATTACAAGCGCACCATCAACGCTTCGGTGGAAGGCTCGGGCCAGGCGGCGGTGGGCAGCCGCACCTATGACAAGACCCTCTATTTCCTCACCAGCAACTATCGCCTCACCGACAACCTGTCGGTCTACGCGCAAGGCGCCACCAGCTTCCTGATCCCTCCGGTGAAGACCCTGGCGGCGGCGGGCGGCACGACGGCGGCCACCCAGCCGCAAGAGACCGCCACCTATCAGGCTGGCGTGGTCTATTCCTCGGGCAAGTTCAGCTTCGACGCTGACATCTATCGCATCAACGCCACCAACGTGCTGGTGAACCAGACCCATACGACTTGCCAATGCTATCGCAATATGGGCTCGGGCGTGTACTCCGGCGTTGAAGCTCAAGGCGCCTATACGGTGGGCTATGGTCTGACCCTGTTCGCCAACGGCTCGGTGAACACAGCCAAAAACACCAACCCAGGTCCTGGCCAATCAGCCAGCGCGTTCCAAAACGCGCCGAAGGGCACGGCGGCCGGCGGCGCCTTGTTCCAACAGGGCCCGTGGACGGTCACCACCTCGGCCAAGCTGGTGGGCGCTCAACTCGCCTCCGACGGCGCGACGCACATCTCGGCCTACACCACCATCGACGCCTCGGCGGCCTACGACTTCGGCCGCTTCAAGCTGAAGCTGTCGGGCTTCAACCTCGCCGACCACCGCGCCCTGTTGGACTATGACGGGACCTATTACGCCTATCAGGTGGGCCGACAGATTGAACTGACCCTGCAGGCGAAGTTCTGATCCTTCGCAAAGGAGCGTGTTGCGAGCGGAACGCCCGTTCCTCGCCTCGTCAACACGCTCCAGCCTGAGCGCCAGCGGTCCATCGCGTCTATGCATGGATGCACGATCGCTGGCGGCGACGGTTTCAATTAAAAATATCGCGAAAGTTTCATTGAGCCGTCGTCAGAATCCCGCCGCGCGTCGCTATGCCCCCCAGGTCCTGCGCTAAGCAGAATGGGGATATTTACAATGCTTCACACCACCAAGGCCCTCGCCGGCCTTCTATCGGGTTGCGCCTTCGCCGCCCTCGCCACCGCCGCCTTCGCTGAAGACACCACGACCACCGCGCAGCCCGCGGCGGTGAGCGATGTGGTCATCACCATGAGCCGCACCACCCGCTCGTCGGTGGCGCTCGGCGGCGTTGAAATTCAAAAGCTTCTGCCCGGCTCCAACGCCCTGAAGGCCGTGGAGACCCTGCCCGGCGTGGTGTTCCAGACCGCCGACCCCTGGGGCATCGACGAACAGAACGAACAGCTGTTCATCCACGGCTTCTCCACCCAGCAGCTGGGCTACACCCTCGACGGCGTGCCGTTGGGCGACCAGCAATACGGCAATTATAACGGCCTCTCTCCCGCCCGCGCCGTGTCGAGCGAAAACATCGCCCGCGTCGATCTCTCCACCGGCGCGGCGGCCCTGCGCGTCGCCTCCACCTCCAATCTCGGCGGCGCCATCGAGACCGTGAGCCGCGACCCGTCGAAGAGCTTCGGCGGCGACCTGCGCCAGACCCTCGGTAGCTACAACACCGGCCGCACCTTCCTGCGCCTCGACTCCGGGAACATCCTCCTAGGCGGCGCCGGCTACGTGTCCTACACGCACCAGCAGCAGAAGGCCTGGGACTTCGACGGCCGTCAGGGCGGCGATCAGGTCAACGCCAAGTATGTTCGCGAAGACGGCGTGGGCAAGCTCACCGCCTATGTGGACTGGAACACCAAGACCTATCCCAACGAAGACGCCATCAATTACGGCAACCAGCAGACGGCTGCGGCGGCGGGCTTCATTCCGCGCACCCGCCCGTTCCTGTATCCGAATCTGCCGGCCGCCATCGCCTACTTCAACAGCGACCCTAACAAGCCGGGCACGCCGCCGGTCGCCTTCGGCAATAACTTCTCCAACTATCATTCGGCGGAACAGCGCGAAGACCTGTTGGGCTATCTGAAGTACGACTATCGCCTGAACGCCAGCATGACCTGGTCGAACCAGGCCTATTATCACTATGACTACGGTCGCGGCATCGTGGCCGGTCCGGTGAACAACGCCGGCCTGCCGGGCCTGTTCACCACCTATTTCCCCGGCCTGATCGTGGGCGGTTCGTCCACCTCCACCGGCAGCCTGACCAATCTCGTCAGCCTGTTCGGCGGCACGGGCCTCGAAGTGCGCACCACCGAATATCACATCAACCGCTATGGCGAGCTGTCCAACTTCACGTGGGAGCTTGGCCCGCACAAGATCGAGGCCGGCCTCTGGTACGAGCACAATTCCGAAGGTCAGCACCGCGTCTGGTATCCGTTCAGCGCCGCCAACAACGACACCAGCCCCTATGATGCGCCCAAGGGGCCCTCGGTCCTGACCCAGGACGCGGTGGGCTTCTCGGTGAACGACGCCCAGTTCCACCTGCAGGACCAATGGCGCATTCGCACCGACCTTCTGTTGCAGGTCGGCTTCAAGTCCATGTGGCAGGACGCCAAGGGCCAGGTGCACGTGCAGCAACAGAACCTGCCCACCAACACCAATCCGACCCTCTATCCTTCAGGGCGGATCGTGTCGGGCGAAGGCTTCCTGCCGCAGCTCGGCCTGACCTGGGACTGGACTTCGCACGAGCAGGTGTTCGCCAACGTGCAGAAGAACCTGCGCCAGTTCATCCCCTACAGCCAAGGCGGCAACTTCTACGGCGTGGCGCCGTGGAGCCTCGGCAACCAGGCGGCCTTCAACCTGTTCAAGCAGTCGGTGAACCCGGAAACCTCCTGGACCTACGAAGTCGGCGTGCGCTCCAAGCATACCTTCGCCGAAGGTCCGCTCACCGCCATCGAAGGTCAGGCCAACTATTACCACGTGAACTTCGCCAACCGGATTTTCAATATCGCGCCGTACAACTTCATCAATCCGGCGGCGTCGATCCTGGTGAACGTGGGCGGGGTAACTACCGACGGCTTTGACGTCGGCGGGACCTTGAGCTTCGGTCCGCACGTGAAGCTGTACGACGCCCTGTCGTTCAACAAGTCGACCTACGACAAGAACTTCCAGTCGGGCAAGGACGCTTTGGGCAACCCCATCACCGTGCCGATCGCAGGCAAGCACGTGCCGGGCGAGCCGGAATGGTCCAACAAGACCATCCTCTCCACCACCTGGGGGCCGTTCGAAGCCCAGTTCAACGCCGATTTCATGGGCCGGCGCTTCGCGTCCTATCTGAACGATCAGGCCGTGAAGGCGGTGTTCCTCACCGGCCTCGAGGCCAGCTATCGCTTTGACCGCGTCTTCTTGCCGGGCATCCAGAGCGCCAAGCTGAGCGGCAACGTCACCAACCTGTTCGACAAGAAGGGTGTGTCCACCGTGGTCATCACCTCGGCTTCGGGGGGCTATCAGGGCTATCCGGTCGCCCCGCGCATGGGCTTCGTGACCCTGCAGGCGGCGTTCTAAGGTAGACAGATCGTTTATCAAACGAGGGGCGAGCCGGAACAGACACCCGGCTCGTCTTTCGCTATCTACCCCCAATAACGATCTCGTTCGTTTAAGGATAAATCAGCAAAGCACCGTCTAAATAGGACGCATGCACCGCGCCGATTTCGCCGTCTGGGAGGATAAATTTCGCCAAAATGGCGAAAGTATTCGCGATGCTTCTACCTATGATGATCTTAAGTCACTACGGATTCAACAAAGACGTAGGACAACTTTCACAGTTTGGGTGATTGCGTGTGGATTATATTCGATTTTTTCAATAGCACATCTGATTATATTACCCGAACCAGCGAAGACCATTATGTTCTATGTGGCGGGATATAGCGCCGTCATATCGACCATTGCCTGTTTATATACCTATCGCGTCCCAAGCGATGAGGTCTACGACGCGTTCTCAATCGTTCTCCTAACCCTGGTGGTGACTACCAATGTGACGGCGCACGGACTGATCGTGCACGACGCCAGCCAGATGAATTATCTGCTGGTGCTCACTGGAGTCATGCCGATCCTGGCGCCTACTCAACGCAGCGCCGTCGTGGTGCAGGCGATCGCGGTCGTTGGCGCGGCGATTCTGATCGCCCACGGCGTCCCACCCCTGTCGACCCAGCTGGCCTTTCTCCTCATCGCCCTGACGTTCTGCGGCTGGTATTCCGGCGGCCGGGTGCGCAACAGCCGCCGCGTGTTGGAGCAGGCCCAGGAACAGTCCGACGCGCTGCGCATAGCCGCGCAGCAATCCGAGCACGCCAAGGATGAATTCTGGGCCAATGTCAGCCATGAAATCCGCACGCCGCTGAATGGGGTGCTCGGCGTCGCCAGCGTGCTGGCCGCCACGCGGCTGGCGCCTCGGCAAAAGGAAATGGTGGATCTGATCGTTCGTTCCGGCACGACGCTGCAGCGCCTGGTGGACGACATCCTCGATCTGTCGAAGATCACGGAGGGCGGCCTCGAGCTGGAGCGCCGTCCGTTTCAGCTGTTGACGGAGCTGCAGGCGGCGACGCTGATCTACACCAGCGCTGCGGTCGCCAAGGCCGTGACGCTCGACCTCTCGGTGCAAGACGACCTGGTCCTCGTGGGCGACGCCGTGCGTTTCCGGCAGATCATCTCTAACCTTGTCTCCAATGCGGTGAAATTCACGTCCGCCGGGTCGGTGAGCGTGCGCGCACGGTCCGAGCCGGGGGCGGACGCCCAGACCACCGTCCTGATCGTCGAGGTCAAGGATACTGGACTTGGCATGTCGCCCGAGGTTTTGGCCCGGGTGTTCGAGCGGTTTCGTCAGGCTGATTCCTCCACCACGCGCCTACATGGTGGGACAGGCCTAGGCCTCTCCATCGCTGCGGCGCTCACCGAGCTCATGGGCGGAAAGCTCAGCGCCGCCAGCGCGCTGGGCCGGGGCAGCGTCTTTACCGCCAAGATTCCCTTCGAGATCGCCCAGACCGCGGACCTGACGCCGGCCGTAGAGGCGGCGCAGACGCCGACGCAATCAGATCGCCGCCTGCGCGTGCTCTTGGTGGAGGACCACCCCGTGAACCGCCGCGTCGCCATGTTGATGCTGGGCGAGGACCAGTTCGACGTCCGTGAAGCGGTGGACGGCCGCGAGGCGGTGGAAGCCTATGAGCAGGCGGATTTCGACCTGGTGCTCATGGACATGCAGATGCCGGTGATGGACGGGCTGGAGGCGACCCGGCGCATCCGAGCGCTCGAAGGGCAGACCGGCCGCGCGCCGGTTCCCATCGTCATGCTGAGCGCCAACGCCCTTCCCGAGCAGCGCGAACAGTCTCGCCTGGCCGGATGCGACGCCCACGTGGCCAAACCGATCACGCCGCAAAGCCTCATGGCCGGCATCGCCTTGGCCATGGAGACGCGTCAGGCGGCGGCCACGCCGTGCAAGAACATCGCCCAGGCCGCCTCGAAATAGGCCGTCTTCTCGGCTTCAGTGGCGAAAGTCGGACGGTCGAGAAGTTGCTGCTGATGCGGCCATCCGATCATTAGACTCACCAAGAGCCGGTGCGTGAGCTCGATATCGTCGAAGCGAATCTGTCCCATGTCCCGCGCGCGGGCCAGGAGGGCGTGAATCTGGATGGTGATCACCTGGTAGCAGTCGTCCATCAGCCGATCGGCCAACGTCGGGAAGCGCGGCAGCTCGGCGACCAGCGTCCGCTGCAGACTGATCATGTCCGGACGTAGAATGAAGTCGAGCAGGCCAAGGGTCGCTGTCTTCAGCGTCGCCAGAGGCTGACCGCCGCTCACCGGGAGCTCGGCGGCCGAGCGCAGCAGCTCGTCCACCTTGCTGCGGATCACCGCCTCGAACAGCTCCTCCTTGGAGCCGAACCGGCGATAGATGGTCTGCTTGCCCGACCCCGCCTTGGCCGCCACCTGTTCGATGGAGGTGGCGGGATAGCCTTGCGCCACGAACAGTTCGGAGGCGATCTCGAGAATACGCCGGAACACCTCCTCCGAGCCTTGCGCATCTGGCCGACCGACTTTCCGGCGAATGGCGCAGTCCGACATGCGAAATCCTTCTCATTTTGCAGCGCAATATGTTGACGCCGCGTCGCCCAAGCATTATGTGAACGATACCGTCTCGTTCATATAGGACATCTGCAATGTCGCGTCTAGCCGAACCGACCCCGCCGGTCTCGGAACCGAGGAGCGCCCTGCCAGCGCCCCCGGCGATCCTGCAGCAGCCCCGCGTGCGCCTCATGCTGAGCATCGCCGCCCTGACGGCCCTGGCGGCCGCGGGCGGCGCCTACGCCCACTGGAGCCTCTATGGCCGCTACCAGCAGGCCACCAACGACGCCTATCTCCAGGCTGACCAGACGACGGTGTCGCCCAAGATCTCCGGCTATGTCGCCAAGGTGCTGGTGGCTGACAATCAGGACGTCGCAGCCGGCCAGCCCCTGGTGGAGATCGATCCGGTGGATGTGCAGGACCGCCTCTTGCAGACCAACGCCCAGGCGGCCAAGGCCGGGGCGGCCATCGAACAGATCAAGGCCCAGATCGCGGCCCAGCAGGCTCAGCTTGTCCAAGCCCGCGCCCAGTCCGACGCCGCCAACGCCGCGGACCGCTTCGCGCTCGCCGAGGTGCAGCGCTACGCCCCCCTCGCCAAGAGCGGCGCCGATAGTCGGGAGCGCTTCGAACAACTGGCCACTGAAGCCGCCCGCGCCCGCGCTCAACTGCAAGGCGCGGACGCCGGACTGGAGGCGGCTCAGCGCCAGCTCGCCGCTTTGCAAGCCAGCCTGAAGGCGGCGGACGCTGATCAGAAGGCCGCGAACGCCGCCGCGCACCAGGCCGGCCACGACGCCGATTCCGCCGTGATCCGCGCCGCCATCGACGGCCGGGTAGGCGATCGCTCGGTACGCCAGGGCCAGTTCGTCGCGCCGGGGGTGAAGCTGCTGAGCGTGGTGCCGGTGCAGCGCGTCTATCTGGTGGCCAATTTCAAGGAGACCCAGATCGGCAAGATGCGCATCGGCCAGCCGGTGCGGGTGAAGCTCGACGCCTTGCCCGACCGGCCCATTGAAGGCGTAGTGGACAGCTTCGCCCCGGGTACCGGCGCGCAGTTCGCGCTCATCCCGCCCTCCAACGCCACCGGCAACTTCACCAAGATCGTGCAGCGGGTGCCGGTGCGCATTCGCCTGACGCCGCCTTCGGACCTGAAGGGCCTCCTGACCCCCGGCCTCTCGGCTGACGTGGAAGTCGACACCCGGCCTCAAGGCAAGGCGCAATGAGCGCCGGCGGCGAAGCCTCCAGCGTCGAGGTCTCAAAAGCCGACCTCTCGGCCTGGATCGCGGTGGCGGCCGGCACCATCGGCGCCCTGATGGCCACCCTCGACACCTCCATCGTCAATTCTTCGCTCCCCACCATCCAGGGCGAGATCGGGGCCTCAGGTTCGGAAGGCACCTGGATCTCCACGGCTTACCTCGTGGCCGAGATCGTCATGATCCCCATGGCCGGATGGCTCGAAAAGGTATTCGGCCTGCGCAGCTTCCTCTTGGCCATGGCGGTGCTGTTCACGGCCTTTTCGGTGATGTGCGGCATATCCGCCGACCTCACCACCATGGTGCTGGGGCGGATCGGCCAGGGCTTCACCGGTGGGGCCATGATCCCCACCGCCCTCTCCATCGTCGCCACCCGATTGCCGCCCAGGCAGCAGCCCATCGGCATCGCCCTCTTTGGCATGACCGCGGTGATGGGGCCGGTGGCCGGACCGGTGCTGGGCGGCTGGCTCACCGAGAACCTCAGCTGGCACTACGCCTTCTTCATCAATGTGCCCATCGGCGCGGCGCTGGCCGGGCTCTTGATGCTGGGCCTCCGGCATGACCGTGTCGATTGGAGCCTGCTCACCGCCGCCGACTTGCCTGGCATCGCCGGCCTCGCCCTTGGCCTTGGCGGTCTCACCACCCTCTTGGAGGAAGGTCAGCGCGAACGCTGGTTCGAGAGCCAGTTCATCATCAACCTCGCCATCATGGCGGTGGTGGGCTTCGGCCTGTTGATCCTAGGCCAGTTCGTCAGCAAGCGGCCGGTGATCCGCCTGTCGATCCTGCTGGAGCGCACCTTCAGCGCCGTCTTCCTGCTCAGCCTGATGATGGGCGCGGCGCTCTACGGCATCCTCTACATCATCCCGCAGTTCCTGGCCTACGTGCCCGGCTACAACGCCGAGCAATCCGGCCTTGTGACCATGATCAGCGGCATCCCCACCCTGCTGCTCCTGGCCGCCTTCCCCCTGCTGGTGCGAGTGGTCGATCTGCGCCTCGCCATCGCCGGGGGATTCTTACTCTACGCTGTCAGCTGCTTCTTCGACGTGGGCCTCACCATCGACTCCACCGGCGACAATTTCGTCTGGCCCCAGCTCCTGCGCGGCGTAGCGCAATTCTTCTCCATGGTGTTCCTGAACCAGGCCGCCGCCACCTCGGTGGCCCGCGAATTCGCCGAGGACGCTTCAGGCCTCTTCAATGCGGCGCGCAATCTTGGCGGCTCCATCGGCCTCGCCATGGTGGGCGCGGTGCAGGAGAACCGCACCAGCTTCCACGCCGCCCGACTGTTCGAGGGCATGAGCACCAACAGCCTCGCCGGCCAGGGGGCGCAGGCCCAGCTCGGCCTTCCCATCCTGCACCGCATGTTCGAGGGCCAGGCGCTCGTCATGGCCTTCGCTGATCTCTACTGGATGTTCGGCGTCGGCCTCTGCCTCATGGTTCCCCTCGCCTTCCTCTTGAAGCCGCTCCCCAAGGATGCGGAGCTGACCCACCTCGGATGACGTTCATGTCGACCATCGCCCCCAAGCTCGCTGCGGTCGCCTTCGCGGCCTTCGCCCTCGCCGGTTGCGCCGTAGGGCCGGACTACAAAGGACCGCCGAAGGTCGCGACCCTAGGCTCAAACTCAGGCTTCGTTCGCGCTCCGGCCGTGGTTCAACCCGGCGCGCCGACGCCCGCCCGCTGGTGGACGGCGCTCAACGACCCGGAGCTCGACCATCTGATCGATGAGACCTTGCGCGCCAATCCGAACCTCGTTGAAGCCTCCGCCCACCTGCGCGCCGCCCGAGCCAAGCTCTCCGCCGAGCGGGCCAAGTCCGGCCCCAATGGTCGCGCCACCGCCACCGAACTGGCCGCCGCTGTGCCCTCCAACACGGTTTCGGCCATCACCCGCACGCCGTCCAACGGCGGCACGACCCACTTCGACCTCTACAGCGCCGGCTTCGACGCCACCTGGGAGCTCGATCTGTTCGGCGCCCGCAAGCGCGCGGAGCAATCCGCAGGCGCCGCGGTGGGCGACGTGACAGCCCAGGTGGACGACGTGAAGGTGAGCCTCGCCGCCGAAACCGCCGACGCCTACATCGCCCTCGGCGCCGCGCGCGACCATCTGGAGCGTTTGCAACGGGAGGAGCGCCTCGCCCGTGCGGCCCTCGGCTTCAGCCTACAGCGCCGCGCCGCTGGCGCAGCCATGGACGCGGAGGTGGAATCCGCCCGCCGCGACCTCCTGAGCCTGCAAGCCTCCATGACGAGCGAACGGGCGCAAGCCGCAGCGGCGCTCGACGCCCTCGCCGTGCTCACCGGCCAGGCGCCCGGCGCCCTCGACGCCGAGCTCGCCGGCGTGCGCAGCGCCCCCGAAGCCCCCTCCACCACCCCGGTGGGCGATGTCCAGAGCCTCATCGCCCATCGCCCCGACGTGCGCGCCGCCGAGCGCGCCTATGCGGGCAAGGTGGCCGACGTGGGCTCGGCGGTGGCGAATTTCTACCCCAAGGTCACGCTGGTGGGCGATCTCAGCATCGGCGGCACCCGGGTGCAGAACCTCACCAACGCCGGCGACGCGGTGGGCCTCGGCGCGCCCATGTTGCAGTGGAATATTCTCAGCCTCGGCCAGCTGGAAGCCGGTCTTCGCGGCGCCAAGGCCGAACGCGACGCCGCCGCCGCCCACTATCAGGGCGCGGTGCTCGGCGCGCTGCAGGACGCCAACGACTCTCTCGCCAGGTTTGGCGAGGCGCGCCGGGCCGCGGCAGACCTCGCCGAAGTGGAGGCCTCCGCCCATCGCGACTGCGATCATGTGAAGGAGCGCACCGCCGTGGGCGCGGCCTCCCGGCGCGACCTCGTCACTGCGGAAAAGCAATGTCTACAAGCCGAAGGCCAGGCCTCCGACGCCCGGGTGCAACTGGTGCGCAGTTGGGTGGCTCTGCAAAAGAGCCTTGGCCTCGGTTGGTCCTGACCGCTTGCCAATTTCAGGGATGAGTGTTCTCCTATCGCCCAATTAAGCCGCACGCAGAGGCGGCCTGAGGAAGCGATAGGAGACGATCCGTGTTCCACGCGATTGGCGCTATGGTGGCCGTGCTGGTGGCCGCTTGGCTGAAGGGCCTGCAGATGTTCGCCTGCGCCCAGACCGGGCAGTGCGACATCGACACCCTGGATTTGAAGCGCTAGCCGAAGGTGTTGAGCTCGCCGCCACCCTCGGCGTAGGGCTGAGCGGGGTGATCACCGACTTCGCCGCGCCGCTCTCCACCCTGCTCTGGCCTTGAGCACGAGCCTCAGTATCCCGCCGCCGTGCCGAGGTTCAGCCGCGGATCAATCGCCCCATAGAGCTGATTGCGCCCCAGCGGCTTGCTGTCCACGGACGGCGCGCCCACCAGGATCGCGGCGATGTGGTTGGCGTAGCTTCCTTCTTCCATCTTCTGTCCCTTGGCGGCCAGAACAGCCAGCGTGTCCGCACTCAGTCCATCGCGCTCGTAATGGGTGACGTCCGGCAGCCATTGCTGGTGGATGCGCGGCGCGTCCACCGCCTCCTGAAGCTGCATGCGGTAATCGAACAGGTTCAGCATCACCTGCAGCGTCGCCGTGGGGATCCGGCTGCCACCCGGCGTGCCAATCACGAGGGCGAGCTTGCCGTCGCGGGTGACGATGGTGGGCGACATGGAGCTCAAGGGCCGCTTGCCGGGGGCGATGGCGTTGTTGGGACCCTCCACCAGGCCGTACATATTCGGCTCACCTGGCTTGGAAGAGAAGTCGTCCATCTCGTCGTTCAACAGGACGCCTGTGCCCTTGGGCGTCACCCGCGCGCCGAACCAGTCATTGAGGGTGTAGGTCACCGACACCGCGTTGCCGAAGCGATCGACGATGGAATAATGCGTGGTGTGCTGGCCCTCTTGGCCGATTCCCGGCGCGGGGAGGCTGCTCGACGGCGTCGCGTGATCCGGCGAAATGCCCTGACGCAGCTCGGCGGCGTAGGTCTTGTCCACGAAGCGCGCGGCGTCGAACTTCACGAAGCTCGGATCGCCCAGATTGAGGTTGCGGTCGTGATAGGCCCGCCGCAGCGCCTCGATGGTGTAGTGGACCCCTTGGGCGGAATGGAAACCTAGCTCGCCCAGCGGATAGCCTTCCAGAATGTTGAGCGTCTCGCAGATCACCACCCCGCCGGAGCTGGGCGGTGGGGCCGAGATCACATGCCAGCCGCGATAGTCGCACTCCAGCGGCGCCATTTCGCGGGCCTTGTAGGCGGCGAAATCGGCCAGGGTGAACAGGCCGCCGTGGCTGCGGCTGGCCGCCACCATGTGGCGGGCGACGACGCCGCGATAGAAGGCGTCGGGTCCTTTATCGGAGATGGCCTGCAGCGTGCGGCCGAGGTCCGCCTGCACCAGCCGATCGCCCGGGGCGTAGGGCTGGCCCGCGTTAAGGAAAATCGCCGCCGTGGGGGCGTCCCTGCGGAAATCCTCCGCCCCGTCGGCCAGCATGTCCGCGTCGCCCTGGTCGAGCACGAAGCCGTCCCGCGCCAGCTTCACCGCCGCGCGCATCAGCTCAGCTCGACCGCGCGTGCCGTACTTGGCGCGGGCCAGCTCAAGGCCCGCCACCGTGCCGGGCACCCCGGCGGAGAGGTAGCCGCGGGTGCTCAGCTCGGGCTGCACATGACCGGCCTTGTCCTGGAACATGGTCGGCGTAGCCGCACCCGGCGCGGTCTCGCGAAAGTCGATGAAGGTCTGGCGGCCGTCGTGCAAGCGGATGACCATGAAGCCGCCGCCCCCCAGATTGCCCGCTTCAGGAAAGGTGACGGCGAGGGCGTAGCCCACGGCTACCGCGGCGTCCACGGCGTTGCCGCCACGCTTCAGCACGTCCAGCCCCGCCGCTGAGGCCAGCCGGTGCGCCGACACCACCATGCCGTGCTCCGCCGCCGTCGGCAGCGGCGAGGCCGCCTCGGCGCTCGTCAGCACGAACCCGCTAGCGACCAGCCCGAGCCACCATTTCCGCAACGCCTTCATACGCAATTGGCTCTCCATTGTGTCGTTCTGACCCCGACATGAGGCCCCGCGCCTTGGGCTGAAACTGGACACCTCGCTCGCGACCATACCGCCAGCGCTGCGATCACACACACCCAAACCGCATGCGTCAAGAATGCAACATCGACATCGAATATGCGTCGCAGAAGCGCTTTGAGCGGCGTCTACGACCATCATCGCCTTGACGATTCACCTGACAGGGGAGAGCGTGACAGTGATGTGACATCGCAAGATGCTTGCGTCCAACCCAATTTACAGAAGAATTTCGGGGAAGAAATGACCAGAAAATATGGGAGCCGAGCGCGCGCCGCCGGCCTCGCCACTGCGGCGAGTCTGTGCGCCCTGCTGATCTCGGACTACGCCGTCGCCCAGCAAGCCGCGGCCACAACGGACCAGGAACTCATCATCATCGGCACCCGCCGAAATGACCGCACGCTGACCACCTCGGCCTCGCCCGTGGACGTGATCAGCTCGTCGGAACTGCAATCGCAGCCCACCGCCAACCTACTGGACTCGCTGAAGAATATCGTGCCGTCGTTCTTCGTCGGCCAGAACTCCATCTCCGACGCCTCCAGCTTCGTGCGTGCGCCCTCGCTGCGCGGCCTGCCCGGCGACGAAGTTTTGGTGATGCTGGACGGCAAGCGTTACAACCGTTCCGCGTTGGTCCAGGTCTATACCGGCGGCGACACCGGCCTGTCGTTCGGCTCGCAGGGCTCGGACATCTCGGCCATTCCAGCCATCGCCATCAAGAATCTGCAGGTGCTGCGCGACGGCGCCACGGCGCAATACGGCTCCGACGCCATCGCCGGCGTGTTGAATTATGGCCTGCGCAACAACAGCTCGGGCGTCGATGTCGAGGCGCGTTGGGGTCAGTACCAGGACAAAAGCGACGGCGAGAGCAAGCAGATCGCCGCCAACGCCGGCTTCGCCCTCGGTGAGCACGGCTTCGTCAATCTGAGCGCCGAGTACAACGACGACCAGGGCACCAGCCGCGGCGCCACGCGCCCGATCGCCCTGCAGTTCGCCGCGGCCAATCCGACCCTGGCCAACCAGTTGCCCAACTATCCCGGCCCGGTGCAGATCTGGGGCAACTCGCCGAGCAACAGCTACAAGCTCTTGCTGAATTCGGCCATCGATGTGACGCCGAATTCGAAGCTGTACTTCTTCGCCAACTATGCGGCCTCGTCCACCAATGAGAGCTTCAACTATCGTTCGCCGATCAGCGGCACGGCGGTGGATGCATCTGGAGCAACAAAGCCCCTTGGCGCCAATGGCGCGTTCAAGAACACCTTCTACCTGACCCCCTGCCCGGCGGCGACGCCCACCTGCCCGGCCGGCGGGTTCGTGAAGGACACCAACACCTTCCAGTTCCAATCGATTTATCCGGCAGGCTTCACGCCGCGGTTCCTCGGCCGCAGCAAGGAGGCCTACGGCACCCTGGGCTACAAGGGTAAGTTTTCCTCCGGTCTGACCTACGACTTGTCGGGCTCGGTGAGCGAAAACACCCTCGACCTGTCCATGTACAAGTCGCTGAACGCCTCCTACGGCCCGCAGTCGCAGACCAGCTTCCACTTCGGCAAGCTGATCCAGAAGGAAAGCGACGCCAACCTCGACCTGCAATATCCCGTGACCTTGGCGTGGCTGGCGAGCCCGTTGACCCTGTCTGGCGGCGCCGAATATCGGCGCGAGACCTACGAACAGACGGCGGGCGATGTTCAGTCCTACAGCGGCGGTCCCTATGCCGTTGCTCAGAACCTCTATTCGCTGGTGGCGCCGGGGGTTTACACCTCAGCTGGCTCGACCAGCGCCATGTCGCCGGGCGCCAGCGGCTATGGCGGCACCAGCCCCAACGCCGCCGGCTCCTGGAGCCAGTCGAGCTACGCCGTCTATGTCGACGCCGAAGCCGACGTGACCAAAAAGCTCAGCCTCGGCCTCGCCGCCCGTTACGAAAACTACGACACTTTCGGCGGCACCACGGTGGGCAAGATCAACGGCATCTACAAGGTGACCGACGATTTCTCCATTCGCGGCACGGTGGGCACGGGCTTCCACGCCCCCTCGCCCGGCCAGTCCAACGACGAGATCCTCACCACCAACTTCATCGCCGGCAACCAGGTGCAGACCGGCACCTACCCGGTGTCGAGCCCGATCTCCAAGTACTACGGCGCCACCACGCTGAAGCCGGAAAAGTCGACCAACTATGGCCTTGGCTTCATCGCCAAGCCGTGGACCGCCGCTGTGCTCACCGTGGACGCCTACGACATCATCGTGAAGGACCGGATCGGCATCACGAAGAACTATGACGTGACCGCGGCGGACATCCTAGCCCAGCCGGCCCTGGCGGCCGTGGGCGTGGGCGGCAACGTCAACTTCTTCACCAACGGCTTCAACACGGAGACCCAAGGCGTCGACGTGGTGGCCACCCAGCGCACCCAGCTGTTCAGCGGACGGCTCAACCTCACCCTGGCCTATAATTACAACAAGAGCCACGTGACCTCGTACAATCCGGCGGTGATCAGCCCGGCGCAGATCGTCGACGTCGCCCACCTGGCCCCGAACCATCGCCTGACCTTCTCCGGCAACTGGAACTATGGGCCTTGGACGGTGAACGCCCGCGAGAACTACTTCGGCACGTGGCGCGACGAGGTGGACTATCCCGGCCAACAGTTCAGCGCCAAGTTCACCACCGATCTTGACGTGACCTATCAGGTCACCAAGCACTACGCCCTGACGGTCGGCGCCACCAACCTCTTCAACACCTACCCGGATAAGATCGCGCAATCGTCCTCAAACTCGGTCTTCCCGGTCACGGGCTCGCTCGGAGATGGCCAGATCTATCCGCGAAATGGCGGCCCGTTCGGGATCAACGGCGGGTTCTACTATGTGCGGGTGAAGGCGGCCTACTGATCGCCCCACCAGAACGACCTTGCAAGGGGAGGCTTCGGCCTCCCCTTTTTCTTGGCCTCAGTAGGAGCGCGGCAGGCCGAGCACGTGCTCGGCGAGATAGGACAGGATCATGTTGGTCGATATGGGCGCCACCTGATAGAGCCGCGTCTCGCGGAACTTGCGCTCGACGTCATACTCTTCCGCGAAGCCGAAGCCGCCGTGGGTCTGCACGCACATGTCGGCGGCCGCCCAGGAGGCGTCGGCGGCCAAAAGCTTGGCGATATTGGCCTCCGCACCGACATTGCCGCCCTCGTCATAGCGCTGGGCCGCGTGAGCCACCATCAGTTCCGCTGCGCGCATGTTGGCGTAGGCCCGGGCGATGGGGAACTGCACCCCCTGGTTCTGGCCGATGGCCCGCCCGAACAGATGGCGTTCCTTGGCGTAGCCGGCCGCCTTCTCAATGAACCACTTGGCGTCGCCCACGCACTCGGCGGCGATGAGGATGCGCTCGGCGTTCATGCCGGAGAGGATGTAGCGGAAGCCCTTGCCCTCTTCTCCGATGAGGCTGTCGGCGGGGATTTCCAGTTGGTCGAAGAACACCTCGGTGGTGGCGTGGTTCATCATGGTGCGGATGGGGCGAAGGCTCATGCCAGCGCTAAGCGCCGCCTTCATGTCCACCAGGAAGATGGAGAGCCCCTCGGTCTTTGACGACGCGTGTTCGCGCGGCGTGGTGCGGGCGAGCAGCAGCATCAGATCGGAATGCTCGGCGCGGGAGGTCCAGATCTTCTGACCGTTGACGACATAGCGATCGCCCTCGCGCACCGCCGTGGTGCGCAGGGCCAGGGTGTCCGTGCCCGAAGTGGGCTCGGTGACGCCAAAGGCCTGCAGGCGCAGGGCGCCCGTGGCGATCTTCGGTAGATACTCGGCCTTCTGCGCCTCGCTCCCGTGCCGCAGCAGGGTGTTCATGATGTACATCTGGGCATGGCAGGCCGAGCCATTGCATCCCGCCGCCTGCATCTCCTCCATGATCACCGCAGCGGCGCGCAAGGAGAGGCCGCTGCCGCCATAGGCTTCGGGGATCAACGCGGCCAGATAACCCGCATCGGT
>JBFLWS010000023.1:0-47375 GCA_040757715.1 Pseudomonadota bacterium | reverse complement strand
TCTTGTCCGGCAGGGCGGCGGTGAAGGTCTTGTCGGCGTTGAAGAAATACTTCACCGCCGCGCCGCTGGCGTCGGTCACCACCACCGTATTGCCGTAGGTGTCGGCCATGGCGTCGGCGGCTTGGGAAGTCCCGGCCAGGGCCAGAGTGAACAGAGCGGCGGCGGCCGCAATCGAAAGCGAGCGTTTCATGGGGTTTCCTCGATGGTTAGATCGCGCAAAGGTATTGTAATATTTGATTTCACCTCTGCGTTAACCATTGCGCCTGATCCAGACGCTGAAGGCAAGAGCCGCCGCCATCATATTATTCAATAGCGGCCATCAGCGTTGGCGAAGCCACGGGCGCTTCACCTGCCTGCGCTCAGGCCCCCCTGCGCTCAGGCCCCCGCGCGTTCGGGATCATCCGGACTGCTGAGCCAGTCGACGATGCTGCGCTTCACCAGCGCCTTCAGCCACTGAATGTCGGGATCCACCCCCCGCCGCGCATTCCACAACATGACGAGGTCAAGGTCCGGAATGGGCAGAGGGCAGGGCCCGATCTGCACCGGCAACACACCGGCCACCAGCCGCGCCACACTGCGCGGGATGAGCACGATGCAGTCGGTGCGGCTGGCGATGAGCGGCAGGAGGGTGAAGTCCGAGGTCTGGATCTGGTCGAACTGGCTCAGGCCCTGCTGGTAGAGGAAATTGTGCTCAAGGCTGCCGTGGAACCCGATGTCCAGATAGAAGCTGGCGTGCGGACGAGCGAGGTATTGCTCCACGGTGAGGCCGCGGCGGAAGTCTTCGTCGTCCTTGTGCGCCATGCACACGAAGGGCTCGCTGCCGATGTGTTCGAAGGCGAATTCGAGGCCGAACTGATCATCGCCGAACAGCACCGGCTCGGCCACCTTCCAGGGGGCGATGATCATTTCGATCTTGTCCACCCGAAGATCGTCCACCGAGCGGCCGCGGGCGGTGACCATCTGCACCGACACCCGCGGCGCTTCTCGACGCAGAATGCTGGTGATCAGCGGGGCGGAGATGGCGGTGACATAGTCGGCGGTGGCGATGCGGAACTTGGCGGTGGCGGTGCTCGGATCGAAGCGGCTTGACCCCACCACGTCCTGGGCCGCGGCCAGAAACCGCTCCAGGGGCTCGATCAGCTCGGCGCCCTTCTTGGTCAGGCGCAGACGGTGCCCGTCCTTCACCAAAAGCTCGTCGCCGAAATGCTCGCGCAGCTGCTTCAGGCTGTTCGACACGGCGGATTGGGAGATGTTCAGCTCCTGCGCCGCGTGGGTCAGGTTCTGGTGCTTGAGCGCGGCGTGCAGCACCGGCAGCAGGTTGAGGTTGGAGGCGCGCAGACTGCGGCTCAATGGATCCAAGGCGCGCCTCCGCTCTTTCGTGACGGCCATCGGCCGATCCTCATGCTCCGGCGCAGCGGCGGACGGCCGCGTCGCCAGGCGAGACGATAGACTTAGAGTATCTAACAGCATGGCGCGCAGCAAAAGGGGCGCGGCCACGAGGGCCGCGCCGCAGGTTCAGATCTCCCGTGGTGGGGGAGGGTGGGAGATCTAGGATCAGAAGCTCTTGCGCAGGGTGACGCCATACTCACGCGGCGCGCCCAAGAACTTCTGCCAGGCCGGATCGCTCGGCCCGAACAGATTGGTGACGCCGGAAATGGTGGCGTAGGTCTGGTTGAACACGTTGTTGCCGAACACCGAGACGTCCAGACCGTTGTCCAGCTTCAGACCGGCGCGCAGATTGACGACGGAATAGGCCGCCTCCAGGCTGCGCGGGTCGAGATTGCCGCTGGTGTATTGGCTCGACTGCCAGGACCAGTCCGCGCGGCTGTAGAAGTCGCCGAGCGAGAGATTGCGCTGGTACTGCAGGCCGAGCGAAGTGCGCCAGTGCGGGGCCTGGGGCAGGGTCTTGCCCGACAGGTTGCAGGTGCCCGACGGGTTCACGCTCGGCGGCGCGAAGGGCGCGCCCGCCGCCCACCAGTAGCAGGCGCCGTCGGTGTAGGTGTCGTAGCTGGCGTCCACATAGGTGGCGGCGGCGTTGGCGGTGAAGCCGTGGCCGAGGGCGAAGGTCCCGCTGGCCTCGGCGCCGGTGACGCTCACCTGCTTGGCGTTGTTCACCAGGAACTGCAGGCCCACGAACGAGGCGTTCTGGAAGTTGTGGTAATTGGCCCGGAACACCGAGGCCGCCAGGCGCGCGCGCCCGTCGAACAGCGAGGTCTTCACCCCGGCCTCGTAATTGTAGACGTACTCGTCCTTGAACGGCCGCTGGCTGGGCAGAGCGTTGCCGAAGCCGATGTTGTAGCCGAACGCCTTCGCGCCGCGCGAGACGGTCAGATACAGCATGGTGACGTTGTCCAGGTGGTATTCGCCGGTGGCGTTCCAGGTGAACAGGTCGGTGCCGTGGCTGAAGTTGGCGTTCACCGGCACGAGCGGGCAACCCGGCAGGGCGCTGGGCGTCAGCGAGGCCGTCAGCAGGTTGAGCGGGAAGGCGCCGCACGGACCCAGCGGAATGGCCGGGGTGGTCGGCGAGATCGAGGAGCTGTTCAGCACCGAAGCGTGCTTTTCCTCGTGCTGGATGCGGGCGCCGAGGGAGAGGGCGAAGGCTTCGTTGAAGTGATAGGTCGCCTGGCCGAACGCCGCCGAATAGTTGGAGCGCGACTTCGAATTGACGTAGCCGAGGTCGCCCGGCTGGCCCAGCACGAACACCGGAGGATTGGGGAACGGCGGGTTCGGCGCGCCCGGCAGCGGGATGAAGGCCGAAGCCGGCTCGACGATGAACATCGGCGTCTTGCCGTCGTCGCCGCGACCGAAATTGGTGTGCTGATAGTAGAGGCCGGCCAGCCATTCCAGCTTGTCGCCGGTGGGCGAGGTCAGGCGGAATTCCTGCGAGAAGGTGCCACCCTTCATGAGGTCGTTATAGGCGAACACCGGGATGATCAGCTGAGCGATGTCCGGATTGTAGACATGGCTCTTGTAATCGGTGAGCGCGGTGATCGAGGTGAAGCTGTTGCGGCCGAGCTTGCTGTTCAAGGCGCCCGACAGCACGTTGCTGTAGCCCGAGGTCTGGTAGGGCGAGCTGGTGCAGATCTTGCGATCATTGATGTCGTTGTTGGCGCAGGGCGAGGTGTGGAACCCCGGGCCGAGCAGCGTGTCCAGCGTCAACAGGCTATTACCCAGCGGCCCCGCGCCAGGCTGGCCCGGATAGGCGTAGTACATCACGTCGGAGTCGCCGGCGCGGGTGTGGTAGATCTCGCTGCGCGAAGCATCGACGCGCAAAGTGGTGTCGGCCCAGAGGTCGGCCTCCACTTCGCCGCGCACCGAATAGCGGTGCATGTTGTTGGCGTCGGGCGCGCCGGCGACCAGGTTCTTGAAGGTCGGGTCCTGGTCGTAGGTCACCACGCTGAGGCGGGCGCGCAGACGATCAGAGATGGGGCCGGAAATGGTGCCGAGCAGGCGATAGGCGCTGGCGTTGCGGCCGCCCTCGAGATTGGACACCGTGCCCTCGACCCGGGCCTCAAAGCGCCGCGAGGGGCCCTTGGTGACGATGTTGATCACGCCGGCGGTGGCGTTCTTGCCGTAGAGGGTAGACTGCGGACCCTCCAGCACTTCCACGCGGGCCAGGTCCGCCAGGTCGTCCACGCTCAGGCCCGAGCGCGGCAGATAGACGCCGTCGATGAACAGGGCCACGTCGGGTTCGAAGGTCGGGATGTCCGGGCTCGAGCCGATGCCGCGGATGTGGTAGCTCTGGGCCTGCGGGCCGTTGGATTCCTGCGCGGTCATGGCCGGGACCATGTTCGACACGCCCTGCATGTCCACTACGCCCGCCTGGGTCAGGGTGGAGGCGGTCAGAGCCGTCACCGACACCGGCACCTTTTGCAGCGACTGCTCGCGCTTCTGGGCCGTGACCACCACCTCGGCGATCGGGCCGCTCGATTTATCAGCGACAGGCGTGGCGTCGGCCGCGATCGCGGCGCCGCCCGACAGTAGAGCGCTAAGCGAAACGCAAGCCAAAAGACAATTATGGCGTAATGTCACTTTAGTTCCTCCCTCAAGACCGGCTTTTCTGCTTGACCGGATCACCGCTCGTCATCGCGACGAAGCATGATATTGGTTGGCAATCTCTGTTGCCTATTTGGGCTAATTGGCTGCGAGGGCGCGCAGGAGCAACTAATTTGTTGTGAGTTCAACTATCACCAAATGTGATAGCCAGGCACTCTGCGGCGCCGTTTTGCAAAGCCCCAGGCCGACATGAGATTGCGATTTCGCAGCCTCAAACTGGACGCTAGAACAGGCCTCGCCGCCTCCGCGGCCATGACGCAAGGACGCCGAGAATGAAGCTCAGCCGCCGCTCTCTGCTCAGCGCCGCCGGCGCGGGTCTGGCCTCGCCGGCCCTCACCTCGCCGGTGCTGGCCAAGGCGCTGGGCATCGACGCCGATGCCCGCACCGGGACCGTGGCCGATGTCCAGCACGTGGTGATCTTCATGCAAGAGAACCGCAGCTTCGATCACTATTTCGGCGGCCTTGCCGGCGTACGCGGCTTTGGCGACCGCTTCCCAGTACCCGTAGCCGATGCGCCGGGCCGCCAGCACGCCACCGTCTGGACCCAGGCGAACAAGCCGGGCGCCGCGCCGGAGCTCATTTCGCCCTTTCCGCTCAATACGGCGAGCGACTTCCGGCTGATGCGGGTGGAAGGCACGCCGCACAACTGGTTCGATGCGCAGGACGCCTGGGACGAAGGCCGCATGGGCCGTTGGCCGGAAGCCAAGACCCTGCACGCCATGGGCTATTTCCGCGCCGAAGACATCCCGTTCCAGTACGCTCTGGCGGAAGCCTTCACCCTCTGCGACGCCTATCACTGCTCGATCCAGTCGGGCACCAACTCCAATCGCCTGTTCCTGTGGAGCGGGACCAACGACCCCACCGGGCGCTATGGCGGCCCGGCGCTGAGCAATTCGCACGACAATCTGGCCAGCCTCGGCGGCCATCCGGACTCCTACCGCTGGACTACCTATCCCGAGCGCCTGACCGCGGCGGGCGTCTCCTGGCGCATCTACCAGGACATGGCCGACAACTTCACCGACAACCCCACGGCGGGCTTCGCCGCCTATCGCGACAGCTTCGCCGACAAGCCGGGCTCGGACCCGCGGCTGAAGGCGCTGGCGCTCAGCACCCGCAAGCTCGACGGCCTGAAGGCGGACGTGTTGGCGGGGAACCTGCCGCAGGTGTCGTGGATCGTGGCCCCGGCGGCGGCTTCCGAGCATCCCGGCCCCTCCAGCCCCGCCCAGGGCGCGGACTATACGGCCCAGGTGATCGAGGCCCTCACTGCCGACCCCAAGGTGTGGGCGCGCACGGTGCTGCTGCTCATGTTCGACGAGAACGACGGCTTCTTCGACCACATGCCCCCGCCCGCCCCGCCCTCGCTCAGGAACCACGATCCCGCGCAGCCCCTGGGCGGCTCCACGGTGGACCTCGCGGGCGAATATCACCTCGCCACCGCCGCCAGCGAGGCGCCGGTGGAACGGCCCGGGCTGATGGGCCGGCCTTATGGCCTTGGCCCTCGGGTGCCGATGTACGCCATCTCGCCCTGGAGCCGGGGCGGGTGGGTCAATTCCCAGGTGTTCGACCACACCTCCGTGATCCGCTTTCTGGAGACCCGCTTCGGGGTGATGGAGCCCAACATCTCCCCTTGGCGGCGCGAAGTGTGCGGCGATCTTCTGAGCTGCTTCGACTTCAGGACCCCCAACACTGCCTTCCCCAAGACCTTGCCGGAAACGAAGACCGTGGCCGCTCGCGCTGCGGCGCTGCCCGGCCGCACCACGCCGCCCGCGCCGGCTGAAATCGCGGCGCCCGTGCAGGCGCGGGGCGTGCGTCCTTCCCGCGCCCTGCCCTATCGCCTCGCCGTGGAGGAAGGCCGCGACGACGGCGCCATCCGTCTCGCCTTCCACAATCCGGGGACCGCCGGGGCGGTGTTCCACGTTTATGACCGGCTGCGGCTCGACCGCACGCCGCGGCGCTACACGGTGGGCGCCGGAGGCGTCCTTTCAGACGTTTGGGAGGTGGGCCCTTATGATCTTTGGGTGCTGGGACCGGGCGGCTTTCATCGCCACTACATCGGCGATGCGCGCCAGCACGGATTTAGCCTCGCCGCGACGACGCGCGCCGGGCGCCTCGCCCTCACCCTGCGCAATCTGAGCGCCTCCCCGCTGCAGCTCGCCGTGGCCGACGCCTATGGGGAGGCGACGCCGCGCCCGCCCCTCCGCCTCGCCCCCGGCGCCACGGTGCGGCGCAGCTGGCCGCTGGCCAAGCACGGCTGGTACGACCTCACCCTGCGCACGATCGAGGGCGAGACCTGCCTGCGGCGGCTGGCGGGGCGGGTCGAGACCGGCGCGGACGGGGTGAGCGATCCCGCGCTCGGCGGGCCGGCGCTCATGGCGCAAGCGTTCCGCACCTAGCGTCAGACGGCCTTGTCCGCGTCGCAATTGCACCACCACCAGACGTGGCCAACAATCGCGAAACGCTATTTCGCCCAAATCGGAGCGAGACTGCCGTGATCATTTGAATAATCATGCCCGGCGCTTCAGACCCAGCCTCGACATCAATTCAGGCCAAAGTAGAAGCCTGGACGTTATTCCCATTTTAATGAAATTTAGCGAGGTTTCGATAAACACCATCCCATCCAAGCGAACCCAAAGGGGTCGATATGTTTGGAACCGCTTCCTCCGCCGATCGCGTGCTGCAAGCCCTCAATCGATCGCTCGCCATCATTGAGTTTGATCCGCGGGGCGAGGTGCTCACCGCCAACGCCAATTTCCTGCGCGTCATGGGCTTCAGCCTCGATGAGATCAAAGGCCGCCACCACCGGCAGTTCGTCGATCCGGCCTATGCCCAGAGCGCAGACTATCAAGCTTTCTGGGATCGACTCGGGCGCGGCGAATTCGACGCCGGCGAGTACAAGCGCCTCGGCAAGGGCGGCAAGGAGGTCTGGCTTCAGGCTTCCTATAATCCCGTGCGCGACGGCCAGGGCCGCGTGACGAAAGTGGTGAAGGTGGCCGCCGATATCACCGCCGCCAAGCAGGCCGCCGTGGAATTCAAGGGTCTGGTGACCGCCATCTCCCGCGCCCAGGCGATGATCGAATTCACCCCGGGCGGCGAGGTGGTCACCGCCAATGACAACTTCCTCAAGGCCCTCGGCTACAGCCTGGACGAGATCAAAGGCCGGCGTCACGCGATGTTCGTGGAGCCCGCCTACGCCGCCTCGGCGGACTACCAGGACTTTTGGCGCCGCCTTAACGCTGGCGAATTCGTCGCCGCCGAGTTCAAGCGCATCGGCAAGAACGGGCGCGAGGTGTGGATCCAGGCCTCTTACAATCCGATCTTCGACCTGAACGGCAAGGTGGCCAAGGTGGTGAAGTTCGCCACAGACGTCACCGAGCGCGTGCGCTCAGTGAACGGCATCGCCAACGGCCTGCAAGCCCTGTCCAACGCCGACCTCGCCTATCGCATCACCGAGCGCTTCGATCCGGCGTTTGAGGCGCTAAAGGTGGACTTCAACACCTCAGCTGACCGTCTGGAGCGGTCCATGCTGCAGGTGGTGGAGAACGCCTCCAGCATCCAGTCCGGCGCCCAGGAGATCGCCAAGGCCTCCGAAGAGCTGTCCGGCCGGACCGAACGGCAGGCGGCCAATCTGGAGGAGACCGCCGCGGCCCTCGACCAGGTCACCGCCACCGTGGCCAAGAGCGCCGGCGGGGCCGGCCACGCCAGCGCCGTGGCCGCCGAGGCCAAGCACGAGGCCGAACGCTCCAGCGCCCTCATGGCCGACGCCATTAAGGCGATGGACGGCATCAAGACCAGCTCGGCTCAGATCACCCAGATCATCGGCGTCATCGACGAGATCGCCTTCCAGACCAACCTCCTCGCCCTCAATGCGGGCGTGGAAGCGGCTCGCGCCGGCGACGCCGGGCGCGGCTTTGCGGTGGTGGCCCAGGAGGTGCGGGCCCTCGCCCAACGCTCCGCCGAGGCCGCCAAGGAGATCAAGGGCCTCATCGCCGCCAGCTCGGACCAGGTGCGCGACGGCGTGTCCATTGTCAGCGAAACCGGCGTCGCCCTCGGCGCCATTTCGGAAAAGGTGGCCGAGATCCATGGCTTGATCGCCGAGATCGCCACCTCCTCGCAGGAGCAATCCACCGGACTCGGCCAGGTGAACACCGCCGTGAACCAGATGGACCAGGTGACGCAGCAGAACGCGGCCATGGTTGAAGAGGCCACCGCCGCCGCCGCCCGCCTCAGCGACGAGGCTGATCAGCTCAATGGCATGGTGGCCTCGTTCCGGCTGTCAGGCCACGACGGCGGCCGTCGCTTGGCGACAGCTACCGCGACCGCACGGCCAGCCCCCCGGGCGACGCGGGCCGTCGCGCGCCCGGCCCTCATCACCACCGCCCAGCAAGCGCCGGCTGCGGATCAGGACTGGCAGGAGTTCTGACGCTGACTAAACCGCGCGGCCAAGAGTGCTCGCGCGGTCCGCGCCAATACGCCCTTCGATAGCTTAAATTCCTCGCCAATTACTGACGACGGCGCGAACGAAGGGGCGTACAGATTTTATTCCTTTAAAATGCACCCTCTTGGCGCGATAATCACACTGATTGTGTGTGGAGCCGTTCCAGCCCTCGGACAACCGTCCAGGTGTGAATCGCGATCGAGATCTTGTGGCCCTCGGGCGGGAAATCCGCCGCCAGAGAGAAGCCTTGGGCTGGAGCCAGGAAGAGCTGGCTGAGCGTGCGAACCTGCACCGCAACTATATCGGAGGCATTGAACGAGGAGAGCGCAATATCGGCGTGCGCGCCCTGTTCGCTGTGCTCCGCGCCCTCAAGCTCGTCGAACTGCGCATCGGCGATGAGCTTAGCCTCAGCGCGGGGCTTTGAACCGTCCTAGCCGACCACTTCCGCCCCGGCGCCCTCGGCCATGTGTCCGATCACGGCCGCGCTGGCGAAGCCGAGGGCGCGGGCCCGGGCCAGCACCTGATCCGCCGCCTCCGGGGCGCAGGCGATCAACAGCCCGCCGGAGGTCTGCGGATCGGTGAGGAGATCGAGCCGATGCTGTGGATAGTCCGCCGGCAAGGCCGCCTCCGCGCCATAGCTGGCGAAGTTTCGGCCGCTGGCGCCCGTGCGCACGCCGGCCTCGGCCAGGGCCTCCACCCCCGGATGGAAGGGCAGGCGCGTCGCCTCGATCACCGCCTTCAGTCCCGCGCCCCGCGCCATCTCCAGGGCGTGGCCGAAGAGGCCGAAGCCGGTCACGTCGGTGACCCCATGCACCCCCTCAATATCGGGCAGCTCGGCGCCGAGCACATTGAGCTGGGTGGTGGAGGCGAGGAAGGCCTCGTAGTGCGCCTCGGACAGCTTCCCCTGCTTCAGCGCCGCGGAATAGACGCCTACCCCGAGCGGCTTGGTGAGGATCAGCACGTCGCCCGCCCGCGCGCCGCTGTTCTTCAACAGCTTGTCCGGATGCACGAGGCCAAGGGCGACAAGGCCGTAGATGGGCTCGACGCTGTCGATGGAATGGCCGCCGGCGATGGGAACGCCGGCTTGGGCGGCGACGGCCTGGCCGCCGGCGAGGATACGGCGGATGGTCTCCACCGGCAGCACGTTCACCGGCATGCCCACCAGGGCGAGGGCGAAGATGGGCCGCGCCCCCATGGCGTAGACGTCCGAAAGCGCGTTCGTGGCGGCGATGCGCCCGAAGTCGAACGGTTCATCCACCACCGGCATGAAGAAGTCCGTGGTGGCCACCAGGGCCTGGGTCTCGTTCAGCCGCCACACCGCCGCGTCGTCGCTGGTCTCGGTCCCCACCAGGAGGTCCTTGAACGGCGTCGTCGCGGGCAGCTCGGCCATGATCTCGCGCAGCACCGAAGGCGCGATCTTGCAGCCGCAGCCGCCCCCGTGGGCGAGGCTGGTGAGGCGGACGGGCGGGGTCATGGGCAGCTCCTACAACGCCGCCTTGATCCCGTCCGCTTGCGTGAAGGTCAAGCGCTGCGTTAGGTCGGCGCGATGGCCAATCCCGACACCCTCGCCGCCTGCGCCCCCGCCGACCTCGCCCGCTTCGACATGATCATCGATGCGCGCAGCCCGGCCGAGTTCGCCGAAGACCATGTACCAGGCGCGGTGAACCTGCCCGTGCTCGACAACGAAGAGCGCGCGCGGGTGGGGACCATCTATGTGCAGGAGAGCCCGTTCCTCGCCCGCAAGCTGGGCGCGGCCCTGGTGGCCCGCAACGTGGCCAAGCATCTGGAGACGGTGCTGAAGGACCAGCCGGCCAGCTTCCGGCCCCTGGTCTATTGCTGGCGCGGCGGCCAGCGCTCAGGCGCCATGGCCACCATCCTCGCCCAGGTGGGCTGGCGCACGACCCTGCTGCAGGGGGCTACAAGACCTACCGTCGGGGTGTGCAGGCGCGGCTCTACGGCCCGCCCCTGCCGCTCAAGCTGGTGCTGCTGGACGGGGGCACGGGCTCGGGCAAGACCGAGGTGTTGCGGCTGCTCGCCGAAATGGGGGCGCAGACCCTCGATCTCGAAGGCCTCGCCGGGCACCGGGGTTCAGTGTTCGGCGGCCTCGCTGAGGCCCAGCCGAGCCAGAAGCTGTTCGAGTCCCGGCTGATAGAGGCCCTGGCAGGGCTCGATCCGGCGCGGACGGTGGTGGTGGAGGCCGAGTCCAGCAAGATCGGCGATCGCATGGTCCCGCCCGCCTTGTGGGACGTCATGGCCGCCGCGCCACGCATCGAGCTGATCGCCCCGCGCGAGGCCCGCGCCCGCTATCTGGTGCGCGCCTACGCCGACCTCACCCACGACACGGCGGCGTTGAAGGCCGGCCTCGCCCGCCTGCCGGTGCATGTGAGCCGTGTGGAGGTGGGCGCCCTTATCGCCCTAGCCGAGGCCGGTCAGTATGCGGCCCTGGCCGCCGGTCTGATGCAGGTCCATTACGATCCCGCCTACGCCCGCTCGCGCAAGCGCGACCAGCGGCCCTGGCTGGGTCAGGTGCTGGCGAGCGACCTCGAGCCGCCCGATCTCCTCAAGGCCGCGGCGGCGATCAGGGCTTTGTCGCCGGACTAGATTTCGAATTATTAGGCTTCGCGCTCGCCCAGCGCGCCCGCACGGCGGCCTGTTCCTGCGCCCGATCGAGAGGCGCGCCCTCGATCAGTCCGCTCACCAGGGTCATGAGCTCCGGCGGCGTGTCGCTCGCCGCCATGCGGTATTGGCTCGCCGGCGCCTCGGGATGGGCGAGGGTCATGCGCAGCCGCCACTGTCCGCCGGTCTTGCAGGCGAGGCCGGCCACGCCCCCGTCTTGGCGGGCCTGGAAGGTGCGGCAATAGTCGCCAGCGTGATCACGGAAGCTGAGCCCGGCGCGCACCGCAAGCCCGCTGGCGTTGGGGTCGGCCAACTGGGCGTCGAGGGCCGAGGCGAGGCCTGGGCCGGCGTCCAGGGTTCCGCCGCGTTCGACAAAAAGCGGCGGCGTGCGCGGCCACAATCCGCTGACCGTGAACACGCCGAGCAGCAGCACCGCGGCGAGCCCGCCCCAGGCGCGCGGCGGCTGAGCCTTCAGCTGAGCCATGGCGGTGGCCCAGCGACCGCTGGCCGCCGCGCGCGCCTTGCGCACCTTGGTGAGGTCCACCACATCGGCCGGTCGCGACGGCGGGGAGGCGCGGGTGATCAGGCTTACGAGGCGATCGGGCGCCGCCTCTTGCAGGGCCGGGGCGAAGGCCTCGGCGAGGCCGACCTTCACCGCCTGGTGCGCGGCGATGCGCCGGGCCAGCCCAGGGTCGGCCGCCGCCGCCTTTTCCAGGCGACGCGCCACAGATGCGTCGAGCTCGCCGTCCACATAGGCGATGACCACCTCGTCCTCGAAGGTCATGACGCGTTCCTCCCCTCGCCGCTCAGCTCGGCGACTATGGCCATGCGACCGCGCACCAGTCGGCTGGTCAAGGTGCCCATAGGAATTTCCAAGACGTCCGCTGCCTCCTTATAGGAGAGACCTTCTACTAAGACGAGCGACACGGCCAATCGCTGCTCCTCCGGCAGGCGGGCGAGCGCCCGCGCCGCCGCCTGGGCCTCCAACCGAAGTTCGCCTGAGGGCGCCGACGGATCCGCCACGGCCTCAGCCTCGCTGCTGTCGCCCGCCAGCCGCCCCCGCCGGGCCCGCCCGCGCACCTCGTCAATCCAGGCGTTCTTCATGATCCTGAACATCCAGCTGTCGAGCCTGGTCCCCGGCCGCCATTGGCCGCGGCGCTCAAGGGCGCGCTCCAGAGCGATCTGAACCAGATCGTCAGCGTCGGCCGCCGCGCCCGTGAGGCTGCGGGCGAGACGCCGCAGTCGCGGCAACAGGTCGACGAGTTCGGTCTGAAAGGCGTCCAAATCGCTCCTCGCCCATGCGGATGAAACGCATCGCGCCAGCCGTTTCATCCCAAGCAACCTGAGCATTTTTCTGCAAATACGCAACTTGAGTTATGATGCCCCATGGCCATGCTACGTAAGATCGCAAAGGCGGCCGCGATCGCCTTGATGCTGACGCCGGTCTCGGCTGAGCCCCAGGTGCTGCGACCGGCGGGCGGGCTGGCGAACGACCTCGGCCGCCTGACCAACGGGGCGCTGAACGATGTGCAGACCGCCACGCAAGGCGCGCTATCGCAGACGGAATCCGCGGCCAATCGGGCCCTGATGAGCCCCAACGCCCTGCTGGATCAACGGGAAGACCGCCTGCACCGGATCGTCGCGCGTCATCCGCGCGAGCTGGAGCTTGATGAGCGCGGCCAGATGGCGGTGCGCGGCGCGGTGCTCGGCCTCTCCCCCTCGCCGGAGGCGCTGGCGCGGGCCCTGGCGGCGGGCTTCACGGTGGAGAGCCGGCTGGAGATTGCGCCAGGCGAAACGGCCATCAGCCTGCGGGCGCCGGCGGGCGTCTCGGCGCGGGAGGGCCTGAAGCGCCTGCGCGCCCTCGATCCCCGCGGGCGCTACGACTACGACCATGTCTATGAACCGGGCGGCGCCGTGGGCGTCGGCGCGGGGATCGAAGCCTTGAGCGGCGTCGGCGCGCCTCGCGTGATCGTGGGCATGGTGGACGGCGGGATGGATCTCGCTCACCCGGCCTTCGCGCACGCCAGGATCAGCGTGGAGGGCTTCGCCCCGGGCGGCGCACGACCCAGCGCCCACGGCACGGCGGTGGCCTTCCTGATGGTGGGAGAGGCGCGCGGCTATCGCGCAGCCGCGGCCGGAGCGCAGCTTTTCGCCGCCGACGTCTATGGCGCGAGCCCCACGGGCGGGTCGGTGGAGGCCATCGTGCGCGCGCTCCTTTGGCTGCAGTCCGAGCATGCGGCGGTGGTGAACATCAGCCTGGTGGGCCCGCCCAATCTCATTCTGCAGGCGACGGTGGCGCGCATGACGGCTGCGGGCGAGGTGCTGGTGGCGCCTGTGGGCAATGACGGTCCCGCCGCCCCTCCGGCCTATCCTGCCGCCTATCCGGGGGTGGTGGCGGCCATCCCCGTGGACGCGCGCCAGCAACTGCTGCTGGAGTCGGGTCGTCTGGCCAAGCCCTGCTTCACCGCGCCGGGCGCAGACATGGCCGCGGCGAGCCTCGGCGGCGGCCTTGCGCCGGTGCGCGGCTCGTCCTTCGCCGCGCCGGTGGTGGCGGCTCACATCGCCGCGGCCTTGGCCGCCACCCGCGATGCGAGGCTGGCGATCCAGGCGGTGGCGGCCTCCGCCCTGCATCGGGGCGAGGCGCCTTTCGGCCTTGGACTGGTGGGCTGGACCGATCGCGCCCCCGCCCGCTTCTGAACATCGCAAAAAAGTACGCGCCCTCGGGATGAAATCTCCCGCGCCTGTCGTTTCCCCAGCAGACGGCGTTGGGACACGCCGCACAGCTGAAGGAGACCAGATCATGCAAACGCGATTTCGCACGCTTCTCGCCTTCGCCGCCGCGGCGAGCTTTTCCTTGGCCGGCGCCAGCGCCCACGCCCAGCTTGTCGGAGGCTTGGGCGGCGGTCTGGGCGGCAATGTGGGCGGCGGCGGCAATGGCGCGCTCGGCGGCGGTTTGGGCGGCGGCCTGGGCGGCGGTTTTAATGGCGGCTTGGGCGGAAATCTGGGCGGCAATCTCGGGGGCAATCTGGGCGGCGCCGTGCAGGGCGCAGGCCAGGCTTCGGGTCAGCTTTCAGGTCAGGCCGCGAGCCAGGCGGACATGACCGCGGCGCGCGCTCAAGGCGCCGCTCAGCGCACCCAGCAGCGGGCGCAAGGCGCGGCGGCCAACGGCGCGGCGCAAGCCCAGGGCGCGGCTAGCGGCACCCTCAACAGCGGCCTCAACGCCGGCGCCAATGGCGGCGCGAACGGCGGCCTCAGCGTCGGCCTGTCGCCGCAGATCGGTCTCGGCGTCTCCGCCAGCGGCCAGGGCTCCGCCAGCGGCGGCGTCAACGGCGGCGCACAGGGTGGAGCACAAGGCGGCGCTCAAGGCGGCGCCCAGGGCGGCGCGCAGGTGAACGCCGGCGCTCGCGGCCCGAATTAACGACCAAACCCAACGAGGTCTTAAGCTCAGCCATCGCATTTGCGGCCGTCCCTCGCCCCGGGGCGGCCGCTTGCTATTCCGCAGGATTGTATTTCTGCACGAAGGCCATGGCGGCCTTGAGGGTCTGCAGCCGCGTCTCGCTGAAGGAAAGGAAGTGATCTTCCTTCACCAGGGTCATCAGCTCGGCGGTCTTACCGGCGGCGACCATGGCCCGCGCCATGCGATCCGATTGCTCATAGGGTACGGTCGTATCGTCCTTGCCATGGATGAGCAGCAGGGGCGCATCGGCGCGGTTCGCCAACGCGGCGGGCGAGATCGACGCCAACGGCGGGGCGCCAGGTCGATCGGCGCCCATGGCTTTGCGCCAGAAATTCAGGCTGCTCAAACCCGAATGCTCGTCTTCCCAATGCAACATCCCGGGCAGATCCGACACGCCGGCGATGGCCACGGCGCAGCGGTAACGGCCTTGCTGCACCGTCACCCCCGCCTCGGCGGCGTAACCGCCATAGGAGGCGCCGACGATACAGGCGCGCTTGGGATCCACAATCCCGTCCGCCGCCAACTTGTCGACACCGTCGGTTATGTCGGAGAGCATCTTGCGGCCAAATTCGCCGAAGCCCGCGTTTTGGAAAGCCGCACCCCGCTCGCCTGATCCGCGGTAGTTGGGTTTGAACACAGCGTAGCCTCGCGAGGCGAAGGCCTGGGCGAGCCAGTCGAACCTTTCGTCGTCGCTGACGCCGATGGGGCCGCCATGGGGAAGTACGATCAGCGGAAGGTTCTTAGCCGGGCGTCCGGGCGGCAATGTCAGAACGCCATCCATCTCAAGACCGTCCGAAGCCTTGAAGCTGACCATCTTGCTCTCGCCCACCTGGTCCGCCGGCACGTCGGGATAGTCATTGTCGATGATGTCGGCGCGACCGGCCTTCAGGTCGACCAGCCAGTAGGTGCCTGAATCGCCCACGCCGTCGGTGTGCAGGATCACCCGATCGAGATTCTGCGCCGCCGATTCCAGCACAACGAAGCGGTCATGAAATGGCTTTACCGCCGCTTCGTAACGCGCCTGCAGTTTGGAATCGAAGAACTGCACCACGTGACCGTTATCGTACCAGATGCCAAGCAAAAGCCCGCTATCGCCAGCGTGCAACAATCCATAGAGCTTGCGACCGCGCAGCAGCTCTACACCTGCGCCCGAAGCGGAAATTTCTGACAATCTCTCCTGATCGCCGCTGGAGTCGTACACGAGGATGGTGTCCGACGTGCGGCCGAGTCCCTTAAGCCCGAAATTGCCTTTCAAGCCTTGACCGGAGAAGACCGCGCGCTCTCCCATGAACACGGAATAGGACTGGCTTCGAGGTGTGTAGATCGCGCGCGCCGCCAGATCGCCTTGCGGGTCGACGGTCCAACTGGAGGTGACCTCGGAACCTTGGGCGACGTGAACCGGGTAGCCCGTGGTGAGATTGACGGCGTAAAGATCAGGATAGGTTTGCAGGAATTTGGTTTGGGCCTTGGCACCCACCCGCGAGCCGATTTGCGAGTCTTCCTTGGGGATATTGCCGACAAAAACATACGGCTTACCATCAATGACGCGAGACCCAAAATAACCAAACGTCATGGTTAGAAATTTAGAGCTGTTATTAAATAAAATATCGGAAGTTCTATTTATAACATCAATCGATATTCCGCTAAATATCTCACTTTTCCAATCCAATCCGGGGATAAAATCCACCGTCGATGATGTGAAAACCACAATATTATTGTTGCCGACCCAATGCAGGCTGCGGAATTTTGCGTCGCCGAGGCCGGCGGAAAAGAACACCTCGCCGGAATTCTTACGCACCAGCAATTGGCGCTGTCCGTTCGCGACCTGCAACGCTGCGAAAAAATCTCCCGAGGGCGACAGGTCCACCATCTCGATCGCGGGGCGACGGCCATAGGCCTCGAGGAGCGGCGGCGCAGCTTGCGCGGACGACAAGGTGAAACTCGCCGCCAAGGCGACGGCTAAGGTCACGCGATGCATTGAAGGCCCCCGACTCCACTTTCCAGCGACGATTGCAACTCTGATTGCGGGCGTCAAGCTGGAGACCGAAGGAGCGGATCGTGGGCGGTCGACGCGCTTCAACTTTGACCGCTGACCGAAATCGCCCTCATAATGACGCGAGTTCGAAAGCGGGGCGATGAAAAACCTGTATTTCTGGTTGAGCACGGCCGGGGCCAGCCTTGGCGCGCTGGCCTCCACCACTGCGATCGCCGCTGCGGCGCCCGGCGAGCCCGATCTGGCCAAGGCCTTGGGGGGCGAGACCATCGGCGGCTATTCGGCGGAGGACGCGCGCGGCGTGTCGCCCCTCGACGCTGGCGGCCAGCGCATCGAAGGCCTGCCGTTCGATGAAAAGGCGCCCGTGGGGCCGCACCTGATGAGCGCCGCCAGTCTGCGCATCGGCCCTGCCGCCCAGGGCGTGATGACGCCGGCGCCGTCAGGGATCGTGGATTATCGCCTGCGCGATCCGGGCGATGAACTCAGTCTCAATGCCGCCGCCAAGACCAACTCCTGGCGCGGAGCCTCTGTGGAAGCCGACCTGGAGACGCCGCTGCGGCGCGACCTGAGCGTCAGCCTCGGGTTCGGCGACTATCGCGACGTCAACGCCGATCGCACCTACGCCGACTATAATCAGCTGGCCGCGGTGGCGCGCTGGACGCCGATGGCCAACGTGGTGCTGCGGCCCTTCGTGGAGCGCGACTACATCCACGCCAATCCGGCAAGCCCGGTCTATCTCACCGCCACCGGCGCGCCGCCCGCCGTCCTGCCGCACCACTACACAGGTCCCTCTTGGGATCAGAACAGAAGCGACGGTCTCAACGCCGGCTTCATCGTCGATGCGAGCTTCGGCGGCGTCTGGAATTTGAAGGCGAGCCTGTTCCGCTCGGAGTTGACCTCGCGCTCCAGCTTCGCCCAGCTTTACCTCAACCTGAACGCCAATGGCCGGGCCGACCGCCAGATCTACGCCGACCCGCCCATGGCCTTCGAATCCACCAGTGCGGGCCTGCGCCTCGAACGGACCTTCAGCGCGTTTGGCCTCCAGCAGCGGCTGATTCTGGTGGGGCGCGGCAAGCTGGGCCATGACCGCTACGGCGGCTCCAGCGGCTATGACTTCGGCGTCAGCAACATCTTCCGCCCCCCTGCCCTGGCGGCGCCGACCTTTCTTCGCTTCCCGCAGTCGTACGAGCGCGTGTCGCAGTGGTCAGCGGGACTCGCCTACGGCCTGCAGTGGGCCGACAGGGTTGAACTGTCCGCCTCCCTGCTGCGGACGGACTACCACCGTCGCGTCGCTGATCCGGGGCTCCCGCTCTCCGAACTCGACAAGAGCCCCACCACTGGCGACATCGCCCTGGCCGTGCGGCTCACCCCCGCGGCCACCTTCTACGCTTCGCACGTGGAAGGCTTCGAGGCGGCCACTCGCCCGCCCGACTCCGCGCTCAACCGCGCCACCTTGAGCGCCGACGTGCAGGCCAGGGTGAGCGATGCGGGCTTGCGCTACGTGTTCAACGATCAGCTGAAGATGCTGGCGGGGTGGTTCGAGCTGGCCAAGCCCTATGACGGGGTCGACAAGAACCGCTTCTTCCACAATCTCGGCGACATGACCGACCGCGGGCTGGAAGCGTCTCTGACCTATCGCCCGGCGCGCAATCTGAAATTCGAAGCCTCTGCGGCGGCGCAGGACATGAAACTGGCCGGTCCCATCGTGACCTCCCGCCTGTCCGGCCCGCACCCGGCCGGGACTTACAGGGGAAGGGCCGAAGCCAAGCTGGAGTTCGCCCCGCGCCATCTCCCCGGCTGGGCTCTCAGCGTAAAGGCGGCCTGGAAGGACCGGGTCTACGCCAGCGTCGACGACCGCTATCGCCTGCCGGCCCGCATGACGCTGGACCTGGGCGCGCGTCATGTCTTTGAAATCGCCGGACACGCCATGGAGGCGCAGCTTCAGGTCGCCAATGTCGGCGACACGTCCGGCTATGTGGTGGTGGCCCCGGGGGCCTATCGCCGGGCCGACGACCGCCTGGTCAGCCTCAGCCTGACCGCAGGGTTCTGAGCGCGCGATCGCGCAAATTCTATTTGATTTCGAGGCGAGTTTTGACCCGTCTATTGCGCATTTGCGCGATCTGATGGAAATTATTGGGCGAAACCCCCACGCATGGGGTGAGGATGTTCGCCATGCCTGACCCAGCTCATAGCGCCCCGCCTCCCGGCGCCAGAGCAGAATCCGATCAAACAGAATCGGATTCTGCTCATGCTCAATCGAATCTAGAGCATTTTTCGTCCGAAAACCGGGTTCCACTTTTCGGAAAATGCTCTAGCGCCGACTGGACCATCCCGCAGGACTGGGCGCACTACAGCGCTGAGGATCATGCGGTGTGGGACCTCTTGTTCGCGCGCCAGAGCGCCCAGCTGCAGGACCGGGCCAGCACCGCCTATCTGAAGGGGATCGATGTGCTGCGCCTGGAGCGGCCCGGCATTCCCGATTTCGAGGTTTTGTCAGAGCGACTGATGGGCCTCACCGGCTGGCGCGTGGTGGCGGTGCCGGGCCTCGTGCCTGACGACGTGTTTTTTCGCCACCTGGCCAACCGCACCTTCGTCTCGGGCAATTTCATCCGCCGTCGCGATCAGCTGGAATATCTGCAAGAGCCGGACGTGTTCCACGACGTGTTCGGCCATGTGCCCCTCCTGGCCGACCCGGTGTTCGCCGACTACCTACAGGCCTATGGCGAGGGGGGCCTGCGCGCCCTCGGCCTCGGCTCGCTGCACCGCCTGGCGCGGCTCTACTGGTACACGGTGGAGTTCGGTCTCATCCGCGAGGACGGCGCGCTGAAGCTCTATGGCGCCGGCATCGTCTCCAGCCACGGGGAGAGCGAGTTCGCCCTCGACGACCCCTCCCCCAACCGCATCGGCTTTGATCTCATGCGGGTGATGCGCACGCGCTATCGCATCGACGACTACCAGCAGACCTATTTCGTCATCGACAGCTACGAGGACCTGCTGCGCCAGACCCTGGAGACCGATTTCGGCCCCCTCTATGCGGCGCTGGACCACCTGCCCGAGCTCGCCACCGACCAGATCATCCCCACCGACAAGGTGGTGCATCGCGGCACTCAGGCCTACGCCAAGGCGAAGGCCTGCACGGAGACTGCGGGAAGCTGATCAGCGTCGTGAAGCGGCGTTAGGCGCGCCTGGTTCGGGTGTCGGCGCAGACTCCGTCGTGGCTGGCGTCACGGGCGCAGCCGGCGCGGCGGGCGGCTGCGGCCACACGGCCTCGCCGGTCCATTCCCAGTGCCAGGGCTCGAACGGATAGACCACGAAGCCATATTCGGCGGCGTGCTTCACCAGCCACAGATAGGCCGGCGAATGCGACTGGTAGAGCCGGTTGGCGTCGTCGCTGGAATCCGCAGCCGTGCCTGGCAAAGACCCGACGAACACGTCCATGGCGAGGCCCGTGCGGTGCGCCGAACAGGCCGCTCGCACCACCCCCTGGCAATTGTGCTCATGGGCGCAGCGGGCCGCGTCATAGGCCGGGGAGCGGAAGGCCGAGAAGGGCGTCAAAAGCCGGCGATCGAGATTGGCGTCGGGCACCGCGGCGCGAGCATCGGCCAGCATGCGGCGGAAGGCGGCCATGGCGGCGGGGCGCAGGCGCATGGGCTTGGCGTCGGCGGCGGTTTCGTCCACACCGGCGACGTCGAGGCTGTCCTCCGGCGGGGCGGGCGGACAATCCCCGTCTTTGGTGGCCATGACGAAGCCGCGCCGCTCCTGCCAGAGCCCCTTCATCTCCTGGAACACCGCCGCGCTCATCACCCCGTCGGCGGGCAGGCCGCGGCTCTGCTGCCAGCGGGAGAGGGCGGCGGCGAATCCCTCTGAGCCCGGCCGGCACTCGGTCCCGATCTCCTGGGCCGCCAGGGGGGAGTAGACTTCCCAGCCGATCTCAGGCCGGTGAAACGGCGCGAATTCCAGGCTGGTCAGGGACTGGGCGTTGCGCGCCGCCGCGGCGGCGTAGGCCGGTTGCGGGCCGCAGGCCTCCGCCGCGCTCACGGAAGGCGTCGAACCTAAAAGCAACAGCACGGCGGCGAATGCGCCAATCACGGCTAAACCCCCATGACGGAACCCAGATTTGAGTATAGCAGACACGCTTCCGCCCAAGAACCGTCCCATATCCCTTCTAATGGTTGATGGCGTCGATGTGATCAGTCGGTGGTCGAGGTCGTTGCGGAGCTGTGAACCAAGGAGGGTTCGCAAGTCATGATTAAGTCTATGCTCGTCGCCAGCCCTTTGGCCTTGCTGATCGTCGGTATGGCGGCCCCGAGCTTCGCGGCCGATACTATCCTGCCGGGCTATTGGGAGAGCCATAACACGGCCGGCACGCTGATTTTCGAGAAATCGAGCACCGACAAGCGCTGCATCACCCCCAAGGAAGTGAACAACTTTCTCACCGGCTTCTCCAACCGGCATTACAGGTGCACCTATCCGGAAAAGACTGTGGGCGAGGGCAAGGCCTTCATGGTGGGCCAATGCGTGGACAAGGGCGGCACCACCTACAATGTGACGCTCTCCGGCGAGTACGAGCCCACCCATTTCCACATGACCGCCAAGTTCAGCCTGCCCGGCCTGCCCCTGGGCGGCAAGGCGACGGTGGATGCGCGCCTGATCTCGGAAGAATGCCCGCACTAAGAGCATTTTCCGAAAAGTGGTAACCGGTTTTCGGATCAAAAATGCTCTAGATTCAATCAGATAAAGGCGGCCCGCGCTCGCGCCTAGTCCTTAGCCGCGTTCGGCCGTCGCTGAGGCCGGCGCTTAGGCTTGGAGGCCCCGGCGTCCGACTTCGGCGGTGGCTTCGGCCCCTTGCCCGCACCCGGCGCGCCGCCCGGCTTGCCGCCCGCGTTGGCTTTCGCGCCCGGTCGCCGGCGATGCTTGGGCCGACCGCCGGCAGGCTTGTCGGGCCTCGGGCCGCGCCCGGCCTCGACGTCAGCCTCGGCCCCCGTCTTGCCCTGATGGCGCAGCACCGCCGCGTCCACCGCCTGCTGACGGGCGAGGTCCTTGTCGTTGCGGCGATCGAAGCTCGGAATGGTCTGGCGGGTGAGCTTCTGGATGTCCTTCAGAAGATTGCGTTCCTCGTCGCAGACGAGGCTCACGGCGTGCCCGCCCGCTCCGGCCCGCGCGGTGCGGCCGATGCGGTGCACATAGGCCTCCGGCACATTGGGCAGGTCGAAGTTCACCACGTGGCTGACCTTGTCCACGTCGATGCCGCGGGCGGCGATGTCGGTGGCGACGAGGGCGCGCAGCTCGCCGGCCTTGAACGCTGCCAGAGCCCGCTCGCGCTGGCCCTGGCTCTTGTCGCCGTGGATGGCCGCGGCCTCGACCCCGGCGCTCTCCAGATAGCGGGCCAGGCGGTCCGCGCCATGCTTCGTGCGGGCGAAGACGAGGGTGCGGGTGAAGCCCGGGTCGGCGAACAGCTCGGCCAACAGGGCGCGCTTGCGCGGCTGCTCCACGAACAGCACCTGCTGCACCACCTTTTCCGCGGTGGTGGCGGCGGGAGCCACGGCAACCTCCGCCGGGTCCTTCACCAGCTCGCCGGCCAGGTCGCGGATCTCCTTGGCCATGGTCGCCGAGAAGAACAGGTTCTGGCGCACCCGCGGCAGGGCCCGCACCACCTTCTTGATGGCCGGGAAGAAGCCGAGGTCCAGCATCTGGTCGGCCTCGTCGAGGACGAAGATCTCCACGGCGGAGAGATCGATGGTCTGCTCAGCCACGTGGTCCAAGAGGCGGCCCGGGCAGGCCACCAGGATATCGACCCCCGGCGCCATGGCCCGCATCTGCGGAGCGTGCTTCACCCCGCCGAACACCACGGTCTGGGAGAGGCCGAGCCCAGCCCCATAGGTGGCGAAGCTGTCGCCGATCTGGGTGGCCAGCTCGCGGGTGGGGCTCAGCACCAGCACCCGGCAGGCCCGGCGGCGCAGGGGCCGGCGGTCGGCGCACAGCCGGTGCAGGATCGGCAGGGCGAAGGCGGCGGTCTTGCCGGTGCCGGTCTGGGCGAGGCCGATGAGGTCGCGGCCTTGCAGCACCACCGGGATGGCCTTGGCTTGAATGGGGGTCGGCTGCTCATAGCCCTCGGCGGCCACCGTCTTCACGAGGGCGGGGGCGAGGCCAAGGTCCTGGAATTTGGTCATGCGGGGTTCCGGCGGCGGGGCGCCTGCCAATGAGCGCCTATGCGCCGGAAGTCAATGACGGCGTGGGATTCGCCGCCCAGCGCACCTCAGGCCGGCCGGACGCCCGAGAGCATCTGCCGCGCCATGCCGGCGATCTCGCGGCAGGCCGCGTCGGCGGCGGGCGCCACCCCGGTGAAGGCGGTGAAGGCGTGGCAGAGCTGGTCATAGCAGCGGAAGATCACCGTCCCGCCGGCGTCCTTCAGCCGCCTCGCATAGGCCTCGCCCTGATCGGTGAGCGGGTCGAAGCCGGCGGTGACCACCACCGCGGGCGCGAGGCCCGTGAGGTCCTCGGCGCGAATCGGCGACAGGCGCGGATCGTCGGGATTGTCTTCCGGACCCAGATACTGCGCCATGAACCAGTCCATGGTGTCGCGGCTGAGCGGATAGGTGTTGGCGTAGGTGGCCATGGACGGGGTCTCGGAATTCACCTCCACCGCCGGATAGATGAGGAGCTGCAAGTCCGGCTGGGGCTCGCCCGCCCGCTTCAGCTCCTGACAGGTGGCGGCGGCGAAGTAACCGCCCATGGAGTCCCCGCCCACGGCGGCCCGACCCGCCGGCGCGCCGAAGCGGTCGGCGTTGTCGCGGGCCCAGCGATAGGCGGCGAGGCTGTCCTCGAACCCCGCCGGATAGCGATGCTCGGGGGCGAGGCGATAGTCCACCGAGATCACCGGCGCCTTCAGCACGCTGGCGAGGATGGTGCAGAAGGCGTGCGGCGTATCGAGGTCGCCGATCACTCCGCCGCCCTGGTGCAGATAGACCATGAGCGGCGTCGTCGGATCCTGCACCGCCGGACGGTAGAGGCGCAGGGGCACGACGCCGTTGGGACCATCGCAGCTGATCGCCTCCCACTTCACCCCCGGCTCGGGCGCGGCGGCCACGGCGGCGAAGGCCTGGCGGGCGCCGGCTCTCGCCTCCTCCGGCGTCAGGCTGGAGAACTTGGGCGCCTTGCGCGCGCTATAGGCGATGAATTGCAGGCGCGGATCGAGGGTGCGCCCGCCGAGATAGACCACCCCGCCGCCGGACAGGATGCGCAGCACCGGCGCGGGCAGCGACAGGAACGCGTTCAGCAGCACTTTCTGGACGGCGAGATCGGCCATGTAGAGGCTCCGTCAGAGAGGGGGCGGCGGCGCGCGCCGGGGCACGGCGGCGAGCCCGCCCAGCAGCATGCGCACGGCGAAGTCGGCGGCTTCATCGAGATTGGGCGGTCGGCGCTCAAGCATGAGATCGCCCACTTCCCGGGCCACGCCAATGCTGGCGCCGGCGAGGTATTCGGCGTCCACTGGCGGGGCCAGCCCCTTGTCGATGGCCTCGGCGATGGAGGCGCGCACCTCGTTGAACACGGCGAGCATTTCGGGCGTGTCGAGGCGCAGCTGCGGATGGCGCTCGCCCCGCGGCCGCTGGGTCAGCCAGGCCTGGGAATCGGTGATCAGGAATTCGAAATAGGCGCGGATGGCCCCATGCAGATAGCTCTCGAAATCCTTGGCCTGTTCGTACTGGGCGTGCAGGATGGGCCGAAAGCGCCGGGCGCCGTCTTCGGCCAGGGCCTCGTACACCTCCTCCTTGGAGCGGTAATAGTTGTAGAAGGCGCCCACGGACAGACCGGTGCGGCGGATGATGTCGCGCACGGCGGCCGCCTCATAGCCCAGCTCGCCGAACACCTGCCGCGCAGCGTCGAGAATGGCGGCCCGGTTGGCCACCTTGGTGCGGGCGCGCTTGCCGATGGGGGCGAGAACGTTGGAATCGAGGTCGACGGTGAGAACAGGGTCACTCATGCGCAGATGAGTGCCCAATTCGCCGGTGCGGGGCAAGCCCTAGCGCCCGTACTAGAAGGCGAATTGCTCGCCGGTGGGGCGTTGGCAGGCCGCCGCGCACTGACTCCAGACGCTGCCGCAGTCGTCGCGATCGGGGTCCGCGAGGCAGACATAGCGGGTGGCGGCGCAGGTGCGGCGACATTCCGCCGCGTGATCGCCGGCGAAGGGCGTTGCGCCGCTCAACTGAGGAAGGGGCGATGTGCGCAGAGAGGTGATCGAGGGGGCGATCGGGCGAGCGAGAACGAGCTTGGGCGCAGCGGCTTCGGCGGGCCCGCGCAGGCCGGCGGCGACAGCAGTTTTGGGCGCCGGCGGGGGCGCGAGATTTCCGGCGGCCTTGCCCTTGGCCGGTTTCGCCAATTCAGCGGCCATGGTCGCTGGCGCAGCAAGAAGGGCGATGCAGATAAGGACGGGCGCGCGGCGGTGCATGGGAGCCTCCGCCCCCGTGGTCGCGCCAGATACGTGAACGACCGGTTAAGACCGCACTTCAAGGCCCTCCCTCAAGGCGTGGGCGGCTCGCTCAGCTGGATCGGATAGGCCAGGGCCACGCCCTCAGCCTTCAGCCGCGTCAGCGCGCGGCGCATCAGATCGGAGCGGGCGTCCCAATAGGTGTCGAGCCGCGCCCAGACCCTGAGCGCCACATTCACCGCGCTCGGGGTCAGCTCCACCACATTGGCCCAGGGCGCGGGATCGGCCAGCAGGCGGTCGTCCTGCTTCACGAGATCGAGCAGGACGGCGATGGCCTTGTCCAGGTCGCAGCCGCGATCGAGGCCGAGGATGAGCTCGATGCGCCGCCGGTCGATGTCGGTGTAGTTCACCACCACGTCGGAGAAGCCCTTGCCGTTGGGCACCACCACCTTCACCCCGTCGAAATCGGACAGCTCGGTGTTGAACAGGTCGAGCTTCTTCACCGTGCCGGTGCGGCCGGCGATGAGGATCACGTCGCCCACGCGATAGGGGCGGAAGATGAGGATCATCACCCCCGCGGCCACATTGCTCAGCGCCCCTTGCAGGGCGAGGCCGATGGCGAGCGACCCGGCGCCCAGCACGGTGATGATGGAGGTGGTCTGCACCCCCAGCCGGTGCAGGATGGCCAGCACCCCCACCAGGGTCAGACCGTAGCGGACCACCGAGGCGGTGAAACCCTGCAAGGTGGCGTCGGTGCGCGGCAGATGGCTGATGGCCCGGCGGGTGAACTTGGCCGCCCAGCGGCTGATCCACAGGGTCGCCGCCAGGATCGCCGCGGAGATGAGCAGGTTGATGGCCAAGTCGCCGAGGCTATCGCCGAGCTTGATCAGCGCCACCTGATCGCCGTTGAGGCTGCGCTGGAGAGTCTTCTCAAAGGTCATGCACGGCTTTTAGTCCATGCGCCTGCATGCAAAAAGGGCCTCCCGCGACGCGGAAGGCCCTCAATCTCGCCGAGGCGAGGGGTCTTCTTTAGTTCCAGATGCCGAGGAGACGGGCGGTCTCCACGGTGAGCTGGCCCTCAGCCACGTGGTTGTCGCGCTGGAAGCGCACCAGAGCCTCGCGCGAGGCCTCGGTGAAGAAGCCGTCCACGGCGCCCTTGTAGTAACCCTTGGCCGACAGGGCCTCCTGCATGCGGGCCACCATGGTCACGCCGCTGGAGTGCGCGGCGGAGGCGCCTTGGGCCGTGGTCGGGGCCGGTTGCACGGCGGCGGTCTGCACCGGCTTGGCGGCGGCCGGCGCGGCTTTCACGACCGGGGTCGGCGCCGGCTGAGCCTTGGCGTAGGTGGTCGGCGTGGAGACCTTCACCTCGCCCCGCTCGCCATAGCCCTTCACGTGGCGCTCTTCGTGCTCATGATAGCCCGGCGGCTTGCAGGTGGCGCCGTTGATGCCCGGCTGGCAGGGAATGGCGTTGGCCGGCAGCGGACCGATCATGTCCTTTTCGCAGATGATCTCGCGCCACTCGAGCTTGCCGCCGCCCACCACGCGGGTCTTGTCGATGGTCTTGTAGACCGCCGGGATGGTGTAGGTTTCGGTGCGCTCCGGCGACACTAGCACGCGGACCTTTTGGTAGCCGTACACGGCCGGGATCACGCGCTTCTCCACGCGGGCCTCGGTGTCCACCACCTGCTTGGTGACGGTCTGGGTCTCGCCCGGCACCTGGATGGTGATGGTGTGGGCGGGGGTCTTCAGCACCTGCTTGGTGACGGTCTTGTACTCAGCGGGCACTTCCACCAGGCAGAGCACTTCGCCGGTGGGGGTGACCTTGGTCACCGGGGGCGCGCCGTAACCGCCGCCCGCGCCAGCGCCGGTACCCGCACCGCCGTAGCCGCCGGTGGGCTTGCTGTAGGGGGTCTTGCCGGGGCCGTAGCCCGGGGCGTAGGCGTCAAGGCCATTGCCCGGCTTCCACTCGGTGTGAGCCTCGCGCACCAGCACCTGCTCGGTGACGGTTTCGTACACCGCGGCCACCACTTCGGTACGGGTGGTGGGTTCCTTGATGACGATGGTTTCGGTGACGGTCTTATAGGTGGCCGGCACGGTGATGAACTCCACCGTCTCCTGCTTCACCACGTACTTCTGCTCGTCCCAGCGATATTCGGCCGGAATGGTGCGGATCTCGGTCTTTTCCGGGGTGACCAGGATCTTCTCCTGGTACAGCTCGTACTGCACGGGCGTGACAACGCGAGCATAGCAATGGCCGGGCACGGGATTGGCCGGATAGTCGGCGTCCGCAGCGCCATACGGCGCGCCCACGGCGAAGCCCGCCGCCAACAGCACCGCGCCCGAGGCGCTGGCGATAAGCACAAACTTGGTCATTGCGATCCCCACCTAGGTCCCCACCGTCCAGACGCGATCCCACAGCTGGAACTATATGAGTGTATTAACATGCGATTCATTTTTCCAGAGGGGTTTCACCTCGGAAGGGCAGATATTGCACTCGGCTCGCCATTAGGGGGAAGTCGCTGGAGCGGGCAGCGGGAATCGAACCCGCACGAGCAGCTTGGGAAGCTGCCAGGCTACCACTACATCATGCCCGCGGCGCCGGCGTCGTTGTAACGAGGCGAAACGGCTCTGTCACCTTCGGCGTGCGCCGCGCGCGAACCAGACCCATTTAGCGTTGGGCGCCGGGCTCGGACCACGCTATAGTTGTAGGATAATCCGGTGATGACGTCTGCGCAGGGAGGCCGTGCGCCGGCGCGAAGCCTTCGCGAGTGGCGATGGACGAACGTTATTCCGACGCGCTGAGTTTCTTGCGTGAAGCGCGCAGCCTGCCCGATCTGCCGCACCTGGAAGCGCGCTTCGCCGGGCTCGTCTCCCGCTTTGGTTTCGAGCGCACCACCTATGTGCTGATGGCCCAGCCGGGACAGCCGATCAATCCCAAGGTGCTGTTCGGCGTGGGCGACCCCAAGCTGCGCAATGTCTATCTGGGGGCCGAGCGCTTCCGCATCGATCCCACCTTCCAGGCGGTGTTCCACAAGACTCGCGCCTTCACCTGGACCGATGTCGAGCCATTGGCGGTGAGCGAGCCGGCGCGGCAATTGTTCGACAATGCGCGCAAGGACGGCTCCGAAGGCCTGATCGTGCCGGTGCACGGCGCCCACGGCGAGGTGTCCGCCCTGGTCATGGTGGGCCGAAATGTGGAGCTGAACGACCAGGCCAAGGCGGTGCTGCAGGCCGCGGGGCTCTGTTCGCCGTGGCCGGCCTGCAGCTCCTGGAACTCTCCGACGACCGCGAGAGCGACACCGACCTCACCCGGCGCGAGACCCAGGTGCTGGTCTGGCTCGCTCGCGGCAAGACCCTGCCTGAGGCGGCCATTATCCTCGACATTTCTCTCGGCACCGCCAAGACGCACCTCGAACGCGCCAAGGCGAAGCTGGGGGGCCTCGCCACCGTGCCCGCGGTGCTGGAAGCCGCCCGACGCGGCTGGCTCATCGATCCAGATGAGTTTGAATAACGTGAAGTTGTGATCGCGCTCTTTAAGAGCAATTCTTGCGGGAATTTTAGTAAATCTTAACCGTCAAGTCGGCTGATCCGCCGACCTGACGCTACGTACGCCTCCGCGCATCTTTCCCTTACGAAAGGGAGGGTGCGCCATGATCCATGTCGTAACCAAACACAATCGATTGGCCTACAAGGATCTTCTGTCGGAGATGCATCGCCTGCGTCGCGTCCACTTCGTCGACGAGCGCGGCTGGACGGGCATGAGCGTCCGCGAGGGCGGCGAATATGACCCCTATGATGACGAATACGCCATCTATCTCCTGGCCGTAGAGCCGAACGGGACCATCGCCTGCTCCATGCGCATGCGGCCGGCCCTCACCGGCTCGGTGCTCGGAGACGTGTTTCCCCACCTGATCGCCGAGGATGAGGCCAGCATCTACGCCAGCGACGTGTGGGAGATCAGCCGCTACTTCGCCACCGGCGCGGCGCGCGGCCGCACGGGCGCCCCGCGGCGGGCGGAGATCCGTCTCGCCTCATTGGAAGTGGCGCTCAAACATCGCGCGAAGCGTCTGGTGGGTATGATCGATCTCGAAATGCTGCCGCCCATGCTCGACGGCAGCGGCTGGCGGGTGCGCACCCTCGGCCTGCCCGCGCCCTATGACGAAGGCGTGGCCCAGGCCGTCGAGGTGCAGGTGTCGCAAGCGGCCCTGCGCGACATGGAAGAGCTCACCGGCCTCGCCGCGCCCCTGTCCTTCGAGCTCGACCCCGAACTCGTCCCCGGCGTGCCGCCGCAGGAGATCGAGGCCATGCTCCGCGCCGCCAACTCCGTCGACGGGCGGCGCAGGATGGCCCTGCGCATCATCCAGCGCGTGGCCCAGCTGCAAGATGATATCTCCGAGGAGGAGCTGGCGGCCATGGTGGAATACCTGGGCGAGCTGATCGCCCGGGGCGAGTCGGCGCGCCTCTGATCGCCGCAAGGGCTCCCGACGCGGCGCGACTTCCGCGCCCCCTATGCATCCCGCTCGATTCGGATAGTATAGGGGGGTATAAGGTTCGGGATCGCGCCGCATGGCCTCGGAACATCGCTTCTCCATCGTGGACTCGCCGTCGAACGTGGCGGCGGGGGATGACCATGATCACCATGACCATGATCACCATGACCATGATCACCACGACCATGACCACCATGGGCACGATCACCATGGCCATCATCACCATGGGCACGACCACGATGACCATCATCACGGTCACGGCGGGCATGGTCATCACCACGCGCCGGCTTCCTTCGGGGCCGCCTTCGCCATCGGCGCAGCGCTGAATATCGGCTTCGTGGTCATCGAGGGGGTGTTCGGTTGGCTGGCCGGCTCCATGGCCCTCCTGGCCGACGCGGGGCACAATCTCGGCGACGTGCTGGCGCTGCTGGCCGCCTGGGGCGCCCACGGCCTGACCCGGGTGAAGCCCAGCGCCCGCTACACCTACGGCCTGCGCTCCACCACCTCGCTGGCGGCGCTGTTCAACGCCGTGCTGTTGGTGCTGATCACCGGGGGCGTCGCCTGGGAGGCGCTGCGGCGCCTCGCCGATCCGCAGCCGGTGCAGAGCCTCACCGTGATCCTGGTGGCCGCAACGGGTATCGTCATCAACGGCGCCACCGCGGCCCTGTTCGCCCGCGGCCGCGAGGGCGACCTCAATATCCGCAGCGCCTTCGCCCACATGCTGGCCGACGCCCTGGTGTCGCTGGGCGTGGTGGCGGCGGGGCTGGTCATCCTGTTCACCGGCTGGTCCTGGCTCGACCCCCTCGCCAGCCTGGTCATCTCCGGCCTCATCGTGTTCGGCAGCTGGAGCCTCCTGCGCGAGAGCCTCAATCTCGTGCTGCACGCCGCCCCGGCGCACGTGGAGACCACCGCCGTGGCCGCGGCCCTGCGCGCCCTGCCCGGGGTGGCCGCCATCCACGACCTGCATGTGTGGCCGCTCTCCACCACCGAGACCGCCCTCACCTGCCACCTGGTCATGCCCGACGGCATGCCCAGCGACGCCTTCCTGGCGGAGACAGGGGCCATGTTGGAAGCCCGCTTCCGCATCGGCCACGCCACGCTGCAGGTCGAGCGCGACCTCGGCTTCGACTGCCCCCTCGCCCCAGACCACGTGGTCTGAAGCCGGATTGGCCGCTCCCTAATTCACGACTCTGGGCGCGTCAGGGAGATCGAGGGAGAAGGCCGGGATGGTGGCGAGGAAGCGTTCGCCCGCGTCGGTGACCATCTGGTAGGTCCCGGCCATCACCCCTGACGGCGTCGGCAGCGGGCAGCCCGAGGTGTAGTGGAAGCTCTCCCCTGGCCTTAAGGTCGGCTGTTCGCCCACCACGCCCTGACCCTCCACCTCCTCCACCCGACCGATGCCGTCGGTGATGTACCAGTGGCGGGCGATCAGCTGCACCGTCTCGGTCCCGCGGTTCTCGATCTCCACGTCATAGGCCCAGACCCACTGGCGCTGTTCGGGGTCGGACTGCTCGGGCAGAAAGCTCGGCCGCACCCGCACGAGGACGCCGCGGGTTTCCGCCTCATAGAGCCAGTCGGTGTCGGCGTGCCGGCCCATGGCTCAAGCCTGATCGAGGGCCTGGACCAGGTCGCGTTCGAGGTCGCCCACGTCCTCCAGCCCCACGGAGATGCGCACCCAGCCCTCGGTGAGGCCGATCTCCAGGCGCTGTTCCTCGCTCATGGCCCGGTGGGTGGTGGAGGCGGGGTGGGTGGCCAAGGTCTTGGAGTCGCCGAGATTGTTGGAGATGTCGGCGATCTTCAGGGCGTTGAGGAAGCGGAAGGCGTGGGCCTGATCGCCCAGGTCGAGGGCGATCATGTTGCCGCCGCCGCTCATCTGCGCCATGGCGATGTTGTGCTGCGGATGGTCCGGGCGGGTGGGGTAGTAGAGCCGCTTCACCTTCGGGTGGGCGGCCGCGGTGTTGGCCAGGCGTTCGGCCGCGCCGCTCATGGCCCGCACGCGCAGGTCCAGCGTCTCCAGCCCCTTCAGCATCAGCCAGGCGTTGAACGGCGACATGCACGGGCCGGTGTGGCGCAGGATGTCGCGGTACTTCTCTTCGATCATCTGGCTGGAGGCGAGGATGGCCCCGCCCAGCACCCGGCCCTGGCCGTCGATATGCTTGGTGGTGGAGTAGACCACCACGTCGGCGCCCAGCTTCATGGGCTTCTGGAAGATGGGGGTGGCGAAGACGTTGTCCACCACGAGATAGGCGCCATTGGCGTGGGCGAGGTCGGCCACGCCCTGCACGTCGATGATCTCCAGCAGCGGGTTGGCCGGGCTCTCCAATAGGAGCGCCTTAGTGTTGGGCTGCATGGCCGCCTTCCAGGCCGCCAGGTCCGGTCCGTCCACCACCGTGGTCTCCACGCCGAAGCGGGGGAAGTATTCGGTGAGCAGCCAGCGGCAGGAGCCGAACAGGGCGCGGCTGGCCAGGATATGGTCGCCGGCGCGCACGAGGCCCGTCAGCGCCACCGTCACCGCCGCCATGCCAGACGCCGTGGCCCGGCAGGCCTCGGCCCCTTCCACCAGGGCGAGGCGGTCCTCGAACATCTTCACCGTGGGATTGGCGTAGCGCGAATAGATGAAGCCCGGGTCCTCGCCGGCGAAGCGGGCCACGGCCGCCTCGGCGGTCTCATAGACATAGGCCTGGGTGAGGAAAAGGGCTTCGGAGGTCTCGCCGAAGGGCGTGCGCATCAGACCGCCGCGCACCAGCTTGGTGGCGTCGCCCCAGGCGTCGGGGGAGGTCGGATCGGCGGACATGGCGGGACCTTATGGCGTGAACTGGAAAGCCTGCGGGTCTAGGCCCGCGAGCCTGCACGGGTCAAGCGCGGCGAACCCTCCTAGGATTTCAAATTCACTCGTCACGTCCCGGACCCTCGCGTATGGTTAAAGACGCGGAACCAAGGGAGGGGAGACGCATGGTTAAGCTCACGCCGATTATTCAAGTGCTGGCTGCAATCATCACTATCTTCGCGATGATCAACTGGTTGATGCTCACCTTGTCCGAGCAGATCCGTCACTATGTGCCGTCGGCGCTGGTGCCGATCACCTCATATATGGACGCTGTCCTGGTGTTCGGCGTCGGGGCCGGGGTCTATTGCCTGGCCACCATGGCCGCCAACGGCAAGAAATAGAGCGGGCGTTTCCGGACTTGCCTTTGCGGGCGGGGGACGCAAGCATCCGCGCATGAGTCCTCCCGCCCTGCCTATCCCGCACGCCGCCCCCGGCATCTTGCCCAGCCAGTCGATCCGTGCGCTGATCGACGCGGGAGCGGTGAGCGGAGCGACGCCGTTCGCGCCCGATCAGGTGCAGCCGGCCAGCCTTGACTTGCGCCTCGGCGCCCGCTGCTGGCGGGTGCGCGCCTCGTTCCTGCCGGGACGCCAGCGCACCGTCAGCGAACGGATCAAGGACGTGGCCATGCACCAGCTCGACCTCGCCGCCGGGGCGGTGCTGGAGCGCGGCTGCGTCTATATCGTTGAGCTCCAGGAGCGCCTGGCCCTGCCCGCCGGGATCGCCGCCCGCGCCAACCCGAAGAGCTCCACCGGCCGGGTGGACGTGTTCGTCCGCCTGCTGACCGACCATGGCGCCGCCTTCGACGACGTGGCGGCGGGCTATGCCGGGCCGCTCTATGTGGAGATCGCGCCGCAGACCTTCTCGGTGCTGGTGCGGGCGGGCACGCGGCTCAACCAGCTGCGGTTGAAGGTGGGCGAGCCGCCAAGGCTCAACGTACGCGACGTGGGGGTGGACCTCACCGGGGTGCTCGCCGGATTCCGCGCTCGCCGCCATGCGGGCGTTGTGGACCTCGATCTGGAGGACGGCCACGACCCGCGCGACTTCTGGCAGCCGCTGGAGCCGCGCCGGGGGGAGCTGCTGCTCGATCCGGGCGAGTTCTACATCCTCGCCTCCAAGGAGCCCATCGACATCCCGGTGATGCAGGCGGCCGAGATGACGCCCATCGATCCGGCCGTGGGCGAGTTTCGGGTGCATTACGCCGGCTTCTTCGACCCCGGCTTCGGCGCCGAGGAGGCCGCGGCCTCAGGCAGTCGGGCGGTGCTGGAGGTGCGCAGCCACGAGACGCCGTTCCTGCTGGAGGACGGCCAGACCGTGGCGCGGCTGGTCTATGAGCCGCTCACCGCGCGGCCCGACCGGGTCTATGGCGAGGGCGGCTCGCACTACCAGCGCCAGGGGCTGAAGCTGTCGAAACACTTCAAGCCCTGGTAATCCGAGATTGGCTTAGAGCCCCGGCAGCTTGATGCCGAACTGCTCGGGCTGGCGGCGGATGATCACCGTCTTGGCGCCCGTGGCGGCCTTGATCTTTTCAGCTTCAGCAGCCGCGTCGATGGGCGAGGCGTCGCTCACCTTGCCGGCGGCCGCCGCGTCGGTGGCGGCGGAGGCGTCCTTGGCCTTCCAGAACATCACCATGTCGGCGAAGCTCTTGTCCTTGTGGGCGATTTCGCCGTTCTCGTCGTCCACCACGAAGCGGGCCAGCGGGTCGGCCTTTTCGCCGCCGGCGCGGGCCACGAACAGCTGTTCGCCGGCCGAGCGCTGCACGGCGGCCTGCTTGCCGAGGATGGCCTGACGCGCGGCGCTCTCGGGCTGCAGCTCCTGCGGCCGGGGCTCGCCCGGCTTCGGCGGACGCAGCGCATAGTCCGGGGGCAGCACCAGCGGAGCCTTGGCCACCACGCGGAACTCGTCCGGGGTCACCTTGCCGAAGCCGAGCGCATCGGCGTTGCCGCCGCAGCCGCTAAGACCGGCGCCCGCGAGGATCAGACCGCCCGCCAGGGCCGCTGCGCGCCAAGAGCCTGCAAACTCCATCAACCCACTCCTCCAGCGCCAATGCCGCGCGTGCTTTTCGCGCCCATGGCTTTGGGACCTCTGGTAGCGCGTCCCCGCGCCGCCGCCAAGCTGAACCTGTGGCGCCGGTTCACGCCTTTTTCTGGGCGAAATAGAGGTCGGCGATCAACAGCACCACGCCCACAGTGATGGCGCTGTCGGCCACATTGAACACCCAGGGGAAGTAGAGCCCCGAGAAATCCAGGAAATCCACCACCGAGCCGAAGCGCACCCGGTCGATCAGGTTGTTGCCCACGGCCCCGCCGATGATGAGGCCAAGCGCCGCGGCGATGAGCGGGCGGGTGGTCTTGCGCGCATAGTCGGCGAGGGCGCCCGCCACCACCAGGGCGAGGCCCACCAGCACCCAGCGCATGGGGCCGTTATGGGCCTTGAGGAGGCCGAAGCTCACCCCGTCATTGGCCACGCTGGACAGATAGAAGATTGGCGGGAGCACCGGCAGCCGTTCGGCCGGGCCAAGGTGCAGGCTGAGGAACCAGGCCTTGGACAGCTGGTCGAGGGCCACGGTGAGCCCCGCCAAGGCATAGGCCGCCCAGCCGAGCCGGGAGACCTCGATACGGGTGGGAAGCGTCAACGCCATGCAGCCTCTCAGGATTGGGCGGCGGAGGGTGACGCGGCCGGCGCGGATGTCAAGAAGGGCGGCGGGCAGAGGGTGACGCGGCCTTCGCGACGAACGCCTACATCCCTTAATCCGCTCATCCTCGCGTAAGCGAGGACCTAGGTTTGTTTTTTTAGCTAGCGGTATTGAACGGTTTTCCGCAAAAACGCCTGGGTCCTCGCCTGCGCGAGGATGATCGGGAATAAAATTCGCACTCAGCGTGGAGGAACCCATGAGCCAAGTTTATGCATTCCTCCAGCCCGGCTGGGCCGATTGGGAGGCGGGCTATGTGCTCTCAGGGCTTCGGCGCAACTTCCAACGGACGGTGAGCGTCGCCACGCCCGACGGGCGGCCGGCGCTGTCTATTGGCGGCCTTGAGGTCTCGGCGCAGCAACGCTTCGCGGAGGTCAAGCCGGCAGCCGGGGACGTGCTTTTGCTGATCGGCAGCGACGCCTGGATCACCTATGAGGCGCGCGGCCTGGCTGACATACTTGGTTCGGCGTTGGCTGAAGGCGTAACGGTGGGCGCCATCTGCGCCGCCACCGTGCCGCTGGCGCGCGCTGGGCTCTTGGCCGGGCGGGCGCACACCAGCAACAGCGCGGACTTTCTGCGCGAGCATGCGCCCGATTACGCGGGCTGCGAACTCTATGTCGACCGCACGACGGCCATCGCCGACCGGAACCTTGTGACTGCGTCCGGACTCGCAGCCCTCGCCTTCGCCCGTGAGGTGTTCCGATTGGCGCAGAGTGACGATCCGCGCTGGGCGGACCAGTACTATGAGGTGTTCAGCCGCGAATTTCGCGGGTCATAGGCGCCAACTTTGCGACTTGGGGCGCCCCTCTACACATCCACCTCGGCGTCCAGGGCGTTTTCCTGGATGAATTCGCGGCGGGGCTCGACGAGATCGCCCATGAGGCGGGAGAACATGTCGTCGGCGTCGTCGGCGTGGTTCACCTTCACCTGCAACAAGGTGCGGGCCTCGGAGTCGAGGGTGGTCTCCCACAGCTGGCTGGCGTTCATTTCGCCGAGGCCCTTGTAGCGCTGGATGTAGAGCCCCTTGCGGCCCGCATCGAGAATGGCCTGCACGAGGTCGAGCGGCCCGCGCACGGTGATGGACTGCTCCTTGCGGCGGAACACGGCCTTGCCGGCGAAGGTGTCGCCGAAGGCCTCGGCGCGCTCGGCGAGGCGCCGGGCGTCGGAGGCGTGGATCAAGGTCTCATCGAGCACAATGCGCTCGGAGACGCCGCGCTTCACCCGGGAGAACACATAGCCGCCGGGATTGGCCTCGGCGGGGGCGCCGTCCCAAGCCCCGTCGCCTTCCTCGGCATACCAAGTGAGGCGCTCGGCGGCCTTGGCCGGATCAGGATGGGCGCCGAAGAGGCCGGCCTGGGCCGCCTGCTCGATAGCGAAAGCCGGCGCCCGGGCGGAGAGGCGCTCCACCAGGGTCTTGGCCGCCCGCGCCTCGCGCACCAGCCGCACGAGGTCTTCCCCCGCCAGCACCTCGCCCGAGGCGAGGGTCAGGGCCGCGCCGTCCGCGCCCTCCTCGAACAGGAAGGTCTCCATCTCGGCGTCGTCCTTCAGGTAGCGCGAGAAGGACTTGCCCTTGGCGGCTTTGTAGAGCGGCGGCTGAGCGATGTAGAGATAGCCCTTCTCGATCACTGCCGGCATCTGGCGATAGAAGAAGGTGAGCAGGAGGGTGCGGATGTGGGCGCCGTCCACGTCCGCGTCGGTCATGATGATGATCTTGTGGTAGCGGATCTTCTCCACATCGAAGTCGTCGCGGCCAATGCCGGCGCCCAACGCCGTGATCAGGGTGCCGATCTGCTCTGAGCTGAGCATCTTGTCGAAACGGGCCCGCTCCACGTTCAGCACCTTGCCGCGCAACGGGAGCACGGCCTGGTTCTCGCGGTTACGCCCCTGCTTGGCCGAACCGCCGGCCGAATCGCCCTCGACGATGAAGATCTCGGACTTGGCCGGATCGCGTTCCTGGCAGTCGGCGAGCTTGCCCGGCAGCGAGGTGATGTCGAGGGCCGACTTGCGGCGGGTGAGCTCGCGGGCCTTGCGCGCGGCCTCGCGGGCGGCGGCGGCCTCGACGATCTTGCCGACGATCTGCTTGGCCTCGGTGGGATGCTCCTCGAACCATTGGGCCAGGGCCTCGTGCACCAGCCCCTCCACCGCCGGACGCACCTCGGAGGAGACGAGCTTGTCCTTAGTTTGGCTGGAGAATTTGGGATCGGGGATCTTCACCGACAGGACGCAGGTGAGGCCTTCGCGGGCGTCCTCGCCCGACACCGACACCTTCTCGCGCTTGCCGGCGCCAGAGCTTTCCACATAGCCGGAGATCACCCGGGTGAGCGCCCCGCGGAAGGCGGCCAGGTGCGTGCCCCCATCCCGCTGCGGGATGTTGTTGGTGAAGCACAGCATGGTCTCGTGGTAGCTGTCGTTCCACCACAGGGCGAGGTCGAGCTCCACCCGCTCGCGCCGGCCACGCACCACGATGGGCGCCTTCACCACCGGGGTCTTGGACTTGTCCAGGTGGCGCACGAAGGCCTCCACCCCGCCTTCATAGTGGAGGATTTCCTCGAACGGCTCGGTCCCGCGCAGGTCGCGGAAGCGGATGAACACCCCCGAATTGAGGAAGGCGAGCTCGCGCAGGCGATGCTCCAGGGTCTTGCGGTCGAACTCGATGGCCGAGAAGGTCTCCATCGAGGGGAAGAAGGTCACCGAGGTGCCAGTGAAGAACTCGCCATTATCGCGCCGGTGCGCCTCGCCGGTGACCCTCAGCGGGGCCTCGGCGTCGCCGCGGCGGAAGCGCATCTCGTGCACCCGCCCCTCGCGCCAGATCTTCAGGTCGAGCCAGTCGGAGAGGGCGTTCACCACCGACACGCCCACCCCGTGCAGGCCGCCGGAGACCTTGTAGCTGTTCTGGTCGAACTTACCCCCGGCGTGCAGCTGGGTCATGATCACTTCCGCCGCCGAGACCCCCTCCTCGGAGTGGATGTCGGTGGGGATGCCGCGGCCATCGTCCACCACGGTGCAGGAGCCATCAGCGTTAAGCGTCACCTCGACTTGTGTGGCGTAACCGGCCAGGGCCTCGTCGATGGCGTTGTCCACCACCTCATAGACCATGTGGTGCAGGCCCGAGCCGTCGTCCGTGTCGCCGATGTACATGCCGGGGCGCTTGCGCACCGCATCGAGGCCCTTCAGCACGCGGATGGACTCCGCGCCGTAGTCGGACCCGTTAGACCCGTTGGACTCAGGGGTTTCGGGAATCTGTTCGCTCATCGAAAATCCTTGGGCGGTCGGACTGTGCGGGACTTGGGGGGACTCAAGGAGAGGCGACCGCCGGAACGTGATTCCGACCATGTAGCACGCCTGTCATGAGATTGCGCGGGCTTCGAAATCAGCGCGCAAACGTTGATCTCGCCTCCGCCCTGGCGTAGCGGTGCGGGCCATGAAGTCCTTCACGCTCGAACATCGCATCGGCATCCAGGCGCCGGCCGAGACGGTCTGGGAGATCGTCTCCGATCTCAAGGCCTGGCCGAGCTGGAACCCCTACTATTCCCTGTTCGACGTGGACCTGAAGATCGGCGCCCCGGCGACCATCACCCTCACCCTGCCTGAGCGGGAGCCGCAGACGGTGAAGGGCGCGGTCATCGACTGGATTCCCTATGAGCAGGTGCATATCGGCGTGCGCTTCATGGGCCGCCTCTTGCAGGCCACGCGCTACCTCGAGATCGACGCGGTGAGCAAGAACGCCTGCATCCTCGCCAATGGCGACTATTATTTCGGGCCCCTCGCCCGCTTCATGCCGCGGCCGCTGCGGGCCAAGGTGCGGCGGGTGTTCGAGCACACCAACGAGCTGATCAAGCAAAAGGCCGAGGCGGCCTTCCAAGCGGCGCAATCCGCGCCCATCTCTTCGGAACCGTGATCGACGATCTCTACTCCGACAAGATCCTGACCCTGGCGGCCAACATGCCGCACGCGGGGCGCTTATCCGCGCCCGCCGCCAGCGAGACGCGGGTGGCCAAGCTGTGCGGCTCGGTGGTGACGGTGGACCTGAGCCTTGCCGACGACCGGGTGAGCGACTTCGCCCAGGAGGTGAAGGCCTGCGCCCTTGGCCAAGCCGCCGCCGCGGTGCTCGGCGCGCATGTGCTGGGCGCCCGCGTGGAGGAGATCGAACTCGCCCGCGACGCGCTTCGTGCTATGTTGCGGGAAGGAGGCCCGCCGCCGGCGGGTCGTTTCGCGGATCTCGCCGTCTTGCAACCGGTCAAGGATTTCCCGGCCCGTCACGCCTCGACGCTGCTGGCCTTCGAGGCCGCCGCCGCTGCGGCCCGCCGCGCCTTCGCCGCCGATCCGCGAACTAGTCCCGCCGTGGCGGGTTGATCGCGCCCTTTCGCAGGTGCGATAAGCGCTGGTCCATTTCTCGGCCCGCTTCGGCATGTCCCTTTACGAGAGCTGCGTCAGGCTGGGGCTTCGCGCCTACAAGCTGACCCTATCGCCCCTGATCGGGCGGCAGTGCCGCTATCTTCCGACCTGTTCGGAATATGCGGCCGAAGCCCTGATCGCACACGGTCCCTGGCGCGGGTCCTGGCTCGCCGCCCATCGCGTGTGCCGCTGTCATCCCTGGGGCGGGTCGGGCTACGACCCCGTCCCCCCGAACGACCGGCGCTCCGACGGAGCCCCCGGTCAAGGACGTTGAACTGATGATCGAATTTCAATTCCCGGACGGTGCGGTGCGCGCGTTCGAGGCCGGCGTCACCGGCCGCGCCATCGCCGAATCCCTGTCTAAGTCTCTGGCCAAGAAGGCGCTGCTGGTGCGGGTGGACGGCAAGCTCATGGACCTGGAGCGGCCGCTGGAAGCCGGCGGGCGCATCGAGATCCTCACCCGCGAAACCCCCGAAGCCCTGGACGTGATCCGCCACGACGCCGCCCACGTCATGGCCGAGGCGGTGCAGGAGCTGTTCCCCGGCACGCAGGTGACCATCGGCCCGGCCATCGAGGACGGCTTCTACTACGACTTCGCCCGGGCCGAGCCCTTCAGCCTCGATGACCTCGCCAAGATCGAAGCGCGCATGAAGGAGATCGTCGACCGCGACGAAGCGATCCGCCGCGAGGTCTGGCCCCGCGACGAGGCCATCGCCCACTTCGAGTCCATCGGCGAGGCCTACAAGGCCGAGATCATCCGCGACCTGCCGGAAGACGAGACCATCACCGTCTATCGCCAGGGCCAGTGGAAGGACCTGTGCCTCGGTCCGCACCTGCCCTCCACCCGCCACGTGGGCAAGGCCTTCAAGCTCACCAAGCTCGCGGGCGCCTACTGGCGCGGCGACCACCGCAACGCCCAGCTCCAGCGCATCTACGGCACGGCCTGGGCCAGCGAAGCCGACCTCGAAGCCCACCTGCAGCGCCTGGAGGAGGCGGAGAAGCGCGACCACCGCAAGCTCGGCCGTCAGCTCGACCTGTTCCATATCCAGGAAGAGGGCCGGGGCATGGTGTTCTGGCACCCCAAGGGCTGGACCCTCTACAAGACGCTGGAGGCCTATATGCGCCGGCGCCTGGACGCCGCCGGCTATGTGGAGGTGAAGACCCCGCAGGTGCTGGACAACACCTTCTGGGAAAAGTCCGGCCACTGGGAAAAGTACCGTCCCAACATGTTCGTGTGCGAGACCGCCGAGGGCGAGACCCTGGCGCTGAAGCCCATGAACTGCCCCGGTCACATCCAGATCTTCAACTTCGGTCAGAAGTCCTACCGCGACCTGCCCCTGCGCATGGCCGAGTTCGGCGCCTGCCACCGCTATGAGGCCTCCGGCTCCCTGCACGGCCTGATGCGGGTGCGCGCCTTCACCCAGGACGACGCCCACATCTTCTGCCGCGAGGATCAAATCGAAGACGAGACCGCCGCCTTCATCACCCTCACCCGCCAGATCCATGCCGATCTGGGCCTGCAGGCCGAGCACGTGGCTCTCGCCACCCGGCCGGATATCCGCGCCGGCTCGGATGAGTTCTGGGACAAGTCCGAAGCCTTGCTGCTCAATGCCACCCGCAAGGCCGGCGTGGAGCCGGTGATCGCCGAGGGCGACGGTGCCTTCTACGCCCCCAAGATCGACTTCATCGTCAAGGACGCCATCGGCCGCACCTGGACCTGCGGCACGCTGCAACTCGACTATGTGCTGCCGGAGCGGCTCAACGCAGAGTACGTAGCCGCCGATGGCGGTCGCGAGCGGCCGGTGATGCTGCACCGGGCGATCCTCGGCTCCTTTGAACGTTTTATCGGCATCATGATCGAGAACTACGGCGGCGCCTTCCCGTTGTGGCTGGCGCCGGTGCAAGTTGTGGTAGCGACTATCACCGATGACGCTGACGACTACGCCCGAAAAGCCGCGCGGCAACTCGAGGCTGCTGGACTCCGCGTCGAGCTCGATTTAAGAAATGAAAAAATCAACTATAAGGTACGGGAACACAGCCTAGGAAAGGTACCGGTGATCGCCGTGGTCGGGCGGAAAGAGGCGGAGACAGGGCAGGTGGCCCTGCGCCGCTTCGGCTCCAACGCCCAGACGATAGCGACTCTGGACGAAGCGATAACTGTGTTAACGGTTGAAGCGACTCCGCCGGACATGCGGACCGCTTAAGCGGTGGGCGAGGGGTATCATGAATGAGCTGACCCGACGCGAGATCGGCCTGGGCGTGGCCGGGAGCGAGCGTCTGGGCGTCAATTTCGCCCGGGTCAGCGTCATCATGGTGGTGTTCCATACGGGTCCCGCCCTCGCCACCAGCATCAGTCGGGTGCTGAAGGATGCCGAGGTGGACGAGTTCATCCTCGTGGACAACGGCTCCAGCGCTGACGAGCGTCAGATCATGGATCGCGCCGCCGAGCGCGACGCCCGGGTCACCGTGTTGCGCGGCCAGGGCAATATCGGCTTCGCTCGCGGCGCCAACATGGGTGCCAAGGCGGCCCACGGCGCGATACTCCTGTTCCTCAATCCCGACGCCTATATCGAGCCCGGCTGCGTGGCGAACCTCCTGGCGGCGCTTCACAAGGGTCGCGATCTGCGCCTGGTCGGGGCCTTGGTCGCCAACCCTGACGGGTCGGAGCAGCGGGGCTCGCGACGCGGCGAGGTGACGCCGGTGACCACCCTGCTCAGCCTGACGCGCCTGACCCGCCTCCTGAAGTCGTTGCAGCGCTTCGAAGTGCACTGGGAGGCCCGCCCGCTTCCCGCGGACGCCACCCCCACGCCCACCGTCTCGGGCGCCTGTTTCGCCATCCGCCGCTCCCACTTCCTTTACCTGGGCGGCTTCGACGAACGCTACTTCCTGCACGTGGAGGATATCGACCTGTGCTGGCGCGTGCGCCAGTCGGGCGGCGAGGTGTGGCTGCAGCCCTCGGCGCGGGTGATCCACTTCGGCTCCACCAGCCACGCCCACTCGCTGAAGATCGAATATCACAAGGGCCGGGGCCTGGTGCGCTACTTCTGCAAGCGCGCCGACACGCCCAGTCGCTGGCTGCTCGCGCGGCTGCTGGCGCCGGGGATCATGCTGGCGGCGGTGACGCGCGGTCTCGCGCGCCCGCACCGGCCCCGCCCCGCCGCCCTCTGAGCGGGCGCAGCCTCAGAGCAAAATCCGATCAAATAGAATCGGATTTTGCTCATATCATCCAATTGAATCTAGAGCATTTTTCGACCGAAAACCGGTTCCCACTTTTCGGAAAATACTCTAGGCTTGCGGCTTCGGGAACCCGCCGGCGCGGCTGAGCGCGCTGGGCGCGGCCTTGCCCAGCTTCTCGCCCACCCAGTCCGCCGCGGCGATCAGGGCGTCGAGATCATAGCCCGTCTCGAAGCCCGCGCGGCTCAGCATGTAGACGAGATCCTCGGTGGCCACATTGCCCGTGGCGTTGGGCGCGAAGGGACAGCCGCCGATGCCGCCGCAGCTGGCGTCGAGCACATCCACCCCCGCCTCAACCCCGGCATAGGCGTTGGCGAGCCCGGCGCGGCGGGTGTCGTGGAAGTGCAGGCGCAGGCGCACCTCGCCCACCGCCGCGCGCACCGCCTTCACCCGCGCTGAGACAGTCCAGGGGTCGGCAACGCCGATGGTGTCGGCGATGGCGATCTCCACCGCGCCCGCCCTGGCCGCCGCCTCGGCGAGGGCGACCACCTGAGTCTCGCTGACCTCGCCGTCGAAGGGGCAGCCGAAGGCCACCGAGATCGTAGCCGTGAGCATCGGCCCCTCGTTTCGCGCCCGCACGCCGATGCGGGCGAGGGTCTCGAGCTGTTCCGCCACCGAGGCGCCCTGATTGCGAATGCCGAAGCCGTCGGAGGCGCACACCACCACATTGGCCTCGTCGCAGCCGGCGGCGACGCAGCGCTCCCAGCCCTTCTCATTGAGGACGAGGCCGATGCGGGACCCGCCCGGGGGCTTGGGCGGCAGGGCGGCCATGATCTCCTCGGCGCCGGCCATCTGCGGCACGCGCTTGGGATTGACGAAGGACACCGCCTCGATGCGGCGGGCGCCGGCGGCTTCGAGCTTGGCGATGAAGGCGAGGCGCTCCTCCACCGTGAGCACGGTCTTTTCGTTCTGCAGTCCGTCGCGGGGACCGACCTCGACAATCGCGATACGGCGGCTCATTTCGCGGCTCCTGGGTTCGGCGGGCCGGGCTCCTCATCAGCGGCGCGCCAGAGGGTGAGGCTGACCGGCTTGCCGGAGGAATAGTCGTAGCCGTCCACCTGATCCACCTTCTCGGCCTTCAGCTTGCGCGCGGCGAGGGCCTGGCGGAAGGCCGCGTCGAGCTTTTGCTCCACCAGCACCGGGCGCTCATCGGCGATGGCTTCGGCCGCCTCGGGCGCGCCGCCGAGCTCGGTATGGGTGCCGAGGGCGAAGACGAGGCTCGGCTCCGCATAGCCGGCGACAGCCACCGGCCCCTGCACCTCGCCATCACGGGGGTCGAGCTTGTCGCGGGCCAGCATGTCGGCGGCGCGCTTGGAGGTCCACAGCGGGTCGAGCTTGGGGGCGAGCACTCCGGCCAGAAGCATGTGCAACGTCACCCCGCCCGCCAGCATGACGCCGACCGCCAGCTCGGCCCGACCCTGGCGGCGCGGCTCGCCTTGGCCGGCGTTCAGCACCGCGAATACGCCAGCCCCCGCCGCCGCAAGGGCGATCAGCGCCGCGAATAGGCCCAGAGGCATCAGGCCGGGCGCGCCATAGGTCTTGGCGGCGAAGATCGGCAGCAGGGTCAGGATCGCCCCGGCATAGACGCCGAGAGCAACGCCGATCCAGCGCGTCCAGCGCCCCTGCGGCCGCGCCCAGGCGGCGGCGATGAGCCAGGCCAGCGCGCCATAGAGCGGCATGGTGTAGTGGGCGAGCTTGGTGGGAGCGAGCTCGAACACGATCCAGGACGGAACCAGCCAGGCTGCGGCGAAGCGCACGAACGGGTCCTCGGAGAGCTTGAAATGGCGCCAGAAGCGCCAGCCCGCCGGCTCGGCCGGGCGCACGCGCCGCCAGATGAGGGCGAGGCCGGCCGGCAAGAGCGCGCTCGACGGGAAGATCAGGATCGGCGCCAGGAGCGCGTGCAGACCGGGGGGCGCGCCGTGGCTCTCATGCCCGCCCTTCAGCTTGGGCGCGAGGTCGCCCGCCACGGCCCCGGTCCAGAACCGCCCATCAGTGGAGATGGTGATGGCCACCGCCCAGGGCAGCACGATGAGCGCAACGAGCAGCAGGCCCCAGGACCAGCCCAGCCGCCTCGCCCAGCGAACCTCCTTGTCCACGCCCCACAGGAACAGGATGGCGAGGGCCGGCATCAACGGCGCGAGGCCCTTGTCCAGAATGCCGAGCCCTTGCGCGGCCCAGAACGCGAACAGGGTCCAAAAACCCGCCCGGCCGACGCCGCGGCTCGCGGCATAGATCCGCGCCAGGGCGGCCATGGAGAGGGTGACGCAGCCGCACAGCACCGCGTCGGTCTTGGCGATGAAGGCCTCGGAGGAGAGCACCAGGGTCGCGCCGAGGACGAGCCCCGCCAGCGTCGCGCGCCGGGGACTGAGGAACGCCGCCGCGCCCCAGGCGCAGGCCGCCGCCGCGGTCATGGCCCCCAGCAGCGAGGGCAGGCGGAAAGCCCAGATCGGCCGCGCCTCCACCCTGGCCGCCAGCTTCACCGCCGCCGCCTGCAGCCAGTGGATGCCCACCGGCTTCTTGTCCCGCGGCGCATCCTGATAGCGGATGGCGACGAAGTCGCCGGTCTCCAGCATCTGGGTGGTGGCCTGCACGAATCGCGATTCGTCGCGATCCAGCGGCGGCAGGGCGAAGAGGCCCGGCAGGGCGGCGAGAAAGGTGACCAAGGCGGCGAGCGCCGGCCCGCGCCAGCCCTCCGTCAGGCGGGACCAGGACAGGGCGGCAGGAAGCGAAGGGGCGGTCAAACTCATGGTGATGCGGTCTTAGCATTTCCCGCCGCGCGCGCCACGCCTCCCCCTCCTCGCCAAAACGGTTTAAGAGGCCCGCTTCTTGTCACAGAGAACACCGCTTTGACGCTCGCCTCCGCCGCTTCTGTCGCCCCCGAAATCTCCGTGGTGGTCCCGGTCTTCAACGAGGAAGGCGCCGCCGCCGACCTGGCGCGGGAGATCGCCGCCGCGTTCGCCGGCGAAGCCGCGGAGATCATCTTCGTCGATGACGCCAGCCACGACGGCACGGCGGTCAGCCTGCAGGTCCTGAAGGCTGAGCTGCCTCAACTGCGCGTGCTGCGGCACAGCGCCAACGCCGGCCAGAGCCGCGCCGTGCGCACCGGCGTGCTGGCCGCTCGCGGCGGGATCATCCTCACCCTCGACGGCGATGGTCAAAACGATCCGGCCGATGGCCCCAAGCTGACGGCGCGACTCAAGGCCGGCCCCGACAGCCTCGCCCTCGTGGGCGGACGCCGGGCCAAACGCCGGGACACAGCGGCCAAGCGCGTCGCCTCGCGCCTCGCCAACGGCATCCGCAAGCGCCTGTTGAACGATCAGGCCGACGACACCGGCTGCGGGATCAAGGCCTTTCGCCGTGAGGCTTTTCTTCGCCTGCCCTATTTCGATCACATCCATCGCTACCTGCCAGCCCTGATGCTGCGGGAGGGTTTTCAAGTCGCTTTCGAAGATGTGAATCATAGGCCGCGCACCACGGGCGCGTCTAAGTATACCAATCTGGGCCGACTCTGGGTGGCTCTGTCGGACATTCTCGGGGTGATGTGGCTGAACCGGCGCGCGCGGCAGCCCGGCGCCATATCCGAGCGCTGACACCCCTTAGGCGGCCAACAAAAAGCCGGATCGTCGCCACACAGCGGTCCACCGATTGATCCCGCAAATCGTTCGTGTGCAGAGCGTATGGGCTTTCGTGGCCGCGGACCCTATGTCATAGGCTGTAGCGCCTAGCTGTTCCTGGCTGTTGGGTGAACCGTCCTGTTCATCACCCTGGACCTTCAGAAATCTTGGCTGTGTGGCCTGGGCGACACTGTCGGGAACAGGGGGACTTGGTATAGGGTTAAGTAGGCCGAAGGTCTCGGCTGCTGCTAAGGGCAAAAGAGGGCTCTTGAAATGAAACTCAATCTCCTGGCGGGAGCAGCCTTTGTCGCGGTTGTCGCCGCGTCGGCGGCTCAGGCCGCTTCTCCGAACGGCTGGTACGGCGCTCTGGACGCCGGCTGGCATTCGCCCACCACTGTGAAAGGTTCGTCGTCCAATACGTCTCCGGACGGCCTGCCGTACGTCTGGAACTACGACGCCAAGGACAACTGGGCCGGCTTCGCCCGTCTCGGCTATCGGGTGAACCCGAACTGGCGCGTCGAACTCGAAGGCGGATACCGCCCGGGCAATCTGTCCAACGTGTCAGGCAGTCAAGCCTCGCGCGCGTCCACTGAGCCGTTCGGCCTTTGCAACGTCGCCACCTGCGGCAGCCCCGGCGGCCACATCAATTCGTGGACCGTGTTGGGCAACGTGATCTACGACTTCCTGCCCGAGGCGAAGGTCAATCCGTTCGTGGGCGCCGGCCTCGGCGTCAACTACGTGGACGTGGGCTTCACCGACGCCTTCAAGACCACCGGCGGCACGCTGCCGGCGTTCCAGGTGCTGAAGGCTGACGACAGCCACACCTCGGTGGCCTACCAGCTGCTGGCCGGCCTGGCCTGGGCGGCTTCGGACCGCATCTCGGTGGACCTGACCTACCGCTACCTGAAGGGCTCGAACTCCAAGTGGACCACCACTGGCTCCGGTCCGCTGCAGCCCGGCCAGTTCAAGGGCGCGTACGAGGACAACTCGGTGACCGTCGGCATCCGCTACGCCTTCGCTCCGCCGCCGCCTCCGCCGGCTGCTAAGCAGTTTGTGGTCTATTTCCCGTTCGATCAGTCGATCCTGACCACGGACGCCCAGGCTGTGGTGCAAGCGGCTGCGAACTACTCACTGCAGGGCCATG
>JBFLWS010000022.1:0-48560 GCA_040757715.1 Pseudomonadota bacterium | reverse complement strand
CCCCGACAAGGGCTCCATCAAAGGCAAGATCAAGCGCGCCGGATGGGACGACGCCTTCCTGCTCAGCCTCCTCGGCCATATGCGATAGCCCTGCCTTCAAGGGGGGAAGGGCCGGGGATGGGGGGTGCAGTGCATTGAGCCGTCCCGCTGGCCACCCCCTCTCCCGACCTCTCCCCCTTCAAGGGGGAGAGGCCAAGCGACTAGCCCGCGCGCCACTCCACCCCAAGGATCCCCATGCTCCCCTTCACCGAGACGCGGCTGCCGCTGCGCCTGGCCTTCGGCTCCACTGGCGGGGTGGAGCGGCGCACCGAGATCATCGCCCTGGCGTCAGGCTACGAGCAGCGCGCCACCCCCTGGGCCGACGGGCGGCGGCGCTATCTCATCGGCGGCGGGCTGAAGGCCCTGGACGACATGGCCGCCCTCATGGCCTTTTTCGAGGCCCGGCGCGGGCGGCTGCAGGGCTTTCGCTTCCAGGACTTTCTCGATCCGGCCAGCTGCGCCCCCTCGCACACCCCCGGCCCCCTCGACCAGACCATCGGCTTGGGCGATGGCGCGACCCGAGTGTTCCAGCTCTGCAAGACCTATGGAACAGGACCCGACACCTATGTGCGGCGCGTCCAGAAGCCCGTGGCCGGCACGGTGAGCCTGGCCGTGGCCGGGGTGGCGCTGGCGAGCGCCCAGTTCAGCGTGGATACGACTACCGGCCTTGTCACCCTCGCCGCCGCCCCCGCCGCGGGCGCTCAGATCACCGCCGGGTTCCAGTTCGACGTGCCCGTGCGCTTCGATACGGACCGGCTGGACGTGAGCCTGGAAGGCTTCGCCGCCGCACGGCTGACGGCGGTGCCGCTCATCGAGCTGCGCCTCTGATGCGCCAGGTTCCCGAGCCCATGGCCGCCGCCCTCGCCGCCGGCGCCGCCACCTTATGCACGGCGTTCATCCTTACCCGGAGCGATGGCCATGTCCTCGGCTTCACAGACCATGACCGGCCGCTCAATGTGAACGGCGTCGCCTGCCAGGCGACCAGCGGCTGGACGGCCGGCGCCGCCGACGCCGAGCTGGGGGGCAAGCCGGGGGAGGCGGCGGCCCTCGGCGTGCTCTCCTCCGATGCGCTGACCGAAGCCGACATCGCCGCCGGCCTCTATGACCTCGCCGTCCTGGAGATCTGGCGCCTCGATTGGACCAGCCCCGCCGCGGCCCTGCTTATCTTTCGCGGGCGGCTTTCCAAGTTCACCCGCCAGGGGGAAAGCCTCAGCGTAGCGGTGGAGGGGCCGCTGGCGGCGCTGGATGTGGTGGCGGGTCGCAGCTATCAGCGCCTGTGCGACGCCAGGCTCGGCGATGCGCGCTGCGGGGTGAACCTGGCCGATCCGCGCTATGCGGCTCACACGTGCGACTTCACCTGGCGCACCTGTCAGGCGCGGTTCGACAACCTGTTGAATTTTCAGGGCTTTCCGGACCTGCCCGGGGATGATTTCCTCGCTGTGACGGCCGCCGACAGCCCGCTCAACACCGGCGGCTCGCGGCGGTGAAACCCAATTCCGACCGGGCGGCGATCATTGCCCGCGAATGGCTCGGCACGCCCTATCGGCATCAGGCCTCGCTGAAGGGCGTGGCCTGCGATTGCCTCGGCCTCGTGCGCGGGGTGTGGCGCGAGCTCTATGGCGCCGAGCCTGAAACCGCGCCGCCCTATCGCCCCGACTGGGCCGAAACCGGGGGTGAGGAGACGCTGCTGGCCGCCGCCCGCCGCCACCTCATCGAGCTGCCGCTGGCTGAAGCCGGGCTCGGCGACGTGCTTCTATTCCGCATGGCCGACGGGGCGGTGCTGAAGCACGCGGCCATCGTCAGCGCCGCGCCGCATCCTGAGTTCGTCCAGATGCGGATGATCCACGCCTATTGGGGTCGGGCCTGTGTGGAAAGCTGGCTCGGTCCGTGGTGGCGACGGCGGCTGGGGGCCGCGTTTCGCTTTCCGTAGCGCTGACGCAGAGCGGGCTCGAGGAAAAGTGGGGACCGGTTTTCCGCCTAACCCTTTTTCAGAGTCGGAGCCCGCTCAACTAAAACGGAGAATACATGGCTCAACTCGTGTTGCAGGCCGTGGGCACGGCCATCGGCGGCCCTATCGGCGGGGCGGTGGGCCGCACCCTGGGCGGGATCATTGACCGCGACGCCCTGGCCGCGCTGCTCGGCCCCAAGACGGTGGGGCGCAGGCTCGCCGGATTGCAGCTGAACGGCGTCGCCGAGGGCGCGCCCCTGCCGGCCGCCTTCGGCCGGGCCCGGGTGGCGGCGCAGATCATCTGGACGGCGAGGTTCAAGGAATCCCGGGTGGATGCGACCAGCGGCGGCGGCAAGGGCGCCCCCTCGCCCCAGCGCTACCAGTATTCGCTCTCCTTCGCCGCGGCTCTGGGAGAAGGCCCCATCGACGGGATCGGCCGCATCTGGGCCGACGGCCAGCTGATGGACCTGACGCACGTGACCATGCGGGTCTATCTGGGCACGGATGATCAGACCCCCGACCCGTTGATCGAGGCGGTGGAGGGGGCGGTCCCGGCCTATCGCGGCGTGGCCTATCTGGTGTTCGAGGACCTGGTGCTCGACCCTTACGGCGCCCGTCCGCCCAACCTCAATGTGGAGGTGTTCCGCCGCCCGCGCGGTCCGGCGCCGGCCTTGGAGGACCGGGTGCAGTCGGTGTGCCTGATCCCGGGGGCGGGGGAGTTCGTGTACGGAACGGTTCCGGTGCTGCGCCAGGATGGGCTGACCATTACGACGCCGGAGAACGTGCATACGGGGCAGAGCGCGGCCGACCTCTTGGCCTCGCTGGATCAATTGCAGGCGGCCTTCCCCAACCTCGCCCACGTGGCCCTGGTGGTCGCCTGGTTCGGGGATGATCTGCGCTGCGGGACCTGCCGGCTGCGGCCCGGGGTGGAGCAGGCGAACAAGGCCACCGTCCCCTACGCCTGGAGCGCCGGCGGGGTGGGACGCTCCGGCGCCCATCTGATTTCCAGCTACAATGGCGGGCCAGCTTTCGGCGGCACGCCCGCCGACGCCGCCGTGGTCGCCGCCATCGCCGAGCTGAAGCGGCGGGGGCTCGGCGTCACCCTCTATCCCTTCGTGCTGATGGACATCCCCGCGGGGAACGCCCTCCCGGACCCCTATGGCGGCGCGGCCCAGGGCGCCTATCCCTGGCGCGGGCGCATCACCGGCTTCCCGGCCGCGGGTCAGCCGGGCAGCGTGGACCTCACCGCCAGCGCGGCCGCGCAAGTCGCCAGCTTCTTCGGAACCGCCGCGCCAGCCGACTACGCCGTGAACGGAACATCGGTGAGCTATAGCGGGTCGGACGGCTGGTCCTACCGGCGCATGATCTTGCACTATGCGCACCTGGCCGCCGCCGCGGGGGGCGTGGAGAGCTTCCTCATCGGTTCGGAGCTGCGCGGCCTCACCACGCTGCGTTCCGCCCCCGGACAATATCCGGCGGTGAGCGCCCTGCAGGCCCTGGCCTGCGACTGCGCCAGCGTGCTCGGACCCAGCGTCGCCATCGGCTATGGCGCGGACTGGAGCGAATATTTCGGCCACCAGCCCGCCGACGGCTCCGGCGACGTCGATTTCCACCTCGACCCCCTGTGGGCCGACCCGCACATCGGCTTCGTGGGGGTGGACTGGTATGCGCCGATCACCGACTGGCGGGACGGCGCCCCCAACGCCGACGCCGTCGCGGGCTATCGGGGGACCAGCGACCCGGCCTATCTCGCCGCCCGCATCGCCGGGGGCGAAGCCTATGATTTTTATTATAAATCGCCCGCCGATCGGTTGGCCCAGACCCGCACCCCCATCACCGACGGGGCCTATGGCGAGCCCTGGGTCTATCGGGCCAAGGACCTCCTCGCCTGGTGGTCCAACCCCCATCACGACCGCCCCGGCGGGGTGAGGCGCGCGAGCCCCACCGCCTGGGGTCCGCAGATGAAGCCCATCCGCTTCACCGAGTTCGGCTGCCCGGCGGTGGACAAAGGGGCCAACGCCCCCAACCTGTTCATCGACCCCAAGAGCGCGGAGAGCGCCCTGCCGCCCTTCTCCACCGGGGCGCGCGACGATCTCGGCCAGCGCCGGGCCCTGGAGGCCATTCTCGGCCACTTCCAGAACCCCGCCGCCAACCCCGTATCCTCCGTATACGGCGCGCCCATGCTGGACCTAGCGCATGCGAGCCTGTGGTGCTGGGACGCCCGGCCCTATCCGGCCTTCCCCGCCCGCGCAGACGTGTGGGCCGACGCCAGCGCCTGGAGCCTCGGCCACTGGCTGAATGGCCGCGCCGGCGCCGCCCCCGGCCCCGATCTGGTGGCCGCCCTCCTCCTCCGGGGCGGGATCAATCCGGCGGGGCTCGATCTCTCCGGCGCGGAGGGGGTGCTGGAGGGCTATGTGGCCGATGGGCCGGTGAAGCTCGCCGACAGCCTCGCCGACCTCGCCGACGCTCTCGATTTCGACCCGGCCGAGCGGGGCGGGGTCCTCGCCTTGGTGGCGCGCACGGGCGGGAGCGTCACGGCGCTCACCGACGATGACCTCGCCTTGCCCGACGCCAATATATCTAATGCGGGCGCCCACGCCGCCGCGCCCTCCGGGCCGGCCCTCGCCCGGACCTTGAAGCCCCTGCCGGACGTGGCGCGGGTGCGCTTCGCCGACGCCGAGGCGAGCTATCAGGTGGGCCAGGCCTTCGCCCGCGCCGGCATCCCCACCGGGGGCGGCGAGCTGAGCCTGGATCTCGCCGTGGTCGCCACCCACGCCGACGCCTTGCAGATCGGGGCCCGGGCGCTGGCCCGCGCCGAGGCCGGGCGCGACACGGCCACGGCCTATGTCTCGGCCCTCGCCGCGCTCAGCTTCGAGCCGGGGGACCTCATCAGCCTGCCCGGATCGAGCGTCGTCTGGAAGGTGTCGCGGGTGGACCTCGACGGCCAGCCGAGGCTCAGTCTCCTCCGTGCCTACGTCCCGCCGCCAGCCGCCACGCTCGCCGCCACCCCGTCGTTCGTGGCCGAGCCCGCCGCCAACCCGGTGCAGGCGCCCCTCTTTCAGCTGCTCGACCTGCCGCCCCTGATCGGCTTCGAGGACGACGCGCGGCCGCTGGCCTGCGTGGCCGCCCAGCCCTTCGCCGGAGCTGATGTGTGGGCGGGACCGAGCCTCGACGCCCTCTCCTTACGCGCCGAGCTGGCGGCGTCCTGCCCGATCGGAGAGACCTTAAGCCCCCTCGCCGCCGGGCCCCTGTGGCGGCTCGATCTCGGCAATAGGCTGACGGTGACGGTGGAAGGGACGAGCCTCGCCAGCTGCTCGCCCGTGGCCCTCTCCGCCGGGGCCAACGCCGCGGCGGTGCAGACCCCCGCCGGCGCGTGGGAGGTGTTGCAATACCAGAGCGCTGTGCTCACGGCGCCCGGAACCTACCTCCTCTCTGGTTTGTTGCGCGGCCAGCAGGGCAGTGAGGCCGACATGGCCGCCCTTATCCCCGCCGGCGCGGCCTTCGTGCCGCTCAGCGACGCCCTCGCCCGCCTGAACGTCACTGCGAGCGAATGCACCTTGCCCCTGATCTGGCGCGCGGTTCCGCATGGGGCGGCGCCGGGCGGGGCCCAGGCCAGCGAGCGCGACCAGGCCTGGATGGGGATCGCCTATCGCCCCTTCGCCCCGGTGCATCTGGCCGCCCAGCGCCAGATGAATGGCGACCTCATGCTAAGCTGGGTCCGCCGCACCCGCGTGGGCGGCGACAGCTGGGAGGGGGTGGAGGTTCCCCTGGGCGAGGAGCGCGAAGCCTATCTGGTCACGATCTTCAACGCCGGGGTCGCCGTGCGGAGTTATCAGACCACGACGCCCGGCCTCGCCTATCCCGCCGCCGACCAGGGGAGCGACTTCCCCGCCGGAACGCCCCGCCCCTTGAGCGTCAGCGTGGCCCAGCTGTCGGCGGTGTTCGGCTGGGGCGCGGCGGCCAGAGCGTCGCTTTTGTATTAGGGCCTTACTGTTGTATTAATGCCACATTTACCCTTGTAAGCCCGGGCGCGACAGCTTAACTCCACCGGCGTATGCAAGTACCGGCGAAGGGCCGGCATAGTATCGGACGCGTGGAGGCCGTGATCGTGGCGCAGGATCCCTACAAGGTGCTCGGCGTGGCGCGCGGCGCCAGCGACGACGAGATCCGCAAGGCCTTTCGCAAGCTGGCCAAGGAGCTGCACCCAGACCGCAATCCCGGCGACAAGCCCGCCGAGGAGAAGTTCAAGCAGGTGGCGGCGGCCTTCGACATCCTGGGCGATGTGGACAAGCGCAAGAAGTTCGATCGCGGCGAGATCGACGCCGACGGGCGCGAGACCATGCGCGGCTTCCACCCCGGCGGGGGCTTTGGCGGCGGCGGGGGCTTTGATCGCGGGGGCTTTGGCCAGCACGGCTTCGGGCAGAACGGTTTTGGGCAAAACGCGGGCGGTCAGGGCTTCGACTTCGACGACATTGTCTCGGAGATGTTTTCGGGGCGCGGCGGCGCGGGCTTCGGCGGCGGACAGCGCGGCTTCTCGCACAAGGGCGCCGATGTGCGCTTTCGCCTGGAGGTGGAGCTGGAGGACGCCATCCGCGGCGGCTCCAAGCGCATCAGCCTGCCCGACGGCCGCATCCTCGACGTGAATATTCCCAAGGGCGCCCACGCTGGCCAGACCCTGCGCCTGCGCGGCCAGGGCCAGCCGGGGCGCAATGGCGGGCCCCAGGGCGATGCGCTGATCGAGATCGACATCCGCGTCCACGGCCTCTACCGCCAGGAGGGCGCCGACCTCTATATGGACCTGCCGGTGAGCCTGCCCGACGCGATTCTGGGGGCCAAGGTGGAGGCGCCCACCCCCGACGGGACCGTGGCCCTCACCGTGCCGCCCCACGCCAATTCCGGTCAGCAACTGCGCCTGAAGGGCAAGGGCGCGGTGGACCCCGCCACCGGCAAGCGCGGCGACCTCATCGCCAAGCTGATCATCGCCCTGCCCGACCCGCCCGACCCCGAGCTCGACCGCTTCGCCGAGGACATGCGCGCCAAACGCCCCTATGTGGCGAAGAGGCGGGGGTAGGGGCGCAACTCTCCAGGTTTGTTTCCCGCAAAAATTGTCTTATAACGATTCAAATCGCTGCCAGGGATTGAATGGATGACGCCTGCTGAGTGCGCCGTGCTGGCCGCCAAGACGCAGGGTCAGTGCGTCGCCGCCGCGGCGACGGCGGCCAATACCGCGCAACCGAAGTTCGACGCCCTCGCCGCCGCCTTTGGCGGTCTGTCGGTCTCGGTGGCCATCGGCGCCGTGGTGATCGGCGTGCTCGCCATTGTCATCACCGTCGTCGTCACCATCGTCGGCTATCAATGGGGCAAGGTGGTGGTGCGCGAGGCCAAGGCCGACGCCCGCGACGAAGCACGACGGCTGATTTCGGACTTCCTGCGCACAGAAGCCCCGCGCATCATCCGCGAGGGCGCCGCAGGCTTGCAAACGCCCAATGGGGGCCTAAATCAGCCTCCTGATATCAGCGATACAATCGCGGAGGCTTCCGGATGAATTTCGCTGAATGCCTTGAGATCGTAGCCAATCATACGCAGCGGGCGCCCGTCGACGTGGACGCGATTGCGCGCGAGATCGGCGTGCCGGTGGTGCGCCAAGACCTCGATGACAACATATCTGGCGCCATCGTCTGCACTGATGGCGACGAGAATTACAAGATTATTGTCAACGCTAACCACGTCGCCACGCGGCAGCGGTTCACCATCGCCCACGAGCTCGGGCATTATATCTACCATCGGGACCTGTTGGGCAAAGGCGCCGGCGATACGCGGGCCTACCGCTCGGAAAACACCGCCTTCCCCAACGCGCACATCACGCCCGTCGAGGAACGCCAGGCCAACACCTTCGCCGCCAATACGCTCATGCCCCCCAAGCTGATCCGCGATTTCGTCACCCGCGGCGTGAGAGACCCCGAGCTGCTGGCGAAGATCTTCCAAGTTTCACGACGGGCCATGGAGATCCGGCTGGGGCGCGGTTGAGCGGATCGCTGCCGCGCTCCCGCCGCTCCCCGCAAAAAATCCTCGCCATCCCCGCGGCCATATGATCCGTTCAGCGCCTATTCAGCCGCCGGCGGTTAAGCCTGCCCATTATGACCCGCAAAGCGTCCCTTCTTCTGGCCCTGACCCTCGCCGCCCTGCCCCTGCTGGCGCGGGCGGATCAGGCGCAGCCCGATTCCCTCGGCGCCGGCTGGCAGCCGCGGCCCAGCGACGCGCGCCAGGCGGTGCGCGAGGGCCGGCACGTGCCGCTGGGCCTCGTCATCGACCGCATCCGCGCCACCAATCCGGGCCGCGAGCTCGACGCCGGGCTGGAGGCGGGCCTGGACGGCCGGGCGGTCTATCGCGTGCGCTGGGCCGCCGCCAACGGCCGGCGTCTCGACTACATAGTCGACGCCCAGACCGGTCAGATTTTGCGCATCGAGGGAAGGTAAGGGGCCATGCGTATTCTTCTGGTGGAAGACGAGCCGGACATCGCCCGGCAATTGCGTCAGGCCCTCACCGACGCCGGCTATGCGGTGGACCACGCCCCCGACGGCGAAGAGGCGCATTTTCTCGGCGACACCGAGCCCTATGACGCGGTGGTGCTCGATCTGGGCCTGCCTAAGATGGACGGGGTCACCGTGCTGGAGAAGTGGCGCAAGGGCGGCATGAAGACGCCGGTGCTGATTCTCACCGCCCGGGGCGGCTGGAGCGACAAGGTGACCGGCTTCGACGCCGGCGCCGACGACTATCTGACCAAGCCCTTCCACACCGAGGAGCTCCTGGCCCGCATCCGCGCCCTGGTGCGGCGGGCGGCGGGCCACGCCCAGCCGTCGCTCTCCTGCGGCGACCTCCGGCTCGATCCCCGAGCGGCGAGGGCCAGCGTCAATGGCGAGCCCCTGCGCCTCACCTCCCTCGAATACCGGCTGCTGCATTACCTGATGCTGCACCAGGGACGGGTGATCAGCCGCACGGAGCTGGTGGAGCACCTGTACGATCAGGACTTCGACCGCGATTCCAACACCATCGAGGTGTTCGTGGGCCGGCTGCGCAAGAAGATCGGCGCTGACCGCATCGAGACCGTTCGCGGCCTGGGCTACCGGCTGAATCCATTGGAGGGCGCGGCGGCTTGAGGGCTTTAGCCGAGGCGGCGCACTTTTCGCCCCCTTCCCCCCTGGAGGGGGAAGGGTCGGGGATGGGGGGGACGAGCGCCAGAGCAAAATCCGTTCAATCGGAAGCGAATTTGACTCATACTCAATTGAATATAGAGCATTTTTCGCCCGAAAACCGGTTCCCACTTTTCGGAAAATGCTCTAGTGCGCGTCCAGCTGGACCACCCCCTCTCCCGGCCTCTCCCCCTTCGAGGGGGAGAGGAGAAGCGGCCTCCCGCCCATGAAACTGCCGCGCTTCAACCTCAACGATCCGCGCGGGTCGCTGGTGGGGCGTCTGGTGCTGCTGGCCGCCGTGTGGTGCGTGGCGCTGCTCATCGCCGCGGGGGTGGTGTTGTCGGCCTATTTCCACCAGGCGGCCATCGACCGGGTGGATCAGACCCTCTCCGAAGACGCCGACGACCTCTATTCGGGGATCAGCATCGGCCCCGACGGCCAGGTCTACGCCCCGGCCATCACCGACGTGCGCGCCACCCGCGCCTATAGCGGCAAATATTGGGAGATCGCCGAGCTGCGCCCCGACGGGCGGCTGCACACCATCGGCGAGAACCGCTCGCGCTCCTTCTTCGACGCCGAGGACCTGCCCGCCCCGCCCCCGGTCCTGGCCAAGCTCGCCCGCGCCCCCAATGCGCGTCTGTTCTACGACGGCGTCGGGCCGCACAGTCAGCCCCTGCGCATCGCCCTCATGCGCCGCTTCCTGCCCGGCCGGGCTGCGCCGGTGATGATCCTGACCGCCGAGGATCGCGAGACCATCGACCGAGCGGTGCGGCAGTTCGCCGTCACAACGGCGCTGGGGCTGTTGCTGCTGGGGGCGGGGCTCGTGGCCGCCGTGGTGGCCCAGGTGCGCATCGGCCTCTATCCCCTGTTCGCCATGCGCCGGGACATCGCCGACGTGCGCGGGGGCAAGCGCGAGCGGCTGACCCGGCCCTATCCCTCCGAGCTGCAGCCCGTGGCCGACGAGCTGAACGCCCTTCTCGATCACAACCAAGAAGTGGTGGAGCGTCAGCGCACCCACGTGGGCAATCTGGCCCACGCCTTGAAGACGCCGCTCTCGGCCATGCTCATCGAGGCCGACAGCAACCCCGGGCCGCTGGCCGTGGTGGTGCGCCGCCAGGCCGAAGCGATGCAGGGCCATGTGGAACATCACCTGCGCCGAGCCCGCGCCGCCGCCCGCAGTCAGGCCCGAGGCGAGCGCACGCCGGTGGCCCCGGTGCTGGAAGAGATCGGCCGCACCCTGGAGCGCATCTACCGCAAGCTCGACCTCGACGTGGACCCCGGCCCCGCCGACCTCGTCTTCGCCGGCGAGCGCCAGGACCTGATGGAGATCATCGGCAACATCCTCGAGAACGCCTGCAAATGGGCCAGGACCAGTATCGCCGCCCACACCGCGGCGGAGGGGCCGCGCTGGCTTCTGATCGTGGTGGAGGACGACGGCCCGGGCCTGCCGGCGGAGCGGCGCGAGGAGGTGCTGAAGCGCGGCGCCCGGCTGGACGAGAGCGCACCGGGGTCGGGGCTCGGCCTCTCCATCGTCGATGAATTGACGCGGGCCTATGGCGGCCAGGTAATGCTCGGCGACAGCGAGCTCGGCGGTCTGAAAGTCACGCTGCGCTTGCCCAGAATGAGCCACTAACCCTTATGGCTTAACGGGCGCCAATACGCCTTTCGTGAAGAATTAACGAAACTTGGTGCAAGCTGGCGTTGGTTGGCGGTGCGCCGTGCGGGCGTCGAGGGGTCGTGGCGAATGGGCCGATTGTCCGAAGCAAAGCTCGGCACGGTGCGGCTCTTGATCGAGCAGGCGCCGGACTCGACTCTTCGCAGCCTGGAGTCCGCCCTCGCCGCCTCCAGCGGCCACGATGAGCTGGGCGATCTGCTGCATGGCATGTGCCGCAGCGAGCGCGCCGACCGCCGCGCCCGCCAGACCGTGTTCGCCCCCATTGCGCCCCTGGCGCGCAAGCCCGAACAGCGCTTTTCGGGTCTGAGCTTCCCCCCCGACATCCTGAAGCTGATCTGGCGCGGCATCAAGCAGATCGAGCCCGAGCGCGTGGCCATGGCCGTGGCCGAGGCCAACCAGCCGCCGTCGGAGGACCCCTCGCCGGTGTTCGACGAGCTGTGCCTCGCCTGCGTCGAGGCCCTGCGCGACCGTGACGCGGTCGCCTTCGAGCCGGCCCGTCAGCGCCTGCAGCACGAGGGCCGCGAGGCCCTGCACCGCTTCACCCTATTGATGGAGCTCTCGCCCGTGATCCGCAGCGTTCTGCCGCGGCTGGACGCCTGGGTGCGCAACCTGTCGGGCGACAACGCCGCCGGCGTGCGCCTGGCCTTCCGGGACGCCTGCGCCAAGGACGACGAGGGCGGCTTTCTGTTGATGGAGGTGTTCTACGCCCATCTGGTGGAGCCCTGGCAGGTGCTGCGTCTGATTTCGGCGGTGATGGACCGGCCCAATGAACGCTTCCTGGCCGCCTCGGAAATGGCCGCCTTCCCCGAGCGGCTGATGGCCGATATCGACCTGCGCATCGACACCCTGCGCAAGTTCGACGCCAATCGCGGGGCCGAGGGCGGGGCCGCCACCGCCGCCTCCGCCTACATCGCCACCCAGGAGATCGCCGAGTTCGAACAGTGGATCGAGCTGCAGCGCGAGGCCCCTTGGCACAAGCGCCTCACCGACCAGAAGAAGGCCCTGGCCCTGGCCGCCGAGCAGCGGCTGAAGGAAGCCGAGAAGCTGGTGGATCAGGCCCTCCCGGTGCAGGCCCGCAACGGCCCGGCGAGAGGCCTGCGCCCCGCGCCCAAGCTCACCGACGAGCCCAACTACGCCGTGGTGCGCAAGGCCGAGGGCATCCTCGCCTTCATCGACGAGTCCCGCAGCGCCGCCACCTATGGCGGCTTCGGCGCCATGCGCCAGAAGGTCTCGGAGGCCATCTCCGACCGCCTCGACCGCTACGCCGAAGACCTCATCGACCGCCTGTGTCACGACGACGAAGAGGACACCAGCGTGCCGGACGCGCGCATCCGCGCCTATCTGGAAATCGCCGCCGGCTTCCTCGGCCTCACCCGCGATCCCAAGTCCGCCGAGATCGTGCGCCGCCGCGCGGCGGCGGCTTGAGGTCTGCGCTCAAAGTTTTGAGCGAATCTTCTCGCGGATTTCGGCCACCTGCCCGTCCATCAGCTCCAGCTCCAACTGCTGCAGCTTTTCGCAATTTTCCGAGGCTTTCCGCCGGACCTCTTCCGAGGTCGATGGGTCAGCGAAAATTCTCGCTCTCTGCTTCTCAGCCTCCCGCATCGCCGCGCTCAATTTGATGCGTACGAGCAGGGCTTCGAGGCGTTCGTTGACGTGTCGCTGAAGGGCTGGCCAGACCGAAGCGACGAGCACGGAAACCACGGGTGCGACAATGGCCACCAAGGGTTGAACAAACTGGTACGGCGCCGGCGCCAGCTGAGAGAGCGCGACCATGGCGGCGCCGACGCCCGCTCCGGCAACCCTGCTCGCCGCCCGTTTGTCGCCGTCGAGCGTCAAGGATTTCGCCCTGATGGAATGGGTGCTTAAGCCGAAAGGGCCTTCAGCCTATGCGATCGCGCGCTTGCAATCGCGGCTTCGATCTTGCGCGTATCTTCGCGTTCAATCTCACTGAGGCGGATATCGTATTCGGTGTTGTCGATAATCAGCTTCAGGACGCGTCGTCCGCCGTCGCCGACAATTCGCGGTCGATTTCGGAACGAGCGCACCAGCGACGGAGCGAGGGACCAAACGACGCCCGCCGCCGAGGCGACGAGGACGAGCAGGCTGATTGCAAATGCGATGTCCATTGCGCCGCCTCCGATCAAGAAGGCAATGTAATCCATCCGGGACAACAATTCCATCCCGCGCATTTCGCATAGATTGTATTTTCGCCCCGCCGTTACAGCCAGGGCGGATATTCCTACCCCCGCAGGAAGCCGCGCAGCCAGTCGCCGACGCGCAGGCTGTCATTGGGGGCGGAGAGGCTGGCCATGGCCGCTTCGCCCTGGCCCAGCGTCAAGGGCCCGCCCGTGCGCGAGGCGATGAGGGCCTCGGCGAAGGCGGTCGAGAACTCCGGGTGCGGCTGGATGGAGACGCTCATCCCGTCGTCATAGGCGAGGGCGGCGTAGGGGGTGAAATGGCTGCCCGCCAGCACCCGCGCGCCCGGCGGCAGGGTCACCACTTGGTCCTGGTGCGAGGCGATGAGGCTCACCTGCCGCGTCCCGCCGATGAAGCGGCCGGCGTCCAGCACCTCGTAAGCATGCAGGCCCACGCCCCAGCCCTTCGGCGACTTGATCACCTGGCCGCCGAAGGCCTCGGCCATGATCTGGTGACCGAAACAGACGCCAGCAAGGCGCGTGCGGCCCTTGGCTTCCCGCAAAAAGTCCATCAGGGGCGCGATCCAGGGCAGCGGGTCATAGACCCCCGCGGGCGAGCCGGTGACGAGATAGGCGTCGCATAGCTCCACTGCGCCGGGCAGCTCCAGGGCCTGGACGTCGAAGCGGTGATATTGGAACTCAGGGCCGAGCAGGGCCGCGAACATGTCGGCATAGCCGCCGAACTGGGCGCGCAGAGCCTCGCACGGCTGGCCGGTCTCAAGAATACCAAGCTTCATATCCACATCCCTCGGCGCGGCTCGAAGAACAGTTGAGCCGGTTTTCCGCCCGCGAGCCTGCGCTAATAGATCAGTCCTTGCACGACAGCCTTCAGACGCTCGATGGCGGCGAGCTTGTCGTCGGTGAAATCAGTATCCACCCACCAGCTTTCGATTTCCTTGCGGATGCGCCCCACCAGGGGACCTTCGGGGGCGCCGGCAGCCTTGATCTCCTCACCGGTGACCGGGAAGGGCGGCGGCGACCAGGTCTCGGCCACGGCCAGCATCATGCGCCACTGCGTGGCCGTGGCGGTGCGCGGATCGGCGGCCCAGGCGAGCTGCACCCGGTCCCGGAATGTGTGAGCGCCGAGGGCGTAGATGGTCCTTCGCAGCTCCCGCGGCGAGGCCCAGGAGACCAGGCGCGGCTCGCCGGAGACGCTGGCGACCAGCCGGTCGCGCTCGGCGTTGGAGAGGCGCAGGCGCGTGGCGACGGCGCGCACCGCCTCCTGGTCATTGGGCAGGAGGGCGGCGAGGCGCAGGAGCGCATCACGCGTAAAGAGCTGCTCGGTCTCGATGGCCACCAGGCGCTCGAACCGCTCGAAGCCCTGCACCTCAGGCAAGAGCACGCTGAGCACCCCCGTGGCCGCCATCAGCCGCACCGCCGCGCGAGGGTCTTCATAGGCGAGGAGCTTCAACAGCTCCTTGGCGATGCGCTCGGCCGAGAGGGTGGAGAGCCCCGCCTTTAGCGCGGCGCAGGCGGCGAGCCCGGCCGCATCCGCCTCGCCCCGGCCATAGCCGGCGTAGAAGCGAAAGAAGCGCAGGATGCGTAAGTTATCCTCGCGGATGCGGGTCGAGGGATCGCCCACGAACACGATGCGCCCGGCCTTGGCGTCGCTCACCCCCTCGCCGGTGGGGTCGAACACCTGGCCGGAGATATCGGCGTAGAGGGCGTTGAGGCGAAAGTCCCGCCGCGCGGCATCCTCGGCCCAATCGGTGGTGAAGGCCACCACGGCCCGGCGCCCGTCGGTCTCCACGTCTCGGCGAAGGGTGGTGATCTCCAGCGGCCGGCCCTGCGCCACCGCCGTCACCGTGCCATGCTCCACCCCGGTGGGCACGGCCTTGATCCCGGCGGCCTCCAAGGCTGCGATCACCTGATCCGGGGGCAAGGTGGTGGCGATGTCGATGTCGAGGTCAGGTCCCGCTCGGCCAAGCAGCGTATCGCGCACGCACCCGCCCACGAAGCGCGCGCAATCCTCGCCCCCCGCGGCCGCCAGCGCCGCCATGGTCTCCACCACCGGGGCCGAGGCGATCCAGGCGTTGGCGGGCAGGCGCGCGCTCATGATCCTACCGTCATGGCCTATTGGCCGCCGATGGCCACGGCGTCGATGAGGAGGCTGGGCGCATTGGAGGCGCCGCGGAGCTCCAGATCGGCGCCGGGAACGAGGCGGCCATAGAGGTCGACGAGGTTGCCGGCGATGGTGATCTCGTTCACCGGATAGGCGAGCTCGCCGCCCTCGAACCAGAAGCCCGACACCCCGGCCGACCAGTCGCCGGTGTTGGAGTTGAGCGAGGGCCCGAACAGCGAGGTGACGAAGAGGCCCGCTCCGGCGTCGCGCAGCAGATCGACCTGGCTGGCGGTTCCGGGCTCGAGGGTCAGGTTGTGGGTGGAGACGCTGGGGGCGCCGGCGAGGGCCCGGTGCGCGTGGCCGGTGCTGGTGAGGCCGAGCTGGCGGGCGCTGGACAGGTTGAGCAGCCAGGTGGTCAAGACGCCGTCAGCGATGATGGCTCGCTTCTGCACCGCCACGCCTTCGTCGTCGAAGGGGGTGGAGCCGAGGCCGCGCACCCGGAACGGATCGTCGGTGAGATGGATCCCCTTGGCGAACAGGGGCTGGCCCAGCCGGTCCTTCAGGAACGACACGCCGCGGGCCACCGAAGGGCCGGCGATGGCCCCGATCAGGGGGCTGATCAGCGACATGGCGGCGCGGTTCTCGATCACCACTGGCGCCGTCTGGCTGGCCAGGCGCCGCGCGCCCAGGCGCTGCACGGCCCGGCGGCCGGCTTCGGCGCCGATGCTTTCCGGGTCGGGCAGATCGCTGAGATGTCGGGTGCTGCGCCCCTCGCCGCCGCGCTCCATGCCCGCACCCTCGCCGGCGATGGCCGAGGCGCCAAGCGAGAAGCCGGAGGAGCGGTGCTCGCCCTCGAAACCGTTGGACGTGACAAAGCGCCACTCGCCCTTGGACCAGCCGGCCGAGCCGCCGTCGCTGTTGGTGACCCCGGCCACGGCGCGGGCGGCGTCCTCGGCCCGACGGGCGGCGGCCTCCAGCTGCTCGGCCGAGGGTTCGGCGGGATCGTAGAGATCAAGCTCCGGATGGGGTCCCTTGGCCAAAAGCTCTTGCGGCGCAAGGCCCACATAGGGATCGGCGGGGGCGAGCCGGGCCATGGCCACTGCCCGCTCCACCAGCTTCTTCAGCGCCGCGGGGGAGGGATCGGAGCCCGACACCACCGCCTGGGATTGGCCAACGAACACGCGCAGACCGAGGTCGCGGCTCTCGGACCGCTCCACCTCCTCCACCTGACCGAGGCGCACCTCCACCGACAGGCTGGCGCTTTGCGACCCCACGGCCTCCGCCGCGTCGGCGCCGGCCTTCAGGGCGTCGTCCACTAGCTGGTGAAGAAGTGCGCTATCCATGGATCGGGGGAACCTTGTGGGGTGTCAGGGAGTTGCGTCCTGTTATGGCGATGCGCCCGCCCCCCTGCAAGGCGGCGCGACAGACGGTCCTGGGGGGGGAATTCAGGATCGCGCCTCCGCCGGTCATGTCGCGTTGACGGGCGCTCGCGTCAAATGCCGAACGATCTCCACCCGATCACTGAAATTTAAGTCCATCGCCGCATCGTCACGGGCGAATAGAGTGGCGAAGGTCCGGCGCTGACCTTATCTTGACGGCGGTGATAATTGCCGGCTCAAGGCGCTCTCGCAGTTCTGGCCGCAATAACATAATAAAAGCGGGCGCTGGAGGTGTTCATGGACGAGTTGAAATCGCATCCGAGAACCGCAAAAATTGCGCCGGGACAACCCCTGGCTCCTGAACCGATCCCTGCGGACTACGACGAAGACGTGCCGCAGGAAATGTTCGACCTGATCGACGCCACTGTGGATCAGAATGTGGAGCAGACAGGCACGATGATCGCCAGCTTTCGCTGGTAGCGTGACGGCGCTTCCAGAAGCAGACTTGCCAAAACCGATGGACGTGGTGTGGTGCCGCTTCCCGTACCACAATGCGCCGAATGTGCCTGGGGTGACGCCGCATCCTGGGCTGGTTTTCGCTACAGCGCGACTGGCAGATGGCGGATTAGTGGTCCAGGTTGCTTTCGGCACTTCGAACCTAAAATCTGAATCCCGTCCGCTCGATCTGCGCATCACCAATTTTCGGGCGATGCAATATGCTGGACTCTACAAGGCGACCCGTTTCGATCTCGACAAAATCAAATGGCTGCCCTGGGGCTCGGAATGGTTCGCGTCGCCGGATTTGCGACAATATCCGACGCCGAAAATTGGTTTCCTGCTTTCCGACAGCATAGAAGTATTGCGGCGAAAACTTCGCAAACGCGAAGAACTTGGCCTTGGCTTACCGGCCCGTGGCCCGGGCTGAGCCCTACCGCTTCTTCGCCCCAGGTCCTGAGCGTGGCTTGATCGCCCCCACCTTGAACGAGGTTCCGGGCGCCGAGGCCGGGGACGGCTTGGGCTTGGCCTTGACCTTGGATTTGGCTTGCGGCCAGGTCTTGGCGGCGGCCTTCTTGGCCTCGCTGCCGCCCTTGCCCCAGCGCTTGACGTCCGGGGCCTTGTCGGAATCTTCCGCATACGGATTGGCGCCCGACTTGATGGTGATGCGGATGGGCACGCCAGGCAGGTCGAAGCTCTCGCGCAGGCCATTGATGAGGTAGCGGCGATAGCTGTCCGGCAATTGGTCGGCCCGGCTGGCGAACAGCACGAAGGTGGGCGGGCGGCCCTTGGTCTGGGCCATGTATTTCAGCTTGATGCGCCGCCCGTTCACCGCCGGCGGCGGGTGGCGCTGCACGGCCATGGCCATCCAGTCGTTGAGGTCGCGGGTCTTCACCTTGGCCGACCAGTTCTCGTACATCTTGAACACAGCGGGCATTAGCCGGTCCACGTGCCGGCCGGTCTCGCCGCTGAGCGCGATCAGCGGCGCGCCGCGCACCTGGGGCAGCATGCGCTCGGCGGTCTCGCGCAGCTCCTGCAGCTTCACGCCGGGGTTTTCAACGAGGTCCCACTTGGCGATGCAGAAGACGAGGCCGCGCCCCTCGCGCTCCACGAGATCGGCGATCTGCAGGTCCTGGGTCTCGAAGGCGTTCTGGGCGTCCATGACCAGGATCACCACCTCGGCGAAGGTGATGGCGCGGATGGTGTCGGCGGTGGAGAGCTTCTCCAGCTGCTCCTGCACCCGCGCCTTGCGCCGAAGCCCGGCGGTGTCCACCAGGCGCACCTTGCGCCCCTCATAGGTCCAGTCCACCGGAATGGCGTCACGGGTGATGCCGGCCTCAGGGCCCACCAGCAGGCGGTCCTCGCCGATGAGCCGGTTGACCAGGGTGGACTTGCCGGCGTTGGGGCGCCCGACGATGGCGATGCGCACCGGCTTGTCCGGGTCCTCGGGGACCTCCTCGGCGGCTTCGGGGGCGGCGGTGAGAATGGCGCTGTAGAGATCGCCCAGCCCCTCGCCATGCTCGGCGGAAATGGCCACCGGCTCGCCTAGGCCAAAGCCATAGGCCTCGCCGATGCCGGCCTCGGCATATTTGCTCTCGGCCTTGTTGGCCACCAGGATCACCGGCTTGTTCCGTCCCCGGATCAGTTCGGCGAAGATCTTGTCCAGCGGCGTCACCCCCTCGCGGGCGTCGATCACGAACAGGCAGAGGTCCGCGTCCTCCACCGCCTTTTCGGTCTGGGCCCGCATGCGCGCCTCGAGGCTCTCGTCGGTGACGTCCTCGAAGCCGGCGGTGTCGATGAGCTCCAGCTCCAGGTCCCCCAGCTGGCCATGGGCCATGCGCCGGTCGCGGGTGACCCCCGGCCGATCGTCGACGATCGCCAGCTTCTTGCCGGCGAGGCGGTTGAACAGGGTCGACTTGCCCACATTGGGCCGTCCGACGATGGCGAGCTTCAGCGCCAAGGGCTTTTACCGGGGGTGTGAGGGAACAAACGAGAGGCCATAGCGCTCAATGCCTCGCGAAGGAAGGAAAAGCTGGCGCGCGCCACGCGCCCACCTTTGGTCCGCATGTGTTAAGAGCCCTGCAATCTGCGGAGTTAGTCGTCCATGCGCGTTTTGGTCCTCGCCCTCGCCGCTCTCAGCCTCGCCGCCTGTTCGGCCAAGGCCGATCCGAGCGCCCGCTTCACCGCCTGGGTGCAATATGCCGACGACGGGCGGGTGGAGGCCCGCGCCACCTCCGCCGATGGAAAGTGCCCGGCGGCAAGCCTGGACGGCCAGGCCGCCAGCATGACCCTGCGCAGCCCGGCCAGCGAGGCCTTCCCCGCCGTCTGCGCCCTGACGCCCCCCGCGGGCGCCAAGAGCCTCGTCATCGGCGGCCGCGCCCTGCCCCTGCCCCACGCTGTGAACCGCATCGTCATGTTCGGCGACACGGGTTGTCGGCTGAAGGGCAAGAAGACCCAGGCCTGCAACGATGCGACCGCCTGGCCCTACGCCACGGTGGCGAGGCTCGCCGCCGCCCGCCATCCGGACCTCGTGGTGCAGCTGGGCGACTACTATTACCGCGAAAGCCCCTGCCCGGACGCGGCCAAGGGCTGTGCGCCCACCCCCTATGGCGATCACTGGGCGAGCTGGGACGCGGACTTCTTCACCCCCTCCGAGCCCCTGTTCGCCGCGGCGCCCTGGATCATGGTCCGCGGCAACCACGAGGACTGCAAGCGGGGCGGCGAGGGTTGGGGCAAGCTCCTCTCCCCCAGCCGCGCGAGCACCGCCTGCGCCAAGGTGGAGACGCCCTTCGCCGTGGATATTGGCGGGGTGAACCTCGCCATTCTCGATTCCAACCGCGCCAACGACCTTGAGGCCCCGCCCGAGCGGGTGGCCGAGATCGATGGAGAGATGAAGGCGCTGCAACCCCTCCTCGCCAAGGGCCCGGCCTGGATGATCGAGCACCATCCGGTGTGGAGTCTCGCCGCCGCCGAGGACCCGCTCGGCCTCATCAGCGTGGGCCTCGACCGCACGCTGCAGGTCGCGGCCAAGGGCAATGACCTGTCGGGCGTCGGCCTCATCGTCTCGGGCCACGTGCACCACTTCGCCGCCTATGACTTCGCCGGCAAGCGCCCGGCCCAGCTGGTGATCGGCTCAGGCGGGACCATCGGCTCGGCCAAGGATTCGCCCAGGGTGGGGCGCGACAACATCAATCTTGACGGGGTAGCGGCGCAGGCGTTCGGCTTCTATCGCTGGGGCTATGGCCTGTTCGAGCGCACCGGCGCGGACTGGACCCTCACCTTCTACGACGTGAGCGACCATGCCGTAGCCCGCTGCCTGATCCACGGCCGGGCCCTGACCTGCGGGGAAGTAAAGTAGGGCCCTTCCCATCACCGGGCGCCGACTCTGCGGTTGCATCCCCCCGCGCCCTCGTGTAAAGACGGCCGCTCGAATTCATAGCCCGCTTGTCGGGTCAACATCTGCCATCGCCGCGCTGGGCTAAGGCGCGGCGGTTTCGTTTCGGAAGACCGTCATGGCCGAGATCGTCCTCAATGTGGAAGTCCGCGAGCGCACTGGCACCGGCGGCGCTCGCGCCTCGCGCGCCAACGGCAATGTGCCGGGCGTGCTCTATGGCGGCCCGCGCGGCCCTGTGGCGGTGGAAGTGAACGCCAACGCGTTCAAGAAGGCGCTCTACACCGGCAAGCTCCTGGGCCACCTGGTGACCCTGAAGTACGGCGAAGAGACCCAGCCGGTCATCGCCAAGGACGTGCAGTTCCATCCGGTCACCGACGTGCCGGTGCATTTCGACCTCTATCGCGTGGACGAGCACCAGCTGATCAAGATCGCGGTGCCGGTGCACTTCAAGAACCAGGAAGCCAGCCCTGGCCTGAAGCGCGGCGGCGCCCTGAACGTGGCCCGTCACGAAGTGGAAGTGTGGGTCCCGGCCGATCACATCCCCGAAGAACTCACCGCCGACCTCACCGGCCTCGACATCGGCGATTCCGTGCGCTGGTCCAACCTGGCCAAGCCGCAAGGCATGGAGCCGGTGATCAAGGGCCGCGACTTCGTCATCGCCACGGTGGCGGGCTCCGGCGCCCAGGCCTCGGCCGACGCGGAAGCCGCGCAAGGCTGAGCCCTTAGCGCTTCTGATCACAGGGAGCGCTCATGCTGATCCTGGTGGGCCTCGGCAATCCCGGGGCCAAGTACGCCGGCAATCGCCACAATTTCGGCTTCCGCGCCGTGGACGCCATCGCCGAGCGCTGGAATTTCGGGCCCGAGCGGTTGAAGTTCCAGGGGCTGGCGCGCGAGGGCTCTATCGACACGCCCAAGGGCGCGGTGAAGGCGCTGATTATCAAGCCGCAGACCTTTTACAACGATAGCGGCCTCTCGGCGGCGGCGGCGCTGAAGTTCTACAAGCTCGAGCCGCACAACCTGGTGGTCTTTTACGACGAGATCGACCTGGCGCCCGGCCGCTTTCGCATGAAGGCCGGCGGCGGGGCGGCGGGCAACAACGGCGTGCGCTCCTTGACCGCTCACATCGGCCCCTATTTCCGCCGGGGACGGCTGGGCACCGGTCATCCGGGACACAAGGACCGGGTGCAGGGCTTCGTGCTTTCTGACTTCTCCAAGGCCGAGGAGGTGTGGGCGAAACCCCTGTGCCAGGCCATCGCCGACGCTGCACCGCTTCTGGCCGCCGACGAGGACGAGAAGTACCAGGCCGAGGTGATGCGCCTCGCTCCCGCTGAGAAGATCGACCCGCGCAAGCTGTCCCGGGACGCGGACGTCGGCTAAAGCGGGTTCAGAAAAAGTGGGAACCGGTTTTTCGCCCAATCTTCGGATCAGATCCGGAACCCGCTTCAAATAGGGCCAGCGCCATGAGCTTCCTCCTCTATCTCTTCGCGGCCTCGCCGCTCCTGTTCCTGATCTGGCTCGGCGTGGTCATCGGCCTGTGCTGGCACGCGGTGAAGACGCACCAGGACACCTTCTGGATCTGGATCATCGTCATCGCCCCCGGCCTCGGCGCCCTGGCCTATGCCGTCATCGTGCTGATCCCCAGCCTCACCGGCGGCTCGGCGGCGCGCAAGCTGCGCTCCACGGCCCGCGAGGCCCTCGACCCCCATCGCGAATACCGCGAGGCCAAGGCCGCCTGCGAGGACAGCCCCACCGTGACCAACCGCATGCGCCTCGCCAGCGCCGCCGCCGGCCAGGGCCGCCATGACGAGGCCGAGGCGCTCTATCGCGAAGCGGCCAGCGGCGTGCACGCCGACGACCCCGCCCTGTTGCTCGGCCGGGCCAAGGCGCTGGTGGAGTTGAAGCGGTTCGACGAGGCGCTGCTGGTGCTGGGCAAGCTGGAGGCGCTGGGCGAGAACTCGCACTCTCCGGCGGCGCTGCTGGCCCTCGCCCGCGCCCGCCAGGGCCTTGGCCAGACGGAGGCGGCCGATGCGGCCTACCGCGCCGCGGTGCTGAAGATGCCCGGCTTCGAGGCCATCAGCCGCTATACGGCCTTCCTCGCCGAGGCCGGGCGCATGGCCGAGGCCAAGGACCAGCTCGGCGAGATCGATCAGCGCCTGGCGCGGGCCGCCGGCCCCTTCCGCAAGGAAGCGCAAGCCTGGCGCGACCTCGCCGCCGCCAAAGTGCGTTGAGACCGAGTTCCGATCGAGCCGATCGGAACCCGCCTCATCGATATTTGGAGCCTTTTTTGATCCGAAAACCGGTTCCCACTTTTCGGAAAAGGCTCCTGGCCTATTCCATGGTCACCACGATCTTGCCCTGGGCCTTGCGGTCGGCCAGGTGCTGGATCGCCGCCCCGGCTTCGGCCAGGGGGAAGCGCGCCGACACGTGCGGGCGGATCTTGCCCTCGGCGTAGAGGGCCAGCAGCTCCTTGATGTTCTCCTGGTTCTCCGCCGGGAAGCGGGCGGTCCAGGCGCCCCAGAATACGCCCACGATCTGGCACGACTTCAGGAGGGTGAGGTTGAGCGGGATCTTCGGAATGCCGGCCGGGAAGCCGATCACCAGGAAGCGCCCCTCCCAGCCGATGGCGCGCAGGCTCGCCTCGGCATAGTCGCCGCCCACCGCGTCATAGATCACGTCCGCGCCCTTTTCCCCGCAGGCCCCCTTGAACAGCTCGGCCAGCGCCTTCTGACCGTCGCGATCAAAGGGGCCGGTGGGATAGACCACGCCGGAGGCCGCGCCGCGGCTCTTGGCGAGAGAGACCTTCTCCTCGGTGGAGGCGGCGGCCACCACATTGGCGCCCATGGCCTTGCCGAGCTCCACGGCGGCGAGGCCCACGCCCCCGGCCGCGCCGAGCACCAGCAGCGTCTCGCCCGGCTTCAGCTGCGCCCGCTGCTTCAGGGCGTAGTAGGAGGTGCCATAGGTGAGGATGAAGGCCGCGGCCTCGTCGAAGGGCATGTTGGCCGGCATGGGGATGCAGCGCGCGGCGGGCACGATGAGCTTCTCGGCCATGCCGCCCCAGCCCACCGAGCCGATCACCCGGTCGCCCGCTTTCAGATGAGTCACGCCCTCGCCCACGGCCTCCACCACGCCGGACACCTCGCCGCCGGGGGCGAAGGGACGGCCGGGCTTGAACTGGTACTTGTCCTCGATGATGAGCACGTCGGGATAGTTGACGCCGCACGCCTTCACCGCCAGCAGCACCTCGCCCTTGGCCGGGGTGGGATCGGGAAGCTCTTCGAGCACGAGGGTCTCGGGCCCGCCCACCGTCTTACTCAACATCGCCTTCATGCCGCCGTCTCCCTGACCGAGCTTTCCTGGTTTAAATTGCGGCGCAGACGCTAAACGAGCCGCGCGGCGACGCAAGAGTGAATGGAGTTCAGTTATGCCCAGCACCGGATACGCCCTCGCCCTGCATGGCGGCGCAGGCGCGCGCAAGAGCCGCGACTACACGGCGGAAATCGCCCACATGAAGGGCCTGGCCGAAGCTGCGCGGGAGCGCCTCGCCGCCGGGGCTTCAGCCCTCGATGTGGCGGTGGAGACGGTGGTCGCCCTGGAGGTTTCGGGGCTCTATGTGGCCGGGCGAGGGGCCTCGCCCAACACCGCCGGGCGCTATGAGCTGGACGCCGCGGTCATGGACGGGGCCCGCGGCCTCGCCGGCTCGGTGGCGGCGCTGGAAGGCATCAAGAGCCCCATCCTCGCCGCCCAGGCTGTGATGACCCGCACCCCGCACGTGATGCTGGCAGGAGACGGCGCCTCGGCCTTCGCCCGCGCCCAGGGCCTTGAGACCATCGAGGATCCCGCCGCCTGGTTCACCCATGCCGGGGCCGATGAGAGCAACCACGCGCCGGGCGCCGGCTCGGCCCTCGCCCACGGCACGGTGGGCTGCGTGGTGCGCGACCGGCAGGGGCGCCTCGCGGCGGCCACCTCCACCGGCGGGGTGTTCGCCAAGCTGCCAGGACGGGTGGGGGACAGCCCGCTCATCGGCGCCGGGACCTGGGCCGACGGCCGCGCCGCGGTCTCCTGCACCGGCCAGGGGGAGTATTTCATCCGCATCGCCGCGGCGCACCAAGTGGCCGCCCGGGTGCGCTTCGGCGGCGAGAGCGTGGGCGAGGCCGCCTGCGCGGTGCTCGGCGAAATCCGCGACCTGAAGGGCGACGGCGGGCTCATCGCCCTGGGCGCCGAGGGCGAGCCCCACGCCCCCTTCGTCAGCGAGGGCATGAAGCGGGCCCTCCTCTACACCGACGGGCGCATCGAAGCCGCGGCGTTTTGAAGGGGGGCTAAGCGCGCAATATTATTTTGTCATCCTCCGACTCGTTCGGAGGACCCAGCCATCCACCGCTCAGCCTCATCCGGAAAAGTTCGCGAGGCTGAAGCCTGGGTCCTCGCAATGAATGCGAGGATGACAAGATCAAAATGGAGCGCTCACCCTCGCCGTCCGAGTTCGGTCAGCTTGGCCGCCGCGGTGGTGAGGAGGTAGGTCACGAGGGCCAGCATGGCCATGCCCGCCGTGGACCCGCCTCCGGGCAGGAGGGCGTTGATCAGCTGCTGGGCGCAGAGGAACGCCACCAAGGCCGCCACGGGCCAGGCCTTCAGCCCCTCGCCCTTGCGGTTGGCCGTCCAGGCGACGGCCGCGAGGGCCAGGAGGGTGAACTCCAAGATCAGCTCCGGAGTGGGGAAGTTCCACCAGGCGAGGCCCACCTTGTTCTGGCCGGGCCACAGCTCGAGGTCGGGCCGATGCACCAGGAAATCCAGGATCCAGTGCGAGAACACGGTGAGGCCGATCAGCACCGCCGCCCCGCCGGGGACCTTCAGGATCAGCCGCGCCGCGAGCCCCGCCGCCCCCGACCAAATCAGCGCCGCCGGCAGGCTGTGCGTATAGGGCATGTGGTAGAGATCGAGCGGGCTGCCAGGCAGGGCGGGGTCGAAGCGGAACTTCTCCACGCCGGCGAGGACAAGGCTCGACCAGCCGATGTCCAAGAGCTGCGAAGCGCCCACATAGGCCCACAGCGGCGCCTTGGGCTGGGCGGCCTTGGCGGCCAGGGCTGCGGCGTAGTGTCCGATAAACATGTGTCCTCCCTTTTTAGGAATGAAACCACGATAGCGGTCCCGCGTCTCGCCGATAATTGCATATTTATCTGGCTCTGATATGCGTTTACGCATGATGTCCGACCCGAGCTGGGACCACACCCGCGCCTTTCTCGCCGCCTGGCGCAGCGGCAGCTTCTCCGGCGCCGCGCGGACGCTGGGCCTCGCCCAGCCCACGGTGGGGCGCCAGCTCGACGCGCTGGAGGCCGCCCTTGGCCTCGCCCTCTTCACCCGCTCCCCCGCCGGCCTCGTCCTCACCGAGGCGGGGGCGGCCCTGATCCCGGACGCGCTTTCCATGGAGGCCGCCGCCGAGGCCCTGGTGCGCGCGGCCTCGGCCCGGCCGGACAAGGTGGAGGGGGTGGTGCGCATCGCCGCCAGCGAGGTGGTGGGCGGCCTCGTGCTGCCGCCGATCCTGGCCAGCCTGCGCGCCCAACACCCCGGCCTCGTGTTCGAGCTCGCCCTCTCCAACCGCAACGAGGACCTGCTGCGCCGGGACGCGGACCTCGCCGTGCGCATGACCCGGCCGGTGCAGACCGGCCTCTTCGCCCGCAAGCTGGGGGCGGTGGAAGTGGGCCTCTTTGCGCATGCCGGCTATGTGAAACGGCATGGCCTGCCCGCCACGCCGGCCGAGCTCTTAAGCCATCCGATCATCGGTTTCGACCGCGACGACACGGCGGTGCGCGGCCTCGCCGGAGCGCAGCAATTCAATCGCGAGCTGTTCGCCTATCGCTGCGACAACGACCTGGCGCAGATCGCTGCGCTCAAGGCCGGCTTTGGCATCGGCGGCTGCCAGGCGCCCCTGGCGGCTCGGGATCCGCAATTGATCCGGGTGCTGAAGGATGCGTTCTCGTTCCATCTTGAGATGTGGCTGGTGGCGCATGAGGACCTGAAGACCCATCGCCGGGTGCGCGCCGTGCTCGACCATCTCGGCGCCCAACTTCCCCGCTATCTGCGTGGCGAGGCGCTTGCCGAATGAGGCGAGCGACCTAAATCTTGCGAACCTTGCTCGGAGACCACATCCATGATCGGCAAAAGCCTCTTCACCGCCGCCGTGCTCAGCCTCGCCGCCGCGGGGACGGCGCTGGCCTCCTCGCCCGCCTCGGGCGTCTGGCTCACCGGTGATGATCACGGCCAGGTGGAGGTCTATGAGTGCGGCCAGGCCCTGTGCGGCAAGGTGCTGACCTCGGACATCCTCAAGGCCCACCCCGAGCAGAAGGACGAGCGCAACAAGGACGCCGCCTTGCGCGCCCGTTTGGTGAAGGGGCTGGAGTTCATGACCGGCTTCACCGGCGGGCCCAAGGAATGGAAGGGCGGCAAGCTCTATCGCCCGCAGGACGGCGGCACCTATTCCGGCGAGCTGAAGCTGTTGGACGCCAATACGCTGAAGCTCACCGGCTGCCTGGTGTTCCCCTTGTGCCAGAGCCAGACCTGGACCCGGTTGAAGTAGGGCTCAGGCCGGCGCGTAGCTGAGGCGGACGACCTCGCCCAGGCGCAGCACCTCGGTGAGGCGCAGGGGCGGGCGCGGGCCAGCGAAGAAGGGTTTGCCCGGGCCAGTGACCTCCGGGTGGAAATAGAGCCGGTAGCCGTCGATGAGGCCGAGCGCCCCGAGGCTGTGGGCCAGTTCCGGCCCGCCTACCTGGATCTCCCCGGCGACCTCGGCCTTCAGCCGGCGCACCTTTCCCTCCACATCCTCGTTGATGAGCGTGGCGTTTGGGCCGAGGGTCTTGAGGGTGCGCGACACCACCCATTTGGGCAGGGCGCGCCAGGCCGCGGCGAAGGCGCGGTCGCCCGCGTCCCAGTCGGGCTGGTCCTCGTCCCAGTAGCGCATCACCTCATAGAGACGGCGGCCGTAGAGACAGCCGACTTGCCCGCGCACCTGATCGACGAAGTGCTGGAAGAGCTCCGGCGCGGGCGGCGGCAGGACCAGCGTTCCGTCCACGGCGGCCACATAGCCGTCCAGGGACTGGTTCATGCCATAGACGAGCGTGGCCATGGGACGGCTCCTTAAGGATCAACCTTGAGCCGAATATGGCAGAGGATGGCGCCACGCTCCACTTGCGCCATTCGCAATGAGCGCCCCGATCCTTTTTTGTCATCCTCGGGCTTGTGCCTAGGATGCGGGAGAAAGAAGGCCGAGAATGACTGGAATGATGGAGGCCTACATGGATCAGCGTCTGGCGCGGATCATCGCCAACGCCGCGGTTTGCAGCGCCAGAGAATTCGGCGACGTGGCGCCCCTGTTGAAAGACCTCGATTCCGATGCGCTCGCGGAGCAGCTCAAGGACGCCATCGGCGCTTGCGTTTACGAGACGTACGAGACCGTTCTGCAGCCCATATTCGCGCAATTCCCCGAGCTGAAGGCGGAATTCGACGAGAACCTCCGACAATTTGGGCGGACTTGCTGATGGACATCCCGCCGTCCTCGCGGTCCGCGAGGATGAGCGGACCATTTTCTGGCCCCTCCCTCTTGCGGGGAGAGGTTGGGAGAGGGGCGCCGCCACGCGCGTAGCGGCTTGAAGAGAATGCCTCAGCGATCGCAGCTTTCTGTCCAGGCTAGCGGGGCCTTGCATCCGTCCACGTCAAGAGCCGCTCGCCCCGCTGGACGTTGGTCACTTCAACGGTGTCGATACCGTCCATCGGACAGATTGCTACGCGATCGCCACGCCGCCAGCGCCTTGGGTCGATGAAATCTTGTCCGAGTACGCGCAGATGGCGCCCGGACCTCAGTTGGATAACGAGGGGCGCCGCCTTATCCTTGTCACTGACGACCCGGGATATCGTGTCGCTCAGGCAACTCGGCGCCTGAGCCGTCGGAGCACCATTCGCCAAAGCGGCGGCGAGAGCAAAGCTCAACATCATGCAACGGCTCCAGTCTTGCCATGATGCTGATGCAAGACTTGGTCTCCAGCAACCCCGCCGCCCCCCAAACCCCTGGCCTTTCGGGCCTTGACCGGCCATAAGGCCCGCCAAAGCTTGATCCTCGCGCACGAAAGACCCGCATGGCCCTGAAAGTCGCCATCGTCGGCCTGCCCAATGTGGGCAAGTCCACCCTGTTCAACGCCCTGACCCAGACCGCCGCCGCCCAGGCCGCCAACTATCCCTTCTGCACCATCGAGCCCAATGTGGGCGACGTGGCGGTGCCGGAGAGCCGGCTGGACGCCCTCGCCAAGGTGGCCGGCTCCAAGGAGATCATTCCGGCGCGGATCAATTTCGTCGACGTGGCGGGGCTGGTGCGCGGCGCCTCCAAGGGCGAGGGGCTGGGCAATCAGTTCCTGGCCAATATCCGCGACTGCGACGCCGTGGCCTTCGTGGCTCGCTGCTTCGAGGATGGCGATGTCACCCACGTGGAAGGCCGGGTCGATCCCCTGTCCGATCTCGACATCATTGAGACCGAGCTGATGCTGGCCGACCTGGAGAGCCTGGAAAAGCGCGTCCCCAATCTGGAGAAGCGGGCCAAGACCGGCGGCGACAAGGAAAGCGCCAAGACCCTGGAGATGGTCAATCTCGCCCTCGCCGAACTGCGCGACGGTCGGCCCGCCCGGGTCGCCTATCCGAAGGTGAGCAAGGAGGACCAGAAGGCCTGGTGGATGCTGCAGCTCTTGACCGCCCTGCCGGCCCTTTATGTGTGCAATGTGGACGAGGGCTCGGCCGCCGAGGGCAACAGCCTGTCGGCTGAGGTGGTCGCCCGCGCGGCGAAAGATGGCGCCAAGGCGGTGGTGATCTCAGCCAAGATCGAGAGCGAGATCGCCCTCCTCGACGCTGACGAACGGGCCGAGTTCCTGGAGACCCTGGGCCTCGAAGAACCCGGCCTCAACCGCCTGATCCACGACGCCTACAAGCTCCTCGGCCTCCAGACCTACTTCACCGTGGGCCCCAAGGAAGCGCGGGCCTGGACCATCCCCGTGGGCGCCACCGCGCCCCAGGCGGCGGGCGTGATCCACTCCGATTTCGAAAAGGGCTTCATCCGCGCCGAGACCGTGGCCTTCGACGACTATGTGGCCTTCAAGGGCGAGGCGGGCGCCCGCGACGCCGGCAAGCTGCGCGCCGAAGGCAAGACCTATGTGGTCAAGGACGGCGACGTGATGCACTTCCTGTTTAATGGGTAGCCCCCAGCGGGTTCGAGGAAAAGTGGGAACCGGTTTTCCGCCCGCGAACCCGCGTACTAATAAGCAATTCCACGGAGGTGACGGCGCCGGCCATTGCCGCTAATGCGAAGCTCTTCGCGTTCTTCATGACGGACCTCGCATGGGCATGATCCTGTTCTGGCTGTTGGCCGGCGGCCTCGCCGCCCTCGGCCTCATCCTCATGAGCCTGCGCGCTCAAGGGGCGGCGCGGACCATCGCCGGTCATAGCGAGGCCGACCTCGCCAAGGCCCTCTATCAGCGCCAGATCGTCGAGCTGGATCAACAGGCGGAAGGGGGGCTGATGGGCGAGGCCGAGCTCGCCGCCGCCAAGGCCGAGGCCGGGCGCCGCCTGCTCAGCGCCGCGCCCAAGGCCGAAACCCCGGAACGCGCCGAGACCAAGCTCGCCCGCAACGCCATCCTCGCCGGCGGCCTGGGCGCCGCGCTCCTCGCGCTTCTGCTTTACGCTGGGCTAGGTCCCCTGCACGGCCTCGGCGCCCCGGGCGCTGCGGATCAGCCCTATCAGGCGCGGGTGAAGGCCTGGCGCGCCGCCGAGCCCGGCGCCCTGTCGCCGGAACAGCTGGCCGCCGTGATGCGCGAGATCGTCGCCTCCCACCCCGCTGATCCGGTGAAGGCTCTCACCTTCCTCGGCCAGGCGGAGATGAGCGCGGGCGACCCCTACGCCGCCGCCGGCGCCTTTCACAAAGCCGCCCTCATGGCCCCGCTGAACCAGCGCGCCGACCTCTACATGGCCGAGGGCGAGGCCCTAGTGGCCGCCGAAGAAGGCAAGATCGGCGACAAGGCTGAGACCGCCTTCCGCGCCGCCCAGGCCGTCGATCCGCAAAACCCCGGCGTCCGCTACTATGTGGCCAAGGCGGCCATCGCCAAGGGCAAGCTCGCCGAGGGCCTGACCGAATGGCGCGCCCTCGCCGATACCCTGCCGGCCGGCGACAAGCGCCGCAACGACCTGCAGGCCCAGATCACCGAGGTGACGCGGCTGGGCGCCCTGCCGCCCCCCGTCTCGCGCGAACAGATGATGGCGGCCCAGGCCTCCGCCGGCGACCAGCAGGACTTCATCCGCGGCATGGTGGCCAAGCTGGCCGCGCGTCTGCAAAAGGACCCCAGCGACGCCGAGGGCTGGGCGCGGCTGGTGCGCTCCTACCGCGTGCTGGGGGACCAGGCGGCGCAGACCAAGGCGCTGGAGGAGGCGCGCCGCGCCCTCGCCGGCCGGCCGAGCGACCTCGCCGCCGTGGAAGCCGCGGCGAAGTAACCTCATTCCGCAAAACCCCTGCGGCAGCAGGGGCCCAGGACTTTCCAGCGGGTGCATCCTGGACAGACCTAGGTCCCGGCGTCCGCCGGGATTTGACGGATAAGGCAAGTCGCAAGGCCCCACTCATCCCCCTCCCGGTTGATCCTTGCGCCGCGGGGCGCCATGTGACGCGGGACCAAAGCCGCGGGAGTCGATGCGATGAAATATCTCCACACCATGGTGCGGGTGGCCGACCTGGACGCCGCGCTCGACTTCTATTGCAAGAAGCTCGGGCTCGTGGAGGCGCGGCGCATCGACAACGAGGCCGGGCGCTTCACCCTCTTCTTCCTCTGCGCCCCCGAGGACCTGGAGCGGGCCAAGACCGATCAGGCCCCCCTGGTGGAGCTGACCTATAATTGGGACCCGGAGACCTACACCGGCGGGCGCAATTTCGGCCACCTCGCCTATGCGGTGGAGGACATTTATGCGGCCTGCCAAAGGCTGATGGACGGCGGGGTGACCATCAACCGCCCTCCGCGCGATGGGCGCATGGCCTTCGTCCGCTCCCCCGACGGCATTTCCATCGAGCTGCTGCAAGCCGGCCCCGCCCTCGCCCCCGCCGAGCCCTGGGCCTCCATGCCCAATGTGGGCGCCTGGTGATGAGCCCGGACGCGCTGCGCCTGATCCTCCTCGACTACGCCGGGGTGTCGGTGTTCGCCGCCGCCGGCGCGCTGGCCGCCGCGCGCAAGGGCCAGACCATCGTCACCTTCGCTTTCTTCGCCGCAGTGACCGGGGTGGGCGGCGGCACGGTGCGCGACCTCCTCCTCGGCGCTCCGGTGTTCTGGGTGCATGACGCCGGCTATGTGGCGGTGTGCGTGGCCATGGCCGGCCTCGTCTGGGCGGTGGGCGAGCGCATCAGCGGCGGGCGCGTGCTGCTGTGGCTCGACGCCATAGGCCTTTCCGCCTACGCGGTGCTGGGCGCAGCCAAGGCCGCCGCCTGGGGCGCGCCGCCCCTGGTGGCCGTGGTCATGGGGGTGATCAGCGCCAGCGTGGGTGGGGTGATCCGCGACGTGCTGGCCGGCCAGCCTTCGGTGATCCTCAACCGCGAAATCTATGTCACCGCCGCGGCCCTGGGCGCCGGCAGCTTTGTCTTGCTGCGGCTTATGGGGCTGGACCTCGGACAGGCGGGCCTCATAGCCGCCTTCCTCGCCTTTGGCCTCCGCGCCGGGGCCCTCACCCGCGGCTGGGCCCTCCCCGGCTATCACGGCGGCGAGCCGCGCCATCCTTCGAAATAGGATTTAGGGCCGCTTGGCGCCTAGCGTCAGACTGGTCTTGAGCGCGGGCTTCGGGCCGGGTGCCAGACTCACCTTGTCGCCCAGCTTGTCATTGGTTTTCTCGGGCGGCTTCTCCGGCGGCAGGGGCGACACGGCGCGGCAGGCGAAGCTGTAGGTCTCGCCGCTCTGGCCCGCCACGCCGGCCTTCTGCGCCACGTTCTCCAAGGCGCAGCCCTGGCCGTGCACCCGCAAGGCGGGCTTTTGCTTGGCCAGCACGAACAACAGCTCGCGCTCCTTCAGGCGCCCGGCGGCGAGATCGTCGCGCAGCTTGACCACCTGCGCCTCGTCATGACCGGCGGCGCGGAACACGGCGATCTTCACGGTCGAGACCTTGGGCTTTTCCGGCGGGTCAGCGACCGGGTCCGCGCCATCGGTCTTGGGTGCAGCCGCCTTGGGCGCGCGCGGCGTGAGCAGATATTCGATGCGCTCGGCGTCCATGGGCAGCCAGGTGGGCGGGATCACGCTCCCCCCCGCCGTGACGGACAGCTCGGCGTGGGATTTGGGCGCCGTCGCCGCGCCTTGGGCGAGCAGGGCGGCGAGGCTGGCGAGGACGACGATCATGGGCGCTCTTCAGACAGATAAGGACGGGGAACTTTCCTGATGGCGCCGGGGGCGGTCAACCGGATTCGCCTGTCTTCAAGCCGTCAGCTTCCCAACTCAGCGCCGGCCGAACAGCCGTTCCACGTCGGCCAGCTTCAGCTCCACATAGGTGGGACGGCCGTGGTTGCACTGGCCCGAATGCGGCGTCGCCTCCATTTGCCGCAGGAGGGCGTTCATCTCCACGGCGTTGAGCCGCCGCCCCGCGCGCACGCTGCCGTGGCAGGCCATGGTGGCGCAGACCTCGGCCATGCGTTCCTTGAGCGCCAGGGCCGCGCCGTTTTCGGCCAGATCATCGGCGATGTCGCGCACGAGGCCCGCGATGTCGGTCTCGCCCAAGAGGGCCGGGGTCTCGCGCACCAGCACCGCCCCGGCGCCGAAGGGCTCCACCACAAGGCCCAGCTCGGAGAGCTCCTCGGCCCGGGCGAGAAGGCGCTCGGCCTCGGCGGGGTCGAGCTCCACCACCTCGGGCAGGAGGAGGGCCTGACGGGCCACTGCGCCCTGGGCCATCTCCGCCTTCATGCGCTCGTAGACGAGGCGCTCATGCGCGGCGTGCTGGTCGACAATGACCATGCCGTCGCGGGTCTGGGCCACGATATAGGTCTCGTGCAGCTGGGCCCTCGCCGCGCCGAGGGGGAAGTCCACCGGGTCGGGAGCAGCGGGCGCCGAGGCCATGGCCGGCGGCGGTTCATACTCCACCCTGCCCGCCACGTCGCTGAGGCCGGGCAGCACCTGTGGCGAGGCTTGCGGTGCGCGCCAGAGCCCGGCCCCGCTCCAGCCGGCGGCGGAAGGGGCGCGATAGGCGCCGGGCGCAAACGGCGGCGATCCTGTTTCAGGGCGAAAACCAGCTAGGGCCTCGGCGGCCACGGTGGTGGCGGCGCGGTGGCCGGCGCCGGCGAGGGCGTGGCGCAGGGCGCCGATGATCAGCCCGCGCACCAGATTGGGATCGCGGAAACGCACCTCCGCCTTGGCCGGATGCACGTTCACGTCCACATATTCGGGGTGCAGCTCCAGATAGAGGGCGGCCACCGGGTGCCGGTCCCGGGCGAGGAAATCGGCATAGGCGGCCCGCAGCGCCCCCTGCAGCAGCCGATCACGCACCGGGCGGCCGTTGACGAACAGGTACTGGTGCGCGGCGTTGCCCCGGCTGTAGGTGGGGAGGCCCGCATAGCCGGTGAGCCGCACCCCGTCCCGGGTCTGGTCGATGAGGAGGGCGTTGTCCTCGAACTCGCGGCCGAGCACGGCGCCCAGGCGGGCGAGACGGCCCTGCGGCCCCGGCGTCTCCCGCATCAGGCGCAGCACCCGGCGCCCGTCGAGATCCAGCGTAAAGCCCGCCGCCTCGTGGGCCATGGCCTGGCGCTTGATCTCTTCGGTGATGGCGAGCGCCTCGGCCCGCTCCGACTTCATGAACTTCAGACGTGCCGGGGTGGCGTAGAAGAGGTCGCGCACCTCCACCCGCGCGCCGTGCTGGCCTGGAAAAGCCGCCGGTCCCACCGCGCTGACGAGGCCGCCCTCCACCTTCAGGCCGAAAGCGTCGGCGGCGCCGCGCGCACGGGATGCGATGGCCAGGCGCGCCACGGCCCCGATGGAGGGCAAAGCTTCGCCGCGAAAGCCGAGGGTGGCGATGTTGAGGAGATCGACCCCGCCGTCGTCCAGGGTCTCGAGCTTGGAGGTGGCGTGGCGCTCTACAGCCAGGGGCAGCTCATCCGCCGGGATGCCGCCGCCGTCGTCGGCTACCAGAATCCGGGCGAGACCGCCCTGGTCGGCCTGCACCTCGATCTCGCTCGCCCCGGCGTCGAGGCTGTTCTCCACCAGCTCCTTGATGGCGCTGGCGGGGCGCTCCACCACCTCGCCGGCGGCGATGCGGTTCACGGTCTCCGGCGGCAACAGGCGAATCGGCATGACCCAATATAGGCGCGGCGGAGCAGAGCGTCAGGGCGGGGGCACAATGGGTTCGCTCGCGTAGGATATATAAATTCATACCATCAAATAGTATGTTATATATCGTCGTCACGGCGGTATGAAACGGGATAACCCACATGATCTTCTCCTATCCGGCCTTGGAAGCCCTCGATCACGAGGTGCTCGGCATGATCAAGGAACAGCGCGACCTGTTGCGGTTCCAGGTGAGCCAAAGCCCCAACCGGTGGCAGGGCTTCTTGCGCCGCAACACCTTCGCCCGCGCCCTGCAAGGTTCCAACAGCATTGAGGGTTACAATGTAAATCTAGCCGAAGCCGTGGCCATTGTTGATGACGAAAAGCCAGAAACAATGGAGGACGAAACCGCCAAGGCGCTGATGGGATATCGCAGCGCCATGACCTACATCCTGCAAATTCACGACGACCCTTACACCATACCCAATGATCAGCTCATCCGCAGCCTTCACTATATGATGATGAGCTACGACCTGAGCAAATCGCCAGGACAATGGCGCTCCACGCCGGTCATCGTCGTGCATGAGCCGAGCGGCGAGACGGTCTATGAAGCGCCGGACGCCGCCCTCGTGCCTGAGCTCATGCGGGCGCTGGTGCAGCAGATCAATCAGCTGGATGGGTTGGATGCCACGGTGCTGGCGGCCATGGCGCACCTGAACCTGACCATGATCCACCCCTTTCGCGATGGGAACGGTCGCATGGCGCGGGCGCTGCAAACCCTCGTTCTGGCCAAGCGCGGGGTGACGAGCCCGGTCTTCTCCAGCATCGAGGAATGGCTCGGCCGCAACACCGAGGCCTATTACGCGATCCTGGCCGAGGTGGGCCAAGGGGCGTGGCGGCCGGACACCAACGCCTTGCCGTGGATTCGCTTCTGCCTCACTGCGCATTACCAGCAGGCGGCCACCTTGATGAAGCGGAACGCCATGATCGGGCGGGTGTGGAGCGAGGTTGCGAAGATCCGGACCGGTCTTCACCTGCCCGAGCGGTGCGAGGGCGCGCTCATGGACGCGGCGTTCGGCTACAAGGTGCGAAACCAGCGCTATCGGGAAGAAAACAACATTTCCGATGTGGTGGCGAGCCGCGATCTCAAGCGGCTGAGCGAGGCCGGCCTGCTCATTCCGGTGGGGGAAAAGCGCGGCCGCTACTACACGGCGGGCGCGTCGCTGCGGGAGATCGCCCAGCGGGCGGCCGATCGAACCCGCGCGCCCAATCCTTATGAAGTGCTGGCGGCGAAGGGGCCAGCTACACGCCCGAAGACTTAACCCTTACGCCTCGGCGTCGAGGGCGTAGCCGGCCGAGCGCACGGTGCGGATGGGGTCGGCCTCCACCTCGTTGTTCAGCGCCTTGCGCAGGCGGCCGATGTGCACGTCCACGGTGCGGGCCTCCACATAGACATCCGAGCCCCACACGGCGTCGAGGAGCTGTTCGCGGCTGAACACCCGCCCCGGATGCTGCATGAGATAGTCGAGCAGGCGGAACTCGGTGGGGCCGAGATGGATCTCGCGGCCTGATCGCTTCACCCGATGCGCCACCCGGTCGATGGTGATGTCGCCATGGCGGATGCGGTCGTCGGCCAGGCCCGGACGGATGCGGCGCAGCACCGCGCGGATGCGGGCGCTGAGCTCGGTCATGGAGAAGGGCTTGGTGAGATAGTCGTCGGCGCCGGTGTCGAGGCCGCGGATGCGATCGCTCTCCTCGCCGCGGGCGGTGAGCATGATGATGGGCACGTTGCGGGTCTCGGGCCGATTGCGCAGACGCCGGCACACCTCGATGCCCGACACCTTGGGCAGCATCCAGTCGAGAATGATCAGGTCGGGCAGGCGCTCGTCCACCTGCACCAGGGCCTCTTCCCCATCCGCGGCCACGGTGACCGCATAGCCTTCCTTGTCGAGGTTGTAGGACAGAAGGGTCGAGAGCGCGTCTTCGTCTTCCACCACGAGGATGTAGGGGGTCATGCTTACTCCTAGGCCGGGCGGCCGATGTCCACGTCCTGCCAGCGGGGCCGATCGCCCAGAATCTCTTCGCCGGTCAGTTCGTAGTGCAGAATTTCCGCGATGTTGGTGGCGTGGTCGCCGATGCGCTCAAGGTTCTTGGCGATAAACAGGAGGTGGGCGCAGGAGCCGATGGTGCGCGGATCGCTCATCATGTAGGTGAGCAGCTCGCGGAACAGGCTGTTGTACATCTCGTCCACGTCCTCGTCCTGGCGCCAGACTTCCAGGGCGCGGTCGAGTTCGCCGGCGGTGTAGGCGTCGAGGGCGTCCTTCAGCCGCACCGCCACCAGGCGGCCCATGCGCTCGATGGAGCGGGTGAGCGGGGCGATGGGCTCGGCCTCGGCGATCACGAGGGCGCGCTTGGCGATGTTCTTGGCCTGGTCGCCGGTGCGTTCCAGGTTCCAGCTCATCTTCAGGGCGGCCACGGTGCGGCGCAGGTCCTGGGCCACGGGCTGGCGCAGGGCGATCATGCGGATCGCCTTCTTCTCGATGTCGCGCTGCATGGCGTCGAGCTTCTGGTCGCGGCCGACGATGGCCTGGGCCAGGGCCACGTCGCGGTGGGCCACGGCGTCCACAGCATCGGCCACCTGGGCCTCGGCCAAGCCGCCCATGCGCGCCACCTCGGCCTTGAGCTGGTTCAGCTCCTCGCCGAAGAACTTCAGGGTGTGTTCGTTCAACATGCCGAACGCCTCGAATCGAATCGTCATTGACAGCGGGCCACGATTCGAACGCCCACGGACCTTTAAAGAGGCGCGGACACTGCCCGTGGAATGCTGTTACATCGCGAAGCTTTTGCGACAGTTCAATGAAAATGATCGTTCAGGCGGCGGCTTCCGGCGGTTTTCGCGCCAGAACCGGCGTTTCCGCAGCCGGTGAAGCTGTCACAATCGCCCGCGGCAAGTAGACGCAAAAAGTGGAGCCGCGGCCGAGCGCGCTCTCCACCCACACGCCGCCGCGGTGACGATTGACGATGTGCTTGACGATGGCGAGGCCAAGGCCGGTCCCGGAGCGCTCGCCGCTCTTTTGACCTTCCACGCGGTAGAAGCGCTCGGACAGGCGCGGCAGGTGCTCGCGGGCCATGCCGGGGCCCTCGTCGGACACCCTCAGGGTCACGAAGGCGTCGGCGGGGCCGCGGTCGGGGGTGAGCAGGGCGAAGCGCCCGCCGCCCTGGCCCGGACCATGCGGCGTGGCGGGATCGATGGCGTTGAGCGCCTCGAGGCTGGACGCCGCCTCGCACCTCACGCTCACCTTACCCCCGGGGGCGGAGTATTTGATCGCATTGTCCACCAGGTTCTGCACCACCTGCACCAGCTGGTCGCGATCGCCCACGGTCAGGGCCTCGCCTCGCGGCGGCAGGTCGAGTTCGAGGGCGACGCCACGCTCCTTCAGCAGCGGGGCGAGGGCGTCAGCCACGTCGCTCACCGCCATGGCCAGGTCCACCTTGCCCGAGGGCGGCACGTGCTCGTTCAGCTCGATGCGCGAGAGCGACAGCAGGTCGTCGGTGAGCCGGCCCATGCGCTCGGCCTGGGCGCTCATGATGGAGAGGAACTTGTCCCGCGCCGCCGGGTCGTCCTTGGCGTGGCCGCGCAGGGTCTCGATGAAGCCGGACAAGGAGGCGAGCGGCGTGCGCAGTTCGTGGCTGGCGTTGGCCAGGAAGTCCGCGCGCATGCGCTCGCTGCGACGGGCGTCAGTCTCGTCGCGCAGCAGCAGAATGGCGTAGCGCCGGGCGCCCTCACCCCCCTCCAGCGGCGCGGTCCAGACGCGCCAGTAGCGGTCCTGCGCCCCGCCGGTCTCGAAGTCCACCGAGCGGTTCATCCGCCCGAACAGGCTCTCGTCCACCGCCTCCAGCACCTCGGGCCGGCGGATGGCCGACAGGAGCAGCACGCCATGGCGCTGGATACGCAGCATGTTGCGCGCGGCCTGGTTGGCCACCACGATGCGGCGAGCGGCGAAGTCGTCCGGGTCCTCGGCGGTGACGATCAACAGCGGATCAGGTAGGGCCTCCAAGGCGCCGAGAAAGATGTCCTTCTCCTCGCCCTCGGCCAGGGCCGTGGCGGGGGTGTGCGCCGGGGCCGAGTCGGGCGGGCTCGGCCGATGAATCCACACCGCCAACGCCCCCGCCGCCGCCACGGCCACCGCCGCCGCCGAGGCCGCCGCCGGCTGGGCGAACCCACTGAAGCCCAAGAGGGCGCAGGCCCCCGCGCCCACGCCGGCCACGCCGGCCACGGCCCAGGCCATGCGGGCGTGATCATTGCGCGGCTGGAGGGGCGGGAGGATGGGCATGGACGTCCTTGCGGCCTGGCGAAGTCTAGCGCCTGACGGGGTCGCCGCGGGCTCTAGAGCGCGAGAGCGGCGCAAGTTGGGCTTTTGATGTGACGTTTGCAACCGCGCGAGGGTTTTGCGAGACCCATCTTCGCGGAACGCCGAAAGCGTGTAACATACCTAACGAACAGGTGGAGCGAGCTCGCGAACATGGACGGCGCGCCGCAGTTCAACAGCGGGGTCGAGACCGCGGGTCGGGACCAGGTCTTCGGCTACGAATGCCGGCGTTGCCTGCGCTGTTGCCGGCACAAGCGCATTCAGCTCAATCCCTACGAAGTGGCGCGCCTGGCCCGCGCCCGGGGCCTTTCCACCACCGAACTGCGCGCCCGGCACACCGTGGAGGGGCGGGGCGTCGAGCTGGCCCAGGCCGCCAACGGCGATTGCGTGTTCCTTGGCCCCGGAGGCTGCACTGTGCACCCGGACCGGCCGCTGGTGTGCCGGCTCTATCCCTTGGGGCGCTTCGTCGGCTTCGATGGCCAAGAGACTTTTCGCCGCGCCAGGCCGCACCCGGAATCGGCGGGGGTCTATCATGACCGCTCCACCATCGCCGACTTCCTCGCCGATCAGCAGGTGGAGGCCTTCACCGCCGCGGCGGACGCCTACATGGCCTGGCTGGCGGCGGCCATGGCCCGCATCGAGGCGGCCACCGGCCTGACCCCCGACCAGCAGCTCGAACACGAGGGCGAGGACTCCGACCTCACCGACATGGATGCGGCCATCGCCGCCCATTGCCAGCGCTTCGGTCTTGATAAGCCCGCCGATCTTGAGGACCGTCTCCGGCTGCACCTTGAGATCCTCTACGCCAGTTTGCCTTTGGACCTGACCTCAAACCCGCTTGCAGAAGAAGGAACATCGCATGCCCTCTGATCCCCGCGGCAAGGCCGCCCTCCTGGCCGCCGTCTCGGCCCTCGGCCTCTCCCTCGGCGTCGCCGTGCCGGCCACGGCCCTAGCTGACGAAAGCCCCAAGGAGCACGGCTATCAAAAGCCCGTCTCCAAGCAGTTGAAGCTCGATTCCGCCATGTCAGGCCAGATCAAGGGCGAAAGCCATCAGATCAAGATCGACGGCAAGTCTCATCAGATCAAGGGTGAGAGCCACCAGATCAAGATCGACGGTAAGTCGTCTCCGCAGTAGGGCCGTCGCCCATCCCATGGTGGTGTCGCGGGGCGGAAGGCGCGCTATAGAACGGTCATGGCCGACGACCTCTATAGCCTGATCCGCACCCGCGCCCCCGCGCTCGACACCCTGTTCCTGGAGACGCCGGACGGGCGAAGCCTCACCTATGGCCAGCTGTTCGACGCCGCCGGTCGCTTCGCCCATGTGCTGACGAGTCTCGGCGTAAGGCCCGGCGATCGCGTGGCGGTGCAGGTGGAGAAGAGCCCGGAGGTGATCGCCCTCTATCTCGGCTGTCTGCGCGCCGGGGCGGTCTATCTGCCGCTGAACACCGCCTACACCGCCGGCGAGCTCGGCTATTTCTTCGCGGACGCCGAACCGGCCCTCATCGTCTGCGCCCCGGAGCGGGTGGACGAGGCTCGCGCCCTCGCCCCGCCCAGCGCCCGGGTGGAGAGCCTCGGCGCCGACGGCGCGACGGGCTCGCTGCTTGATCTTGTGGCGCAAGCATCTCCGGCCTTCGACAATGTGTCGCGCACGGCGGGGGACCTCTGCGCCATCCTCTACACCTCCGGCACCACCGGGCGCTCCAAGGGGGCCATGATCAGCCACCGCAATCTTGCCTCCAACGCCCTGACCCTGGTGGACCTGTGGCGTATGGGGCCGAAGGACCGGCTGATCCACGCCCTGCCCATCTATCACACCCACGGCCTGTTCGTGGCGGTGAACACGGTGCTGCTGGCCGGAGCGCGCATGCTCTATCTGGCGAAGTTCGAGACGGATCAGGTGATCGACGCCTTCGCCGCCTCCACGCTCATCATGGGCGTCCCCACCTTCTACACCCGCCTCTTGGACAGCCCCCGGCTCACCCCTGCGGCCTGCGCCCCCATGCGTCTGTTCATCTCCGGCTCGGCGCCCCTCTTGGCCGAGACTCACGCCGCTTTTGAAGCGCGCACCGGCCACAAGGTGCTGGAGCGCTACGGCATGACCGAGACCAACATGATCACCTCCAACCCCTATGACGGCGACCGCCGCGCCGGCACGGTGGGCTTCCCCTTGCCGGAGGTGTCGGTGCGCATCGCCGAGGCCGAGACCGGGGCGCTGAAGGGCGTGGGCGAGATCGGCGTCATCGAGGTGAAGGGCCCCAACGTTTTCGGCGGCTATTGGCGCCTGCCGGAGAAGACCGCTCAGGAGTTCCGCGCCGACGGCTATTTCATCACCGGCGACCTCGGGGTGATCGACGCCGACGGCTATGTCTCCATCGTCGGCCGGGCCAAGGACCTGATCATCAGCGGCGGCCTCAACGTCTATCCCAAGGAGGTGGAGGAGGAGATCGACGCGCTCGAGGGGGTGGTGGAGAGCGCGGTGATCGGCGTGCCGCATCCGGATTTCGGCGAGGCCGTGGTGGCGGTGGTGGCGCGGGCCAAGACCTCGAGCCTCGACGAAGCCGCCGTGCTCGCCGCCCTCGCCGGGCGTCTGGCGCGCTTCAAGCAGCCCAAGCGGGTGGTGTTCGTCGACGACCTGCCCCGCAACGCCATGGGCAAGGTGCAGAAGGCCGAGCTGCGGAAAGAATACGCCGAGGTGCTGGGCTAGAGCCTTTTCCGAAAAGTGGAAGCCGGTTTTCGGACAAAAAAGACTCTAAATTCAAGGCCTTCTCTCGCCCTTGTTGAGGAACATGGCCGCGTCGGCCTCGGCCAGCATGGTGGCGACGTCGAGGCCGGGCTCGAAGGCGCGGGCCCCGAAGGACAGCTTCAAGGGGATCGTCCGGCCGGCCGCCACCAGCGGTTCGGCCTCCACCAGGGCCTGCAGCTGCCGCGCCTTGGCCAGGGCCGCCCCGGCGTCGGCCTGGGCCAGCATCACCGCAAACTCATCGCCGCCAAGCCGCCCCACCAGGTCGGACTCGCGCACATGGTCCGACAGGATCTTGGCCACCGCCTTCAGCGCCGCGTCGCCGGCCGCATGCCCGTACTGGTCATTGATGGCCTTGAACCCGTCCATGTCGAAGAAGACGAGGGCGCAAAGGGCGCCGTAGCGCTCGCAATAGGCCAGGGTGCGGGACAGCTCGCGCACGAAGGCCCGGCGGTTCAGCACCGGGGCCAGGGGGTCGCGGTCCGCCAGCAGCTCCACCTCGGCCAGGCGGCGGGTGAGGCGCGCCACCTCCGCCCGCAGCAAGGCCACTTCCGCGGCCAGGGTCTCGCGGCTGACGCCCTCCAGGTTCGATGAGTCCTCGCTCATGCCCCTCCCATATCGGGCGCTGCGCGCCACGCCTATGCCTTTCGCGCGCCCGCAGTTTTTCCTTGGCCTTGCGAGCGGCTCGCGGCATCTTGGCCCGCAATCCCGGGGGCGGGAGACCACATAGCATGTCGGAACTGACCCAGTCGGATCAGGCGGAGGCGTCGTCCCCCGACGCGGAGGTGATCTATCGTCACAACCGCATCACCCGCCTCACCCACGCCCTCAACGCCCTTTGCTTGTTGGTGCTGTTGCTCAGCGGCCTCAACATCTTCATGGCCGAGCCGGACCTCTTCTTCGGCAACATCTCCTTCGGCAAGCCGGCCCTGGCCATCCACGGCTACCCCACGGCGGGGGGAAGCTGGCGCGGGATCACCCGCGTGGGCGACTTGCAATTCGACACCACCGGGCTCCTCGGCGCCTCGGCAGGACCGGACGGTCATCTGGAGAGCCGCACCTTTCCGACCTGGCTCACCTTGCCCACCTATCGCGACCTCGCCACAGCCCGGCTCTGGCACTTCTTCTTCGCCTGGGCCCTGGTGCTGAACGGCGCGCTCTACCTCGCCTACAACACCTGGACGCGACATGTGCAGAAGGACCTGTGGCTGGCGCCGGGCGACCTCGCCACCATCCCGCGCTCGGTGATCGATCACATCCGCCTGCGCCATCCTACCGGGGAGGACGCCAAGCGCTACAATGTGCTGCAGAAGCTCGCCTATCTTTCGGTGATCTTCGGACTGATCCCCGGCATGGTGCTCACCGGCCTGACCATGAGCCCGGGCATGGACGCGGCCTTTCCCGTGCTGCCCTGGATGTTCGGCGGGCGCCAGAGCGCTCGGGCCCTCCACTTCATCTTCGCCTGGTCCCTGGTGGGCTTCTTCCTGATTCACATGGTCGAGATGGTGCTGGCCGGACCGGTGAACGAGCTCCGCTCCATCCTCACCGGTTCCTACCGCGTGCCCCAGCCTCACGCCGACAAGCCTCAGGCCCACAAGCCTCACGCGCACAAGGAGGCCGGCCGATGAGCTCGCCTGAAAACAGCCGCCGCGCATGGTTGAAGGGCGCCTTCGCCGCCGCCGGGGCCTCGGTGCTCTCGGGCTGCAACAAGCTCTCCGAGACCCCCGCCGTGCGCAAGGTGCTGGCGAGCGCGGAGGTCCTGACTCGCAAGTCCCAGCGCGTGCTGTTGCAGCCCCAGCCCCTCGCCCCGGAATACGCCAAGGCCGACATTTCCAAGATCTTCAAGGCCAACGGCACCACCGATCCCCAGGACGACGCCTATCGCGCCCTGGCGGACAAGGGCTTTGAAGATTGGCGGCTGAAGGTGGACGGCCTCGTCGCGCATCCGCTGGCCCTGTCGCTCGATCAGCTGAAGGCCATGCCTTCGCGCACCCAGATCACCCGCCATGACTGCGTCGAGGGCTGGAGCTGCATCGGCGAATGGACCGGGGTTCCCCTCGCCCACGTGCTCGACCTGGCGGGGCTGAAGCCCGAAGCGCAGTACCTGGTGTTCCATTGCATGGACAGCATGGATGGCTCGGATGACGACGCGCAGCGCTATTATGAGAGCATCGACCTCACCGACGCCCACCACCCTCAGACCCTCCTCGCCTACGCCATGAACGGAGCCGAGCTCACCGTGCCGCACGGCGCGCCCCTGCGCCTTAGGGTGGAGCGGCAGCTGGGCTACAAACACGCCAAATATATCGCCCGCATCGAGGCGGTGGCGCGCCTCGACCATCTCTACGGCGGCAAGGGCGGCTACTGGGAAGACAGCACCGACTACGCCTGGTACGCGGGGATTTGAGGGGGGCGCGAACGCGAAACCACCTCCTACAGGGCTTCGGCCCTACAGCGACTTGACGATGCCCTCGACCATCTTCTTGGCGTCGGCGAACAGCATCATGGTGTTGTCCTTGAAGAACAGCTCGTTCTCCACGCCGGCATAGCCCGAACCCATGCCGCGCTTCACGAACAGCACCGTGCGGGCCTTCTCCACGTCGAGGATGGGCATGCCGAAGATGGGCGACTGCGGGTCGGTCTTGGCCGCCGGGTTGGTGACGTCGTTGGCGCCGATGACGAAGGCCACGTCGGCGGTGGCGAACTCGGAATTGATGTCCTCGAGCTCGAACACTTCGTCGTAAGGGACATTGGCCTCCGCAAGCAGGACATTCATGTGCCCGGGCATGCGGCCGGCCACGGGGTGGATGGCGTACTTCACCTCCACGCCCTCCTCCTTCAGCTTGTCGGCCATTTCGCGCAGGGCGTGCTGGGCCTGGGCCACGGCCATGCCATAGCCGGGGACGATGATCACCTTGGAGGCGTTCTTCATGATGAAGGCGGCGTCTTCGGCCGAGCCCTGCTTCACCGGCCGGGTCTCCTTCGCGCCGGCGACGGCGGGACCGGTCTCGCCGCCGAAGCCGCCGAGGATCACCGAGATGAAGCTGCGGTTCATCCCCTTGCACATGATGTAGGAGAGGATGGCCCCCGAAGAGCCCACCAGGGCCCCGGTGATGATGAGGGTGGTGTTGGCGAGGGTGAAGCCCAGAGCCGCCGCGGCCCAGCCCGAATAGCTGTTCAGCATGGACACCACCACCGGCATGTCGGCCCCGCCGATGGGGATGATCAGGGTGACGCCGGCCACGAGGGCGAGGCCGAAAATCGCCCAGAAGGCCCACTTCGCCTCGCCGCCCGAGGTGACCAGCACGGTGATCAGCAGGACGAGCGCGCCGGCGATGGCGAGGTTGAGCAGGTGGCGGGCGGGCAGGAGAATCGGCGCGCCGGACATGTTGCCGTTCAGCTTGGCGAAGGCGATGAGCGAGCCGGTGAAGGTCACCGCGCCGATGGCCACGCCCAGCGACAGCTCGATCAGGCTCTCCAGCTTCACCCCCTCGCCCTCGGCGATGCCATAAGCCGCCGGAGTGTAGATGGCGGCCACGGCCACCAGACAGGCGGCGAGACCCACCAGGGAGTGGAAGGCCGCCACCAGCTGCGGCATGGCGGTCATGGGCACGCGGCGGGCGATCACCGCCCCCACTCCGCCGCCGATGGCCACGCCGCCGAGGATCAGGCCGATGGTGAGGCCGTCCAGCAGCTGCTGGCTCCACAGGGTGGCGAGGGTGGTGGTGATGGCGATGGCCATGCCCAGCATGCCCATCTGGTTGCCGCGACGGCTGGTCACAGGGCTGGACAGCCCGCGCAAGGCCAGGATGAACAGCACCCCCGAGACGAGGTAGAGAAGAGCGGCGAGGTTAGCGTTCATCAGGAGTCGCCTTCCAGGATGGTTTCAAGTTCGGCTATCAAGCCAGGAAGGTCGTCTCGGACCGTTTGCACGACGATATCGACCTTGATTTCATTGTAATTGTGCACCAGCAGATGACGCATGCGGGTCGCTTGGCTCCAGGCGATGCCTGGACTCTGCAAACGGCTCGCTTCCGATACCTTCGCCGCCGCCTCGCCCACCACCTGGATCGCGTGCAGCACGGCGAACAGCCTCAGCTCGTCGGCTTCCAGCGCCGCGGCGTCGGCCTCGCCCAGGAAGGCCACCGCCCGCCGAGCGTTGTCGCGCATATCGATCAGGCGCTGGCGGTCCATCGGCAGGGTCATGCGCGCACAAGGTCGCGTTCCATGCTGGGGCGGATCAGCGGCTTGACCGTGTCGCGATCGATCAGATCGACCCGCCGGCCCAGCGCCTCCTCCAGCTCGGCGAGCGCGCCGCCCAGCTTGAACAGCGTCGTTCCACGAAGGGATTCAGCCCACACGTCGACGTCGCTGTCCTCACGCGCTTCGCCGCGCGCGAACGAGCCGACGACGCCGATCAGATCCACCAGGTATTTCTCGCGGATATCCGCCCGCCGCGCGCGCAGCACGCCAAGCACCTCCGCGAGGGAGGCGACGGCCATCAGCGCTTGTCCTTCTTCTTGTACATGGCCAGCATGCGCTGGGTGACCAGGAACCCGCCGAAGATGTTCACCGCGGCGAGGCCGGCGGCGATGGCCCCGGCGCCCTTGGAGATCATCACCGTGGCCGCGGGGGCCGAGGCGTCGGCGCCGGCGGTGGCCGCGGCGGCCAACAAGGCGCCGACGATGATCACCGAGGAGATGGCGTTGGTGACGGCCATGAGCGGGGTGTGCAGGGCGGGGGTCACGCTCCACACCACGTAGTAGCCGACGAAGATGGCGAGCACGAAGATCGCCAGGCGGAACACGGTAGGATCGACAGCTTCCATGAGGTTTCCTCCGCTTAGGCCTTCAGGCTCGGATGCACGATGGCCCCGTCGCGGGCCACCAGGGCGCCCTTGAGGATCTCGTCCTCATAGTCGGGGGCGAGGGCGCCTTCCTTATTAAGGAGGAGCCCGGCGAAATTCACCAGGTTGCGGGCGTAGAGCGCCGAGGAGTCGGCGGCGATGCGGCCCGGCAAGTTGGCGTAGCCGACCAGCTTCACCCCGCCCACGTCGGCGATCTCGCCGAGCTTGGAGCCGGCGACATTGCCGCCCTGCTCCACCGCGATGTCCACGATCACCGAACCCGGGCGCATGGAGGCCACGTGCTCGGCGGTTAAGAGCTTGGGGGCCGGCCGTCCGGGAATGAGGGCGGTGGTGATGACGATGTCCTGCTTCGGCACGTGGCTGGCGATGAGGGCGGCCTGCTTGGCCTGGTACTCGGCCGACATCTCCTTGGCGTAGCCGGCGGCGGTCTCGGCCTGCTTGAACTCCTCGTCCTCCACGGCGATGAACTTGGCCCCGAGGCTCTCCACCTGTTCCTTGGCGGCGGGGCGCACGTCGGTGGCGGTGACCACGGCGCCTAGACGGCGCGCGGTGGCGATGGCCTGCAGACCGGCGACGCCCGCGCCCATGACGAACACCTTTGCCGCCGCGACGGTGCCGGCGGCGGTCATCATCATGGGCAGGGCCCGGCCATAGGCCTCGGCGGCCTCTATCACCGCGCGATAGCCGGCGAGATTCGCCTGCGAGGAGAGGGCGTCCATGGCCTGGGCGCGGGTGATGCGCGGCACGAACTCCATGGCGAAGACCACGGCGCCCTTGCCGGCGATCTCGCTCACGAGGGCCTTGTTCTGATGCGGATTGAGGAGGGCGGCGACGACACCGCCCGGCTTCAGGGCGGCGATCTCTTCGGCTGAAGGATCGCGCACCTTGAACAGAAGGTCGGCGCTTGCGACCGCCGCCTCAATCGACGGGGCGATAGTGGCGCCCGCCGCGGCGTAGGCCTCGTCGGTGATGGCGGCGGTCAGGCCCGCGCCCGTCTCCACCGTCACCGCGGCGCCGAGGCCGATCAGCTTCTTCACGCTCTCAGGGGTCGCCGCGACTCGCGTCTCGCCCGGATAGCGCTCCTTAACGACGGCGATCATGGCGCCCATGGGGTTTCCTCAAACGAAAGTCGTAGAGTCCGTTTAAGAAACCCCATCGCCCCCTGTCCAGGGCCTAGCGCAAATTTCTGCCTCAATGGGCGAGAAATCAGTGCCCTTCGGAGGTGTTCTTGTCTCGCAGCATCAAGACGCCGAGGCCGACTTCCACGATGGCGAGGCCAAAGCCGGCGGCGGGGCCGAGGTCGGTGCAGAACCACACGATGGGCACGGTGAGGATCGCGGCCACGCCCAGCGAGCACCACTTAATCATGTCGTAAACGGCGTGATAGGTCGCCTTCTGCTCGTCGATATTCATGTCGCCGCGATGATAGGCGTCGCTGGAATGGGCCAAGACTGGGTCTCCCGGGTGTTCTGTAATTGCGACGCGATCATAGCGACGCCGCTTCGCCGCTCAAGGGCCCCTGCACCATTAGCAGGGTCTCACTTCGAAATCAGGGTGAGCAATTACGAGTCCTGCGTCGCAGCCGTTAGCGGCGGAGACCCCTTTCGTTCATAACGTGATCAATCATGTCTCGCACATCTGGAGGGACATTAAAGGTGACGATTTGCACCTCAGGGTGCTGTTTTGCAAAAACACGAAATATTTCGTCGGCGAACGCTTGGCCTATATTGTTAATTCCGGCAAAATCCAAAATTACTTCCGAAAACTTTTCCACGCGAGCTAGGCCCTGTTGACAAAAGGGATTCCCAAATCATCGGCGCAGTGATTCAAGGATTCCTCTTGGAGGGAGGGCGCCTTGGGTCGAGGGGATTTGTCGGACGCGGAGTGGGCCGTGATAGGGCCCTTG
>JBFLWS010000021.1:0-54093 GCA_040757715.1 Pseudomonadota bacterium | reverse complement strand
GTTCAATCGCATCAAACAGTTCAGGCGCATCGCCACACGCTACGACAAAACCGCCGCATCATACCTCGGCTTCCTGGCTCTGGCCTCGGTCAAACTCTGGATGCCAACTTATGTCAACAGGCCCTAAGTTTGCAGGTGGAGCGCGGAGTTTTCCATTTTCTATCAGCGCGTTCATTTTGCGTTTCGCAATATGGGCAGCGGTAAGTTCGGCTGCGTCGCGCGCGGCTGGTACACGGACACGCAGAAGACTTATAAAATTGAATAATGCGTGGGCCGATGGGGCGATATTCCGCCTCGCCGTTAAATCAGCGACTAAATCAGGCCAACAAGACTCGGTTTCGGAAAATAGATCTTCTAAGGCATTGTTGTCTCGGCCACCATCTGGCAAGGGCTGGGAGTAATAATACCGCTCAAACGCAATTTCACGTGGGCGGACATGAAAAGGGGCAGAATTTTCCCCTTTTTTGAATGTGAAAACCTTGCCCGATGCGTCTGCGAATTGATTCAAATAAGTTACAGGAACGTAGTGATGCTTCTTCTTTTGAACACTTCTTGGAGGCATGTTTGTCACGGTTTCGAGTATTCATCGCTCCCTGTTCGAGCCACGGCGCTCGCTTGGAACGCCCCAGTCGAGTGATGGCTATCGAATCGGTTGGTTTGTGAGAAATCCTACTCCAGCCCCAGCAAAAAGCCCCGGCCTTGCGACCGGGGCTTTGCAATGTTCAGCCTGGCTGGCTTCGCCGGATCAGGCGGCCTTGGTCAGGGACTTGGTGAGGAGGCCGATGGCCGCCTCGCGGTCGATATGCTCGATGGCCGCCACTTCGCGGGCCATGCGGTCGAGGGCCGATTCGTACAGCTGGCGCTCGGAATAGGACTGTTCCGGCTGATTCTCCGCCCGGTGCAGGTCGCGCACCACTTCGGCGATGGAGATCAGGTCGCCGGAATTGATCTTGGCTTCGTATTCCTGGGCGCGGCGGCTCCACATGGTGCGCTTCACCCGGGCGCGGCCCTTTAGCGTGGTGAGGGCCTGGCCCACCACATCGGTGTTGGCCAGGGGACGCAGACCCGCGGTCTTGGCCTTACGGGTGGGCACCCGCAGGGTCATTTTCTCGTGGTCGAAGGTGATGACATAGACTTCGAGCGAAATCCCGGCGACTTCCTGCGTTTCCACACCCGAAATCTGGCCGACGCCATGAGCCGGATAGACGACATAATCGCCAGCAGCGAAATCCTGAACGCTCTTGCTCATCGACATTCCTTCATAAGTCTAGCTCGCGAATGGGCGAGGCCGACTGGTCCGTAGCGTGAGACGCGCCAAACCCGAGAATTTTCCCCTCGGGCTCAAGCATCCATTCTGATCAAAAATTCAGACACCCGTCGTTGCCGATGGGCGCGCGCCGGTGACGTGCGGCTGTTTGCGACGTTGGGCGAGACAGGCGCTTGGGGGCCGACCTGATCGCCACAAATATATATATATCACAAACGACCGGCAGTTTAAAGTCTTGTGAAACTCAGCTAAGCGGCGATTCGTCGCTTAGGAGCCTTTGCCGGGCTTGGGCGAGAAGTATTTTTCTAGCTTGCCCGTCTCGTGGTCGTAGTTTGCACGGTCCGCGGGCGGCTCGCCCTTCACAGTAATGTTGGGCCAAACGCGCGCATATTCAGAATTGATGCGCAGCCACTTACCGTCGTTATCGTCTTCCGTATCAGGTTTAATGGCGTCCACCGGGCATTCCGGCTCGCACACGCCGCAATCGATACATTCGTCCGGGTTGATGACGAGAAAGTTTTCTCCCTCGTAGAAGCAATCCACCGGACACACCTCCACGCAGTCCATGTATTTGCACTTAATGCAGGGATCGGTGACGATGTAGGTCATGTAAGGTCCATTGGGGTGGGAGGAACGGGTCGCCGGAGTGGCGCAGCGCCGCCGTTCGCGGGGGCACATGTGGCGCCCAGGCTAGGATGTCAATGCTGTGATTCTACGAATCACCGCCCCTCAGCAGGCTTGGCGATGCAGGCGCTTGCGTTCCACCGAGGAGGGGATGCGCAGGGCTTCGCGGTACTTGGCCACGGTGCGCCGAGCGATATCGACGCCGGTTTCCTTGAGAATCTCCACGATGCGGTCGTCGGACAGCACCTCCTCCTCGGCGTAGGCGCCCTGGCCCTCGCTGTCGATGAGGATCTTGATCCTGTGCCGCACCGCCTCTGCGGAGTGCTGGGCGCCCCCGTCGGTGGCGGCGATGGCCGAGGTGAAGAAGAACTTCAGTTCAAACACGCCGCGGGGCGTGGCGATGTACTTGTTGGAAGTCACCCGGCTGACGGTGGATTCGTGCATGCCGATGGCGTCGGCCACGGTCTTCAGGTTCAGCGGGCGCAGGTGCTCCACCCCGAAGGCCAGGAAGGCGTCCTGCTGGCGCACGATTTCGGCCGAGACCTTCAGAATCGTGCGGGCGCGCTGATCGAGGCTCTTCACCAGCCAGTTGGCGGAGGCGAAGCAGTCGGCGACGAAGGCCTTCTCGGCGTCCGAGCGCGTGGCCTGGGCCACCCTTGCGTGATAGCGCTGGTCCACCAGCACCTTGGGCAGGGTGTCGGAGTTGAGGTCGATGCGCCAGCCGCCGAAGCCATCCTCGCGCACGAACACATCGGGGGTCACCGGCAGCACCGGTTCGGAGCCGAAGGCCGCGCCCGGCCGGGGTGTCAGGCTGCGGATCTCCTGGATCATCTCCTTCAGGTCCTCGTCGTCCACCTCGCAGATGCGACGCAGAGCGGCGAGATCGCGCTTGGCCAGGAGGTCGAGGTGGTCGAGCAGGGCCGTCATGGCCGGGTCGCAGCGGTCGCGCTCGCGCAGCTGCAGCAAAAGGCACTCCCGCACGTCGCGGGCGTAGACCCCGGTGGGCTCGAAGCCCTGCAGGCGGGCCAGCACGGCCTCCACCCGGGCAAGGTCGACGCCGAGGCGCGCGGCGGCGTCGGCGAGGTCGAGGCGCAGATAGCCGCCCTCGTCCACCGCATCGGTGAGCACCTGGGCGATGGCCTGGTCGGCGGGGCTGAGGCGGGCCATGGCGATCTGGGCTTCCAGATGCTCGGCCAAGGTCGGCTCGCGGGTCAGGCGGCCTTCCAGCCCTTCGCCGTCGAGATCAAAGCCGCCGCCGCGGTCGGCCTTGGACCAGTCGATGGCCCCGCCGGCGTCGGCGGCCTGATAGCCGGCGTCTTGCGGCTCGGGCGCGGCGTCGCCCGTGGCGCGATCGCCGGGGGAGGCGTCGGCGTAGAGATCGTCGTGGCGGGCGTCGAGCTCGGATTCTGCGGCGCCGCCCGGCGCCTGATCGGCCAGATCGAGAGGCTCGGAATCGCCGCTCAGCGCCTCAGCCGGCTCGTTGTCCTGCGGCTCCTCGCGGGCCAGCAACGGATTGCGATCGAGCTCCTGCTGAAGAAAGGCCTCGAGCTCAAGGTTGGACAGTTGCAGCAGCTTGATGGCCTGCTGCAGCTGGGGGGTGATGACGAGGCTCTGCCCCTGTCTAAGCTCAAGACGCGCCGCAAGCGCCATGTTCGACGCGCCCTCCTTTAGCGTCGTGAACCACCAGCGGCTACGGTGGCGTCAAAGGCATTAAGGTTCAGTTGAACCGGTCGCCCAGATAGACGCGGCGAACCTCGGAATTGTTCAGCACGTCGGCGGGCGAGCCTTCGAACAGCACTTCGCCAGCGTGAATGATGGAGGCCCGGTCGACGATCTCCAGGGTCTCGCGCACATTGTGATCGGTGATCAGCACACCGATGCCTTGGGACTTCAGATAGCCGATCACGTCGCGGATATCGGCGATGGCCAGGGGATCAATGCCGGCGAAGGGCTCGTCCAGCAGCATGAAGGTGGGCTCGGAGGCCAGCGCCCGGGCGATTTCACAGCGCCGCCGTTCGCCGCCGGAAAGCGAGGTGGCGGGGGAGCGACGCAGGTGGGAGATGCGCAGCTCGTCCAGCAGCAGGTCCACCCGCGCCTTGCGCTTCTTGGGGTCTTGTTCGCGCAGCTCCACCACGGCGGCGATGTTCTCCTCCACGGTCATGCCGCGGAAGATGGAGGTCTCCTGCGGCAGATAGCCGAGGCCGAGGCGCGCCCGCTGGTACATGGGCAGGGGCGTGATGTCGTCGCCGTCCAGATAGATCGCGCCATAGTCGGCGGGGATCAGTCCGGTGATCATGTAGAAGCAGGTGGTCTTGCCGGCGCCGTTGGGGCCGAGCAGGCCGGCCACCTCGCCCCGTTGCAGGTTGAGGCTGACATTGCGCACCACGGCGCGCTCGCGGAACGACTTGCCCACCTTGTCCACCACCAGACCCGGCTTGGCCGTGTGCGCGGCGGGATCGGATCGGCCGAGTTCAGAGAGCGTGGTCAGCGATCGGGCGACGGTCGGCACGGATTTGGGCGCGAGACTCAATGGCGCTCCGCAGGTTTGGCGGGGGCCGTGGCCGCGCCCGCTTCAGAGGTCTTCTGGTTGGGATAGAACACGCCCCGCACCTTGCCGCCGGGGCCCTTGTTGTTCACCGACAACACCGAGTGGCCGGTCTTCTGCTCGATGACCAGCTTGTCGCCCTTGGCCACGTTCTGGCCCTGCATCACCACCACGTTGCCAAAGAGGGTGATCGTGTCGTTGGAGGCGAGATAGGTGCCGTGGTCGCCCCGGGCCGACTCGGTGTCGGTGGAGTAATAGACCGGACCGTCGGCTTCCATGCGCTCGATCTTGCTGCCGCCGGCAGGGCTGGTGGCGTCGGCGGCCGGTTGGGCGCCCGCCGCGGTCTTGCCGACGTAGAACACCTCCAGTCGCGGCGTCTTCAGTCGCGCCTTGTCCTGCACGGCGTCCACATTGCCCTTCCAGATGATGCGGTGCTCCTGCTGGAACACTTCCTGCTCGTCGGCGGAGATGTCGATGGGGCCGCCCGAGGAGGACAGGCCGACGCCGCCGCCAGCCGCCGGCTTAGCGTCTTGCGCCTGGGCCTGCAGGGTCGCCGCAGCCGCCGTGGCCATGCCGGCGCACAGGGCGAGGACCGCGAGACGGGACTTGGGGGTCATCGGGAAGCGCCTCTGTCGTTGATGATGCGGCTGCGGACCTGTCCGCGGAAGATGAGATGGGCCCCGCGATTCAGGATCGCATAGGACGAAGCTTCAGTATGGCCAAGGGGGCTGTCGCCGGAAACCCGCGAATTGCCGGAGGCGGTGTCGGCGTTGGTGTCGATGGTGGCCAGGTCCGAGTGGAAATGCGCGCCCTTGCCGTCGTCGAGGTTCACGTCCCCGTCGAGATTCAGCACCTTCGTGTCGTCGCGGTAGAGGCCATGCAGGCCGTTCAGGCGAATCGTCGAGCCGTCCTCGTTCTCGATGCGCAGGGCCGGACGGATCAAGGTCACCTTGTTCAGGTCGTGGCCGTCGCGAATCGCTTCCTTGGCCGACAGCACGAAGGGGCGGCCCCGATCGTTGCGGCCGTGGAACTCGGGGTCGAGCATGTGGATGTCGCCCAGGGCCCCGTTGGAGGTGTTCAGCCAGGTGACGATGGCGCGATAGCCGATCCACACGCCGAGCAGAAGCACCAGCGCGATCATGGTGTAGGGCAACCAGCGTCGAAGTCTGCGCACCCGTAGAGAATGCCGCCGCCAGCGATCGAGTTCGCGCGCACGACGGCTGTCCGCCTCGCCGTTCAGCAAGGCGCTCGCTGCAAGGGATGGGGCGGGCGCCGCCTCGACCATGCTCGCTTGGGCTCCAATTCCGCGCAGAATCTGGAAAAGCCGCGGAAACTCGGGAATTTCAATACATTGCCCGGCGCGTCGACGCAAAGCCTCGCGCGCAAGGGTTCAGGCGTGGGCGAAAATGTCGTCCTCGGGCCAGCCGGCCAGGTCGAGCTCCGCGCGCCAGGGCAGGAAATCGAAACAGGCTTGGGCCAGCTCGGTGCGGCCTTCGCGGGCCAGCATGAGGTCGAGCTTGGCCTTCAGGGCGTGCAGGTTGAGCACGTCGGAGGCGGCGTAGGCCAGCTGTTCCTGGGTCAGCTTCTCCTGGCCCCAGTCCGAGCTTTGCTGGGCCTTGGAGATATCCACGGCCAGAAGCTCGCGGGTGAGGTCCTTCAGCCCGTGCTTGTCGGTATAGGTGCGCACCAGCTTGGAGGCGATCTTGGTGCAATAGATGGGGGTAGTGGTCACCCCCAGGTGCAGGCGGAACATGGCCACGTCGAAGCGGGCGAAGTGGAAAATCTTCAGCACCCGCTCGTCCTGCAGCAGCCGCTTCAGGTTGGGAGCGTCGTAGCTGGCGCGGTCGAGCTGCACCACGTGCGCATTGCCGTCCCCGGCCGAGAGCTGCACCACGCACAGCTCGTCGCGACGGAACTTGAGGCCCATGGTCTCCGAATCCACCGCCACCGAGGTTCCGAAGGAAAGGCCGTCCGGCAGGTCGCCCTTGTGCAGGTGGATGGTCATGATGCGCTCCAAGTTCGCCGCGGCTTAGGTCGCGACGGCCTGCGGGTCAATGCGCCAATACGGCTTGGATGATCGGGGGCTGAGACGCTCAGGGCTTGGGGGAGATGGGCTTGGATGCCGACGGCTTGGGTGGATGGGCGCCCGTCTCCAGGATCAACCGGGTCAGGAGGTAGGTGCGCGGCGTCACCGTGTCGAGCACGAGGAACTCCTTGTCGGAGTGGAAGCCGCCGCCCACAGGCCCGAGCCCGTCCAGGGCCGGCACGCCCGCCGCCGCCGCCAGGGCCGATTCGGAGGCCCCGCCGTTGCCGCCCTCGGTGATGGTCTTGCCGAGCTCGCCATAGATGGTTTTGGCCTTGGTCGCGAGGGCGAAGGTGGCGGCGTTGTCGGCGAGGGGTGGGAAGGCCGGCTCGCGATAGACCTCCACCGTGGTGTCCGGCACGGTGATCTTGGCCGCGTCGCCGCGGAGCTTGGCCTCCACCTTGTCGAAGTCGGCCGCATCGCGCACCCGCACATTGATCTGAGCTTCGGCCTCATCGGGGATGATGTTGGCCCGCTCCCCGGCGCGCAGCACGGTGAGGTTGGCGGTGAGGCCGTCGCCCGCCCGGGGCAGGTCGGACATGGCCAGGATCTGGTGGATCAGCTCCACCGCGGCGTTGCGCCCGTCCTGCGGCGTCACCCCAGCGTGGGCGGCGCGGCCGTGCACCTTGATGTGGAAGGTGGCGCTGCCCTTGCGCCAGACGGTGAGCACATCGGGCGAGTCGCCGGGCTCGAGGTTGAACTCCACGTCGGCGTCTTTCAGAAGCCGTTCGATCAGCCGCCGCGTGCCGGGCGAGCCGCGCTCTTCGCTGGTCTCGATGAGGAAGACGATCTTGCTATAATTGTCGCGCTTCAGGTCGTGCAGCAGCTTCAGGGCCGTGACTCCCTCCACCACCCCGCCCTTCTCGTCGGAGACGCCAGGTCCATAGGCCTTGGTCGCGTCCGTGTGGAACGGGCGCTTGGCCGCCGTGCCCGGCCCAAATACCGTGTCGAGGTGGCCGATCAGGAGGATGCGGCCCTTGCCCTTGCCGGTGAGGGTGGCCACCGTATTGGCGGGCAGGCCCGCCTCCTCGGCCGGAGCCGTCTCAATCTTGGCGCCGAGCGCCTCAAGACGCTTGGCCAACACCGCAGCCACCTTGTCCCCGCCGGCCGCGTCGCCGGTGCCGGAATCCAGGTTCACCACCTCTTGCAGCAGCTTCAGCTGCTCCGGGCGCGCGGCCTCGGCGGCGGCCAACAGCTTGGCGTCGGGCTTAGCCTCCGGGGCGGCGTGGGCGGGCAGCGCGAGGCCCGCGGCGAGGGCCAGCGGCGACAGGACGGCGAGATGGCGGCGCATGATCTGATTCCCCTACGATTCGCCGCCAGCTTAAGGGCGCGGCGCCCAATCCGCCAATGGTCGCTGATTGATCCAGCGCGTTGCGCGGGGGCGCGGCTTCGTCTAATCGGGCCTGCGAGCGGACACGGTCGTCCGCAGGAACTTCAAGGGATCGCGGGTCATGCAAGGGCTGGTCACGGTGTTCGGCGGCTCGGGCTTTGTCGGCCGCTATGCGGTGCGGGCGCTGGCCAAGGCCGGCTGGCGCGTGCGGGTGGCGGTGCGCCGCCCCCACCTCGCCCCCGAGCTCAAGGTCATGGGCGACGTGGGCCAGATCGAGCTCGTCCAGGCCAATGTGCGCAACGCCGTCTCGGTGGAGCAGGCGCTGGAGGGCGCGGACGCCGTGGTCAATCTGGTGGGGGTGCTCTACCAGCACGGCCCGCAAGGTTTCAAAGCCCTGCACGCCCAGGCCGCGGGCCTCATCGCCGAGCAGGCCGCCGCGCGAGGGATCAAGCGCTTCGTGCAGGTGTCCGCCATCGGGGCCAAGCCCAAGGGCGGCGCGGCCTATTCCCGCACCAAGGCCGCCGGCGAGGCCGCCGTGCGCAAGGCCATCCCTGAGGCGGTGGTGCTGCGTCCCTCGGTGGTGTTCGGCCCGGAGGACCAGTTCTTCAATCGGTTTGCGGCCATGGCTTCGGTGAGCGGGATCATTCCCCTCATCGGCGGCGGCAAGGCCAAGCTGCAGCCGGTCTATGCCGGCGATGTTGGGGCGGCCATCGTGGCGGGCCTCGATCCCGCCCGCGCCGGCCAGACCTTCGAGCTCGGCGGGCCGGAGACCTACACCTTCCGTGAACTGATGGAGCTGGTGGTGCGCGAGACCGGTCGCAAGACCAGCCTCCTCACCATCCCGACCCTGTTCGCCCGGCCCATCGCCATGGCCGGCGACATCCTGACCCTGACCCCCGTGCCGCCGCCGCTCACCAGCGACCAGGTGACGCTGCTGAAGCGCGACAATGTGTGCGATCCGGCGGTACCAGGCTTTGCCGCTCTGGGGATCGCGCCCACGGCGGTGGAGGCGGTGGTCCCGCAATATCTGTGGCGCTTCCGCGACGGCGGCCAGTTCGCCCGCATCGCCAAGTGGGCCGCCTAACCCAAACTCTGGCGCAAGGCGTCAACGAAAAAGGCCCGGCACGCCGCGGTGTGGGCCGGGTCGTGGCGCGTGCGCGGGTCCGAGGCGTGGGCGTCGTCGAAGGCGTGGGTGGCGCCCGCAAGGCGTAGGAGCTCGACGCTCAATCCGTCGGCGGACAATCGCTTGAACGCCTGTTCCGGCGCCTTCACTCCCACCACCTGGTCGGCTTCCGCCAGCACCCCGAACACCTGCGGCCTCCGCCCGCCCCAGCCGCGCCGGGCGGTGAGGGCCAGCGGCCCCGCATAAGGATAGACGGCGATCACGGCGCGCACCTGATCCAGGTGATGGGCCTGCGCCGCCGGCGGCCGGGCGAAGGCCTCCATGGCCGTCCAGCCGCCATGGCTCCAGCCGGCGAGGGCGATGCGTTCAGCGTCGATAGAGGTTTGGGTCCGCGCCCAGGCGAGGAGGGCGAACACGTCCCGCGCCCGCTCCACGCCCCGCAGCCGCAATCCCGTGCACACGGTGGCGTGGGCGTTCAGGCGGGAGATGCCGCGCGGCGCGAAGCTGTCTACCACCAGGGCCGCGACCCCTGCCTCGACAGCCGCAGCGGCGTAGTCGGCGAGGTAAGGCTGCACCCCGCCGCAGCCGTGCAGCAGCAAAACGAGCGGGTGCGGTCCCTCGCCCTTGGGCAGGGACAGCTTGGCGTGACTGACAAGGGAAGCCTGAGTTGCGCTCATCGGCCTCCCCTCGCACTCAGTGCCTAAACACGCGGGTTCCGGTGAACACCATGGCCACGCCCCGTTCGTCGGCGGCCGCGATCACCTCGGCGTCGCGGATGGAGCCGCCCGGCTGGATCACCGCCGTGGCCCCGGCCTCCACCGCCTGGATCAGACCATCAGCGAAGGGGAAGAAGGCCTCCGAAGCGCAGGCGGACCCCTTGGCCAGGCTCTCCGGCAGACCGGCGGTCTCGGCGGCCTCGGCGGCGCGCACTGCGGCGATGCGGGCCGAGTCGCGGCGGTTCATCTGCCCCGCGCCGATGCCGGCGGTCTGGCCGTTCTTGGCGTAGACGATGGCGTTGGACTTCACATGCTTGGCCACGGTGAAGGCGAACAGCATGTCGGCGATCTCGGTGGGGGTGGGGGCGCGCTTGGTCACCACCTTCAGGTCCGCCGGGGTGATCTTGGAGCGATCGCGGGACTGCACCAGGAAGCCGCCCGCCACCGAACGGAACACCCGCCCCTCGGCCGCGGGATCGGGCATGGCGCCGGCGATCAAGAGGCGCAGGTTCTTCTTGGCGGCGAAGAGGGCGATCGCCTCCTCATCCGCCTCGGGGGCGATCACCACCTCGGTGAAGATGTCGACGATGACCCGGGCGGCGGCGGCGTCCAGGCGCCGGTTCACCGCCACCACCCCGCCGAAGGCCGACACCGGGTCGCACTCCAGGGCCCGGCGATAGGCGGTCTCGAGATCCGCGCCCACGGCGACGCCGCAGGGGTTGGCGTGCTTGATGATGGCCACGGCGGGCTGGTCGGCGAACTCGGCCGCCAGCTCGAAGGCCGCGTCCACGTCAGCGATGTTGTTGTAGCTCAGCTCCTTGCCCTGCAGCTGGCGGGCGGAGGCGACGCCGGGGCGGGTCTCGCCGGCGATACGGTAGAAGGCCGCCGACTGGTGCGGGTTCTCGCCATAGCGCATGAGCTGGGCCCGCTCGCCGGCGATGGATAGGCGCTCGGGATAGGCGTCCTCCAGGGTCTTGGCGAACCAGCCGGAGATGGCCGCGTCATAGGCTGCGGTGCGGGCGAAGGCCTTGGCCGCCAGACGCCGGCGCAAGCCAAAGCCGGTGCCGCCGGCTTCGGAGAGCGCCGCGATCACCTCGTCCATGGCGGCGCGGTCCACGCACACGGCCACATAGGCGTGGTTCTTGGCCGCCGAGCGGATCATGGCCGGCCCGCCGATGTCGATGTTCTCGATCACGGTGTCGGCGTCGGCGCCCGAGGCCACGGTCTGCTCGAACGGGTAGAGGCTGACATAGAGGATATCGATGCCGGCGATGGCGTGATCGGCCATGGCCTTGGCGTGGTCGGGGGCGCCGCGCACGCCCAGAAGCCCGCCGTGCACCTTGGGGTGCAGGGTCTTCACCCGCCCGTCCATCATCTCCGGGAAGCCGGTGATCTCCGAGACCTCGGTCACCGCCAGGCCCGCGGCCTTGAGGGCGGCGTAGGTGCCCCCGGTGGAGACGAGCTCCACCCCGGCGGCGACCAGGGCCTTGCCGGTCTCTACGAGGCCGGTCTTGTCGGAGAGCGACAGGAGCGCGCGCTTGGGGGCCACCTGATCGGGGGCGGGGGGGAAGTCGGGGGCTGCAGGCATGGGGAACCGCTCAGTGAATCAGAATGGGCGCTAAGGCCGCGCCCTCAGCAAAAAGACCGGCCGCAAAGGCTCAGGTCAGGATTTCCAGGCCCAGGAACAGGGCGCCGAAGGCCATGCAATAGTAGGCGAAGGGGTCGAAGCCGCGGAACTCGTGCTGCTTCAGCCAGTGCATCAGCGCCCACAGGCTGGCGAAGGCGGTGATCCCGGCCACGATCCCGGCGATGATGGCGGTGGTCATGTCGATGGGCGGGATGGCCGCGGCGGCGCCGGCGATAGGGGGTGCGGGCGTGGCGTGCTTCAGCAGCTTGGGCGCTTCCAGGACCGTGGCGGCGACGATGATCGGTGTGCCGGTGAGGAAGGAAAAGCGGGCCGAATCCTCATGATTAAGGCCGGACAGGAAGCCCCCCACCATGGTGGAGCCGGAGCGGGAAATGCCCGGCAGGAAAGCCAGGCACTGCCAGAAGCCGATGATGAGCGCCTCGCCCCAGGTGAGCTCGTCGAGGCTCTTGCGGGTCTCGCTGCGCTTCAGCCGCTCGGCGCCGAACAGCATGACGCCGTTGACGATGAGAAAGCCGCAGGCCCACACCGGATCGGCGAACAGGTCGCGGATGGCCTTGTTCAGCACCGCGCCGATGATCACCGCCGGGATGGTGGCCACGACCACGCGGAAGAACAGGCGGCGTTCCTGCGCCGCGCGCGGGCCCTTGTTGAATACCACGGCGAGGCCGAAATCGCGCCAGTCGCGCCAGAAATAGGCCAAGAGCGCCACGGCGGTGCCGAAGTGCATCACCACCAGGAAGGGCAGGAAGGTGGGGCTGCGCAGATCGACGGGCCAGTTGAGGAGATCAGGGATGATCACCGCATGGCCGAGGCTGGAGATGGGAAAAAGCTCAGTGACGCCCTGCAGGATCGCCAACAGAATGGCGTTCAACATCGACATGCCGAGCCAAGCCTTTCAGTGTTCAGCCGCATCATCCGGCGTCGTCGATCGAGCACTTGCCCGCCGCACCACTTCAGACGACACCTCGGGCGCCCAGCCGTGTAGCCCATGGCGCGGCTCGCTCGCAACCCTTCGCGACTCACCGCGAGTGGAAGCGGTAGGTCACAGCCACGAGCGCCGTGCCCACATTGCGGGTCTTCAGATTGCTGGCGAGCCGGTTCGGGCTGAGGATCACGTCCTCAGCGAACCCGGCGGCGACGCCTAGTCCGGATTTGAAGTGATAGAGGGCGCCGAACTGGCCGCCGGCGGTCCAATAGTCGCGGATGTCGTCCTGGCGGGCGGGGATCGCGGCGCCGTGCATGAAGGTGGCGCGGGTGAAGTTGCGGTCGGCCCAGCCGGTGCGCAGCTCCGCGCCGATCTGGAAATCCTTCGACCCGCCGGCGTAAAGGCGGTTCATGGGGATCAGCGTGCCGAGGGACAGGTCCGCCGACCAGCCTTCATAGCCGCTGATCGCACGCCGCACCCGCCCTTCCAGCTGGCCATAGGTCAGGTCCACGACGCCGAAGCCCCCGACCTCCCAAGAATCGGCGGTCTTGGGGGTGCGCGCCGCAAGGCGCTGGTTGTAGGCGGTGCGGTATTCCGCTACCGGGCCGACACTCAGCCGGCCCCAACGCCCGAGGGTGTATTTGACGCCGTCGTCCAGGCTGGCGTGGAAGTTCTCGCCGTAGCTGACGTCGATGACCGGCAGGAGGTCGGCGGTGTAGACCTTCGCGCCGAGATGGCTGGGGCGCTCCCGCACAGCGCCGCCCACCTCCACCGTCCATTGCGGAGTGACGGTCACGGGCGCCGCGGGCGCGTCCGCGCGCGCCGCGGCCGACGTCGTCACGGCCAAGGCCGCTCCCATCAGCGCCGCTCGCCTCATGGTCATCGATTTCGCTTTACGAGATTTCAACACAAACGCCCCGTCGCCGAGATCGCTTGGAGTGCTGCGGAAAGTCAACACCGAACACCGGCGTCACCGCTATGACGTTGCGTTATTGGCGTGACCTCAGCGCCATCCTCCATCAGTATGCTCAAATGACGTTCTCCAATCCCATCATCGAAGCCGGCCTTGCGGGCCTTTCTCAACTCTACGCCGATCGGGCCGTGACTCCGGTGGAGGCCTGCGAAGCCTATCTGTCGCGAATATCCCGCCTCGATCCGGCGCTGGGCGCCTATGTGCACGTGGAGGCCGACACGGCCCGGGCGGCGGCGCATCGCAGCGCCGAGCGTTGGGCCAAAGGCGAGCCGCTGTCGCCTCTCGACGGGGCGCCGATCGCGGTGAAGGCCAATATCGCCGTGGAGGGCGCCCCCTGGCACGCCGGCATCGAGGCCTATCGTCATCGCATCGCCGAGGGCGACGCCACGGTGGTGGCCCGTCTGCGCGAGGCCGGGGCGGTGATCCTCGGCCTCACCAACATGCATGAGGGCGCCTTCGGGGCGGTCACCGACAATCCCTGGTTCGGCCGAACCCACAATCCCTGGCGTCATGACTACAGCGCCGGCGGCTCCTCCGGCGGCTCGGCTGCGGCGGTGGCGGCGGGCCTGTGCGCCGCGGCGCTGGGTTCCGACACCCTCGGCTCGGTGCGCATCCCTTCGTCCCTGTGCGGTGTGTTTGGCCATAAGCCTACCCAGGGCCTTCTGCCCACCGATGCGGTAGCGCCCATGTCCTGGACCTTGGATCATGTGGGCGTGCACGGCCGCTCGGCGGACGATTGCGCCCGGCTCTTGGCGGGCTGCTGCGGCGCCGAGCCGGAGCTGGCGGCGGAGATCGCCGAGCCCGCCAGCCTGGACAGCCTGCGCGGGGCGACCTTCGCCGTGCTCGACCTGGACGGCTTCGACATCGACGCGGCGGAAAAGGAAGCCTTCGTCGGCCTCGCCGGTCGGGCCGCGGGGCTCGGCCTCGAGCTGGAGACCCTGACCCTCATGCCCGCTGTGTTCGCCGAAATGCGCCGGCTTGGGGTGTTCATCTCGGCGGCGGAGAGCACCGCGGCCCACGCCGAGGCCCTGGCCGCCACGCCGGAGCTGTTCTCCGAGGCCTATAAGGGCCGCATGATCGAGGGCGAGCGCCAGTCGGCGGCCGCCTTGGCGCGGGCCTATCGCGAGCTGGCAGAGCTGGCGGCGGACGTGCGCGAACGCCTCGCCCCCTTCGCGGCGCTCCTTCTGCCCACCACCCCCATGCCGGCCTTCCCCTTCACCGAGGCGCACAAGCTGACGCCCGGGGCGCTCACCACCCTCGCCAACGGGCTCGGCTTGCCGGCCACCGCCTTCCCCACCGGGCTCAGCGACGATGATCTGCCGCTCTCGGGCCAGGCCCTCGCCTGGGACGACGAGACCAGCCTCGGCCTCGCCCGCGCCCTGGCCCTGCCGGTGGGCGCGCCGCTGTCGTTCAGGGGCTAGGACGCGGACTCCAATTATTTGAATTTAGAGCATTTTTATCCGAAAACCGGTTCCCACTTTTCGGAAATGCTCAACGGGGCGCGCGTTTGGCCAGGATGCGCTGCAGGGTGCGGCGGTGCATGTTCAGCCGCCGCGCCGTCTCGGAGATGTTGTGGCCGCACAGCTCATAGACCCGCTGGATGTGCTCCCAGCGCACCCGGTCGGCGGACATGGGATTTTCCGGCAGGGGCGCCGGTCCGCCGTCGCGCGCGGCCAAGAGCGCCCGGGCCACGTCGTCGGCGTCGGCGGGCTTGGGCAGATAGTCGATGGCCCCGGCCTTCACCGCCGCCACGGCGGTGGCGATATTGCCATAGCCGGTGAGCATGACGCAGCGGGCGTCCGGTCGGCGGGTGCGCAGCGCCTCCACCACAGTGAGGCCGCTCCCGTCGTCGAGGCGCAGGTCGAGCACCGCGAAGGCGGGGGGCAGGTCGCGCACCGTCTGCAAGGCTTCGGTCACCGAAGCGGCTTGTTGGACCTCGAAGCCCCGCTGCTCCAGCGCTCGGCTGAGGCGCGTGCGCAGGGGCGCGTCGTCGTCCATGACGAGGAGGGTGCGTTCGGGCAGCGCAGCAATGGCCTCGGCCACATCCGTCATGCGCGTCATCCTTCCGATCTCCGCAGGCCCAGCCACGCAACCCGGAAATCTCGACAGAGTGTCGCACCCTTGCGGCGAGCATCAAGCGGTTTGTTGTTCAAATCCTGTTGCTTCGATCGCCTTCCGCGGCCAACGGGCGGTGACCTGCGCTCCGCCCTGGCGGGTGTTGGCGAACTCCACCACGGCGCCGGTGCGCTCGAGCAGCGTCTTGGCGATGAAGAAGCCGAGGCCGAGCCCCACGTGCCCGGTGCGCGAACCCTCGCCGCCGCTGCGGGTGGTGACATATGGCTCGCCCAGCTTGGCGAACACTTCCGGCGCGATGCCGGGGCCGTCGTCGCGCACCTGGATGTCGAGCTGGGTCGCATCGTAGAAGGCGATGATCTCCACCGTGCTGGCGGCGAAATCCACGGCGTTCTCCACGAAGGCCGAGAGACCGTGCAACACCTCGGGCAGGCGGCGGATCTCCAGCGGCGGCGCATCGGGGGCGGCGGCGACTTCGGCCTTCAGGGTCACGGCGCTGGACTGGAAGGGCTCCAGCACCTCGTTCAGGAGCTGGGCGGGGGTGAGCCTGGCGTGCAGCACGTCGTCCGACGCGGGGGACTTGGCCAGGCGGCGCAGAATGTCACGGCAGCGCTCGGCCTGCTCGATCAGCAGCTGCACGTCCTCGGCGTGAACATCCCCCTCGGGAAACGCGCGGCCAAGCTCTCGCGCCACCACCTGGATGGTGGCCAGCGGCGTGCCGAGCTCGTGCGCCGCGGCGGCGGCGAGGCCGCCCAGCGCCGACATGCGCTGTTCCCGCGCCAGCACCGCCTGGGTCGCCTGCAAGGCCAGCTCCATGCGCGCGGCCTCCGCCGAGGCCTGCCAGGCGTAGGCGGCGGTGAACAATATTCCCCCCACGGTGGCGACCCAATTGGCCATGTGGAAGCTCTCGGGGAAGCCATAGAAGCGGCCTGGCCATACCAGGGGCGCCGACCAGAAATGCAGCACCACCGTCAGCAGCACCGCCGCCGCGCTCAGCATCAAGGCTGCGCCCGTGCTCAAGGTGGCCGCCGCCACCGCCACCGGCGCCACCAGCAGAAGCGAGAAGGGATTGTCGAGCCCGCCGGCGAAATGCAGCAAGACGCCCATCTCCAGGAGGTCGAAGCCGAGCTGAAGCAGCGCCTCGGACCCGCCGGCCAACAGCGGACCGCTGCGGTTCATCGAGTTGAACAGGTTGACCCCGGCGGCCACGGCGATGGTGGCCAGGCAGGGCAGGTAGGGCAGCTGCATGTGCAGCCCGAAGGCCGCCGCGGCGAGGATCGCCAACTGTCCGGCCAAGGCCGCCCAGCGCAGGATGACCAGGGTGCGCAGGCGAAGGCCTCGCCGGGCCCGCGACCAGTCCAGGTCCACCTCGGCGAAGGCGGCGGACAGGCTGGCTTGCAAGCCGCTCGTCGGGGGCCTATCCACAGGCGCAGCCAGAAGCTCGGCGCGAGGCTCGCCGGGACCTTGAGGCGGTTTGAACAAGGCGCGGATCATGGCGGCGCATCATGGGACAAGGTGAGCCTGGCGGCGAGTCCGCTTCTGGACGCGGCGGCGCGTCGCGGGGGCTGATCCTGGGCGCCGCGGCCATGGCGGCGGTGGCCGCTGTAGCCGGGACCTGGCTCGTCCTGCAAAAGCCCGCAAGCGCCGTCGCCCATGTGGAGCTCGGCGGCCCCTTCGTCCTGGTGGATCAGAACGGCCGGCCGCAGACCGAACAGCTGTTGCAGGGCAGGAAGTCCGCCCTGTTCTTCGGTTACGTCTCCTGTCCCGACATCTGTCCGGCCACGTTGCAGACCCTCGCCAGCGCGGAGCAGAAACTGGGGATCGGTCCGGCGCAGCTGCAGATCGTGTTCATCAGCGTCGACCCGGCCCGCGACACGCCGGCGCAGCTGAAGGCCTATCTCGACCAGCCGGACTTTCCCAAGCAGGTGGTGGGCCTCACCGGAACGGCGGCGCAGGTGGCGCAGGCGGCCAAGGTCTATCGCGCCTTCTACCAGAAGGAGGGCGAGGGGCCGAACTACGCCATGGCCCATTCGGCGGCCATCTATCTCCTCGATGAACACGGGCGCTTCGTGAAAGCCCTGACTTTTCAGCAAGGACCTGATGCGGTGGCGACGGAGCTGAAGTCCTTCCTCGCCCTGCCCTAAAGCCATATCGCCAGGCTGATCCAAGGCTAAAGACGCGATGCAACGGTTGATGTAGCGCGTCTTAGACGTTGGTCCATTTCCGTTCGCGCAATGAAATCGTCATATATTGCACTTGCGAACAGTCGCAATGCGACGCTAGGCTCAGTTTCGATGTTATATGCCCTGAACGAGTACGCGTACTACGCTGGCGGACCGCTGCGAGAGCTGGCCAGGACCACCCGCGACGCCTGGAGTTCGCCCGCCAATCCCATGGCGCACACCGACTTGGGGCGAAAGATTTTCGCCGCTTCGGACCTCTACGCCAATGTCACCCGCCGCTACGGCAAACCGGACTGGCGCATCGATCAGACCCTGATCAACGGCGTGCCGGTGCGGGTGCGCGAGGTCACGGCCTGGTCCAGCCCGTGGGTGGACATGATCCACTTCTCCCGCGACGGCGCGGACCTGCGCCTCGCCGGCAAGCGCAAGATCGATCCTGCGGTGCTCATCGTGGCGCCCCTGTCGGGCCACTACGCCACCCTGCTGCGCGGCACGGTGGAAGCCTTCCTGCCGGACCACGACGTCTATGTCGCCGACTGGACCAACGCCCGCAACGTGCCGGTGATGGAAGGCCGCTTCGACTTCTACGACTATCTCGACCACGTGCGCAGCATGCTGCGGGCGCTCGGCCCCCGCCCGCACGTGGTGGCCGTGTGCCAGCCCGGCCCGCCGGTGCTGGCCGCCGCAGCGCTCATGGCCGAGGACGAGGAGATCGCCCGTCCGGCCAGCATGACCTTCATGGGCTCGCCCATCGATGCGCGGCTGTCGCCCACGGTGACCAACAAGCTGGCCGAGGACCGGCCCTTCGCCTGGTTCAAGTCCAACATGATCTACACCGTGCCGCCGCCCTATCCGGGGGTGTTGCGCCGGGTCTATCCGGGCTTTGTGCAGCTCTACAGCTTCATGAGCATGAACGCCGAGCGTCACCAGGACGCCCACCGCCGCTACTTCGAGCACCTGGTGGACGGGGACGGCGATCAGGCTGCCAAGCACCTGGAATTCTACGACGAGTATCTGTCAGTGATCGACCTCACCGAGGAGTTCTATCTCCAGACCATCGACGTGGTGTTCCAGCAGTACCTGTTGCCCAAGGGCGAGCTGGTGCACCGCGGGCGCAAGGTGCGCACCGAGGCCATTCAGGACGTGGCCCTGATGACCGTGGAAGGCGAGATGGACGACATCTCCGGCGTGGGCCAGACCCAGGCGGCGCACGTGATCTGCCCCAACATCCCCGACCGCAAGCGTGAACTCTATGTGCAGCCCAAGGTCGGCCACTACGGGGTGTTCAACGGCCGCCGCTTCCGCGAGGAGATCTATCCGCGGGTGCGCGACTTCATCCTGGCCAACGACCAGCTCTAAGAGCCTGTTAGGCGAAAGTGTGAGCGGTTTCGCCGCTCGAACAGGCTCTAATCTAGAGTCTTACTCTTCGTCTTGCGAGAGCAGGAAGCGGCCGTGCAGGAGGGCGATCGGGGCCGAGCGGGTCTCCTGCCAAGCCTCCACCTCCACATTGGCGATGCGCCGGCCGAGACGCTTGATCTGCGCCCTGGCGTAGGTGGCCACCGGACGGCCGGAGCGCAGGTACTCCACCGTCACCCCGATGGTGCGCGGCTGGCGGGCGGCCTTCTGCAACAGCGCGATTTGCGCCACGGCGGTCATTTCCATGAAGGCGCCGAGGACGCCGCCATGCAGGGCCGGCAGGGTCGGGTTGCCGATCAACAGGTCGGCATAGGGCAGGATGGCGGTCATCTCGTCGCCCGCCAGCTCGGCCTTCACTCCGAGATAGCGGGCGTAGGGAATTCCGGCGATGAGCGCATTGAGCCGCTCGGCGGCGTCGTCCACGGAGGCGCTCATTCCGGGGCCTCCGACTTTGAACCGCTGCGGCGCGGCTGCAGATTGACCCCCATGGGCCGGCCGGCGTTGGAATTGAGCATGAAGGCGGCCTGGGCGGCGGCTACCGGGTCGTCGCGGGTGCGGTCATAGGCCGAGGCGCGCACGAAGGCCACCGAGCGGGTCAGCTTGAAACAGTGGGCGTGAGCGAAAATATCGAGACCCGGCTCGGCTGCGCGCAGATAGTCGATGCGCAGATCGAGGGTGGCGATGGGGGCGTAGGTGTCCAAGGTGGTGGCCACGGCCTGGCCGCACACATGGTCGAGGAGCGCCGTCACCACCCCGCCGGCGATGACCCCGGTTTGCGGATCGCCCACCAGATCGTCGCGATAGGGAACCTTCAGGGTCGCCTCGCCCTTGGCGACGCTCACCATCTCGAAGCCGAGGGCCCGCGCATGTGGCGAGGCCAGCATCATCTGCGCCCCCGCCTGCTGCATGAATTCAAGAACGCTGCTCATGGGGACGTTAGAACTGATCCGCGCACGGCGCGCCAGTCTTGATCAGCTCTAACGGTCTTGATCAGTCCCCGCCTTGATCAACGACGCGCGTCGAGCCAGGCGCGCAGGCGCTGCAATACCGCGAGCGCGGCCTTCAAGTCCGCCGCGGGCAGGTCCTGGCGCAGGGCGGCAAACTGTGGGGCGACTTGGCGCATGATCTCGTCATGGGCCTGCGCGCCGGCCTCGGTGAGGGTGACCCGCTTCACCCGCCCGTCCTTGGCGTCGCCCTCAATCTTCACATAGCCGTGGGCGTTGAGGCGTTGCAGGGTGTTGGTCATGGCCCCGCGGGTCACCTGGAAGGCGCTGGCGAGTTCGGCGGGGGTCTCCACCCGCCCCAGGCGACGGAAGTGGTTCATCACTCCGAACTGCGCTGCCGACAGTCCTTCGGGCAGGCTGCGCTCCAGCCGGTTGCGGGCCAGCTGGTCGATGACGCCGATCTCGGTGAACAGCTGCGCGTCCAGGGGCAAATCTGTGCGGGGGGAAGCCTTCGGTTCGGTGGGCGCGACGTCGTCCATGGCTCCGGCTTAGCCGGGGAGAAGCTGTTGCGCCAGCCCCCGTCTGGGCGCGGGCGGTTGGGTCGGGCCATAGCCGAGCCGGGCCAGCATCTGCACCCGCCCGCCTTCGGGGGTAAGGGTGTGGTGCAAAGTGCGATAAAGCCCTGCCATGGCGGCGTATTCTTGCAGGCCCTGGCTCCAGGGGTGCATGGAGATCCCCTCCGCCGTGGCGGCGAGATTGGCCCGCACATAGGCGCGGCCGGCGGCGATCTGGTCCGCCCTCGTCTCGCCCTTATTGGCGATCCACAAGAAGCCCTGGGCGCTGTCGGCGAGCCCCTTCATGAAGGCGAGGCTTTGGTCGAAGGCGAAGCTGCCCTCCTTGCGCAGGGTATCTTGGGTGAGGACGCCGGTGGCGTGCAGCACCTCCATCAGGGGGCCGCGCAGGGAGACGCCGTAGCGGTGCGCGGCCACCTCCTGCTCGCCGATGAAGGTGCGGTCGCAGGTCTCGCCGTTGGCGGCGGGGGTGTGGGCCTCGATCTCAGCGCCCTGGAAGGCGAGGGCGCGCAGGCGGGTCACCTTGTCGGGGGCAAGCTCAGCATAGACCGCCGCCTCCGGGCTCGTGGCGGCGGCGAGGATGCGGGCCACGGCTGCGGAGTCGAGCGGCTTGCTGGTGAAGGCGGCGCGCGAGGTGCGGCGCTTCAACACCTGGGCGAACAGAGGGTCGCGCGGCGTAGATTGGGGCGTGAGGTCGATGCTGGCGAAGGGGCGGCGATCGAGTTTCGGCTGCGGCTCGCCCTCGGGGAACAGGGTGGTGGCGGCGCTAAGGCCCGTCTCTGCGGCGGTCATGCGCAACAGCTCGAGGAAGGCGCCCGCGCCGATGAGGATCTGGCGCCCGAACGGATCAGTGTCCGGCAACACCCGCTCCGGGTCCAGCACCAGGCGAATGCGTCCCGGCTCGCGCAGATCGGCCATCCACGGCTGCATGTTGTGCGGATTGGGGGCGAGGAGGGCGTAGGCCAGCGCCCGACGGCGCGGATCGCTCTCTGCGGCCCCCGGATCGCGCCAGGCGAGGCTCGGATCGGCGGCCGCTGCGCAGGCCGGCGCCACAGCCGCGGCGAGGCTCGCCACCCCCAGAATGCGAAGTGTCTGTCGACGATCCATATGTCCCTCCCGTGGAATGATTTAACGTTGAACTATCATGTTCGAGGTTAGGAATCAACGCCGCGTGCACCAGCGATTAAGCCTCGACGGCTAGGCTTCTTGCGTTACATCAAGAAGCGATAGGTCATGTCCGCCAGCGCCGCCGTAGCTTTCAAGGAAAACAACCCGCGCCGCCGCACCCCGCGCCAGCGGGTGCTGCTCAGCGGACGACTGGTGATGGGCGAGGCGAATGCGGTGCTGGAATGCGCGATCCGCAACCTGTCCAATTTCGGCGCCCGGGTGCAGCTCAGCGACGGTCATACGACGCCGGACCTCGTTCACCTCATCGAGGTGCGCAACGGCTGCGTCTACCGGGCTGAGGTGGTGTGGCGGGACTATCCCTATATCGGGCTCGCCTTCCTCGACCGCCGGGACATGACGCAGGAGCACGACGCGGCCGATCTCGCCGCCTATCGCGCCGTTTGGGTCGGCGCCCAAGCGCGGTAGATCAAGGCCCGATAGAGGCGCGTCAGATCAATCGCGATGATAGGGCGAGCCGCCAAGGATGGTGGTCGCCCGATAGAGCTGCTCGGCCAGCATGGCGCGGGCCAGCGCATGGGGCCAGGTCTGCACCCCGAAGGCTAGCCGCTCGTGGGCGGCCTCCAGCACCGCGCGATCAAGCCCGTCCGCCCCGCCGATGATGAACACGGCCCGGCGCTCTCCGGCGTCGCGCCAGCCAGCGATACGCGTGGCGAAGTCCCGCGAGGGCCAGGCCTTGCCATGCTCGTCGCAGGCGATGATGCGCGCGCCCTCGCCCACGGCGGCGAGAATGACCTCGGCCTCGGCGGCCTTGCCCGGTTTCTTCGCCTCCACCTCGATGATCTCGCAGGGACCGAGCGCCAGGGCGCGGCCGCTGGCGGTGGCGCGGGCGGCGTAGTCGCGGGCGAGCTCGGCCTCCACGCTGCGGCCGAGCCGGCCTACGGCGATGATGGACAGGCGCACGGGAGCGGTCAGACCGCGGCGGCGGGGGTCTCGGCGGCGGACCAGATGCGCTCGATCTGGTAGAAGGCGCGCACCTCGGGCCGGAACAGGTGCACGATCACGTCGCCGGCGTCCACCAGCACCCAATCCGCTTGCGGCAGGCCTTCCACCGCGGCGCGGCCGAAGCCATTGTCCTTCAAGGCGCGCAGCAGGTGGTCGGCCACCGCCGAGACGTGTCGCTGCGAGCGGCCGGAGGCGATGACCAGCACGTCGGTCAGGGGGTTCTTGCCCTGCACGTCGATGACCATCACGTCCTGGGCCTGGTCGTCGTCCAGCTGCTTCAGGATCACGTTGGTGAGGGTTTCGAGGTCCCCGCCCTCCAGGAGGCGCTCGGGAAAGTCCGCCGCCGTCTGCGGGCCGGAGCGCTCGGGCTCGCTGGCGAGGTCGTCGGGGGCGGCTTCGGGGGCCGCGGCGTCGATGGCGTCGAGTTCGGGAACGAAGGCGTCGGCCGCTTGAGGGTCGGCCTGTAAGTCTTGGGCCTTAGGGTCTTGGGACAGGGGAGGGCTCCGGAGGGCTGAGCGCGAGACTGTAACACAGGGCGCGCCTCGCGGCCACGGGGTTCGCTGGGGCCTTGAACCGCGGCAGGAAATTGGAGGTGTGATTGATCCCCAACTTCCGGTATAAATTCGAATAGAATGGGAACGTGGAAATGCCTAAGGTCTACGCGGCTGTCGACGTGGCTCGGTACTTTCTCGCCAAGACCGACGAGAGCGTCGGAGAGTTGATCTCCAATCTTAAGCTGCAAAAGCTGTGCTACTACGCCCAAGGGGTCGGGCTTGTTGCGCGTGGCGAGCCAATGTTCTCGGAGCCGTTGGAAGCTTGGCTTCATGGCCCGGTTGCGCCCGATCTTTATCGTGAATTCCGCCAATACGGGGCAGGCGCTATCCCGCCGGTGCACGACCTTGACTTGGAAGCATACGCTCCAGCGGATCGTATGATCCTTGACGATGTTTTTGAATTTTATGGGCAATTTTCAGCTTGGCGTCTCCGCGAAATGACGCATCAAGAAGCGCCATGGCGCGACGCCTATGAAGAAGGGCAGAGCTGCCGCATTGAATTGGACGCGCTAAGGACGCACTTTTCATCCGAGGTTGATTGCGATTATATTCGCCGCTATGGCCAAGTTTCAGGGCGCGAAGGCTAAGACGGCGAAGTTCGGCGCTACACCGCCGCGGCCTCCCGTGGACCCCGACCGATTGCCGCCTGTGTTTTCGTTCGAGTTCATGGCTGAGGCGAACGGATACAGCGTGGATTGCTGTGATGCGGATCACAGAGCTGCGCTCGCGTCGCGACTTTTTAAACTTAGTCGCATGACGTGGTTGGAAATCCGCCAGGCTCCTCGCCATGGTCTTGGAACTGAGAAAATTCCCGCCCGCGCTCTGTCCCTTGCTTTGCCAAAGCAAATCACTGAGGACGTAGGCCTACTGGCTCTGCGATATTCCGGATTAAACCCAATGGTGGGATATCGGGATGGCCGTATTTTCTATATTTTATTTATCGATCACGCTATGAATTTGTATGATCATGGTTGAATTGAGTTAAGGCCCCTACTCCCCGCCCGTCTTCGCCTGCCGCGCCCTAAGCGCGGTGGAGGAGGCGAAGTTCAAGGGGCCGCGCAAGTAGGTCCAGGCGGGGGTCTTGCTCCCAGCCAGCAGCCGCCCGGCGCGGGAGGGCTGGCGCGCATGGGCGAAGCGCCTGGCGGTGGGGCCGAAGCGGCTGGCGAGCGTCGCCCCCGGCCGGGCCACCACGGCGATGGGGACCGAGCGGAAGATCTCCACCCAGCCCTTCCAGCGATGGAAGCCGGCCAGGTTGTCGGCGCCCATGATCCACACGAACTTCACCCCCGGGAAGCGCGCCTTCAGGATGCGCAGGGTGTCGAGGGTGTATTGCGAGCCCATGCGGCTCTCGGCGTCGGTGACGATCTGCCGCCGGCCGCGCGACACCCGCCGCGCCGAGGCCAGGCGCTCCGCCAGGGGCGGCGTGCCGTGGCTCGACTTCAAGGGGTTCTGCGGCGAAACGAGCCAGATCACCTTGTCGAGACCGAGGCGCAGGGCCGCCGTCTCCGCCACATGGGCGTGGCCGTCGTGGGCCGGATTGAACGAGCCGCCGAACAGCCCCACCCGCATGCCGCGGGCGAGGGTGAAGCCGAGCCGCAGCGCCCCCGGGCGCCCCGCCTCAGGGACGCGTCTGACCTTGCCCGCGAACCACATATTTGAACGTCGTGAGTTGAGCGGCGCCCACGGGGCCGCGGGCATGCAGGCGATCGGTGGCGATGCCGATCTCGGCCCCGAAGCCGAACTCGCCCCCATCGGCGAACTGGGTGGAGGCGTTGATGAGCACGATGGCCGCGTCCACCTTGCGGGCGAAGGCCTCGGCGGCGGCGGCGTCCTCAGTGATTATGGCCTCGGTGTGCGAGGTGCCGTAGCGGGCGATGTGGGCCACCGCGTCGTCGAGACCGTCCACCACCTTCACTGCCAGCACCGGGGCGAGATATTCCGTGGACCAGTCGGCCTCGTCGGCGGGGGCCATGCCGGGGACGAGGGCGCGGGCCCGGCCGTCGCCGCGCAGCGCGCAGCCGGCCGCCGTCAGCGCCTCGGCGATCTTGGGCAACAGCCGCCCGGCGACCTCGGCGTCAATGATCAAGGTCTCGGTGGCCCCACACACCCCCACCCGGCGCATCTTGCCGTTGAGAGTCACGGCCACGGCCTTTTCCGGATCAGCCGCCGCGTGCACATAGGTGTGGTTCACCCCATGGGCGTGGCCGAGCACGGCCACCCGCGCCTCGCGCTTCACCCGCTCCACCAAGGATGGGCCGCCGCGGGGGATGATCAAATCGAGGTTGCCGTCGAGGCCGGTGAGCAGTTCCCCCACCGCGGCGCGATCGGTGGTGGGGACGAGCTGCACGGTATCGGCGGGGAGGCCGGCGCTGCGGCAGGCGGTCCGGGCGAGTTCAGCGATGCGGGCCGAGCTGCGATGGCATTCCGAGCCGGGGCGCAGGATCACCGCATTGCCGGAGCGAATCCCTAAGGCCGCCGCGTCGGCGGTGACGTTGGGCCGGGCTTCGAAGATCACGCCGATGACGCCGATGGGGGTGGCCACGCGGGCGATGTCAAGGCCGTTGGGCTGGGTCCAGCGGGCGAGCTCGGCGCCCACCGGGTCGGGGATGGCGGCCACGGCCTCCACCCCGGCGGCGATCCCTTCGATGCGGGCGGGGGTCAGCTCCAGCCGGTCGAGGGCGGCAGGGGCGAGGCCGGCGGCGCGGCCGGCGGCGAGGTCCTCGGCGTTGGCGGCGGCCAGCTGGTCGGCTTCAGCGCGAATGGCTGCAGCAAACCCGAGCAGCGCCGCCGTGCGCTGTTCGGCCGAGGTCGCCGCCAGCGCGCCCGCCGCCGCCCGCGCCCGCGCGCCGAGCGCGGTCATGTCCTGTTTGAGTTGCAGTTCACCGTCGTCCATGCCCCGATGTCGAGCCTCGCGCCGGCTTTTGCAAGGGAAACCAACCGATTGGCCGGCAGGATTCGCGCAATTTCGCGAACCATGCCAAGCTTCGACGGCCGTGATCGTCCGCTTCTGCCTCCTTCTCAGCCTGGGATTCGCCGCCGCCTCGCCCGCCTTCGCCGCGCCGCAGGACGGGGTGGAGCGCCTGCGCGCCCAGCTGATCGAGCTCGCCGAGGCCGAGGCCAAGTCCGAGCGCGTAGTGGGCGATCAGCGCGCGCGCCTCCTCGCCCTCAACGCCGCCCAGGCCGAGCTCGACGCCCGCATGGCCAAGAACCGCGGCGACATGGTGAAGCTCCTGGGGGCGCTGGAGCTCTATCAGCGCAATCCGCCCCCGGCCCTGGTGGTCTCCGCCCGTTCGGCCAAGGACGCGGTGCGCGCGGCCATTCTCATCCGCGCCGTGACGCCGCAGCTGGAACAGCGGCGCCTCGCCCTCGTGGCCGAGACCAACCTGCTCAACAAGCTGCGCCGCGAGGCGGCCATCGCCAGCGCGGCCCTGTTCGAGTCTGAGAGCGCCGCCGCCGAGCGCCGCGCCCGCATCGACCGGCTCATGGCCCGCAAGAGCGCGCTGGAGGCGAGCCTCGCTCCTCCCGACCCTGCCGAGCAGGCGGAGGCGCGCACCGCCGCCAAGCGCGGGCTCGGGGCCCTGATGAGCGCGCCGACGAACGCCCCTGGCCAGCGCGAGGCCCCGCCCAGCGTGCTGCCCTCGCATTTCGTGGTGCCGGTGCAGGGGCCGCTGGTGCGCCATTTCGGCCAAGCCCTGAAGGGCGCGCGCGATCACGACCACGGCCTCGCCTGGCTCGCCTCGCCGGGCGCTGTGGTGAGGAGCCCCGCCGCGGGTCGCGTCGACTACGCCGGAACCCTGAAGGGCTGGGGTCAGGTGATGATCCTCACCCTCGCCGACAATCACCATCTGGTGCTGGCGGGGCTCGGGGCCGTCGCCGGCGCGCCCGGGCGCAGCGTGGCGGCGGGGGAGCCGGTGGGGCGCATGCCGCCGGGGCCGGCGCGCGATCCGGGCGCCGGCGCCGAGCTCTATCTCGAGGTGCGGCGCGGGTCGGCGGCGATAGATCCCGCGCCCTGGTTCCGCGGAACGTGATTTTCCATTGCGGGTCCGGCGCTCTGGCGTCAGGACCGCTTAACCCCTATCGTAACAGCGATCGCTCCTGTCGAGGCCCCTATGCGACCCATGCGTAAATCCCTGTTGATCGGCACCGTCTGCTTCGCCTTTGGCGCGGGGGCCATGGCCTATGCCGACCAGCAGGTGAAGGCGGCCAAGGCCGAGCCCTACCGCATGATCGAGCTGTTCGGCGACGTGCTGGTCACCGTGAAGCAGCGCTATGTGGTGCCGGTGGACGACAAGAAGCTGATCCAGGCGGCCATCCAGGGCATGCTGAGCTCGCTCGACCCCCATTCCAACTATCTCGACCCGCAGGCCCTCAATGATGTGCGCGACGAGAACCGCGGCCAGTACGGCGGCCTCGGCCTCGAAGTGACCAGTGAAGAGGGGGCGGTGAAGGTCATCACCCCCATGGACGGCGGCCCTGCCGGGGCGCTGGGCATGCAGTCGGGCGACTACATCACCGCCATCGACGGCAAGAGCGTGGTGGGCCTGCCCCTCAACGACGCGGTGAAGCAGATGCGCGGCCCGGTGGGCACGGCCGTCACCCTCACGGTGATCCGCGACAAGCAGAACCCGTTCAATCTCAAGGTGACGCGCGCCCTGATCCAGACCCGCGCCGTGACCTCCAAGCTGGTGGGCGACTACGGCTATCTGCGCGTCTCCACCTTCCTCGACGAAAAGACCGGCGACGAGACCGTGGCGGCTCTGAAGGACTTCAGGGCCAAGAACCCGCATCTGAAGGGCGTGGTGCTCGACCTGCGCAACAATGGCGGCGGCATCGTCGACCAGGCGGTGGAGGTGGCGGGCGCCTTCCTCGACGGCGGCGAGGTGGTGTCTCAGCGCGGCCGCGACCCCAAGGACGTGCAGCGCCTGTTCGCCAAGCCGGGCGGGGACCTGGTGCGTGGCCTGCCGGTGGTGGTGCTGATCAACAACGGCTCGGCCTCGGCCTCGGAAATCGTCGCCGGCGCCCTGAAGGACCGTCACCGGGCCACGGTGGTGGGCTTGACGAGCTTCGGCAAGGGCTCGGTGCAGAGCGAGATCCCGCTGGCCGGCGGCGAGGACGGGGCGCTGCTGCTCACCACGGCGCGCTATTTCACGCCCTCGGGCGGCTCGATCCAGAAGACCGGCATCGCCCCCGACCTCGCCGTGGCGCGCAGCAAGGCCCAGGCCGAGCTCGTCTATGACGACGCGGCGCAATATTCCGAGGCGAGCTTCAAGAATGCCCTCGATAGCCAGGAGGGCCGGGCTCGCGAGACCCCCAAGGCCATCGAAATTCCGGCGGAGGCGCCCGAGGCCAAGGACAAGGATGAAAAGCCGCAGATCATCTCGGCCTACAAGCTCACCGAGGCGGATCTGGCCAAGGACTTCCAGTTCCAACGGGCCCTCGACGTGCTGAAGTACGGCTCGGTGGAGGCGGCGCAGAAGGCCCATCCGCTGCCGCTCTACACCCCGCCCAAGCCCACCTTCGCCAAGCTCGACAAGGGCGCGGACAAGGAGGCCAAGCCCGCCGCCGCCAGCGCCAAGCCGAGCGAGAAGCCTCAGCGCTAAGCGCGATTCGCTAGTCGGGCCTCAGCGCCTCCCAGCGCAGGGGATGCACCCGGCCGCGGCCTAGGGCCACGGCGAGGGGCGGCTGCATGAAGAGGCCGTCATAGGCGGGATCGAGCACATTCAGCCCGCCCGTATAGGCGCCGAAGGCCGGCAGGATCAGCCGCAGCCCGTCGGTGACGAAGGCGCGTCGACGCACGCCGCCGCCCCGACCGACGCCCCCGCTCACCTTGGCGCAGGGATGCAGGTGACCGGCCACTTCCCCCGCTTGCGCGCCCGACAACGGCTCGTGCCGCAATATCAGTCCGCCCACGGACAATTGGTCGATCACGGTCCCGGCCAGGCGGTCGAGCCCCTCGGCGTCGTGGTTGCCGGCGATCCACACCAGCTCCACGCGCCTCGCCAGATCGCCAAGACGCCGGGCGTCGTCAGGGGCGAGACGGGCGAGGGCGCGCGGGTCGTGAAAGCTGTCGCCCAGGAGCACCAGGGTCTTAGGGTTCCAGCGCGCCAGCTCAGCGTCCAGACGATCGAGGGTGGCGCGGGTGTCGTAGGGCGGCAGGAGCTGGCCTCGGGCGGCGAAGCTCGAACCCTTCTCCAGGTGCAGGTCGCCGGCCGCCAGCAGGTAATGCCGCTGCAGGTAGAGCGCGCCGGCCGGGGTGAGGGTGGCGGTCTCCCCGGCCACCGCCACGTGCAAGGCGCCGCAGGGCGAGGCCGCCATGCGCACCGGGGCGGGACTTAAATTCGGCGCGGGCAGGCTCACGCGACCTCCACTCCGTGCAGATCATCCAGGGTCAGGGCCTCGGCGATGAGGCCCTCGGCGCTGAAGGCGTGAGCGTTCTCCTCCAGAATCGCCTCCTGCGCCATGCCCGGCACCGGCTCCTTGCCGATCTCGATCAGCACCGGCACGGCGAAGGGCGAGACGTGGTCGAGCCTTCGATGCACCAGCCTGCCCTTGGCGCGGGCCAGCAGCCGGCCGAGACGGGCAACGTCCAGCAACCCGCTGGTGGCGTCGCGCCGAGCGCATTCCAGCAGCAGATGATCTGGCTGATGCCGGCGCAGCACGTCGAAGATGAGGTCGGTGGAGAAACGCATCTGCCGCCCGGACTTCTCCTGGCCGGGATGACGCCGTTCGATCAGCCCCGAGAGCTGGGCGCATTCGCGGAAGGTGCGCCGCATCAGGAAGCTCTCCTCCAGCCAGGCCTCCAGATCGTCCCCCAGCATGTCCTCCTGGAAGAGGGCGGGAAGGTCGAGGTCGCCGAGCGGCTTCAGCGCCCACACCGCCAGGGCGTAGTCGTTGGCGACAAAGCCCAGCGGTTGGCGCCCGAGCCGCTCCAGCCGGCGGGTGAGCAGCTGGCACAGGGTGCCGTGGCTGATGCGCCCATCGAACGGATAGGCCACGAGAAAGTGTCGGCGACCGCGGGCGAAGCTCTCCACCAGCACCTGGTCCTCCCGGGGGATGAGCGAGCGCAGGCGCTGGATTTCCAGCCACTCGCGCACGTCGGTGGGCAGGCGCGGCCAGCCGGTCTCATCGGCGATCATCCGCCGCACCCGCCGGGCCAGATAGGTGGAGAGGGCGAATTTCGAGCCGCCCCAGCTCGGGACCTTGGCCTCGGCGCCCGGCGCCGGAGAGACCAGGGCGTCGAGGCCGCTCACCCCCTCCAGGCGCCACACCTGGCCGCCGAACAGGAAGGTGTCGCCGGGCGCCAGCTGTTCGATGAAGCTCTCCTCCATCTCGCCGAGCTTGCGTCCGCCCACCCGCTCGCCGCCGCGCCGAGAGGCGAGGCGCAGCGCCATCATGGGGATATCCACAATGGCCCCCACATTGAGGCGATGGCGCTGGGCGGTCTCGGGATTGCGCACCCGCCAGAGGCCGTCGCGGCCCTCGACGATGCGGCGGAAGCGGTCGTAGGTCTTCAGCGCATAGCCGCCGGTGGAGACGAACTCGAGCACCTTTTCGAAGGCGTCCCGGGTCAGGCCGGCATAGGGCGCGGCGCGGGTAATCTCCGTGTACAGATCATCTGCGGCGAAGGGCTCGGACACGGCGCAGCCCATGATGTGCTGGGCCAAGATATCCAAGGCCCCCGTGCGCGGCGGTTCTCCATCCAGGTCGTTCTCCAGCACCGCGTCGCGGGCGGCGAAGCACTCCAGCACCTCGAAGCGGTGGGCGGGGGTGAGGATGGCGCGGGAGGCCTCGTCCAGCCGGTGATTGGCGCGGCCGATGCGCTGAATGAGCCGGGCCGAGCCCTTGGGGGCGGCGAGCTGAATGACGAGGTCCACCGCCCCCCAGTCGATGCCGAGATCGAGGGTGGAGGTGCAGACCACAGCGCGCAGCTCGCCTCTCGCCATGGCCGCCTCCACCTTGCGCCGCTGCTCCGGGGCGAGGCTGCCGTGGTGCAGAGCGATGGGCAGGGCGTCCTCGTTCAGGTCCCACAGGGTCTGGAAGGCGATCTCGGCCTGGAAGCGGGTGTTGACGAACACAAGCGTGGTACGCGCCTGTTTGATGGCCGCATAGACATCCGGCATGGCGTGGCGGGCGGTGAAGCCGCCCCAGGGCACCTCGTTGTTGGCGATGAGCACCTCCACTTGCGGCGGCGCGCCGACGGGGCCCGTGATCAGGGCGGCGAGGCCTTCGCCGCCTTCGCCTTGAGGGTAGAGCCAGCGGCGCAGGTGCTCTGGGTCGGCCACCGTGGCGGACAATCCAATGCGGCGCATATGGGGCGCCAGGGCCTGCAGCCGGGCGAGACCTAAGCTGAGGAGATCGCCGCGCTTGGAGCCCGCCAGCACGTGGATCTCGTCCAGGATCACGCACTTCAGATCGGCGAAATAGCCCCGCGCCCCCTCCCAGGCGCAGAACAGGGCCAGCTGCTCCGGCGTGGTGAGCAGCATGTCCGGCGGGTGCAGCCGCTGACGCTGACGTTTCGACGCCGAGGTGTCGCCGGTGCGGGTCTCCACCTGGATGGGGAGGCCCATCTCCGCGATGGGGGCGAGGAGGTTCCTGTGCACGTCCACCGCCAGGGCCTTCAGCGGCGACAGGTAAAGGGTGTGCAGGCCGGGCGGCGTATTGCGCGGACCCCGCTCCGAGAGTTCGATGAGGCTGGGCAGAAACCCGGCCAGGGTCTTGCCCCCGCCGGTGGGGGCGATGAGGAGGGCGTGCTCCCCCCGCTCCGCCGCCGCCAGCATGGCGAGCTGGTGCGGCCGGGGCGTCCAGCCGCGGCCGGCGAACCAGGCCTCGAACCGGTCGGGCAGTTGGGCTTCAGGGTCGGACGGCGCCACCGGGGCTCCTTGCGCGTTCTCCTTATGTTTCAGCGCATCCGGCCTCGGGGGTCAAATCGAAAAATCGGGCTGCGTCTGCTCGCCCGCCACGCCGACTCAAAAACTTTCTTAAGATCAAATCGGTAAAACTTGTCGCTATCCAAGGAGCGATGTGTGCGCGATCGGGCGATCAGAAATCTGGCCAACCTGCAAAACAGCGCTTCCACCACGCGGGTTTTGAATCTGGCCAAGGTCGCTAAGCAGTTCGGCGCGCTGCCCGAATACAAAGACCACCCGTTCTTCAACAACAAGCTGTTGAACAAGAGCATCATCCTCAAGCACCGGCTGCGCGGGCATGAGCTGGAGAGCTTCCACGACCACCGGTCGGTGGCCACGAAGATCATCCTGCCCATCGATCGCGACGACCTGCGCGCCGGGGCCCGCTACGCCTTCATCGGCCAGATCGGCTATGAGGGCCTCCTCGCCACTCTGGTGCCCAGCACCGGCTATGACGGTCAGCAGGACCGGCGGCTTCTGGAGCTTTTGGACGCCCTGCCGAGCTTCGATCCCTTCCTGCTGCGCGAGCACCTGCGCCGCAATGGCGTGAATCCGGCGCCCTGCTATTTCGAGATCTCCGCCGGCGACATGAAGCGCATGAACGCCTTCGTGCAGAAGGAGCTCTATCCGCTGGTGAACATGTCCATGGGCGGCGACGTGGATTTCCGCGTCTCGGCGTCGGCTCTGGCGCAGAAGATCCTGTCGCAGAACGCCGCCCAGGAGACCGAACTCCTGCGCGCCACCTTGCGCATGACGCCGGACCAGTATTGCGAAGGCGTGTTCGCCTGGCGCGGTTTCCTCTATTACAAGTGGAGTCTGGCGGAGATGATGGCCGCCGCCCCCGAAGTGGCGGAACAGGTGCTGACCATCCAGCCGCGCGGCCCTGCTGACGACGCCACGCGCACCTACCTCGCCGGCGCGCGCAAGCGCATCGCCCAGGCTATCCATCAGAGCTGCAGCGAGGCGGAACGCCTGCTCGACATCTATGACGACGCCTTCGGCGCCCTCACCGGGCAGGCCAACGCGGTCGCCTTCCGCGACTTCCTGCTGGAATCGCCGGCCATGTTCCTGAAGCTGGGCGAGCACATCGGCGTCATCAGCCACATCGTCAGCTTCTGGCGCTTCTGCTTCAACCGCCAGCGCCGCAGCGTGCTCACCCCGCACGAGCTGATGGATATCTTCCTCGACTTCGAAATGGGGCTCGGCCTTCAGGATGACGTGGCGCCTTCGGTGCTGTTGTCCGCCAACGCCCGCTGGTAGGGCGAAAGCGCCCAGTACCGGTTCCGTATTGGGGCGACCTCGCTTAAGTGAGGGGGATGGACGAGGCGTCTTCCCCCCTGACCTCGAAGGAGCCGGCCGGCGCGCCCAAGGTGGAACTGCCGGCGGGACTGCCGGCGGGGCCGTTGGCGGCCCTGGTGGTGACGCCGGGCCCGCGCGCGATGTTGTGCGAGGTGGGGACGGCCATGGCGCTCGACGCCGCCTCTGCGCGCAAGCGGTTTCGCGCCGGGGGGCTCCTCTTGGTGCACGCCGGGGCCACAGCTCGCCGCCTCGGCCTGCCGCCGCCGCCCAGGTCGCGTGATCTCTACGACCTCCTGGAGTTGTTCGCCTTTGTGCGACCGGCCGTGTTCACCGCGCCTTCGCCAGCCGGCCTCGCCCGCGCGCTTGGCCTTGCCGAACCTGCGGGGCCCGAGGCCCAGGCCCGGCTCCTGCCCGAGATCGCCGAGGCCTTGCTGGACGAACTGGCCAAGGCCCCCACCCCGTCGCGGGAGGCGGCCCTGGCCCTCGCCGAGACCCTTCACCGCGCCGGCTGGGCCTGGGGCGAACAGGCGGTGGCGGCCCTCCGCCAAGGCCCCATAGGCCGCGAGCGGCGGGGCTCAGGCCTCGACGTGTGGAACTTCCTGCCCGAGTGGGAAGAGGGCGCGCCGGCCGGCGAGCCGGGCTCGCAAGCGGTGGACGAGGCCGCCGCCCGTCAGCGCCTAGTGGAGATTCTCGCCCGCGCCGGCCTCGACGAGGCCCGCCCCGCCCAGGCCGACTTCGCCGCTGCGACCAGCTTCGCCTTCGCTCCCCGGGAGCGGGAGGGGGAGCCGCGCATGATGCTGGCCGAGGCCGGCACCGGGGTGGGCAAGACCTTGGGTTATCTCGCCCCGGCCAGTCTGTGGGCCGAGACCAACGGGCCGGGCGTGTGGGTCTCCACCTTCACCCGCGCCCTGCAAAGACAGATCGAGCGCGAGAGCCACGCCGTCTATCCCGACCCGGTCCAGCGCGTGCGCAAGGTGGTGGTGCGCAAGGGGCGCGAGAACTACCTCTGCCTGTTGAATTTCCAGGAACAGGCGCAGGGGGCCATGCTGGGCGGGGGCGATGTCATCGGCCTTGGCCTCGTGGCCCGCTGGGTGCGCGCCACCCGCGACGGCGACATGACCGGCGGCGACTTCCCCTCCTGGCTGCCGGGGCTGTTCGCGGTGGGCATAGGCGCGCAGGCCGGGCCGGCCAATCTGGTGGACCGCCGCGGCGAGTGCGTGCACGCCGCCTGTCCGCACTATCGCACCTGCTTCATCGAAAAGGCGGTGCGCGCCTCGCGCAAGGCCGAGCTCGTCATCGCCAACCACGCCCTAGTGCTGAGCCACGCCGCCTTCGATGGGGCGCGGGCGGCCAGGGGCGCCAAGGCCGACGTGGAGACCGCGCGGCTGAAGCGTATCGTGTTCGACGAGGGCCACCACCTGTTCGACGCCGCCGATGCGGCCTTCTCGGCCTGCTTCTCGGGCCAGGAGGCGGCGGAGCTGCGCCGATGGATTCGCGGGCCGGAGGGGCGAAGGCGCGGGCGGGGGCTGGAGGCCCGGCTCGGCGATCTCGTATCGCAGTCGGAAGGCGCGCGCGAAGCCCTGTCCGATGCTCTGCGCGCGGCGTCCAAGCTGCCAGGCGAGGGCTGGTCCAGCCGCATCGCCCCGTCCCCCGATCTCGACGGCTATGACGCCCCGCCCCAGCCCCTGGGTCCGGTGGAGGGTTTCCTCGCCGCCGCCTTGGGCCAGCTGCGCGCCCGCGCCGACGATCCGGGCGAACTTGGCCTCGAATGCGAAGCGCGGCCCTGCACCGATTTGGTGCGCGAGGCTGTGCCAGCCGCCGCCCGGGCCCTGGCCGAAATCGAGGCGCCGCTGCTCGCCCTCGTCCGCGCCTTGGAGGATCTGCTCGACGATGAGGCCGACGAGCTCGCCGCCGCCGACCGCGCCCGCATCGAGGGGGCCTTGCGCGGGCTCGATCGCCGCGCGCGCATGCAGCTGCCGGCTTGGCGCGCCATGCTGGCCATGCTGCAGGACGACACGGCCGACCCCGGCTTCGTGGACTGGTTCGAGGCGGTCTACGCCCAGGGCCGCATCGCCGACGTGGCCTTCCGCCGCCACTATGTGGACCCCACCGAGCCCCTGGAGGCGGCGGTGCTGCGCCCGGCCCACGGCGTGCTGGTGACCAGCGCCACCTTGTCCGACCCCGCCCACGAAGCGCCTTTTGCGCTGGCCGAACTGCGCACCGGGGCCGCGCGCCTGGCCGAACCGCCGAAGATTCTGAAGGTCGCCTCGCCGTTCGACTATGCCAACAACGCCAAGGCCCTCGTGGTCACCGACGTGGCCAAGAACGACCCGCGCCAGGTGGCGGCGGCCATGCGCGAACTGTTCCTCGCCGCCGGGGGCGGGGCGCTCGGCCTCTTCACCGCCATTCGCCGGCTACGCCAGACCCATGAGCGAATCGCCGGCGCCCTCGCCGACGCCGGCCTCTCCCTCTACGCCCAGCACGTGGATCAGCTCGAAGCGGGGGCGCTGGTGGATATTTTTCGGGCAGAGGAGGACTCTTGTCTCTTTGGCACCGACGCGGTGCGGGACGGCGTGGACGTGCCCGGCCGAGCGCTGCGCCTGATCGCCTTCGACCGGGTGCCCTGGCCGCGCCCCGACTTGCTGCACAAGGCCCGGCGCGAGACCTTCGGCGCGCGCAGCTATGACGACGCCCTGGCCAAGGCGCGCATCGCCCAGGCCTTCGGGCGGCTGATTCGGCGCGCCGACGATCGCGGCGTGTTCGTAATGTTGGACGCCGCCGCGCCGACGCGGCTTTTCAGCGGCTTGCCAGACGGTGTAACCCTCCAGCGGGTGGGGCTGGTGGACGCCGTGGAGATCGTGGCGGACTCCGTCGGCTCCCGACGAGGATAGCGAATGCGCCGACTGATCCTGTTCCGCCACGCCAAGACTGAAGCTCAGGCTCAAAGCGGCCAGGACTTCGATCGCCGCTTGACCGAGCGCGGCCACAGCGACGCGGCCTTGATGGCGCGGCTGCTGGCCGATCAGGGGCTCAGCCCCGACAAGGTGCTGGTCTCGGCGGCGGCGCGGGCGCAGGAGACCTGGGCGGCCATGAGCGCGGCCTTCCCCAAAGCCGAGGCCGAGACGCAGGCCCGGCTCTACCTCGCGCCTGCTGAGGTGTTGATCCAGGCGGCCGAGGACGAGGTGGAGGCCGACACGGTGCTGATCCTGGCGCACAATCCGGGCCTGCACGACGCAGCACTGCGGCTGTCGCGCGGGGCGCGTTCGGTCGGGCCGTCGCGCCGCAAGCTGGAGGAGGGTCTGCCCACGGCCACGGCGGCGGTGTTCGGTATCGATGCCGAGGGCGATGGCGCCGCGGCCACGCTGGAAGCCGTCCTGAGACCCTCGGACCACGGCGGCGGGGCGCGCAAATGACCCTGATCTACAAGCTCCTGTCGCAGAAGGAATGGATGGGCGCCCTCGGCCGCGGTTATTTCGAGGGCTCGGCCGTGGACCACGTGGACGGCTACATCCACTTCTCCACCGCCGCCCAGTTGCCTGAGACCGCCGCCAAGCATTTCCATGGCCGCGAGGATCTAGTGGCGCTGGAAGTCGACGCCGACGTCCTCGGCGAAGCCCTGCGCTGGGAGCCGTCGCGGGGCGGGGATCTCTTCCCGCACCTCTACGCCGACTTGCCGGTGACGGCGGTGAAGCGGGCGCTCATGGTCGAGCTCGGTCCCGAGGGCGCGCCGAGGGTCGAGCTGTGAGCCTCATCCATCAGCTCGGCGCCCAGGTGCTGTCGCGCCTCGATCCGGAGACCGCGCACCGGGCCACCGTCGCCGCCTTGAAGCTAAGCCTTGGTCCGCACGACCAAGCACCGGACGATCCGGTGCTGGCCACCCGCTTCGCCGGCCTCGACCTGGCCAACCCCATCGGTCTCGCCGCCGGTTTCGACAAAAACGCCGAGGTTCCAGACGCGATGCTGGCGGCGGGGTTCGGCCTGGTGGAATGCGGCACCGTCACCCCCTTTCCGCAAGCGGGCAATGAGAGGCCGCGCCTGTTCCGCCTGCGCGAGGACCGCGCGGTGATCAACCGCATGGGCTTCAACAACGAGGGCCTCGACGCCTTCGCCGGCCGGCTGAAGCGGCGGGGGCGCAAGGGCGTGGTGGGGGCCAATCTCGGCGCCAACAAGGACAGTTCCGACCGCACCGCCGACTATGTGGCGGGCCTGCGCCGGCTGTGGGGCCTGGCGGACTATTTCGTGGTCAACATCTCCTCCCCCAATACGCCGGGACTGCGCGCCCTGCAGACCAAGGCGGCGCTGGAGGACCTGCTGGGGCGTCTGGCCGAGGCGCGCGTGCGCCTGCCCGAGCCCTTCGCCACGCCGGTGTTCCTGAAGGTCGCCCCCGATCTCAGCCCGGAGGAGCCGCCGGTGATCGGCGAAGCGGCCCTGGCGGCGCGCATCGACGCGGTGATCGTCTCCAACACCACCGTCAGCCGTCCGTCCAGCCTCCGTTCACGCTTCAAGGGTGAGACCGGCGGTCTGTCCGGCGCGCCGCTGAAGACGCTGGCGCTGTCGACCCTGATCCGTTTTCGCGAGGCTTTCGGCGACAGCCTGCCTCTGATCGGCGTGGGCGGGATCGCTACGGGCGCTGACGCCTACGCGCGCATCCGCGCCGGGGCCGGGCTGGTGCAGCTCTATTCGGCGCTGGTCTATGGCGGGCCGGGCCTCGTCAGCGAGATCAAGCGCGACCTCGCCGCCCGCCTGAGGGCTGACGGCTTTTCCTCCGTGGCCGAGGCCGTGGGGCGGGACTAGGCCGCGGCGCTTGATCGATAGGCGCGCCGGCTATCGATCACAAAATGGCTTTATCGTGATCGATAAACGCGGCATATATCGATCATGGCTTGGAATTGGCAGCAGGACGATTGGCCACAGTTTCGCTGGGACGTGAGGAGGCTGGTGCGCGCCGAAGCGCTTTTCGCCGAAGGCGCTGGGGTTGTGATTGGCGCGTCCCGACACCTCGATTCCGATCAGCAACGCGGCCTGACCGTCGAACTCATGAGCGATGAGGCGGTGGACACCTCCGCCATCGAGGGCGAGGTGCTGGACCGCGATAGTGTTCAATCCTCGATCCGTCGGCAGTTGGGGTTCGCGAGCGATCATCGCCGGGTCAAGCCGGAAGAGGCCGGGGTCGCCGCGCTGATGATCGACATTTACCAAGAGGTCACGGCGCCTCTGACCGATCATGTTCTGCATCGCTGGCACAGAATGATCATGAACGGGCGCACCGATCTCCGTACGATTGGCGCATACCGGACGCATGACGAGCCCATGCAGATTGTCTCCGGGCCGGTCCATGCGCCGAAGGTTCACTTCGAGGCGCCAGCGTCCACGCGTCTGCCAGCCGAAATGGCCGCCTACTGGAAATGGCTGGACGTCAGCGGTCCCAAATGCGACGCGCCGGCGGCTCCGGTCTCGCGGGCGGGTGTGGCCCATATCTGGTTCGAGAGCATTCACCCTTATGAGGACGGCAATGGTCGTCTCGGCCGGGCGATCAGCGAAAAGGTCCTAGCCCAGGGGTTTCCAACCCCCGCGGTCACCGGCATGGCGAGCACGTTACTTCGACACCGCAAGGCCTATTACGCCCAGCTGGAACGGGCGCACAGCGATCTTGACGTTACAGACTGGCTGCTTTGGTTCGCCGCTAAAGCTATCGAAGCCCAGCGCCGCACGCTGCAGAAGCTGGAATTCGTGCTCGAAAAGTCGCGACTGATGGACCGGCTTCGGGGGCGATTGAACCCCCGCCAGGAAAAGGCGTTGCTTCGCTTATTTGCGGCCGGGCCGGATGGTTTCGCCGGAGGACTGAGCGCCGCCAACTATATGAGCATCACCGGCGCTTCGTCCGCCACCACGACCCGAGATCTCACGGCGCTGGTCGCGATGTCCGCCTTGACCCGCACCGGCGGGCACCGATCGACGCGATATCGGTTGAATATTGAGATCGAACCGCTGCGCTCTGTGGAGGTGAGCGACATCCTCTAGGTCGAGCAGCAGCGCTTGATCGATAGGATGATGAGTTATCGATCATAAAACGGCTTTATCGTGATCGATAAACGCGTCTCGGCTCAGAACGGCCACCAGGTGCGCACCCACAGGGTCAGCTGATACCAGACCCCACGCAGCCAATCGAAAAAGTCGCCGCCGCGTCCCGCTTCCGCCGGCTGGCCCGGGGCAGGCTTGGGCTTGAACCAGCTGGGCGCCGCCGGCGGGGCGCAATTCATGTTCATGCCATAGCCCTTGAGATAGGCGCGGCGCAGGTCGCCCTTCTTCATGGCCTCCTCCACCTTCTTCTGGTGCTTGTCAGCCCCGGAGAAGAAGCGAACGAAGCCGCGGAAGGGATCGAGCCCGTTCACTTGCGTGCGCACAGCGCCCACTCCAGCGTCATGGGCGATGTCGATCACGCCTTTCGGCTTGTCCTCGTGGCCGGGCGGGGGCGGCTCGTTGCGGTCGGGGCCGAGCGCCGCGTCGATGCGGGCGATCTCGGCGGCCACGCCTTCGCAATGCTCCAGCCCCGCCACGTCATAGGGGTTCTTAGTCGCCCGGCGCAGCACGTCGGGGATGGCCTTGCCCTTGAGGTTGAGGTCGTCCAGCGGCTGGGTAGCCGCGGACACGAAGCTGTTGTTGTCCGAAGCCATGGAGCCGTCTTCGGCGGCGGTGGCGAGGGACGGGGCGCCTAGGTCGAGGCCAGCGACAACCGCCAGGGCGGCGAGGGGCGAGAAACGGTGCGACATGGGAAGAAAGCCTAGCCTTGAAATCGCATTCAACCTAGCCTCGCCGCGCGACAGTTCCATAACGATCAAAAATTACCTAGTAAATACAACAAGCTAGACGTTAGTCGGGTTCCCTTGACGCATCGCACGTCCACCTATAGGTTCCGCGCCGTCCAACGGGCCCGGCGGCTTGCGTCGTCGGGTCGTTCTCTGCGTCAATCGCTCATGCCCACTACGGACGATCAGGGGGTCGAGGCGAACGGGGCCCAAAATCCGCACGCGGACGCGCTGAAGCGCCTCTCCGAGCGGCTCGACGCCCTGCAAGCCAGTCAGACCCGCCCGAAACGCCGGTTCGAGGCCGACGGTCAAGGCGCAGCGTACCGTCTGGTGGCGGAATTGGTCGGGGGCGTTCTCGTGGGCTTGGCCTTTGGCTGGCTCTTGGATCGTTTCCTGAACACAAGCCCCTGGGGCCTGATCATCGGCGTTCTCTTAGGATCGGCCGTATCGGTGTTTCTGGTGGTCCGCACCGCATCGCGTATGGGTAAGTCGTCCGACTAGGCTCGGACAGGGGTTTCGCACGCGGACGCCGGTCGCCGGTTCCGCGCCAGATTGAGGGGGTCTCGGCCGATGGTCGACCCGATGAGCCAGTTCGTGGTGAAGACCGTCCTGCCGTTGAAGGTGGGCGACCTCGACCTGTCGATCACCAATTCGACCCTGGCCATGGCCGGCGCCGCGGGCTTGCTTTGCCTCTTCTTCGGTCTCGCCTTCTCGCGCGCCGCCATCGTGCCGAGCCGCCTGCAGACCGTCGGCGAGCTGCTCTACGAACTGATCGACGACCTCGGCGAAAGCATCATGGGCCATGCGGGCAAGGCCTTCTTCCCGCTGGTCTTCTCCCTGTTCGCCTTCATCATGACCATGAACTTCATGGGCATGTTCCTGATCTTCACCCCCACCTCGCAGCTGGCGGTCACCGCCACCTTGGCCATGATCACCATGGGCATCGTGGTCATCGTCGGCTTCGTGAAGAACGGCCTCGGCTTCTTCAAGCTGTTCGTGCCCTCCGGCGTGCCGATCTTCCTCTTGCCGCTGATGATCCCGATCGAGGTCATCTCCTTCCTGGTGCGTCCGCTGACCCTGGCCCTGCGTTTGTTCGGCAACATGCTGGGCGGTCACGTGGTGCTGAACATCTTCGGCAGCTTCGTGGTCAGCCTCGGCCTCCTCGGTCTCGCTGGCGGCCTCGCCACCCTGGGCTTCTTCGGCTCGGCCCTCGCGCTTTCCAGCGTGGTGGCCCTGCTCGCCCTCGAGTTCATCGTCGCTTTCCTGCAGGCCTTTGTCTTCGCGGCCCTGACCTGCGTGTACCTCAACGATGTCGTGAACCTGCACCACCACTAAGGTTCACGCTCCACCCCTCCCACCGCCACAAGCCAATCTCTCAAGGGAAAATCTACCATGGACGTTCATGCGGCTAAGTACATCGGCGCGGGCCTGGCCATGCTGGGCATGATCGGCGCCGGCATCGGCCTCGGCATCCTGTTCGGCAACTACCTGTCCGGCGCCCTGCGCAACCCGTCGGCCGCGGCCGGCGAGCGCCCGATGCTGTTCCTCGGCATGGCCCTCACGGAAGCTCTGGGCATCTTCGCCCTCGTGATCGCCTTCATCATCCTGTTCGTGTAAGCCCGAAGGGCCCACTTTCATGACCGAAGCGCCGGCGCCTGCCACGCATGAATCGACGGAGGCTCCCAAGGAAGCCTCCGGCGGCATGCCGCAGTTCGACTTCGCCACCTGGCCCGGCCAGATCTTCTGGCTGGTGATCATCTTCGTGGCGCTCTATGCGCTGCTCTCCTCGGTGTTCCTGCCGCGGGTGAAGGCGGCGCTCGCCGCCCGCGCCGCGCGCATCGACGGCGACATGGCCGAGGCCCGGCGTCTGCGCAACGAGGCCGAGGCTCAGGCCGAAGCCGCCCGTCGCGAACTCACCGAAGCCCGCGCCAAGGCGCAGCGCACCGCCGCCGACGCCAAGGCCAAGGCCTCGGCCGAAGCCGCCGCGCGTCAGGCCGACGTGGAGAGCCAGCTCAACGCCAAGCTCGACGCCGCCGAGGATCGCATCCAGGCGGACCGCGAACAGGCCATGACCCACGTGCGGGCCATCGCCGCCGAGACCGCGGCGGCCATGGTGGAGAAGCTCACCGGTCTGGCGGGCTCCACCGCCGAACTGGAGGCGGCCATCGCGTCCGCCGCCGGGCGAACCAACTAAGGAAAGCCGGTCATGAGCGAACTTTTCACGGAGGCGGAAACCTGGGTCGGCGTCGGCCTGGTGCTGTTCTTCCTCGTCCTCATCTACCTCAAGGTTCCGGGCGCGGCGGCCAAGGCCCTCGACGGTCGGGCCGAGAAGATCCAGGCGGCTCTGGACGAGGCCCAGCGCCTGCGCGACGAGGCCTCCGCCCTGCTCAACGAGCTGCGCGCCCAGCGGGCCGAGACCGAGCGCCAGGCCGCCGAAATGCTGGCCGAGGCCGAGGCTGAAGCCAAGCGCCTGGCCGAAGAGGCCCACGCCAAGCTGGAGGAGCAGATCCAGCGCCGCACGGCCCTGGCCGAGCGCCGTATCGCTCTGGCGGAGGCTCAGGCCGCCGCCGACGTGAAGGCCGCCGCGGCCGACCTCGCCGCCCAGGCCGCCGAGCTGGTGCTGTCCAAGCGCACCGAGGGCGGCGGCGTCGATCCCCTGGTGGAGCGCGCCATCCCCGAAATCGCCAAGCGCCTGCAGTAGGTCATCCGCAGCGCTGACAGTTCAGCCCTCCTCCGCCTCGCGGGGGAGGGTTTTTGTTTGCGCGACCAAGGCCTGGAACTCCACGGTGGAGCGGCCTACAAGACCTCAAAACGAGCCTTGAGGAACCCCCATGCGCGACATCCGCCACTATGTGAACGGCCAATCGGTGGAGGGCCGGTCGGGCCGCTTCAGCGACGTGTTCAACCCCAATACGGGGGAGGTGCAGGCGCGGGTGGCCCTGGCCAGCGTGGAGGAGCTGGACGCGGCGGTGCAGGCGGCGGCGACCGCTCAGGAGCGCTGGGGGGGGGCGAACCCGCAGCGCCGGGCGCGGGTGATGTTCGAGTTCAAGCGCCTCGTCGAAGCCAATATGCAGCCCCTGGCCGAGATGCTCTCGTCCGAGCACGGCAAGGTGATCGCCGATTCCAAGGGCGACATTCAGCGCGGCCTCGAGGTGATCGAGTTCGCCTGCGGCATCCCCCACGCCCTGAAGGGCGAATATACCGAGGGTGCGGGCCCGGGCATCGACGTCTATTCCATGCGCCAGCCGCTGGGCGTGGTGGCGGGCATCACCCCGTTCAACTTCCCGGCCATGATCCCCATGTGGATGTTCGGGGTGGCCATCGCCGTAGGCAATACCTTCATTCTGAAGCCCTCCGAGCGCGATCCGTCGGTGCCGGTGCGCCTCGCCGAACTCTTTATGGAGGCGGGCGCCGCGGCGGGCCTCGATGTCACGGGCGTGCTCAACGTGGTGCATGGCGACAAGGTGGCCGTGGACGCCATCCTCGCCCACCCGACCATCAAGGCGGTGAGCTTCGTCGGCTCCTCCGACATCGCCCACTATGTCTATCAGACCGGCGCGGCGAACGGGAAACGCGTCCAGGCCATGGGCGGGGCCAAGAACCATGGCGTCGTGCTGCCCGACGCCGATCTGGATCAAGTGGTGAAGGACCTGGCGGGCGCGGCCTTCGGCTCGGCCGGCGAGCGCTGCATGGCCCTGCCGGTGGTGGTCCCGGTGGGCAAGGCCACGGCGGACGCTTTGCGCGAACGCCTCGTCGCCGAGATCGAGACCCTGAAGGTGGGGATCTCCACCGACCCCGGCGTGCACTACGGCCCGGTGGTCACCGCCCAGCACCGGAAGAAGATCTCCGACTACATCCAGATGGGCGTCGACGAGGGCGCCGAGCTGGTGGTGGACGGCCGCGGCTTCGCCCTGCAGGGCTATGAGAAGGGCTATTTCATCGGCCCCTCCCTGTTCGATCAGGTGACGCCGACCATGCGCACCTATCAGGAGGAGATCTTCGGCCCGGTGCTGCAGATCCTGCGCACCGACAGCTTCGAGGAGGCGCTCTCCCTGCCGAGCCGGCACCAGTACGGCAATGGCGTGGCCATCTTCACCCGCAACGGTCGCGCCGCCCGCGACTTCGCCGCCCGCGTCAATGTGGGCATGGTGGGCATCAACGTGCCCATCCCCGTGCCGGTGGCCTATCACACCTTTGGCGGCTGGAAGCGCTCGGCCTTCGGCGACACCAACCAGCACGGTATGGAAGGTCTGAAGTTCTGGACCAAGGTGAAGACCGTCACCGCCCGCTGGCCCGACACCGAGCTCGAAGGCCACGCGGACTCGTCCTTCGTCATCCCCACCATGCGCTGAGGCCATGACCGCCCGCGCGCCACGCCAGCTGCAAGCCCTGAGGCTCTACGCCCTGGTGTTCGCGCTTGCTGTGGCGGCGACGGCGGGCGGCGTCGCGGCGCTCTGGCTCATGAGCCGTTGAGATAAACTCCATGGACAGGGCGCGGGGAGGCTGACCAAGGTGCCAGCCTTCGCTGGAGCCCCGCATGTTGAAGTCCCTCCTCGCCCTCGTCGCCGGCCTCATCTTGGCGGTGCCGGCCCTGGCGCAGACCAATTCGCCCCCGTCTGGGCCTGAGACCAATCCAAGCGCCAATCCCGGGTCTGTGCACACCCTCTCCAAGCACGGGCCGGAGATTCTGAAGCTGCTCAAGCAATCGGGCTGGGTCTCGCCGCATCTGTCCAAGCGACGGTGGATCTACATGATCTCGTTCCGCTCCTGCCCGGACTGCATCCGCTTCGAGACCGAACAGTTCCCGGCCCTGCAAAAGGCGCGGATCGACACCCGGGTGGTGATGGTGGCCCGCCGGACCAAGTCCACCGAGCCCGAGCGCACCGGCGTCGGCGAGCTGTGGGCCAAGCGCGACTGGAAGACCTACGAGAAATGGACCGGCATGCCGGTGGCGGCCTGGACCGGCGAGGGCTATCCGAGCGGCGACAACGATCCGAGCCGCGCCGCCCTGGTGGAGCAGAGCCGGGTGCTCATCGACAAGATCAAGCCGCTGCTGGCCGACGAGGGCATCGACCTGCGCTATCCGAGCTTCGTGTGGAAGGATGCGAAGGGCCACATTCGCGGCTGCGCCTGTGAACAACCGGACAGCTATCCGGCCCTGCGCGCCGATCTGGGCGTGAAGGAGTAGGGCCCCTCGAGCAAAATCCGATCAAGCTGAATCGGATTTTGCTCGCAGTCATTTAAATCTAGAGCATTTCCGAAAACCGGTTTCCACTTTTCGGAAATGCTCTCGTTTAGTCCTCCGCGGGCTGCCACAGCTCGATGGGATTGCCTTCTGGGTCATAGAGGCGGGCGAAGCGGCCCACTTCGGGGCTGTCCCACTCGGCCTTGGTGGTCACCTCCACCCCCGCCCCGCGCAAGGCGGCGATCATGTCGTCAATATCGGTGACGCGCAGGTTCAGCATCCATTGCTTGCCCGCCGGCCAGTAGTCGGTGTCGGCGGCGAAGGGATTGAACACGGTGGGGCCGGCCTGCTGCTCCCACGGCGTCCAGCCGGGCGGCACCATGCCGAAATGGGTCTGATACCAGGCCTTCAAGGCCTTAGGATCGCTGGCCCGAAAGAACAGGCCGCCAATACCGGTCACCGCCATCCCATCCTCCTGAATGCGCGACCAGCCTAGAGTAAATTTCAACTACAGCGAACCGATATTTGCGCTTGCGCCGCAAGAGCAACAGTCGTTCGCGCTTTGAAGGCTTAGCTCGCGACGCCCTGCGCCTCGGGCTTGGCCGCCGGGGCCACGCGTGAACGCATAGGGAGCTCGGGAATGAAGGCGCAGCCGGCGAGGGCGGCCAGGGACACGCCGAAACCGGCAAGGATCAACACCCGCATGGCGCCGGCCACCTGCACCTTCACCCGCGGGTCCACCACGTGGGTCGCGCCGTGTTTGGGCGCAGCGGCGGCCTCCACCGTCATGCGCTCCAGATCCTCGAGGCTGAGCTTCTGGCTTCCCCCGCCCCCGGCCAGATTGGCGGTGAGCACCGCGCCGAACACCGCGACGCCCAGGGTGGCGCCGATCTGGCGGAAGAACTGGTTAGCGCTGGTCACCACCCCGATCTCGGTGGGCTTCACCGCGTTCTGGATGGCGATGGTGAAGAGGGCTTGAGCCGGTCCCACTGAAACGCCGAGCAGCGCCATGCGCCACAGGAGGTCGAGCACGCTGGTGTCCGGCCCGATGCCGGCCAACACCAGCCCCGCGCCGCACAGCCCCACCAGCCCCGCCACCATGGCCGGCTTGTAGCGCCCGGTGCGCGCCACCACCTGGCCCGACAGCGCCGAGGCGAAAATCAGACCCAGCATCACCGGCAACATGGTCAGGCCGCTCACCGTGGCCGGCAGACCGAGGCCGAGCTGCATATAGAGCGGCAAGAAACCCAGCATGCCGGTGAAGGCCATCTGGATCAGGAACTGCACCCCGTTGCCGAGGCTGAACACCTTGTTGGTGAACAGGGCCATGGACAGGATCGGGTTCTCCACCTTCAGCTCGGCGAAGATGAAGGCCACGAGACCCACCGCCGCCAGCACCAGCAACGGCCCCACGAAGGGCGAGTCGAGGGGCGCGCCCCGGCCGAGGTTGGAGAGGGCCAGCATCAGGGGCACGGTGGCCACCACGATCAGGCCGGCGCCTAGGAAGTCGATCTTGCCGCCCTGGCGCACTGACAGGCTGGGTGTACGGGCGATGACCATGAACAGGGCCAAGGCTCCGAGGGGCAGGTTCACGTAGAAGCACCAGCGCCAGCCGTCGATGACGAACGGGCCGAGCGACGTCGACCCCATGTCGGTGAACAGCCCTCCAAGCAGCGGGCCGAGCACGCTGGCCAGGCCGAACACCGCCCCGAACAGGCCGGCGAACTTGCCGCGCTCCTTGGGCGGAAAGAGGTCGGCGATCACCGCGAAGGCCGAGGTGAACAGAGCCCCGCCGCCGAGCCCCTGCAAGGCCCGAAACACGATGAGCTGCACCATGCCGCCGCCGAACAGGTCGCCGAAGGCGCCGGAAAGTCCGCAGAGCCACGAACCGGCGAGGAAGATGCAGATGCCGATGACCAGGATCGGCTTGCGGCCATAGATGTCGGACAGCTTGCCGTAGATGGGCACCATCACCGTCGAGGCCAGGAGGTACGCCGTGGTCACCCAGGCGTAGAGGTCGAGCCCGTGCAGCTGGGCCGCCACCCGCGGCATGGCGGTGGTGACGATGGTTTGATCCAGCGCCGACAACAGAAGCACGATCAAGAGGGCGATGAGGGTCGCCCGACGCTGCTGCGGTGAATAATCCTGCGGGTGCAGATCAGCAGTCTGGGCGGCGGCGTCAGTCATGCGGCGACCTCTCCGGCATAAAACCACCGATCCTGCGCGAGCGCCCCTGGATCAGAGCCGGCGGCTGTAGCACAAGCGGGCCGCAAACACAGCCCGACGCCACTGAATCATGCCCTTGTTGCAAGACCTGCTGAACGTTCAAGCCCTCTTGACCCCTGACGGTCTCGCCGGGCTCCTCGCCCTCACCTTCCTGGAGGTGGTGCTGGGGGTGGACAATGTGGTGTTCGTGGCCGTGGCCGCCGGACGCCTGGCGGAGGACCAGCGCAGCCTGGGGCGTCAGCTCGGCCTCTGGCTCGCCCTCCTGTTTCGTGTGGCGCTGCTGGTAGGGCTGGTCTGGCTCGCGCGCATCGACGTCGCCCTGGGGGTGCTGTTCGGCCGCGCGGTGACGGTGAAAGACGTGGTCTTGGGCGCCGGCGGGCTCTTCTTGCTCTACAAGGGGGCGAGCGAGATCCACGAGGCCATGGAGGGCGAGGCCAAGACCGATCAGGCCGCCCCGCCCCGCCCGGCCAGCCTGCTCGCCGTGGTGCTGGAGATCGGGGTGATCAACATCGTCTTCTCCCTCGACAGCGTGATCACCGCCATCGGCATGGCCAATCAGCTGGCGGTGATGGTGGCCGCCGTCAGCCTCGCCACGGTCCTGATGATGGTGGCCGCCGCGCCGGTGGCCAAGTTCATCGAGCGCCACGCCTCGGCCAAGATGCTGGCCCTCGCCTTCATCCTGCTCATCGGGGTGGCGTTGATCGGCGAGGCCACCGGCCTCAACCTGCCGCGCGGCTACATCTATTTCGCTATGGGCTTTGCGCTGTTCGTGGAGGTGTTGAACAGCGCCCGGCGGGGGCGGAGGTAGGCGTAAGAACTCGACGCCGCACCATAAGTTCTAATCTTGTCATCCTCGCGATTCCAATTCTGTCATCCTCGCATTCAGTGCGAGGACCCAAGCTTCAACCTCGCGAATATCTCCGGATGAGGCTGGGACGCGGAGGCCTGGGTCCTCCGAACAAGTCGGAGGATGACAGAGAAAAAATAGTCGGCCGCATAATGCAGGCCGCTCCTCCCTTAGCGGATGGCCACGAGGTCGCCGTTGTTGGCCAGCACGTAGAGCAGGCCGCCGGCGGCCACCGGGGTGAGGAAGGCCGGGGCGCCGAGGCGCAGGCTGGTTTCCTTCTTGCCGGTGTGCGGGTCCAGCGCCAGCAGTTCGCCCTTGTCCGAGACGATGATCAGCCGCTCGGAGGCGAGGATCGGGCCGGACCAGTTGGCGCGGAACTTCTTGCGCAGGTTCTTGTTCAGCTCGTCCATCCAGTAGACCTGGCCCGAGCCGCGATCCAGGCACACCACGGTGCCGGCCTGATCGGTGACATAGATCACGTCCCCGGCGGGCCAGGGGGCGCTGATGGTGGCGATGGGCTGCGACCACTTGGGCTGGCCGGTGCGCAGGTCCACCGCGGCGAACACCCCCGAATGGCTGCCGGCGAAGGCGTCGCCGTGATAGATCACCGGCCGGCCGGCGATGTCGCGAATTTCGGAGAGGGCGCTGTTGCGGTTGGTGAGCGACAGTACGAAGGACCACAGGTCGTTGCCGTTGGCGGTCTTCAAAGCCGTCAGTTCGCCCGAGGCGAAGGGCGCGATCACCGTGTCGCCCGCGACGGCGGGGCTGGAGGCCACCTCCATGCGCGCCGGCTCTTCCAGGGCCTGATAGCTCCACAGCTCCTGGCCGGTCTTGACGTCCAAGGTGTGCAGCTGGTCCTCGGTGTCCACCACATAGAGCTTGCCGTCGGCCACGTTGGGGGCGCCGTGCACGGGGGAGTTCATCTCGGTGCGCCAAAGCTGGCGGCCAGTCTTGGCGTCGAGGGCGGCCACGAAGCGATAGCCGGAGGCCACGAACACCTGGCCGTCGGCATAGGCCACGCCGCCGCCATAGGCTTCGCGGTCGAGACCCTTGCGCGGGGCGAGATCGGTCTTCCAGGCCGGATGACCGGTGAGGGCGTCGAGGGCGGCCACCTGGGCCCGGCCGTCGAGGGCGAACACCTTGCCTTCAGCCACCACCGGGGGCGAGGTGATCTCGCTGGTGGCGGAATCGCCGCGGCCGATGTGCTCGCGCCAGGCGATCTTCAGGTCCTTGCCGGCGGAGACATGCTCGATAGCGTGCTCGGCGTTGCCGCCGGGCACCGGCCAGTCGGCCTGGTCCTGCGGGGCGGGGATCTGGAAGCCCACGCCGGAGAGGGCGGCGGAGGGTTCGAGCTTCTGGTTCAGGGCCAGCACCGGGATGCGCTCGCCCTTGGCGGTGACCTGGTGCTTCTTGTCGTCCTTCTTGCCCATGAAGGGGATGGACGGAACCTTGCCGAAGCCGGAGCAGGCCGACAGGCCAGCGCCCAGGGCGACGATAGCGACGCTGGCGGCGAGGGCGCGGCCAATTTTACGGGACGACATTAGCGCTGGGCTCCGGATTGGGCTTGGGCGGCTTGAGCTTGAGCGGCCTGGGCGGCTTGCGCGGCTTGGGCTCTGGCGAGGATCTGGGCCGGGTCGATGGCGGCCTGAGGCGGCAGGGTCTTGGCCAGTTTCAGCGCTTGCGGCAGGTCGGCTGCGCCGCCGGCGTCGATGAGGGCGACGATGGCCTTGGCCCGGCCACGCTGGGCGTCCGAGGCGTCGGGCAGGAGGGTCAAGGTGGCGAAGTCGCGGCGGGCGTCGGCGGTCTTGCCGTTGGCCAGGCGCGCCATGCCGAGGGCCTCGCGGGCCATGACCTTGTAGGGCCGGTCGGGGCTGGCGAGCTCTTCCAGACGCTTCTCCACCACCGGCAGGGGCTGGCCAAGGTCGAGGCTGACCAGGGCCGCCTTCAGCTTGGCCCCGTCGCCCAGCACCTTGTCCGGAGCGCTCTTGGCCGCGTCGTCGAACAGGGCGAGCGCCTCGGCGGGCTTGTGCTCGTTCAGCCGCACCCCGGCCAGCTGCATCAGGGCCAGGGTCTTGTAGCCGCGCGGACCGGATTTGGAGACGTCGCTGAAGTCCTTCTCGGCGACGGCCAGGTCGCCGCGCCCGAGGGCGTCAATGCCGGCGCTATAGGTGTCGGAGGCCTTGGCCTCCAGCGAGCCCTGATACTTGTCGTAGCCCCAGACCAGGAGGGCGCCGATCAGCAGGATGGCCCCGAGGCCAGCGGCGAAGGGCCAGCCCTTGCGCACCATCTGCTGATAGCGCGCGGCGCGGAGCTGTTCCTCGACTTCCTCAAAAACGTCTGCCACGGGCGTCCCACTCCAAAAGTCATCGAGCTCCGCCATGGCGGCGGGGCTGGTCGCGGCCGCAACCTATCGCGACGACCGTGGCGGAGCAACGCAGGTCGCGTGGTTAGGGCGTCTCGCCGGTCGCCGCCCGAGCAAAATAGGTCTCGGCCGCCGCTGGAAAGCGACGGGCCCGCACGTCCTCCGCATAGGCGCGTCCAGCTTCGTCGATGATCGAGCGCAGGTCGGCGTAGCGGCGGACGAACTTCGGCGTCCAGTCGAACAGACCGAGCATGTCGTCCGTGACCAAAATTTGGCCGTCGCAGGAAGAAGAGGCCCCAATGCCGATGGTGGGGACCTCCAGACGCTCGGTTATTTCCGCGGCGAGCGATTCGGCCACACCTTCCACCACCACGGCGAAGGCCCCGGCGGCGGCGGTCTCGTCGGCCTCGGCCAGCACCCGGTCGCGCTCGGCGTTGGTGCGGCCCTTGGCCTTGAAGGCCCCGTCCACCAGCACCGCCTGCGGGCGCAGACCCACATGGCCGAGCACGGGAATGCCCCGGCGCACCAGATAGTTGATGGTGTCGGGCACGGTGGGGCCGCTCTCCACCTTCACCGCCTGGGCCCCGGTCTCCTTCATCACCTTGGCGGCGTTGTCGAAGGCCTGTTCCGGCCCGCCCTCATAGGAGCCGAAGGGCAGGTCCACCACCACCATGGCCCGGCGCGAACCGCGCATCACCGCCTGGGCGTGCAGGATCATCATCTCGAGGGTGACGCCCACCGTGTTGGGCAGGCCGTGCAGCACCATGCCCACCGAGTCCCCCACCAGGAGCAGGTCGCAGTGGGGGTCGAGAATCTCCGCCACCGGCGCGGTGTAGGCGGTGAGGCAGACGATGGGCGCCTTGCCCTTGCGGGCGGCGATGTCAGGGGCGGCGAGGCGGCGCACCTTCTCTTCGCGATGGCTGGACATGGGGGGCCTCCAGAAGGGCGAGGTCCGTGGTGTAGCGCCGATCGGCCGGCGGGGAAATGGGCCCCGACTGCGACGCCTTGGGCTAGAGGCAGCTGTACAGCGTATCGATGAGCTTCTTGGCCCGCACGTCGCTGACCAGCTCTGTGCGCTGCTTGTTCATCACATAGGCCCCGCCCACGCGCTTTTCTGGATCGGCGAAGGCGCAGGAGCCGCCCCAGCCGGAGTGGCCGAAGGTGCGCAGGCCCGGCCCATAGATCCCCCGCCCGGCATTGCGCATGAAGCCCGCGCCCCAGCTCATCCACTGCGGCAGGACGAGGTCCTGACCGGCGATGCGCTCGCGGGCCGCTTCCTCGATGAGCGGACCGGAGAGAATGCGGCGATTGTTGAGCATGCCGCCTGAGGCCAGGGCCCCCATGAGCAAGGCGAGGGAATGGGCGGTGGCGTGGCCGTTGGCGGAGGGAATCTCGGCCCGGCGCCAGTCGTCCGTGCCCCGACCGCCGGGCGAGGCCCAGGGGGTGAGAAAGGCGGCTTTCGTCGCCGCATTCAGCTCGCCGAACTTGGGCAGGGACTTGGGCCGCTCGAGGCTGGCCACCCGAGGAAATTCCGCGTCCGGCAGGCCGATGAACAGATCAAGGCCCAGCGGCCCGGCGATGTCTTCGCGCAGGGCCGTCCCCATGGTGCGGCCGTCCACCCGGCGGAAGATTTCGCCGGCCAGATAGCCGAAGGTGATGGGGTGGTAGCCGCTGGCCGTGCCCGGGGTCCACATGGGGGCCATGGCGGCCAGCTTAGAACAGATGGCGTTCCAGTCGAACCACAGGGCCGGGTCCATCTCGTCGGCAAAGCCGGGCAGGCCCGCCTGGTGCGACATCACCTGCTCCACGGTGATCTTGCCCTTGCCGGCCGCGGCGAACTCCGGCCAGACCTCGGCCACCGGCTGGCGGTAGCTGAGCCGTCCGCTCTCCACCAGCCGGGCGATGAGGATGGAGGCGATGGCCTTGGTGGTGGAGAACACCGGGGCGAGGGTGCGCTGGTCAAAGGGCTTGGTGCGCTCGCGGTCGGCATAGCCGCCCCACAGGTCCACCACCACCTGTTGATTGATCACCACGGTGAAGCGCGCGCCCAGCTCTTCCCCGGCGTCGAAATTCTCCTGGAAGGCGCGACGCACGGGCTCAAACGCAGGGGCGACGATCATCAGGGGCGCTCGCAGTGGGGACGGGGACGGCGCAGCTTATACATGGCCGGGACTCGCGCGCCAGCGCCGCGCCCGCCCCTAATCGCTCGGGTTGTCTCCTGAATGAGTCCTCGCATCATGGTGAGACGATTGGATTTCGCGCGGCGAGGGGGCGGCGGCCTTTCGCCGAAGTTTTCAATAGGGCTCTTTAGCTTGACAATTGCAAGCGCATAAACTTACAAAAAGCCGTTATAACTTATCAATACGAAGTCGGAAAGTTTCTGATGCCGAGGCCGATCCGAGACGATATCCGCAGCTTTATTCTGGAGCGTGTGGAGGAGCATCCTCGCGATATCGCAACGACTGTAGCACGCCAGTTCGGCGTTTCTCGTGTCACTGCAAACAACTACCTCCGCCGCCTCGTAGATGAGGGCGCTATTTCCGCAGAGGGGAACACGAAAAGTCGACGATACGCGCCCATTCCAATAGAAATCATTACAGATACGGTAGAGATCGTGCCGGGGCTGGAAGATGACACTGTGTGGCGTAGTAGCATTCGTCCGGCGTTGCGGAATGAAAATCAGAATATCATTGATATATGTGCTTACGGATTCACGGAGATGTTCAATAATGCTATTGATCACTCCGGCTCAATTATGGTGCAATATGCACTAATTCGGTACCATACTCGTGTGCAATTGATTATTCACGACTATGGCGTTGGGATATTTGAAAAAATCAAACGTTACTTCAACTTATATGATCGCCGCGAGGCGATTTTAGAACTATCAAAAGGAAAGCTTACATCTAGCCCTGAGGCGCACAGTGGTGAGGGAATATTTTTCACGTCCAGGATGTTTGATGTATTTACATTATCATCACTCGATCTTTCCTATGTCCGCATAAAGGAAGATGATGATCAGTGGTTAATCGAAGTGGAATCAAATGAGGCTGAAATCCCCGGTACCCGTGTGTTCATGGAGATATCTCTAAGTGCAAGCCGAACGGCAAAGGCTATTTTTGACAAATACGTTGATGATGAATATCGTTTTTCGAAAACCCATGTGCCTATCGCATTGGCAAAAATAGGGGAAGATCAACTCGTTTCTCGCTCTCAAGCTAAACGAGTGTTAGGGCCTGTTGACATAAGTTGGCATCCAGAGTTTGACCGAGGCCAGAGCCAGGAAGCCGAGGTATGATGCGGCGGTTTTGTCGTAGCGTGTGGCGATGCGCCTGAACTGTTTGATGCGATTGAAC
>JBFLWS010000020.1:0-58923 GCA_040757715.1 Pseudomonadota bacterium | reverse complement strand
TTGCCCACCTGAAGGCGGGAGCGAAAACAGCAGCGGTTCAAATCGCAGGGTTCAGCCCAGCGCTTTCTCTCCGCCCACGGCCCCATCTACAACCTGTTCAATACCCAGCAACACCTCATCAGCCGCCCAACGCTCAGCAACGTCCAAGGCCGCGCCTTCGAAGAGGGAGGCGTTATGTCCCGCGCTGCCTAAGTTTTGGGCGGGGGCGTCCTCGTCGCGCTCGCCGCGGATGACCTTGTCGACGCAGCAGCGGCCCCCTTCGCTATGCGGCTCAGGTTGAATAGACTTCGGGCGATAGCCGCGCTGACTGACGACCAAATCAGGGGCGAGCAGCAGCGAGAGCGTTTGATCAAGGGCGTGAGCATGAAACGCGGTGGGACTGGGATGAACCGGCGCGAGCTGATGGCGGCCGGCGTGGCCGCCTCCGCGGGCGTCCTGGCGCCTGGGGCGCGGGCGGCGGGTGCTGCCGTGAATGGGAAGTCCCGGCTGATCCTGCTTGGCACGGCCGGCGGGCCTACGCCCAAGCTGAGGCGCGCGCCGCCGGCCCAGGCCGTCGTGGTCGGCGGCTCGACCTATGTCGTGGACTGCGGCGACGGCGTGGCGCGCCAGATGGTGCTGGCGGGACTGTCGCCCACCTCCCTGAGGCGGGTGTTCATCACCCACCACCATTCCGACCACAACGCCGGCTACGGCAATCTGCTGCTCCTGAGCTGGGCGAGCGGGCTCTCGACAAGAGTCGACGCCTACGGACCGCCGCCGCTGGCCCGGATGACGCGGCAGTTCCTTGAGATGAATGATTACGACATCAAGGTCCGGATGGCCGACGAAGGCCTGCCGCCGCTGAATGACCTGATCGTCCCTCACGAGATCACGGCCAACGGCATGGTGATGCGCGATGAGAACGTCACCGTCACCGCCGCTCTGGTGGAGCACCCGCTGGTCGACCCGGCCTTCGCCTACCGCTTCGACTGCCCGGATCGATCGATCGTCTTCTCGGGCGACACCGCCCCGTCCCAGAACCTGGTGCGCCTAGCCAAGGGAGCGGACGTGCTCGTGCACGAGGTCATGTACCTGCCGGCGATCGAGCGGCTCATCAAGGCCCAGCCGAGCGCGGTCACGCTGCGCCGGCATCTGCTCGCAGCCCACACCTCGACAGAGGACGTGGGACGGATCGCCACCGAGGCGGGGGTGAAGACCCTGGTGCTGACCCATTTCGTTCCGGGCGGGGACTCCTCGATCAGCGACGAGATCTGGCGCGACGCAGTGCGCCCGCATTTCGCCGGCGAATTGATCGTCGGTCGCGATCTGATGGAACTCTGAGGAGCCCGATGCGGATGAACCTATCAATGCCGGCGAAGGCGGCCGTGGGTAGCGGGTCGGCGCCAGCGCCAAAGTCACACGTGAGACTTTGCCAAAGTCTCACGGATCCGCTTTTGTTCACGTTTGGCGCTTTCGGCAGTTCCGTTAGTACTTTGATTTTATTGGAGAAATTTGGTGGGTGATGCAGGATTCGAACCTGCGACCCGCTGATTAAGAGTCAGCTGCTCTACCAACTGAGCTAATCACCCACTTGCGCGACCCATGCAGACCACGCGGCGCCCGGCGGTGCGGGCCAAAGAAGCCGCGTCGTTCGGGAAGGCGCTCTCCTATATCCTGCCGCCGACAAATTCAAGCGAACAATCACGCTCTATCAACGCCTTGTATCAAGGCGCGACCGGGCTGAGCCGACCGCGCCCGCGTGTCTCGCGCCAGGCAGAACAAGAATTCGGCGCGCCCGGGAGAAAGCTCTATGGCAGAGAAGCCGAAGCCGAAATTTGTCGTTCTCGGCGCTGGGCATAGAGACGTGCGCGCGCCTGCCACCACCAGTTTCGGCACGCCATTTGGACGAACTTCAGTCGCCGGGCGCATAGGCGCGAAGAAAGGCCTCGACCCCGATTTCGATGGCGGCGGCCACTTCCTGGGACGTGAGCGAAACGTCCCCGTGCAAGCGCCGCTCGGGGATGTCCACTTCGATCAGGCTGCGAAAATGCAGGGCGGTGAAGTAGGCATCGCTTCGCTTTAGGTGTCCGGCCCGCATTTCTTCAGCGAACACGTCGGCGAGCCTGCGCCACTGCGGCGTGATGAAGGTCGCCCAGAATTTGATCCCCTGATCGGAACGTTCGGCTTCGACCATCAAGGCGCGGCTGACGCCGATCATGTCCCGTGACAGGCGGACCTCCATGTAGGAGCTGGCGAATTCGAATAGGCGCGTCCGCAAGTCGCCAGCGCCGGCCAGTCGAGCAAACATTTCTTCCGATCGCTCACGGATCACCTGCTCAAGGGCGGCGGTGAACAGATCATCCTTGGACTTGAAGTAGCTGTAGAGCGTGGCTTTGGACCCGCCGACCCGATCCGATATCTCGGACATGGTGGTTCGTTCAAACCCGCTTTCCTTAAAGACCGCCCAGGCTGCGTCGATGATGGCGCGGCGCCGGGCGTCGGTCTTGACTCGCATTTTTTAAGCGCCTCTGACTTTTCTGTACCCATGAGTACACTTTTCTCTTGACCGACGCCAGTCCGTATCATAATCAAACCATACGGTACGGTTTGAAAAAGAGGCGGACGATGATCCCTTCAGCGTTAAACAACGGCAAAATGGCCCGGCTGGCCCTGGCGGCCGGCGCGGCGGCGACAGTTCTGTCCGGCTGCGCCAGCGTTCCCCGCATGGGGGCGGCGCCCCAGCCCAAGGCGGTGGCGAACTATGCGGCGAGCCAGAGCTTCACCGCCCCCACGGCCGAATGGCCCACCGATCACTGGTGGACGGCCTATGGCGATGCGCAGCTCGATCAGCTGATCGGCGAAGCCCTGGCGGGATCGCCCGACCTGGCCGTGGCCCGCGCGCGGGTGCGTCAGGCTGACGCCCTGTCCGAGCAGGTCCGCTCCACCCTTGGTCCGCAGGTCGAGGCCATGGGCGCGGTCGGCGAGATGAAGATGAGCTATTATAACGGCTTGCCGCCCGGCGTGATCCAGCACGGCTGGCATGCCGGCAGCGTCGACGGCCTCTCCCTCAACTGGCAGCTCGACTTCTTTGGCAAGAACCGCGCCCAACTGGCCGCCGCCACCTCCAGCGCCCAAGCGGCGCGGGCGGACGAGGCGGCGGCGCGGGTCGCCCTCTCCACGGCGGTGGCGGGGGTCTATGCCGACCTCGCCCAGCTCTATCAGGATCGTGACGCCGCCGAAGACGCTTTGCATGTACGCGCGGAGAGCCAGTCCCTGATCGCCCGGCGATTTGAGCAGGGCCTTGAAAACAAGGCGGCGCTTGAGCGGGCTCACGCGGGGCGCGCCTCCACCGAGGCGGAGCTCGCCGCCATCGACGAGGCCATCGGTCTGACCAAGAACCGGCTCGCCGCCCTGCTAGGTCAGGGGCCGGATCGCGGCCGCGCCATCGGCCGGCCCACGCCTGGCGCCATCCGCGCCTTCGGGCTTCCGGCCAACCTGCAGGCTGAGCTGGTGGGTCGTCGTCCCGACGTGGTCGCCGCGCGCCTCACCGCTGAGTCCGCCGCCCATCGCATCAAGGCGGCCAACGCCGACTTCTATCCCAACGTCAATCTCGCCGCCTTCTACGGCGTCGAGTCGCTCGGGCTCAACTACCTGACCAAGTCCGGCTCCACGCTGGGCCAGGTTGGTCCGGCCGTGACCCTGCCGATCTTCAACTCCGGCCGGCTGCAAGGCGCCTACCGCGGCGCCCGCGCCGACTATGACGCGGCGGTGGCGCTTTACGACCAGACCCTCGCCCACGCGCTCAATGAGGTGGCCGACAGCGCGGTGAGCGCCAGGGCCCTCGATGCACGCCTCAGCAAGAGCCGCGAAGCGCTGGCGGCGGCCAAGTCCGCCTACGACCTCGCCAGCCAACGCTATGGCCGCGGCCTTGGGACCTATCTCGAAGTGCTCTCGGCCGAGGACGCCCTCATCTCCGAACGTCGCGCTGTCGCCGACCTTGAAACCCGCGCCTTCACCCTGGACGTCGCCCTGGTGCGCGCCCTCGGCGGCGGCTGGCGCGCCTGAACTCCCTTGCTCCCATCCTCAAAGGAAAACCGCCATGAACGACACCCCTGACACCGCCGCTAACACCGTCGCCGCCATTGATGCGATGCGTAAGCGCAAACAACTGTTCATCGCCCTGGCCGGGGTCGCCGCCGTCGCCGGCGCCGGCGCCGGGGTCTACCAGACCTTCTTCGCCTCCCAGCACGTCGAGACCGACAACGCCTACGTCAACGCCGAAGAGGCGCAGGTGACGGCGCTCACCAGCGGCCCCGTCGCCCAGGTGCGGGTGATCGACACCCAGGCCGTCAAGAAGGGCGACGTGCTGGTGCAGCTCGACGACACCGACCGCAAGCTCGACCTCGAGCAGGCGGAATCGGCGCTCGATCAGGTGAAGCGCAAGATCCATTCGCTGCAGGCCAACGACTCCTCCCTCGGCGGCCAGATCGCCGCGCGTCAGGCGGACCTCGTGCGCGCTGAGGCGGAGCTCGCCCGCGCCAATACCGAATACCAGCGCCGCCAACCCTTGGCCGGCACGGGCGCCATCTCCGGCGAGGAACTGACCTCGGTGAAGACCCAACTGGCCGCCGCCAAGGCCGCCTTCGACCAGGCTCAAGCCAATCTCCACGCCGCTCAGGGCGCCCATGACGCCAACGACGCCTTGATCTCGGGCGTGCCGCTGGAAAAGAACCCCGAAGTGACGGCCGCTCAGTTCCGCGTCGATCAGGCTCGGGTGAATCTGGAGCGCACCGTGGTGCGCGCGCCCATCGACGGCGTGGTGGCCAAGCGTTCGGTGCAGGCCGGCCAGATGGTGCAGCCGGGCACGCCGCTGATGGCCGTTGTGCCGGTGCAACAGGCTTACGTAGACGCCAATTTCAAGGAAGTGCAGCTGGGCAAGGTCCGCGTCGGCCAAACCGCCACGCTGACGAGCGACCTCTACGGCGACAAGGTGGTCTACCACGGCCGGGTGATCGGCTTCTCCGGCGGCACCGGAGCGGCCTTCTCGGTGGTGCCGGCCCAGAACGCCACCGGCAACTGGATCAAGGTGGTGCAGCGCCTGCCAGTGCGCATCGCCCTCGACCCCGCCGAACTGGCGAACCACCCCCTGAAGGTGGGCCTCTCCATGAACGCTGACATCGACGTTTCACGCTAAGGAGGCAGGGGCCATGGGCTTACCAAAGCTTGCGCCAGCGGGGGCCGTCTCAGCGCCTCCGCTCACCGGCGCCAAACTCTATATCGCCGCGATCCTGATCGGGCTCGGCAACTTCCTGGTGGTGCTCGACACCACCATCGCCAACGTCTCGGTGCCCACCATCGCCGGAAACCTGGGCGTCTCGTCCAGCCAGGGCACTTGGGTGATCACCTCCTACGCCGTGGCCGAGGCCATCACCGTGCCCTTGACCGGCTGGCTCGCCGGCAAGTTCGGGGCGCAGCGCGTTTTCCTCGCCTGCTATCTCGGCTTCGCCGCGGTGCAGCTTCTGTGCGGCATGTCCAATTCGCTCGGCATGCTGCTCGGCATGCGGGTGCTGCTCGGCGTGGTCGGCGGCCCGATCATGCCGCTGTCGCAGATGCTGCTGTTACGCATCTTCCCCAAGAAGGACGCCACCCTGGCCACCGTGATCTGGGCCATGACCACGCTTGTGGGGCCGGTGGCAGGGCCGATCCTCGGCGGCATCATCTGCGACTCCATCGGCTGGGCCTGGATCTTCTACATGAAGGTGCCCATCGCCGCGGCCGGCGGGATCGTGTTGTTCCTGCTGTTGCGCGGCCAGCCCGATCCCACTCGCCCCGCCACCATCGACAAGGTCGGCCTTGGCCTGCTCATCGTCTGGGTCGGCGCCTTGCAGATCATGTTGGACGAGGGCCGCAATCGGGACTGGTTCAATTCTCCAGAAATCTGCGCCCTCGCCGTCATTTCGGCCATCGGCTTCGCGGCCTTCATGATCTGGGAGCTGACCGAACCCAATCCCATCGTGAACCTGAAGATTTTCAAGTATCGCGGGTTCGCGGCGGCGGCGACCACCTATGCCGTGGGCTATGGCGCCTTCTTCGCCAGCATCGTGCTCCTGCCGCTGTGGCTGCAGTCAAACATGGGCTACACCGCCACCTGGGCGGGCTACGCCACCGGCATCATGGGCATCTTGGCGGTGGTCTGTTCGCCCATTGTCGGCAAGGCGGTGGAGAAGATCGACGCGCGGCTGATCGTGTCGCTCGGCATCATCGGCCTTGGCCTGATCATGGTCTGGCGCATGGGCTTCAACCCGGACGTCACCTTCCTCGACATGGCCTGGCCGACCCTGCTCACCGGACCGTTCATGGTGATGTTCTTCGTGCCCGTCACCGGTCTCGCCATGGCCAGCGTCGACCACGACGAGCAGGCCAACGCTGCGGGCCTGTCCAACTTCATGCGGACCCTGGCCGGCGCCTTCGCCACTTCGCTCGTTCAGACCGGTTGGCAGAACGCCACCCGCAAGAATGAGACCGAGCTCGCCGGCGTGCTGCACCATGGCCGTGAGCTGGTGGATGGGGCGGTGCGCCAGGGCGCGCCGCACAACGGCGCCACCGCGGTGCTGTCGATGGTGGTGGAGGGCCAGAGCGTCATGCTCGCCACCCTCAACATGTTCGCCACCATCGCCATCTGCTTCGCCTTCGCCGCGACGCTGATCTGGATCGCGCCCAAGCCCAAGGGACCGATCGACACCAGCGGCGCCCACTAAACGCGAGACGCGTCAGCGCCCTTTCCCGAGCCTTTTGCCGATCCGGTCCGCACACGACAGGATCAAGGGCAGCAGGTCTTCGGGGAGGGGCGCTTCCGCGCGCCGCGAGATCGAGAGGGCGTAGGGCGTCGTCCCGCCGGCCACCACCACCGGCGCGGCGAGGCAATAGAGCCCCTCCTCGATCTCCGAATTGTCCCGGGCGAAGCCGCACCCGGCGGCGGTCCGGACTTCCTGCATCAGCGCCTCAGGATCGGTGAGGGTGTTGGGGGTGAGGGCGACGAACGGACCATTGTCCAGATACTCGGCCAGCGCCGCCTCCCCCACATGGCCGAGCAGCACCTTGCCGATGCCGGACGCGTAGGCCTCGAGCTGCGCGCCCTCGCGGGTCATCACCGGATGGCCGCCATCCTCCTTCAACACATAGGTGACCATGCCCCCTTCGAGCTTGCCGAGGTGGGCGGTGGCGCGCGTCGCGCGGGCAAGGTCGCGCAAGGGCCCCCGCGCCACCTGATCGAGCATGGCGCGCTCAGAGCGTCCCTCCATGATCGCCACCAGTCGCGGGCCCGCCGTGCGACGGCCCTGGTCCAGGCGGGCGAGAAAGCCCTTCTCCACCATGACCGCGCCAAGGCGCTGAGCTGTAGACGCGGCGAGGCCAAGTTCATCGGCGATATCGGCGAGTGATCGGGTCTCGCCCTCAGCCAGCAGGGCGGCGAGCAGATCGAGGCTCTTGTCGAGGGCGGCGGCGCCGCGATGTCGGGAGTCTGGCATATTCTCATTATGTGAGAAAATACCAGCAGGCGCAATTTGCCTTCGCCGCGCCGGCGCGGAATATCCCCACAGCCGAACCTGAGCTGACTTCACCAAGGACGCGCCGCCGTGCCCGCTACCCTCGATCCCGCCGCCGTCGCTGCGCGCCTACGCGCCGCCTATGGCGGAGCAACCCTGCCCCCCCTGCGCGATGTGCTGGCGCCCACCGACATTGAGGGCGCCTACGCCGTCCAAGAAGCCAATACCCGCTTCTGGATCGCCGAGGGCCGCCGGCTGGTGGGGCGCAAGGTCGGCCTGACCTCCAAAGCCGTGCAGACCCAACTCGGCGTCGATCGCCCGGACTTCGGGGCGCTGTTCGACGACATGCAGGTGGCGGACGGCGGGGTGGTTCCCGTCGCCCGCCTGATCCAGCCTCGCGCCGAAGCCGAAGTGGCCCTCGTGCTCGGCAAGGACCTGACCGACGGCGAAGTGACGCCGGAGCGCTTCGCCGCGGCTGTCGACCACGCCGTGGCGGCCATCGAGATCGTGGATTCGCGCATCGCCGACTGGAAGATCACCTTCGCCGACACGGTGGCCGACAACGGCTCCTCGGCGCTGTTCGTCCTCGGCGCGGAGAAGATGCCGCTGCAGGGGCTCGATCTCTTCACCTGCGGCATGGCCCTCCTCCAGAACGACGCCATCGTTTCGGTGGGCGCCGGCGCCGCCTGCCTCGGCCATCCGCTCAATGCGGCGGCCTGGCTCGCCAACACCCTGATCGCCCGGGGCGAAGCCCTGAAGGCCGGCGACATCATCCTCTCGGGTGCGCTTGGCCCCATGGTCAACATCAAGGCCAACGACCGGATCGAGGCCCAGATCGGCGGCCTTGGCCGGGTGTCCTTCTCCGTCGACGCAGGAGCCTGAACATGAGCAAGACCAAAGTCGCCATCATCGGCTCGGGCAATATCGGCACCGACCTGATGATCAAGGTCATGCGCCTCTCCAAGACCCTGGAGATGGGCGCCATGGTGGGGGTCGACCCCAACTCCGACGGTCTCGCCCGCGCGGCGCGCCTCGGCGTCGCCACCACCGCCGAGGGCATTGACGGCCTGCTCAAACTGCCGGTGTTTCCTGAGATCGGCATCGTCTTCGACGCCACCTCGGCCGGGGCCCACGCCAAGCACGACGCGATTCTGCGCGCCCACGGCAAGCGGCTGATCGACCTCACCCCTGCCGCCATCGGACCCTACGTGGTGCCGCCGGTGAACGGCCTGGCGCAGCTCGACGCTCCCAATATCAACATGGTCACCTGCGGCGGCCAGGCCACCATCCCCATGGTGGCGGCGGTGAACCGGGTGAGCCCGGTGATCTATGGCGAGATCGTCGCCTCCATCGCCTCCAAGTCCGCCGGCCCCGGCACGCGCGCCAACATCGACGAGTTCACCGAGACCACCTCCAAGGCCATCGAGGTCGTGGGCGGGGCCCGGCGCGGCAAGGCGGTGATCGTGCTCAATCCGGCCGAGCCGCCCCTGATCATGCGCGACACGGTCTATTGCCTCACCGCCGACGCCGACCAGGAGGCCATCGAGGCCTCCGTCCTGGCCATGGCCGAGGAAGTGAAGACCTACGTCCCCGGTTATCGCCTGAAACAGAAGGTGCAGTTCGAGCGCGTGGGCCACAACGATCGGCTCTACATCCCCGAGATGGGCGAGGCCTTCGCCGGGCTGAAGACCACCATCTTCCTCGAGGTGGAGGGCGCGGCCCACTACCTGCCCGCCTATGCCGGCAATCTCGACATCATGACCTCCGCCGCCCTGCGCACTGCTGAGCGCGTGGCCGAGCGCCTCACCGGAGCCGCCGCATGACCCCCGCCCGCAAGCTCTATATCCAGGACGTGACCCTGCGCGACGGCATGCACGCCATCCGTCACAAGTATGGCCTCGACCATGTGCGCGCTATCGCCAAGGCGCTCGACGAGGCCAAGGTGGACGCCATCGAGGTGGCTCACGGGGACGGCCTCGCCGGCTCCAGCTTCAACTACGGATTCGGCGCCCACACCGACTGGGAATGGATCGCCGCCGTGGGCGAGGTGCTGACCCATTCGGTGCTCACCACCCTGCTCCTGCCGGGCATCGGCACCATCCACGACCTGAAGCACGCCTATGACCTCGGCGTGCGCTCGGTGCGCGTGGCCACCCACTGCACCGAGGCCGACATCTCCAAGCAGCATATCGAGGCGGCGCGCAACCTCGGCATGGACGTGTCCGGCTTCTTGATGATGAGCCATATGAGCCCCCCCGAAGCCTTGGCCCAGCAGGCCAAGCTGATGGAGAGCTACGGGGCCCACTGCGTCTATGTCACCGACTCCGGCGGGGCCATGACCATGGACGACGTGGCCGCGCGCTTCCAGGCCTATGACAAGGTGCTGAAGCCGGAGACCGAGCGCGGCATCCACGCGCACCACAACCTTTCCCTCGGCGTCGCCAACTCGATCGCGGCCGTGCAAAACGGGGCCATCCGCGTGGACGCCTCCCTCGCCGGCATGGGCGCGGGCGCGGGCAATGCGCCGCTGGAAGTGTTCATCGCCGCCGCCGACGTCTATGGCTGGAACCACGGAACTGATCTCTTCAAGCTGATGGACGCGGCCGAGGATCTGGTGCGTCCGTTGCAGGACCGACCGGTGCGGGTGGATCGCGAGACCCTTAGCCTTGGCTACGCCGGGGTCTATTCCAGCTTCCTGCGCCACGCCGAAAAGGCCGCCGAGACCTATGATCTCGACGTGCGTTCGATCCTCATCGAGCTTGGCAAGCGGCGCATGGTGGGCGGCCAGGAGGACATGATCGTGGACGTGGCCCTCGATCTCGCTGGGCAAAAGGCCGGCTGACCACCGCCAGAAGGAAGGCGGCGACGGAAGGGTTCGCGCCGCCGCCTTCATTTAACGTCAGCAAGACCGCCATTGCGCGCGGACAACGTTGTCAATACGCTCAGCCAAAACGGCGAGACCTCTCGAAGATGGCTATATCCAGCGTGCAGACGACGGAGACCCTGGTCGTCGCCACGGCCCTGCAGGTCGCCGCGATGATCGGCGCCGCGCGCATCATGAACGGGATCTTTCGCGCCGCCGGCCAGCCCGGCGTGGTGGGCGAGATCGTCGCCGGGCTTCTTCTTGGCCCGTCGCTGTTTGGATTTCTGTTTCCGGACCTTTCCGCCGCCCTCTTCGGGGCCAAGGCCTCGCCCGCCATCACGATCCTCAGCCAAATCGGGCTGATCCTGCTGATGTTTCAGATCGGCTCGGACTTTGAATTCCAGCTGCTCGGCCGGGGGCGCAACCGGGTGGCAGTGTTCGTCATCGCCTTTGTTTCCATCGCGGTCCCATTTGGCGCCGGCCTGGCGTTCGGCCAGATTTCAGCGCCAGTTCTCGCCAACAGCGTGCAGGCTATCCCTTACGCCCTCTTTTGCGGCGTGGCCGTAGCGATCACGGCAGTGCCGATTCTGGGCCGCATCCTGCGCGAGTTCGATTTGACCCGCACCGAGCTCGGCGTGGTGGCCATTTCCGCTGCGGCCCTGAACGACGTTTGCGGATGGGTCATGCTGGCGGCCATCAGCGCGGTCGCCGCGGGCGCCTACAACGCCGGTTCGACCCTGTGGCAGTTGGCCGGCCTCGCGGCCCTCCTCGGTTTCATCTGGTTCGGGCTTCGCCCGCTCAGCGATCGGGTGATCTCGAGGTTCGAGCGGGGCGAGGACCCCCTCCCGCCCAATCTCATGGCCATCGTCCTCGTGACCATCTTCGGCCTCGCGACCTGCACCTTCAAACTTGGCGTCTTCTCGATTTTTGGCGGCTTCATCGGCGGCCTCGTGGTGCACCAGCATCACCGGTTTGTCGCGGCGTGGCGCGAGCGGGTGGGCAAGTTCGTGCAGGTGTTCTTCCTGCCGATCTTCTTCACTTTCACCGGATTGCGCACCAACGTTCTGGGTCTGACCGTGGACGACGCCGGCTGGCTCGCAGCGCTCCTGGCCCTGTCGGTCCTGGCCAAGACAGTTCCGGTGTTCTTCGCCGCTCGAGGCGTGGGCTTCTCAACAGCTGAATCGGCGGTGCTCGGCACGCTGATGAACACCCGCGCGCTGATGGAGCTAATCGTCCTGAATGTGGGCTTCGATCTTGGAGTGCTGCCGCAGAAGGTGTTCACCATGCTGGTGATCATGGCCGTGGTCACCACCCTCATGACCGGCCCCCTGCTGCAAAGGCTGCTGCCGAGCCTGGGCTACGGACGACGACATCCGATCGAGGCGTAACAGGCGCGCTTGTCGGCCGAAGGGTTCGACGCGGTCAGGCACGCCTCCACGTGTCACACGGGGATGCAACGCCCATTCCCGGATCAGGTCGCGCCCTATCGAGACAATAACCTCGGCGCGGGCGAGGCAGTTCATATCCCGCGCAACAGATAGGCGCGGCGCGCCAAGCGGCGAGGCTCTCCGAAAGCGATCAGCGCCTCGCCCCGGCCATGGCGTTGAGCGAAGCGCGCAGAGCGGCCGGCGACGGCGCTTCGGGGGCCACTTCCGCGGGCTTAAATCCGCCCTCCTTGGAGAAGGCCTCGATGTGCTCCTTCACCATGGGCGCCCAGGGCGCGTCCTTGGGGCTCGACTGATCGAGCTCTTTCCAGATGGCCACGGCGCGACGGTATTGGCCGATCTGCGCCTCGGCCAGGCCGATATAGAACTTGGCGCGCTCGGAATTCGGCTCGATGGAAAGGGCATGGACAAAGGCGTCGAGAGCCTCGGGCACCACCTGACCGTCATTGCCCATGACCAAGGCCTCGCCCATTTCGCTCCAGGTGGCGGCGTCCTTGGCGCCAAGATCGATGGCCTTTCGTCCTGACGCGGCGGCCTTCGGATAGTCCTTGGCCATGGAATAGACCCGGGCGAGGCTTTGATAGCCCTCGATGGTGGGCGCCTTGACGAGCGCCGCCTCCATCTGGGCGGCCTGCGCCTCCATAGCCAGGCTCTCAGCCGACTGCGCGGGCGGGGGCGGCTTCTTGTCCGCCAGCTCCGGCGAGCCGAGCTGCGCATAGAGGGCAAGGGCGCCGAGCGCGGGGACAAGCACGAGCAGAGCGGCGAGGCGCCAATGGCGGCGAAGACCGTGAGCGGCGGACGTCGGCGCGGATGGCACGCGCGGCTCCGCATCCTCGGCCGCCAGCATGCGACGATGAATCTCGGCGCGGGCGGCCTTGGCCTGTTCGGCGTCGAGCAGACCCTCCTCCATCTCCTGGTCGATTTCGGCCAGCTGTTCGCGATAGACCACGACGTCGTAATCGATGCGGGCGGCGGCTTCCGGGCGCGTGATCAGCAGCGGCAGGACCAAGACGGCGACGGCGGCCAGGAGCATTACGGCGAAGAAAATCCACAGCATGTCAGGCGTCCTCCCTCTGGCCGGTTCGCGCCAGAAGCTCGGCGACACGGATTTCATCCTCAGCGGTGAGGGCCGGCGCGGGGGCGCCCCCCGTCGTGCGCCGACGATAGGCGACCACCACCAATCCTCCAGCCGCCGCGGCGAGGATCGCCGGCGCGAACCACAACAACACGGTCTCGGCGTTGAAGGGCGGCTTCAGCAGCACGTAATTGCCGTACCGCGCCACCACATAGGCCTTCACCTGGGCGTCGGTGTCGCCGGCCAGAAGCCGCTGGCGCACGATGAGCCGCAGGTCGCGGGCGAGATCGGCCTCGGAATCGTCGATGGACTCGTTTTGACAGACGAGACAACGCAGCTCCTTACCGATGGAGCGGGCCCGCGCCTCCAGGCGCTTGTCGGGCAAGATCTCATCCGGCTGGATGGCGAAGGCGGGGGCGCCGACGAGGAGCGCCAGGGCGATGCCTGCGGCGGCGGCGAAAGGCTTAGCGGTCATCGGCCGAGCTGCTCCAACAGAGGGCGGATCTTGGTCTTGACGATCTCGGCGGTGAGCGGGCCGGTCTGCTTGAAGCGGATGACGCCAGCCTGATCCACCACATAGGTCTCCGGCACGCCATAGAGGCCGAAGTCGATGCCGGTGCGGCCGCTCTGGTCGGCGGCCACCTGCGCATATGGATCGCTCAGCTTGTCGAGCCAGGCCCGCGCGGCCTCCGGACGGTCCTTGTAATTGATCCCCACCACCCGCACGCCGGACTTGGCGAGGTCGCTCACCACCGGATGCTCTTCCTGGCACGGCCCGCACCAGGAGGCGAAGAAGCTGATCACGGTCAGCTTGCCCTTCAGGTCCTCGGTGCGGAAATTGGCTTGGCCCGACTGCAAGGCCGGCAGGTCGAACTTCGGCGCCGGTTTGTTGATGAGCACCGACGGGATGAGGTTGGGGGCCACGCCCTGCTCCACCAGATGCAGGCGCTGGACGAAGATTCCGGCCAAGGCGGCGAAGGCGAGGAACGGGACGAGGTAGAGCCAGAGCCGCCCGCCGGACGCTTTGGCGGTCTGCGCGACTGCCGCCGCAGCTGGCGCGGCGACCGCTGGGACCGGGGCTTTGACCACGGGCTTGCGGCCTCGCTGCGGCGCGCCCACCCGGTGCCGGCCGTCGCTGAGCGCCACGATCCCGCCCAGCACCAACAGGGCCGAGCCATAGAACAGCCAGCTGATCATCGGGTTGTAGAAGGCGTGCACCACAAAGCCGCCCTGCCCGTCGGGCGCGCCGAGCACCAGATAGAGATCGGAGAACCACTGGGTGTCGATGGCCACCTTGGAGATGGGCATGGGCGGATTGACATATTCGCGCCGCTCGGGGGCGAGCGTGGTCACTGGCCGCCCGTCGCGGGTCACCTCGAACAGGCCGCGGACGGCGGTGTAATTGGGACCTTGGAAGGCCGGATCGACGCTCTTGAACGCCAGGTCGTAACCCGCCAGGGCGAGGTGGTCGCCAGGGCGCAGGGTCTGCAAGCGCTCCACCTGCCAGGCGAGGGCGCCTGAGATGCCGACGATGACCAGGGCGAGGCCGAGGTGGCTGATGCTCATGCCCAGCGCCGACCGCGGCAGGTTGCGCGCCCGGCGCAGGGTCTCGTCAAACGGCGCCTGGAACAGCTTCACCCGTCCCGCCCACTCGATGAGCACGCCAAGCGCCAGCCAGGCCGCAAGACCGAGGCCGAACGCCGCCCACAGGGTGCGCCAGGACAGGCCGCTGGCCAGCCACACCAGGGCCACCACGGCCAGCGAGACGATCCCGGCGTAGCGCATGCGCGCCAAGGCGCCGCGCAGGTCCCCCCGCTTCCAGGCCAGGAACGGGCCGATGGCGGTGACGAGCACCAGCGGAACGGCGACGGGGGCGATCACGGTGTTGAAATAGGGCGGGCCGACGGAAATTTTGCCGAGGCCGAGCGCGTCCATGACCAGCGGATAGAGCGTGCCCACCAGCACGTCGCCCGCGGCGATGCTGAGCACGATGTTGTTGAACAGGAGCCCGCTCTCCCGCGACACTAGGGAGAAGACGCCGCTCCCCTTCAGCGCCGGCGCACGGAAGGCGTAGAGCGCCAGCGCCCCGCCGGTGACTCCGGCCAGGAGCATCAGGATGAAAGCGCCACGCCCCGGGTCGCTGGCGAAGCCGTGCACCGAGGTGAGGATGCCGGAGCGCACCAGGAAGGTGCCCAGGAGCGAGAGCGAAAAGGCGATGATGGCGAGGAAGATGGTCCACGACTTCATGGTGTCGCGCTTCTCCACCACGATGGCGGAGTGCAGCAGCGCCGTGCCCGCGAGCCAGGGCATGAAGGAGGCGTTCTCCACCGGGTCCCAGGCCCAGAAGCCGCCCCAGCCCAGGGTATAGTAGGACCACCACGACCCCAGCGCGACGCCTAGCGTCAAGGCGATCCACGCCACCAAGGTCCAGGGTCGAACCCACCGCGCCCAGGCGGCGTCCACGCGCCCTTCGATCAGCGCGGCCATGGCGAAGGAGAAGGCCATGGAGAAGCCCACATAGCCGAGATAGAGGAACGGCGGGTGGATGGCGAGGCCGGGGTCCTGCAACAGAGGGTTGAGCCCCTGCCCGTTCGGCGGCGCAGGATCGACGCGCAGGAACGGGTTGGAGGTGAAGAGGATAAAGGCCAGAAAAGCCGCGGCGATCATCCCCTGCACCGCGAGAGCTCGCGCCCGAAGTCCGGGCGGCAAGGTCCCGCCGAACACCGATACCGCCAGGCCATAGAGGGTGAGGATGAGCACCCACAGCATCATGGAGCCTTCGTGGTTCCCCCACACGCCGGTGATCTTGTAGATCAGCGGTTTGTCAGTGTGGCTGTTGTTGACCACGTTCAGCACTGAGAAGTCGCTGACCACGTGCAGGTACATCAGCGCCCCGAAGGCGAAGCTGACCAGCAACGCGGCGAGGATCGCGGAGGGCCGATCCAGCGCCATCCAGGTCGCGTCGTTGCGCTGGGCCCCGGCGAGCGGAATCGCGGCCTGAACGAGACTGATCAGTAGGGCCAGGATCAGCGCAAAGTGACCGACTTCAGCGATCATGGGTGACCTTTCAGGACGCGGCCGCCGCTACGGGGCTGTCGACATTTGGATCATGATCGCTAGGCTAAGCCTTTGACTTCGCACAACTCGGCCGCCTATTTGCGAACGCGTCCAACTCACCCGCCTCGGTGTCGCGACAGGCGCGGCAGGCAAAAGTCAGGCGGATCTGCTTTTGATGGCAAATCCGCCTGAAGGCGCCGCTCTGCGGGGGAAGAGGAACTCAGACTCTACTCAGAACTTCGCGCGATAGGCGACGCGGATTACATTGACGTTGTACCGGGGCGTCCCGTCAGCGCCGATCAGCTCATTGGCGTAGTAGCGCGACGTCGCGGTCTGGTCGTTGAGATAATCGACCGACGACAGGTGCTGGTAGAGCCATCCCAGCGACACCACCGAATTGGCCTGCAGCTGATAATCCACTGTCAGGTTGACGTTGGTGGTCTTGGTGTCGTTGCTCGGCAGAGTGACCACATTGTAGTTCCACGGGCCGGACCCGAGGCTGCCACTGGGATTGCCCACCTCGTTGAAGGCGGTGGTCCCGTGCTGGTAGGTGGCTTCGCCGTTCACCGATATCTGCTTGGTGGCCTGCCATTTGGCGCTGGCGCCATAGGTGCGCACGACATTGGGCGTACCGAGTCCCCAATAGAAGATCGCGCCGCCGCCGCCGGGGGTCACCCGATCCTGCAGTTGGTAGAACGTCTTCTCGTAGGTGACGAAGGCGTGGGTCTCGAGCCCCTTGATCGGCTGATAGTTGACATCGCCGTTAAAGGTGCTGCCGCGCGACCGGGTGAGGCCGTACAGCGTATTGTTGTAGTTCTCGTCGTAAGCATTGCCGCTCAATGACGCCGAGAACTTGTCGGAAGGAGTCCAAGCCAGTTCGCTGTTGAAGGCATAGCGCTTCCGCGGCGCCTCCAGATAGTGCTTCATGCCGTTGGCGTCGACCTGGCTAGACTGGTTGTCGCCCAGCACGCTCCAGGCATAGGCGCCGTTGTAGAGCGACGACTTACGGTCCTCATGCGAGAGGCCCAGAGTGAACATCAACTCCGGACGGATCTGGCTGTTGATGTGGGCGAACACCGTGTCGGTGAGATTTTGGCTCACCGCGGAGTAATTCCGCCAGCGCTTCTCGTAGGTGTAGCCCACGGTAGCGCGGGTTTCCGGTAAGAAGCGATAGCCCACCTCGCCCGACGCCTTCTGGTACTGGTACGAATAGGGCGCTGTCTGCGTCACGGCGCCAAAGGACGCTGTGTCGTTGAGCAAATATTTGTAGGACAACGTCGGGCTGCGGTTGTCGCGGTCGTCGATGGTGTAGTTGAACTTGACGTCGAGCTTGTTGATCGGATGGCTGGTGAAGGTGAAAGCGCCGAAGAAGGTGCGCATCTTGCCATCGAAGGACGTGCCGATCCCCGCCGGAATGGCCACCGAAGGATTGGTGGATTCCGGGGCGAAGGTCATGTTCTGGAAGCTCATGCCGTAGCCCAAGGTCGCGCTGATGCGCGACTGAAGCGGTAGGCTGTAGCCCACCTGGGCGTTGACCTGGTGCGACCAGTTGCTCGGCGGAGTCGCGAAGGTCGCGCTCCTAGGAACTGAAATGACGGCGCTGTGGACGAACGGATCGATCAGAACAACGTCGGTCTTGTTGTCCTTGAAGTTGGACAGCGCGTAGGTCAGGCGCACCTGCAGGTCCGGCGTCGTATAGGCGAGCACCGCGTTGAACTTGTCAGTGTCGTAGTCCACCGGCTCGGCGAAGTAGACGAAGCTGCCGGACATCGAATTGAGGCCGGTGCCCGCGCCTTGCAGCGCCGAGTTCTCTTTGCTCCCCGACTTGTGTTCGTGGCTGTAGGCCGTCGAGAACACCCAATTCGGCATGAACTGGTCGAGGAACGACAGGCCCACCGTGTTGCGCTGCGTGCCCACCCGCCGCGTGACCAGGATCGCCGCGGCGTTGTTGGACACCGTCGTGGCCGTGGCGCTGGGCGGGTTGGCCAGGGCGAGGCCGGTCAGGCTGATCCCGCCAGGGGTCCCCAAGGCCAGAGTCCCGTCGCCATTATAGGCGGTGTGGAAGGTGGTGGACTGGAGATAGCTGATATTGTCGTAGAAGACGCCCGCGTTCCACTGACCACGCTGGCCGAACTTCAGTGAAACGGAGGAGTCCGGGAACACCTTCTTGGCGTCGTTGGTCAGGTTATTGACCGTCAGATCGTAGAAGAAGGTTTTGCCGCTATCCCAGGCGTCGCCTCCGCGCACCTCGCCGCTAAGGATCGGGTGGACACCCTTGTCGGGCATGCCGTTGTAGCGACCGAACATGGCCGAGGTCTTGTCCTGGCTGTTCGCGCCGACCTCCACGAAATTGTAGAGGATGGGGGCGTTGTTCTGGGCCTGGGCGGCCGGGGCTTCGTCCACATCGAAGCCGCCGCTAGCGGGTTGAGGCGCAGGTTGAGGGGCGGTCTGGGCCGTCGCTGCCAAGGGCGCAATGCAGGCGCCGATGAGCAGGAGGGCGGCGAGAGAGGACCTATGCATCCGAAACTCTCCTAAAGTCTTTCGCGGCGACCTAGCGGGTGAAGAAGGCGCCAGAGGGATGGTTCGAGCCGTGCACTTGGCTGTGGCAGTTGACGCAGCCGCGGGCGAGCATCCGGGCGGACACTGCACGAGCGTCGGTGAGGCCAGGGCCGGTGGGCAGGTTCGAAGCGCTGAACGGGTTGGAGTTGTGGCCGCCGGTGTTGTGGCAGTTGGTGCACAGGAAGGGCGGACGTTCTTTCAGCAGCCGCGCCTGGGTCGAGCCATGCGGGGTGTGGCAGGTGGTGCAGTCTTCACGCACCGGCTGGTGTTCCCACAGCATCGAACCGCGCTTCTCAGCATGGCAGTTGTAGCAGGTCTCGTTGACCGAATGCTCCTTGAGCATCTTGGGGCCTTGCGAGCCGTGCGGGTTGTGGCAGTCGCTGCACACCACCTTGCCTTCGCGGATCGGGTGGTGGGAGTACTGGAAGCTCTCCGCCCGCTTGGAGGCGTGGCAGGTGAAGCATTTTTCCGGCTGGGTGGCCTTCACCAGGATCGGGTCCTTGGCCGCGTGCACCGTGTGGCAGCTCACGCAGGCGAGGTTGTTGTTCTGGTGCTGGCTGCCGTGCCAGTCCATGCGCAGGTTGTTCTGGTGGCAGGTGAGGCAGACCTTGTTGCGCTCAGCCACGGGCGAGACGTTCTTGCCCACGAACACCACGGACGGCAGGACCCGCTTTTCGCCGGGCTTGGTCACCGCCGAGGCATGGGCCTGACTGGGACCATGGCAGCTTTCGCACTCATGCTGGCCGAACGGCGACTTGGCGTCGCCCTTCACCGAGTGCGGGGTTTGGAAGATGTGCGTGACGGGCGCGCCGTCATGGCACTTGAGACAGGTGGCCGAGCCGCGATCGCTGTAAAGCGCCGGCCCGGGTGCGGCGGAGGCTGGCTTGGCCGGCTCAGCACCTTGGGCGTGGACCGCCCCGGCTAGGCTGAACAGGGCTGCGCCCATGAGCGCCGCCAGGGTTGATCCACCGAGTTTGAAGTTCGCCAACATGTGGGCAGCCTCCGCTTTCCCCGAGTTCAACTTTGCGCGCTTACTTGGCGACAAAGTCCGCCGCGCCCTGGTCGAGCACGAGCGAGCGTTCGAATGAGACGTAATGGAACCGCTTGGCGGCGTGGCCCGCGTGAATGGCGAAGCCCACCGTGTAGCGCTTGCCCGCCACCACCGGCACCGCGCCGCCGTTCAGCTTGCGCGACAGGGTGACGGTCCAGGTGGAGCCGGCCTTGGAGGCCGTGGCGCTCACCGCGCTGGGCTTCACTTCAGCGCGTTTGTCGAGCACGACTTCGTCGGCGCCCGTAGCGGAACTGCCACTGAGCTGGGCTTGCCAGAACTCCACTTCGTAGCCAGCGGCCTTCAGCTTGGCGAGGTCGCCGCCGGCCTTCAAAGCGTCGCCGCCGCCGCTGCGGGTGACCTGAGCGCGGGTCTTGCCAAGATACATGGTGCGGCTGGAGCCGCCGGCGCTCGGCATGGCCGCCGAGTCGTCGTGGCACATGCCCCAGCAGCCGGCGCGGGTGGCTTCGGTCACGCCCGGCCCCGCCAGCATCATGGTGACCTTGGCCTCGTGCGCGTTATCCATGTGCGCATTGGGCTGACCCGCTTCGGAGAAGGTGACCTTCACATAGAGCGTGTCGGCGTCGTGGCTGAACTGCACCTTGGCGTCCACCGAGCCCGGCTTACCGGCAATGGGGTTGGGCTCGTTCTTTTTGCCGGACGCCAGGAGCGCGCCCATGTTCTTTTCGTCGCCGACGTGGCAGGCGGCGCAGTTCTTGCCGCCCTTGAACTTGTCCGCGCCCGGGTGATCCGCCGGGGTCAGGGTCCATTCCCAGGACGATTGGCCGGGGTAGAACAGGGCCACATCCTTGGCCGGGCTTCCCCAGGAAGGCGCGGCCATCGCCGAACCGGCCAGAAGCAGCGCCGCAGCGCTTGCCGCCCCCGTCGCAATTTTCGTCGTGAATTTCATGGCGATCATCTCCGTCAATTCATCAAAGATTGAAGCCGTCGCCGGCCTTGGATTGAGCCGGGGCTTGGGACGGATCTTCAAACTTCTTGTGGGTCAGGCCCTTGTGGCAATCGAGACAGTTCTCGTTGCTCTTCATGGCGTCCTGGTGCTGGGCGCGAATGCTGGGGCGCTGCTCGTCCAGCACCATGTTTTCGTAGTGGTGGCAGGCCTTGCATTCGCGGGCGTTGGTGGCCTTGAACTCGGCCCAGACCTTCTTCGCCAGCTCCAGGCGGCGGGGTTCGAACTTCTTCGGGTCCGATTCTCCCAGCACGAAGTGATTCCACAGCTCGAAGCTGGCGAAGAACTTGTGCTTCAGGGTCAGCGGCCAGTTGTTCTGCGGCACATGGCACTGCGAGCAGGCCACCACCACGCCGTGCTCATTCTTGAAGTGCTTGGAGTGCGTGTACTCCTGGTACACGGTGGCTTCCATCTCGTGGCAGGTATGGGCGCAGAAGCCGAGCGAATTGGTGTAGTTGATCACTCCGCCCGTGGCGCCGGCGATGGCCACGCCCACCGCCATGGCGGCGCCGCCAATGATCAGCGAGCGTTGGTGCTCGCGGACAAAGCTTCTAGCCTTTTCGATATAGGATGCGTCGGTCACAGGCCCCTCGTCGCGTTTGAACTTTCGCGCGTTTCGGGGCGGACCATCGGTCTTAACGCGCCTCGGCTGTAGAGCCAGTTCACGACTAATTCATAAGACCATCAGGCGGCGGCGACGCAGTCGTCCGAGCCATGGCAAGCCGCCGGTCCTTGAGAAAAAAGGCAATGATTACAACATGTTAACGCACGCGCGAGCCGACCAACCCCGCGCCGGAGCTCGTCTGGACTTAAGGCCGCATAGCGCAGGATCAGCGCCCGATCGCGGAACCTGGAGGCTCGCGATTCGCCGAGCACCGGTTCGACATGCACGCCCTGCGCCCACGCCTGCCGCGCCACGAGCCCTGCCGCCGGACCGGTCTCCGGCAGAATCCAGGTGAGCTGCAGCCCAAGATCCTGTCCCACGAGGTGAACGTCGCCGAAATTCGAGCTCAACGCCCCGATCAGATTGTCCCGGCGTTCGCGATAGAGCTTACGCAAGCGATTAAGGTGACGATCATAGCCGCCATCGGCGAGAAGCCCGGCCAGCACCGCCTGCTCCAGAACGCCCGTCATGCCATCCGACATGGCCTGGATCGCCGTGGCCGAGGCTACGAATTCTTCCGGGGTCACCACATAGCCGATGCTGAATCCGGACCCCAGGCTGTGCTGAAACGACCCGATGTGAAAGACCAGACCATGCACGTCCAGCGCCGCCAGCGCCGGCGGCGGCATGGCCCCGTAACGGAAATCGCTGTCGCAGTCCTCTTCTATAATGTAGGTGCCGGCCGCTCGCGCCCAGGCGAGCAGCTCCCGCCGACGGGCATAGGATAAAGTGCCGCCAATTGGGTTCTGCCGCGCCGGCGTCACATAGGCGAGCGAAGCTGGCCCGCTGGGAAGTTGACTAGTCACCAAGCCGTATTCGTCAACCTCGGCGCATTCGATCGCTGCGCCCCGGGCTTCAAAAAAGGCGCGGATGCTCGGATCTCCGGGACATTCCAGCACCGCTCGCTCGCCGCGCCGAAGCACGAGGTGCGACACCAGATTGCAGGCCTGGCCCCGTCCCGACACGACGATGATCTGTTCCGGAGAGGCCCGCACGCCCCGGGTGGCCGCAAGATAGTCCGACAAGGCCTGGCGCAGCGACTGCAGACCAATCACGGGTTGCTCTTGATTCAGCAGATCGCCGTCGCTGGCGAAGAGCGCTCGGATGCGATTCAGCCAATCCTTGGCGCTCAAACCGTGCTCGGGCGTGGGCGCTTCCGAGCGAAAGATCATGCACGGCGACGGCGACGTCGCGCGCGCCTGGGGCTCGATAACACTGGGATGAATAACGGCCTGACGCAGCTCAGAGGCTGCCGGCGCCTCCTGGTGCGCGCGATTGGGATCAAGTTTCGGAGCGTTGGCGCTGACGAAGGTGCCGACAGTGGGACGAGTTTCAAGATAGCCTTCGCTGATTAGTCTTTCGTAGGTGATAAGCACCGTCGTCCGCGAAACGCCGCATTGCTCAGCTAGGAATCTAGTCCCAATCACCCGAGTGTTCACGGGCAATTTCCCGCACAAAATAAGATCTCGCAGCTGATAAAATAATTGATCTTGCAGTGAAACATCAGAGGATCGGTCAATGTGCAACGGTAAAGTCACATTTTCCTCCTTCTCATGTTATTGTTGCAAGGTTGCCGATAAAATTATTTGTGCTAACTGCGCCGATCGCTGCTATTTACAGTTCATCCAAAAATGAAACATTGAGCATGATCAACAACTAAAACTGTTACCATGTCGATTGGCGACCGACGCGCGGCAATGCTGATCATGCGCATTTACACGGGCGCCGGCTCCTGAAAGATTCCTCGCGGCTTAATCAATCCAGCGCCAAAACCGGCAACCGCCTACAGACAAATGCGGCCCATGACCCACCCCATCGCAGCGGTTGTTTATGATGAGGCGCTTGAGGCGGACGCCGTCTTCGCCGAGGCGGCGGCGCTTTTGCGTGCGCAGGGCGCGAGCCCGGATCCTTGGCCCAGCTTGGCGATGCCCCGCAGGGAATTGGCCGCGCGGCTCTCTGCCAGCACGGAACCGCTGATTTGCCTGCCCCTATGCGCTGAAGCCATTGCGGCATGGTGTCTGAAAGCCGACGCGGAACCATCCGACCATGCGGACCTCTGCGCGGTTCTTGCAGGGGGCGAGGGCCGGCGAATCGGCGGCGGCAAGCCACTGCTCAGGCTCGATGGCCAAAGGCTGATCGATCGGTCGCTCGACCTCGCGCGAGGATTTGGACGCGACGTGGTGATCGTCGCTCGCACGCCAGACCAGGTCGAGCCGGTCGACGCGCCTGTCATTTTAGACGCACCAGACATCGAAGGCCCCCTAGGCGGCTTGGCCGCCGCGCTGAGAGCCGGTCTCGCTAGCGACGCCCAGACGGTGCTGACCGTTCCCTGCGACATGCCCTTCCTGCCCGGCGATCTCGCTCAAAGATTGATCGCCGGCCTGTCGGGGTTCGCTAACGCCGTTATGGCGGCGCATGAGGAACAGTTATTCCCCGTTTGTGCGGTTTGGCGGACAGACACGGTTCGCCAGCTCGATGCCTATGTCGCGTCCGGACGCCGATCCTTGCGCGGATTTGCCGAATATTGCGGCGCAACGACAGTAAGATGGCCAAGCCTTTACGGTGGTAATTTCGCCAATGTGAACAGCTTGGAAGATTTAAGCTCAATTACACCAAAGCTCGACTGATCGAGCACATTTGGCGCATCGCGGCGACGCCGACTGCACCATCCCTCAGATGCGGCGAGGCATCTCCAACAACCAATTTGACTTTTTAGTCAAATAAGGATTAGCCTCTCCTCTGACGAGGCTGACCTATGGGCCGCCTCGCTCGACGGGCCGGCGAATGTGACGGGTGTGCACAAAATCGCATCGCCGCCCCGGAGACATAGGGTCGAACATCAGGAGGCAAGGATGCTCATCGACGACATCGAATATGTCTTGTTCCGGCACCGCGATCCGGCGGCGGCGCGCGAGTTCATGCGCGATTACGGGCTCGTTGATCTCGGCGAGGTCAGCGGCCGCAGCTATATGCGCACCTATGGCGACGCGCCCTTTTCCTGGGTGACCTCGGAGGGCGAACCGGCCTTCCTCGGCATGGGCTTCCGTGTGGCCAGCGAAGCGGCGCTGGAAGAACTGGCGAAGAAGTTCGACACCGCCGTCGCTCCCTGCCCGCATCCCGGCGGCGGCCGCTATGTGGTGACGGAAGACCCCGAAGGCCGACGACTTGAGTTCGTCTTCGGCGCGGCCCGGGCCGAGCCCATTCCCTCCGGCGGCGCGCCGATCCAGTGGAACGACGGATTCTCGAAGAACCGCTTCGGCCGATTCCAGCGTCCCGCGGCGGGCCCGGCCCATGCGCTGCGTCTCGGCCATCTGGCGCTCACCTCGCCCAATCCGCGCGAGATGATCGACTGGTACTGCAACACCCTCGGCTTCAAGCCGTCCGAGCTGATCCACATGGGTGAGGAGAGCAATGTCTGCGCTTCGTTTATGCACCTGGACAAGGGCGCGGAGTGGACCGACCACCACACCGTGGCCATCGTCGGCCCGGCGCCCGTGGGCATGGACCACATCTCCTTCGAGTGCCGCGATTTCGACGATCTCGGCATGGGCCACATGGCCATGCTGGACAAGGGCTACAAGCATCGCTGGGGCATCGGCCGGCATTTCCACGGCAGCCAGGTGTTCGACTACTGGACCGATCCGGACGGCTTCCATATCGAGCACTATGTGGACGGCGACCTGGTGAATTCCGACTCGCCGGTGCTGCGTTATCCGTTCGGCCGCGACACCTTGTTGCAGTGGGGCCCGGCCTTCCCCGGCGTGTAAGCGCCAAATCCGCTTAACTGGTATCGCGTAATGGGTTCAGTCCGTCCGGCGGCTTCGGTCGCCGGACTTTGCGCAGCCTCCAAAAAGACGACGGCGCGCCCACGGGAGGAAGTCAGATGAAGAAGCAACGCCTGCGCGTGCTCTTGTTCGGTATGCCGCGCTTCCTGAGCGTCACGGCGGCCTTGCGTCCGGAATTCAAGGCCCGCCTCGCCGAGCGCAATCTCAAGGCCTGGATCGGCCTGATGGACGGCAGCGTCGGCCGCATCATCGAAATCCAGCAGGGGCGCGTGTCCTCCAGGCCAGGCGGCCCCGAGGGTTGCCAGGTGCGCATGGCCTTCCGCGACGCCGACACCGCGCTCGTCTTCCTCTCCCACAAGCAGGACTACGGCAAGATCGTCTTCGCCGGGAAGAACTTCAAAGTGGTCATGAGCGGCGACGACGAGGCCCAGGTCTGGTTCGCCCAGACCATGCAGATGAGCCAGAGCGTGCATCTCGCCATGGGCGTGAGCCTGCCGGGCGGGATCAAGCGCTACACCACTTGCACCAATGGCGGGCCGCTGTTCGTCTATGTGAAGGACGGCAAGATCCTGCGCCTCACCCCCATCGATCTCGACCAGCACGACGCGCCGAGCTGGGAGTTCGAAGCGCGCGGACGCAAGTTCAAGCCCAAGCGCCGCGGACTGGTGGCGCCCCACGCCCTGACCTTCAAGTCGCTGGTCTATTCCGACAAGCGCATCCTCTATCCCATGAAGCGGGTGGACTTCGACCCCGACGGCGAGCGCAATCCGCAGAACCGCGGCAAGTCCGGCTATGAGCGCATTTCCTGGGACGAGGCGCTCGACATCGTCGCCAAGGAGATCAACCGGCAAAAGCGCGTGCATGGGCCCGGCGCCATCGCCTTTCCCATGTCCTCGCACCACCAGTGGGGCAATGTCGGCTACTACCTGTCCAGCCTGATGCGCTTCGCCAACCTGATCGGCTTCACCCGGGTGTGCATGAACCCGGACAGCTGGGAGGGGTGGTACTGGGGCGCCATGCACCACTTCGGCAACGCCATGCGCGTGGGCGTGCCGGCGGGCTACCACACCGTGGAGGACTGCCTGCGCGAGGCCGAGATGATGGTCTACTGGTCCTGCGACCCGGAGGCCACCAACGGCGGCTACGCCGGCTTCGAGGGCACGGCCAAGCGCCGGTGGGCCAAGGAGCTGGGCATCGAGTTCGTGCACATCGACCCGCACCTCAACTCTACAGCCCAGCTGCACGGCGGGCGCTGGGTGCCGATCCGCCCGCAGACCGATGCGGCGCTGGCCCAGGCCATCATGTACGTGTGGGTCGTGGAGGGGCTCTACGACCAGGCCTATGTGGCCGAGCGCACCACCGGCTTCGACGAGTGGAAGGCCTATCTGCTGGGCGAAAGCGACGGCGTGGTCAAGACGCCGGAATGGCAGGAGAGCGAGACCGGCGTGCCGGCCAAGGACGTGCGGGCCCTCGCCCGGCTCTGGGGTCGTAAGAAGACCTATCTCGCCGTGGGCACCAACGGCACCGGCTTTGGCGGCGCTTGTCGGGGCGCCAACGGCGCTCAGTGGGCGAGGTGCATGGTGATGATGATGGCCATGCAGGGCTGGGGAAAGCCCGGCGTCAACTTCGGGGCGCTCCAATTCGGCATCAATATCGATGTCCACTTCTACTTCCCCGGCTATGCCGACGGCGGCATTTCCGGCGAGCTGCAATGGAACGCCAATGCGGTGAACAATTATCAGCGCATGCCGCACGTGCTCACCATGAACCCGGTGAAGCAGATGGTGCCGAAGCAGCAATTGCCGGACGCCATCGTCAACGGTCAGGCCACCGGCTACCTGTGGGACGGCATGGGCCAGGAGGCGCAATTCGCTCCCTATTCCTATCCCATGGAGGGCTACGCCCGGATCCACATGCTCTACCGCTACGGCGGTTCGTCCCTATCCACCGTGGCCAAGGCCGGGCGCTGGGTGGACGCCTATCGCCACGAGAGCATCGAATGCGTGGTGAACCAGTCTATCTGGATGGAGGGCGAGGCCCAGTTCGCCGACATCATCCTGCCCGCCTGCACGGCGCTGGAGCGCTGGGACATCGGCGAGTGGTCCAATTCAGGCGGCTATCTGCACCACGGCTGCGGCTCGGTGAACCACCGCATCATCACCTTGCAGCACAAGGCCATCGAGCCCTTGGGCGAATCCAAGTCCGACTACGACATCTTCACTGCGTTGCTGTCGAAACTCGGTCTCGGGGCCATCTTCACCGAAGGCTGCCGCGACCTCGACTGGGCCAAGCGGGTGTTCGAGGGCTCGGAACTGCCGAGCAAGATCAGTTGGGCCGAGTTCTGCAAGAAGGGCTACTATGTGGTGCCCCCCGAAGCGCCCGGCATGCCCCAACCCGTGGACATGCGCTGGTTCGCCGAGGGCCGCGCGAAGGACGTGCCCGAGCCCCATCCCCTGCCCTCGCAATTCGCCGAGCAGTGGGGCCACGGCCTGCAAACCCCCAGCGGCAAGTTCGAATTCGTGCCCGAGCTGTTCCGCCGCCACACGGCGAACAACCCCGACCGCCCGGCGGTGAACCACTACATCCCTTCCTGGGAGGGCCGGCGCACCACCGAGCTGATCGACAAGTACCCGTTGCAGCTCATCGCCACCCACTCGCGCTACAGCTTCCACACCACCGCCGACGGCAAGCACAGCGCGGTGTCGCAGATCGACGATCACCGGGCCAAGATCGGCGAGCATTACTTCTGGCTCCTGCGCATCAACCCGGAGGACGCCGCCGCCCGCGGCATCGCCCATCGCGACCTGGTCAAGGTGCGCAACGACCGCGGCGTGGTGATATGCGCCGCCGAGGTCACCCCCGCCGTGTTCGCCGGCGTGGTGAAGTCCTATGAGGCCAGCGCCGAGTTCAAGCTGGTGGAGGTGGACGGGGAGACGGTGGAGATCGGCGGCTGCATGAATTTCCTGACGCCGGACCGCTCCCAGACCCGAGGCGTCTCCAGCATGAGCCCCAACTCCTGCCTGGTGCAGATCGAAAAATGGCGGGGGGCGAACGCCTTCCTCGCCCAGGCCGCGGCGTGAGGTCCGTCATGAGCAAGTGGAACCTGATCATCGACGTGGGCGCCTGCATGAACTGCCAGAACTGCGTCATCGCCTATCGTGACGAGCATGTGGGCAATGAGTTTCCGGGCTACGCCGCCCCGGCGCCGGCGGTGGGCGAGGCGCCGATCCGCATCCTGCGCCGGGCGCGCGGGTCAGCGCCCATGGTGGACGTCACCTACCTGCCGGTGCTGTGCAATCACTGCGACGATGCGCCGTGCCAGGCTGTGGGCGGCGAGGCGGTGGTAAAGCGCGACGACGGGATCGTGCTGATCGATCCGGTGAAGGCCAAGGGCCGGCGCGACATTGTCGAGGCCTGCCCCTATGGCGCGGCGGTGTGGAACGAAGAGCAGAACCTGCCGCAGACCTGGATCTTCGACGCTCACCTGCTGGATACGGGCTGGACCGAGCCGCGCTGCGCCCAGGCCTGCCCCACGGACGTTTTCCAGGCGGTGCAGCTGTCCGACGCCGACATGGCGACCAAGGCGCGGGCGGAGGGGCTTGAGCCCCTGCGCCCGGATCTCAACACCAAGCCCCGCGTCTGGTATCGCGGCCTCGCCCGCTGGCGCACCGAGTTCGTGGGCGGCAGCGTTTCGCTGGAAAAAGACGGCGTGGTGGATTGTGTCGAGGGCGCGCTGGTCATCTTGAGCGACGGCGGGGTCGAGATCGGCCGCGCGGAGACCAACGCCTTCGGCGACTTCCGCTTCGACGGGCTGGAAGCCGATGGTCGCGCCCTTGAGATCGAGTTGCGCCATGAGGCTGGGGTCGTTCGGCGCAGCTTCGCTCTCGACGGCTCGCTCTATCTTGGCGAACTGCGGCTTGAGAGCGCCGCGTGACCTTGCCGCTAGCCGCCATCGTCTATGACGACAGCGCGGCGGCCGACGCAGCCTTGGCCGACGCCGCACGTCAATTGCAAGCGCAAGGCCGACGCCTGGGCGGGGTGGTGCAGTCGAGCCGGCCGCGCCCCGACCGGGCCAGGTGCGACATGTGGCTGGCCGACCTCTTCACCGGCGAGGAGGTGCGCATCTCCCAGGACCTCGGCGATGGATCGAGCGGCTGTCGCCTTGATCTCGACGGCCTCGCCCGCGCCCACGTGCTGATCGATCAGGCCCTCACAGCCGGCGTCGAGGGCCTGATCTTGAACCGCTTCGGCAAGCAGGAAGCGGAGGGTCGTGGCCTTCGCCAAGTGATGGTCAAAGCGCTGACCGTCGGTTTGCCTGTGGCGACGGCGGTTCCTCGGCGCAATCTCGAGTCCTTTATCGCCTTTGCGGGCGAGGATGTTTGCTATCTCCCCGCTGACTCGGTCGCCGTCGCCACATGGTGGAATCCGTCGGCGACGGCGCAACCTGATCGTTGAACACCAACCCACAGGCGTTTCCAACGCTCCTACATCCTCATGTAAGAGCTGAACCGGACGCATCGACGCGGACCTTGCAATCCGCGCGTCGACAACGGCCGCCCCTTGGAACCCCGCTCCATGACGTTCACCGCCCAGGCTGAAGATCTTGTCCGGCTCGAAGCCAGCGGTCGGCTTCGCAAGCTGTCCTTGCCGGTGGGGCGAGATTTTTCGTCCAACGACTATCTGGGTTTCGCGGGCCAAGGCCGACTGCGCGCGGCCGCGATGGCGGCGCTGGAAGACGGCGTCGCCTTGGGCTCCGGCGGCTCGCGGCTTCTGCGTGGCAATCATGTGGAACACGAGGAATTGGAGACTGAAGCCGCGGCGCTGTTCGGCGCGGAATCGGCGCTCTTCTTCAGCTCAGGATTCGCCGCCAACAGCGCCCTCTTCGGCGCCTTGCCGCAGCGGGGCGATCTTGTGCTGCACGACGCGCTGATCCACGCCAGCATTCATGACGGCCTGCGCGCTGGCCGAGCCATCGCCGAGGCCTTCGCGCACAACGATGTGCAGGCCGCCGCCGACGCCATCGCCCGCAATCGCGCCAAGGGCGGTACGGGGCGTGTATTCCTGGCGGTGGAGAGTCTCTACAGCATGGACGGCGATTTCGCCCCGCTGACGGAGTTCAAAGCCCTGGCCGACGGGCAAGACGCCACCTTGATCATCGACGAGGCCCACGCCACCGGGGTGTTCGGCGAGGCGGGCAAGGGCTTGGCCGCGGGCCTCGACGGCGCCGAGAACGTCATCACCCTGCGCACCCTGGGCAAGGCGCTCGGCTGCGAGGGCGCGCTCCTCTTCCTTCCGAAGGTCGCGCGAGATTTCCTGATTAACCGCGCCCGCGGGTTCATCTTCTCCACCGCCCCGTCGCCTTTTTCGGCAAGGCTGGCCCTCGCAGCGCTGCGCCTGAACGCCGAAGCGGACGACCTCCGCGCCGAGCTGCATGCGCGGATCGCTACCGCCCGCTCGGCTCTGGCGAAGCTCGGCTACACCCCCTCGCCCAGTCAGATTCAGCCGCTGGTGCTCGGCGATGAGGCGCGGACCATGCGGGCGGCGGCGCAGCTGCAGGCGGAAGGGTTCGACATCCGCGGCGTTCGCCCGCCCACGGTGCCCGCGGGAACCTCACGGCTGCGCCTGTCGCTCACCCTTAACACCGAGCGCGCCGATCTCGACCGGTTGTTCCAGGTTTTGCCGCAGGTGCTGGCATGATCCGCCCCCTCCTCGTGGTCGGCACGGACACCGGCGTCGGCAAGACCATCGTCTCGGCCGCCCTCGTGGGTCAGTTGCGCGCTCATTATTGGAAGCCGGTGCAATCGGGGCTGGAGGAAGAAACCGATTCCGAACTGGTGCGCCGCCTGTGCGGTCTCGAGTTCGATCCCGTGCTGCCCGAGGCCTATCGGTTGCAGACGCCTTGCTCGCCCCACGAGGCCGCGCGCATCGACGGAGTGGAGATCGACCCCGACCGGCTTGTCCCGCCAAGGGTGGCTGGCCCCCTGGTGATCGAGGGCGCGGGCGGCGTGCTCACGCCCCTACGACTCGACCTCGTCTATGCCGATGTGTTCGCCCGATGGAATGCCCGCGCCGTGGTGGTGGCGCGCACCAGCCTTGGGACCATCAATCACTGCCTGCTCACCTTGGAAGCCGTGCGGACGCGCGGCGTCGAGATCGCCGGCGTGGTGTTCTCGGGCGAGGCGGAACCCGTGGCCGAAGCAGCGATCGAGGCCATAGGAAGGGTGCGCCGGCTCGGCCGTCTGTCGCCTGTCGACCCGCTAACGGCGGCGACGCTTCAGGCCGCTGCAGCCGAAGCCCTCGACCTGGACGCCTTGCGATGACCCCCTCCCCCATCTGGCGGCCCTTCACCCAGCACGGCCTGGACGAACCAGTCCCCGAAGTGGTGCGCACCGAGGGCGCGGCCCTCTACACCCGCGACGGGCGGCGGGTCATCGACGCCATCTCCTCCTGGTGGGTGACCACCCACGGCCACCGGCACCCGCGCATCATGGGGGCCATCGCCGAGACCACGCAAAGCCTCGATCAGCTCATCTTCGCCGGCTGGACCCACGCCCCGGCCGAGGACCTGGCGCGGCGACTGATCGAGATCGCGCCATCGGGGCTTGAGCATGTGTTCTATTCGGACTCGGGCTCCACCAGCGTGGAGGTGGCGCTGAAGATGGCGCTGGGTGTTTTCAGCAATCGCGGCGAGCGGCGCTCGCGCATCCTCGTCCTCGACCATTCCTATCATGGCGACACCATCGGGGCCATGTCGGTGGGCGAGCGCGGCGTGTTCACCGCCGCCTATCGCGACCTGCTGTTCGAGGTGGAACGCGCGCCGTTTCCCCATGCCGGACAAGAGCAGGCGACGCTTGACGCTGTCGAGGCCTTCTGTCGCCGCCCGGACGCCTGCGCCTTCATCCTCGAGCCTTTGGTGCTCGGCGCCGGCGGCATGTTGATGTACGGGCCGGAGACCTTGCGGGCCATGCGCGAGATTTGCGCCCGCCATGGCGTCTTCTTCATCGCCGACGAGGTGATGACCGGCTTTGGTCGCACCGGCAACCTGTTCGCCTGCGATCAGGCGGGGATCAGCCCGGACATTCTCTGCCTCTCCAAGGGACTCACTGGCGGCGCCATTCCGCTGGCGGCCACCTTGGCGACGCGAGAGATTTTCGAGGCGCATCGCTCCACCGACCGCTCGAAGATGTTCTTCCATTCGTCCAGCTACACCGCCAACCCCATCGCCTGTGCGGCGGGCCTGGCCAATCTCGAGGTCTGGCGCGACGAGCCGGTGATAGAGCGCATCGCCACGCTGGAACAACGGCAGGCGGCTCTGCTCCAGCGCCTCGCCCGTCGCGACGACCTCGCCAACGCCCGCCAGACCGGGACCATCATCGCGCTTGATCTCGCGGCGGATTCGAGCGGCTATCTCGCCAATGCAGGCCAGACCCTGAGGCGTCTTTTCCAGGAGGCGGATGTGCTGCTTCGCCCACTCGGCTCCACGCTCTATGTTCTGCCGCCCTATTGCATCAGCGAAGCGGACTTGACGCGGGTGGGCGATGTGATCGAGCAGGGCCTGGACGCCTTGAAGGCCTGACCGGACGCGCCATGACCAAGTCCGACCTCCTGAACGCGCTGCATCAGACTGAACCTGTCGTCCTGATCGAGGATCGTGGCCGCAGCGTCGCCAGGCTCTTCGTCGCGCCTATCGACGTCATCACCGCCGCAACCTCCGACGAGGTGGAGAGCGCGCTTCAGCGCCTGGACGCGCATCTGGCTGGTGGGCGATGGATCGCTGGATATCTTTCTTATGAGTTCGGTCTGGCGCTGGAGCCGCGCCTGCGGTCGCGCCTGGATGCACACCAAGGCCGGCCGGCCCTGTGCTGGCTCGGCGTGTTCGAGGCCCCGGTGGAAATCGCCTTGGCTGAGCTCGACGCCATGCTTGGCGACCTCGCGCCGCCGCCGCCCGTCACCGGCCTCACGCCGAACGCCGCCCGCGACGAACATATCGGCCGCGTGGCGCGTGCGCTCGATCTGATCCGCGCCGGCGACATCTATCAGGTCAACCTCACCCACCCGCTTGATTTCGATTATGAGGGCGATCCGCTCGCCCTCTATGCGGCGCTGCGCAGCCGGCAATCGGGCGCGCACGCCGCCCTGGTTCGGACCCCGGAATTGGACATCCTGTCGGCCTCGCCGGAACTGTTCGTCGAGGTGAGCGATGGCGTCGCCACCGTCCGCCCGATGAAGGGCACCGCCCCCAGGGGCGCCGACCCCGCCTCCGACACCGCGCTGAAGGAGGCCCTGCGCGCCGATCCCAAACAGCGGGCGGAAAACCTGATGATCGTCGATCTGATGCGCAACGACCTGTCGCGATTGGCCGAGCCCGGCGGCGTCAAGGTTCCAGCGATCTTCCAGGTCGAAACCTATCCCACCCTGCACACGCTCACCTCCACCGTACAGGCCACGCTGAAGCCCGACGTGGCGACGAGCGATGTGCTGCGCGCCCTCTTCCCCTGCGGCTCCATCACCGGCGCGCCCAAGGTGCGGGCCATGGAGATCATCGGCGACCTGGAAACCTATGGGCGGGGCCCCTACACCGGCGCCATCGGGCACTTCTCGCCAGGGGGCGAGCTGCGCCTGAACGTCGCCATCCGCACGGCGGTGCTCGAAGGCGGCCAGAGGGGCAGATACGCCGTGGGCGGCGGCGTGGTGTTCGACTCACACCCCCACGATGAATTCGAAGAGAGCCTCTTGAAGGGGCGCATCCTCACCGACCTCGCCGCGCCCTATGGTCTGATCGAGACCTTCGCCTGGCGTCTTGGGACCGGTTTTGTCCGTCTCGACGGTCATTTGCGACGGCTCGCCCGTTCAGCGACCGCGCTCGAATTCCAATGCGATATGGAGGCCCTGGTCGAACAGCTCCACCAGATCGGCGCGGTGTTCGATGAGGATCAGCGTGTGCGGGTGCAGTTGGAGCGCGACGGACAGGCGGCGATCACCTTCGCTCCTCTCGGACCAGAACCTGATTCCATCCTGAGGCTCGGCCGCGGGCGAGAGCCGGTGCATCCGGGCGACCCGTTCCTGCGCCACAAGACCACCCGCCGCGACACCTACGAGCGCGCCCATGACGAGGCCGCCGCCGCGGGTCTGGACGATGCGATCCTCGTGAACACCCGGGGAGACGTCTGTGAAACCACCCGCGCCAATCTGTTCGTGGAGATCGACGGCCAGGTGCTGACCCCTGCCCTCGTCTGCGGTCTCCTGCCAGGCGTCCTGCGCGCAGAGATGATCGAGTCGGGGGCGGCGGTGGAAGCCGTGCTCGGGTGGCCGGACTTGGAGACCGCCAGCCGAGTTTGGGTCGGAAACAGTCTGCGCGGCTTGCGGGTCGCCACCCTGGGGTGACGCTGCGGGATCAGGGCTTGGAGGCCAACTGGCGCCGGTAGTCGCTCGGCGCGACGCCCAACTGCTCGACACTGAACCTACGCAGGCTGCGGTCGTCCGATAAGCCAAGTCGCGCGGCGATTTCTTCGAGCGGCAGGTCAGTGGCCAGCAAGGCCTTCAGCTCGTCAGCGCGATAGGCGCCGGACAGGTCGCGGAAGCTCGTTCCCCCTTCCGCCAGCCTCCGACGTAGGGTCGGCGGACTGATCCCCAGCTGATCAGCGATCTCTTCCTGGGAGCGCAGGCCAGCGCGCAGCGCCTCAAGCACCGCCCGTTCGGTGACGGAGCGGGTCTCAGCATCCCCGCTCAGTTCGCCGAGCAGCTCGACAAAGCTGTGAAACTCCGCATCGCCCCAGGTCTTGAACCTCATATTGAGGATCGGGGCGGAAGCATCGGCGGCCCGATAAGCGACGCTGGCCCCCTCCCCCCGGCGGATCACCGGCGCGTGCGGCGCGAGCAGCAGAGCCCCGCCGAGGGACTTCAGACAGGCCGCGCCGCGCACCCAGGCCGGCTCCAGCGGGCGATCTGTCATCCAACGGAAGGCGCAGTGGGCGACGATCAGGAAGCACTCGGCGTAGATTTCCGCTCTCAGGTCGCCCGGCTCTGTCGGCGCGACAGTGAACTTGGTGAGGTCGTGGCCGCGGCTCACTGAAACCACGCACTCCTTGCGCACCAGACGGGCGGCATCGGCGAACCGCTGCAAGGCTTCATTCAGATCGTCGGCCTGCGCCGCGGCGGTGAACAACATGGTCAGACTGCCGCGCGGTACGGGTTGGCTGGCCACTCCATGGCTCTCGTCGTCGCAGGCGTGGATGTTTTCAGCGCACAGGCGCCAGAAGGTCACCATGTCGAGGCGGGGCGGCGGCGCGCCCTCGTCGTCAAGCAACCCCGCGCGCTGCAAGAGACGACAGGCCGCCTCTCGCCCAACGAGGGTGGTGAAATAGGCCGTATCCACGGATGAAGCGGAGGGCGACATGGACACCCCATTGGCAGCTTCGCGATTATTGAACCGTACCTCCGCTTGTCAATGAGCGAAAACAGCCGGTGAGAGCTTTACGGTCCGGTCCTGACTTTTGCGCGCGCCCAAGGTTACGCTGCGGCAAAATCCAATAGGGGACGGAAACAACATGACAATATTCCAAAAGAGCCTGCTCATGGCCTGCACCGCCATGGGCGCCATCGTGTGCGCCGCGGGCGCTCCGGCCGTGGCGGCGGATCAGCCTCAGACCTCAAGCGACTCTGTTCAGTCGGTGGTGGTGACCGCCAACCGGCGCTCGGAGTCGGTGCAGAACGTGGGCGGCCAGGTCACGGCCCTCACCGGCGCCGACCTCGCCAACATGCACGCCCAGACCTTCAACGACTTCGCCACCAGCGTGCCGGGCCTGACTTTCCAAGCCAACAGTCCCACCAACAACCTCATCGCCATTCGCGGCGTGGCCTCCTCCACCGCCGAGCTCGGCAGCGCGGTGAGCGTCTATCTCGACGACGTGCCGCTGGGCGCGTCCACCCAGTTCGGCCTCGGCTCCCAGTCGTTCAACTTCAACCTGTTCGACATGGACCGGGTGGAAGTGCTGAACGGCCCTCAGGGGACGCTCTACGGCGCCAACGCCCTCGGCGGGGCCATCAAGTATGTCACCGCCAAGCCGCAGCTGGGCGCCTACGCCGCCAAGGTGGAGCTTGAAGGCTCCAACACCGACCATGGATCGGCCAACGGCGCGGTGCGACTGATGGTTAATGCGCCGCTGTTCGGCGACACCGCCGCCATCCGCATCGACGGTCTCAGCGAATATGACTCCGGCTACACGCGCGACCCTGACCATAACCGCACCCACATCGGCCAAAGCCGCACCCTGGGTGGTCGGGTTTCTTTTGTAGACCACCTGACCCCAGACGTGGATGTGCGGCTCACCGCCTTCACCCAAAACATCGCCGCCAATGGGCTCAACGTGGCGTTCCGCGGTCTAGCCACCCACACGCCGACACAAGGCCCCTACGACCAGTCCTATGTGTTGCCGCAACCTTCGGACAACTCGGTCAGCGTCTACAGCGGCGAGCTGAACTGGAACCTGCACTGGTCGACCCTGACCTTCATCAGCGCTTATCAGCGCAATCACGGGGTCTACCATACCGACGACAGCGGCTTCTACGACGTGATCATGCCGCTCTACACGGGTTCGCTGGTCACCGGGACCTTCCCCTATGATCTCTATGTGGACACCAACACCAAGAAAGTGACGGAAGAGGTGCGCCTCGCCTCACCCAACAACAAGGTGCTGGAATGGGTGGTGGGCGGCTACTACACCCGCGAAACCACCGACGAGTTGGTGGATTTGATGAACGCCGCGTCGCCCTCGGGCAATCTGCCGGCGCCGTTCTCGTCCTACCCCTTCTACGGCTTCCTACCGAGTACGTATCGGGAAGAAGCCGGCTTCGGCGACCTGACCTATTACTTCACGCAGAATCTCGATGTGACCCTGGGCGTGCGCTACAGCCACCAGCACCAGAATTACTCGTCCAACATCTGGTGGATCGGCTTCGGCCCTCCGTACGGCCATGTCTATCCCTACACGTCTACGTCGGACCAGGGCGTGACCACCTACCTGGTGAACCCGCGCTATCACCTGACCAAGGACGTGATGCTATACGCCCGCGCCAGCAGCGGGTTCCGTCCAGGCGGCCCGAACTTCGTCCTGCCGGCGTCGTTCCATTCGCCCGCGCCGTCCGCGTTCAATCCAGATCGCATCTGGAACTATGAATTGGGTGAAAAGGGCCGCTTCTTCGACGGTCGCCTGACCCTCGACGCCGACATCTACGATATCGAGTGGAAGGCCATTCAGACCACTCAGAACATCAACGGCATCAACCAGCTGGTGAATGCGGGCAATGCGCGCATAAAGGGGGCCGAGGCCTCCTTCAGTCTGAAGGTGGCCCCGCCGCTGACTCTGTCTGGTTCGGCCGCCTATACCGACGCGAGCCTCACCTCCACGGCGCCAGTGCTGGGCGTCAACTACACCGGCGCCCGTCTGCCCCTGTCGCCGAAGACCAACTTCGCCCTCACCGCCACGTACCGCTTCGATCTCGCGCCGGGTTACAGCGGCATGGCCAGCCTCAGCGACATCTATGTGGGCGATCGCACCTCGGGTTATGCGCACAGCTTCACCAACGTGCTCTACACCATGCCGTCGTACAACACGGTCAACCTGAACGTGGCGGTGTTCATGCCCAACAACATGGAAGTGAACGCCTACGCCAAGAACCTCACCGACACCCGCGGCCAACTGTCGGCCAACACCTTGAACAACATCTTCAATCCGGCGACGGGGGTTCCGGTGACCTTGCAACAGCCCCTCACCGTAGGCGTTGTGCTGAAGTTCGGCTTCGGCCGTTAAGCGCAAAGGACCCGTCCCATGGACGCGATCTTCTGCACCGCCGAGACCGCGTCCGGACGGGTCCGAGGGCTTGTGAACGGGGGCGTCCGCGTGTTTCGCGGCGTCCCCTACGGGGCCTCCACCGCGGACAAGGCGAGGTTCCAACCGCCCAAACCGCCCAAGCCCTGGAAAGGCGTGCGGGACTGTTTCGGCTACGGCCTCGTTTCGCCCCAGGTGGCCACCGATCTCGCCAACACCTATGGCCAGCTGATCCATTTCGATCTCGCCTCGGCCGAAGGCGGCATGGGCGAGGACTGCCTGCACCTGACGGTCTCCACGCCGGGTGTCGCTGACAATGGCAAGCGCCCGGTGCTGGTGCAGATTCACGGCGGCGGTTTCGCCATCAGCTCCGGCAATTCGCCCATGTACGAGGGCGCGCTTATGGCGCAACGCCATAATGTGGTGGTGGTGAGCGTAAACCACCGCTTGGCGAGCTTCGGCTTCCTCAACCTGGCCGATGTTGGCGGCGGCGGGCGTTTTGCATCGGCCGGCGCCAGCGGACTCCTCGACCTCGTCCTCGCCCTGCAATGGGTGCGGGACAACATCGATCGGTTCGGCGGAGATCCTGGCCGGGTGATGATCCTGGGTCAGTCTGGCGGCGGCTGGAAGGTCAGCTCCCTGCTGGCCATGCCCGCGGCCAAGGGCCTGTTCCATCGCGCCGCGGCGCAGAGCGGATCATGGCTGCGCCATCTCACTCGTGACGAGGGTGCGGCGGTGGCGTCAGCGCTCCTGCAACAGCTCGGCCTCACCCGTCGCACGGCGCCCCGGATCGCGGAAGTCCCCTGGGAGCGATTGCTCGCCGCCCAGACCCGTATCGGCGCCCTCGCCTTCGCTCCAGTACTGGACGAGATTCACCTTCCGCGGCATCCGTTCGACACCGCCGCCCCGGAGGAGAGCGCGGCTGTGCCGCTGATCATCTCCACCACGACCCACGACACCAGCCTGTTCTTCGACAACTTCGACCTTACTGAAGCCGGCCTGCGCAGCTTGTTGGGCGCAGTCTATGGCGCACATTCTGAGCGGACCTACGCCTTCTATCGCCGTCTGTGGCCGGATGAGCGCCCGTATCTGTTGCATGCGCGCATACGAACCGACGCGGGCTTTCGGCGCATGGCCCAACGCCAGGCGGAGTTGAAGGCCGCCCAAGGCCACGGCCCTGTCTATGCGTACCGCTGGAACTGGACCTCGCCGCCGTGGGAAGGCCGCTTCGGCGCCGCCCACGCCGCCGACGTGTCCGCCGCCATGGGCAATGTGCGAGATACTTTGCTGGGATCAGGCGCGCCCACGGGCCGGCGTTTGGCTGAAGCGCTGTCCGGCGCCTTCGCCGCCTTCGCCACCACGGGCGACCCGAACGGCCCGGGGCTTATGGCCTGGCCGCGACACAGTCTCGAACGGCGGGAGACCCTTTGGCTCGATGAGACGATCTGCGTCGTAGAAAACCCTGACCCTGAAATTTGCGATTTCTGGGCCGATGCGCCGCCCGTGCGCGGCATTTTCGACTGATCGCCGCCACGCGCGCCCAACATGAATTGGCACGCCAAGACGCATAATCTCCGGCGTACTTAAGCATTGGATCATTGTTTCAAAATCGCAATGAATTTCGGTTCCGTTGACGGATATCAACGCTGGTTACAGTCCCGCGAATGAAAATCTCGGCCGAGTTCAATCTGCTGAGGGGATCACGCGGATGTCCAACAAGATGCGATCTTGGATCAAAAATTTCGTCGCGAGCGGCGCAACCGCCGCCATCGCCATTGGCATATCCTTTGCCAATTTTGGAGCCGCTAAAGCGGTGCCGGCCTTCGCCATGCAGACGCGGCAACCTTGCCAAGCCTGCCATGTCGGCGGCTTCGGCCCGCAGCTCACCGCCTTTGGGCGAGAGTTCAAGCTGCACGGCTACACGCTGCGCACCAACCCGTTCAACATACCGCTGTCGGTCATGACCGTCGCCTCCTACGTCCAGACCCAGAAGGACCAGGAAAATCCGCCGGCCAACCACTATGGCCGCAACGATAACGGTACGGTCGATCAGGTGAGCTTCTTCGTCGCCGGCGGTGTTGGCGAGCATTTCGGCGGCTTCATCCAGAACACCTATGACGGCGTGCACCGCAGCTGGACCTGGGACAATCTCGACCTGAGGACCGTGACCACCACCACCTTCGCCAATCACGACGTGCTGCTGGGCGCCAGCCTGAACAACAATCCCTCCGTTCAGGAAGCCTGGAACACCATGGCGGCCTGGGGCTTTCCCTACACCTCCTCCAGTCTGTCGCCGGCGGGCGGTGTCGCGCCGCTGCTGACGGGCGCCTTCGCCCAGAAGTCGTTAGGCCTCACCGGCTACACCTGGATCGATCAGGCGCTCTACGTGGAGGGCGGGGCCTACGGCTCTCCTGGCGCCAAGGGGCTCGCCCGCCTTGGCCAGAACCTGAGCTCGCCCGGCAACATTCACGGTCTCGCCCCCTATGGCCGCATCGCCTATCAGCACCCTGTTGGGTCGGGCACGCTCGAAGTGGGCGCTTTCCTCTTCAAGGCCGACATCTACCCGGGTCTCGACGTCAGCACGGGCAAGACCGACCGCTACACCGACTCTGGCGTTGATCTCTCCTATCAGCGCACCCTCGGCAACGGCGACCCGATCACCTTGAACGCCCGCTATCTGCACGAAAAGCAGAAGTTGAACGCCACCTACGCCCTGGGCAACTCCGCCAACCCGTCCAACAGCCTCGACGATTTGCGCGCCGACGTGACCTACTATTGGAAGAACAAGGTGGGCGCCACACTGCAGGCGTTCAGCACCACTGGCTCTGCCGACACCGGGCTCAATTCCAGCCCCAACGGCAAGCCGGACACTTCGGGGGCCGTGGCGCAGGTGGACTACACCCCCTGGGGCGGCAGCGCCTCGCCGCTTGGCCCGCGCTTCAATTTGAGGCTCGGCCTGCAATACACCGCCTATAGCAAGTTCAACGGCGTCTCCGCGGGCGCTTCCGACAACAACACCTTGAGGGTCTTCACATGGTTCGCGTACTAAAACTGACCGGTCTCGTTCTGGCCGGGCTCATAGCGACGGCGGCCGGTTCCGCCAGCGCGGCCGACGCCAACGCCGGCAAGGGTGTGTTCACCGCGCAGTGCGGCGTCTGCCACACCGCGACCAAGGGCGGGCCGACCCTGGTGGGTCCCAACCTGTTCGGTGTGGTCGGGCGTTCTGCCGGCAGCTTGTCGAACTTCGCCTACTCGCCGGCCATGAAGGCTTCGGGCATCACCTGGAACAACGCCAAGCTGGCTCAGTATCTTGCAGCTCCCGCGGCCACTATACCGGGCAACAAGATGCCCTACGCCGGTCTGAAGCCGCAGACCAAGCTCGACGATGTGATCGCCTATCTCGACACGCTGAAGTAGGCCGATCTCCAGGGATGGCGCTTCAGGGCGCCATCACCTGATAGACTTCCAATCCACGAAAAAACGGCAGGGCGCGCCACAGCGGCGCGCCCTGTTCTGCTTCCACAAGGTCGGGAAAGCGCTGGAACAGCTTCAGCACCGCGATCGCCCTTCCAGCCGCGCCAGGGGCGCGCCGATGCAGATGTGCGAGCCGCCGCCGAAGGCCACATGCGGGCGATGCGGACGGTCCGGATCGAAGCGATGCGGGTCCTCGAACACCTCAGGATCATGATTGGCGGCGCGCAGGTTCGGTTGCAGCGCCTGGCGCGCCCTCACAGGACAGCCGTCGATGCTGCGGGCCTCCATGGCCACGCGGCTGGTGGAGTCCACCGGACCTTCCACCCGCAGCACCTCCTCGATCACTGCATTGATGCGCGCAGGATCGGCGATGAGCTTCTTCACCTCGACCGGATGGTGCAGCAACAGTCGCACCGCATTGCCGATGAGATCCGAGGTGGTGAGGTTGCCGCCCACCAGAAGCGCCGTCAGGTTGATGCGCAGCTCGATATCCGAGATCGGCGCGCCCTCCGCCTGCAAAGCCACCATGTCGCTGATCAGGTCATCCCGGGGCGCCAGCCGACGCGCCGCCATGATGTCCGTGAAATAGGCCGCAAGCGCCACCTGCGCCGCCTCCAGCCCCGCCTGCTCCTCGGCGTTGCGGAACGGGTTGAGCGACTGGATCAGGTCCTCCGACCATTGGCGGAACTCGCAGAGCCGATCCGGATCGACGCCGAGAATCCCGGCGATGGCGTCGATGGGAATGGGGATGCAATAGGCGGAAACGAGGTCGAACGGCTCGCCCCGCGGCAGGGCGTCGAGCACAGCGTCCACCAGCGCCTCGATCCTTGGCCGGGCCCGCGCCACCCGGGCGTAGAAGGCCTGCATTAGCGGGCGGCGGATGCGGGCATGGTCCGGATCGTCCAGCATGAGAATGCTGGTGGTCTCGGAGCGCGGCACGCCGTCCGGCACCCGATCAGCGAAGGCGATCTGCATGGGCGTGACCAGCTCGGCGTTCAGGGGATCGCGCTGCAGGCTGGCGTCGGAGACCACCGCGCGCACGTCCTCATAACGGGTGAGCACCACGCCCCCCGACACGGGTTCGTGCCGCACCGGACAGCGCGCACGCAGGTCGTCCAGCACCTCGTGCGGGTCGGCGCGAAAGGCCGGGTTGAAGGCCGTCATCTCGGCCAGGGTCGGCAGGTCATCGCCGGTCATGCGCGCTCCCTTGTCGCGCCATGTTCAAGCGTGGCGTCTCAGCGCCCGGCGCGATGGCCGTGAGGCTACACGCCGCGGCCAACTTAACAAGGTTCAGGTGCGTGAACGGTGGGTCTGCCTAGCCGAAAAGCGCCAGGGCGTTGTCGCGGCCGATGGCGGCCCGCAGCTCCGGCGTCAGCACCGGCGAGGCGGCGAGAGTCTGCACTTCGCCTCCCACCACGATCTCCGGCGCGAAGGGGAAGTCGCTGCCGAACAGGATGTGGCTCGGGTCCACCAGCTGCAGCAGGCTCGCCAGAGCGAAGGGCGAGGGCGAGAGGGCGGTGTCATAATAGAGCGAGCGGATATAGGTCAGCACGCCCTTGGGCGCCTTGGCCGCGAGATCCGGAATGCCGTCGGCCAGCGACAGCCGCCACGCGATGAAGGGAATGAACCCGCCTGCGTGCGACAAGATCCAGCGAATATTGGGATAGCGCTCCAGCGTGCCGGTGAAGATGAGATTGGTCACCGCCCGGCTGGTGTCGCACAGGAACTCCACGAAGAAGCCGGGGGTCTTCAGGTCCAGCGTGTTGCTGGTGGGGTGAATGTTGGGATGCACGAACACGATGGCCTTGCGCCGATCGAGCTCGGCCATCAGTTCATCGAACCTCGGATCGCCGAGAAAGATTCCATCAGTGGAGGCGAGCAGCACCACCCCCGTGGCGCCCAGGTGATCGAGCGCGTAGGTCGCCTCGGCCGCCGCTTCGGCCGTGAAGGGCATGGGCAGGACGGCGAAGGACTTGAAGCGGCCCTTGGAGGTTGCGCCGAGCTCGGCCGAGTGCAGGTTGCACTCCCGCGCCAGGGCCACAGCCCCGGCCTTGTCGCCGAAATGCACGCCGGGCGCTGAAAGCGACAGCACGGCGGTCTCAATGCCGGCGGCGTCCATGATGGCCAAGGAACGCTCGCCGGTCCAAGCCGGCAAGGGCGCCCCCGCGACTAGGGCGATGCCGCGCTTTTCCATCTCCCGCGTAAAGGCGGGCGGGATGGTGTGGTGATGAACGTCGATAAGGCCTTTGTTGTCCAAGGCTTCCTCCCGTCGAAACTGGCGAGGCTTGGCCCCAGCTCTTATTTTTTGCGAAAGAGTGCGGGCCACATGGGCGATCTTGCTCCCGATGTAGCCCGCAACGTTAGATCAGCTTTCGAGGAAGGCGGCCACGGTGCGGTTGAACTCCTCGGCCTTCTCCCATTGAGCCCAATGCCCGCACTTGGGCATGACCAGGAAACGGGCGTTGGGGATCTGACGGGCCAGGATAAGACCCTGATCCAGGGGATTCACCCGGTCTTCGCGACCCCATATGATCAGAGTCTCGTGCGGCAGCTTGTCCAGCCGCTCGCGCCACAGTTCCTCGACCTGCGGGAAATGCGGCCCGACCTTCAGCGGCATATATTCGGCCGTTTCCGGATCGGAGGCGTTGTTCACCCGCTCCTGCAAGAGTTCGTCCGTGAGAGTGGCCGGATCATAGACCAGGTACTTCACGAAGGCCTTCATCCGCTCCAGGGACGGCCCCGGCGGCAGGTAGAAGGTGAGCAGGGAGATAATGCCGTCGCTGGGCTGCTTCTCGAACAGCGAATAGCCGCCGCCCGGGCCCATCAGCACCAGGCGATCCACCCGCTCCGGGAAGTCGAGGGCGCATTTAAGGCTGGCCGCGCCGCCGGCGGAATTGCCGACGAGGTGCGCCTTCTCCAAGCCGAGCACCTCGATGAACCGGGCGAGGGTCTTGGCGTAGAAGCCCCACAGCGGCTCGGTAATGCGCAGCTTGGTCGACTTGCCATAGCAGGGCAGGTCGATGGCGATCACCCGATAGCGGTCGGCGAAGGCGCTGATGTTCTTGGAGAAGTTGGAGAGGCCGGAGGCGCCGGGGCCCCCGCCGTGCACGAAAATGAGGGCGGGGCCCTGCCCCGCCTCCACGTAATGGATATTGAGACCGTCAACCTCGACGAAGCGGCTGACAATTGCATGTTCAGTCATGTGAGACTCTTTGCCGACTGTTGCGAGGATCAGAGACGGTGGTGGCCCCAGGCCGAGATGCGGTCATGGCGGGCCATGGACCAGTCTTCCTCGTTCACCTCGATAGCCCCAAAGCCGTATTCCAGCTCAAAGCCCGACGGGGTCGAGCAGTAGAAGGAGACCATCTTGTCGTTGGAGTGCCGGCCGAGCGACTGGGTCAGGGTCACGTTGCAGGCCTTGGCCCGGTCCATGGCGTGGCCCACCTGATCGAGGCTCTCCACCTGCAGCATCATGTGGTGGATGCGCTTGGGCGCCGGGAACGGCAGAGGGGCGATCGCCACGGTGTGGTGGCGCGGATTGCCGTAGTAGAACTCAAGGTCGATGCTGAGCTCGGGGCCGAGCTGCATGCAGATAATGTCCGCCTGACGGAAGCCGAGACCGTCGAGATAGAAGTTGCGGGTCTCGGGCAACTTGGTGGTGGCGATAGCCAGGTGGCCAAGGCCTTGATCGCCGGTGAGGAAGGCGACGCCGGTGGGAGAAGCGAACGGCTCGTGGCTGACCACGGTGGGGCCGCAATAGAGCTCCACCGGAATGCCCATCGGGTCTTGGGTGGTGTAGAGGCCGCAAACGCCGCGCTCGGCCTTCAGCTCGGCGGAGGCTTCAGCCACGGCGAATCCGGCCAGCTTCAGCTGCTTTTGCACGATGTCGAGGGTCTCGAGGTCAGCGACTTCGAGGCCGATGAGGGAGAGATCGTCGAGATCGCCCTCCTCCACGAACACGCGATAGGCGTAGTCGTCCAGGCGGTAGCGCGCCGCGCCCTTGGGCGAAGCCGGCGCGGCCATCATGCCGAGAAAATTGGTGGCGTAGGCCTTCCAGGCGTCGGGCTTGGACACTGTCAGCCCGATATAGCCCAGGCGAATGCTGGTCATTGTCATACCTCCCATCGGTATCTGTCTGCGGGTCAGACGCCCGCGAGTTCTTGTGCGGAATTCCAGTAACGGCCGCGACCGTACAGCAGCGCCGTCTCATCCGGGCCGAGCTCCACCTGCACCACGTCGGCGACATAGAGGCTGTGGCTGCCGTGGCGGGCGATGGCGGTGATATCGGCGACGACGGAGGCCGCCGCCGACTTGAGGAAGGGGGCGCCCAGACTGCGGTCCCAGTCGCCGATCGTGATGCGCTGTTCCGGAGCAACCTCGCCTGCGAAAGCCCGGGCGACCTTGTCGTCGCCCGAACTCAGCAGGTTGAGGCACACCCGGTCGCCGGGGCCGAGCAGGCCATGAAGACTGGCCGTCTCGTTCACGGCGAACGCCACCGTCGGCGGATCCATGGACAGCGACATGAAGGCGGTGAGCGTCATGCCGCGCGGCCCTTCCGGCGTCTCCGTGGTCACAATGCCCACCGTAGAGACCGCCCGGCGCATGGCCGCACGCAATCCGTCCCGGGCGCCCGCTTGGGTCACAGCACCAGGTCCGAGGTCGGCCCGCCCAGTCCCACGAAGCCCGCGTTCAACGAACCCTTGTCGGCGTTGAGGAAGGCGTGGTTGGAGGCGGCGTGCACGTCGCGGAAGTAGCGCTGCATCGGGTGATCCATGCGCAGACCGCGGGCGCCGGTGGCCTTGAACAGCAGCTCCACCGCCTTCATGGATTCCTTGGCGATCCACTGGGCGTCCCACTTGTTCTGCACCCGCTGCTCCAGAGTCAGCTGGCCGCCGGCGTCGATGACGGCGTCCATTTCGGCGAAGTTGCCTTCCAGCTTCTGGCGGAGACCGCGGATGATGGCGTCGGCTTCGGCCAGGCGCTGGCGCACGAACGGGTCCTCGCCCACCTTGGCCCCATCATAGGCCGCCAGACGCTCCTTCATGTCGGCGATGAAGGTCTCGCGGGCGCCCTCGGCCATGCCGATGGTGACGATGGAGAGGCTGTAGGCGAAGATAATGCCGAACGGATACTTGTAGTTGCGCGAGGTGAAGGTCTCGCGGCCCGGATCGGTCAAAAAGAACGAGTGGGCGAACTGGTGCGTGCGGTGCTCCGGCACGAAGGCGTCTTCGACGATGATGTCGTTGGAGCCGGTGCCCTTGAGGCCGAGCACGTGCCAGACGTCTTCCACGCGATAGTCCGGGCGCGGCACCAGGAAGGCGCGCAGGTCCGGCGGATCGTTGGGCGACACCTTCGGCGCGACGCCGCCAAGGATCACCCACGAGCAGTGATCGGAGCCGCTGGACCAATGCCAGCGACCGGACAGGCGGAAGCCGCCTTCGACGCGCTCGACCTTGCCGAACGGCGCATAGGAGGACGAGAAGCGGGTGTTCGGGTCCTTGCCCCACAGATCCTCGGCGGCGCGAGCATCCATCAGCGAGGCTTCCCAGTTGTGCACGGTGATCAGGCAGCAGCACCAGGCGCTGGACGGGCAGCCCTTGGCCAGCTCGATCACCACCCTGAACAGGGTCAGGGGCGAGAGTTCGTAGCCGCCGTAAGCGGCGGGCTGCAGGATCTTGTAAAAACCGGCCTCGACGAAATCGGCGATGGTTTCGTCCGGAACGCGGCGCAGCTCTTCAGTCTTGGCGGCGCGTTCCTTCAGCACCGGAACGAGCTTCCGGGCCTTCTCCATCAATTCCTGTTCCGTAGGCGCAATACGAGCGGCGACTGTCATGCCCTATCCTCCCTGGTGTTGGGCTTCATTGTTGGAGGGGAGGATGACCGCCCCCGATGGTCAGCGGAACTTTTTAATCTTGATGCTTGCCATCAAAATCAGTGATGATGGCACATCATGGACACCCTCGATCGCAGCCTTCGGCTCACCAACCTCAATCTGTTGCCGATTCTGCACGCCGTTCTGAAGCACCGGAATCTCACCCGGGCGGCGGCGGAGTTGCACGTCACCCAGTCGGCGGTTTCCAACAGCCTGAAGCAGCTGCGCGAACATTTCGGCGATGAACTTTTGGTGAAGGACGGAAGGCGCTTGCGCCTGACGCAAAAGGGCTCTGCACTGATTGAACCCCTGGAGCGGGCCCTCGGCGCAGTGCAGGACGTGGTGGCGAGCGCTCGGTTTGATCCACAAACAGCGCGACGCCGTTTCCGCATCGCCACCGCGGACTATGTGATGGCGGTCACCGCCCCGCAGATGGCCAGAATTTTGGGCGAAGAAGCGCCCAGAGTCTCGGTGCAGATGATCACGGCGCGGGGCCGCTCCACCGGCGATCTGCGGGTGGAGACCATCGACATGATCATCACCCCCTGGCAGGTGATCGAGACGGCCCTCTATGGCGATCCGAAGCTGCGTAACGAATTCGCCTTCGAGCCTCTGGCGCAGGAGCCTTTCGTCTGCCTGGCGCGGGAGGATGACGAGGCCTTCCGGCGAGGGCTCACCGTGGAGGAATATCTCGCCCGGCCGCACGCCAGCTTCCATCTCGATCTCGATGTGCATGCGAGCCTGGAGCACGGCTACCTGTTCCAGCACGGCATGAAGCAGTTCGACCGCATCCAGACCTCCGACTTCACGCTTCTGCCCCTCATCGCCAGCCAGTCGGACTGCGTGGTGCTGGCGCCGCGCAGCGTGGCGCAGATCGCCGCGCGCGGCCTGCCTTTGCAGATCGCCCCCTGCCCGCTCCCTATCCCCGACCTGGAGCTCTTCATGGTCTGGAGCCTGCGCCGCGACCACGACCCTGAATTCGCCTGGCTGAAGACCCTGGTGAAGCGGGCCATTTCCGAGTCGCTCGGCGGTGACGCTCTGGCCAGACTCAAGGCCAGCGCGCCGCTGGCGTCCGCCGCAGGGATGTGAACAGAATTCACCAATGTCCGAAGTCGAATCGCATTCCGAAACCGACCGTCCCGCGCGGCGTCGCGGCAAGACCAGGCCTGCCCTCCTGGCCGCCGGTCTGAAGCTCTTATCGGAGCGTCATGTGGACAGCCTGTCCATCGACGAGATCGTCGCCGCCGCCCAGGTGGCCAAGGGTAGCTTCTTCTATCACTTCGCCGACAAGCACAGCTTTGCTCATGAGATCGCCAGCGAGGTGCGCGGCGAGATCGAACGCGAGGTGGGTCAGGTGAACCGCGGCGTGGAGGACCCGCCCACTCGCATCGCCCGCGGCGTCTGCCGCTTCGTGCGCTTCGCTGTGGATCATCCGGACAAGGCCGGCATCATCCTGCGCCTCGACCGTTTGTCGCTGGACCCCGGCCATGCCTTGAACGCCGGCCTGCGCGCCGACCTTGAGCTGGGAATTCGGAGCCAACGCATCGACTGCCCCAACATCGACGCCGCGATCATGAGCTTTCTCGCCCTTACCAATGTGATGATGCGGCGGGTGCTGGCGGATCGCCTGACGCCGTCGGGGGCGCGCCAGATGTTCATTGACGTCATGCTGCTCGCGCTCCGGGGGCTCGGCATCGCCGCCGTAGACGCCAAGGCCCTGCTGACGGCCACGGCCGACAATCTGCTGGCGGATTGACGTCAGCGCCAGTTTCGCCTGTTGCGTCAAATTGGCCCTTGACCGAGACGCATTTTCACGGCCTATTTGACCAAACAGTCAAATAAGGGAGGAAGACAGTGAGCCTCATCAAGGTCGAGGACATTTCGCACGTGCGCTTCCGGGCGCCCGATCTCGATGAAATGGAGCGCTTCGCCCTCGCCTTCGGCCTGACGCCAGTGGAGCGCAGCGAGACTCGCCTCATCTGCCGCGGAGTCGGTTCATCGCCCGTGGTCCACGTCACCGAAAAGGGCGAGCCCGGCTTCGCCGCCATCGGCTTTCGCGCTGAGAGCCTCGCCGACCTGGAGCGCCTGGCCGCCGCGGAAAAGGTCGCCGTCGAGGACCTGAACTGGCCCGGCGGCGGCAAGGTCGTGCGCCTCACCGATCCCGACGGGCATCTGGTGGAAGTGGTCGCGGGCCAGACCCCGGCGGCCGCCCTGCCCATTCCTGTCGAAGCGGCGCACAACACCGCCGCCCACAAGACCCGCAAGCGCCAGACCCTGCGCCTGGAGGCCGGCCCCTCCACCGTGGTGCGCCTCGGTCATGGGGTGCTGGAGATCGCCGACTTCCGTCGTTCCGAGGCCTGGTACAAGGAGCGCTTCGGCTTCATCACTTCGGACGAAATCGAGTTCGCCCCGGGGATGGCCATGGGCGCCTTCCTGCGCTGCGACCGCGGCGATACGCCCACCGATCACCACACCCTCTTCCTGTTGCAGTCGCCCCGCGCCCCGGCCTTCAACCACGCCGCCTTCGAGGTGGCGCATCTGGACGACCTCATGTGCGGCCACACCCACCTGAAGGCCGACAACCGCACCCCAGCCTGGGGCATCGGCCGTCACATCCTCGGCAGCCAGGTGTTCGACTACTGGAAGGACCCCTGGGGCCACGAGCTGGAGCATTGGACCGACGGCGATCTGTTCACCGCCGCCGACGCCCCGGGCAAGGCCAGCCTGCAAGACCTGTTGGGGGTTCAGTGGGGTCCCCGCCACCCGATGTCCGCCTAATCTCGAAGGCCCTTAAAGATGAAACTCTGCACCTACCAATCCGCCCATGGACCGCGCGTCGGCGTGGTCGCCAACGGCCAAGTGTTCGACGGCGGTCTTGACGCCTCCATGGTCGAGGTGATCCGCGACTGGCCCACCGCCAAGGCCGCATTGGAAGCCGCCGCCAAGACGGGCCAGGGCCTCGCCCTCGACAGCGTCCGCCTGCTCGCCCCGGTGCTGCGCCCGGGCAAGATCTTCGCCATCGGCCTCAACTACGCCGACCATATCGCCGAGAGCAAAATGGAGACCCCGGCCAACCAGGTGTGGTTCACCAAGGCCGTCACCTCGGTGAACGGGCCCTACGACCCGGTGCAGATCCCCAAGATCACCCAGTTCGTCGACTATGAGGTCGAATTGGTGGCGATCATCGGCAAGGGCGGCAAGCACATCCCCGCCGACAAGGCCGCTGAGCACATCTTCGGCTATTGCGTGGGCGACGACGTCACCGAACGTTTCTGGCAGCACCGCACCCCGCAGTGGTCGCTGGGCAAGTCCTTCGACACCCATGCCCCGTTCGGCCCCTGGATCACCACCACCGACGAGGTGAAGGACGTCCACGCCCTCGACATCGCCTGCACGGTGAACGGCGAGACGCGCCAATCGTCCAACACCAAGAACCTGGTGTTCAATATCTTCCAGCAGATCGAGCACCTGTCCCAGGCCATGACCTTGGAGCCGGGCGACGTGATCTTCACCGGCACGCCAGGCGGCGTGGGCGCGGCCATGGACCCGCGCCAGTTCCTCAAGGCCGGCGACGTGGTGCGCTGCGAGATCGAAGGCCTCGGCCACATCGAGAACCATTTCGAGCCGGAAGCCTGAGCCTTGAGCGAGATCTATGACGTCGTCGTCGTGGGCGCCGGGCCCACCGGCGACACCCTGGCCCTGCTCCTCGGCCAGGCGGGGCTTAAGACCCTGTTGGTGGACAAAGCGCCGGAGATCTACCCTCTCCCCCGCGCCGCGCATATCGACCACGAGACCGTGCGCATCTTCCAACAGGTGGGCGCCGCCGACGACGTCATGGCCACCTGCCGTCCGGCCAATCGCTATGACTTCCTCACGGCGGACCGCCAGGTGCTGATGCGCTTCTTGATGGAGGGCTCGCCCTCCGGCTGGCCGGCGTCGAACATGATCCATCAGCCCTCGGCCGAGGCGGCGCTGCGGCAGCGCATGGCGGACCACGAGACCATCACCCTGCGCGCCTCCTGGGAGCTGCTTCGATATGAGGACAGCGCTGACGGCGTGACGGCCCGCTTCGCGACGCCGGACGGCGAGCGCGAGGTCTTAGCGCGCTATCTGGTGGGCTGCGATGGCGCTTCGTCCAAGGTGCGCGCGCTCGCGGGCGCTTCGGTCGAGGACCTGCAATTCGACGAACCCTGGCTGGTGATCGACACCCTGGTGCAGGACTATTCCCGACTGCCGGACGTGAACCTGCAGATCTGCGACCCCGTGCGTCCCACCACCTGCGTGCTTATGGGCGCCGGCCGCCACCGCTGGGAGTTCATGCTGAAGCCGGATGAGACGCCGGAAATCGCCCTCAACGACAGCTTCGTCGCCGAGCTGCTGAAGCCCTGGGACGTGGAGGGCGCCGTGACCCTGGAGCGCAAGGCGGTCTATCGGTTCCACGCCCTGATCGCTCATGATTGGCGCTTCGGGCGCGTGTTCCTGGCCGGGGACGCCGCTCACCAGACCCCGCCCTTCGCCGGCCAGGGCCTCTGCGCGGGTCTGCGTGACGCCGCCAATCTCGCTTGGAAACTCGCCGCTGTCCTGAAGGGTGAAGCTGGCGAAGCGCTGCTCGACACCTACACCACCGAGCGCCGGCCGCATGTGAAGGCGGTGATTGAGCTCGCCCTCATGATGGGCCGCACCGTGTGCATCCTCGATCCGGCCGCCGCCAAGGCCCGTGACGCCCACCTGCTGGCCGAGCGCGCCAAGATCACCGAGGACGTTCCCGGCCAGGGCTTCGGCTTCCCGCCGATGCACAGCGCGGCCTTCCTGGCCGGTTCGCCGGCCGCCGGTGAGCTGTTCATCCAGCCCTGGAGCGAAGGCTCGAAGTGGGACGACGTGGCGGGCGAAGGCGCCTATCTGATCACCAGATCAACTGCGCCGGTTGATGGGGTCAGGACGTTCACGCTCGACGATCCCAAGCTCGCGCCCTTCGCCGCTGATTTCCGCCGCTGGCTGGAAAGCAAGGGCGTCGAAGCGGTGCTGGTGCGCCCGGATCGCTACGTGTTCGGAACCGGCGCGCCGGCCAAGCTCGCGGCCGCCTGGACTGCTGCGCTGCATTAATTTCACAGATCAGGAGACGCGGCATGACCCGCCCCGCCTGGCGCTCGCCCGCCACTACGCCCTATGCCGGGCGCGACATCTCCACCCTCCTGCGCGATCGGGCGCAGCAGTTCGGCGACAAGCCGTTCCTGATCTGGGAGCCGTTTGACGACGGCCGTAGGGTCTGGAGCTACGCCGCGTTCGACGCCGCCGTCACCCGCCTCGCCCGCGGCCTGCAATTGCGCGGGGTGAAGGCCGGCGAGTTCGTGCTCATTCACCTGGAGAACTGCCCCGAGGCGCTGCTCACCTGGCACGCCTGCGCCCGCCTGGGCGCCGTGGCCGTCACCACCAACACCCGCTCCAGCCCTGGTGAACTCGCCTATTTCGCTGAGCACAGCGCCCCCGTCGCTGCGATCACCCAGCCCAAATACGCCGCCCTGGTGCGCGAGGCCGCGACCACCGCGAAGTTCGTCCTCGTCGCCGACAAGGACGGCGATTCCACCGGCGACCACGGCCCGGCGCCCGAAGCCGCCGACCGCCTGGAAGCCTTGTTCGACACCAATCCGGAAGGCCTTGAGCTGGTCACGCCCGATCCCTGGCGGCCGCTCAGCGTACAATACACCTCCGGCACCACCTCGCGGCCCAAGGGGGTGCTGTGGACCCACGCCAATGGGCTTTGGGGCGGCGAGGTGAGCGCGCGGCACGAGGGGCTCACGGCGCATGACGTGCACTATGTGCACCTGCCGCTCTTCCACACCAACGCACAGGTCTATTCGAGCCTAGCGAGCCTGTGGACCGGCGCGACCATCGTGCTCGCCCCGCGCTTCTCGGCGTCGCGGTTCTGGGAAGTGTCGGTGCGCAACGGCTGCACCTGGTCCTCCATGATCCCCTTCTGCGTGCGCGCGCTGGCCGATCAGCCGATCCCCAAGGAGCACCGCTATCGCTGGTGGGCGCCGGCCATCGCCATGCCGCAGGTCGAGCCCATGTTCGGCCTTTCCACCATGGGCTGGTGGGGCATGACCGAGACCGTCACCCACGGCATTCTCACCGGCCTCGCCGATCGCTCGCCCTTCCGCTCCATCGGCCGCTGCGCGCCGGAGTATGAGATCGCCATTCTGCACGAGGACGGAACCCCGTGCCGCGAGGGCGAGACCGGAGAGCTGCTGATCAAGGGCGTGCCGGGCCTGTCCCTGTTCCACTCCTACCTGCACAACCCCGAAGCCACGGCGGCGGCCTTCGACGACCAGGGCTACATGATCACCGGCGACCGGGTGACTCTCGGCGAGGGCGGGCACCTCTTCTTCGCCGATCGGGCCAAGGACATGCTGAAGGTGGGCGGCGAGAACGTGGCGGCCTCCGAAATCGAGGCGGTGGTGGCCGCCGTGCCCGGCGTCGCCGAAGTGGCCGTGGTGGGCAAGCCCGACCCCATGCTCGACGAAGTGCCGGTGGCCTTCATCATCGCTGCGGCGGGCGTCGACCAAGCGGGCGTGGAGACGGCTGTCTACGCCGCGTGCAAAGCCGCCCTCGCCGATTTCAAGCAGGTACGTGAAGTGCGCTTTTTGAGCGAATTTCCGCGGGCGACACTGGAAAAGGTCGCCAAGGTTGAGCTAAAGCGGCAGCTCACCGAAGCGACCTGACCGTTCGGTCATTTAAAGTCGCCGCGCCAAGGGGGCCAGAATGACATCCATCGCGATCATTGGCGGCGGTTACGCCGGCTCCCTGCTGGCGCGGGAGCTGGACGCGCATCTCGACGTGACCCTGATCGAGCCGCGCGACGCCTTCATCCACAACGTCGCCGCCATGCGGGCGGTGGTGGAGCCGAGCCTGGTCGACCAGATCGTGCTGCCCTATGACAAGCTGCTGAAGCGCGGGCGTGTCGTGCGCGACCGCGCGGTCGGCCTCGGCGATGGCGTGATCCAATTGGCCGGCGGCGCTCAGGTGCGCGCCGATCTGATCGTGGCGGCCACAGGGTCGCACTACGGCGCGCCCTTCAAGCCGCGCTCCGACGACAGCGCCGATTTCCGTTCGGCCATCGCCAAGGCCCACGCCGATCTCGTGGCCGCCAAGTCCGTGGCCATTATCGGCGCCGGCCCGGTGGGCCTGGAGCTGGCCGGCGAAATCACCCACGTCCATCCGAACAAGACCGTGACGCTCTATTGCGCCGAAAACCGGCTCATGCCCGCCTTCCCGACCAAGTACGGCCAGCGGCTGGAGCGCGAGCTCGCCAAGGCCGGCGTCAAGCTGGTCAAGGGTCAGCGGGTGAACGACCCGGCGAGCCTGGGCGCCGACCTGGTGTTCCCGGCCATCGGGGCGCAGATCGAGAACACCCTCGTCAAGGGCCTCGGTCTTGAGCTCGATGGGCTCGGCCGCGTGCGCACCGACCGCTGGATGCGTCTGCCGAACCGCCCGAAGACCTTCGTGCTGGGCGACCTGGCTGGCTGCGGCGACCAGCCCACTATCGTCGCCCTCATGCGTCAGGCGGCCTGGATGGCCAAGCTGCTCAAGGCCCATGCGGCGGGCCAGGCGGTGGAAAAGCTGAAGCCCTACGCGCCTTATCCGCTGCAGCCGATCCTGATCCCCATCGGCCCCAACGGCGGGGCGAGCTTCATGCCCATGTTCGGCGGCCTGGTGCTGGGCGCCGGCCCCACCCGGGCCATCAAGGGCAAGACCCTGTTCATCCCCCGCTATCGCAAGGAATTCGGCCTCGCCTGACCCTAGAGCATTTTCCGAAAAGTGGGAACCGGTTTTCGGTCGAAAAATGCTCTAGATTCAATTGCGTATGAGCAAAATCCGATTCCGATTGATCGGATTTTGCTCAAGGGGGCGCCGACCTGTTAGGCGAGCGCGCGGTTGGAGTTCGATCCACGCGCGCTGGGCCAAACGCTTGATGGTGGAAGCGGCGCCTGCTGAGGCCGCGACGAAGCGCCAATTGCGCCCGGACGATCGATTGGCCTAACCTTCGTCCAAACAACTCCGCTCGCACGGCGGGGAGGAAACCATGGCGGTAACGGAAGGCGCTCGGCACGCTGAGCGAGTGCAGGCAGTGGTGCGCGACGCCCTCGCCCCGGCGCAGTCGGCCATCGCCGCGTCCTGGCGACGATCGGCCCTCTTGCATGGCCTCGATCCCGATCGGCCGACCCCGCCGCCGGTGGTCAGCGACGCCGAACTCCGCGCCGCCAAGGGCGAGATCGGCCCCCTGCTCGATGTTTCGAAGGCGGTGCTCGACCGGCTGTTCCTAACGGTGGCTGGCGCCGGCTGCTGCGTCATCCTCACCAACCGCGACGGCGTCACGCTGGAGCGGCGCGGCGAGGCCGGCGACGATCACGATTTTCGCCAAGCCGGCCTGTGGATCGGCGCGGTGTGGAGCGAGGCGGCGCAAGGCACCAACGGCGTCGGCACCTGCCTCGCCGAACAGCGCCTCGTCACGGTGCATCAGGACCAGCACTTTCGCACGGCGCACACCGCCCTCTCCTGCACCACCGCACCGGTGTTCGACGAGTTCGGACGGCTGGCGGCGGCGCTGGATGTGTCCGCCTGCCGCGGCGACCTCAACACCGCCATGCTTGGGCTCGTGGCCAACGCCGTGGCCGAGGCGGCCAGGTCCATCGAGACCGCCAATTTCCGCCGCGCCTTCTCGCCCTGTCGCATCCTGGTGGCGCCGGATGAGCTGGCTGGCCCCTCGGCCCTCCTCGCCGTGGATGGCGATGATCTCGTGGTCGGCGCCACCCGCTCGGCGCGACAAGCGCTGGGGGTCACCGATCGCCGCATCGCCGATAAGCTGCCCACCTCCGACCTCTTCCCGCATGGGGCCCGGGGCGACGACGATTGGCTGAGCGCCGAGCGCGGCGTGATCCTGCGCGCTCTCGCCCGCGCCGGGAACAAGGTGTCCGCCGCCGCGCGGGAGCTGGGGGTCAGTCGCGCCACCCTGCACCGCAAGCTGAAGCGGCTGGGCGTCGCCGCGCACGATTGATCGCCAAACTGTCGCAGCCTTGCGACACTCGCCTCTTTTGCGCGCCCCGGTCACATAGCGCTTTTTGCGCGCTTCCCGCAGCGTCCCTGCCAGGAGACGGCGAATGCGCCGCTTCGGAAACGCTGCACAAGGAAGCGCACCATGACCAAGCCCGAATTCGTTCGCGTGGCGAAGCCCAGCTTCAAATCCCGCTATGACAATTATATCGGCGGCCAGTTCGTCGCCCCTGCCGGCGGCCGCTATTTCGACAACACCTCGCCGGTGAACGGCCAGGTGCTATGCGAGATCGCCCGCTCCGACGCGCGCGACGTGGAGCGCGCCCTGGACGCCGCCCACGCCGCCAAGGACGCCTGGGGCGCCACCAGCGCCGCCGAGCGCGCGGTCATCCTCAACAAGATCGCCGATCGCATGGAGGCGAACATCGTCCTTCTGGCCGAGGCCGAGACCTGGGACAATGGCAAGCCGATCCGCGAGACCATGGCCGCCGACCTGCCCCTGGCCATCGACCACTTCCGCTACTTCGCCGGCGTGGTGCGGGCGCAGGAGGGCGGCATTTCGGAAATCGACCACGACACCGTGGCCTACCACTTCCACGAGCCGCTGGGCGTGGTCGGCCAGATCATCCCGTGGAACTTTCCCCTCTTGATGGCCACCTGGAAGCTCGCTCCGGCCCTGGCCGCCGGCAACTGCGTGGTGTTGAAGCCGGCCGAGCAGACTCCGGCATCGATTATGGCCTGGATCGAGGTGGTGGGCGACCTTCTGCCGCCCGGCGTGCTCAACATCGTCAACGGCTTTGGACTCGAGGCCGGCAAGCCGCTCGCCTCCTCGAACCGCATCGCCAAGATCGCCTTCACCGGCGAGACCACCACCGGCCGGCTGATCATGCAATACGCCAGCCAGAATCTGATCCCGGTGACCCTTGAGCTGGGCGGCAAGTCGCCCAACATCTTCTTCAAGGACGTGGCCGCCGAGGACGACGCCTTTTTCGACAAGGCGCTGGAGGGCTTCGCCATGTTCGCCCTGAATCAGGGCGAGGTCTGCACCTGTCCCAGCCGGGCCCTGGTGCATCAGGACATCTATGAGCGCTTCATGGAGCGGGCGCTGAAGCGGGTGGAGGCGATCCAGCAGGGCGACCCGCTGAATCCGGCCACTATGATCGGGGCCCAGGCCTCCAACGAGCAGATGGAGAAGATCCTCTCCTACTTCGACATCGGCCGCGCCGAGGGCGCCGAGGTGCTCACCGGCGGAGCGCGGGCCGAGCTCGCGGGCGATCTGGCGGGCGGCTATTACGTGAAGCCCACCGTGCTGAAGGGCCACAACAAGATGCGCATCTTCCAGGAGGAGATCTTCGGGCCGGTGGTGTCGGTGACCACCTTCAAGACCGACGAAGAGGCGCTGGAGATCGCCAACGACACCCTCTATGGCCTCGGCGCCGGGGTGTGGACCCGCGACGGCAATCGCGCCTATCGCTTCGGCCGGGCGATCAAGGCCGGCCGGGTGTGGACCAACTGCTACCACGCCTATCCGGCCCACGCGGCTTTCGGCGGCTACAAGCAGTCAGGCATTGGCCGCGAGACGCACAAGATGATGCTCGACCACTACCAGCAGACCAAGAACATGCTGGTGAGCTACAGCCCGAACAAGCTGGGCTTCTTCTGAGTGTGATGGGGGGCGCCGGCGGGCTGAGGTCCGCCGGAGTCGCTCAGTAGTCCGCCTTCAGGCTGAGATAGAACACCGAGCCATGGGCGTGGTCGCTGTAGCGGGTGGGTCCAGCCGAGGCGAGCAGCGACCAATGCTCGGTGAAGCGATAGGTCGTCGCGATATTCAGGGCCGCGTAGCTCATCCCAGTGGTCGTGTCCTTGCCCTGGGCGAAGACCTCGCCGCCGAGGGTGAAGGCCTTGCCGAAGGCGCGGCTGACGGCGAGGCCGCCCTGCCAGAAGTTCTTCTGCCCGGCGCCGGGATTGATCTGGTAGCCGCCGCCGCCGAACACTGACCAGTCGCCGAAGTCCTTCTGCGCCCAGACGGGCAGCAGGAGGTTGGCGTGCGGGGGGCCGAAGTGGCTGTTGGTGGGGATAAAGACGCGCGGGAACAAGGCGAGGGATGGCGTCAGGCTGTGCTCGTCCTGATGCAGGAGCTTGTACTTCACCGCCAGCTCCACGACGCCGGAATAGGCGCTAACCCGGCGCAAGCGATAGCCGGAGGGGCTGTCATAGCCGGCTGGAAACACGCCGGTGAGCTGCACGTCCTTGAAGGCGCCGTAGTTGAAATCGACTCCGGCCTCGCCGCTCAGATCGCCTGGGCTCTTGGACCCGTTGACGAAGTTGTAGATCTCCCAGTGGCCGAGGTCGGTGGGCTCGGGATCGTCATTGAGGTAGGGCGGGCCGGCCCACGCCACACTGGCGCTCAGCCAAACCGCCGACGCCCAAATCGCGGCGGACCGTTTCATGCTTACCAACTCCAAGGCGCCGCCCTACTCCCTCGCGGGCTTGCGCAGCTTGGGCGAAAGCAAGGTGAACACCACCATGGCCAGGGCGATGACGCCGGTGGCGAGGAAGCGGTCGAAGTGCAGGCCGCCCGCCGCCACGGGCTTGGTCAGCACATCGCCCAAGGTGGCGCCCAGCGGCCGGGTCAAGACGTAGGCGGCCCAGAACAGGATCGCCGTGGGCAGAGCCTTGAAGCGATAGAGCAGCGCCACCACCACGAGAAGGCCGG
>JBFLWS010000019.1:0-61535 GCA_040757715.1 Pseudomonadota bacterium | reverse complement strand
GGGCGTCGGGGCGGGGGTGGGCGCGGGCTCCGGGGCTAGCTGCGTCTGTTCTTTCGCCGCCTGTTCCGCCGCGCGCAGGCTCGCCTCCCCCGGCGTGACCAGGGTGATGGGCACGGCGTTGATCACCTGAAGGGGCGTGGCGTTGCGGAACGAGACATAGGCCGCGCCGAGGAGCCCCACATGCAGCAGCACCGACAGGGCGAGAGCCGGCCAAGAGCGCTCCTTGCGCCGAAGCGCCGGGCTGATCAGGTCCTGACTGGCGGCGCTCACCGGCCGCGCCCTACGGCTGAGCAGGCGCCGGCGAGGTCTCGCCGGTGTCGGTGATGAGGTTGATGGCGGTGAAGCCCGAGGTGGAGAGCTTGGCCATCACCTGGGCCACGGTGGCGTAGGGCGCGCGGCCGTCGGCGCGCACATAGATGGGCTGCTTGGCGCCGGCGGCCATGGCTTCAAGCCGCGGCGCGAGGGCGGCGAGGCTCACCGGCTGATCTTGCAGGAAGATGGCCCCGTCCTTCTGCACGCTCACCGTCAGGGGCTTGGCCTGTTCGTCCATGGCCGCAGCGTCGGTCTTGGGCAGGTCCACCGGCACGCCCACGGTGAGCAGGGGCGCTGAGACCATGAAGATGATCAAGAGCACCAGCATCACGTCCACCAGGGGCGTGACATTGATCTCGGAGAGCGCGCCGCGCCGGCGGCGACGTCCGCGGCCTCGGCCGCCCCCTTGAGCCGCGAGGGCCATGCTCAGCTCCCCGCCTTGTCGCCGAGCCGCCGCGCCACAGCCACGGCGAGGTCGTCGGCGAAGGCTTCTAGCCGGTCGGTGAACTTGGCCACGTCGCCGGAGAACTTGTTGTAGGCGATGTAGGCCGGGATGGCTGCGGCGAGGCCGATGGCGGTGGCGAACAGGGCCTGGGCGATGGAGGGCGCCACCACGGTGAGGTTGGTGTTCTTCTGCACGGCGATGGCCTGGAAGGCGGTCATGATGCCCCACACCGTGCCGAAGAGGCCGATGAAAGGAGAGGATGTGGCGACGATCGCCAGCACGCCGAGGCCGTTCTCCAGCCGCCCGGTTTCCCGCGTCACCACCCCTTCCAGGGCGCGATCCACGCGTAGGATCACCAGATTGGTCTGGGTCTCGGTAAGCTGCGCCTTGCCGCGGGCGTCGCGCCATTCGCGGAGCGCGGTCTGCAGCATGATCGGCAGGGCGTGGCGCGGGGCATCGCCAGCGGCCTTGGCCAGCTCGTCGAGGCTGCGCCCCTCGGCCACCTCGCCCTCGAAGCGATCGGCCTCGCGCTGCGCGGCGCCGATGCGGAAGGTCTTTTCGATGATCACCGCCCAGGACCACAGGGAGGCTGAGGCGAGGCCCAGCATCACCCCCTTCACCACCCAATCGGCGTGCAGAAAAGTCTCCACAACGCCAAAACTCGCGGCGCTCAAGGTGACGGCGTCAGTCATTCGAGACTCCAGGAGGATAGGAGGACAGATCGCCGCCCCAGGTGACAAAACTATGGCTACCGAACGGAAACCGTTTCCAATTTCCGGCGATCAAGACTGCTTTTCCAGTTCCGGCTCAAGCCAGGGCCGCACCTTTTCCACCAGCTCCGGCGGCGGGCGCTTCGGACGACCTGACATGTCGATACAGGCCGCCAGCACTTCGGCGGTGGCCAGCACCTCGTCCCCGCGCACGATACGCTGGCTCACCCACAGCCGCGGCCCCTTGGCGCGATCATAGGTAGTGCGCACCAGCAGCGCGTCGTCGATGCGGGCCGGCTTCAGATAGGCGATGTTGAGATTGGCCACCACGAAGGCGGTAGGATCGGGCCGGTCGAGCAACAGGGTGTGGCCGACGCCGATCACCCGCAGGAAGTCCGACCGCCCGCGCTCGAAATAGCGCACATAGTTGGCGTGATAGACCACGCCGGTGAAGTCGGTGTCCTCGTAATAGACCCGCACCGGCAACAGGTGCTCGCGGCCTTCGAACCAGCCGGCGGAGGGAGCGGTGTCATGCGGGGCGGAGGCCATGAAGCCAGTTCGCCTGAACCCGAAGGCGGGTCAAGGGAATGGCGCGCGAAGGGCTAGTTTTTGTGTCCGCCTGCACAATCTGCTATGAGCCTCGCCCCTCGTCTTCGGAGTAAGCTCGGCCCATGGCCAGCACCACCCTCGACATCGCCCATCGCCCGGCCGCGCCGGCTGACCCGCAGGTCCCGAATCTTGCGGGCATGACCCGCGCTGAGCTGCAAGCGGCGCTGATCGAGGCGGGGGTGGCCGATCCGGCCAAGGCCCGGATGCGGGCCGGCCAGCTGTGGCGCTGGATGCACCACTATGGCGTCACCTCCTTCGACGCCATGAGCGACATCTCCAAGGACATGCGCGCCAAGCTGGCGGACGCCTTCGTGGTCGCCCGCCCGGAGGTGGTCGAGCGCCAGGTGAGCCGCGACGGCACCCGCAAGTGGCTGATCCGCATGGGCCCGGGCATCGAGGTGGAGACGGTCTATATCCCCGACGTCGGCCGGGCCGGCGCGCTGTGCGTATCGAGCCAGGTGGGCTGCACGCTGAACTGCACCTTCTGCCACACCGGCACCCAGGCCCTGGTGCGCAACCTCACCGCCGCCGAGATCGTCGCCCAGGTGCAGGTGGCCCGCGACGACCTTGGCGAATGGCCCTCGCCCAAGGAGGACCGGCGCCTCTCCAACGTCGTGTTCATGGGCATGGGCGAGCCGCTCTACAATCTCGACAATGTCGCGGCGGCCATGGACATCATCAGCGACAATGAGGGCATCGCCATTTCGCGGCGGCGGATCACCGTCTCCACCTCCGGCGTGGTTCCCGAGCTGAAGCGTCTCGGCGAGACCACCCAGGCCATGCTGGCCATCTCCCTGCACGCCACCAACGATCCCCTGCGCGACACCCTGGTGCCGCTGAACAGGCGCTATCCCATCGCCGAGCTGATGGCCGCCATCCGCGCCTATCCAGGCATCTCCAATGCGCGGCGCGTGACCTTCGAATACGTGATGCTGAAGGGGGTCAATGACAGCCCCGCCGAGGCCAAGGCCCTGGTGCAGCTCTTGAAGGGCGTGCCGGCCAAGATCAATCTCATTCCGTTCAATCCCTGGCCGGGCAGCATTTACGCCTGCTCCGACTGGGCGACCATCGAGGCCTTCGCAGCCATTTTGAACCGCGGCGGCTATGCCTCGCCCATCCGCACCCCGCGCGGCCGCGACATCCTCGCCGCCTGCGGTCAGCTGAAGAGCGAGAGCGAGAAGCTGCGCGCCAGCGCCCGCCGCGCCCTGGAAGAGTCGGACGCCGCCGAGGTCTAATCTCCCGCCGCCCGCCGCCCGCCGCGCGGCTCCAAGTTTGCTTTCTCCCGTCTTAACCCCGCCCACGCGTCCCGCGTCGGGACGGCGACCTTGGACGAGAGGCGAGCGTCTCATGAACTTCCCCCACCCCTTTTCCTGGCGCGGCGCGCGGGCGACGGATCTCGGCGGGCGTCCCAATCTGCTGGCCCACCCGGATCGGCTGGAGCTGGTGCCTCTGGCCATGCTCCGGGCCGAGGCCGCGGCCGCCGCGCTCCAAGTCCACCGCTGCACGGACAAGGAGCGGGGCCTGCGCCTGATCGAGAGCGCCGTGCTCAATCGCGAGATCGCCCGCCGCACCGGCGACGCCGCCACCCTGGCCAAGGCCGCCGCAGCCGCTGGTCGGGCCATCGACAAGGCCGCCAATCCGAAGGTCCGCGTGCGCGCACGGCTGGAGCAATGCGCCGCCAGCCTCCTCGCCGGCGAGCTGTTCGGCGACAAGGAAGCCTATGACATCGCCGAGGTGCGCCTCGCCGCCCTCGCCGACGATGGCCGCCACCTGTCTGCCGAAGATCATATGACCCTCAGCGTGCTCAAGGCTCGCGTGTTAGGCCGTGAGGCCCTGTCCGCGGTCGATCTCAACGCCGCTGTGGAGGCCGCCGCCGCCTTCGATACCGCCGTCGAGCGCGCCATTCACCTGCGCCAAGCACCGGAGGAGGCCGCCCACGCCGCCGCCGTGCGCGCCGACCGCGCCGAGTTCACGCTCGGCTTCGGCCAGCGTCTGAAGGACGCCACCCTCTTGCAGCAGGCTGCGGCCGACCTCGCCGCCCTCGCCGCCGACCTCGACAACGCCCGCCTGCCCCTCACCTGGACACGCGTAGAGACCTTGCGCGCCAGTGCGCTGCTGGCGCTGGGCGAACTGGAAGGCTCGGCCGACCATCTGGGCGAGGCCGCGGCCGCCCTGTCTGAGGCTTCCGACCACATCGACAGCGACATGAGCCCCCTCGACGCCGCTCGCACTGAGCACGCCCTTGGCCTTGCCTTGCAGGCCCTGGGCGAGGCCTGCGACGACGGCGCCCTGTTCGACACCGCCCTTGCCGCCTTCGACCGCGCCGCCGAGGGACTGGAGCGCACCCACGGACTGCCGCTGCGCACCGCCTGCGCCTATGACCGGGCGACCTGCATCGCGCGCCGCGCCGAACGGGCCCACGACCTGCGCGCCCTCGACTATGCCGAGGCGAGCTTCAAGCTGGAACTGAAAGCCCTGAAGCCGTCCCGCGATCCGCTGGCCTGGGCGGTGATGCAGGTGGCCATCGCCCGGGTCTATGAGGCCCGCGCCGTACTGGTCGGCGATCGCGGCGAATGCGCCGACGCCGCCGTGGCCCTCGCCGCCGCCCTCGAGGTGTTCAATGAGCACGGCCTGCCGTCCCTCGCCCACGAGGCGGTGGAAGGCCTGGAGCGGCTGAAAGCCGCAGTGCTCTAGAGAGCATTTTGTCGCCAAAATCCAACTCTGGGCGATTTATATCCGTGTCGCCGAGACTGAGAGTGTGATTGCAACTGGTGCTGTTATTTGATGACGTGTCCCCCGCTGGCAGGGGCATGTTCGATGAAGCCAATTGGAAGCGACGGTCAGGAAATCCCGACGCCGCCCGAGACTATTAAATCGTGGCCAGAAAGAGCTCGATTATATCTAGCTCAGTCTCTTGGGATCGCCGCGACTATCCTGGGAGGGATAGTCATCTCGGCGGCCCCGCGCTTGCGCCCCCTCATTGCAGCTGGGTGGCCCGAGTTCGCCAGGCATTTTGTGTTGATCTTGGCGATTTCCGCTGGCGTCGGCTTTGCTGGCGTCGCCCTGTGTTGGTTCGTCGTGGCTCCGTTTTGGCCTTGGACCCGCAAGAGCGTTGGTAAGAAGCTGGAACGCCAAATCGCGGCGATTGGCCTTGATCAGCTAAGCGACGAGATCGAATACGCTCGCGCCGCCTTAAAAGGCGCGGCGTCCGAGCACCTGCGTACTGCTTGGCAGGAGTGGTTGGGGTGGCTGGAGTCGCATCGCGACGCCCGCCTCGTCATTGGAGCAATGGAGCCCGAGCGCACCTTCTCGATCGAGAGCTGGACCATTCGGCCAGCGCTAGGACCGCAGATCGCGATGGCTTGCATCGGCCTACCCTTCATTGTCGTGGCGGGTTGGTCAGCGTTTGATCAAATCAAAGAACGTGACTTCACTTGGATGGGCGTTGCCTCATCGGTGGGCGTTGGAGCACTTGGCCTTTTCTGCCTGTGCGTCGTCTCGACGGTCCAGATTCGGCTGACACCTCAGAAATTGACGATGCGCTCGTTCTGGCGGACGCAATGGTCGATTGATCGCTCGCGGGCGGAGCTTTGCGACGGTCTTGTGGGTGATGGAGCTTCGCTGCCAGGCTTTCGCGTATTCGATAAGAGCAATGGCAAGAAGGTCGGCGAGATTCTTTTGTCCCAGTTCCGCTCAGCCGACATTGAGAAACTGGCGTCGATGTTTCCATGCGAACCAATCTCCAGCAGTGAAAGCCAATTTTAGAATTAAGGTAGCGCCATAAGCCTTGCCCCCGATTGACGCGGAATGCCCAAACGCCTCGCAAATTGACTCAGATTGTCCGGAGCAGGATCAGACAGCGGATTGGTGAGCAGAAGCACATCCCAGCGCCGAGAGGATCGCTTCGCGCGCCACGTCGGGGCGCTCCATGGGCAGGAAGTGGCTGGTTCCGGCCACGGTCTTCAGGGTCAGCCGCCGATTGCGCCGCATCAGCGCGGCGCCGTCGCCCACCTTGCAGGTCGAGCCGTGCTCCGCCCGCAGGATGTGGATCGGCCCGGGATAGCGCCGCGCCGCCGCCCAGGGATTATGGCCCTGGCTGGCGAAGTTGGAGGCCTCCCACGCGGGCGCGCAGGCGAGCTCCGCCTGGCCATCCGCCATCGGCTTCAGCCCGTCCGCCAGATAGTCGGCCAGCACCTGATCCGGCCAGGTCTTGAAGGCGCCCCGGCCCTTATAGGCCTGAAACGCCGCTTCGGGCGAGGCGAACACCGCCCGCCGCCCCGCCGCCTGGCGGGCGATGGGGATGCGGCTGTAGTCCGCCGCCGGATAAAAGGGCGAGCCGGCGAAAAGCGTGAACAGGCGCGGCATGATCACCGGGTCGAACAGCACGAGCCCCTTCACCTGATGCGGGACCTTCGCCGCGGCGAGCAGCGAGCTGGTTCCGCCCATGGAATGGCCCGCCAGCCACACCGGATGGCCGAGCTTGTGCACCAGCTCAGCGACGTCATCGCCGAGGTCGCGCCAGGACCGGCGCCCTTGCGTCTTCGTGGGCAGTTGGCTCCGCCCATGCCCGCGCAAATCCACCGCCAGAATGCGCAGCCGCGCCGCCAGCGGGGCGAGGAGGGTCCGATAGGTCTTGGCGTTGAAGCCGTTGGCGTGGACGAAGACGAGATCAAAGGGCCGCGCGGGCTCGCCGAAGTCGAGCCCGGCCATGACCCCGTCCTTCAGGGGGAATTCAACCCGCCGCGATTCGGCCATGCTCGACGCATCCATGCCCACGATCTCCCCGCCGAGGTTAAAAGTCCTCGCCTACATTGGCGCCTGACCCTGGGATAACCAAGAGGCGATCAGGGATTGAGCCTCGCTCTTTCGGCGAGCGCCCCAGCCGGCGGGGCCGCGCTGGCGACGCCCAGCTCGGCGAGGCAGGCCTTGGCCGCGGTCACCACCTCGCGCATCACCGCCTCATCCATCTGACCGATGCAGCCGATGCGGAAACTGTCAGCCACCGTGAGCTTGCCCGGATAGATGATGAAGCCCCGCGCCTTCATCAGGGCGTAGAAGCGCTGAAACTCAAAGCGCGCATCCGCCGGATTGAAGAAGGTGGTGATGATGGGCGACAGCCAGTCGTCGCTGAGCAGGGTCTCGAAGCCGAGGCCGCGCATGCCCGAAACGAGCACGTCGCGATTGCGGGCGTAGCGGGCGCCGCGTCCGACGACGCCGCCCTCCGCCCGGTGGCCCGCCAGGGCCTGCAAAAAGGCGGCGACCACGTGGGTGGGCGGCGTAAAGCGCCACTGGCCGGTCTTTTCCATGTAACGCCACTGGGCGTGCAGATCGAGGCTGAGCGAGGGGCTGCGGCCCTCGGCGGCGGCGAGGGCGCTCTTGCGGGCGATGACGAAGCCGAAGCCCGGCACGCCTTCGATGCACTTGTTGGCCGAGGAGACCAGGGCCTCATAGCTCAGCGCCTCCACTTCCGCCGGCACGGCGCCGAAGGCGCTCATGGAATCGATCAGCAGCTTGCGGCCGCGGGCGTGAACCGCCTCGGCGATCTCGCCCACCGGGTTGAGGATGCCCGAGCTTGTCTCGCAGTGCACCACCACCACGTGGCTGAGGGACGGATCGGCATCGAGGGCGGCGGCGACCTCGGCCCCGCGCGGCGGCAGGTAGTCGCCCTTGTCGATGAGGGCGTAGGGGCGGCCAAGATAGTCGAGGATCTGGGCGATACGCTGGCCATAGGCGCCGTTGGCGAGGACGAGGGTCTTCGTCTGCGAGGGCGCGAAGGCGGCGAGCATGGCCTCCACCGCGAAGGTGCCGCTGCCCTGCATGGGCACGCAGTCATAGTCGCCCCGGCGATCGCCGGCGATCTCCAGCAATTGCGCCCGCAGCGACGCCGTCATGGCGCGGAAGTCGTCGTCCCACGAGCCCCAGTCGCGCAGCATGGCCGCCTTGGTGGCGTAGGCGGTGGTGAGCGGTCCGGGAGTCAGGAGATAGGGCTCGCCCAAATGCGGACGCTCCAAGCGAGGCGGCTCCAGGGGCGCGGCGTCCTGTGGCGTCTTCGCGCGCTCCGCCATCAGCTGCGTCATGGTCGGCGATTCCCTGAACTATGGAGCAAACTGGTTTAGACCAGTTTGACGCGCCCGTCCACCATCAACCAAGGGAAAATCAACCTACTTGCGCACCGCCACGACGCCGCCCTTCATCACGAGGCGCACCGCCTTGACCGCCATGATGTCCTGCGTGGGATCGCCGTCCACCGCCACGAGGTCGGCGAGATACCCGGCCTTCACCCGGCCAAGCTCGGCCTCCCGATGCAGGATCGCCGCGTCAGTGGCGGTGGCGGCGGTGAGCGCTTCCGCCGGCGTCATGCCGTCCTCCACCATGAGGGCCAGCTCGCGCCAGTTCTCGCCGTGGGAAAACACGCCCACGTCGGAGCCGTCGCCGACGATCACCCCCAGCTTCAGTGCCAGCCTGAAGGCGCGGCGGCTGTCCTCGATGGCCTTGGTGGGCGGCGTCTTGCCGGGGACATAGTGCTGGAAGTAGCGGCTGGTGGCCTCGGCGGCGGCGAGGGTGGGCAGATAGGCGACGCCCTTGTCCTTCATCAGCTTGAAGGTGGCCTCCGAGCCGCCATAGCCGTGTTCGATGCTGTCCACTCCGGCCAGCACCGCCCGGCGCATGCCTTCGTCGGTGGCGGCGTGGGCCGAGACCGGGCGGCCGAAGCTGTGCGCCGCCTCCACCAGGGCGTCGAGCTCGGCCTGGCTGAAGGTGGGGCGCGCGGCGCCGTCCGGACCGGTGCGATAGTCGGCATAGACCTTGATCCAGTCCGCGCCGCGGGCGGCCTGTTCGCGCACCGCCTTCACCACCTCGGCCACGCCCGAGGCTTCCTCAGCCCCCTGCGGCAGGTCGGCGTCGGGGCGGTAGTTGCGCACGGCCGGACCATAGGCGCCCGTGGCGACGATGGCTCGGGTGGCGACATAGAGGCGCGGCCCCTCGATCAGCCCGTCATGGATGGCCTTCTTAAGCGCCACGTCGGCGTAGCCCGCCCCTTCGGTGCCGAGATCGCGCAGGGTGGTGAAGCCAGCCTCCAGCGTCGCCTTGGCCTGCACCCCAGCGCGCAGCAGGCGATAGTCGGGCGCCTCCTTCAGCACCTGATCATCCCACAGGGTCTCATTGTAGGGGTGCAACAGGAGGTGCGAATGCAGGTCCATCAGCCCCGGGATCAGGGTGGCGCCCGGCAGCTCGATCACCTCCGCGTCCTTCGGAACCGCGATCTCGGTCGCGGGGCCCACGGCGGCGATACGCTCGCCTTCCACCCGCACCGCCCAGCCGGCGCGAGGCGCGGCGTCGCCGGGGCTCCAGACGCCCGCGGGGTGCAGCACGATCACATGCGCGGGCTCGGCGGCCTGGGCGGCGCCAAATGCTGAGGCGAGGCTGACGGCGAGCGCCACAAGGCGCCCCCTCACAACTCCACCAGCCGGTCCGGCAGGTTGGAGGCCTTGGGCCCGTCCCCCGGCGGGAAATGCTCGGCGAGGGCCGCGCCGCAGAGCTCCACCGCCTTGATGAAGCCGTCGGCGGGCTTGCCGGCCTTCATGCCGGCTTGGACGGCGGCCACGGCGGCGTCCCACACCTTGGTCCCCACGGCCTTGTGGATGTCCTCCTCGGCCAGCACCTCCACCACGCGATCGTCGGTGGAGGCGAAGATGAGCACGCCGGTGCGACCGGGCTCCAGGTGCAGGCCGGTGGCGGCGAACTGGGCCCAGGCCGCGCGGTGCACCCGGTGCTTTTTCAGCGAGGTCGGGGTGAGGAAGCGCCGCACCGGGGCGAAGGAAAACACCAGAAGGCCGAGGCCGAAGATCACCGCCTGGGCGACGCCGTAAACGCCCGCCACCAGACCGAGATCCGAGGGCGCGCCCACATTGGCGGTCCAGCCGGTGGTGATGGCGTCCTGCAACAGGGTCGGCTTCAGGCCCAATGCGAACGCGATGGGCGGACCGGCGATGGCCAGCAGCGCCGCATAGCCGAGGGGGACTTCCCGGTACTTGGACACCTCTCCCGTCATGACGCAGATGATATCGCCCGAGGTTTTCGCCTCGGCCTCAGCCACCGCGGCCATGATCCTTTGGTGATCAGCTTCGGAGATCATGTCACCAGCTCCCGCTCGAACCGCCGCCGTCGAAACCGCCCCCGCCGCCGCTGAAGCCGTCGTCGTTGCCGCCGCCTCCGCCGAAGCCGCCGCCGCCCCAGCCGCCGTCTCGCCGGCCCATGGAGTTGAAGATCATCAGGGGGATGAACCAGCCCCAGCCGCCGCCCCGGCCGCGCAGGATCATGCGCACCATGAAGAAGAGGCCGATGAGCACGAACAGGGCCGCCAACGGCTTGGGCATCTGGCTGCCGTGGCTTCGCGCATAATGGGCCCGCTGCTGCGCCGCCTGCACCGCCTGGGCGTGAGCGGCTTCGGGATCAAGGCCGAGCTGCTGCACGATGGCGTCGGTTCCGGCCATGATGCCGCCAGCCATGTCGCCCGCCTTGAAGCGCGGCAGGATCACCCGGTCGATGATCACGCCGGTCATGGCGTCGGTGAGCACGTCCTGCACGCCGGGGCCGGCCTCGATGCGCACCTTGCGCTCGGAGGGCGCGATCAGGAAAAGCGTTCCGTCGTTCTTGCCCTTCTGGCCAATGGCCCAGTGGCGGCCGAGATTGACGGCGAAGTCCTCGATGTCGTCGCCCTGCAGCGAGGGCACGGTGGCCACCACCACCTGACGGCCGTTCTTGTCCTCCAGCGCCTTCAGCTTGGCTGTCAGCTCGGCCTGCTGTTCGGCGGAGAGCAGGTGGGCGTCGTCCACCACCCGACCGGTGAGTTCGGGATATTGCAGCTCCGCCCGCGCCGGGGCGAGGAGCCCGCCCGCCAATGTGATGAGGAGCAGAAACGCCGCCGCCCAGCCCGCTACGGGCGAAAGGGAGCTGCGCCAGTTCAAGGCGTTCGCCATTTGGCGATGTCCTCCAGTTCGTAGAACGGCCGGATTTCGATCTCCGACGGGCCCGGCATGGGATTGGGGCATTGTTTGACCCAGGCGATGGCCTCGTCGAGGTCCTTCACTTCCCAGATCCAAAAGCCCGCCACCAGCTCGCCGACGGCGTCGAACGGACCGGGGATCACCGTGCGCGAGGCGCCGTCGAAGGCGACGCGGCAAGCTTGGGAGGTGGGCTTCAGCCCGGCCGCCTCCACCAGCACGCCGGCGTCGATGAGCTTTTGGTTGAAGACGCCCATGGCTTCCATCATCTCGGGCGAGGGCGGCCCTCCAGCCTCGGAGTCGGCGGTGGCCTTGACGAAAATCATCACGCGCATGGCCTGGTCTCCGAAGTCAGAGGGGTGAAGCAAAGCGGCGGCCCGAGCGCGAGGCGCGAGCCGCCGGATCGGTCGTTACTTCTTGGCCGGCGGGGCCGAACCCGGCGCGGCGCTGGGCGCCTGGTCGAAGCTCACCGTGGGGGCCGACTGGGCGGCCTCGGTGGCGGTGAACTGCTGCATGGGCTTTTCCGCCTTGTAGAGGGTCGAGGCCCACAGCACGCCCGGGAACGTGTGCAGCTCGGTGTTATAGACCCGCACGGCCTCGTTGTAGTCCTTGCGGGCTACGGTGATGCGGTTCTCGGTGCCTTCCAGCTGGTGCTGCAGGGCGAGGAAGTTCTCGTTGGACTTCAGCTCCGGATACTTCTCCACCGTCACCATCAGGCGGCCGAGAGCCCCGGAGAGCTGGTTCTGCGACTGCTGGAACTGGGCGAACTTGGCCGGGTCGGTGATGGTCGAGGCGTCGACGCTGACGCTGGTGGCTTTGGCTCTCGCCTGGGTTACTTCCACCAGCACCGACTTTTCCTGGGTGGCGTAGCCCTTCACGGTGGCCACCAGGTTGGGGATCAGGTCGGCGCGGCGCTGGTACTGCGCCTGCACGTCCGCCCACTTGGTCTTGGCGTACTCTTCCTTGGTCGGAATATTGTTGACGCCGCATCCCGAGAGGGTGAGCGCGGCGGTGGACACGGCCAGCAGCGGCAGGAGCCGCGGAGCCAGGCGCTTGGAATTGGTCACGGTTGGTATCCCCGATCTGGCGCGCCGCCGAAGGGCGGTCGCGGACGCGCCATATGTAGCATCGCGGGGTGCTTCGCCAAAGGGTGAGGAAATGAACCCTTGGTAATCTGCGTCGATCACTTGCGCGTGCGGATCACCAAAAGCTGGCCCGCGACCACCAGGACGAGGCCGAGGAAGGCCGCGGGGCCCCAAGTCACATGCTCGAACAGGCCCGACACCAGCATGGCGGTGGGCGGGGCTAAGGCGGAGGTGTAGCTCGCCAAGGCAAAGCCGCGCCGGGAGGCGAGCCAGTAGTAGAGCCCGAAGGACAGCACCGAACCGAACAGGGAGAGATAGAGCAGCGAGCCCACATAGGCCGGCGAGGGATCGAAGCTCCATGCGCCCCCGGTGAGGAGACGAAACAGCGCCATCCCGGCCGCGCCATAGGCCATGGCCCAGCCCGCGAGGGCCGCCGGGGCCACGCCTTCCTTCTGGTTCATGTGGGCGAAGACGTTGCCGAAGGCGCTGCACACCACAGAACAAACGGCGAGGCCTAGCCCAAGCAAAGCGCCCGCCCCGAGCTTGGCGCCCATGAGCTGACCCGCCGACAGGGCCGCCACGCCGGCCACGCCGAGCCAGGCGCCGCCCCAGGTCCCGAGGCTCGGCCGCTCCTTGAAGATCAGCCGGAACAGAATGAGGCTCGTCAGGGTGAAGGCGGCGAAGATCACCGCCACCACCGCCGAGGGGATCAGGGCCTCGGCGGAATAGACGAAGGCGTAGCTGCCGGCGAACAGGGGCAGACCCTGCGCCGCCGCCAGGAGGTGCTGACGCCGGGATAGCCGCGGCGGGTGCCCGCTTAGCGTCAGAAATCCGAGCAGCACCGCGCTGGAGAGGGCGAAGCGGTAGACGATGGAGGCCAGCGGATCCACGTGGCCGAGCTGGAACTTGATGGCGAACCAGGTGGTGCCCCACACCACCGAGCAGAAGGCCAGCGCGCTGTAGTCCTTGAGATCGTCCCGGGACGGAGAATGCGGCGAAGTGAGAGGCATGGACGACTCGGGCTGAGCGACAGCTTTAGCGGCGGAGGCGCGTCAACCCAACCCCGTGACTGAATTTCCTGTCCTATTCCTCGAAGTCCGCGCGACGTTCGCGCACACCAAGCGCATCAGCGAGGCGCGCCTTGGCCGATCCCGGCTTCAGCGGCTGTTGCTGGTCCGGGTGCGGCGCCCAGCCGGTGAGGGAGATGATCTCGAAGGTCGCCCGCACCCGCCCGTCCGGGTTGGAGAACCGCTCGATGTAGATCTCGCAGGCCCGGCCGAGCACGGCGCGGGTGAGCGGGCGTCGCGGCCGGTCGATCAAGGCGTTGGTCTCGCCCATGGCTCGAAGATCGGCCAACAGCCGCAAGGGGTGGGCGTAGGTGACGGTGAAGCGGTCCATGTCCGCCACCGGCAGGGCGAAGCCGGCGCGCTGCAGGAGGGCCGGTCCATCGGCCACATCGGCGAAGGGCGACACGCGAGGCCCGGCGCCGCCCGCTAGCTCCGCCTCGGCCTCCATCAGGGCTTGGCGCAGCTCCGTGAGCGTCGCGCCGCCGAGCAGCGCCCCGAGAAACAGACCGTCCGGCTTCAGGCTGCGGCGAATCTGCACCAACGCGCCGACGAGATCATTGGTCCAGTGCAGCGAGAGCAGCGACACCACGAGGTCGAGCGAGGCGGAGGCGAAGGGCAAGGCTTCGTCGTCGGCGACAATCACCTGACCTGGACGATCCGCCGCCAAAAGGGCGTTGGGGGCTGCACGGACGATCTCGCTAAAGTGATCCTCCGCCCCCGCCTGTCGCACCGCCGATAAAAAACTGTCATCGCAACTTCCCACCTCGACGGCGGCCGGAAAGTGTCGCACGATGGTTAACAAGCGGTCCGCAGCGTCCTCTGCGGCCCGTCGCCTTAAGAAGTTCGCGTTTTTCAGGGTGCGCGCAGCGCGGTGCAAGCGGCGCTGTCGGAGTTCGCGGTCGAACAAGGCTGGGGGTTGGGCGGTCATGGCTATGGAACATGGCGCCGATGACGCCGGGTGGAAACCGGCGGCCGACGCAATTCGTCTGTCCTGGCGCACGGCGATGCGCAGAGGGCTCGATCTCGTCCTGCCGCCCACGGCGCTGGACGACACTGTCCGCACACAGACGATAGGACTAACCGCCCGAGCCTGGGAGCGGATCGGCTTTCTGGAGGAGCCCGTCTGCGACGGCTGCGGCGCCCCCTTCGCCCACGATGTCGGTCTTGGCGCCCGGTGCGTCGCCTGCCTGGCGCGGCCGCATCTGTTCGACCGGGCGCGGGCGGCCTGCCTCTATGACGACGCCTCCAAGGACCTGATCCTCAAGTTCAAGCACGCCGACCGGCCGGAGCTGGGAAGCCTGTTCGCCCGCTGGCTGTCGCGGGCGGCGGCCGAGCTGATCACCGACGCCGACCTGATCATGCCCATTCCGCTGCATCCAAAACGCCTGTTCGCCCGGCGCTATAATCAGGCCGCCGAGATCGCCCGCCCCCTCTCCCGGCTCGCGAACCGGCGCTACGCCCCGGACATCCTCATCCGCCGACGCGCCACGCCGAGCCAGGGTGGCAAGTCGGCCACTGGGCGCGAGACCAATGTGGCGGGCGCCTTCGTGGTTCCTGAACATCGTCGGCGTTTTGTGGAGGGCCGGCGCGTGCTTCTGGTGGACGATGTGCTCACCACCGGGGCCACCGCCGACGCCTGCACCCTCGCCCTCCTGCGCGCCGGGGCCAGCGCTGTGGACGTCGCCGCCGTCGCCGTCGCCAGGGTGCGCGAAGCCGGATGACGCCCTATATTGGCGGTTTCCTTTCGTATGTTGAGCCGTAAATGCCCAAGGTCGTCATCTACACCAAGCCGTTCTGTCCCTATTGCGCCCGCGCCGTGAACCTGTTGCGCGACAAGGGCGTCGCCTTCGAGGAGATCGACGACGCGGCGTTCAATTCCGCCAAGAAGGCCGAAATGGTCGAGAAGTCCGGCGGGGCCTCAACCTTCCCGCAGATCTTCATCGACGGGCGGCACATCGGCGGCTGCGACGACCTCTTGGCGCTGGAGCGCCAGGGAGAGCTTGACCCGCTCCTCGCCTGATGTCCCTCCGCGTCGCTCTTCTTCAGACCCGCACCCCCGCTGAGCAAAAGCGGGCGTTCGATCACGTGGCCCCGCTTGTGCGCGCGGCCGCCGCCGACGGCGCGCGCTTCATCCTGACGCCGGAGGGGACCAACCTCCTGCAGCGGGACCGGGAGAAACTCGCCGACCTCATGAGATCGGAGGACGAGGACCCTTGCGTCGCCGATTTGCGCGATCTGGCGCGGAGCCTCAAGGTCACCCTGCTGATCGGCTCGGCCCTGGTGAAGAAGCCCGAAGGCGGGGCGGCCAACCGCTCGCTGCTGGTGGGGACGGAGGGCGAGATCATCGCCCGCTACGACAAGATCCATATGTTCGACGTGGACCTGCCCACCGGCGAGAGCCCCCGCGAAAGCCGGGTCTATACGCCAGGGGAGGACGCCGTGCTGGTGCGCTCAAGCCTTGGCGCCCTCGGCCTCACCATCTGTTATGATATGCGCTTTCCCGAGCTTTACCGCAGCTTGGCGCAGGCAGGAGCGCAGGTGTTCACCATCCCCTCGGCCTTCACTCGCCCCACCGGCGCGGCGCATTGGTCGACCTTGTTGCGCGCCAGGGCCATCGAGAATGGCGCCTTCGTGCTCGCCCCGGCCCAGGGCGGTCTGCACGAGGACGGCCGCGCCACCTGGGGGCGGACCCTGGCCGTCTCGCCCTGGGGCGAGGTGATGGGCGAGCTCGACCACGATGAGCCGGGCGTGCTGATGCTGGAGCTCGACCTTGAGCTGGTGGACAAGGCCCGCGCCGCCATCCCCTCGCTGAAGAACGGCCGGCCCTTCCGGCTGCGCGAGGTGGGCCCGTGATCCGCTACGCCCTGCGCTGCGACCACGACCATGCCTTCGAGGCCTGGTTCGGCTCCTCCACCGACTATGACGACCAGGAAGCGCGCGGCCTCGTCGAGTGCCCGTTCTGCGCTTCCCACACGATCCGCAAGCAGATCATGGCCCCGGCGGTGAAGACCAGCGAGGCGGCGAGCATGGCGCCCGAGCCCGACGCCTCGGCGACCCAGACCATGATGATGGAGGCCATGGGCAAGGTCCGCGCCTATGTCGAAGACAATTTCGACTATGTGGGCGACGCCTTCGCCAATGAAGCGCGGGCCATCCACGAGGGCCGCTCGGAAGAGCGCGGCATCTATGGCGAGGCGACGCCCGCCGAGGTGAAACGCCTGGCCGAAGACGGGGTGCCCGTAGCTCCCCTCCCCGGCGCCGCCAAGCGCACGCTTAATTAGGGCCGGAGCTTTCCCGAGGCGATGAGGGCCGCGAGGCCCTCCGGCACGGCCAGGCTTTCAGGCGTGTGCGCATCCGGCTCCGCTGCGCCAAGGCTCGCGCGCACGGGAATGACCCCCGCCCATACCGGATGGGTCAGATCCTCCGGCTCGTCCGAGGGCGGGCCGTCGCGGTCCTTCATCGAAGCCGCCTCGATATCGAGATAGAGCACGCGGGTGGCCTTCAGCTCCTGGTCCGTCACCGGGCGCAGCGCGTCCCAGCGGCCGGGATAGAGGCTCTCCATCATATGCCGCAGCGCCGCCTCGCTGGCCTCGCGCCCTTCCACCAATTGCGCCGTGCCGAACACCATGGCCGAGCGGTAGTTCACCGAGTGGTGGAAGGCCGAACGGGCCAGCACATAGCCGTCGAGCAGGCTCACCGTCAGGCACACCGGCGCGCCTTGCGCCTTCTTCAGGAACCGGCTGGCGGAGGAGCCGTGCCAATAGACCCGATCCCCCACGCGCCAGTGCAGGGTGGGGGTCACATAGGGCTGGCCGTCGACGACATAGGCCACGTGACAGAGCGGCGAGGCGTCCAGCACCGCATGCACCGCCGCGCGATCATACTTCGCCCGCTCGTGCAGGCGCTTGGCGCGATTGCGCTCGTCCACAGCGAAGGCGGCGTCGGTGGCGGGGCGGTGCTTGGGGTGGGTCATGGAATGCTCGTGCAGGACGTCAGGTAGGCATCGCTCGGGCGTAGGTGACGATGGCCTGGGCGGCGAGGCGCTCGGGGCTCTCGGTCCACAGACGCACGTCGCAGACCACATTGCGGCGGCCCAGGGACAAGAGCTCGGCCTCCACCTGGATGTCGCCGGGCTTGGCGCCACGCAGGAAGCTCATGTTCAGCGCGCTGGTCACGGCCATGAACTCCACCCCCACATGGGCCATGACGATGACATAGCCGGCGGTGTCGGCGAGGCTCATCAAGGTCGGGCCGGAAATCAACCCGCCCGGGCGCAGCATGGCTGGATCATAGGCCTGGGTCAGGCGCACCTTGCCCGGCGTCACCTCGCGCACCAGATCGAACTTGCGTCCGCCCTTGGGAAAGGCCTCCGCCAGCGCCGCGTTCAGTTCGGCGGGCCCGAGCAGGACCTGATATTTCGACATGAGCCCCCCGCGTCCTCGCCTCAGAGACCCACCGTGTCCGGCGCCACCTCATAGGCCCGCGAGCAATATTCGCAGGTGACCCGGATGCGCCCATCGGCCTCCACCATGCCTTCCATCTCCTCGGCGGTGAAGGTGCGCAGCATGCCGATCACCCGGTCCTCGGAGCAGCGGCAGAAGGCGCGCAGGGGCTTGGCCTCGAACAGCCGCACGCCATCTTCGTGGAACAGGCGATAGAGCAGCCGGTCGGCGCTGATGTCGGGATCGGTGAGCTCGTCGTCGGCCAGGGTGGCGAAGATGGCCCGCGCCTTGTCCCAGGCGTCGGCGGTGCCGCCGCGAGCGTCGTCCTCGGCGATATTCTGGATCATCGCCCCACCAGCGCGCCAGCTGCGGCCCTCGCCATTGATCAGCTCCGCCACGGCCAGCCGCACCTTGGTGGGCACCTGCTCGGACTGGGCGAAATAGGTCTCGGCGCAGAGGGCCAAGGTCTCGCCTTCGATCTCCGTGACCCCCTGATAGCGGTCCTTCAGGTCCACCGGGTCCACGGTCATGATGAAGAGGCCCTTGCCGAGCAAGGTCTTGGCGCCCGGACGAGCAAAGCCCTTGGAGACCTCGGCCACCTTCTCCTCATCGAACTTGCAGTAGCCGCGCAAGGCCCCGGAGGTGTCGTAGTCGGCCACCACATAGGCCACCGGCCCGTCGCCCTGGGCCTGAACGATGAGCCGGCCCTCGAACTTCAGGCTCGCGCCAACGAGAGCCGCCAGGGCGCAGGCCTCGCCCAGCAGATTGGCCACCGGCTCGGGATAGGCGTGGCGGGTGAGGATCTCGTCCACCACGGCGCCCAGGCGCACGATGCGGCCGCGGGCTGGTTCGTTTTCGATCTGGAAGGGCGCCACCAGGTCATCGGGGCGCGCCGAAGCGGCGGAAGCGGTCACGGATCAGCTTTCAGGAGGGCGCGCGAGGCGCCGCAGTCGGGAATAGCGCACGAAAAAGGGCGCGGCTCGCCCTCTAGATAGCGAACCGCGCCCCAAATTTCGAGGTTTTGAAACCTCTAAAGCCTTACTTCGCCAGCGAAGGGTCGATCTGCTTGCAGGCGGCCACCAGGCCCTGCACGGCCTCCACCGACTTCTTGAACATGTCGCGCTCCTCGTCGTTGAACGGGAACTCCACGATCCGCTCCACGCCGCCTGCGCCGACGACCACCGGCACGCCGACATAGAGGTTGCTCTGGCCGTACTGGCCAGACAGGTAGGCGGCGCAAGGCAGCACGCGCTTCTTGTCGCGCAGGTAGGAGGCGGCCATGGCGATGGCGCTCTCGGCCGGGGCGTAGAAGGCCGAACCGGTCTTCAGGAGGGCGACGATCTCGCCGCCGCCGCCGCGGGTGCGCTTCACGATGGCGTCGAGTTCGTCCTGGGTGATGACGCCCTGCTTCACCAGCTCGGGCAAGGGCAGGCCGCCCACGGTGGAGTGGCGCACCATGGGCACCATGTCATCGCCGTGGCCGCCGAGGGTCCAAGCATGGATGTCTTCCACCGACACGCCGGTCTTCTCCGCCAGGAAGTAGCGGAAGCGGGCCGAGTCCAGCACGCCCGCCATGCCCACCACCTTGTTGTGCGGCAGGCCGGAGAATTCGCGCAGGGCCCAGACCATGGCGTCCAGCGGGTTGGTGATGCAGATGACGAAGGCGTTGGGCGCGTGGGCCTTGATGCCCTCGCCCACGGCCTTCATGACCTTCAGATTGATGCCGAGGAGGTCGTCGCGGCTCATGCCCGGCTTGCGCGGCACGCCCGCGGTGACGATGCACACGTCGGCGCCGGCGATGTCGGCGTAGTCGTTGGCGCCCTTCAGCTTGCAGTCCTTGCCGAACACCGGCGAGGCTTCAGCGATGTCGAGGGCCTTGCCCTGCGGCACGCCCTCGGCGATGTCGAACAGGATCACGTCGCCCAGTTGTTCACGGGCGCTCACGTGCGCCAGGGTGCCGCCAATCATACCAGCGCCGATAAGGGCGATCTTCGCACGAGCCATGGTCTATACTCCGCCTCAGTCGATGTTGCGCGGGGTCTAGCTCCTGACGGCTGGCGCCGCAAGGTCAAGGCGACTCAAGCGGCGAGTTGCGCGACGTTTGTCTTAAAAGCGGCGAACTGATGCAGGTCGTCATGGCGCCGGTTCGGGGCAGGGCGGTGAATTAGGATCCACGACGGAGCGATGACGTAGCCGGACGCCCCCATCGGTCGGGGCGCTGGATCGTGCGCCTTGTCCAATTGCGCTGCATATTCAGCAAGATCATCGGCCAATTGCGCTTTGGGACTGAACAGGCTGACGTTGAACGGGTCAATTTCACGCGGCGTTGCGCCGCTGCGATAGGCTTCAAACAACAGTTCGTAGATCGGCAATGAGCCGATTGTATCCACCCAGTGGGTGATGATCGCCAATTCGAAACGGCGAGATTCGGTTTCGGAATCGACCAGGGCCCAGGCTGCAGCGTCTGGCTGGAAGCCAAGCCGCATCAGCGCCGCCAGATAGTCACGACCGACGGCCAAGCGTCGCTCCATTTCAGCTAAAGACCGATCAGCCACGCGACAACTCCAGATTCGCCGAACGCCGCCGCCACCATGGTGCGAGCCTGCGCCGGGCTAATTACGGTTAGGTTGTACTCCAAAGCACGATCCCAATCCAGCACGGTGCGCAACGGCGCCCTCACCTCTTCAGGCGCGGACCCAAGCTCAATCCCCGCCAACCTGAACAGCTCGCGCAGATTGTGGGTGTAGAGCTCGGGCCTCGTCTTCTTTGCGGGCCAAGCGCCCAGGCCCTCGCGCCGCATGACACAGGCCTTCAGTGCGAACTCCACCGCATAACCCGCCGCCATCCAGGCCTCGCCAGCGGCGAGGGAATTATCCACTAAGGCCAGGGCCGCCGCGCGCTTGCGCTCCGCCAATCTAAGGAAACCATCGGCGTCGAGAGGCGCGTCGTTGCTCACACTCGCAAAACTGGCGCACTCGCTCAGCTTTAGCAAGCTTTGGTCGTAAATTCGCCCCCCGCCCTTTACCTCTGCGCCGCTGCCCCGCTACAGCGATGGCGCATTTGGAGGCGCGCATGACCAAGACCAATCCCGGCCGTTATTTTGAGGACTTCCGCCTGGGCGAGACGCTGGTCCACGCCACTCCGCGCACGGTGACCCACGGCGACGTCGCCCTCTACACGGCCCTCTATGGTCCGCGTTACGCCCTCTTCTCCGCCGACAGCTTCGCGCAGGGCTGCGGCCTCGCCGCCGCCACGGCTGATCCCTTGCTCGCCTTCCATGTGGTGTTCGGCAAGACCGTGCCGGACATCTCGCTGAACGCCGTGGCCAATCTCGGCTACGCAGAAGGGCGCTGGCTGGCCCCCGTGGTCGCCGGCGACACTCTGAGCGCCACCTCGGAGGTGATCGGCCTCAAGGAGACCTCCAACAAGAAGACCGGCGTCGTCTATGTGCGCACCACCGGGGTCAATCAGCGCGGCGAGACGGTGCTCTCCTATGTGCGCTGGGTGCTGGTGCGGAAGCGCGACGAGGCTGCGCCCGCGCCCGCCGAGCACGTGCCGCAGACCGCCAGCGCCGTGGCCGCCGCCGACCTCTTGCTGCCCGAGGGGCTCGACTTCAAGGCCTATGACTTCGCCCGCGCCGGCTCGGTCCATGCTTTCGAGGACTATCAGGTGGGCGAGAAGATCGACCACGTGGACGGCATGGCGGTGGAGGAGACCGAGGCCCAGATGGCCACGCGGCTCTATCAGAACACCGCCAAGGTGCACTTCAACCAATATGAGCGGGCCAAGGACCCGTCCGGCCGCCGCCTCGTCTATGGCGGAGTGGTGATCTCCACCGCCCGGGGGCTGGCCTTCAACGGCCTGGAGAACGCCGGCCTGATGCTGGCCCTGAACGCCGGCCGGCATGTGAACCCCTATTTCGCCGGGGCTACGATTTTCGCCTGGAGCGAAGTGCTGGACGCGCAACCGCTGGCCGGCCGCAACGACGTGGGCGCGCTGCGCCTGCGCACGGTGGCCACCAAGGACCGTCCCTGCACGGACTTCCCGGACAAGGACGACAAGGGCGCCTATCCGGCCGAGGTGATCCTTGATCTCGACTACTGGGTGGCGATCCCTAGGCGGGGCTGATGGCCGCCTTCAAGGTCGATCCGGCCTTCGAGGCGGGCAGCGCGGCGCTGGGGCGGCTGGCGCTCTGCGAGGTGCGGCTGCAGCTCGACGCCCGTTATCCATGGCTGATCCTGATCCCGGCGAGGGCGGGCCTCGTGGAGCTGATCGACCTGTCCCCGGACGAGCGCGCTCAGCTGCTCGACGAACTGGTTCGCGCCGACTCCGCCGTGCGGGCCATGGGCGCGGCGCTCCAGCGCCCGGTGGAGAAGATGAACGTCGGAGCGCTGGGCAATATCACCCGACAGCTGCATGTGCATGTGGTGGGACGGCGGGCGGACGACCCCGCCTGGCCCTGGCCCGTCTGGGGCGTGGGAACGGCGGTCGCCTATACGCCGTCCGAGCGCGCCGCGATCGAGGCGGCGGCGCGGGGCGTTCTGTTCGGCTAAATTCAGGCTTGGCCGTTGAAGGCGTCGCGCAGGCGCTCGAACTGCGACAGCACCGGGTGCGGGGCTTCCTGCTGCGGGACTTCGAGATACATGCGGCGATCGAGATGAGCGACGCGGTCATAGAGCCGCTCCGCGCGATCAGCGAGGCTGACCAGGCCCTCGGGCAGGCCGATGACGTCGTCGTCTTCGTGCGCCAGCATCTTTTGCACGGCGCTCACCGGCTTGGGCGCAGCCTTGGGCCCGATGCGGTAGCGCGGCTCGCAGGCCTCTTCCGGGGTCATGTCGCCTTCGCGCACCGCCCGCTGCACCAGGAGCCACGAGGCCACCTGCATCAGCCGGGTGGTGACCCGCATGCTCTCGCTCGCGTAGGCGAGGGCCGCATTGCGCGACAAAAGCTTGGATTCCTGTCGCCCCGGGCCGTCCAGGTAGGCGGCGGCGGTTTCCACCAGCTCCATGCCTTCCTGGAAGGTGCGGTCAAACAGTTCCGACCGGGCGAAATCCGCCACCACGCCCACACGGGCGTAGATGACTGCCGTGGCGCCAGCTTCACTCATAAACGCCATACCCCTCTTTACGACCTAAGACGCACCGCACCGCGATGGCGGCTCAGCGCTCCTCCAATCGTCTGCAACCCCCATGCCACCCGTCCTGTCGCGTTCTGGCGCCGACGGCAAGACCCTAGTCGGTCGCCCACTCCTGGCGCCGAGCGAACAGGGCGTCGGCGGCTTCGCGGCCGGCCCGTTTGCGCTCCAGCGCCTGGCGCGTCCGCGCTGCCTCCCTGCTCAAGGCGTCGATCCGCTCTTCCAGTTCGTTGACGGCGTATAGGTCTAAATCTTCTCTCGCCAGGTCCGTGAGCGCCTGTCCGCGCGCCGGCCGTGGGAGCGCCGGTTCTTCCAGCATGACCTTCTCCCTATCCGCTCGTTCTCGACCGTTATCCAGGCTTAGCTTGAACTTGAGCCGGGACCGAGCAAAAGGGGAGCCTAACAGAGATTTCGCCGGCTGGGAGCCCCTTGATCATGACCGCTATTCCCGACCAGATGACCGCCATCGCCGTGGAGGGCGGCTCCGGGGGGCCCGAGGCCCTGAAGCCCGCGCAGGCGCCGACCCCGCGCCCCGAAACGGGACAGATCCTGGTGCGGGTAAAGGCCGCAGGGGTGAATCGGCCTGATCTCTTACAGCGCCGCGGCCTCTATCCGCCACCGCCGGGCGCGCCGACCACGCTGGGCCTGGAGATCGCCGGCGAGGTGGCGGCCCTGGGCGCCGGCGTCACCCGCTGGAAGCTGGGCGATCAGGTCTGCGCCCTTCTCGGCGGCGGCGGTTATGCTGAATACGCCGTGGTGGACGCCCGCCACGCCCTGCCCATCCCCAAGGGGCTGAGCATAGTCGAGGCCGCGGGCGTGCCCGAGACCGTGTTCACCGTCTTCGCCAATGTGTTCGAGATCGGCCAGTTGAAGGCGGGCGAGACCTTCCTCATCCACGGCGCCACCAGCGGCATCGGCGTCACCGCCATCCAGATGGCCAAGGCAGCCGGGGCCAAGGTCATCGCTACCGGCCGCGGCGCCGACAAGGCCGCCAAGGCGCTGGAGCTGGGCGCGGATGTGGCCATCGACGCCCGCACCGAAGACTTTGTCGCTGCGGTGAAGGCGGCGGGCGGCGCTGACGTGATCCTCGACATGGTGGGCGGCGACTATGCGGCTAAGAACGTCGATGTCCTGAAAGTGGGGGGACGCCTGGTCTTCATCGCCTTCCAGGCCGGCGCCCGCTCGGAGATCGACCTCTCCAAGATCATGCTGAAGCGCCTCACCCTCACGGGCTCGACCTTACGACCGCGCAACGCCGACGAGAAGGCGCGCCTCACCGCGGCGGTGGAAGCGACCTGCTGGCCGTGGATCGAAGGGGGCAAGGTGAAGGTGGTGGTGGACAAGACCTTCCCCCTGGCCGACGCCGCCGCAGCGCATTTCTACCTCGAGGCCGGCGCCCACGTGGGCAAGGTGATCCTCACGGCTTAGGAACTTCGCTTACCGGTTCCAGGTGGCGAGGGAGCGCGACATCAAGGGCTCGAGCTGGGCCCAGACGTTGTTGATCTCCTCGCGCTGGTGCGCCTCCTGCTCCTGCTCGGCCTTGGAGCGCTTGCGGTGCTCCAGGGGCGCCAGCCAGCGCGCGCCATTGGCGGCGTGCCAGATGAGGTCGACCTGGCGATAGACCTCCTCGCTATAGAGAAAGCGCGAGGCGTGTAGGCCGCGATGGATAGCGTCGAGCGCCTCGTCGCGCACGGCGGCGTCGGCGTTGATCTCGGCGATAGCCTGAGACAGCTCGGAATAGACCTTGAACCTGTGATCAAAAAGCGACGCCTTGGTCTGGGTGCGCCCCATGTTCATCGCCGCCAGTCCGACGACAAAAGTGGCGAGCGCGCTGCAAAACTGCGCCACCACCCCCCACATCATAAACTGATCCTGCGCTGTCACGTTGTTTCAGGCCCCATTCAGCCGCGCTCTGGTGAGGTCGTGTTGAGCGATGCGTCGCGTCGCGCGTCAAGTTGGAGATTTTGCGGAGAGGGCCATGAAGCCGACAGGACTTGGAGCCATGGGCCTTATTCTGCTGGCCCCGTTCTCGACGAGCACCGCCGCCGCGCCTGCAGCTGAGCGCACGATCATTGCTGAATTGGAGCCGCGCGCCGTGCGGCCGGAGCGCCTGGCGCCCATGGTGGTGTTCGAGCCGGACCTGGCCGGCCCAGTGGATTGGACCCCGGTGCAGCAGCGTCTCAGCCCCGAGCTGAGCTGCTTCGCCGCCCCAGCGCGCCGCGATGCCGACGACGCCCTGGGCCGCCTCATTCGCCAGTTCGAGCAATTCGACGCCCGGACCCCCGTGGTGCTGACGGCCCGCGGCGCGGCGGCGCCCGCCGTGGAGGCCTTTGCGGCCTTGCACCGCGACCGTGTGGCAGGATTGGTGCTGGTGGATCCCGCGCCAGCCCTGGCCAGCAGCGACGAAGCCCAGACCCTGAAGGCGGGAGGGGTGCGCAAAGCCGAGCTCGACCCCTGGCGCGCGGCGGCGGAGCGGGCCTTGGCCGCAGGGCCGCTCAACCGCGATCTGCCGGTGGCGGTGGTGCTGAGCCGCGGCGGGCCCGAAGCTTGGCGCGCGGTGCAGACGGCGCCGGCCAAGCGCTCTCACGCCGGCTATCTCGCCACGGTGGAGACGCGCGCAGGCCGCCGGTTCGACGCCGCCCTGGCCGAGGCCGTGGCCCGCGCGGTGCGCCACGTGCGCCGCCTGGCGGTTGAACCGCCTATGGCCCGCGCGTTCGGCTGAGCCCCCGAGCGCCAACGCAAAAACGCCGGCGCGCTGAGAGCGGCCGGCGTCCTGTGGACCCGCAGGCGGGGATCGAATTCTACTTGGTGCGCTTGGGCGCCGCGATCAGGCCTTCGCGTTGAGCGCGCTTGCGGGCCAGCTTGCGCGCACGGCGCACGGCTTCGGCCTTCTGGCGGGCGCGCTTCTCGGAGGGCTTTTCATAGTGCACGTGCCGCTTCATTTCGCGGAAAGTGCCTTCGCGCTGCATCTTCTTCTTCAGGGCCTTCAGCGCCTGGTCGACATTGTTGTCGCGCACGAAAATCTGAACGATGACTAGGCCCTCCTCTGGACCCCTCGCCAGCATCCGCGGCGCGCGCGGCTGCATCATTGCGGGAAATGAAAAGCTTTGCCCGGAAAGCGAACCCTCCGTGCCTGAGGCGCGGCTGATAGCAGAGACGAAGGGCGATGTCCACGGCGTCGAACATGGCGGGGCGCCGGAAACTGCGCTATTTTAAGCCTATGAGCGACGCCCTGCCTCCTGACCCCGACGCCCCGCCCGCCGAGATCACCCCCGTGAGCGCTGAGCCTAGCGCGGGACCCACGCCGGATTGGGCGGAGGCCGCTGAGCAGCGCACCCTCGACGAGGCGTTGAAGCTGGTTCACGCGCATCACTGGAACAAGACCCTGGTGGAAGCCGCGGCCGAGGCGGCGGGCCTGTCCAAGTCCGAGGCGGAACTGGTGTTTCCCTATGGCGCGCGCGACCTCTCCGCCCTCCTATCGCGTCGCCATGACGCCGTAGCGCTGAAGGCGCTCGGTCAGAGCGATGCGTCCAAGCTGAAGGTGCGCGAGCGCATCCACGCCGGTGTCGAGGCGCGGATCGAGGCGGCCATGGCCGATGAAGAGGCCACCCGCAAGTCGGGGGCGTTCCTGGCCCTGCCGCCCAACATGCCCCTGGGCGCCCGGCTCCTGTGGGAGAGCGCCGACAAGCTGTGGCGCTGGGCCGGCGACACGGCCACCGACGAGAATCACTATTCCAAGCGCCTGATCCTCTCCACGGTGCTGGCCTCGACCCTCGCCGCGCGCATGGCCGGCGGGCACGAGCACGCCCGCAAGCACCTGGCCGGGCGCATCGATCACGTGATGAAGTTCGAGAAATTCAAGGCGTCCGTGCCGTTCAAGCCGGTGGAGGCGGGCAAGACCCTGGCCGGCATACTCGGCGCCCTGCGCTACGGCCCAGCTAAGCCGCGCTAATCCGGGAACCCATCCGGGAACAAGCGGTTCACGTGGCCCATCTTGCGGCCGTCCACCATGGCCCGCTTGCCATAGAGCCACAGGCGCGCCTGCGGGTCGGCGGCGAGGCGGGCCCATTCCGCGGCCTCTAAGCCCAGCAGGTTCTGCATCTCGGTGGGTGCTATGGGATCGGTGGGGCCGAGCGGCCAGCCGGCCACGGCGCGAATCTGCTGCTCGAACTGGTCCACCTGGCAGCCGTCCAAGGTCCAGTGACCGGAGTTGTGCACCCGAGGCGCCATCTCATTGACCAGGAGCCGGCCGTCGGCGAGCTCGAACAGCTCCACCGCCAGCACGCCTACGTAGTCGAGGCCGGTGAGCAGAGCCTCGGCGATGCGCCGGGCCTCGGCATGCACCGCATCGGGAACCGCCGCCGGGGCGCGCGAGCGGCGCAGCACGCCCCCGTCATGCCAGTTCTCGGTGAGCGGATAGGCGGCGATCTCTCCCGACCAGCTGCGGGCGGCGATGATCGAGACCTCGCGCACGAACTCGGCCTTGGCCTCCAGGATCGCCGGGGCTGCGCCGATGCGCTCGAAGGCGGCCCTCGCGTCAGCCAGATCAGCCACCCAGGTCTGACCCTTGCCGTCATAGCCCTCGCGGCGGGTCTTCAGGAGGGCAGGCGCGCCGAGGCGAGGGAGGGCGGCTTCAATGTCGGCCACGGAATTGATTTCCGCGAAATCCACCGTGGGGGCCCCGTGGGAGCGGCAGAAGCTCTTCTCCGTCACCCGGTCCTGGGCGGTGGCGAGGGCGAGGCGGCCGGGCGCCACGCGCGTCCCCATGGCCTCCAGCCGCTCCACGGCGTGGGCGGGCACGTTCTCGAACTCGAAGGTGACCACGTCGCAAAAAGCGGAAAGCTCGGCCAGGGCGACGCCGTCGCCATAGTCGGCCACAAGGGTGCGCGCCGCGACCCGCGCGGCGGGGCTATCCGCCTCTGGAGTGAGGATGGCCACGTCGAAGCCCAGCCGCGCCGCGGCCAGGGCCAGCATGCGGCCAAGCTGGCCGCCGCCAAGGATGCCGATGGTGGAGCCCGGGGGAAGCGGGGCGAAGCTCGCCGTACTCTTAGCCAAGCGAGTCCTCGACGGTTTCAGGCACAGAGGCGGTCTGCTCGGCGCGGAAGGCGGCGACGCGCTCGGCCAAATCTCCATCTTGCAAAGCCAGGATCTGCGCAGCGAGAAGTCCGGCGTTGCGAGCGCCCGGCTTGCCCACCGCTAAGGTGGCCACCGGCACGCCCCCCGGCATCTGCACGATGGAGAGGAGGGAATCGAGCCCGGACAGGGCCTCGGAGCGCACCGGCACGCCGAGCACCGGCAATTCGGTCATGGCGGCGGTCATGCCTGGCAGGTGCGCGGCCCCGCCGGCGCCGGCGATGATCACCTGATAGCCGGCGGCCTTGGCCCCCTTGGCGAAGGCGTAGAGCCGCTCCGGCGTGCGGTGAGCGGAGATCACCTGGGCGTGGTAGGCGACGCCGAGCGCGTCGAGGGCTTCGGCGGCGGCTTGCATGGTCGGCCAGTCCGAGCGGCTGCCCATGATGATGGCCACCGGCGGGGTCGAGGGCTTGGTCAAGGCAGATCTTTCCAGCGGGGGCCTTGCGAGAAAGCGCGCGAGTATAGGGATGCGCGCCGCCAGAGCAAGCATGGGGCAAGCGCAGTGCATCTCGTTCGCCCAAACGAAACCGGCCCCGCTCCGGGAGGAGCGAGGCCGGCCAAGCGTCAGCCGATAGAGATCGACTTACTTCTTCACATTGGTGGGCAGCTTGCAGGGCGCGCCGGCCGAGGCCGACTGACCGCAAGACAGCACTTCGGCCACCGTATTGCCGACTTGCGGCATGTGCAGAACAAAGCCCGGACCACCATCAGCGCAGGCCACTTCGATCACGTCGTTCTTGGCCTCGGTGGCGCCGATATAGCGCGCGCCCGCCACCTTGCAGGTGGTGCGCCCCTTGGCGACCAGCGCCTTGGTGATGGAGTCATAGGCCGATTGCGGGCTGTTCAGCTTGCACTCCTGGCCGAGCTGGCCGGCGCGCACGCAGTCATAGAAGTCCGACTTCACGCCCTTGTCGGCCGCCAGCACAGCGATGGTTCCATCGGGACGGTTGGAGCAGACCAGCTCCACCACTTCGCGCTTGGGCGTGCCGTTGGTGACGCCGATGTAGCGGTACTTGGAGACCGTGCAGGGGAAGCCGCCATCGGTGGCGAGCTTGGTGTAGACCCCAGCCTCTTCAGTCTCGGCGACGGTGGTGTCGGTGAGCTTGCAGCCGCCGAACATCATCGAGGCGTTGGCGCAAGGCACAGCCTGGGTCACCTTGCCGGCGCCGTCGGACACCGTCATGAAGCCGACGCCCTTGGCGGCGCAGGCCACTTCCCAGGCGTCCTTGCCGTCCTGGGTCTGACCGATGAAGCGCACATCCGTAACGTCGCAGGACTTGCCGGAGGTGGCGAACACAGTCTTGGCCGCTGCGATCGACTGATCCTTGGTGGTCAAGGTGCAGGCGAGTTTGGTATCGTAGAGCGCGATGCAGGGCTGCACCAAGGCCTTGCCGCCCGAACCGCGGACGGCGGTCTGGATCACATAGCCCGGCCCCTCGGTGCAGGCGGCCTCGTAGAAGGTGACGCCGGCAGGCGTGGCGCCCAGGTATTTGGCGGCCTTCAGCGTACAGGTGCGGCCCGCGTCGGCGAGATAGGGCGCGAGGACTTGCTTGGGATCGGAGTTGCCCGGCAGGCGGCAGGCCAGCGCACCGCTTTCGCCGGCGGCGAGGCAGTCCAAAACCACCGGATCCGGCTGCTTGTTCAGGAACGTGTAGCCCCCCCCGGTCTTACAGGCTACTTCATAGGCCGGCCCGCCGGCAGGCTTCCCGTCCTTGTTGTTCATGGTCAGGTTGCCGATGAAGCGGGCGTCGGTCACGTCGCAGCTCAACTTCAAAGTCTGCACGATGGCCGGCGCTTCCTTCATGCCCTTGGCTTGGTCCTCCTTGCTGATGGGAGGCAGATCAGCCTTGGCGGCCGAGGCGGCCAGCGGCGCGAAGCCGGCGGTAAGAAGGACCAGCGCGCCCAGCGCCATCCCGATGCGTTTCATTATGTTGCTCCCAAGAACCAAGGGCGTGGATTTGTCGTCACCTTTGAACCGCCAGCATAAGACCGGTCAAGCGGCTGAACTTTGACGAGACGCAGGATTTCAGCGCACAACACCTGAAAGGCGAATATGGGGGCGGATTTGGAAGGCCAGGAGCAGATCGAGAAGCGCGCCGCGCTGACCTATCCTTTTGAGCAAACGCCGGAGATCGGCGATGGATCAGCTATAGAAGTGGCGCCTGGCGTCTTGTGGTTGCGTCAACCCCTGGGCTTTTCACTGAAGTTCATCAATGTCTGGGCCATCGAGGACGGCGACGGCTGGACCATCGTCGACACCGGCATCCAGACCAAGGAGACCGCCGACGGCTGGCGCGCGGCCTTTGCTGGCGCGCTCGGCGGGCGGCCGGTGACGCGCATCCTCGTCACCCATATGCACCCCGACCATGTGGGCATGGCCGGCTGGATCGCCCGCAAGCACGAGGCGCAGCTTTGGATGACCCGGCTCGAATATATCACCTGCCGCATGCTCATCGCCGACACGGGCCGCGAGGCGCCGGAGGACGGCGTGCGCTTCTTCCGCGGCGCGGGCTGGACCGAGGAGGCGCTGGAGACCTATCGCGCGCGCTTCGGCGGTTTCGGCAAGGGCGTCTATCCCCTGCCCGACTCCTATCGCCGGCTGAGCGACGACGAAGTGATCGACATCGGCGGCCGCGAGTGGCGGGTGATCGTCGGCTCAGGCCACTCCCCCGAACACGCCTGCCTCTATTGCGAGGAGCTGAAGCTGCTGATCTCCGGCGACCAGGTGTTGCCGCGCATCTCCTCCAACGTGTCGGTGTTCCCCACTGAGCCCGACGCCGACCCCTTGAGCGACTGGCTCCATTCGCTGGCCAAGGTGAAGACGGCCGTGCCTGACGAGGTGCTGGTGCTGCCGGCGCACAACGACCCTTTCCACGGCCTGCACGCGCGCGCCGATCACCTGATCCGCGGCCACGAGCGCTCGCTGCAACGACTGGAGAAGCTGCTGTCCCAAGGTCCGAAGCGGGCGGTGGACCTGTTCAGCGCCCTGTTCGCCCGCCCCATTGGCCCGGATCTGCTGAACATGGCCACCGGCGAGTGCCTGGCACACCTCAATTGCCTGAAGGGCCGCAACCTCGCGGCCGACCACCTGGACGGCGAGGGCGTGCGCTGGTGGCGGCTTGTCTGACCATTAGGGCAAATCGCACCCTATTGCGGCGGGGTTCTTGGGGTAGCGCCACGCAGAAACGCCGCATGACGTGGCGTAAGGGGCAAACATAACCCTAAAGGCCAGTTGACCTCTCGTTCGCACATGCGAAAAGGCTGCTCCTGTCCGGCCCGCGGGCCGTCCTCATCCGGGTAAGTTCGCCATGACTCTCGCCGCTGCTGACGCCGCCGCTCTCGTCCTCGCCGATGTTCCCGCTCGCCTGGCCGCCGCCGCGCAGGTGCTGCAGGCCTTCCTGCGCGAGGCTACCGCCGCGGCCAAGCTCAAGGTGAGCGTCGGCGGCAAGGTCGACCGTCTGGCTCTGGACCGCGAACAGCATGTGGTGCACGGCCTCGCCTGGTACGCCACCTACGCCGAAGTGGCGCGCCAGTTGGCCGCCTGGTCCGAGCGTCTGACCAGTGAGGGCAAGTTCGGCGAGACCGAGGCCCTGCTGACTCAGATCGTCATGGCCGAATACGGCGCCCAGTTCGCCGCCGGCATTCCCATGAACCAGGGCGAGACCATCCGGCCGGAAGACTTCGGCGTCCCCGCCGCGGTCCTCGCCGCCCTGCGCGCCGCCCCTGAGCTCGCCCTCTGGCGCGAGGCCGCCGGCCAGCCGGTGAAAACCCGCCTCGCCGAGCTGCTGGCCAAGGCGCAGGGCCGCGCCACCCTGGAGCACACCGGCCTCGACGAGACCTTCGAGATGATCCGCGACCAGTTCCATGCCTTCGCCGAGGAGAAGGTGATCCCCTTCGCCCACGGCTGGCACATGAAGGACGAGCTGATCCCGCTGGAGCTGCTGGAAGAGTTGGGCGCGCTCGGCGTGTTCGGCCTCACCATCCCCGAGGAGTTCGGCGGCGCCGGCCTTGGCAAGACCGCCATGTGCGTGGTCTCCGAAGAGCTCAGCCGCGGCTATATCGGCGTCGGCTCGCTGGGCACCCGCTCCGAAATCGCCGCCGAGCTGATCCTCACCGGCGGCACCGAGGCGCAGAAGGCCTATTGGCTGCCCAAGATCGCTTCGGCGGAAATCCTGCCCACCGCCGTCTTCACCGAGCCCAACACCGGCTCGGACCTCGGCTCCCTGCGCACCCGCGCGGTGAAGCAGGGGGACCACTACGTGGTCACCGGCAATAAGACCTGGATCACTCACGCCGCCCGCGCCGACGTGATGACCCTGCTCACCCGCACCGACCCGAGCACCAACGACTATCGCGGCCTCTCCATGTTCCTGGCCGAGAAGCCGCGCGGCACGGACGCCGAGCCCTTCCCAGCCCACGGCATGACCGGCGGCGAGATCCACGTGCTCGGCTATCGCGGCATGAAGGAATACGAGATCGGCTTCGACGGCTTCACCGTGCCGGCCCAGAACCTGCTCGGCGGCGTGGAAGGTCAGGGCTTCAAGCAGCTCATGGCCACCTTCGAAAGCGCCCGCATCCAGACCGCGGCGCGAGCCATCGGCGTCGCCCAGTGCGCCCTGGAGACCGGCCTCTCCTACGCCCTGTCGCGCCAGCAGTTCGGCCAGGCGATCTTCGAGTTCCCGCGCGTGCACAACAAGCTCGTCATGATGGCCGCCGAGCTCGTGGCCGTGCGCCAGCTCACCTATTTCGCCGCGGCGGAGAAGGATGGCGGCCGGCGCTGCGACCTGGAAGCCGGCATGGCCAAGCTCTTGGCCGCGCGCGTGGCCTGGGCCGCGGCGGACAACGCCTTGCAGATCCACGGCGGCAACGGCTTTGCGCTGGAATATCAGGTGAGCCGCGTGCTCTGCGACGCCCGCATCCTCAACATCTTCGAGGGCGCCGGCGAGATCCAGGCCCAGGTCATCGCCCGCCGCCTCCTGGAAGACGGCCGCAACGGGTAGCCAATCAAAGGCTACGGCGCTTGCAAATTCGAGAAAGCCGCAGGTTGCACTGTCCGATCACGGCTTCTCGTGCTACGCAATGTGTATGTTAAAGTTTTCCTGTCTTTGCGGTCAAGTCCAGATCAGCGTGACCAAAAGGCCCGATTACATCAATGAATGCAATTGCAGACTCTGCAGTGCATCCGGAGCGCGGTGGGGTTATTTCCACCCTTCTGAAGTGACCGTGGTGGGCGCAACACAGGGCTATTGCCGGAGCGACAAACAAAGCCCCTTCGCGCAGGTTCACTTTTGCAGAACCTGCGGCGCCACCACGCATTTCGTCATGACGGAGAGCGCCATTGCCAAGTTCGGCGGCGACAGCGTCATTGGCGTCAATATGTGGCTGGCGGACGCCGAGGAGTTGGCCGGGATCGAATTGCGATTTCCGGACGGTCGCGCATGGTCAGGCGAGGGCGGTTTCGACTATGTCAGGCCGCCGCACATCATCGGCGCGTGACCAAGGCGCTGCGGGCTTTAATCCCGCAGCAGCTCGTTGACCCCGGTCTTGGCCCGGGTTTGGGCGTCCACGCGCTTGACGATGACGGCGCAGCCGAGCGAGGGCCCGCCCTTGGGATCGGGCAGGGAGCCCGGCACCACCACCGAATAGGCTGGCACGCGGCCGCGATAGACCTCGCCGGTGGCGCGGTCGATGATCTTGGTGGAGCCGGACAGGAACACGCCCATGGCCAGCACCGCGCCCTCCTCCACGATCACCCCCTCGGCCACCTCGGCGCGGGCGCCGATGAAGCAGCCATCCTCGATGATGGTGGGATTGGCCTGCAGGGGCTCGAGCACCCCGCCGATGCCGGCGCCGCCGGAGATGTGCACGTTTTTGCCGATCTGAGCGCAGGAGCCGACGGTGGCCCAGGTGTCCACCATGGTGCCTTCGTCCACATAGGCGCCGATGTTCACGAACGAGGGCATGAGCACCACGTTCTTGCCGATGAAGGCCCCCTTGCGGGCCACGCACCCCGGCACGGCGCGGAAGCCCGCGCTCGAGAACCGCTCGGCGTCCCAGCCGGAGAACTTGGTCGGCACCTTGTCCCACCAGGGGCCCGGCGAGGAGGTGCCGGCCATGTTGAGCCCGCCTTCGGGGCCCATGACCCGGTTGTCGGCGAGGCGGAAGGACAACAGCACCGCCTTCTTCAGCCACTGATGCGTCGTCCAGGCGCCGTCGATCTTCTCCGCCACGCGAAAGCGCCCCGCGTCCAGCTCGTCCAGCACGCCGAACACGAGGTCGCGCTCCGGCATGGAGGCGGGGGTCAGCCGGTCGCGCACGTCCCAAAGGGCGTTGATCTCAGCCTCAAGGGCTTGGCGGTTCGGGCCGGTCATCGGGTCTCCTTGACGATCAGGCGGTTGAGAAAGGGCGTCAATTCCGCGGTGCGGTGGTGAACGAAAGCGCCCGGTTCGTCAAATGCATGCTCACCCACCAGGATGGTGGTCATGCCGCGGCGGGCGGCTTCCACCAGATTGTCGGCACGGTCCTCGAAGAAGGCGGTGTCGGCGCCTACGACCGCATGCACCCGCATGAGGATATCGAAGGCCCGCGGGTCGGGCTTCATCACCATACCGGCGGCCTCGGTGTGGAACACGTCGTCGAACAGGTCGGCGATGTCGAGCCTGTCGAGCACCCGCTCGGCATGGCGCTGCGAGCCGTTGGTGAAGACAAGCCGCCGACCCGGCAATCTTTTCAGGGCGGCGCGCAGGGGAAGATCCGCCGAGAGACTATCCAAGGGCACATCATGCACGAAGGCCAGGAATTCGTGCGGGTCGGCGTCGTGGTGCTGAACGAGCCCGGCCACCGCCCCGCCATAGTCGGCCAGGTACTTCTTCTGCAGCTCCCAGGCCTCCTCCTCCGGCAGGCCGGTGAGCTGGGTCATGTAGACGCGGATGCGCTGCTCGATCAGCCGTAGCACCGGGAAGCTGGGCGGATAGAGGGTGTGGTCGAGGTCGAACAGCCAGGTGTCGACATGGCGAAAATCGAGCGCCTCGGCCTCAGGCGCGCTCATCGGCAGATCAGCGTGCCGGCGCCGTGGTGCGTGAACAGCTCCACCAGCATGGCGTGGGGCCGGCGACCGTCCAGGATCACCACCGCCTCCACCCCGGCCTCCACCGCGGCGATGGCGGTCTCCAGCTTGGGGATCATGCCGCCGGTGGCGACGCCGTTCTCGATGGCCGCGCGGGCCTCGTCGAGCTTCAGCTCGCGGATCAGCTCGCCCTTGGCGTCCAGCACGCCGGCCACGTCGGTGAGCAGCAGCATGCGCTTGGCGTTCAAGGCCCCGGCCACTGCGCCGGCCACGGTGTCGGCGTTGATGTTGAAGGTCTCGCCCTCTTCCGACACGCCGATGGGTGCGATGACGGGCACATAGTCCTGGTCGGCGTAGATCAGGGCCTCGACGATCTTCGGGTCCACGGTTTTGGGCTCGCCCACGAAGCCGAGGTCCACCACCAGTTCGATCTGCGAGTCCGGATCCTTCTTGGTGCGCTTGACCTTCTCCACCGTGATCAGGCGGGCGTCCTTGCCGGATAGGCCCACGCCGCGCACGTCGGCCTCGGCGCCGGCGCGGTTGATGTAGTGGACGATCTCCTTGTTGATAGCCCCGGAGAGGACCATCTCGGCCACTTCCATGGTCGGCTTGTCGGTGACCCGCAGCCCGTCGATGAAGGTGGACTTCACCCCGGCCTTGTCCAGCATGCGGCTGATCTGCGGACCGCCGCCATGCACCACCACCGGATGCAGGCCGAGCAGCTTCAACAGCACCGCGTCGGCGGCGAACTGGCGCGCCACCGCCTCCTCGCCCATGGCGTGGCCGCCGTATTTGATGACCACGGTCTCGCGGTCATAAATCTGGATGAAGGGCAGGGCCTCGGCCAGGGTCTTGGCGGTGGCCCAGCCGGCTTCCTCGTCCGCGGGGGTGGGGATCGTGTCGCTCATGGCGCGCTGATAGCGGATGCGCGCGCCTAGGGGGAGGGGCGAAATGCATGAGGAGCGTCAGGGACCGGGGGCGCCCGGCGCGCGACTTGGCCCGCTCCTTGCAGGCGATGGGCTCAGTTGTCCCAGCGCGAGCCGATCATGCCCACGCCATCCCCCGCCCTCTCCGCCAACCTCTGGCGCGCCGTCGATATCCTGGTGGTCACGCTGATCTTCAGCGCGTTGGTGTAGGGCTGTCGCCCGTTAGAGCATTTTTTATTCCGAAAACCGGTTCCCACTTTTCGGAAAATGCTCTCAGCCGTGGAAATCCACCTCGCGGCGCGCCGCGACGATGGACACGATGAAGCCGGCCAGCACGTCCAACAGCACCATGGCCGTGATCAGCACGAAGGCCGAGGTGGCCATGCCGCGCAGCAGCAGGAACTCCACCAGGCACACGATAAAGAGCAGCATGGAGAGCGAGTGGTTGATGATCGCCACCCGCCCCGAATTGGTGGACTTCAGAAGCTCGATAAAGAGGATGATCAGGCTCGCGAACACCATCAGATCGGAATAGGTCACGGTCCAGTCCGCGCCCGACGACATGTGCAGGGTGAACAGCGGCAGGGCCAGCTTCTGACCCGCCTGGGTGGTCTGCAGACCGCCCGGCAAGGCGCCCATGACGAACAGGTTGTAGAACAGCACCGGCAGGCCCAAGAGCGGCAAGGAGGCGAACATGGCCGACGTCTCCACTTTCATTCGCGCCCCACAGCATGGCGCCAAAGCCTTAACCAAAATCCAAGGGCGGCGGTGGCCCCCTCCCCGCTCTGGCTTCCCCCGGTCCCCTCTGATAGAGGGAGCCCATGAGCGAGCGCCCCTGCGACCTGGCCCTGCGAATTAGCCGCCCGGCGTAAGGCTGGCCTCGCGGCCCTGCGCCTACGCCGGGAACGTCCACCCGCCCGATTTTGCTTTTTCTATTCGAGCCGAGAACCATGGCCGACGATCACGCCGATTCCGCCCCTGCCCAAGACCGTGACGCCCGCGACTATCGCGACACGGTGTTTCTGCCCAAGACCGACTTTCCCATGCGCGCGGGCCTGCCCAAGCTGGAGCCGGACATCCTGGCCCGCTGGGGCAAGCTGGAGGCCGGCCGCGGCCTCTATGACGCCACGCGCAAGGTGCGCCAGGCGGCCGGCGCGCCGCTCTATGTGCTGCACGACGGCCCGCCCTACGCCAACGGCGCCATCCATATCGGCCACGCCCTCAACAAGATCCTGAAGGACTTCGTGGTCCGCTCGCGCTTCGTCATGGGCTACGATGTGGACTATGTGCCGGGCTGGGACTGCCACGGCCTGCCCATCGAGTGGAAGATCGAGGAGAAGTTCCGCAGTCAGGGAAAGCGCAAGGACGAGGTGTCCAAGGCCGAGTTCCGCGCCCATTGCCGCACCTATGCCGGCCAGTGGATCGAGGCGCAGAAGGACGAGTTCAAGCGCCTGGGCGTCATCGGCGACTGGGCGAACGCCTACGCCACCATGGACTATGGCTCCGAAGCCAAGATCGTGGCCGAGCTGCACAAGTTCCTGATGTCCGGCCAGCTCTATCGCGGCTCAAAGCCGGTGATGTGGAGCCCGGTGGAGCGCACCGCCCTCGCCGACGCCGAGGTGGAATACCACGACCACACCAGCCCGACCATCTGGGTGAAATTCGAGGTGACCAAGGGGCCGGCCGAACTCCTGGGTGCCTCGGTGGTGATCTGGACCACCACCCCCTGGACCATCCCCGGCAACCGGGCCATCGCCTTCAACGGCCGCATTCAATACGGCGTCTATGAAGTGACCGCCGTGCCCACGGAGGAAGAGCTCGGCTTTGCGCCGTGGTCAAAGGTCGGCGACAAGCTGATCGTGGCCGACAAGCTGGCCGAGGATGTGAAGACCGCGGCCAAGATCAACGACTGGACCCGCATCGCCGATGTGTTGCCGCAGCACCTGACCTGCGCCCACCCCTTGCGCGGGCTTGATCCCTACTTTAGCTTCGACGTGCCGCTGCTGGCCGGCGACCACGTCACCGACGACGCCGGCACCGGCTTCGTGCACACCGCCCCGAGCCACGGCCAGGAGGACTATCAGGTCTGGCTGGCCCACGGTCATCGCGACATCCCCGACATGGTGGACGAGGACGGGCGCTACTATCCCCACGTGCCGCTGTTCGCCGGCCTCGCCGTCCTGGAGACCGAGGGCAAGAAGACCGGCAAGTTCGGCCCGGCCAATGGCGCGGTGATGGAGAAGCTGATCGAGGCCGGGCGCCTGCTCGCCCGCGGCCGGCTGGAGCACTCCTACCCGCACTCCTGGCGCTCCAAGGCCCCGGTGATCTTCAGGAATACTCCGCAGTGGTTCATCCGCATGGACGAGCCGCTCAGCGACGGGACCACCCTGCGCGAACGGGCGCTGGAATCCATCGACGCCACCAGCTTCTATCCCGAGACCGGCCGCAACCGCATCCGCGGCATGGTGGAGAACCGCCCCGACTGGCTGATCTCGCGCCAGCGCGCCTGGGGCACGCCCATCGCTATGTTCGTGGACAAGACGACCGGCGTCCCCTTGCGCGACGCCGCGGTGAACGCTCGCATCGTGGCGGCCGTGGAACAGGCCGGCGCCGACGCCTGGTTCACCCGTCCGTCTACGGATTTTCTCGGCCCCGACCATGATCCGTCGGCCTATGAAAAGGTCGAGGACATCCTCGATGTGTGGTTCGATTCCGGCTCCACCCACGCCTTCACCCTGGAGGGCCGGGCCAATTCCAAGTGGCCGGCGGATCTCTATCTGGAAGGCTCGGACCAGCATCGCGGCTGGTTCCAGTCCTCGCTCTTGGAAGGCTGCGGAACCCGCGGCCGCGCGCCCTTCGACGGCGTGCTCACCCACGGCTTCACCCTCGACGAGCAGGGGGAGAAGATGTCCAAGTCCAAGGGCAACACCGTGGAGCCGCAGACGGTGATCAAGGAGAGCGGGGCGGAGATCCTGCGCCTGTGGGTGGCCATGGTCGACTACGAGGACGACCAGCGCATCGGCAAGACCATCCTGCAGACCGTCACCGACGGCTATCGCAAGCTGCGCAACACCATCCGCTACCTCCTGGGCGCGCTCGACGGCTTCAGCGAAGCGGAGAAGGTGGCCTACGCCGACATGCCGCCGCTGGAGCGCTACATCCTGCACCGCCTGCATGAACTCGATCAGCATGTGCTCAAGGCGTACACGGACTATCGCTTCTCCGACGTGTGGCGCCCGGTGGTGGAGTTCTGCAACACCGAGCTGTCGGCGCTCTATTTCGATGTGCGCAAGGACGCGCTCTATTGCGATGCGCCGGGCTCGATCCGCCGCCGCGCCTGCCGCACAGTGATGGACCTCGTGTTCGAGCGCCTCACCGCCTGGCTCGCGCCCCTGGCCCCCTTCACCACCGAGGAGGCCTGGAGCACGCGCTTCCCTGACGCCGGCCCCAACGCCTTTAGGGTGCTGCCGGCGGCCGTGGCCGAGTGGCATAATCCCGCCGAGGCCGAGCGCTGGTCCAAGATCGACACCGTGCTGGAGGCCGTCACCGCCGTGCTCGAGGTGGAGCGGCGCGAAAAGCGCATCGGCTCCTCCCTGGAGGCCGCGCCGACGGTGAGCCTTGATCAGAGCCTCCTGGCCGCCTTCGAGGGCGTGGACGCCGCCGAGGTGTTCCGCACCAGCGCCGCGACGCTTAACCCCGGGGGCGAGACCGCCGTGACCCCGGCCCTGGCCGGGGGCTGCAAGTGCCAGCGCTGCTGGCGCATCCTGCCCGAGGTGAAGGCCACGACCGGCCTTTGCCTGCGCTGCGAAGCGGCGGTGGGGTGAGGCCTTTCAACAACCGATCATCCCGGCGGAAGCCGGGACCTAGGTCTGTCCACAATGCGCCAAGTTGGACAGGCCTGGGCCCCGCCTTCCGGCGGGGTTTTACGGATATAGGATCACGCGTTCGTTCGAGGGCTTGAGACACCCATGACCCCTTTCGTCATCGCCGTGGACGGGCCGGCGGCCTCGGGCAAGGGCACGGTGGCCAGCGGCCTCGCCCGCGCCTACGCCCTGCCCTATCTGGACACGGGTCTGCTCTATCGCGCGGTGGGGGTAGGTGTCCTAGCGGCGGGCGCCTCGCCGGACGATGCGCAAGCCGCCACCCGCATCGCCGAGGCGCTCCAGCCCGAAGGCCTCGACGGCCCGGAGCTGCGCACCGCCGCGGCCGGCGAGGCGGCCAGCCGCGTGGCGGCCCATTCCGGCGTGCGCGCGGCCCTCGTGGCCTTCCAGCGCGCCTTCGCCGACCAGCCCGGCGGATCGGTGCTGGACGGGCGCGACATCGGTACGGTGATTGCGCCGGACGCCCCCTGCAAGCTGTTCGTCACCGCCGCCCCCGAGGTGCGGGCCGAGCGGCGCTGGAAGCAGCTTAGCGCCGCCGACCCCACCATCGCCCTCGCCGAGGTGCTGGCCGACATCCGCCGCCGGGACGAGCGCGACAGCGGCCGCGCCGCAGCCCCGCTTCTCATGGCCGACGACGCCGTCTTGCTGGACACCAGCAATTTGACTATACGAGAAGCCGCCGATGCGGCCCGCCGCATCGTCGAGACGGCGCGCGCCCGATGGGAGGCTTCCCAGAACGGCTAATCCAACCGCGCCTCTCTCTCGGACGGCTGCGGGCGTTTTCAATTTCGGACACCAAAGATCGCGACCCGACCCATCTGTCGGGCGTTTCAGCTTTGTTGGCCGACCGGCTGCAACCCTTAACCCGAGAGACCGGGGCGCGGACCAAGGCCGTCCGTCGCCCTTCGTTTGGAGAGCCTATGCTTGAAACCCTAACCCCGTCGCGCGACGACTTCGCCGCCCTGCTCGACGAATCCTTCGGCGGCCGCGACATCATGGAAGGCTCCGTGGTGCATGGCATCGTCCGCGCCATCGAGAAGGACTACGTCGTGGTGGACGTGGGCCTGAAGACCGAGGGCCGCGTGCCCGTGAAGGAATTCATCAGCCCCGACAAGCCGCTGCCGAAGGCCGGCGACACGGTGGAAGTCTATCTCGAGCGCGTGGAAAACGCCGCCGGCGAGGCTGTCATCAGCCGTGAGAAGGCCAAGCGCGAAGAAGCCTGGACCCGCCTCGAAGGCGTGCACGCCCGCAATGAGCCGGTGATGGGCTCCATCGTCGGCCGCGTGAAGGGCGGCTTCACCGTCGACCTCGGCGGCGCCTCGGCCTTCCTGCCGGGCAGCCAGGTGGACATCCGTCCGGTGCGCGACGTGGGCCCGCTGATGGGCAAGGAACAGCCCTTCGCCATCCTGAAGATGGACCGTCCGCGCGGCAACATCGTCGTCTCCCGCCGGGCCATCCTGGAAGAAGCCCGCGCCGAGCAGCGCACCGAGCTGGTGTCGCAGCTGGCCGAGGGCGAGATCCGCGACGGCGTGGTGAAGAACATCACCGACTACGGCGCCTTCGTGGACCTGGGCGGCATCGACGGCCTGTTGCACGTCACCGACATGAGCTGGAAGCGCGTCTCCCACCCGAGCCAGGTGCTGGCCGTGGGCGACACCGTGAAGGTGCAGATCATCAAGATCAATCCGGACACCCAGCGCATCTCGCTTGGCATGAAGCAGCTGCTGGCCGATCCGTGGGACGGCGTGGAAGCCAAGTATCCGCCGGGCGCCCGCTTCACCGGCCGCATCACCAACATCACCGACTACGGCGCCTTCGTGGAGCTGGAAGCCGGCGTGGAAGGCCTGGTGCACGTGTCGGAAATGTCCTGGACCAAGAAGAACGTCCATCCGGGCAAGATCGTCTCCACCAGCCAGGAAGTGGACGTCATCGTCCTCGACGTGGATCCGTCCAAGCGCCGCGTGTCGCTGGGCCTGAAGCAGGCCATGCCGAACCCGTGGGAGGACTTCGTGTCCAAGCACCCGATCGGCTCCACCGTGGAAGGCGAAGTGAAGAACACCACCGAATTCGGTCTGTTCATCGGCCTCGAGAACGACATCGACGGCATGGTGCACCTGTCCGACATCGACTGGAACCTGCCGGGCGAAGAAGCCATGCAGCGGTACCATCGCGGCGAGGTGGTCAAGGCGCGCGTGCTCGACGTGGACGTGGAGAAGGAACGCATCTCCCTCGGCATCAAGCAGCTCGGCGGCGACCCCATGGCCGGCGACGTGTACCGCAAGGGCCAGACCGTCACCGTCACCGTCACCGAGGTCACCTCGGGCGGCGTCGAGGTGAAGTTCGGCGAGGACGATGCTCCGCTCACCGCCTTCATCCGCAAGTCGGACCTGTCGCGCGATCGCGCCGACCAGCGCCCGGAGCGCTTCGCCGTGGGCGATCGCATCGACGCGCACATCACCAATGTGGATAAGGCGGCCCGCCGCGTGTCCCTGTCGGTGAAGGCCCTGGAAATGGCCGAGGACAAGGCGGCCATCGAACAGTTCGGCTCGTCGGACTCCGGCGCGTCCCTGGGCGATATCCTGGGCGCGGCGCTGCGCGAAAAGGCCTCCAAGGAATAGTGAGACTGAATCTCGCGAGAGGCGATCGCAAGATTGCCAATCGCTGAAAGGTAGTGCCCCGCACCGGTCTCCGATGCGGGGCTTTTTTCATGCTGAAGCACGTTAAGATTTGTGCAACCCCTTGAAGTAAAGCCAATTCTCGACCATGGTCGAAGTTGATGGGCCGCTCGGCCTCGATGGCTTCAAGGGGGCTTGAGCCTTCACATGATCAAGTCAGAATTGATCGCCAAACTGGCGAACGAAAACCCGCATTTGACGCTCAAGGACGTCGAACGGGTGGTCGGGGTGATCTTTGATCGCATGACCGAATCCCTGGCCGAGGGCGGCCGGGTGGAGCTGCGCGGCTTCGGGGCCTTCTCCGTGCGGGCGCGTCCGGCGCGTGCCGGCCGCAACCCGCGCACCGGCGATGCAGTGAGCGTGCGGGCCAAGGCCGTGCCCTTCTTCAAGAGCGGCAAGGAGCTGCGCGAGCGGCTCAATGTACATGGCGACGCCTGACGCGCTAGGACGGCCAGAACATGTCGATCTTCTCTGAGTTTCGCGCCTTCATCGCCCGCGGCAATGTCATCGACCTGGCGGTGGGCGTCATCGTCGGGGCCGCCTTCGGCAAGATCGTCACCAGTCTGGTGGACCAGGTGGTGATGCCGCCCATCGGCCTGATCACTGGCGGGGTTGACTTTAGCCAGATGAAGCTGGTGCTGCGCGACGCAGAGCCGGCCACCAAGACCACCGAGGTGGCCATCGCCTATGGCGCCTTCCTCAACACCCTGATCCAGTTCCTGATCATCGCCTTGGTGATCTTCGTCGTGGTGAAGCTAGTGAACAGCCTCTACAAGAAGCCCGAAGCTGCGCCTGCGCCGCCGCCCGGCCCCACGCCCTCCGAGGCCCTGCTCACGGAAATTCGCGACCTTCTCAAGGCGAAAAACAGCGCGTCTTGAAACGGAACGTCGCAAGCGCGACGTGGTTAGGTCATGATAACGCCGTCAGCCCCCGTTCATCTGCGTCGCGCAATGATCGAAGCTGCTGACGTTTGGCGTCGTGGGGAGCAACATGCAACGCACTGTCTTGGCCCTCGCCCTGGCGCTCGGGACGCCAATGGCGGCCATCGCCGCTGAGGCGCCGGGGGACACCTATACCTATGTCAGCGAGAGCCGCGAGCAGGACCAGGGCCCCGACGGCGCCTCCTCCCAGACCAATCGCCTGACCTTCGAGCTGAAGGTGCTCGCCGTGACGCCGCAGAGCGTTCGCCAGCGCTTCACGCTGAAATCTGCGGACGCGACCGATAGCCAAGGCCCCTCCGTACAGACCGCCATGCGGGCCATGGTGGACGATCCGCTGGACTTTGATCTCGCCCCGGACGGGACCCTGGTGGGCCTGCCGGGCTGGGATGGGTTCAAGACGCGGCTGCTGGCCAAGCTCGACCAGAGCCTGCCGGCATCTGATCCCGTTCGCGGCCGTACCCACGAAATGCTGGACGGCGATCCGGCCGATACGGCTCAGCGCCTGGTCATCGGCGACACCCAGGCCATGGCCGCCAGCCAGGCGGCGGCGCGTCTGGCGGACGGCAAGGTGGAGCTTCCGTCGCAGGAAGAGCCCATCCCCGGAGGGGGCAAGCTCACCTCTCACGCCTCGATCGAGGTGTCGCACGCTGGCGTTCCGGCTTGTCAGGTGCGGGTGACGCGCATTGTGGCCTCCGACGCCGCGCCCAAGGATGCGCCGGCGGAGCATGTGGAGGTGACGAGCGAGGCGCTGATCTCCACGGTGGACGGACGGGTGGTCAGCTTCACCCAGCACCGCACGTCCCGCGCCGCCGACGGCTCAGCCAGCGAGGACCTGACCATCCGTCGGACCAGCCCCCTCCCCGCCTGCGCCAAGTAGCGATCTTCACCGCGCCGAGACGATATCCGCCAAACCGGCCGCTGAGCGCCGGGCTCTATAGCTCGGCGCGCACGTCGTAGGCGGCGAAGGTCGCCATGGTGAGAATGTGGCTCACCGAGGCCCGCAGCTGACAGATCTGCACCGGCTTGGAGAAGCCGAGCAGCACCGGTCCGATCACGGTGGCGCCGCCCAGGGCCTGCACCAGCTTGGTGGAGATTGAGGCCGAGTGGATCGCCGGCATGATCAGCACATTGGCCGGAGCGGTGAGGCGCGAGAAGGGATAGTTCTCACGGGCGTCCGGATCGAGCGCCACGTCCGGGGGCACCTCGCCCTCATATTCGAAGCCCATGTCGCCGCGCGCGTCCATGATGGCCACCGCCTCGCGCACCCGGGCGCCGCGAGGGCCTTCCGGCTTGCCGAAGGTGGAGTGGGACAGGAAGGCCACGCGGGGCGTATGGCCGAGGCGGCGCACGGCGTTGGCGGCCTCAAGGGCGATTTCGGCCAGGGCTGCCGGCTCGGGGCTCTCCTCCACCGTGGTGTCGGCGATGAACACCGGCCGGCCCTTGGCCAGCACCACGCTCATGCCCAGCACGCGGCTGCCCGGCGAGGGGTCGATCACCCGGCGGATTTCCATCAGCGCCTGATCGTAGTTGCGGGTGACGCCGGTGACCATGCCGTCCGCGTGGCCATGGGCCACCATGGCGGCGGCGAAGCTGTTGCGGTCGTTGTTGATCAGGCGCTGCACGTCGCGCATCAGGAAGCCCGAGCGCTGCAGGCGCTGGTACAGGAACTCGGCATATTCCGGGTTCCGGTCCGACAGGCGGGCGTTGACGATGGTGATATTCGCCTCTTCCGGGTCGATGCCGGCGTCGCGCATGTTGCGCCACACCAGCTCTTCCCGACCGCAGAGGATGGCCTTGCCGAGCCCTTGCTGCTCGAAGGAATAGGCGGCGCGGATCACCGCCGGCTCCTCGCCCTCGGCGAACACGATGCGCTTCTTCTTGCCGCCCTGCACGGTCTCAGTGATGCGCTGCAGGAAGGCGGCGGAGGGATCGCGACGGCCGGCGAGACGCGCACGATAGGCGTCCATGTCGGCGATGGGGCGGCGGGCCACGCCCGTGTCCATGGCCGCCTTGGCCACGAAGGGCGGGATGTACCAGATCAGGCGCGGGTCGAACGGGGTCGGGATGATGTAGTCCGGACCGAACTTCAGCTGCAGACCCTGATAGGCGGCGGCCACCTCGTCCGGCACGTCTTCCCGCGCCAGCTGGGCGAGGGCCTGGGCGCAGGCGATCTTCATCTCGTGGTTCACCCGCCGGGCGCGCACGTCGAGGGCGCCGCGGAAGATGTAAGGAAAGCCGAGCACGTTGTTGATCTGGTTGGGATAGTCCGAACGGCCAGTGGCGACGATGGCGTCCGGGCGCACCGACAGCACGTCCTCCGGGGTGATTTCCGGGTCAGGATTGGCCATGGCGAAGATGATCGGGCGCGGGGCCATCTTGGCGATCATCTCCTTGGTGAAGGCGCCCTTGGACGACAGCCCCATGAGCACGTCCGCCCCTTCCACGGCCTCCATCAAGGTGCGCTTGTCGGTGGGCACGGCGTGAGCGCTCTTCCACTGGTTCATGCCCTCGGTGCGGCCCTGATAGAGCACGCCCTTGGAGTCCACCGCGATGACGTTCTCGTGCCGCACGCCCATGGCCTTGATCAGCTCGAGGGTGGCGATGCCCGCCGCGCCCGGCCCGTTCAGCACCACCTTGATCTTGGAGATGTCGCGACCGGTGATGTGGCAGGCGTTGATCAGGCCGGCGGTGGAGATGATCGCCGTGCCGTGCTGATCGTCGTGGAACACCGGGATGTCCAGGAGCCCTTGCAACTCCTGTTCGATGGTGAAGCACTCGGGGCTCTTGATGTCCTCGAGATTGATGCCGCCGAAGGCCGAACCGATGTTCTTGACGACGGTGATGATCTCGTCGGGATCCTTGGAGCTGATCTCGATGTCGAAGCTGTCGATGTCGGCGAAGCGCTTGAACAGCACGCTCTTGCCTTCCATCACCGGCTTGGCGGCGAGGGGGCCAAGATCGCCCAGGCCAAGGATGGCCGTGCCGTTGGACACCACGGCGACGAAATTTCCCTTGGACGTATATTCGTAGACCAGCTCAGGGTTCTCGGCGATGGCCAGCACCGGAACCGCCACGCCGGGGGAGTAGGCGAGGCTGAGGTCCATCTGGGTCGCCATGGGCTTGGTGGCCTGGACAGCGATCTTGCCCGGCGTCGGCTCGGCGTGGAACGCCAGGGCGTCGGAGTCGGTGAAGGTTCGCTTTTCAGTGGTCATGTCTGTTCCAGTCTTCCGCCCTGAAGGCGCCTCGGGATCGATTTCATAGACCGAGTCCGCGCGCTCGCAGCGATATGGATAAGAGGAGCCGTTCGGCGATCAGATCGTCGGGCGCTCCAGCGGTCTTGCATTGTCGATCCGCGTCTAGGAGCGCGACCCTAAGGGCGTCAAGTTCGACGAGGGTCCAGGCGCGCAATTGACGGACGAATTCACGCTCTTGTTTCCAGAATACCCGGGCGGCCTTGGCCGCTTCGGCGGGCTGAGCGCCGGCCGCCACCGCCGCGGCGCTGCGGTGCAGCCGGCCAAGGTAGAAGCTGAGCGCGCGCACTACGGCCGGTCCGCTCTCGCCCTCCGCCCGCGCTCGGCGCAGCCCCGCCTGGGCCTGGCGCGCACGTCCGCCGAACACGTCCTCGGCGGCCTGGCTGAGCGAGGCTTCGGGTTCGACGCCGAGATGGTCCTCCAGCTCCTTCGGACCGGCGGTGATCCCGGCGCCAGGGCCCAGATAGAGGATCAGGCGCTCGATCTCCTGCCGAGCCACGCCCCGCTCCTTGGGCAGGCGGCCCACGAACATGTCCATCGCCTCCGCCGTGAGACCGAGCCGTTCCGCGGCCAGGGCCTCGCGCACCAGGCGGGTCACGTCGCCGGTCTCGTCTTCATAGACGGGGATAGTCGCCACCCCGGCCGGCCCCTCCGCCGCCTTGCGCAGGGCGCCGGACTTCTCCAGCGCCCCGGCCTCGATGAGGAAGAAGGCGTCCGGGTTGAGGCGGCCGTCGAGATGGGAGGTCAGCGCCTCGGCGGCGCGCTTTTCCGGCGCATCGCGATCGGTGGTAAGGCGAAGCCGCACCAGCCGCTTGCCGCCCATCATGGAGAGCGCCGCCAGCTCCTCCTCCAACCGCGCCGGATCAGACTCGATGTCCGCCTCGGTGAGCAGGGCTACGTCGAAGGGATCGTCCGGCCGCTCCACCACCTTGCCGGCCAGGAGATTGGCGCGCTCGCGCACGCCGCTGCGGTCCCTGCCGTAGATCAGGCAGGCGCGCACGCCCGCGTCAGGTTTGGCGAGAAAGCGATCGACGTCCGGCCGCTTGGAGAGGATCACCGCGGGCTCACATCCCCGGCCGGTGCGCCAGGAAGTAGCGCGACAAAGCGAGGCGAATGGCGATGGCCGCCTGATCCGCCACCCGCGCCTCGCCGTCCTGCTCGGCGGCGAGCCCCGAATAGGGCGGCGACGAGCTGTCATAGCCCACCTGCGTCAACACGGTGTCGGTGAGCACCACCTTGCCAGTGGTCGCGTCGGCGAGGGTATATTTGGTGGTGAGGTCGATTTCGTAGCGGCTCGCCACGTTGTTCACCGCCACGCCGCGCGGATAGCGCTTATCGGCGATCTCATATTTCAGCACATAGAGCGGTCGCGATCCCTCGGCGCGGGCGAGCTGCTCGTTCAGGCGTTCCTTCATCAGGAATCCGAGCCGCGAGTGCGGCGGCGCCTCCACCTGAACGCCAGCGAGTTCGCTGGTCATGCCCGGCGTGGCGTAGAGGGGCGTGAAGCCGCAGCCGGACAGGGCGACGCTCGACGCAACAACAAGGCCGACGGCGGCGGCTCGCCAGGCGCAGATGGGACGGACCATGCGTACCTCCTAGACCGCCGGCTCAGGCGGCGACGATATTGACGATCCGGTTCTTCACCACGATCACCTTCTTCACCGTGAGACCATCGAGGTGGCGCTGCACATCGGCGTCGGCGAGGGCGATCTTCTCCACCTCGGCTTCGCTGGAGCCCGCCGGGGCCGTGACCTCGGCGCGCTTCTTGCCGTTCACCTGCACCGGCAGCACCAGCTCGTCCTTGGCGGCGAGGGCGGGATCATAGTCGGGCCAGGGCGCGTCGGAGACAAGCCCGCTCTGACCGAGCCTGGTCCACGCCTCTTCAGCCAGGTGCGGCATGAAGGGCATGATCAGGCGGGCGAGCACGCTCAAAGCCTCACTCCGCGCCCCCAGCACCTGCGCGCTGGCGCCCTCAGCCGGATAGGCCTTCAAGGTGTTGAGGAAGTCGTAGAAGCGGGCGATGCCGGCGTTGAAGCGGAAGGTGTCCACCGCCTCGGTCACCGCGCCGATGAGCTGGTGCGTGGCGCGGCGCAGGGCGACCGCCTGGGCGTCATCAGTGATGGCCGCGCCGCCCTCGGCGGGCTGGGCGTCGAACTCGGCCCAGATGCGGTTGATCAGACGCCAGGCGCCCTCGACCCCCGCCGTGGACCACTGCACGTCGCGCTCGGGCGGCGAGTCGGAGAGCACGAACAGACGCGCGGCGTCCACGCCGTACTCTTCGAAGATGTCCTCCGGCGCCACCACGTTCTTCTTGGACTTGGACATCTTCTCGACGCCGATGACCTCGACCTTGGCGCCGGTGCCCGCCTCGAACAGCTGACCGTCGCGGGTCTCGAGATCCGCCGGCGCCACCCAGCGGGCCTCGCCCTCGGTGACGCGATAGGTCTCATGCGTCACCATGCCCTGGGTGAACAGGCCGGCGAAGGGCTCCTTCACCCCCAGCCGCCCCTCGTCCGCCAGGGCGCGGGTGATGAAGCGCGCGTAGAGCAGGTGCAGGATCGCGTGCTCGATGCCGCCGATATATTGGTCCACCGGCAGCCAGTAGTCGGCCGCGGCGCGGTTCACCGGCTCTTCGGCCGAAGGATCGGTGAAGCGGGCGAAGTACCAGGACGAATCGACGAAGGTGTCGAGGGTGTCGGTCTCGCGCTCCGCCTTGCCGCCGCACTTGGGGCAGGTGATGAAACGCCAGGTGGGATGGCGCAGCAGCGGATTGCCCGGCTTGTCGAAGCTGACATCGTCGGGGAGCTTCACCGGCAGCTGATCATCCGGCACGGGCAGGACGCCGCAGCTCTCGCAATGCACCATGGGGATGGGGCAGCCCCAGTAGCGCTGACGCGACACGCCCCAGTCGCGCAGGCGATACTGGGTGGTGGCCTCGCCAAAGCCGAGCTGCACCAGTTCTTCGATGGCGCGGCCGATGCCCTGCTCGGTGGTCAGGCCGTCGAGGAAGCGGGAATTGTAGAGCACGCCCCGGCCCTCATAGGCCTCGGTTCCGATGGCGTGTTCGGCGGGATCGGCGCCCGGCGGCAGCACCACCGGCTGCACCGGCAGGCCATATTTGCGGGCGAAGTCGAGGTCGCGCTGGTCCCCGGCGGGGGAGCCGAAGATCGCCCCCGAGCCATAGGTGGAGAGCACGAAATTGGCGGCGTAGACCGGCAGCACCCAATCCGGATCGAAGGGATGGCGCACGGTGACGCCCAGGTCGATCCCGTGCTTTTCGGCGGTCTCGATCTCAGCCTCCGCCGTGCCGCGACTGGCGCATTCGGCCACGAAGGCGGCCACGGCCGGATTGTGGGCGGCGATGGCCTCGGTGAGCGGATGGTCGGGGGCGAGGGCCAGGAAGCTCGCGCCGAACAGGGTGTCGGGCCGGGTGGTGAACACCTCGATGGGATCGCGGGCGTGGCTCGGCCCCTCGGCCGGCGCGTCGTTCTTGAGGAAGTCCGGCGCGCTGGCGAGGGGCCACCAGATCTTGGCGCCCTGGCTCTTGCCGATCCAGTTCTCCTGCATCAGCCGCACCTTGTCCGGCCAACGGTCGAGGGTCTTCAAGCCCTCGATCAGGTCGTCGGCGTAGTTGGTGATGCGCAAGAACCACTGGGTGAGCTTCTTCTTCTCAACCAGGGCCCCGGAACGCCAGCCGCGGCCGTCGATCACCTGCTCGTTGGCGAGCACGGTCATGTCCACCGGGTCCCAGTTCACCACCCCTTCGCGGCGATAGGCGAGGCCGCGGCGGTAGAGCTCCAGGAACAGTTTCTGCTGACGGCCATAGTAGCTTGCATCGCAGGTGGCGAACTCCCGGCTCCAGTCGATGGAAAGGCCCAGCCGCTTCAGCGGCTCGCGCATGGCGTCGATGTTGTCATAGGTCCAGCCGCCCGGATGGACGCCCTTCTCCATGGCCGCGTTCTCCGCCGGCATGCCGAAGGCGTCCCAGCCCATGGGGTGCAGCACATTGAAGCCGCGGGCGCGTTTGAAGCGCGCCACCACATCGCCCATGGTGTAGTTGCGTACGTGCCCCATGTGGATGCGCCCCGACGGATAGGGGAACATCTCCAGCACATAGTACTTAGGCTTGGCGCCGGCCTTGGCCGGCTCCACGGTGCGGAACGTGTCTTTGTCGGCCCAGGCGGCGCGCCACCGAGGCTCGACCTCTTTCGGATTATAGCGACCCATGAGGGCTGAGTTATCAGCCCTTGGTGTTGATGGTCGAGAGCTTTAGCTGCCGCGCGCGGGTCAGGATCGCATTTTCCACGTCCGTGTCGGTCTGATTGGACACCGGCGCGTCCACCCAGCCGCCCGAGGCGTCCTTCACCTGCTTGTAGACATTGACGTTGATGCCGTCGGCGCGCAGGCGGGTGTCGAGGATATAGACCGTGGCCTTGAACCGCTCATCCGGCTTTTCCGGATTGGTGTACCAGTCGGTGATGATCAGGCCGCCGAAGGGATCGGCCGAGGCCAGCGGCATGAAGGCCAGGGTGTCGAGGCTCGCCCGCCAAAGGAAAGCGTTGACGCCGATATTGGCCGGGGCCTGGGCCGGCGGATGGCCGCCGAGGCTCGGCAGCAGCGAGAAGCCGGACTCCTTCGCCGGGGCCGAGAAATCGCCCTTGCCGGCGGCCGCCGTATCGCCCTTGTGCGCGCAGCCAGCCAAGACGAGGCCAAGCACCGCCGCCGCCGCCGCAATCCGCTTTACCGACATTTCCAATCGCTCCACTCGAGTTCTTCAGCCGGTCGCGCCTTTAAGACAGGTCGCATCCCAGCACGGCGCCCCCCGGTCGCCGTAGAGGGTTATCCCTCGCTTGGCCTAACGGCTCTATACCAAGGCCGGCTTAGCTCCAACCGAAAATCTTCGGCCTGGCCGGCCCGCCAGCCGCTCAATTAATGAGCAGCGACCTCGATTCCGTGTCCGACACGCCACAGGCGAACCCGCATCGGGGGAATCGCCGCATCGTATGATTGACCCTGATTAAGGCGGGGTCTTAATCGAGGAGTCATCCTGTCGCCATAGAGTGGTGGTGAAGAGGGTCATGGCGGGGGGTCCGCCAACAGTTGGAAGAAAGCCATGTTGCGTCAGGCGACCATCGCTGCGGCTGCAACGCTCCTCACGCTAGGAGCGGCGGCGGGCGCGCGAGCTGACTCCAGCGCCAAGACGGCGAACGCCAACACCGGCTGGAACACCAACTTCTCCGACCCCCAGACCCTCGGCTCCTGGGGCGTACAGCCAGACCATAAGACTTTGCAATATAGCGACAAGGGCAAGTGGGGCCTCAAGCTCGACATGGAAAAGCCCATCGGTCGCGACATGGACTGGAAGGACGTGCGCGCCGGCGCCTACGTTCATCTCACCCCCACCATCCGCGTGGGCGGCACGGTGGGCCTGGGCGATAAGCTGGCTCAGCCGCAGAAGGTGACGCCGCAGGACACCAGTCCGCGGGTGCACCTGGAAACCGCCTTCAAGTTCTGACACCTATCGTAATGCTTGCGACCGCCTGCTCGGTTGGGCCAAGTCGATTACGTTTAAAGGTAGCAAAGCGGGACGAGACACAAATTTGTCGGGTTGGCGGGGATTTCTAAATAGTAACCGTTAACCCCTTTTGTTTCGAGGCCAACGCGTCCGATAATTTTCAGATTTTTCATCTCTCATCTCCATTGTTGATGAATAAATATATCTGTATTTGAACATATTTATCCATTATAATGACTCATTATTGTGAATGATTGAGTCTAATACACACGCATTGAATGAAAATTTGACGCCGACCTATCGCCGTCCCAGGTGTCCGCGCGTGTCGGCCGTGGCCGACCAAAGTGCGGCGCCATGCAATAGGTCGTGGGATTAGGCGGCAGTTCCAGGAACAGCCCGGTCACGCCGCCAGTCATCGCGCGGACACGCCCGAGGTGATTGATTGGGGAAATGCGCCTGATTTCGAACTCGTGAGCTTTGCGAATTGGGGTCATTCAGGTTGGCCTGAGCGTAGAGCAAATTGGTCTACAGGACAAATTGGTAGGATTGGCTGGGATTTCGATAAATATTCCGGGTCCGCCGCGCGTAAATTTACCCACAGATACAATATCGATAAACATTTCACATCCTCACATTCTGAACAGATTCACAAGGCTGCGAGATAAATGAGATAGTCGCAACCATATTATTCGACTTAAGATTCTATATTTTAGACATTTTATCAATTCCTCCTACGGCCGCGAAGCCAATGGCGCCCGAGTCTCGTAGCCGCCGCGCTGTGGCCCCGGTGATTCCGCCCAGGGCGTAGACAGGCGTCGCGCTGGCGCGCGCCAGGGCCGCGAACCGCGTAACCCCCAGAGGCCGTCCCGCCGAAGCGCTGTTGCTGACGAACACCGGCGAGACCAGCGCCGCATCAAGGCCGAAGCGCTCGGCGCGCCGCAGGGCCGAGACGCCATGCGCCGCCCCGGTGATCAGCCATTTAGGCCGCTGGCGCTTCAACTTCGGCGCCAGGTGCAGCGCCCGCTCCGGCAAGTGCACCCCTTGCGCGCCGATCTTGGCCGCCAGCTTTGCATCGAGCCCCACCAGCAGGATGAGCCCCCGCGCGCGGGCCACGCGCGCCAAAGCCCGCCCCACCGCCTCGGCGTTCGGCCGGCCGAAGCTGCGATAGATCACCCCGGCGCCGCGGGGCAGACGCTCGGCTACGGCCACGGGATCGGCCACCCGCGCGGGATCGGTGACGAACCACAGGGCCGGCAGGCGAGGATCGACAACTCCCCCCTTTCGCCGCGCCGCGCGACGGCGCAAGTAGAGGGCGCTTCGCCACAACTCAGACGCCTCCGACCTTGACCGCTGCATCCCTCGCCTTCGACCCCGCCGCCGCCCGCGCCGACATCCTGGCCCGCATCGCCCTCGCCGCCAAGGCGTCTGGCCGCGACCCCACTGAGGTGACCCTCGTGGCCGTCTCCAAACTTCAGCCGTGGGAGGCGGTGGCGCCCGTGCTCGACGCCGGCCAGCGGGTGTTCGGCGAGAACCGGGTGCAGGAGGCCAAGGGCCGCTGGGGCGAGGTGCGCGCCAGCCATCCTGATCTCGAGCTGCGCCTGATCGGGCCCTTGCAGACCAACAAGGCCCGCGAGGCGGTGGCCTTCTTCGACGTGATCGAAAGCCTCGACCGCGAAAAGCTGGTGCGGGCGGTCGCCGAGGCCGCCGCCGCCGAGGGCCGCTGTCCGCGCCTTTATGTGCAGGTGAACACCGGCGAGGAGCCGCAGAAGGCCGGCGTCATCCCGGAGTCGGCCGACGCCTTTCTCGCCGAGGTGCGCGATACCTACGGCCTGACCGTCGAGGGCCTGATGTGCATCCCTCCGGTGGAGGATGCGCCGGGCCCGCACTTCGCGCTCCTCGCCGCCATCGCCCGCCGCAACGGCGTCGCCAAGCTATCCATGGGCATGAGCGCGGACTTCGAGACCGCGGTGCGGTTTGGCGCCACTTCGGTGCGGGTGGGCTCGGCCCTGTTCGGAGCCCGGACATGAGCTTTTCCAGCGACGAGATCGAACGCTACGCCCGCCACCTGATGCTTCGCGAGGTAGGCGGTCCGGGTCAGCAGAAGCTGAAGGCCGCGAGGGTTCTCCTCGTAGGCGCCGGCGGCCTCGGCGCCCCCACGGCGCTCTATCTGGCCGCGGCCGGCGTCGGCGTCATCGGCATCATCGACCCGGACACCGTGAGCCTCTCCAACCTGCAGCGCCAGGTGATCTACGCCACCGCCGATGTGGGCCGGGCCAAGGTGGATGCGGCCTCCGAGCGCCTCCAGGCCCTCAATCCGCATGTGCAGGTGGAGGCTCACCCCCTCGCCCTCGATGCGCAGAACGCCGCCCGCGTCATCGACGGCTACGACCTGGTCATCGACGGCACCGACAGCTTCGCCGCCCGCTTCGCCGTGAACGCCGCCTGCTACGAGACCGGTCGGGTGCTGGTGTCGGGGGCCATCGGCCGCTGGACCGGCCAGGTAGGGGTGTTCCCGGCGGGGGACGATAAGGCGCGGCCGGAGGCCCTGCGCGGCCCCTGCTATCGCTGCCTCGTCCCGGAAACGCCCACCGACGCCGAGACCTGCGCCGCCGTCGGGGTGATGGGCGCCCTCGCCGGCGTGGTGGGGGCCATGACGGCGGTGGAGGCGATCAAGCTGATCACCGGGGCGGGGGAGCCACTGACGGGCCGCCTGCTGCTCTACGATGCGCTGTCGGGGGAGACCCGCACCGTGCGCGTGCCCCGCGATCCGGCCTGCCCGGTGTGCGGCGGGTGATTTAGGCCGCCTTCTTCAGGCGGTCTTCGGCTTGCGGCGCAGACGCGCCAGACGGCGCAGCCGACGCCAGAAGCGGGTCTTTTCCGGCTCCGGATAGGGCTGCAGATTGCGCACGAAGTCCTCGGTGCAGGCGCGCCAGGAGAAGGTCTCGGCATAGGCCCGCACCTTGGCGCGATCGAGTTTCAGGCACTCGAGGCAGGCCTTCTGCAGGTCCTCATCCACCACCCCGGCGTTGCTGCCGGGGATAAGGTCGATGGGCCCCGGCGCCGGATAGCCGGCCACCGGCGAGCCTGTGGCCATGGCCTCGATGATGACGAGGCCGAAGGTGTCGGTGGTGGAGGGGAACACGAACACGTCCGCCGCCGCGAAGAAGCGCGCCAACTCCTCGCCGAAGCGGGCCCCGGCGAACACCACGTTGGGATATTTGGTCTGCAGCTCCTCGCGCGAGGGGCCGTCGCCCACCACCACCTTGGAGCCCGGCAGGTCAAGCTCGACAAAGGCCTCGATGTTCTTCTCCACCGCCACGCGGCCGACATTGAGGAAGATCGGACGCGGCAGGTCGCGCATTTCCGGCGGATATTCCTCCGGCCCGCGCGGGCGGAACAGCTCGGTGTCCACGCCGCGCGACCAGGGCGACAGGTTGCGGAAGCCCCGCGCCTCCAGCTCTTTGCGGAAGGTGTCGGTGGCCACCATGATCCGCCCCGAGGAGCCATGGAACCAGCGCATATAGGCGTAGCCGAACGCCAGCGGCGCAGGGAATCGCGCCGCCACATATTCTGGAAAGCGGGTGTGGTAGCTGGTGGTGAAGGGCAGCTTCCATTCCAGGCAGATGCGGCGCGCCGCCAGGCCCACCGGCCCTTCGGTGGCGATGTGGATCGCCTCCGGCTCAAACGCCTTGAAGCGCTCCTGCATGGGCTCGTAGGCCCCGAGCGCCAGGCGAATCTCCGGATAGGTGGGCATGGGGATGGTGCGGAACTGATCCGGCGTGATCACCTCCACCTGATGGCCGAGGGCGCGGCACTCCTCCACCGTGCGGGTGAGGGTGCGCACCACGCCGTTCACCTGCGGCTCCCACGCGTCCGTCGCCAAGAGAATCCGCATCAGGCCTCAGCCTCTACTGGCGCCAGGCGTCGGCGCTCCATCATCGACCAGTCGCGCACCTGCGCCCATTCGATGATCTCGAAGCGGCCGTCGAAATGCTCCACCGCCGCGGTGCAGCTCTCCACCCAGTCGCCGTCGTTGATGTAGAGGATCCCGTCCATGTCGCGCATTTCGGCCTTGTGGATATGGCCGCAGATCACGCCGTCGACTCCCCGCCGCCGGGCTTCCCCCGCCACCGCCGCCTCGTAATTCTCGATGAATTGCAACGCGTTCTTCACCTTCAGTTTCACGAAGGCCGACAGGCTCCAATAGCCGAATCCCATCCGCCGCCGGATCAAATTCCAGGAGGTGTTGAGCCGCAGCAAGGCCCTATATGACCAATCCCCCAGGAAGGCGAGCCATTTCGCCTGGGTCACCACGCCGTCGAACTCGTCGCCATGGGTGACCAGATAGCGCTTGCCGTCGGCGGCTTCATGGATGGCGTCGCGGGCCACCACCACCCCGCCGAAATGCACGCCGCAGAAGTCGCGCACCCGGTCGTCGTGATTGCCGGGGACGTAGATCACCGTCACGCCCTTGCGCGCCAGGCGTAGGATCTTCTGCACCACGTCATTGTGCGCCTGCGGCCAGTAGAGGCCGCTCTTCATCTTCCAGCCGTCGATGATGTCGCCCACCAGATAAAGCGTGTCGCATTCCAGCTCACGGATAAAGTCGAGCAGGAGCTCCGCCTGACAGCCGCGGGCGCCGAGGTGGATGTCGGAGAGGAACACCGCGCGATAGCGGCGAGGAGGGGCGCAGTCCATCCGACCTCGCCTAGATTGATTGCATGACGCCGCCATGACGCCCGAGCGCGCGGCGCCCGGTCAAAATGCAGCATGACCCGTGGATTCGAGCAAGGATTCTTGACATTGCGCACCTATATGGCCCTCCGAGGGCCTAAGTGTCCGCTGGCAAGTTTGCGGATTTCATCCGCGAGTTGTGGAACCATGTCTGACGAAACCATTCTGGACGGACCTGGCGCCTCGACGCGCCGAGCCGCCGACAGCCCGAAGTCCTTGCGCACCCGTCGTCGCATCCTGAAGGCGGCGGAGCGGCTGTTCGTGGAGGTCGGCTATCATGAGGCCACCAATGCGCGCATCGCCGAGGCGGCCCAGCTCACCCGCGGGGCCATGCTCTACCACTTCCCCACCCGCGAGAGCCTGGTGGAGGCGGCGGTGGACTATATCCAGTCCGAGCGCGCGCGCCTGTTCGAGCAGGCGGCCGCCGAAGCGCCCCACGGCGCGGACCGCACCGACCACGCCATCGAGAGCTATTGGCGGCTCTTGTCCTCGGCGTCCTTCGTGGCCTTCGCCGAGCTGGAAAGCGCCGCCCGGGTCGATCCCCTGCTGCGCGAACGGCTGCGCCCGGCTCAGGAAGCCTTCGACCGCGCTCAGGTGGGCGATCACCTGTTCGATCTTGTCCAGGCTGGCGAGGGGCCGCGCTTCCAGGCCAGCCGCGACTTCGCCCGCTTCCTGCTGGAGGGGCTGGCCCGCGCCCACCTCGCCTATGACGCCGACGCCCGCACCGAGCGCATGCTGTCGGTGGCCAAGCGCGTGGCGCGCAACCTGAACCGCAAGGGCATGCGGGATCTGTGGGAAGACTGAGCGCGTTCCGAAAAAGTGGATACCGGTTTTTCGGTAAGAACGCGCTCCAGCCTAAGTCTTAAGGCGTAAGCCGTTACGGATCGACCCGCTCGTCCTCATGGGCGTCATGGCTTTGCGCCACGAAGCGGCGGTCGCAATAGCCGCACTCCACATAGCCGGCCGGCCCGATCTCAAGATAGACGCGGGGATGGCCGAGCGCGCCGCCGCCGCCGTCGCACCACACCCGATGGCCGGTGACGGGGATGATCTCCGGCGGGGCGGGGACCTGCACGTTCTTGGCGGGGGTCAGCTGGGTGGACATAAGGGTCTCGAAGATGGCCGCGCGCACGGCTGGGAAACAGAAGGCGGCCGCAGTGCTTGGCGCCGCGACCGACCGGCCCTACCTATGCGTCACGGGTCCTAAGGCGTCAATGCTCGGGGCCGCCCTCCCCTTACCGCCTTGTGGATCGCCGGTACATGTCCCTCCCCGACTTCGCCATTGAGGCCACGGGTCTCGTCAAGACCTATCCGGCCTCCAAGACCGCCCCGGCCAAGACGGCGCTGAAGGGGGTCGATCTGGTCGTGCCGCGGGGGTCGATGTTCGGGCTCCTCGGTCCCAACGGCGCGGGCAAGTCCACCTTCATCAACATCCTCGCCGGGCTCGTGAAAAAGACCGAGGGCGAGGTGAAGATCTGGGACATCGACATCGACCAGCACGCCCGCGACGCCCGGGCCGCCATCGGCGTGGTGCCGCAGGAGCTGGCCGCGGACGTCTTCTTCACCCCGCGCGAGAGCCTGGAGGTGCAGGCGGGCCTCTATGGCGTGCCCAAGTCCGAGCGCCGGACCATGGAGATTCTCACCGCGCTCGGTCTCGCCGACAAGGCCGACGCCTATGTGCGCCAGCTGTCCGGCGGCATGAAGCGGCGCCTGATGGTGGCCAAGGCCATGGTGCATTCCCCGCCGATTCTGATTCTCGACGAGCCGACGGCAGGTGTGGACGTGGAGCTGCGCCGGCAGCTCTGGGCCTATGTGCAGGAGCTGAACCAGAAGGGCGTGACCATCGTGCTCACCACCCACTATCTGGAAGAGGCCCAGGCCCTGTGCGACCGCATCGCCATCGTCAATCGCGGCGAGGTGGTGGCCTGCGAGCCCACCCGCGACCTCCTGCGCCGGCTCGACACCCGCGCGGTGGTGGTGACGCCCCAGGCCCCGCTCAGCGCCCCGCCGGCCCTGAACGGCTTCGAGGGCAAGCTGCGCAGCGACGGGCGCCTGGCCATCACCTTCAAGGCCGAGGCGGCCAGCGTGGAGGACGTGCTCTCCTCGGTGCGCGCCGCGGGGGTGACCATCAAGGACCTCTCCACCGAGGAGCCGGACCTGGAGGACGTGTTCCTCGCCCTCACCTACGACAATCCCGATCAGCCCAGCCCCACGGCCTATTGAGACACGCTCGGCGGCGGGTCGCGGGTCTCATTGGCGAGGCTGTTCGCCGGGGTGGTCTTTAGACGGTCCGCCCGCCTGATCGCTAGCTTGGTCGCGAGCTTGCCAGCCAGCCTGTTCGCCAGCCTGTTCGTCAGCCTGTTCGTCAGCCTGTTCGCCAGCCTGTTCGCCAGCCTTTTGGCTCGCGTGTCAGCTGGGCCGAAGCCTTGATTGCGAAGCGGTCGGGATTGGGCTACACGCAGCCCCTGGCCCAAAGGCACCCGTAGCTCAGCTGGATAGAGCGTTGCCCTCCGAAGGCTGATGTCAAGGGTGTTTCGTGAGTGAGCAACTGAAGAAAGGTTCGTGAAAACAGTAGCTTGAGTGATCCTGCAGACGCCGCCCAACCCCGAAAAACTTTCGCGTAAGCACCGCGTAAGCAGTTTTCGGAGAACGGGGGCGGAACAGCGGATAGTGGGGCGTAGTCGCCCAGCGGCCGCGATGTAGGATTGGTTTGTGACGGCCGAATCCGTTGACCCTCATGGGTCGGTCGGGCTAGGCGAAATTGAGATGCACCCGTAGCTCAGCTGGATAGAGCGCCACCCTCCGAAGGTGGAGGCCACACGTTCGAATCGTGTCGGGTGCGCCAACCTTCCTAGATATGCGCCTTGAGGCGCGACTTCGGATCAGGTTGGCTGGAGGCTCGAAGATGTCGAGCCAGAATAGCTTCGCGCCATGGCGGCGAACGCGTCCGCCATCATCAAAATCGACATAGCTTCACCTATCGAGCTTGCGGCGCACCCACCAACGTCAGCCTGTCGGGTCGCATCTGGACTGCCGCAGCGGTCTGCGGGCTCATCAAACCTCGCGCGGGCGGGACCGTTCAATCGCTCAGCGGCCCGATCCAACCCGAAAATACTCCGGTTGTAGGAACTTCGCAAATATGCTAAGTCGGGAGCCGTCTTCACAATTTTGCTAAGTTTGAAGAATGAAACCTCTTCAAAAAGGCACGGGACGCCGCGCCGGACCGAACGACAGCGCTGTGCTGGCGGGACGCTGCGCGCAGCAGCTTTTGGAACTGCGCTCACATACGGGCGAGACGCAGAAGCAATTGGCGTCGCGTCTTCGCATGACCGAATCCATGATCTCCCGCTTGGAGCGAGGGGATCATGTTCCGAGCTTGAAGACGCTCTGCCGCATCGCCGATGCCTTCGGACGGCGCCTTGAGATCGTTTTCCACGAACACGAGCACGTCCATGCCGACGGGACTCGGCACTCACACCCGCACAGCCACAACGATCCCGCGCATCGCCATGATCATGGAGAGGATGAATGAACGTGGGGCCTGAACTACTGCTGGTCACCGCCGTAGCTGCTGTCGGCGTACTGCATACGATCGTCCCCGATCACTGGATGCCGATCGCCCTAATTGCACGGCAAAGGGGTTGGTCGAAAGCCGAGACGGTCCGCGCATCGTTGCAGGCTGGCATCGGACATGTCGTTTCGACGCTCATTATCGCCGTGATCGTATGGTCGGCGGGCGTTGCTGTAGCTGAACGGTTCGGCCGCCTTGTCGATACCGCGTCCAGCCTCGCCTTGGTGGGCTTTGGCGCCTGGATCGCGATATCATCATGGCGCGAGTTGCGGTTGCAGGGCGGCCACGGGCACAGCCATGCTTTCCCCCACCTGCACAGACATGAGCGCGGCGATCGCCGCCGGTCGATCCATGGACCTGAGTTGCGGCATGTCATCACGCCCGAGGGAGTCCTCCAACTGTCGATCTTCGAAGCTGGCGTTCCCCCGCGCTTCCGCCTCTCTGGCGTCCCGGCAGAGAGCGTCTCGCTTCAAACCCATCGGGACAACGGCAAGCGCCAAGATTTCCCGTTTGCGAAGCTTGGAAACTATTGGGAGTCGATCGACGAGATTCCGGAACCCCATCAGTTCGCGGTCACGATCGTCGTCTGCCACGACGAGCACCAACACAGTTATGAGGCCCGGTTCACCGAACATGATCACGCTCATGATGGGCACGGCCATGATCATGACCATGGGGGCGAATACGAACTTGCCAGCGATCTGGAGAAAGACCCGCTCTACGCGCCGCTCCGCGGCGAGATCGCCGTGCTCACCCGTCACAAGCACGTCCACCGCCACGGGCAGGGCGCGGTCCACGAACATTGGCACGATCATACGCCGGCGGCGTCCCACTTGGTGACCGCTGCGCTCAAGACGACACCGCCCGAGCACGATCACCGCCATAAGACGACGGCGCGCACGGCCTTGCTGAGAACACCGGGAATAAAAGGGGCCACGGATCGGCCGGTAGCACCGGATTAAAAATGGGCCAGTCCTGCTAGACCCCTGCTTTTGTGCGGGGGTGGAGGATGAAGAGAGTGGAGCTTTATCAGAAG
>JBFLWS010000018.1:0-64996 GCA_040757715.1 Pseudomonadota bacterium | reverse complement strand
ACCGCGTAGCAGATCACCTCGCCGGGGTATCTGTGGCGCTTGAACGACACGGGTTTGATCAACACGCTCTTCGCTAGGGCCCTCGGAGGCCTAACGGAGAGAGTTTATCATCAGCCTGCCAGCACCGATTTGACACCGCGCCCCTCGCGCGCGATCAATAAGAAATGCGCAAATTTATCGATTTTGAGCGAATGCTATTTGCAAGTGGTGACTTTGCTTTTAATTTATATTGGCAAAGTTTGATGATTTATCTTCTGTTTTATCAAACTGAAGCGCTCCACTTATCCATCCCTCTGGCGACGCAGTGGTATTTCATCGCCTCCATTGGAGACGGGATCGCCAGCATGGCGGTGGCCGTGATCGTCGATCGATATTTGCCGTCGCGGTCTCAACGAAAAGCGGTCTTGATTGGCGCTATCCCTTTGGGCTTGTGCTTTGTCTGCGCATACTCGCCGACGCCGATCGCCAGTCTGGCGCCGTCGGTGTGGATGCTGATGAGCCAGCTCGCATTGCGCACGGCCTATGCCGTGGTCAACGTGCCCTATCTGGCCATGTCGGCGCGCATCAGCGCCCGCAGCGAGGATCGCTCGCTGGTGGCGGGACTACGCATGATCTTCGGCGCCGTGGCCGCCATCGTCGTCGCCTACGGGACCGCGCCGCTGGGGCGGATGCTGCCCCATGGGGATGAGGCGAGCGTGTATCGGAACGCAGCGATCCTGTTCGCTGCGGCGGCCAGCCTGCTCCTCGTGGTCGTAGCCGCCAGATACCAGGAGGACGAAGCGGTTCCCTCGCCCGCCGTCGGTTCGATCCGGGATGGCCTTGTGGCGGCGTGGCGCAACCCCGCCTTCGTTACGCTCGCAGCGGCGATGGCCGCCATGATCGCGGCGTCCGCCATGCTCGACAAGTCGATCCTCTATTACTTCAAATACGCCCTCGGCGATCAGACCTCCGGACAGACCACCCTCGCTTTGATGGCCGTGATCAGCGTCGTCGCCCTGCCCCTGTGGATCGCCATTTCCCGCCGCTTCGGCGTTCGCGCCGCCTGGTTCATGGCGGTGCTGTCAGGGGTGTTGTGGCTGCTCGGCTTAGGGATCGCCGATGGCCGCTCCAGGGGATTGGCCTCGCTGCTGCTGGTGCTGATGCAGTCGTCCATCGTCGGCTTGAACTTCGCGTTGTGGGCGATGCTGCCGGAGGCCATCGCCTACGGCCAGCGCCAGACGGGCGTGCGCGTGGAGGCGGTCCTCTACGGCTATGTCGCCCTGATCCAGCGCATCGCCATCGGTCTTGGCGCGCTGATGCTGGGCTTGACCCTGAGCGGCGGCGATCATGCGATCGGCCCGGCGCACGGATCAGGAGCCGCGCTGGCCTTCCGGTCGATCATCTCGGCGGTTCCCATCCTGCTGCTGTTAGTGTCCGCCGCCTTCATGTGGCTGAGCCCCCTCAAGCGCGCGGGCGCTACGACGGGTTCACATGAGGCGGAATCCTAGCTAAGCGCCGGCTCCATCTGGACGGAAGCTGGGAACTCGTACAGATTGGGCAGTGTAAACGGTTTCACGGCGCGGCCTCGGAAGCCTCCGAACGGCGCCCAGGTTCGGGAGGGAACCATGCCGGACAACGCGCCCTTGTCGGACATCACCATCGTCGGCGGCGGCACCGCCGGCTGGATGACGGCGGCCCTGCTGTCGCACCTGTTCAATCGCAAGTACCGCATCCGCCTGATCGAGTCGGACGAGATCGGCATCATCGGCGTCGGCGAAGCCACCATCCCGGCCATCAAGACCTACAACCAGCTGGCGGGAATCGACGAGGCCGAGTTCATCAAGGCCACCAAGGCCACCTTCAAGCTGGGCATCCGCTTCGTGAACTGGGGTCGCGAGGGGGCCGACTACATCCACGGCTTCGGCAATATCGGCCAGGACCTGCTCTGGCTGCACACGCACCAGTTCTGGCTGAAAATGGCCGCCCGGGGGCTGGTCAAGCCGTTCGACAATTACGCCATCAATTGCGTGGCCTCGCGGCTGAACAAGTTCGCGCAGCCGGACAAGCGCAATCCCAATTCGCCCCTGGCGGACCTGGAATACGCCTATCATTTCGACGCCTCCTTGTTCGGCGCCTATTTGCGTCAGCGCGCCGAGAGGCAGGGGGTGGAGCGGATCGAGGGACGCATCGTCGAGGTCGATCGCCATGCCGAAACCGGGTTCGTGGAACGCGTGCGTCTAGCGGACGGCCGCACGGTGGGCGGCGAACTCTTCGTGGACTGCTCGGGCATCCGCGCGCTTCTGATCGGCGACGCTCTGGGCGTCGGCTACGACGACTGGAACGAATGGCTGCTGTGCGATCGAGCCCTCGCGGTTCCTTGCGAGAACGCGCCGGCGCTCACCCCCTACACCACCTCCACCGCCCATGCGTCGGGATGGCAGTGGCGCATTCCGCTGCAGCATCGGCTGGGCAACGGGCTGGTCTATTCGAGCGCGCACCTGGATGATGATCGGGCCGCTGAGCTGCTGCTCGCCAATCTCGACGGCGCGCCCTTGAAGGCGCCCGCCCTGGTGCGTTTCCGGCCGGGCAAGCGGCGGCGGGCCTGGGACAAGAACGTGGTGGCCATCGGCCTCTCCAGCGGCTTCCTGGAGCCGTTGGAATCCACCAGCATCCATCTCATCCAGACCGGCATCTTCCGGCTCATCGCCCTTTTCCCGGGGGCGAGCTTCAGCGCCGCGGACGTGGCCGAGTACAACCGCCAGACCGACTTCGAATATACCGACGTGCGCGACTTCATCATCGCCCACTACAAGGTGACCGAGCGGCAGGACTCCGACTTCTGGCGACATCTGGGCGCCATGTCGGTTCCCGACAGCCTGGCCAAGCGGCTGGCCCTCTTTACCTCGACGGCGCGCTTCTTCATGCATGGCAAGGCCGAGCTGTTCCGCGAGGAGAGCTGGGTGCAGGTGCTGATCGGCCAGGGTTTGCCGGCCAAGGCCGACCCCATGGTGGAGCTGATCCCCGATGAGCAGGCGCTCGGGTACCTTCGAGATATCGAGGAGGTCATCGCCGACACCGCCGCCAAGATGCCGGACCACGCTGACTTCGTCAGCCGCATCGGTCAGCCGCCGAAGATGAGTTTCAGCGCCTCCATGCGCGTTTAGCCGTGGGTGCCTTTAGCCTCGGGCGCTTTGGCGCGGCTGATCAGCGCTTGTCGGTGCAGAACTGCTCGCAGATTGTATGGCCGACATAGCCGGCGGCCGTGGCGAAGGCCAAGCCCTGGTGGTCCGGCGAGCCGGTGTCCGGCTTCACGCCCTCGGTGACAATGCCCCCGTCCCAGGCGCTCTGACGCAGGATCTTCAGCGCCTGAGCCCGGCCGGCCTTCAGGCGCAGGTGGTCGGCCACGACCCATGAGGTGGTGAAGGGCAGGCGGTAGCTGCCGAGTAAGCCAAGCGGCTGGTCGAAATAGCTGTAGGCGTAGCGGCTGGAATGCAGCCAGCCGTAGGTGCGCCGGAACAGCGGGTCGTCTTCGCTGATGAAGCCGAGAGAAGGCAGTTTCATCAGCGAGCCCGGCGGCACGTCGGTGAAGTCTCCGGCCAAGCCGTCGACATTGGCCGCGAAGATCGGCCCGGCCGCGCCCGGCGCCCCTGCCACAACGCCATGGCGCAGAATAGCGGCCCTCAGCGCCGCCGCCTCGCGGCGCAGGGCCTCGGCCTCCTTGCGCTGACTCGAAGCGCTCTCCAGGCCGGCCAGATCGAGCAAGGCCTTCCAGGTCAGGGCGTTGTCATAGACCGAGAAGGGGCGCGCAACATATTCGTCCTGGGCGTCCTGGAATGTCTCGTAGAGCCCGGTCTTGGGGTCGCGCAGGGCGTGGATTTTCTGCACCAGCTCCGCGATGACCCGTTGGTGGCGGGCGAGCATGTCGGTGTCGTGCGTGGCCTTCTCATAGGCGGCGAGGGCGATGATCGGCGCCACGAGTTCATCGAGCTCGAGCCCGTCTTCCAGCACCACGCCATCGATGAAGCGGCTGTGGATGCCGATATTGCGCGCCTGCAGCCCAAGCACATAGTCCAACGCCAGCCGGGCGCGATCCTTGTCGGTGTCCAGGAGCGCCGGGAAGCTCCACAACAGCGCATCGCGGTCCCAGTAGGCGGCGGAGACGTAATAGCGATTGCTGCGCGACGTGACGCCGACGAAGTCCTCGGTGTCGAGGGTGCGTCCCCAGGCATAGTAGGTGGTGAACAGCAGGTTGCGGTTCATGATCCGGTCGAGGTCCGCCTGGCCGGTGGTGCGGGTGTGTCGACGCGCCTCGTCCGCCGTCTGAGCCAGCACGCCCTCCATGCCGTAGCGGTCGATGCGCTTGTTGAGGACGCGCATGGCGTAGGCGGCGCTGTACTCCTCGAGCCCCACGCCGATGAGGAAATGCACCTCGGCCGACTGATGCGGGCCGAGTTCGATCTCGTGGCGCGCCGTCAGGCCCGGATCGGTGCCAGGGCCATGCAGTTCGCCTTTTGAGCCCACATAGGCGAAGCCCCAGGCCACGTGGGTGTCGTCGGTTCCGTAGTTGAACACCTCCATGTCGGTGTCGATGGGGGTGGGCGACATGGTCATCGCGCCCTTGAGGCGTTCGGGGGAATAGGTGACGCGATTGGTCCGGCCCCAGTCCACTTCCATACCCGGGGTCGCCTTGAGGGGATGGTCCGTGAGATTGGTCAGCTGGAAACGAATGATGGCGGCGCGACTGCCGGGCGGCGCGGCGTAGGTCAGGCGCAGACGAACCCCGTCGGCCTCCATGGTCGCGGTGGGGATCCAATAGTCGCGCAAGGTCCACTTCAGATGAGCGAGCGGCCGGCGCACGCCGTCCCGCTCCAGAAACGGCGCCATCAGCGGCTTGTCGCCCGGCCCGGCCATTTCCAGCAGGCCGCGATACCGCATCGAGATTACGTTGAAGTCCTGCAAGGCGCCGTCGTCGGCTCGGATCGAGGGCAGGGCGATCCAGTCGTTGCCCGTGGGGATCACATCGCCGGGCGCGAGCGGAATCTCGATGTCGCGCGATGCCTGGGCCGCCGCGGCGGCGGGGACGATGCAGCAGATCATCGCCAGGGCCAGTCCGGCGCGCCAAGCCTCGGCAGGCGCGCGTCGATGGTCAGCCCGAGCCGTACGCGATGAACCCATGGCGTTTTCCCCTCGATGCGCCAGCCTGGACCAGCTGCCGTTAACCCTGATAAAGTTCCTTGTAAGCGGTTTCAGACTCGTGTAAACGGTTACCTTGTTAAAAAAGACACGCTGGGCGCTCCCCGATCAGGTGGGGCGTGAAGTCCAGCGCTTGGGAGCGAAACAGGGGAGGGACCAGAACCATGCGGTTCAGGGCGAAGCTGGCGTCTGCGGCCAGCATTTCCACATTGGCGGTGAGCTTGTCGTTGGCCTTGACCAATCCGGCCTTCGCCGACGGCGTCGACGCCACATTGCGCGGCCATGTCGATGGCGCTGCGGCGGGCGCGTCGGTGGTGGCGGTGGACTTGAACACCGGACACAAGACCAGCGCCGCGGTCGACGCTAGCGGCAATTATATTTTCCTCGGGCTGCGGCCGTCGTCGTACCGAGTCGAAGTGGCCGGACGTTCGCCGAAAGAGGCCGAGTTGCTGGTTGGCCAGACCGTGGCCGTGGACTTCGCCAATGGCGAAGCTGCTTCCGTCGTCGTGCGCGGAAAGCGCTCGCGGCAGGAAATTGTCACCCAGGAAATCGCCACCAACGTCACGCCGGCGCAGATCGAAAACCTGCCGCAGAACGCGCGCAACTTCCTGAGCTTCGCCACCCTGGCGCCGGGCATTCAGTTGTCGAACCCCTCCGGGGCTGCGCAAATTCAGGCTGGCGCCCTGAGCCCTGACCAGACCAACGTCTTCATCGACGGCATCAGCTTCAAGAACCTCACCAACCACGGCGGCGTGTTCGGTCAGAACTTCGGCCAAGGCGGCAACCCGTTCCCGCAAAGCGCGGTGCAGGAATACCAGATCGAAACTCAGAACTTCGGGGCTGAGACCGGTCAGGCCGGCACGGCGGTGATCAACGCCATCACCAAGACCGGCGGCAATGACTTCCACGGCAGCGCCTTCATCGACTTCCAGCCCAAGGACTTCATCGAGCAGCCGCACTTCGACAAGCTGAATGGCGTGCCGAAGCCCAAGTACAACCGCAACCAATATGGCGTGGAGCTTGGCGGCCCGATCATCCAGGACAAGCTGACCTTCTATGTCACTGCGGAAGGCACCAGCGAAAACCTGCCCGGCTCCACGGGCTCGCTGCCCGCGTCCGCGATCGGCTATCCGGCCAATGTCGCCAGCGCGGTCACGGGCGTGCCACACAGCTATGACTTCACCCAGAACCTCTATTTCGGCAAGCTGACCTATTATGCGACGCCGAACGACACGCTGAATGTCTCGACCTACTATCGCAAGGAGAACAACCTCTCCGACGTCGATTCAAACGCCGCATCCACCCATGCCCGCAACCTGAAAACTCAGGTGACACAATTCCACCTCAACTGGAAGCGTAGCGTCGGCAACACCTTAAATGTGTTCAATGTCGCGTATAACGACTCCTCGCAGTCCACGCCGACTGCAGGCAGCGGTCCGGAGTACAACCTCACCAACGGGATGAACTTCGGCCAATGGACCGGGGCGGAGCTTGGGGCTCACTTCTTCACCCAGGCCGACACTCAGAAGTCGCTGACCTTCAAGGATGACTTCACCTACCGCTTGAATGATCACAAGATCAAGTTTGGCGGGCAGGTCATTTTCAACACTTTGACCCGAAATGTGACCAACGCCTTCAATGGCCGATACTACTTCAACAACCCCGGGTCAGGCGTTTCGAATTTCGATCCCACGGTCGCGATCCCGTACGGCGCTCAGATCAATACCTTGCCCTTCGCCCAGCTTAGCGGGAAGGACAACCAGGTCGGCCTCTACATTCAGGATGAATGGAAGAAGGACGAACACCTGACGTTGAACTACGGTTTGCGCTGGGACTATGAATCCAACGCCAACAACAACGACTATGTCACGCCTGCCAACATCGTGACGGCGTTGAACGCCTATACCAATTGGACGGCGGCCGGGATCAAGGCGTCCGACTACATCTCCACGGGCTCGAACCGCAAGCCGCAGTGGGATCAGTTCCAGCCGCGCCTTGGCTTCTCCTATGACGTTCATGGCGACAAGGATTTGATCATCTTTGGTGGCGCGGGCCGTTACTATGACCGCAGCCTGTTCATCGAGGGCGTGATCGAAGGCCTCACCAACAACAGCTCTATCCCCAACATCAACTTCACCACCAGCTGCGCGGCGCCGTTGCCGGCCAACACGCTTTGCTGGAATTCCTCGCTGCGGGACGCCAACAACCTGCGCACGGCGGTGCAGGGGCTTAACCTGAAGGGGGGCGACGTCTGGCTGCTGCCCAACAAGATCAAGGCGCCATATTCGGACGAGTTCGACCTCGGGGTGCGTAAGCGGTTCGGGGAAATCCAGACGTCTGTGACGCTGTCCTACGTCAATTCGCAGCACATCTTCCAGTACGTGCGCGGCAATCGTCTGCCCAACGGCGCCTACACCACCGCCGGCAACACCTTCATCCAAGACAGCTTCTCGCCCTGCGGTCAGCTCGGCTGGAACGGCCTTGGCTGGAACTCGGCCACGAAGACCTGCGACACGTCTGTGGCCGCGTCGACCTATAACGGCAAGCTGGACATCGGCCAAAGCTCGGGTCAGGCCCACCTGCTGGCGCTCTACATCCAGGTGGAAAAGCCGTTCACGGAGCGTTCGACGTGGGGCTTCATCTCCTCACTGACGATCCAGAAGGCGCGCACCAACGACGCCACCCCGTCGATCTTCGACAATGACGAAAACTACAATGCCCCGAGCCAGAACGCCTACGGTTGGGGCAATGTGCCCGGCGTGCCGTCGTGGATCTGGAACACCTCGGCGAGCTACCGGTTCCAGGGCGATTGGGTGTTGTCGGCGATCCTCAACGTCAACAGCGGTCCCTCGTTCGGCAATATCAACTTCGGTCAGACGCCGAGCGGTACGCCGATCCCCGCGGGCGCCTGCTGTTACGCCAACTTCCTTGGCGTCTATTGGCCGAAGGACTCGATTGGCTATAAGCGGCTCGACCTGAAGCTCTCAAAATCTTTCAAGATGCCGTATGCGCAAGGTCACGAGCTGACGGTCTATTTTGAAGCCTTCAACGTCTTCAATTGGCTGAACCGGAACTACTCGGCTTGGAACGCCGGTTCGGGCACTAATCCGCCGCTGGTCAGCAACTGGGATGGTCAGGTCAGCAACGACCAACGGCAGTTCCAGGCGGGCCTGAAGTACAAGTTCTAGGTTGAGCACGCACTCGAAGCACCTTCCGGTCGTGACCTGAGGCGCGGTCTTCGCCTCGGCCCGATCCTGAACCAAGGCGTCGGCGCGACTCCCCCTCGCCGGTGTCCAAGCTTCCCCTGATCGATCGCCCACCGGTGTCGATCAGGGGAATTTTTTCGAACCTTAGCCAAGCCGTGGCCGAATGATCCGCCGTCCCGTCGATCAGACCCGTCGCTCAACGCTCAGTCTCCTTGGCGCGTCAATCCTTGGATCAAGCGTCGCCTCACGCGCATGGGCCTCGGGTGGAGCGGTCGAGACGTCAGCGCCGCCGCATTGGGACGATACGCTCGACGACCTTCACCGGCGGACATTCACCTATTTCCTGCATTCCACGGACGCCGAAACCGGCCTCGCCCCCGACGACTGGCCGCGCCCGACCTTCTCATCCATCGCGGCGATCGGACATTATCTCACCGCCCTGTGCATCGGGGTGAAGTCCGCCTACATGGAGCGGTCCGTCGCCGCCCGGCGCGCTCGTGCAGCGCTGGAGCGGCTGTGGCGCGGGCCGCAGAGCGACGCCCGCTCCGGCGTGACTGGCGACCACGGCTTCTTCTATCATTTCCTCGACACCAAGACGGGCTTGCGCTTCCACAACACGGAGCTCTCCACCGTCGACACCTCGATGCTGGTGCTCGGGGCGCTCACCGCCGCGGCCTATTTCGATGGCGATACGGAGGATGAGCGCCGCATCCAGACCCTGGGTCTCGCGCTCTACAACCGCCTGGATTGGAATTTTGTGCTTCGCAAGACCGGCCTGGTCAGCATGGGCTGGCTGCCGGAGAAGGCGGCGCGCGAACATTCGGAAGCAGGTCTGATCGAACGCAACTGGGATCGCTACAACGAAGGCATGATGGTGCTCCTACTGTGCCTGGGGCGTGAGGAGCCGCCGGCGCATCCGGACGCCTGGGCCAACTGGACCAAGACCATCGACGGGACCTTCGGCAAGAATTTCGGCGAACCGCATCTCGGCTTCTCGCCGATGCTCGGTCATCAATATTCCCACTGCTGGTTCGATTTCCGCGGCCTCGCCGATCCCTACATGGCCAGCCGCGGCCTGACCTATTTCGAGAACTCCCGTCGCGCTGCCTACGCGCAGCGCAACTACGCCATCCTCAATCCCGGCCGATTCCATGACTATGGACCCGATGTGTGGGGGCTTACCGCCTGCCAGGGTCCGGGCGAGTTCAAGGCCACGATGCATGGGCGCAAGGTGACCTTCCACGGCTACTACGCGCGCGGACCGCAGACCGGCGACGGCGAATCCATCGACGACGGCACCTTGGCGCCCACCGCCGGCGCGGCCTCCATCGCCTTCGCGCCGGAGATCGTCATCCCGCTGATCCATTCGCTGCGCGCCCGCTATGGGGACGACATCTATGGCGAGTACGGCTTCTACGACGCCTTCAATCCATCGGTTCCCAGAATGGCGCGCCTGAAGCGCGGCCGCATGACCAAGCGGGCCGGCTGGGTGGCCGATCAGTATCTCGGCATCGACCAGGGACCGATCCTGCTCATGTTGGAAAACTATCGCTCCGGCTTCGTCTGGGACCTGTTCTGCCGCAGTCCGCTGACGGGGTCGATCGCACGCCGGGCGTTCACGCGCGCAGGTTTCCGTCCAACCGCTCCCTCAGGACAATGGCTCATGTCCGCCTAGGGCGGCGGCGCACGGCATCAGGATTTCCAAGCATATGTCCAAGTTCACCCGTAGAAATCTCTTCAAGACCTGTGCGGCCGCCGCCTTCACCGCAGCTGTCGGCCCAGGCGCCAGCCTCGCCCAGATTCTCGATCATGACCCCTTCATCGAGTCGCTCATCGCGCGCATGAGCCTGGAAGAGAAGGCGGGCCAGCTGTCGATTTACTCCGATCCGCTGCGCTTCGAGGGCGCGCAGATAAATCCGAAGACGGCGGAGCAGTCGGCGCAACAGCTCCATCAATCCATCGTCCGGGGCGAGCTGACCGGCCTCTTCAACGGCGTCGGCGCCAAGAGCGCCCGGGCGCTGCAGAAGCTGGCGGTGGAGCAGTCGCCGCACAAGATCCCGCTGATCTTCGCCGCCGATGTCATCCACGGCATGAAGACCGTCTTCCCCATTCCGGTGGCGGAGGCGTCGAGCTTCGACCTCGATCTTGCGGAGCGCACGGCGCGCGCCGCGGCGGTGGAGGCCAGCGCCAAGGGGCTGCACTGGACCTTCGCCCCCATGGTGGACGTGGCTCGCGACGAACGCTGGGGCCGCGTGGCGGAAGGGGCCGGCGAGGATGTCTATCTCGGCGCCGCAATGGCCCGGGCGCGGGTGAAAGGCTTCCAGGGACGCGACCTGCGCGACGAAGACACGGTGCTCGCCTGCCCCAAGCATTTCGCCGCCTATGGCGGGGCCGAGGGCGGGCGCGACTACAACACGGTGGACATTCCCGACACCACCTTGCGCGCCACCTTCCTGCCGCCCTTCGAGGCTGGCTTCAAGGCGGGCGCGCTCACCACAATGTCGAGCTTCAACGACATCGCCGGCGTGCCGGCCACCGGAAACCACTACCTCCTCACCGAGATCCTGCGCGGCGAGTGGGGTTTCAAGGGTCTGGTTGTGTCTGACTACACGGGCGAGTCGGAGCTCATCCATCATGGCTATGCGGCGGACGACCCGGATGTGGTGGTGAAGGCGCTGACGGCCGGCTGCGACGTCTCCATGCAGAGCGGCCTCTACTTCAAGCACATCCCCGAACTGGTGCGCCAAGGGCGTTTGCCGCTTGCGGTGGTGGACGAGGCGGTGCGCCGGGTGCTTCGCGTGAAGAAGGCCATCGGCCTGTTCGACAATCCCTATCGCTCCATGGACCCCAAGCGGGAGGCGACGGACATCCGCACGCCGGCGACAGTGGCCCTCGCCCGCGAAGCGGCGCGCAAGTCGGTGGTGTTGCTGAAGAACGACGGCGCCTTGTTGCCGCTCAAGAAATCCGCCGCCATCGCCCTGATCGGCCCCTGCGTGCGCGACAAGGCCGATCTGCCGGGCGCCTGGGCGGTGTTCCCCGACGTGGAGCGCCACGTCACCTTCGAGGAGGGGTTCCGAGCGGCCATGGGGCCGGCGGGGCGGCTGTGGGTCGCCCGCGGCAGCGACTATGAAGCGCCTCTGCCGGGCGGTGTGGAGGAGGCGCTCGCCGCGGCCCGCCAGGCCGAGGTCGTCGTGTTGGTGGTGGGCGAGAGCAGCGAAATGTCCGGCGAGGCCCAATCGCGCGTGGATATCGGCGTGCCCGCCCCGCAGCTCGAGCTCGCCGAGGCGCTGGCCAAGCTGGGCAAGCCCATGGTGGTGTTGCTGCGCCACGGCCGGGCCCTGGCGCTCAGCGGCGCTGTCCGCAATGCACCGGCCATCATGGCCACCTGGTTCCTGGGCTCAGAGACTGGCAACGCCGTCTCCGACCTCGTGTTCGGCGATGTCGCGCCAGAGGGCCGCCTGCCGGTGAGCTTCCCGCAGGTGTCCGGCCAGGAGCCCTACTATTACAACCACCGCAATACGGGTCGTCCCCAACGCACGGAAGAAAAGGCCTACAAGTCGCGCTACCGCGAAGTGACCAACCAGGCGCTCTATCCTTTCGGCCACGGGCTGACCTATTCGGCGGTGCGCTATTCTGAGACGCGGGTGGGGGGCGACAAGCCGATCTTGGCGGGAGCGGGGGCGATCACCGTGAGCGTCGAGATCGAAAATCAGGGGGCCCGCGCCTGCACCGAAGTGGTGCAGCTCTATACCCGGCAGCTAACCGCCTCGATCACCCAACCCGTGCGCCAGCTGCGCGGCTTCAGGCGGGTGCCGCTTCAGCCGGGCGAAAAACGGCGGGTGGAATTTTCCCTGGACTCGGCCATGCTGGCCTTTCCGCACCCGGATCGGCGGACCTATGCCGAGGCCAGCGCCATCCTGGCGGTGATTGCGCCGAATGCGGAGGCGGGGACGCCGGCGCGGATCGAATTCAACCCGGCTTGAGGCGAGCATATGGAACAGGGGCGGCGGGGCGCAGACAGGATGTGGTCTTTGGCCTGCAGTCTCTTCGTCGCAGCGCTGGGGGCGGTCGCGCCCTGGGCGGCGATGGCGGCGCCGAACACCACTGATTTCCCGGCACTGGCGACCTATCGGGAGGCGGATCAGGCCTTGCGCGCGGCGCCCACGGACCCTCGTCGCGTAGTGTTCATGGGCGATTCCATCACCGAGTTCTGGGACAAGCCGCACGAGCAGCTGTTCGCCAACCCCGCCTACGTCAATCGCGGCATCAGCGGCCAGACCACCCAGCAGATGCTGCTGCGCTTCCGGCAGGATGTCATCGAGCTCAAGCCTGCGGCTGTCGTGATCCTCGCAGGGACCAACGATGTCGCCGGCAACACCGGCCCGGCCTCGGTGGAGGACATCTGCGGCAACCTGGCCAGCATGGCAGAACTTGCCCGTACCCATGGCGTGAAGGTGGTGCTGGCCACCCTGGTTCCCGCCGCCGCCTATCCCTGGGCCAAGGACGTGCAGCCCATCGGCAAGATCGGAGCGATCAACGCCTGGATCCGGGACTACGCTGCGCGGAAAGGGCTGACGTTGGTGGACTATTTCGCGGTCATGAATGACGGGCGTGGCGGGCTTCGGCCGGAATTGAGCGGCGACGGCGTGCATCCCAACGCGGCGGGCTACGCCATCATGCAGCAAACGCTCGTCGCATCGCTGACCTCCTCAGGGCTCTGAAGCGGGCGATCTCACGTGAAGACCTTTCTGAGCCGCCTCGTCTTGATCCTGTTCGCCGTCTCGGCCCCGGCGGTCGCCGCGGCTGAGGAGCGGTTCGAACTTCGTAGCGGCGCGGAGGTGCTGGAAATCACCGCCCTGCGGCCGGACATCCTCCGTATCCGTCAAGGCTCGGGCTCGCTTCCTGAGGACGCGTCATGGGCCGTGCCGTCGGAGCTCAGGTCGCTTCATGCGCCCCTGAAGGTGACACGCGGGCCGCAGGGCGTCGTGGTCGATGCCGGCGCGCTGGTGGTGCAGATCGATCCAAAGACCCTGAAGACGGTGATCAAGGACGCTGACGGCGGGATCGTCCTTGCTGACTCCCCCGGCGACGGGGTGGAGCGCCACGGCGCACAGTTCCGACTGCGCAAGCTCATGCCCCAGGGGGAGCGCTATTTCGGCCTCGGCGACAAGACCGGCGCGCTGGATCGGCGCGACCAGACCTTCACCTTCTGGAACACGGACAATTACGGCTTCGGCGTCGCGTCGGACCCGCTCTACAAGTCCATTCCGTTCGTGCTGGGCGCGGATCAGAAGGGGCGCAGCTTCGGCCTCTTTCTCGACAACAGCTGGCGCAGCTTCTTTGATTTCGGCAAGACCGAGCGCGACACCTTCACCCTCGGCGCCGAAGGCGGTCCCGTCGACTACTATGTGATGAGCGGGCGCGATCCGAAGGCGGTGGTGGCGGCCTATACCTATCTCACCGGCAAGCCGCCGCTGACGCCCCTGTGGGCGCTGGGCTTTCAGCAGTCGCACTGGAGCTATATGAGCGCCGCCGAGCTGCGGGGCGTCGCCGACCGCCTGCGCGCCGACAAGATCCCGTCGGACGTCGTCTATCTCGACATCGACTACCAGCAGCACAACCGTCCGTTCACGGTGAACACCGAGACCTTTCCCGACCTGGGCGGCTTGGTGAAGGATCTGACGCACCAGGGGCTCCACCTCGTTCTCATCACCGATCTGCACATCGCCAAGACCGACGATCCCGCCTATGCGCCGTACCGCGATGGGCTGGCGCGCGACTATTTTCTGAAGCGGCCCGACGGCGCGACCTATGTCGGCGATGTGTGGCCGGGCGTCAGCGTCTTCCCGGATTTCTCGCGCGCCGAGGTGCGCGACTGGTGGGGCGGTCTCTACAAGGACTTTGTCGGACTGGGCGTGCACGGCTTCTGGAACGACATGAACGAGCCGGCGTTGTTCAACACGCCGACAAAGACTGCGCCGCTGGATATTCTCCACCGCATCGACGAACCGGGCTTCGCCGCGCGCACCACCACCCATGCCGAGATGCACAATCTGGTGGGCCTGCTGAATTCGCGAGCGACCTATGAAGGCCAGCTGCGGCTTGATCCGAAGACGCGCCCCTTCGTCCTGACCCGCGCGTCCTACGCGGGAGGGCAACGCTACGCCGCCACCTGGACCGGAGACAATTCGTCGAGCTTTGAGCACCTGACGCTGTCCATCGAGCAGCTGCTCAGCCTCGGTCTCAGCGGGTTTTCCTATGCCGGCGACGATATCGGCGGCTTTGCCGGGCCGGCGCCGTCAGCGGAGCTTCTGACCCGCTGGATCGAGGTCGGCGCCTTCAATCCGATCTTCCGCGACCATTACGAAAAGGCCAAGCCGCCGCAGGAACTGTGGGTCCACGGCCCCGATCACGAGGCGATCCGGCGGCGCTATGTGGAGGCGCGCTATCGGCTGATGCCCTACATCTACGCCGCGGCGGAGGAGAACAGCCGCACCGGCGCGCCCATCATGCGGCCCCTGTTCTACGCCTTCCCGCAGGTGCTCGCCGATCAGGGCGCGCTCAATGATTCGAGCTTCGAGTTCATGCTGGGGGACGACCTCCTGGTCGCGCCCTCCCGTCACTTCGAAAGCCCGGCCGCCTATCGCATCCTCCTGCCGGGAGGCGGGTGGTACGACTACTGGACCGGCGAGAAGGTCGCGAGCGGCGACATCTGGCGGGCCCCGCCCCTGGACACGCTGCCGGTGTTTGTCCGGCCCGGCGCGGTGATCTTCAAGCAGCCCCTCGTGCAGAGCACCATGGACATCCCCAAGGGGGCGCTGGAGCTGCACCTCTATCTGGGCGGTGAGGGGCGTGGCGAGTTGTACTGCGACGACGGCGTCAGCTTCGCCTACAAGAGCGGCGACTATCTGCGCCAATATGTGACCCTGAAGGCGAACGAGGCGAGCTTCGGCGCCCGGGAGGGACGTCGCAAGCCCTGGTGGTCAAAGGTCGAAATCCACATCCATGGCGCGGCGCCGACGCAGACTGTGCGCCTGGACGGGCGCCTGCTTCCCGTGGAGTGGCGAAAAGAGCTGCAGGAACTGGTGGTTGTGACGCCGGACCTGGCGCCAGGCGCGCATTTGACCCTGTCGCCCGCACCTTAAAGCCCGACTGCGTCGCGTTCTTCAGGCTTGTCTGTTATGGGTCCAAGCGCCCTGAGGCGGTAGTCTTGGGCGTGGTTGGCGTTTCCATTTGCGATCCGCTAGCATCAATTCAAGATTCCATTTTCTCGGATCGGTTGGACTTGCCCGGATCGACGACCACAATTCGCGACGTCGCAAAACTGGCGGGCATTTCAGTTGCGTCCGTTTCGCGAGTCCTGAACGGTCACAGCAAGGTCACGCCGGAAACCCGGGACAAAGTCCTCAGCGCCGTCAACGCGCTCGGCTATTCGCCCAACCTGGCGGCGCGCAGTCTCTCGACCTCTCGCACCCAGGCCATCGGCGTGGTGCTGCCGGACATGCACGGTGAGTTCTTCAGTGAACTGTTGCGCGGCATGGATCGCGCGGCGAGCGAGAGAGGTTATCTGCTGCTCCTGTCCAATATCCACGCCGACGCGCTCATCGCCGGGCAGGTCCTGGCGGCGCTGCGAGGCCGCGTGGACGGGCTGGTGGTCATGGCCCCGCAGCTGGACGAGGAGGTGCGCGAGAGCGCCCTGCCGCGAAATCTGCCCATCGTGCTGGTGAACAGCCCGGGCAGTCACGGCCGCCCGACCCTGCGCATCGACAATGCGGGCGGCGTCGCCGCCATGGTGAAGCACCTGCTGGAGAGCGGCCGGCGCAGGATCGTGCATCTGGCTGGGGTGGCCGAGAACATCGACGCCATCGAGCGGCGCCAAGCCTATCTCGACGCCATGGCGCGCTTGGCGCCCGATCTGCCGGTGCGGGTCGTGCAGGGCAATTTCGACGAGGCCAGCGGCGAAGCCCTGGTCCGGACGCTCCTGGCGGAGGGATTGCCCGTGGACGCCATCCTGGCCGCCAATGACATGATGGCTCTGGGCGCGCTGCAGACCTTGCGCAATGCGGGCGTGGCCGTGCCCGAGCAGGTGGCGGTGTCTGGCTTCGACGACGTGCCCCTGGCGCGTTATCTCGACCTCACCACCGTGGCGGTGGACATCGCCGGTCTTGGCGCGCGCGCGGTGGAGGTGCTGATTTCCACCCTTCAGGATCAACCGGGTCCGGTGGCGACTGAGTTCTGCGAAACGCGTCTGGTGGTGCGCGCCACCACCTGCGCCGCCTGCGATTGATCAGATCGGCAGAGCGACCTTGGCGGGCGGGCCGGCCAGCGCGCCAGGCGTCAGTTCGAGCGCTTGGACATATCGGTCTTCGATGCCGTTCAGGTTGGCGAGGCCGAATTCAGTCGACGGGCGGAAGCCAAAGCGTCGATAGAATTCCGGATCGCCGACAACCAAGACTGATCGAAATCCCAACGCCCGCGCGCGGTCAAAGGCGTCCTCGATCATTCGCGTTCCAAGACCTCGCTTGCGCCAATCGCGGTCCACCGACACGGCTGCGAGCAACAGCAGCCCCGATCTGGTTGCAGGCGGCTGAACCGCCAGGCGCGTCATCATGAGATGGGCGATGATCGACTCGCCGCGCACGCCCACTCGCGCGAGCTCGGCCACATAGTCGCGGGACGCGCGCAGCCGTTCGACAAAATCCTGTTCGTCGCCTTCGGCGTGCGGTTCATCTGCGAAGGCTGCCTCAACGAGACGATATATCTTGGCAATGTCGATGGACGTCTCAGGCCGAACGATCATCATTATTGACTATTCAGTTCGGACTCACGCCGCCATTCGGGGCCTGCGCGCATACCAGCCGAAGGCGGCGATGAGGGCGTAGCACAGGGCTGGTAGGGCGAGGGCGACGGCGAGGCTGCCGGACAGGTCGGCGAGGTGCCCCGTCAGCGGCGGCACGATCGCCCCGCCCACGATCATCACGCAGATCACCCCCGAGCCGTCCGCCGCGCGGCGACCGAGCCCCTCGCTGGCGAGACTGAAGATGGTGGGGAACATGATGGAGTTCATCAGCCCGATGGCGAGATAGCTGCCCGCCGCGGCCCAGCCCGTCGTCTGGGTGGAGACGGCCAAAAGCGCGATGGCGCCGGCGGCGTTGAAGGCCAGCACCTTGCCAGGGCTGACGAGGCGCAGCACGGCCGAGCCAATGAAGCGCCCCACCAGCGCGCCGCCCCAGTAAAGCGGAATGAGCTTGCCAGCGTCCTGTTCGCTCAGACCGAGCACGCGGGCCTGCATCAGGTAATTGACGATGAGCGAGCCGATGGCCACCTCGGCGCCCACATAGAGGAAGATGCACAGGGCGCCGTAGCGGAACCGCGGCTGGGCCATCAGATCGAAGCTCTTCAGGACGGCGCCAGCTTCGTGCGTTTCGCCCTTCAGTCGGTTGCGGTTCAGCCAGACGATGCTGGCGATCACCGCCAGGGCCGCCGCCAGGCCCAGATAGGAGCGCTCCACGGCCATGGTCTCCGCAACCCGGTAGGCCGAAAGCGCCGCGCCCGTCAGGTCGGCCGCCTTCACATGGGCGAGGCCGCCCAGCATCACCAGCGCGCCCACATAGGGGAAGATCGTCGTGCCCAGGGAGTTGAAGGCCTGGGCGAAGGTCAGGCGCGAGTGAGCGGTGCGCGGCGGTCCTAGGAGGCTGATCAGGGGGTTGGCCACCACCTGCACCATGGTGACGCCGGAAGCCAGTACGAACAGGGCGGCGAGGAACACCCCGAACTCCGCCGTCGCCGAGGCCGGCACGAACAGCAGGCAGCCCAGCATCATGCCCACCAGACCGAGCACCGCCCCGCGCATGTAGCCAATGCGCCGGACCACCGCCGCGCCTGGGATACCGATAATGGCGTAGGCGGCGAAGAAGGCCGTCTGCACCAGCATGGCCTGCATGTAGTTCAGCGTGAACAGCTCCTTCAGCTTCGGAATGATCACGTCGTTGAGGGAGGTGATGCCGCCGAAGATGAAGAACAGGGCGAACACGAACCACTGCAGCCCCGGCGCGTTGATATAACCGCCTGTCGGCTCGTCGCCGAAATCAGGATCCGCGCTGGATACGGGCGTCACGCCATGGGCCATGTGAAGTCTCCTCGCCGTTCGTCATGTCTTTCGCCCTTCGGTCGCTGGGGGGCATGTTGGCCACAAGAGTGGCTTGATAGCGCTGTCAATGTCTAGCGCCATTTTCCCACAGGCGCGGGCGGCAGACGCCTGTCTCATGGGGCCGGACGGGTCCAGACGAAGGTCGCCGCCGCGCCCGGCCTTAGCTGGTAGTGGAATCCGCGGCCGCCCCCGACCCGCACGTCCAGCCGCTGACGGGTCCGGGCGTGGTTGAAGGCGATGAGGGTCGTCTGACCATCGTGGGGGTCGGTAAAGGCCACCGCGTCCACGCCGCGCGCGCCTCCTTGCATCGCCACGCGTCGTGCGCCCGGACGGACAAAGCGGCTGGCGTGGCCGAGGGCGTAATATTCCGGATTGCGGGTGACGACGCCGGTGCGGCTGTCCACGGCGACCACGCCGCTGCAATCGCCGCACCCGCCCAGGTGCGGCCCGTGGCGCTCATCCAGCGCCAGGTTCCACAGCGCCACGCCGCGAGCCCAGTTATTCGGGGCGCCGATGACCAACTGGCGCATAAGAATGCGGAAAGCCTTGCGCCAGCTCCCATTCCAGGCGCCGCTGGAGCATTCGGTGAAGATCGCGTCCTTGTCCGGCGCTGCGTCATGAACGCGAGACTGGGCCCCGACCTTGCCGTTATAGCAATGCCAGGCCACGCCAGAGATGTAGCGGCGAGCGTGCGCGTCTTTCAACACCGAGAGAGGGGAGTCCGGACGATCCCAGTTGTGGTCATAGTCCCAGATTCGGGTGGATGGCTGCGCCGCTGCGAGGCGCGGTCCTAAGAAGCGGCCGATGAATTCCGCCCGGGCTGCCGGCGTGAGCCGCATGCCGGGATAGTCACCCGGCGTGAAGCCCGGCTCATTCTGGATGGTCAGGGCGGCGATGGGCAGGCCCGCCTCCGCCATGGCCGCTACATAGCGGATCAGGTAGTCGGCGTAGGCGCCGTAGGCCTCCGGCCGCAGGGTCCCCCCAATGGCGTTGCGTGTAGACTTCATCCAGGCTGGCGCACTCCAGGGCGAGGCCATGAGGGTCAGGTCAGGATTGAGCGCCAGGGCGCGCTTGGCCACCGGAATGACGTCCGCCTCCGCCGGCTTCAGCGAAAACCGCGCCAGGGCGGGGTCGTCGGCGCCATCCGGCGGATCGTCGTAGCTGTAGCGGGCGGTGGAGAAGTCCGAGGCGCCGATGGTCAGCCGCACGAAGCTGAGGTGAAGCCCCTGCGGGCCGAATAGTTCGGCGAGCAGCGCCTCCCTCTGCGCCGGCTGGAGGTCGTAGTTCAGCACGAAGGCCGAGGCGTCGGTGATGGCCGCGCCAAAGCCGATCATGGACTGATAGGTCTTGGCCGTGTCGATGCGCAACGCATGAGCCGGAGGCGCGCGTCGGGTGCGCACCAGCTTCAGCGACGGCCGCACGGCGAGGAGCAGGCTCTGGTCGACGCGCGTCTCCACCACCCGCACCCGAAGATCGTCGTGCGGCGCGGCGCGCACGGGCGTGGACGCCACGGCGGCTGCCGTGAAAAGGAGCGCTCCGGCGCAGCGGCCTCGGCTCAAGAGCATGGCCTCAGGCTTTGCAGAAGTGGTTCACGAAATCGATGTGCGGGGGCATGACGTCGACGCACTTGTCGATGACGTTCTCGATATTCTGGAGATAGCGGTCGATCTCCTCCGGCGTCTTCACGTCCACGCCCGGATCGTAGATCTGCGGAATGAGGCCCTGGCCCAGCAGGACCTGAATCCAGCTCTCCTCGGCGAACAGCTCTTCATTGAAGCGGAACACCTGCCCCGTGGCGCCGAACAGGTCGAGCTTTTCGAGCAAAGTGTCCGGGATTGCCATTTCGCGGCAGGCGCGCCACATGGGCTCCTCGCGCTCATTCAGTTTGTAGTGGGCGATGATGAAGTCCCGCACCCGGCTATATTCAAAATAGGTCTGGCGATTGTACTCGTCGATCAGGGCCGTGTTGAAGCTGCGGTCGGGGAACAGGGTCACCAGCCGGATCAGACCGGACTGGATCAGGTGGATGCTGGTGGACTCCAGCGGCTCGAGGAACCCGCTCGACAGACCCACCGCCACCACGTTCTTCTTCCAGATCGCCTTGCGCACGCCGGGGGTGAACTTGATCACCCGCGGCTCGGCCAGGGCTTCTCCGTCCAGATTGGCCAGGAGCCCGGCGGTGGCTTCGTCTTCGCCAAGATGCTGGCTCGAATAGACCACGCCATTGCCGATGCGGTGCTGCAGCGGAATGCGCCATCGCCAGCCGGCCGCCTGGGCGGTGGAGCGGGTGTAGGGGGTGAGGGGCTCCACGGAGGCGCAGGGCACGGCGATGGCCCGATCGCAGGGCAGCCAATCGGTCCACGCCTCGTAGCCCGCGTGCAAGGCCTGCTCGATCAGGAGGCCGCGAATGCCGGAGCAGTCGAGGAAGAGGTCGCCGGCGATGGCCTCGCCGCTCTCCATCACCACCGCCTCGACAAAACCGTCCTCGCTGCGCAGGCGCACATCGACGATCTTGCCTTCGATGCGGCGCACGCCGCGCCCCTCGCTCAGGCCCCGCAGATAGCGCGCATAGAGCGCCGCGTCGAAGTGATAGGCGTGGGCGATCTCCCCCAGCGGCGATTCCGTCATGTCGGCCCGTGCGCGCATGAACTTGTTGCGCCGCGAGGCCACCGCATTGATGGCGAAGTGATCGAACGGCGCGGCGCGCCCCTCCTGCAGGGTCTTCAGCCAATATTGGTGGGTGCGCAGCCAGCCCAGGTCCTGCCCGATCTTGCCGAACGAGTGCATGTAGGAATGGCCGGGCCGCAGCCAGTCGACGAACTCGATGCCCAGCTTGTAGGTGCCCTTGGACGCCTTCAGACAGTCGTACTCGTCGAGCTCGATCATGGAATTGTAGCGCTTGATCGGCGGGATGGTGGCCTCGCCCACCCCGATGATGCCGATCTCGTCGGACTCGATGAGGACGATCTCGAAGGCCCGCTCGTACAGCTTCGAAAACAGGGTCGCCGCCATCCAGCCGGCGGTCCCGCCGCCGACAATGACGACCTTGCGGATCGCGTCGGGCTTATGCGGCCGGTCGGTCATGTGGGCATCCTTCCTTCGGGACGGACACCGGCAAGGCATCCATGTCCCCATGCTGATGCTGATAGTCGAGGCCGTAGCCGCGCTTGAACAGCGGCGCACTGCCGGTCGGGCAGGCACTGGCTGGCCAGTCGAAACTGAGGCGGCCGCGGAAATCATTCTTGGCGCCGCTCCGCTTCGAGGGGAACAGCAGATCGGTCACGCCCGCGCCTTCCGTCCCCGGCAGCCAGGCTGCGATGAAGGCGTCGGAGAGGTTCAGGATGTCGTTGACGTAGGCCGTACGCCCCGACTCGAACACCGTGATCACGGGCGTCCCGCGGTTCGACACCTTTTGCAGCACCGCCAGGTCTTCGGGGTAGCGCGCGCTGTGGGCCAGGTTGGCGATATCGCCCGCCGTCTCGGCGTAAGGGCGCTCCCCCACCACGGCGATGATCACGTCATAGGCCTTCGGATCCACGCCCGCCCCGTCGGCGCTGTAGTCGAGCCTGGCGGCCTTGGCGTTTTGGCGCAGCGCCGCGAGCACGCTGGTCGCGCCCGGGAAGTCGGCGTTGCTGATCTCATCCCCCTGCCAGGTGACGCTCCAGCCGCCCACCTGGTTGGGCAGGCTGTCGGCGCTCTTGCCCACCACCAGGATGCGCTTGCCGGCGGTGAGCGGCAGGAGGCGATGGTTGTTCTTCAGCAGCACCAGGGATTCGCGCACCGCCCGCCGCGCCAAGGCCTTGGCCTGAAGCGCCGAAGGATCGCCGGCATAGGGATTGTCAGACGGCCGATGCGCGAACGTCCCCGCCCGCAGCTTCACCCGCAGGATGCGCGTCACCGCATCGTCGATGCGGGACATGGGGATGGCGCCGGTCTCCACGTCGTGGACCGTGTTGTCGATGAAGGCCTTCCACTCGTCGGGAACCATGACCATGTCGACGCCGGCGTTGATCGCCTGCGGACAATGGCTCTTGGTGCAGCCCGGCACCTGGGCCACGCCATCCCAGTCCGAAATCACAAAACCGTCGAAGCCGAGCTTGTCCTTGAGCACGTCGGTGACCAAGGCCTTGTCGGCGTGCATCTTGCCGAAGTCCTGGTGGTGGACCACGTCGTTCCAGGAGGAATAGGACACCATCACCGTCTGCACGCCGGCCTCCAGCGCGCCGAAATAGCCCGCGCCGTGCACCTTGATCAGGGTGTCGAGGTCAGCCTCGTTGACGCCCTCGTTCTTGCCGTCGCGCGTGCCGCCGTCGCCGATGAAGTGCTTGGCCGAGCCGATCACCGAGGCGGGGCCGCCCAGATCGCCCTGCAGGCCGCGCACGAGCGCATAGCCGTAGGCGCGCACCAGGGCCGGGTCGGAGGAATAGCTCTCATAGGTCCGTCCCCAGCGCTGGTCCTGCACCACCGCCAAGGTGGGCGCGAAGGCCCAGCCTATGCCGGTGGCGCGCACCGCCTTGGCCGTGGCCCGGCCGATCTCGCCCATCAGCTCGGGGTCGTGCGCGGCGCCAAGGCCAATATTGTGCGGAAAGAGGGTCGCGCCCGTCACATTGTTATGGCCGTGCACCGCGTCCACGCCCCAGATCGGCGGGATCTTCGCAGCGCGCGGCGCGCTCATGGCGGCGTCGTAATACTGATCGGCAAGGTCGACCCAAACCTTGGGCGCCGCGCTTCGGTCCATATGTGGCCAGGAGCCGCCGCCATTGAGGACCGAGCCAAGTCCGTAGGTTTTCACATCCGCGGGCGTGACCTTCTTGATCTCGCCCTCGGTCATTTGAGCGACCTTCTCACGCAGGGTCATGCCGCGCACCATAACGGCGATGCGCTTTTCCAGCGCCGGATCGGTCCTGTACTTCGGCGCGATCCGCGGCCAAGGGCCGTCGGCCGGATTCACCGCAGCTGCGGCGGTCGCCGCTGCAAAGACCGTGGCGGCTGTCGCCGCAAAAAACCAGCGCCGCATTCTGTCACCAAGCTTGAAATATTCGGAAGCAAATCTCCCGAACCAGCGTCGGACGCCGGTTCGGGAGCAAGTTCGCGCGATCTAGTGGAAGGCGGCTCGCGCTTTGGGGGTGTCAAAGTCCGGAGTTACATTTTGTAATTGAAGCCGAACAGCAAGGTCCGCCCATAGGTCTCGTACTTGCCAAGCTGGGTCGGATTAGGGTTCGGGGTATTGCCCATGTACTCCTTGTAGGGCGAGTTCGTCAGGTTATAGCCCTGTAACAACAGGGTCAGACCCGCCAGACGCCCGGTCTTGAACTCATAGCTGAGCTGGGCGTCGGTGGTGCGCGACGCGGCGATCTCCGTGTAGGACAGAAGCGCGAACAGCGCCGCCACCTGGCCGCGATAGGCCGAACGGTAGCGCTGGCCGATACGGGCGGAGAAGCCGTCCTTTTCGTAGTAGGCGGTCCACGACGCCACGGTGCCCGACAGGCCAGGCAAAGGCACGCCCGGCGACGTCGGTCCAGCCGACATGATGGTCGTCCAGGTGCGCGAGGCGCCAGCGTCGACCCCGAAGCCGTTCAGCCAGGGCGAAATCAGCCGTCCTTCGAAGTTGCCGCCGAGCTCGATGCCCTCGACCTTGCCGCCCTGGCCATTGTTCGGCCGCTGGTAGTCGCCAAAGTTCCCGGTGGCCGGATTTACAGGGTAGCCCGAGATATTGGGGTAACCGGTGAAGTCGTAGTGCGGATTGTCCTGCGTGTAGATGTAGGTCTGCACGTCCTTATAGAAGTAGGCGAAGGAGATGTAGCTCGCCTTGGAGAAGTACTTGTCGTAGGTCAGGTCGATGGCGTTGGCCAGCCAGGGACGCAGGTTGGGATTGCCGCCGTTGCCGCTCCAGGAGCCATAACCCAAGGGGCCGGGCGAGGAGACGCCCGCCGAGGCGTTGGCGCGTAGGTCGTCCAAGCGCGGGCGCGACATTTCCCGCGCTGCGGCGAAGCGAATGTCCTGCTCGAACGGCAGTTCCAAGCGCAGGTTCAAGCTCGGCAGGAACTCGCCGTAGCTGACCGACTTCGAGTAGGGCACAAATCCCAATGTACCGCCCGAAGTGTTCTGGGTGATGAAGCCGCGCGACTTCTGGGTCGAATACACATATTGCGCGCCGAGATTGCCGGTGACCGGCATCCCGTGCACTTCGCTGCGGATCGTCGCCTTGAAGAAGGCCGTGCCCAACAGCTCTTCGACGCGCCAGTCGCGATCATACTGGTTGGTGTCGTTGATGGGCGACAGCGTATAGAGCGACATCACCGCCTGAGGGTCATACCCCACCATGCCGGGGAAACCGCCAAAGGAGAGGTTGCTCGTTCCCTTGATCGCCGCGGCGGGGATGAGCGCGCTGAAGGCGGAGCTGTAGCTCGACGGGCCGCCCGATCCGTTCAGGAACAGGTTGAAGTCGGACTCGGTCTTTTGCTTGACCCGGTCGGAATAGTCGAAGCCGACGTCGAAATCCTTGAAGATAGCGCTAAGCCCACCTTCAACGTCGTGCTTGGCCATGAACTTGCCTTCAGTGAAGGTGTCCTTGGTGGTCGGGTCGTGGACCGTGCCGTCATGTCCCCAGCCGCCCCACGGGGCCGGATCGCCCAGATAGACCTTGGACGCGTCGGCGTAGTTCAGGCCGGGCGTGAACGATGGCAATTGCCCGCTGGCGACGCCCGAATAGGTCAGGTTGTCCAAGGTGCGCGTCGCGCCGTAGTGCGCGTACTGCTCCATGTTGGTCTCTTTGCGCTCCGCATAGGAGTAGCTCAGATCGCCCGACAGCTTCCAGCCGTTCACGTCCCAAGTGTTCCGGGAGATGAAGGACAGCAACGTGTCCTTACGCGTATTCCAGTTGCTGATGAGGATGGGCACGACGCCTTGCGCAGTGCCGCTGGTGTTGATCAGTTGACCGCCGATGGTGGCCACGGTGGGATTGAGGATCGGTCCGGTGGACTCGGCGAAGTCCATCCATTCCGCCCCGTGCATCAACTCCGTTTCCTTGAACTTGGAATAGTACAAGGTGTTGGTGCTGTGGAAATTGGCGTTGGGCTTGAACTCCAGGGTGCTCATCACCGCGTCGCGCACCAGGGTGCGCGAATAGGCGTACACCTCGGCGCCGTTCAGCACCTGGGCGCCCTTGTCGGCGGCGGGCAGCAGGCCGTCCTGCGGCTGCCACCACCAAGCGTGATAGTGCTTTTCCTGTTCCGGCGCATCGAGGTGCGCATAGCCGAGGGCGAAGCCGACGGTCCCGTCGCGGAACTGGTCGACATAGGCGGCGCTGATGCGCGATCCGGCGAGCGAAGTCCCGGGGTTCAGCTTGCTGCCGCTCTCCTGCGATCCCCGCACATTGATGGCGATGACGCGCTTGGTCCGATCGAGCGGGTTCAGGGTCTGCAGGTTCACCGTGCCGGCCAGGCCCTGACCGATGTTGTTCGGGTCGGGCGACTTGTAGACCGTCACGCCGCTGATCAGTTCAGACGGATACTGGTCGAATTCGGCGGCGCGGTTGTCGCCGGTGGACGCTTGCTGGAAGCCGTCCAGCAGGGTCGAGGTGAAGTCCGGCGAAAGGCCGCGGATGGAGATGTCCTGATAGCGGCCCTGCACCCGTTGGCCGGCAAGGCCCGGCAGGCGGGTCAGCGAATCGGCGATGCTCTCGTCCGGCAGCTTGCCGATGTCCTCGGCGGAAATCACTTCGACGATCTCGTCCGATCCGCGCTTCACCTGCAGCGAGTCCTGCAGCGAGCGGCGAATGCCGGTGACCACCACCGCTCCGGCGCCGGTATCGTCTGAAGCCGCGGGGCTGGTCGTCCCCGCGCTTTGGGCCCGCGCCTCGACCGCGCTGAAGGCCAGCAGCGCTGCACACGCTGTGGCCGTTCGCCGCCAATTCGCACGAAAATCCGTGGCGTGGGCGCGCGCGCCCGCCAGCTTCTGCCTGGTCATCATGTTCCTCCCCCGGACGCTCGCAAGCGTCTCGTCCTATTTGCCGTAATCGCTCTTTGGCGATTGGAAGCGCTTTCAATTTAGGCGCCAAATCCTCAACTCTGTCAATGAGGCTTCGGACTTTATTTCCTAGTGGCGATCGAAAGATGAAAATTGGCCGGCCCTTGGCCAGGCTCCAAGGGCGGCTGGCCTAATGCACGGCGGCGGTGGAATCGCGCCGCATCAGTTGATGCGGGATGATCTCTTCGTGACGTTCGCCGCGCTCCTGGGTCTTGCGCACTTGGCTCACCAGCAGCTCCACCGCCCGGGCCCCCATGCGCTTCAGCGGCTGGTGCACGGTGGTGAGGGGCGGCCAGATGATCGCCGACACCGGCGTGTCGTCGAAGCCGACCACGGACAACTGGGCGGGGATATCAAGGCCCATGCGATGGGCGGCGAACATGGCGCCCACGGCCATATCGTCGTTGGCGCAGATCAGGGCCGTCGGCCGCAGCGGCGCCTGGATCAGCTCCGGCGTCAGCGCCGCTCCGGATCGGAAGGTGAAATCGCCCCTGGCTGCGACCACCGAGCTTTCGTCCAGCCCCTCGGCGGCGAGGGCCGCCAAGAATCCGGAATAGCGCTCTTCCGCCGCCAGGTGCCCGTGCAGCCCCTTCATGAACGCGAAGCGCCGGTGGCCTTGCTCCAGCAAATGGCGCGTGATGTCGAAGCCCGCGCCCGCCTCGTCCATGCGCACGCTCGGCGCGGCCTGGCGCGCCTCGGGACCGGCGGAGATGCAGGCCACGGGGAAATGGGCCGCGTGCAACTGGCGCAGCAGCGCCAAGCGGTCCGAAAACGGCGGCGTGAGCACGAGCCCGTCCGCCTGGCCGCTCGTCGCCAGGGCGAGGATTTCAGCGTCCGCCGCCCCTTCAGTCTGCTCCGAAAACGGGTGCATCTGCAGCTGGAAGCCCGCGTCGGCGCAGGCGCGCAAGGCGCCGATCTCGAGGCCCGAGTGGTAAAAGGAATTGGGCTCGGCGTCGTGACTGGCCTCCACCACCATGGCCAGGGTCCAGGAGCTGCGGGCCGCCAGCCTCTGGGCCTGCACGTTAACCCGGTACTGCAGGGCCTCCACCGCCGCCATGACCTTTTCGCGCACCTGCGGGCGCACGTTCGGGCCGCCATTGAGCACGCGCGACACCGTCACCCGCGCCACTCCGGAAAGTGCCGCGACATCGTCGATGGTTGGACGCCGATTGGGCAAAGACTGATTCTCGCGATCAAACGGTTTCATGTTCGAATAAGGGCCACCCAAGGCCTGAGGCAAGACCAAGGTAGTCACGACGCGGCGACCAACAAAAAACTGTCGGTTGCTTGGTCACGAAAGGCGGCGAAGCCAACGTTGACGGCGAGCGCCCGAACCGGTCGCCCCGTCGGTGCTTCGCCGTTCAATTCGTCGCACGGAGGTGTTAACCTCACCTCGTATTGGGGGAGGCGACCTTGGGGCGAACGGGGCGTCGGCGCGCGGGCGCGGCGACTATTATTGTGGCAGGCGCGCTTCTGTGGTCGGGAGGCGTCGCTGCCGAGACCGCCAAGGTGCGTGTGGCGGGACCGCTTCAGGCCGCGCCGGCGATCAGCGCCGCAAGCACGGGCGCGGTGAAGGCGGGGGCCTCCGTGGAAATCACGGCGCGCAAGGGGTTCTGGGCGCAAGTGCGTTCCGGTCCGAGCGCGGGTTGGCTCAAACTCTCCCGGCTATCCCTGGCCGGCCGCTCGTCCGGCGACGTGGCGGCGCTGGCCTCCGGACGGACGGGTTCGAAAAATATCGTCAGCGCTTCGGGCGGGCGCGGGCTCGACGCCAGCGACTTCGCCAAGGCGACGCCGGCCCCCGCAGCCGTGGCGGCCTTGCGCCGCACGGAGGCGAGCGAGACGGCCGCGGCGCAGTTCGCAACCAAGGCCGGCCTGAAGACCCGGCGCCTCGACTATGTGCACGAAGCGAAGGCCTCGGCATCGGCGGGAGACGAACCGTGATCCACAACACCTATCCGACGCTGGTCGTCGCCGCCCTGGCGTCGCTGCTCGCTGGCGCGAGCTCGGCGCAGAACTCGCCATTCCCTAGCCTGCCCCAGGCCTCTGGCCTCGGACAGATCCTGCAACAGGCCAAGGACCTCACCGGGCGCCAGAGTACCGATGAGGAGGCGCAGGCCGGCGAGATCATGGCCGCGCCGGTGTTCGGCGCCGCCCCCGCTTGGCGCAATGCCGGCGTGCAGAGCTACGTCAATCTGGTGGGGCGCAATCTGGCGCGCCAGGTGGAGCGGCGGGACGTGGAGTGGCGTTTCGCCGTGCTCGACACCCCCTCGGTGAACGCCATGGCCTTCCCGGGCGGCATCGTGGTGCTGACGCGGGGCCTTTATGAGCGCCTGGAATCCGAAGACGAACTCGCCGCCGTACTCGCCCACGAGATCGCGCACGTGAACCGCCGCCATCAGTGGAAGGTGATCCAGCAGCAGAAGTTGGTGGCGCTCGGGGAAGGCGCGCTGGTGCGCGGCGACTCGGGGCGCGGCGACTCGGGGCGCAACGCCAAGGTGATGGCCGATCTTGGGGCGCGGCTCATCGCCCGCGGCCTCGACAAGGGTGCCGAGTTCGAAGCTGATCGCGACGGCATGGTGATCGCGGCGCGGGCGGGATACGACTCCTCGGCCCTGATCGCGGTGATGGAGCGGCTGGAGGCGCTGGCGCCAGGTCAGGCCGACACGGCCATGCTGTTCTCCACCCATCCCTCGCCCGAGGCGCGAATTGCGGCCATGACCGCCGCGGCGTCGCCAGAGCTGGAGGCGGCGGCCGAGCCCTCGCCGGCGGCAGCCCGCATCAGACGCGCACGATGAGCGGCCGATCCACCCCCTCTGATCAACACGCCAGCCTGATCCGGCGGGCGACGCTGGGCGTCGGGCGCGGCGCCCGCAGCCGCCCTGTGGCCTTTTATGTGGGATTGGCCGCGCTGTTCCTGGCGGCGATCTTCGCCAACCACCTGGCGACCTGGACGCCGCTTGGCGTGAAGGACACGGCCATCGACATGGCGGTGCGCCTGCGCCTGTCGAGCCCGGCGCCGGACCCCAACACATTGATCGTCGATATTGACGAACGCTCCCTCGCCGCCCTCGCACCCACCAAGGGACGCTGGCCCTGGCCTCGATCAGTGATCGCCGAGACCCTGGCCGGTCTGTCAGACGCGGGCGCGAAATCCATCCTGGTCAATCTCACCTTCAGCGATCCGGACATCGCCCACAAGGACGACGACGCCATGCTGGAGGACGTGCTGGCGCACGCGCCGACGGTTGTGCTGCCGCTCACGCGCCTGAACCCGGCCAATGATGGCGTGAGCCAGGTGTCGATCACCCGTTTCGCCGGCGCCGAGATACGCGACCGCGCGGCGGCTGCTCGGCCCGTGGCGGTGATCGCGCCCGCCTTCCCGGCGGCCTATGATCGGCTCGGCTTCAATAATCTGCGCGTGGACGCCGACGGCGCGGTGCGCCGCTACGACCCCTATCAAGTGGAGGCGGCCTTCGCCTTCCCCTCCATCGCCCTGCGCGCCCTGCAGGTCGGCGGCGCCCGTCCCCGCATCGCCCCGGACGACTTTCCTCAAGGCATGCTGCTCAACTGGCGCAACAAGCGTGGCGACTACGCCCGACGCAGCTTTGTCGATGTGGCGGCCGATCTTGAGTCCGGCGACCCGGCGCGGATCGCGACCTATCGCGGCAAGCAGATCCTGATCGGCGCCTCGGCGGTGGGAATCGGCAGTCTGAAGGGCACCGCCGCCGCGCCGCTCACCGACGACACCACCATCCTCGCCACCGCCATGGACGACATGGCGCACGGCACCTACCTGAAGCCGATTCCGTCCTGGGTGACGACGCTGCTCTCGATGGTGTCGATCATCGGCATCGCCGCCTCGTTCATCTTTCGGATAAGCAATAGCTGGATCAACGCGCTGTTCGCGAGCCTGCAGACCGGCTTCATCGCCGTCACCATCTATTGCGCCAGCTATACCAGCTATCTCGTCGACATCAGCGCCACCGCCCTCTTCGCGGTCAGCTACTTCGCGGTGGCCAAGGTCTACGCCGCCGTTCACCTGAATGCGCTGAGGGGCAGTCCGGCCTTCTCGGATTTCGTGCATGAGCATAGCGGCGCGCCGTTCCTGTTGATGGGCCTCCGCAGCCGCGCCGGCCGCGCCCCCTTCATGGTGCGCCGGCTGGAGCGGCGGTTTGGCGTGCGTCACGTGCTCTACGTGGATAATCTGTTCGACAGCGGTCACATGCTGCAGCAACCCACGCGGGGCCTGTCGTTCGTGATCATCGCGCCCTCGGCGGCGGACCAGGCCGCGGCGGACGCCGACGCCCTCAAAATCGCCGCCCGCTCCAAGATTGAGGCGCGCATCGCCGACGTCGCCGCCTCGTCAGGAGCGGCCGGTGATCCGGCGCAAGATGTACAGCGTCTCTTCAAGGCGATTCTTTCCGTAGCCGCGGAGATGGTCTGACCGCCGGCGGGGGTTGGCGCGTCGAGATATGGGGACTTGAGCATGGCGAAGGCGAAATTCGGATGGCGCCGGACGGCGCTGATCGTGGTGGGCGTGGTGGGCGCAGTCGTGCTGATCGCCACCGGCGCCGCTGCGCTCTGGCTGGCGCAAAACCCCATCGCGCACGAACTCGAACAGACCCTGTCGCACAATCTCGGCCGCGAGGTCCGCATCGCCAAAGGCGTGCGGCTGGTGTTCTGGCCCGTCATCGGCGTGGAGGCCGGCGGCCTTTCCATCGCCAATATCGAGGGGGGTCAGGCGGCGCATCTGATGGACGCCGACGCCATGGACGTGGCGGTCTCCACGCTTCCGCTCCTCACCGGGCACGTGGAAATCCGCAAGGTGATCCTCAACGGCGCGGCCATCCACTTCGAGAAGGAGGCGGACGGCCGGGTCAACTGGAACCTCGCCAGGCGCCAGCCTCAGCCGAACGAAAGGCCGCCGGAGTGGCTGAAGGATCTGCGCATCGACGACTTGTCGGTGCAGCGCAGCACGGTGACCTTCTTCGATGGTCAGTCGAAGCTGGTGCAATCCTTGGCCAACATCAATCTGGCGCTGAAGCTCGGCGGCCTTGATCACCCCGCCCAGATCAACGGAAATTTCGACTGGCTGGGGGAGACCGCGGAGATCAGCCTCACCGCCAACGAGCCGCGCACGCTCTTGAACGGCGGTCGCAGCCCGGTGGCCCTGAGCCTCAAGTCCAAGCCGCTTAATCTCGCCATCACCGGCGTGGCCGGCATCGCCCCCGGACCGATCGAAGGCGACGTGGACATGTCAGGGCCCTCCTTGCGGGAGCTGGCGCGCCTCGCGGGCAAGCCGATGAAGCCCGGCCCGGGCCTCGGCGCCTTTGCGGTGAAGGGCCGCCTCGCCAAGGTGGGGCAACAGATTTCCTTCGACCACGCCCGGATCGGCCTCGACCACATCGTGGCGGCGGGGCAGTTGAGCGTGGACACCTCCGAGGCCCGGCCGTTCGTCAAGGGCGACGTCACCACGGCCAATCTCGACCTGAACCCCTATCTCGGCCCCGAGCCGCCGCCCGCCAGGGCCTGGCCGACCACCCCCATCGATCTACAGGCCCTGCGGGCCTTCGACGGCGATCTCAACCTCGCCGCCAGCCATGTACAGTTCCGCAAGATCGGCCTTTCCAATGCGCGCCTGCATGTGCGCCTGCAGGACGGCGTGGCGGACATCGGCATTGGCGAAATGGCGCTCTATGGCGGCGCAGGTTCGGGCTCGCTGCGCCTGGCTGATCTCGGAACCACCGGCGGCTACGGCTTCCGGTTCCAGCTCCATGGCGTTCAGGCCAAGACCTTCTTCTCCGACCTCGCCAGGATCGATCGCATCGAGGGGACCGCCTCAGGAACCGTGGCCCTGGCCGCCCAAGGGCGCAATGTCGATCAGATCATGCACGCGCTCAGCGGCAAGGCCTCGCTCACCGTCAACAACGGCGCGGTGGTGGGCGCAGATCTCGGCGCGCTCTCGGGCAACCTCGCCTCGGCGCTCTCGCGCGGGGCCGTGGGCCCTGGCGCCCGCACCGCTTTCACCGTGGGCGGGGGCGACTTCACCGTGCTGCACGGCGTGGCCGCCACCAAAAACCTCAGCCTCACCGGCGCGGGACTGGGCGTGGCCGGCCTCGGGTCGGCGAACCTCGGCGAGCGCAGTCTCGATGTGCTGCTGAAGCCGCAAGGCTCGGCTGGCTTCGGCGGGCGTAAGGTCAATCTTGGGGCGGTTCCGTTCCGCGTGCATGGCCCTTGGTCGGCGCTGAAATACGAGCCTGACGTCGGCGGCGTCGCCCAAGCGCTGCTGTCGCAGCAGGCTGGCGCTCTGATCGGGTCCGGCGGCGGCGATTCAGCGCTGGGCGGATTGCTGGGCGGCGTCCTTGGCGGAAGCTCAGACAGCACCCCGACGACCAAGCCGTCGAAGTCCAAGTCAGCGCCCCCGCCCTCTGATGGAAACAAGACCAAGTCGCCATCGCTCAACGACCTGATCGGCGCCTTCTCCCAGCACTGAGCCAGTCTAGCGGGGGCAGCGTAGAGCATTTTTCGACCGAAAACCGGTTCTCGTTTTTCGGAAAATACCCTAACCGGCCGCCTGTGTTATCAGTGCGCCGCCGCCTGGCGCATATAGCGAATATCCACCACGCGCCGCACGCCGTCCTCGCGCCGCAGCTGGACCACGACGTCGATGACTTGATGGATATAGTCTCGGATGGCGTTCCAACCGAGATCGACGCCGCTGAGCAGCGACATCAGGGCGATCTGGTCGATGGCGCGGTCGGGATTGTCCGCATGCACCGTGGTGATGGACCCGGGGTGCCCGGTATTGACCGCGCGTAGAAAGGTGAACGCCTCGCGCCCCCGCAGCTCGCCCAGGAGGATGCGGTCGGGGCGCATGCGCAGCGAGGCTTGCAGCAAGTCCTCGGCGTCAACCCGGGCTTCGCCGGCGTCGCCGCGGGTGGCGATCAGGCCGACGGCGTTGTCGTGCGCCAGCCGGATCTCTGGGGCGTCCTCGATGAGGATTAGCCGTTCGCGGAGGTCGATTTCCTTGATCAAAGCATTGAGCAGCGTGGTCTTGCCCGAGGAGGTGCCGCCGGAAATGACAATGGTCTGGCGCTTTTGCACGGCGAGACGCAGGAACGCCTCCACCTCGCCCGAAGCGATGAGCGCCGCGAGCTCCGGATCGCACGCGCTTTCGCGATTCGCTTTGAGGCTCGGCAGCGCACCGAGGCCTGCGAGTTCTACGAGGCTGAGGTCGGAGAGGCTGTGCTTGCGCACCGCGAAGGCGAAGCCAGCTCGCGTCGCCGGAGGACCCACGATCTGAACCCGGGCGCCGTCAGGCAGGCTGGCGGACACCAACGGCTGTTCGCGGTTGACCCCCTGGTGCGAGGCGCCGGCGATCTGCCGCGCCAGCCGGCCGAGCGCGGTCTCGGTGAGCTCGGGCGCCGCCTCGCGAAAGATCGCGCCGGACGTGGTCTCGATCCAGGCCTCGCCCGGGCGGTTGATGAAGATGTCGGTGACGTCGTCGCGATCGAGCCAGGGCTTGAGCGGCGCCAGATAGGCGGCGAGATAGACTCCCGAACTCATGGCTTCTTCTGCACGACGCCGGAGAAGTCGAGATCGCGGGCCACGAACACGCGAATGGGCGCGCCTTGAGCCACTGTGAGGGTGTCCGGGATGTCGATCTGTTTTTGCAGAGCGATGGCGGCGACATTGGTGGCCTGCTGCGGCGAGCCGATGACGATGGCCGTATTCCCATTGCTGGACGTGCTGTTCGCGGCGGCCTCCAGTCCGGCGGACACCACCGACAGCATGATCGACGCGCCGAACCGCTGGAAGAAATGAGTGTTGGTTTCGCCCTCGAGCCCGCCGCGGCCGAGGCGATCGGCGCCCGGCGATCCGATGTCGATGGAGACCCCGTCCGGAGTCAGAACTCGCGCCCAGATCACGAAGGCCCGCGACTGGCCATTGGCCACGCCGCTCTTGTACTGGCCGATCAGTTTGGAGCCGCGGGGGATCAGCACCGTGGAGCCATCGAAGCCGCGCACGTCGCGGCTGACCACCGCGCGGGCGAAGCCGGGCAGGTCGGAATTGATCGCCGTCTCGAGGATGGCCGGGATCACCGTGCCTTGCGGTGCGATCAGGGCATTGTCGCGCAGGCGGGTGGCGTGGACGGATTCCACACCCGAGCCGGCGACCTTTTCGGCGAAGCGCTCTTCGGCGGAAAGTTTCGCATCCGAGGCGGCGGCCGGCGCCCGTGTGCTCGCGCCGGCGACAGCAACCGTGCTCTGAGCGCCGCTCGGCTCCGACGGATTGGCGATATCCACCACCATGGCCGGCGCATGCAAGCGCGTGGCGGCGTCGCCGCCCTGGTCTGGCGTCGCGGCTGTCGGCGCAGGCGCTGGAGCGGGCTGGGGCGTCGCGGCGGCTTCCGTGGGCGCGGCCGCCAAGGTGGCCATGGCGGGGGCGGCGGCCGTGATGGCTGGAGCTACAGCGGCGGTCACCGAGGCGGCGGCCGTCGAGGTTTGCCGGGCGTGGCTGAGGCTCGAATAGACGAACAGGCCGAGCAGGATCACCCCGACAATGCCCAAGGCGAGGCCCCACGGGCTCTCCCGTCGGGCCACCAGGGTCGGGCCCTGGGCCAGGCGGGTCAGGACCGGGCTGTCGAGGCTGACCTGGTCAAGGGAAGAGGGGGAGTTGGGCTCAGAGTGCATGCGAGTGATCCTCCTCGGGCCTATTTGCGCCGCTTGAGGCTGGTCGTGACAACCGAGTCCTCGCGATAGCCGTCATTGACGATGCGCGTCACGGCGTCGCCTCGACGCAGGACGAAGGCGCGCGCCAGGCGGTCGACCACCACATAGCCGTCGCGGTGGGCCACATTCACGACTGCTTCCTTCTTGTCGGCGTCGACCGCGAAGATCGCCGGGAAATCCGAACCGGCGGCGAAGACGAAATAGGTGGATTGTCCATCGTCGAACACCCGTACCGGCAGCCCCTGGGACGCGCCCTCATAACTGTAGGCGTGATTGACGTCCTTGGGCGGCTCTGGCGTCGGCGGGGCGGCAGGGGCGGGCTCCGGCGCGGCCACAGCCACCTCGGGATAGTCGAACTTGACGCTGAAAATGATGTCCTTGTCGCCGCTCCGACGCGCGGCCCGCGAATGCAGGTCGAAGGCGTAGCTGCGCAGGTTGGTGACCACGGTCATGTTGGTGGGCGACGCGCGGTCGACCGGCTTCAGGAACAACAGGTTGGCGCGGCGATTGGGGGTGACCTGCCAGCCGAGACTGTCGCCGATGGAGACGTTCTCCACCCGCTCGCCCGGGCCGAACGCCAAGGTCACCGCGTAACCCAAGGTGCAATCGAGGCGCACCACGTCGTCGGGCGTATACTTCACCACGCGAATGCGCGGGTCGGCGGCGCTGGGCTGGGGCGACACGGCGGCTGAGACCGGCGCAGCGATGAGCAGGAGACCGGCAAGGACGAGGGAAGGCCGCATCATCGAAGGCTCCGGCGAGGCTGGCGAAAACGGTCCATGAAGGCGTCGCGTCGGTAGCTGTCGCCCAGCCGGGACGAGGTCCCCATGACAACGCCGCTCGATGGTGTGAAGGACATGGGCGCCGCGGCGGCCGCGCGCGTCTGGGCGCTGGCGTTGGCGGCGATGACGCCGCTGCGGCGCAGGTCATGGGCGAGGCGGTCCGCGCGGGAGAGGATCGGCGCGGCGGATGGGGCGGTGGTGGTCGGCGACGGCGTGCGCGAGTCGCGCGGTTGAAAATTCAGCTGAAAGCCCCCGGCGATCATGGTTGCGCCCACCGCAAGAGCCGCCTGGGCTGCAGCGAAGATGAACACCACGGCGCTGACGGTGGCGGCGGTCTGCACGTCGGGGGCGCCGGCCTCGCGGGCGCGGGCGAGCTGCACCAGCCAGGGGTCGATCACCACGAGCAGCACGGTGGTGGTGATCCAGCACACCAGGGGCGCCAGGGCTGCCGCCGTTAGGGCCCGCACCCAGCCGGCGAACAGGCCGCGGGTGGCGTCGAACAGGAAGAGTGCGATGAAGATCGGTCCGAGCGCCGAGAGCACGCCCACAGCGATGAGCGAGATCGCCATCAGCCCGGCGGTGCTCATGAACAGGGCGGCCTGGGCTTTCCAAAGTCCGTCTGCGGCGGCGGCCTCGCCCCCGCGCAGAATCTGTGGATTGGGACCGGCGATCTTGCCGAAAGCGGCGGCGTCCAAAGCGAGCTGGTCATAGGCCACCTGCAAGCCACCCAGAGGATCGGCGGCCAGAGCCGAACCCGAGGCGGTGGCCGGGGCCCCCACCACCTTCGCCACTTCCAGCGGCGCCTTCATGGCCACATCGAACACCAGGGTCTGAAAGGTGGTCCAATTCAGGGTCATGGCGAGGATCACGCCGATCTTCAGCGCGATGATCGGCGCCTCCGCGAGGCGCGCGCCGCCGAGGCCGAACATCAAACGATAGCCCAGCAGCGCCACATAGATGGTCAGGAGCGCGGTGAGGGCGAGGGGGAAGACCGAATGCGGGCCGGTCAGGGCGCCGTAGCCCGCTTCCGAATAGACCTGCACATGGCAGTCCACGGTGGAGAGCACGCTGCGGACCACGCCAAGATCTGGGGATGGGGCGGGACAAAGGCTCATGTGCGGCCTCCGCTCGCCTCGCGAAGATAGAGCGGCATCCAGGCCGCCGGATCATCGCCGGCCTCCGCCCTCGCCTGATCCAGTCGGCGGACGGACCGTTCCGTCCCCGCCAGCACCTTCAGCTGGGCGTCGAGACCGTGCAGGTCGAGCCGCGCCACGGCGCTGTGGTCGGACTGCTTGACCAGGAAGCAGCGCGAGGTGTCGGGCAGGGCGCGCACCAGCTCGAACTCATGCGGGGTCAGACCAAAGCCGTCGATATAGTCGGCCGGTTTGGCCTTGGGGTTGGGCAGGAAGATTTGCGTCGCCGCCTGTTCAATGATGGCGGCGGCGATGCGGCTCTCCAGGGCGTCGGAGGCGCTCTGGGTGCAGAAGCCCACCACGCCGTTGCGCTTGCGGATGGTCTTTTCCCAGTCCTTCAGCCGCAGCGCGAACACCCCGTCGTCCAGCGCCTTCCAGCCCTCATCCACCACGATGATGGTGGGGCGTCCGTCGAGGTTCTGCTCGATGCGGTGGAACAGGTACATCATGGCGGGCGTGCGGGTGACCGGCGTCTCCAGGATGCGGGTCATGTCGAAGCCATAGGCCGAGCGATCGAGGCTGATGCGGTCTTCGGCGTTGTCGAACAGCCAGGCGTGTTCCCCGCCTTCGCACCAGGGGCGCAGGCGTGCGGCGAGGTCGCCGGCCTTGGGCCGCCTGGCGCCGATGAACAGTTCGCGCAGGAATTTCAGGCGGCGGTGATCCAGCGGTTGGTCGAAATTCGCATCCACCGCATCAGCGATGACCGCCAGGTCTTCCACATCGAGGGCCTCGACCCCGCCGAGAAGCTGCGCCAGCCACCCATTGAGGAAGGCGCGGTTCTGGGGCGTGTCGGCCAACTGCAACGGATTGAGGCCGGAGGGCTCGCCGGGGCGCAACACGTCGTAGCCGCCGCCAATGGCGCGGATGAAGGCCTCCGCCCCGCGGTCCTTGTCGAAATAGAGGATCTGCGGATCGAACCGGCGCGCCTGAGCCAGCAGGAAGGTGATCAGCACCGTCTTGCCCGAGCCGCTGGGGCCTATGACGGTGAAATTGCCGAGATCGCCGTTGTGAAAGTTGAAGTGGTAGGGGCCGTGGGCTGTGGTCTCCAGCAGCGCCACCGCCGGGCCCCAATGACTGCCCTCAGCCTTGCCGGTGGCGTAGTTGTGCAAGGAGGCGAAGCTGGCGAAATTGGCCGCCGAGATCATGGCCTTGCGGGCGATATATTTGAAATTGCCGGGAAATTGCGCCCAAAAGCCGGGCTCAAGATTGACGTCTTCGCGCACGGCCACGGCGCCGGCTTCGGTGAAGGCCGATTGCACGTCAGCCACGGCGGCGTCGAGCGAGGCGAGGTCTTCGGCCCGCACCAGGACGCTCAGGTGATGCTCGCCGAAGGCGGCGCGGCCGGCCCCCACGTCGTCGCGCGCGGCGGCGAGTTCTTCGCGCAGAGAATAGGCGTCGTCGTCGGCGGCGCGCAGGCGGCGCAGCGCCAGGCTCATGCGATTGAGCGAGGACTGCCGGTCCGCAAAGGCGAAGCTCTCGGTGAGCGTCAACTCGTAGGGCAGGCGCAGCACCCCGTCCAGCATGCCGGGGGTGGAGCGCGCCGGATAATCCTTCACCGACACCAGGGCGGCGAACTGGCGGCCTCTGGCCCCGGCAGGCGCGATCTCCATGGCGTCGAGGCCGAAGGTCAGGCGGCGGTCGGGCAGGGCCTCGCCGATATCGCCATCGGGCGTCGCCACCCGGCGAAGCTCGCCATTGAGCAGCTGGGCGATGAAGGCGCAGGACTCCGAAGCCTCGCCTCGCGCATCGCGATAACGGCTGAGCGCCCGCGCGCCATAGGGGGCGAGGGTGGCGGCGAAGGACTCCCGCAGGCTATGCAAGCGACGCAGGTCCTGCATGAGCGACGCATCGCTGGCGGTGGCGTTGCGGAACAGCTGCTCGGCAAGGCCGGCGCGGCCCTGCAATGGGCGGCTCACCAAGGTCAGATAGAGGTCGTTGACGAACAGCCGCCGCCCCTCGAGCTGACCGCGCCACGCCTCGTCGAGGGCCTTTGAGAACGGGTCGGTGTCCACCGGCGTCAGGCGCGGCGTCACCGGCCGACGCACCACGTGGTGATAGATCGCCAGCCTCGAGCTCGCCACGCTTTTCAACAGGGTCTCGCGCACCTGCTTGCGGTAGTTCAGCTCGTCATCGTCGGCGGTCTCGAACGGAAACCCCTCGACCTTGAGCACCTGCACCAGGAGGCCGTCGCGGGTCTGCAAGGTGAGGTCGTCCACGTGCCGAGCATAGGGCAGGCGAGCGCCGATGGAGGCCTCCTTAGGCCCAAGCTTGTTTCCGAAATCGAAGCTGAGAAAAGCAGCGGTCATGGGGTGTAGGAGTTCGCGCGCCAAAAGCTGTAGTTCCTGATGCGCGCACAGCGGCTCACCTTGGTGATCCACAGGTCGAAGAACCGCGGCTCGTTGAGGCAGGCGAGATAGCCGCCGGCGTGCAAGGCGAGGGCGATCAGCAAGGTCCAGAATGACTTGGTGATCAGGAACGCCTCGACCGTGACGATCAGGTTGAAGATGGCGTAGCTGTAGGTGACGCCGGCCACCATCTGCGGCCGGGTCAACGCCGAGAAGATCGGATCGGAGGAAAGACCGCTCATCGCGCCCCCGAGGCCACGCTGCGGATGCCCGAGACGATGGCTACTGCGCCGAAGACGATGAAGGCGCCGATGATCACCGTCAGACCCCGGCGCCAGTCGAGGCGGCCCGTCAGCATCAGGAGCCCGACCACCGCCACGGCGATCACCGCCGCCGTGGTGGCGAGATTGCCCAGCAGGGTGCCCTGAACCCACGACAGGGCGGCCAGAAGCGGGCCGGACCCCGCGGGGTCCGTCGCCACGGCCTGGGCCGCGGCAGGCGTGCCTGCGCCAAGCAAGGCGGCGATGGAATAGAGTCGAGATCTCATGGTCTTGGGCTCCTGGTGGTCCGAGGCGCGACCCGCTCGGCCATCATCTCGAGGACAGCGCCGACATAGGCGCGCGTTTCCGGATTCGGCGGCACGCCGCCGTGCCGATCCACCGCCGCCGGTCCGGCGTTATAGGCGGCCAGCGCCTTGACGATGTCGCCATGGTAGCGCGCCAAAAGGCCGCTGAGATAAGCGGTTCCGCCATTGATGTTCGACGTTGGATTTCTAGCGTCCACGCGCAGGGCGCGCGCGGTGGCCGGCATGAGCTGCATCACCCCCAGAGCGCCGCGTTTCGACACGGCTTCGGGATTAAGGTTCGACTCGCGCTTGGCCAGCGACTCCACCAGGTCCTGGTGGATGGCGTGACGCTTGGCGGCTGACCGCAACGACGCCTCCACCAGAGGCTTCTGAGCGCCGGAGACGACGCGCGCACTGGGCTTCGATTGAACCGGACGCGGCGCTCGCAAGGGCTCGACCGCTCCGTCGTAGGAGATGCGCGCCGGTCCGTCAAAGCGCCGCACCGCGCCATTGTCGTCGATTTCAAGCACCATGGCGCGACCGATTTGAGGTGCAGACGCACATGCTAAGACGAACGCCATCACCGCCCGTCGGATGACCGGCGCATTTTTCGAGCTGGCGTGGCGACGTAGGTGCAATAGGCCTCTCTTCCTGTCAGTTATGGCGCGTTTGCGCCGGGTTAGACAAGGCGCGGCGCGCTGCGACGGCTTCAGTTTGACGCGTAAAAATTTCAACGCAGAAATCATGTTTCTGAAACGACGGAATGGTGGACGATCCGGCGTTTCCATGTAGGGAATCGTTTTTGGAGCTAATGCGATGCTCACTGGGTTGGTAAATAGAGCTTTAGCATAGTTGTTTTTGGTCAAGCTCTGCATTGGCTCATGCGGCGCTTGTGACTAGATGAAGTCTCTAAATTCAAATAGGTAAATAGTCATTTTGTGTAGTTGATTAAGTACTTGTATCTGGTGCCTGTGTGGTCATTGGCGGGCGGGGCCTGCGAATACGAAGCGACGGAGGAGGCGGCATGGCGGCGAATGCGGCAAGCGGATCAGGCACTGGAGCGGTGGTCGCCGCAACAGCGGTCGCAGCGACAGCGGCGGCGGTGCTCGCCACCAGTCAGGGCGGAATTCTGAGCAACGGGGCCGCAGGCGATCCCACAGCGGACGACTACGCAGCGGCGCGTTTCCTAGGCCAGGCGAGCTTCGGAGCCAACGACGCAGCCATCGCTGACGTCAAGCAGAGCAAACCCGCTGGTTGGATCAAGGCGCAGGCCGCAGTTTCCTACTCGCCGTCAGCCTTCCTCGATTGGTGGGTGGCCCGCGACGCCGCCATCAACGCCGCGGACACCACCCACAAGGCGCACGCCCATACGGGACAATTCCAGGAGGCCTTCTGGTCAGCGGCGGTGACCGGCGCGGATCAGCTGCGCCTGCGCATGGCCTTCGCGCTTTCGGAGATCTTTGTCATCTCGTTTCAGGGGTCGCAGATCACGCCGCGCATCGGCGCGGCCTATTACGACATGCTGCGCGCGCGCGCCTTCGGCAATTATCGCGACCTGCTCGAAGCAGTGACCCTGTCGCCAGGTATGGGCATGTTCTTGAACATCATCGGCAATAACCAAGCCGATAATGATCCGACCCGGCATCCGGACGAGAACTACGCCCGCGAAATCATGCAGCTGATGTCGATTGGCCTGTTTGCGCTGGATGCGTCGGGGACGCCCAACTTGAACAAGCCGACCTACAGCCACGACGACATCGCCGGTCTCGCCAAGATCTTCACCGGCTGGGGCTGGTACGCCGCCAAGCCGACGGAAGCGTCGTTCAACCGCCCAACCGAAACGGGCGCCGACGTGCGCCCCCTGATCGGCTATCCGAACCATCATTCGCAGCTCGCCAAGAGCTTCCTGGGCGTCACCTTCCCGGCCTATGGCGCCTGGACGGCGCCCAGCGGCGTCGCCAAGACCGTGGCCGCCTATCAGCAGGCCGGGCTGAAGTTTGCGCTCGACACCATCTTCCACCATCCCAATGTGGGGCCGTTCATCGGCCGTCGGCTGATCCAGCGCTTTGTGAAGAGCAATCCGAGCAGCGCCTACATCGCTCGGGTGGCCGCTGCCTTCAACAATAACGGCTCAGGCGTGCGCGGCGATCTGCTCGCCACTCTTACGGCAGTGCTGACCGACAGCGAGGCGACCTCCCCAGGCACGGGCGCCTTCGACGGCAAGCTGCGCGAGCCGGTGCTCCGCCTCGCCAACTGGCTTCGCGCTTTCGAAGCCAAGTCCGCTTCGGGCAATTTCCTGCAGCCGGGCGACTTGAACCAACCCACGGCGCTGGATCAGGCGCCGCTGGAATCCGCCACGGTGTTCAACTTCTTCCAGCCGGACTATGCGCCGCCGGGGACAGACATCGCCACGGCGGGCAAGGTCGCCCCCGAGTTCCAGGCGGTGGATGTGCTCACCGCGGCCAGCTACGCCAATCGGGCGCTCGCCGTGGTGCAGGCGGGAAATTGGGGCAACAGCGACGTGACCACCGGCTACGCCAAGGAGCTCGCCCTGGCTGACCCGACGACCAAATTGGTGGATGGGGCCCGCTTGGCCCGGCGTCTCGACATGCTGCTCTGCGGCGGGCGGATGAGCGACGGTTTGGCGCGCCGGATCGTCGATGTTGTGAGTTCCATCGCTCCCACCGCCAAGACGCCCACGGCTGCCCAGCTCGCGGCGGCGAACCTCGACCGGGTCAGGAGCGCCATCGCCCTGACCATGGTCTCCACCGACTATCTGATCCAGCGCTGAGGGGCGACCATGACTGCGCAAACTCCTTCCCGCCGCGACGCTCTGCGCGCCTTCGCCGCCTTTGGCGCGGCGACGCCGTTCGCCCTCAACCTTGCGGCCATGGGGTCCGCCGCCGCCCAGACGGCGGTCACCGACTACAAGGCCCTGGTGTGCATCTTCCTGCAGGGCGGCAACGACTCCAACAACCTGCTGCTGGCCACTGATTCAGGCAGCTGGAATCGCTACTGGCTCGCGCGCTTCCGCGGCGCGGACCCCATCGCCCTGATGCCGCCGGGGACCGCGCCCACCGCGATCGGCTCGATCAATCCGGTGACCAAGCGCAAGGTCGCCGCGACGGACAATCCCGAATACTGGGGCGGGGTCCTGCCGATCACGCCCAAGACGCCGCAATATGTTCCGGCCGCCTATGCGCCGCCGAACGCGACCACGCTGCGCACCTTCGCCCTGCACCCGATGCTGAGCAAGAGCGCGGCGCTCTATGGCAAGGGACGGCTGGCGGCTCTGGCCAATGTCGGTACGCTGCTGGCGCCCCTGACCCGCGACCAATACCTCCACCCCACCAGCAGCGCGCCCATTCCGCCGCGGCTTTACTCCCACAATGACCAACAGTCGGCCTGGCAGTCGGGCCAGGTCGGCCAGGTCACCGCCGGCTGGGGCGGCGAGATCGGCGATGTATTCGCGGCGAGCAGCAATGCGCCCAGCGTCAACTTCACCTCCTTCACCACCGCGGGCGCGAGCATTTATCCTGCCGGCAATGTGGTGAAGGCCTATCGCATCGGCTTGTCGTCTACGGGCGCCACCGCCGAGCGGATCGACCTGCTGCAGCGCACCGGCTCTTATTACAATTCGACCAAGTTTCTGTCAGCGCTTCAGGCGACCCTGCTCGGCAACGACGCGGCCGGCAATTCGTTGGGCGACGCCTATCGAGCGGCCGTTCAGCGCTCGGTGGACACTGCCAAGTCGTTCCAGGCGGCGGTGACCGGTTCGAGCGTGGCGGCGCCCGCCGCCTTCACCGATCCCTTGAGCGGCAAGACGGCGTCCAATCCCCTGGCGCAGCAGCTCCATGCCGTGGCCCAGACCATCGCCGCCCACGCCAAGCTGGGGCCGAACCGCCAGGTCTTCTTCGTCCAACTGGGCGGCTTCGACACGCACGACCGCGAAAACGCGCGTCAGAGCCTGCTTCTGGCGCAGGTCGACCACGCCCTCGATTATTTCGACAGCGTCATGCAGGCGCAGGGCTATGGCGGCGCCGTCACGGCCTTTACGGCCTCGGACTTCAACCGCACCTTCACCACCAATGGCGACGGCACCGACCACGCCTGGGGCGGGCACCACCTGATCCTCGGCGGCGCAGTGAAGGGCGGCGACATCTACGGGACCTATCCCACCGTCGGCCTCGATGACGCGAGCACCAAATTCGTCAATCCGGATGCGGTGGGCAATGCGCTCATCCCCACCACGTCTGTGGATCAGTATCTCGCCACCATGGGCCGATGGTTTGGCGTGAGCGATCCGCAGCTCGGAACAATCTTCCCCCGCCTCAGCGCGTTCAAGTCTGCCAATCTCGGCTTCATGGGGTGACGGCGCCCAGGTCCTTTGGACAAGATCACGTCCAGGCGATCACGCGCTGGTTCTGCTCCCCAAGGCCGGTGATGCCCAGACGGATGGCGTCCCCGGTCTTGAGGAACTTCGGCTCGGGCTTCATGCCCATGCCCACCCCCGGCGGGGTGCCGGTGGTGATGATGTCGCCCGGCAGCAGCTTCAGGAACTGGCTCACATAGCTGACCAGCTTGGGCAGGCGGAAGATCATGGTGCTGGTGGAGCCGGTCTGCATGCGCACGCCGTTCACGTCGAGCCACATGTCGAGCTTGTCGAAGTCGCCCACCTCATCCAGGGTCACCAGCCACGGGCCCACCGGACCGAAGGTCTCGCAGCCCTTGCCCTTGTCCCAGGTGCCGCCGCGCGCCAGCTGATATTCGCGCTCCGACAGGTCGTTGATCAGCACGAGGCCGGCCACGTGGGCCATGGCTTGGTCCTCATCCACATAGCGCGTGGTTTCGCCGATCACCACGCCGAGCTCCACTTCCCAGTCGGTCTGCACCGAGCCGCGGGGCAGCATGACGTCGTCATTGGGGCCGGAGAGGCAGCTCACCGCCTTGGTGAACACCACCGGCTCCTCCGGGATGGCCATGTTGGATTCCTTGGCGTGGTCGGCGTAGTTCAGCCCGATGGCGATGAACTGCCGCGTGCCGGCTACCGGCGTGCCCAGACGACCCGGCGCCTCGACCAGGGGCAGGCTATGCGGATCGATGGCCTTCAACTGCGTTAGGGCGGCGGCGCTGAGGGCCTCGGGACCGATGTCGGCGAGATGCGCCGACAGGTCGCGCACACGGCCTTCCGCATCGAGCAGACCAGGGCGTTCCTGGCCCGCCGGGCCATATCGCAGCAGCTTCATGGGCGAAAGTCTCCGTCGTCAAAGGGATCAAATTATCAATAGGCGCGAAGCCGCCGTCAGCGCATCAGGGCTGTTCGGACAGGGCGTAGATCCGCTCGGCCACGGTCCACTTGGTTCCGGGGGCGGCGCCGGGCGCGGCCTGCTGGAACCGGTCCATCAGCACCTCCCAGGCCTGCACCTCGGGATCGCCTGCGTCGGCGGCGGCCTTGGCGGCGAAGGAGAAGCTGTCCTCCGCGTCGATGAGCATCACCAGCCTCACCCCCAGGAGATAGATCTCCATCTCCCGGATGCCGGAGGCGCGGATGGAGGCGTTCACCGCCGCGGGCGGACCGCCCGGCGCATGCCAGCGGCGATAGGTGGCGATCAGCTCCGGATCGTCCTTCAAGTCGAGCATCAAGACATAACGGGCCATGTCAGCAGATCCAGCCTCCGTCGACGATATGAATGGCGCCGGTGGTGAAGCCGGCGGCGTCGCTGGCGAGATAGGCGGCCAGCTCGGCGATCTCTTCCGGGCGCCCGAAGCGGCCCATGGGTTGGCGCGCGACGAAGGCGGTGCGCGCAGCCTCATAGTCGCCGGTGGCCGCCAGCCGGTCCTCCAGCGAGGGCGACTGCACCGTGCCCGGACAGATGGCGTTGCAGCGCACGCCGCGGCCGACGAAGTCCGCCGCCACCGACTTGGTCAGGCCGATCACCGCAGCCTTGGTGACGCCGTAGGCGAAGCGGCCCGGCACGCCCTTCACCGACGAGGCCACCGACGCCATGTTGACGATGGAGCCGCTCCCGGCCTCCAGCATGGCTGGCAAGAAGGCGCGGATGGTGCGGTACATCGAGCCGGTGTTGAGGTCGAAGGAGAAGGCGAGCGCATCCGGCTCGCACTCCAAGATGGTCCCGGAGTGGACGAAGCCGGCGATGTTGACCAGCACGTCCACCAGGCCGAGCTCGCGAGCAAGAGCGTTGATGGCCTCAGGGTTCAGCACGTCGAGCACCCGGGCCTCGCAGCCGCTCAGCCCCGCCAGCTTGGAGGCGTCCACATCGGTGGCGATGACCCGCGCCCCTTCGCGCGCCATCAGCTCGGCGGTGGCGCGGCCGATGCCCTGCCCCGCCGCGGTGACCAGCGCCGTCTTGCCGCTCAATCGCATCATCAGGTCGTCTTTCTTCAACTCACTCGGCGTGCCGGCAGACAAGCGGGACCGACGGGTTCGAACTGCTTGTAGGTCAGGATGAATTCCTGATGGCCCAGGGCTTCGGAAGCGGTGCGCCGCCCCCCGGCCACGCCCAGCACCAGGCGGTAGATCTCCTCGCCCACCTCGTCGACGCTGGCCCGGCCTTCCAGGATGCGGCCGGCGTCCACGTCCATGTCCTCGGCCAGGCGCCGATAGGTCTCAGGATTGGCGCAGACCTTGATGATCGGCGAGATGGCCGATCCCACCACTGAACCGCGGCCGGTGGTGAAGAGGATCATGTGCGCCCCGCAGGCGATCAGCTCCACGGCCTCGGCGTTGTCGGAAATGTTGGGAAAGCCGAAGCGCGGCTCGCCGTCCGGCACCACGTCGAGGAGATAGAGCCCGCCCGACGGGGGCTGGTCGGCCGGCTTGATCAGGCCCGAGATCGGCGAGGCGCCCGATTTCGAATAGGCCCCCATGGACTTTTCTTCCTGGGTTGTGAGCCCGCCCTCGGCGTTGCCCGGCGCAAAGCTGCCAAAGCCCATGGTGGTGTAGTAGCGCGCCGCCTTGGCCACGCAGGCCTCGATCTCAGCGCCCAGCTCCGGCGTCGCCGCCCGGTCGGCCATGATCCGCTCGCAGCCGATCAGCTCTCCCGTTTCTTCGAAGATGCAGGTGGCGTCCGCCGCCACCAAGCGGTCGAAGCAGCGCCCCACCGCCGGATTGGCGGTGATCCCGCTGGTGCCGTCCGAGCCGCCGCAGATGGTGCCCACCACCAGTTCCGAAACGTCCATGCGCGCGCGCGGCGTCGCGGCGGCGGCCTCGCGCAGGCGGGCCACGGCGGCGGTCCCGGCCTCGATGGTGGAGCGGGTGCCGCCCGCCTGCTGGATGACCAGGAGTTCGGCGGGGCGGCCGGCGGCGCGCGCGGCCTCCATCAGCGCTTCCCGGTTGAAGCTTTCGCAGCCCAGCGAAATCACCAGCACGCCGCCCACGTTGGGATGGGCGCACAGGGCCTTCATCATCTTCAGCGCATAGGCATTGGGATAACAGCCGGGAAAGCCGATCAGGTGGACGTCGAGGTCGTCGGCGCGGGTGACGATCTGGCGGGCCACGTGGTGAGCGCACTCCACCAGATAGGCCACCACCACCACATTGCGGACGCCTTTGCGTCCATCGGGCCGCAGATAACCGCTGAGCATCATTCCTGCTCCCCGCCCACGACCGCGCGGCCGTGACTGGCGATATAGTCGCTTGTCAGATTGTGCGAATGCACCCAGGTCCCGGGCGCCGCGGGGGTGAGCATGGAGCCGATGGGCGCGCCATATTTCAGCACCTTTTCGCCAGGCTGCAGGGCGCGGCGGGCCACCTTGTGCCCCACCGGAATGTCCTGCGGCGCGCTGAAGGTCTCGCCGTCGATCACCAGTGGCTGGCCGCGGACGATGGCGCCGGCGCTGACCAGCACATTGTCGGCCTCAGACAGCAGGATCAGCGGATTGGCCGCGGCGCGGGCGGTCATGGTCTCGGTCGGCGTCGGCGATCGCGCATCGATCAGGCCTTCCTCGCCCAGCGCCTCCCATAGCGCGGACGGAATGGCGAGATCGATGAGTTGGCGGGCGGTGGCGACCTCGGCGGCGCTGGAGAGGCCGGCGATGACGCCCGCCACCGCGGAATGGGCCAGCGGGAACTGCAAGGCCGCCGCCGCCAGGGGCACGCCGAAGCGGGCGCAGACGGCCTCCAGGCGATCCACCCGCGCCAGCACGTCGGTGGGGGCGGTCTCGTAGTTGTAGCGCGACCTCGGCTGGCCGCCAGCGCCGCGCGCCAGGACGCCGGAATTGAACGGGCCGCCGATGACCACCGACACGCCGCGCTGGGCGCACAGGGGCAGGAAGCTGTCGAGGGCGCCCTGCTCTAACAGGGTGTAGCGGCCGGCGAGCAGGATCACGTCCAGATCCGCCACGGCCAGCAGCTGTTCGGCCGCCTGCCACTCGTTGACGCCAAGCCCGATGGCGCCCACCTCGCCGGAATCGCGCAAAGCCCGCAACGCGCGATAACCCCCGTCCATGAATTGAGTGAACAGGCGCTCATGCTCATCGCCGTGGGTCAGCTGGCCAAGGTCATGCACCAGCAGCATGTCGATGCGCGAACGCTGCAGCCTTTGGCGGCTCTCGTCCACCGACCGCAGCACGGCGTCGTAGCTGTAGTCGAACACCGGCTCGAAAGGATTGGCGTTGGCGAAGCCGTGCCTCAGCTCATGGGCGTCCGGATCGGCGATGGGGCGCAGGATGCGGCCGACCTTGGTGGAGACGAGCGTCGTCTCGCCTGGATCAAGTTGCGCCAGGGCCGCGCCCAGCCGGGACTCGCTGAGACCGAAACCGTAGTGCGGCGCGGTGTCGAAATAGGTGACGCCCGCGGCCAGCGCCTCGGCCACCGCTTCAAACGCCTGCCCATCGCTCACCGGCGCATAGAGATTGCCGATGGGGGCGGCGCCGAAGCCCAAGCGGGGCAGGCGCGCGGCCAAGGGTTTCAGGCCTTCCGGTGTCGGGGTCAATTCGCCGCCCTATTTATCTGTAAAACTATTCTTGTTTATAAAAATGCGCGCCACACCAAGCGGAGTCAATGGCCGGCGGTCGGTGCGAAGGCGTTCGTCGCCCGCGTTCAGCCCCGGGCGCACAGGTCGATCGAGATACGCTCCGCCGCCGCGCGCAGCGCCTTCACCGCGTCCTCCACCTTGGGGGCCGCGAGCCGGCTCTGCACGAAGGGAATGGTCAGGGCCGCCACCGAGCCGAGATCGCCCAATATGGGGGCCGACAGGTCGACGACCCCCTCGATATGGCTGCTGGGCGACTGCTCGTAGCCGCGCGTCCGGATCGCCTCCAGTCGCCGCTCGAATTCAGCATCGGCGAGCGGCGCACGATCCGGCAGGTAGGCCAGCAACACCGCGCCGGAGGTGGAGCCGACCAGCGGCCGGCGATAACCGGGACGCACGGAAAAACCCACATAGCCAGGGCTTTCCTGGCGGGCCACCACCACGATCTGGTCGTCCGAAGCTACCGCGAGGTGGCAGGACTGGCTGAGCTCGGCGGCGAGGTCGCGCATCACCGGCAAGGCCACCTCCAGCAAGGAGCGCACCGGCGCCCGGGTCATGGCGAGGGCGAACAGCTTGCTGGTCAGCTCATAGCCCTCCCCGTCCGGAGCGGTCTCGATATAGCCGCGGAACTCCAACACCTGGACCATGCGGAAGAGTTCGCTCACCGAGCGATCGAGCGCGGCGGAGATTTGCGAGGCGGTGAGGGGCGCGCCGCGTTGGGCGAGCAGCTCCAAGATGTCGAGGCCCTTCTCCAGGGCCGGCGCCCGATAGCGCCGCTCCGAAACAGCGTCTTCCAACTCGGATTCCATTCGGCTCATGCACGCATCCCAGGGTCAGGAGCGCTAGATGGGGTCAAATCGCGACTTGGGGCAAGCCATAGGTCCGCGCGGCCACGCCCCCGAAAATCAACGCCTGCGCCGCGGCGCCCAGAGGAGCCGTCAAGCGCTTGGCTATGGCGAGCCAGCCGGCGTAGTCGGAGGCGAGGTTCAGCACCGGCCAGTCGCTGCCAAAGATCAACCGCTCGGGGCCGAACACCTCGACAAGATGGTCGACATAGGGGGCGAGCTCGGCCTCGCCCTGGCCGGGCGCGGCCTCGGTCAATAGCCCCGACAGCTTGCAGGCGACCTGGGGCGCCTCAGCCAGAGCGGCCATGCGCTCGCGCCAGGGATCGAGCTCGCCCGCGGCGATGGGCGGCTTGGCGCCATGGTCGACCACCACCTTCAGCTCTGGGCGGCGACGGACGAGGAGCGACAGATGCGGCAGGTGGCGAGTGAACACCAGGGCGTCCAGCACCAGACCCTGCTCCACCATGACGTCGATGGCCGCATCGAGGGCAGGGTCGGCGATCCAGTCGTCCTCCGGCAGGGACTGCAGCATGGGGCGCAGGCCCACAAGCTTGGGGCGGGCGGCGAGGGCGCGGATGCGGGCTGGCGCATCGGCCGCCTTCAGCTCGGTCCAGCCCACCACGCCGAGGATGAAGGGATCGCGAGCGGCCAGGTCCAGCAGATAGTCGGTATCGCGGGCGCTCGGCTGCGACTGCACCAGTACCGAGCCGCGCACGCCGAGCGGCGCGGCCACGGACTTCAGCTCGGCGAGCTCGAAGTCGCGATGGATGGCGGCCAGATCCGGCGTCGGCCAGACGCAGTCGTTTTGGTGGAGCCGCCAGAAGTGCTGGTGGGCGTCGATCATGGGGTCGGTTCGGCCACCGCCTCCACCTCATCAGCGGCGAGGGCGGGGGTTGAACTGGCGGCGAACCAGGCCACCACGCCGAAGGCGAGGGCCGGCACGCCCATGGCCGTGGCGATGCCCGCGAGGTCGGAGATATAGCCCATGGCGGCGGTGAGCGCCGCTCCACCGATGATGGCCATGACCAGGAAGGACCAGCCCATCTTGGTTTGCGGCCCGAGGTCCTTCACCCCAAGGGCGAAGATCGTGGGGAACATCACCGACATGAAGGCGCTGGAGGCGATCAGGGCCCAGAGCCCGACGGTTCCCGGAGCGAACACCGCCACCAGGCACAGAACGAGGTTGATCAATCCAAACGCCGCCGTCAGCCGTTCAGGCTTCACCCGCCCCATCAGCGCCACGCCGACGAAGCGACCGACCAGGAAGGCGGCCAGGGAGATGATCAGATAGCTCGCCGCCGTCCGCTCGTCCGCGCCGGTTTCACGCTGGGCGTAACGGATCAGGAAGCTCCACACCCCGACCTGCGCGCCCACATAGAAGAACTGCGCCAGGACGGCGAACAGGTAGCGCGGGCGCTTGAACAGGGCGCCGATGTCGCTGAGGCCGCCGCCTTCCTCCGCCGTGTTGGCCGCCACTGCGGCGCGGGGGAAGCGGGTGATGGCGATGAGGCCGGCCCAGACCAAAACGAAGAGTCCGATAGCCAGATAGGGCGTCTGGACCGCGTGAGCCGCTGCGGCGCGCTGGGCCTCCGTCAGCGGTCCCGCCCCCGCCTTATCCCCGGAGAAGATGAACTGACGCCCGATCAGGACGCCGGTGATCGACCCCAGCGGATTGAAGGCCTGCGCCAGATTGAGGCGCCGCGTGGCGCCCTGAGGCGATCCCATGACCAGGATCAGCGGATTGGCCGAGGTCTCCAGGAAGGCGAGGCCGGCGGCGATCACGAACAGGGCGGCGAGGAAGGCGCCATAGGTGCGGCTTTCTGCGGCCGGATAGAACAACAGCGCGCCGGCGCCATAGAGCACCAGGCCCAGCACCACCGCGGCCTTGAACCCCATGCGTCGCATGAAGAGGGCGGCCGGAAGCGCGAATAGGAAATAGCCGAGATAGAAGGCCGACTGCACCAGGCCCGATTGCAGGTCTCCCAGGGAGAACGCCTTGCGGAATTGGGCGATCAGAACGTCATTGAGGTTGTTCGCCACGCCCCAGAGGAAGAACAACCCTACGATCGGCGCGAGGGCGAACAGCCCCACCTTCTCAACGCCCTTTGCGCCGCTGTTCGGCATGTCCTGTCGTCTCCTTCGCTTCCGGGCCCTCTGACGGAGCCGCTAGTTTGCGTATAAAATCATTTTTATTGGTGGCGCACAATCGGCGATGATCGAGTCAGGCGCCCACCGTGCTGTCGACGCCCGTGTTGGCCAGCTTGCCAAAGTCGAACGGGCCGCTGCTCAGGGCTTCAAAGTGACCAAGCACCGCCTGGCGCAGGGCCGGCCGATCAAGCGAGCTTCCCCAGAGCTCGGTGTCGGCCAGGAACGCTGAGACAATCTCCTCGGACCGCGCATGGCCTCCAATGGCGCGGAGGCGGGCCAGCACCGCTTCGCTGTCCCGCGGCGGGCAGGACTCTGCGGCGGGGAAGCGTCCGAGATAGAGCGTGAGCCACGCCGCCAAGGACAGGCTGAGGCGCGGCGGCGGGGCGCCCTCGCGCTCCAGGTAGGCCAGGAGCGAAGGGAGGTTGCGCACCCGGAACTTGGCCAGGCCGTTCAGACTGATGTCCCGCCAATAGTGGCGGATGAACGGGTTGGCGAAGCGCCGCAGCACATCCTCGGCAAATTCGCGCAACGAGTCCGCCGGCAGGTCCAGGAACGGGATGATCTCCTGCTCGAACAATCCGCGCAGAAAGGCCTCGCCCGCTGCGCTGCGCACTGCCTCCCCCACCGTCTCCACCACGCCGATCAGGGCGAGCGGACAAAGGGCGGTGTGGCCGCCATTGAGCAGAGCGACCTTGCGCTGGCGAAAGGGCGTGACGTCCTCCACCACCACGCTGCCATCGTCCCAGGCGGCGAGCGGCGGCAGCGGCTCAGGCTGGCCGGACCGGCGTTCGATCACCAGCAGGTGGTATTGCTCGGCCGCGACCAGGAACGGATCCTGATAGCCCAGGGCGGCGGCGAGAATTTCGGCCTCGTCGCGGGGAAAGCCTGGCACGATGCGATCGACCAGGGTGTTGTAGAAAGCGTTGTCCTCCGCCACCCAGCGCAGGAACGCCGCCGGCAGGCCCCAGTCGTCGGCGTGGCGCAGCACCAGGTCCTGGAGCACCTCGCCGTTGCGCTCGATCAGCTCGCAGGGCAGAAACCGCCAGCCTGTCTCGTGCTCGCCGAGCGCCAGCCAGCGTTCATGCAACAGCCGGGCGACCTTGGCTGGAAACGAGGCGGGCGGCGCGGCGTCATAGGCGCACGGCTGATAGACGATGCCCGCGTCCGTGGTGTTCGACGCCACCACGGCGATGTCAGGATGGCGCGCCAGGGCCAGGATCTCGAGCCAATCGGCGCCGGCCTCGAGCTCGCGCCGCACGCAGGCCACGACATGGGGCTGCGACACCGCCTCGCCGGTGGAATCCACGCCGCGGGTGAGCACGGTGTAGAGCCCGTCCTGATCATTCAGGCTGGGCGCCGCGCCGCGAGCCAGGGAGCGCACGATTACCACGCCCCAGTCGAGCCCGCCGCGCGCATTGATCAGGTCGATCTTCCAATCGAGGAAGGCGCGCAGGAAATTGCCCTGACCGAATTGCAACACGCGCGGGGTCGGCCGGGGGCGACCGTCCAATTGGCGCTCCAGCGCCTTGATCAGCGCCGTCATAGCTCGACCAGGATCTTCAGAATGTCTTCGCGGTTGCTCTTCCAATAGGGCAAGGCGTCGGTCGCCTGATCGAAGGGGAATATGCGCGAAATGAAATCATCTACCAGCGCGCCCTTTTCCTCAATGTAGCTGATCGCCGCCTCGAAGTCCTCCGGCAGAGCATTGCGGGAGCCCAGAATGTCGAGCTCTTTCAGATTGAAATACTTGGTGTCGTAAGTGACCGGCGCCTTGGAATAGCCGATATAGACCACCCGGCCGCTGAAGGCGGCCATGTCCACCGCCTGGACGAAGGTCGCGGGCGATCCCACCGCCTCCACCACCACATCGGCGCCGTCGCCATCGGTCAGCGCGTGCACGCGCTCCACCACGTTCTCGTGCGCGGCGTCGATGACATGTCGCGCGCCGAAGCGAAGCGCGGCGGCGCTCTTCTCGCCCAGATCCACAGCGATGATCTCGGCGCCGCGCGCGGCCGCGCCAGCCACCGCCCCCATGCCGATCATGCCGCAGCCCACCACCACCACCCGGTCCGCCGCGGTCACCCGACCGCGGGCGACGGCGTGAAAGCCCACCGACAAGGGCTCCACCAGAGCCAGGCGCTGAGGTGGAATGGTGTCGTTCAGGAACAGCTTGCCATGCGGCAAAACGATATATTCAGCCAAGCCGCCGTCGCGCTGCACCCCGAGGGTCTGGTTGGACCGGCAGGCGTTGACGCGGCCCCGCCGGCAGGAGGGGCAGGCGCCGCAGGCGGTGTAGGGCGACACGATCACGCGCCGGCCGATGCTGTAGACCTTGGGCACGCCCTCGCCCACCGCGACGATTTCCCCGCCGATTTCGTGTCCCGGAATACGCGGCAGGCTGACCAGAGGATTTAGCCCGGAAAAGGTCGCCAGATCCGAACCGCACAAACCTACATGGCGAACCTTGATGAGCACTTCCCCGGCTGCGGGCTGCGGCGTCGGCGCTTCAAGCCAGGCGCAACTGTCCAGGCCGTCAATGGTCAAGGCGCGCAAAGTCTTCCTCCAATTTCGGGCCTCACCCGCTTCGGCGATTTAGCCGCTTGCGCTGAGCATGAGCGCTACGCAGCGGCGACCTCGAGCGAAGGGGTCGGCCAATTAAGCGACGAGCTCGTCGCCAATGAAATTATTATTATATATAAAATTTGATGCCGACAGTCGATCGATAAAGCGTCACGTTGGTGGGTGCTTCAGCCCAATGCAAACTCATCTCCGCTTGACGCGAGATCTTCGGCATGACTCGGCAAGCGACCGCCATTCGGCCAGGGCGCCATCGCCATGGGATAGGGTCGGATGGACTGAACCCGGCGTCGGCGGATCTGAGCCGCGAACGCTGGGCCAAACCGGTTCACCCATTTGCGCACCGTCTTGTGGCAAATGTCGATGCCTCGCTCATAGGCGAGATCCTCGACGTTTCGCAGCGACAGCGGATAGCGGACGTAGAGCATCACCACGAGCTGGATGATCTCGGGTGAGGAATCAAACTAGCGTCACGGATTGTCGGGTTTGGTTTTGAGGCCATGGACCTGCTTACCACGCCTCAGCTGCCCGCGGCGCGTTTGAGCTGACAATGCTCTGCCTCGGCCTGGATCATCTGGTTGCGCAAGTTGACGCGCTCGGCGTCGGCCTGAGCGAATTGCTCTTGCACCGCAGAGCGCTCGGCCTCGGCCTGGATCAGCTGGTGGTGCAAACTGACGCGCTCCGCATCGGCCTGGGTGAATTGCTCTTGCAGCACGGAGCGCTCGGCCTCGGCCTGGGTCAGCTGGTGGTGCAGGCTGACGCGCTCGGCGTCGGCCTGCGCGAATTGCTCTTGCAGCACGGAGCGCTTGGCCTCGGCCTGGGTCAGCTGGTGGTGCAGGCTGACGCGCTCGGCGTCGGCCTGCGCGAATTGCTCTTGCAGCACGGAGCGCTCGGCCTCGGCCTGGATCAGCTGGTGGTGCAAGCTGACGCGCTCGGCGTCGGCCTGGGTGAATTGCTCTTGCAGCATGGAGCGCTCGGCCTCGGCCTGGATCAGCTGGTGGTGCAAGCTGACGCGCTCGGCGTCGGCCTGGGTGAATTGCTCTTGCAGAGCAGAGCGCTCGGCCTCGGCCTGGATCAGCTGGCGGTGCAAGCTGACGCTTTCGGCCTCTCCTCTGAGGAGCGCCGCGCCACGGTATTCGGCAGAGGGGGCATTAGCTAAAGTACTAATTTGATTAATACTAAAAATATAGTCCGTATACTTCGCGTACGTCTCAATGTCAGATAGTAATCTGGATATCAATTTCTGGAAAAGCACGCCACCTTCCGAAGAAAGGTTATCCAGGGCCGGGCGCATCAAAACCGTTAAGATCGCCCTGATATCAATTAACTTGCGAATTCGCAACCCGCACGCGGAGAAGGGATCTCTGACATCGCTAAGATCAATTGTTACCCCCGTTAGACGGCGTATTTCTGCCCCAGTCGCTCGCTGATACGCAGTATCAGCATGCAAAAGCTCCATATCGACAATTAAATCGGCAGAATCGGCCGCACGAGCCATTAGATAACTATTAACTATAGTATACAATATCAAGTGATGTTCAGGATTTTCATCAACAGATGGGCAACCAATGACCTTATATACTTGAGATAAATACGAATCTCCGCAACAAAATTTGATGATTCTATTTAGCGAATCCACAAAGTATGTGTTTCCATTATTATATTGCTCCACACAGGAATTCCATTGCGCAAACAAATTGCGAATAAGCAATATCTGAACGCCAGAAAATTTATTCCTGATTGCGCTCGCGCGCCCGAGGGCGCGCGGATCGCTTAAAACTGGCGTGCGGCCAGACTGCAGCGCAAAATTGATGAGCGAACTCATGTAATCAATTTCAGATTCACTCAATTCATGGGCGTCATTTGCACTTGGCATAAAGCACTCATATGCGAAACGCTCCTTAAATCCGCCAATCCCTCCACTATCTTTAACAAAGCTCATATACTCTAAAAAATAAGGGCCAATATCTGGATGATGCGAGTCCCATTTTTCTGGAGATGTATTTAAAATTGAAGCGGTTGAAATATCAACCAAAACTTCATTAAAATACTCATAGAACGCTACACAATTTTCTGAATTCCTGAATTTACTCCAAAACCAAGTACTTGATGAGCGGAACCCGGAATATATAAAAATTGGTTTAATTGAAAAATGTGAAATACTAACAGATGAGCGTGCATTTTCGCGCTTTACGGGTTCTGGGAAATACTTTTCCTGCCCCTTGCCACTTCTTTTTGCTTTACGCATTACGAATTTCTCTCGGATGATGCTTTTACATTTACTCGACAAGCGAAACCATAACAGTTGACCGGGCGTCTGTCAAAGGTACAAATGACAACCTCGCGTTAATGAATATTATCTTAACGAGAGCAAGGTGGATAATTTATCGTCAAATCAAGGGCGCTGGCAGGCGGTGCTGGCAGGCTGATGATAAACTCTCTCCGTTAGGCGTCCGAGGCCTCAATGGAGACCGCGTTGATCAAGCCATTGTCGTTCAAGCGCCACCGATATCCCGGCGAGGTGATCCGATATGCGGTCTGGCTATATTTTCGCTTCACCCTGAGCCTGCGCGACGTCGAAGAACTCCTGGCGCAGCGTGGGATTGAAGCCAGCCGCGAGGCGATCCGTTGTTGGGTCAACAAGTTCGGACCGCAGATCGCGGCCAATATTCGTCGCCGTCGCGATCAACCGACGGGTCGGTGGCATTTGGACGAAGTGGTGGTGAAGATTAAAGGGCGGCGCATGTGGCTATGGCGCGCTGTGGACGACGAGGGCGAGGTCCTGGACGTCCTCGTCCAGCGTCGGCGCAACACCGCAGCAGCCTATAAACTGATGCGCCGCTTGCCGAAGCACAACGGTCTGCACCCTGAAACCATCACGACCGACAAGCTCGCGTCGTATCGTTCAGCATTGAGAAAGCTGGGGATTTTGAAGGTCCATCGCCCTGGCGGCATGCGCGAAAACAATCGCGCCGAGAACAGCCATTCGCCCACCCGAAGGCGAGAACGGGAACAGCAGCGGTTCAAATCGCAAGGCTCAGCCCAGCGCTTCCTCTCCGCCCACGGCCCCATCTACAACCTGTTGGCTTCGCCACCCTTCGGGTCAACATCCAGCAACACCTCATCAGCCGCCGAACCCTTCGCACCTTCCGAGGCCGAGCCTTCGAAGAATGGAGCGTCGTGACCCTAGCCGCCTGAATTTGGGGCGGGGGAAGGCTTCTTGCAGACGCAACAAGTTAAGTTGTCAGCACCGCCGGCGCCCACAGGGGCGTCGCCGCCGATCGGCCCGACCGCGGCATAGGCGGCGACCACGGGGTTGTTCGGGGCGTCGCTGGCGGCGTAGCCGGTTTGCGGGTTCACGGGACCTAGGGCGCCCAGCTGCTGTTGCAACTGCTCGGCCGACACAAAGCCGGTGAGGTCCAGCGCCGGGCTGGGTTGCAGCTTAATGTCCTCGACCGCCTGCACGAAGTTGGGATCGGGCGGGGTGATCTTCTCCTGCGTGAACCCGCCATTGACGGCCTCGCCGACAGTGGAGCCGATGACGCTCGGAAGGATGTTCTCTAGGTTTTTACCGAAGTCGCTCCGGGTCAAGGCGGTGCGCGTGGCCGCGCGATCGGCGCTAGCCAAAACCCTTCAGTCACCAGCGCCAAAATGCGGAGCTCACGCCGCTTTTTTTGAATGTGGCTCGCGCCTTAAATCGCCAGCCCCCTATGATTTCATTTCGACGTCCTTGGCCGACCCTCTACATTGGCGCGCTGAACAACGGGCCAAAGACCCGATGGATCGGAGCAAAGGGTGTCGACCTTAGAGCTCACGCACGAAGTCCTGGATGAGATCCTCAGTCGCCACGCGGGCGTGGAGGGCGCGCTGCTGCCAATTTTGCACGAGGTGCAGGAAAGGCTTGGGTTCGTGCCCGAAGCGGCGGTCGCCCCGATCGCCAGCGCGCTTAACCTGACCCGGGCGGAGGTGCACGGGACGATCAGCTTCTACAGCGATTTCAGCGAGCGCCCGGCGGGGCGCCGGGTGGTCAAGCTCTGCCAGGCGGAGGCCTGCCAGGCGCGGGGCGGTCGCGCGGTGACCGCGGCTGCACAGGCGCTGCTGGGCGTAGGCTTGGGCGAGACCTCAGCCGACGGCGTGGTGACGCTGGAGCCTGTGTACTGCCTGGGCCTTTGCGCCAGCGGTCCGGCCGCCCTGGTCGACGGGCGTCCCGTTGCGCGACTTCTCGCTGACGATGTTCAAAGCTTGCTCGCGGAGGAACAGGCGTGAGCGTGCGGGTCTATGTTCCCGGCGACATGGCCGCCGTCGCAGTGGGCGCCGACCAGGTCGCCGCCGCCCTACTGGGCGAAGCCGCGCGCCGGGGCGTGGCGATCGAATTGGTGCGCAACGGCTCGCGCGGCGCCTTCGAGCTGGAGCCCCTGGTGGAGGTCGAGGCCACGGCGGGCCGCGTCGGCTACGCCCGGGTGGCGCCGAGCCAGGTCGCGGCGCTGGTCGAGGCCGGCCTGTTCGAGGGCAAGGCGGGCCATCCCGCCTGCGTCGGCCGTCCGGAGGACGTGGCCTTCCTCAAGCGCCAGACGCGGCTGACCTTTGCGCGGTGCGGTTTGATCGATCCGGCCTCGATCGACGACTATGGCGGCCACGGCGGGTGGCGCGGACTGGAGGCGGCGCTGCGCCTCGGCCCTGCTGCGGTGATCGAGGCGATCAAGGCCTCGGGAATTCGCGGCCGGGGCGGGGCAGGCTTTCCGGCCGGGATCAAGTGGTCGACGGTCGCCGCGGCGTCCGGCGCGCGCAAGTTCGTCGTCTGCAACGCCGACGAAGGCGACAGCGGGACTTTCGCCGACCGCATGCTGATGGAGGGCGACCCCTTCCTGCTCATTGAGGGCATGGTCGTGGCCGGGATCGCGGTGGGGGCCGAAAAGGGCTACCTCTACATCCGCTCGGAGTACCCGTTCGCGGTGCGTGCGATGCAGCGGGTGATCACCGCCGCCTACGCCGCGGGTGTTCTCGGTCCCTCCGTCGCGGGTTCCCGCTTCCGCTTCGACCTGGAGATCCGCGTAGGCGCGGGCGCCTATGTCTGCGGCGAGGAGACCGCGCTGCTTGAGTCCATCGAGGGCCGGCGCGGGCAGGTTCGCGCCAAGCCGCCCTTGCCCGCCCATGCGGGCCTGTTCGGCGCGCCCACCTTGATCAACAATGTGCTCACCCTGGCGGCGGTCCCCTTCATCCTCGCCGAGGGCGCGCAGGCCTACGCCGATTTCGGCATCGGCCGCTCGCGCGGGACCATGCCGATCCAGCTGGCCGGCGACGTCAGGAACGGCGGTCTGTTCGAGACCGCCTTTGGCGTCACGCTCGGCGAGCTCGTCGACGACATAGGCGGCGGAACCCTGTCCGGCCGGCCGGTGCGCGCCGTCCAGGTCGGCGGCCCGCTCGGCGCCTATTTCCCGAGGACGCTGTTCGACACGCCGTTCGACTACGAGGCCTTCACCGCGCGCGGCGGACTGATCGGCCATGGCGGGGTAGTGGTGTTCAACGACACCGTGGACCTATTGCAGCAGGCTCGCTTCGCCCTGGAATTCTGCGCGGTGGAAAGCTGCGGCAAGTGCACGCCGTGCCGGCTGGGCTCCACCCGCGGGGTCGAGGTGATCGACCGGATTGCGCGGGGCGAGCGGCGGGACTCGAACCTCGCCCTCCTGGAAGACCTCTGCGAGACCATGAAGCTGGGTTCGCTCTGCGCGCTCGGCGGGTTTACGCCCTTTCCCGTGATGAGCGCGCTCACGCATTTTCCCGAGGACTTCGGCTTGGCGCGCCAGCCGGAGCCGGCCGAGTAAGGAAGAACCACAATGGCCTCCTTGCGCATTTCCGATTTCGGGACGCCGGCCGTCAAGGCCGAGGAACAGATCACCCTGACCATCGACGGCCAGACGGTCGTCGCGCCCGCCGGGACCTCGGTCCTGCGAGCGGCGCAGATGATCGGGACGGCAATTCCCAAGCTCTGCGCCACCGATAGCCTGGAGGCGTTCGGCTCCTGCCGACTCTGCCTCGTCGAGATCGCCGGCCGGGCGGGAACGCCGGCGTCCTGCACCACTCCGGTGGCCGAGGGCATGGCCGTGTCCACCCAGAGCCCGCAGCTGGCCAAGCTGCGCCGGGGGGTGATGGAGCTCTACATCTCCGACCATCCGCTCGACTGCCTGACCTGCGCCGCCAACGGCGATTGCGAGCTGCAGGACATGGCCGGCCAGGTGGGGCTGCGCGAGGTCCGCTACGGCGACGAGGGCGAGACCCACCTCGATCTGCCGTGCGACGCATCAAATCCTTACTTCGAATTCGATCCCGCCAAGTGCATCGTCTGCTCGCGCTGCGTGCGCGCCTGCGACGAGGTGCAGGGGACTTTGGCGCTGAGCGTCGAGAAGCGCGGCTTTTCCTCCAAGATCGCCGCCAGCCAGGCCGAGCCGTTCCTGCAGTCCGAGTGCGTCTCCTGCGGCGCCTGCGTCCAGGCCTGTCCGACGGCGGCTCTGACAGAGAAGAGCGTCATCGAAATCGGCCAGCCGGAGCATGCGGTGGTCACCACCTGCGCCTACTGCGGCGTGGGCTGCGCCTTCGAGGCGCAGATGCGGGGCGAGCAGCTGGTGCGAATGGTCCCGTGGAAGGATGGCGCGGCCAACCACGGCCATTCCTGCGTCAAGGGGCGCTTCGCCTGGGGCTACGCCACCCACAAGGACCGGGTGCTGAAGCCGATGATCCGCGCCAGCATCGACGAGCCTTGGCGTGAGGTCTCGTGGGAGGAGGCGATCGCCTACGCCGCTGGCGAGTTCAAGCGCATCGCCGCCAAGCACGGCCGCGGCGCCCTGGGCGCGATCAGCTCCTCGCGCTGCACCAACGAAGAGACCTTCCTCGTCCAGAAGCTGGTGCGCGCGGCCTTCGGCAACAACAACGTCGATACCTGCGCGCGCGTCTGCCACTCGCCGACCGGCTATGGGCTGAAGACCACGCTCGGGACGTCGGCCGGCACCCAGGACTTCGACTCGGTCGATCACGCCGACGTCGTCTTGGTGATCGGCGCCAATCCCACCGACGGCCACCCGGTGTTCGCCTCGCGCCTCAAGCGCCGCCTGCGGCAGGGTGCGAAACTGATCGTCATCGATCCGCGCCGCATCGATCTCGTCCGCTCGCCCCACATTGAAGCAGCCCATCACCTGCAGCTGAAGCCAGGAACCAACGTCGCCGTTCTCACGGCCCTGGCGCACGTCATCGTCGCCGAACACCTGGTGAATGACGCCTTCGTGCGAGAGCGCTGCGACGCCGAGGAATTCCGCGACTGGGCCGCCTTCGTGGCCGATCCCGCCCGTTCGCCGGAGGCTGTGGAGGCGCTCACCGGGGTGCCAGCCGCTGAGATCCGGGCCGCGGCGCGGCTCTACGCCACGGGGGGGAACGGCGCGATTTACTATGGCCTCGGCGTGACCGAGCACAGCCAGGGCTCGACCTCGGTCATGGCCATCGCCAACCTCGCCATGGCGACGGGGAACTTCGGCCGGCCGGGCGTAGGCGTGAACCCCTTGCGCGGCCAGAACAACGTCCAGGGCGCCTGCGACATGGGCTCGTTCCCGCACGAGTTCTCCGGCTACCGCCACGTCTCGGATGCGGCGGTGCGTGCGGCCTTCGAAGCGGCCTGGGGCGTAGCCCTCGACGCCGATCCGGGCCTTCGGATCCCCAACATGCTCGACGGCGGGGCCGAGGGAACCTTCAAGGGGATCTACATCCAGGGCGAGGACATCTTGCAGTCCGACCCCAACACCCACCACGTCGCCGCGGGCCTTGCGGGCATGGAGTGCGTGGTGGTGCACGACCTGTTCCTGAACGAGACCGCCAACTACGCGCACGTCTTCTTGCCGGGCTCCACCTTCCTGGAGAAGAACGGCACCTTCACCAACGCCGAGCGGCGCATCCAGCGGGTCCGCAAAGTGATGAGCCCGCTGAACGGCTACGAGGACTGGCAGATCACCCAGCTGCTCGCCAACGCCTTGGGTTACCCCATGACCTACAGCCACCCGTCTGAGATCATGGACGAGATCGCACGGCTGACCCCGAGCTTCGCCGGCGTGTCCTTCGCCAGGCTCGACGAGCTGGGGTCGGTGCAATGGCCCTGCAACGCCGAACATCCGGAGGGCTCGCCGGTGATGCACGAGCACGCCTTCGCCCTTGGCAAGGGCAAGTTCGTGATCACCGAGTACGTGCCGACCGACGAGAAGGTGGGGCCGCGGTTCCCGCTGCTGCTGACCACCGGGCGGATTTTGTCGCAGTACAATGTGGGCGCCCAGACGCGGCGCACCGAAAACGTGGTCTGGCACGAAGAGGACGTCCTCGAGATTCACCCACACGACGCCGAGGACCGCGGCATTCGCGACGGCGAACTGGTGCGGCTGGCCAGCCGGTCGGGCGAGACGGTGCTGCACGCCAAGATCAGCGACCGCGTGGCGCCGGGGGTGGTCTACACCACCTTCCACCACCCGCTTACCCAGGCCAACGTGATCACCACCGACTACTCGGACTGGGCGACCAACTGCCCCGAATACAAGGTCACCGCCGTGCAGGTGAGCTCATCCAACGGCCTGAGCGAATGGCAGGAACGCTACGCCGCCCAGGCGCGCCGCAGCCGGCGCATCGCCCCGGCCGAGCCCGCCGAATGAGCGCCCATCAACGGCGCAATCTGGTGATGATGGCCAACCAGATCGCGATCGCTTTCGACGGTCAGCGCGGCGACGCGGTCGGGCAAACAGTCGCCCATATCAAAGCTTTCTGGCCGCGGCCGATGCGCGAGGACATCCTTCGACACCTTTCGGCGGGCGGGGAGGGGCTCACGCCCACGGCGAGGGCGGCGGTGGCGAGGCTCGCGCCCACGCCTCGGACTTGAGCGCATGGCGCCGACGTCCTCACCTGTCCGGCGAAGTCTCTGGGCGCGGACGGGCGCGCAGGACGGCGAGCGCCGGATCCCGGAGGAGACCCCTGTCGCTCTGGTGCATGACGCCTCCACCACCGCAGTGATGATGGCGACCCCGGCGGACCTTGAGGATTTCGCGGTGGGCTTCTCGCTAACCGAAGGATTGGTGCAGGACGCGCGCCAGATCCGCGGGCTCGAGATCGTCGAGACCGAGCTTGGCGTCGAAGCTCGCGTCTGGCTGGAGCCCGGCTGCGGGGCCGCGCTCATGCAGCGCCGGCGTCAGATCGCCGGCCCCACCGGCTGTGGACTGTGCGGCCTCGACAGCCTCGCTGAGGCCGTTCGGCCAGCCCCGCGCGTGGCGCAGGATCTGCGCTTCACGGCCGAGGACGTCCACGCGGCTCTGGCTGCGCTAGGGCCCGCCCAGGCGCTGGGATCGGCGACCCGCGGGACGCACGCGGCCGGCTGGTGGACCCGGGCGCAGGGTCTGGTCGCCATCCGCGAGGACGTGGGCCGTCACAACGCGCTCGACAAGCTCGTCGGCGCTCTGGCGCGCGATGGCGAGACGCCGGCCGGCCTCTTGCTCCTCACCAGCCGCGTGTCGGTGGAGATGGTCCAGAAAGCCTCCGTCCTGGGCGCCCAGGCGATGATCGCCGTCTCGGTCCCCACGGCGCTGGCGGTGCGCGTCGCCGAGGCCGCCGGCGTCACCTTGATCGCAGTGGCCCGAAGCGACGGCTTCGAGGTGTTCACGCATCCGCACCGGCTGGCCGAAAGCCCGAGGGGCGGGACCGGTGATCGACACGGACTTCGCCCCCGGCCGTCGTGCCGCCGCTGAGGCGTTGGGGGCGGACATTGTGCTCGATCCTCGCGCCCATTCGCCACGAGCGCTGGGAAGACTTCGACGTCCCCGCCACCCTCGCCAGCTTCAACGCTGCGCGTCTGATGGGGCGTCAAGCGCGCGACGCGGTGGTGTTCGAGTGCGTCGGCGTTCCCGGCATGCTGCAGACTCTGATCGAGACCGGCCCGCCCGCCGCCGCCATGGGCGCCGCAGGCTTGATCCAGATCATTTCTTGATAATGCGAATGAGTTGCAATATGCCTCCGCCGGTGAGTTCAGCCGATTGGGGACAGGATTGCGTCGCTTCGCCAAGCTATCATGGAAATTAGCAGCTCTCGCCGCCGTGGCCGTCGCGGGCGTAGCCCAGGCTGCGCCCCCTCCCATCGCCATCCCCGCGCCGCCGGAGGCGGGGGCTGCGCGGCCGGCCGAGGGGCCCCTCGACTTCCTGCACGGCTGGCGACGCAACGGGCAATTTTTCGGCGACCTTTGGGGCCTTC
>JBFLWS010000017.1:0-70269 GCA_040757715.1 Pseudomonadota bacterium | reverse complement strand
GTCATACCGTCCACTACGATCGTGTCCATTAAGCCCCGCTCGTGGACACTACCCTCAGCGTCCATGTGCCCGACCGCTATCCGATCCCAGCCCCGTCACGGAAGGCGGTCGTCACCGGGCGCTTACGCTCTTCCGTAAATCTCGATCGCTTCATCCGTCCGTCCTCTAAGGGGCCGGACTCTAGCTCCGCGTGGAGGAAAAAATCAGGGGCAGGTCACCGCCCGTGGGCTGGGCGCACGCCCGCGCCATGCGTAGTAGCCGCTGGCAGACAGGCCGAGCACGGCGCACATCATCCTAACCGGCCAGATCTTGTGATGCTCATCGACGAACCCGAACCTCATCGGGAGGTCGCTCCGAAGATGAGCGCGGCTTTTTTAGGATATCGCGCTCCATGGCAGCCGGTCGTTATCGCGGCGCAGGCGGGCGTTCTCGGCGGCCAGGTCAGACGGCGACGGAGCCAGCCGCCTGCGTGTTGGGGCGCCTCGCCAGCCCCGTCGCCTGCGCCCCGAACTGCATCATCCATCGCCGAAGAACCGTCTCATGCAGCCCCAGCTCGGCCGCGACCCGGCCCGGTGACAGCCCGCTGCTGGCGACCCGATCAACAGCCTCGCGCTTGAAAGCCTCCGGAAATATCCAGCGCTGACGACGTTCCATCTGACACTCCTCTCCAGCTCCGAAAAGCTAGCATGGGTGTCCACCGAAACGAGGGAGGATCAATCGTCCGCCCGCTCGCGCACGTCAGTGGAAAACTTGCTCGTAATCTTGCTGGTGATGGCTCCTTCTTATCAAGAATGTGCCTCCGATGGCCCCCAAGGGCGGATTGGGGCAGGCCATCCAACGATCGGTAGCGCGAAGCGACATTTTTTAAGTATCTTTTTTATGGCTTACGCTCAGGTGTGGGGCGCGCCATTAAGTCGTCCATTTCTGCAACTGGCACTACCTCTGACGCGATGCCGTGATCCAAACGCATCACCTTATTGCAAAGTGATCTGATCAAATTTTGATCATGTGAAGCTAGGACAAGGATGCTGGCATTATTCACCATCGCCGTGAGCCGGTCATGGGCCCGCGCCCGGAATTCTGCATCCCCAACGGCGATCCACTCATCAATGAGGAGTATGTCGGCGCCTACGGAAGTAGCCGTTGCAAAAGCTAATCGAGCCTGCATCCCCGATGAGTAGCTCTTCATTGGCATCGCAAGGAACGGCCCAAGGCCACTAAACGTGGCAATCTCATCCGCTTTCGCCTCAATTTCCCGACTGTTTAGGCCGGCAACCAATCCTCGAAGTCTTATGTTCTCAAATCCAGTGGCAGAGGCGTCGATCCCAATGCTCAGGTCAAGCAAGCTCGCAACGCGTCCTTCAACCTCCACAACACCTCGGTCAGGCGTATAAGCCCCGGCAAGGCACCGCAACAAAGTTGTCTTCCCGGAGCCGTTCGCGCCAATTAGCCCGAGCCGGTCGCCAGCACGCAAATCGAAGGTCACATCACGCAACGCGACCAGAATAGGCCGCGACGAATTCTGGCTTTTTTTTGCAAGCAGACCGCCAATCGCAACTTGCTTAAGGTGACGCTTCAGTGACTGGGAGTCCGCACCGATTATCGGGAAATGAAGCGATAGATTATCGACGTGAATATACGACATGGATCGACTCAAAGATAATGCACAACCCGGCGACGGGTCTGGTTATAGATTAAGAGTGTAGCAACCCAACCGACTGCCGCAATTGGCACAAGGATGGTAAAGAACTGGTGCGGCATAGTGCCCTGTAGCAAAGGCTCGCGCACGCTTTGAACAGAAAAGAAAAACGGGTTATCTGCCACAAGTGGATTTCGTGCCATTTGGTCATTTGGGACCCAAAATATAGGGGAGAGAAAAAATATAAACTGGAGCCCGGCAGAAACAATTTGAGGAATATCTCTAAAGCGAGCTGAAATAATTGCAAGAAAGAGGGCCGCCCAGGAAATATTCAGAATCAGAACAATCAAACCCATCACCGCCCATAGAGAGCCAATTCTCGGATATATGTGAAACCACAATAGAATGGCAGCTATAATAACGAGTTGATGCCCAAAATTGATCAAGTTGCGCGTAACGCATCGGATTATGAACAATGGAAGTGGAAGGGCAGACTGCCGAAGCATCGTGCCGCCCGCCACAAACGCCTCGCCTCCCTCAGATATCGAAGATGCGAAAAACGACCAGATGACAATTCCCACAGCAACATATGGTAGTAGTTCACTGACGGGGCGGCCGAACAATGGTCCATAGTTTATACCTATTCCAAGGACCAGCGCTCCTGAAGTGACAGTAATCCACCATGGGCCGATTACGGAGCCCCTATAACGCGCCAAGATATCCTGAAACGCAAGATTTAATGCGAGGGGAAGCTTGCGAAACGCCTCGGTAAAATCCTGAATTGTATCAGGAATTTCGCCGATATAGCTTTTTCTCGCCACTAATCTCATCGGGTCGCTCCCGCGTTTCCAGCCCTATGTTGGAGGGCTCGGATGAGCTACCAGACTAGCGGCGGGCGAACAAGCGTCTGGCGATGCCCCCTCGTGAGATGATCCGGTGTCATTGTTAATGCATGGCGGCCTTTGACGCCATGGTTGGGGTGGGCGAGCCAGCGCTCTTCAAGCGAGCTGGTGGGCTTGCCCATCGCACGCGCCTCCGCTTCTGGGGACGATTGTCTCAGGCGCCGCCATGCTCCGATCAGGACCTGAGCCTCGGCTAGGCTGTAGAATTCTCGCCATTGAGCAGCTCGTCGCTGAGCTGGAGTTGAAGCTCTCGCAGTAGCCGTTCTCCCATGGGCTACCGGGCTCGATGTAGGTGGCCTTCGAGCCGACGGTGGCGATCCAGTCGCGCAAGGTCTGGGCGATGAGCTCCGGACCGTTGTCCGGCGAACATAGGCGGACGGCCCCTCTGAGGATCATCAGATCGGCCAGGGTCTCTAGCACGTCGATGGAGTTGAGCTTGCGCTTGACTCGGATCACCAGGGCCTCGTGGGTGAACTCATCGATAACGCAGAGCATACGGAATTTCCGTCCATCGTGGGTGCGGTCCTCGACAAAGTCGTAGGACCAAACATGGTTGGGGCCCTCGGCCCTGAGCCGCACGCAGGAGCCGTCGTTCAGCCATAGCCGGCCGCCAGCGGAAGTAGGTCGTCTCCGTCACCGCGATCGTCCTGCCCTGCGCAGTCAGCACACCAACATGGCGCAGCTTGGCGACGATCTCTTCCGGCTTGCGGCGCTTCCTAGCCATCGTTCCATCCATCCAAAATGGTCCTCGGACCAACATAAGGGATGGACCACTTCAAGGGGGCAGACCAAGCCCACCAGGTGATTGCTGCGGCGATGAAGACGGCGCTTGTGAAGTTGGCGGCCGACTGGGTTGCGATGCGTCGCCAGTCCTTAAGTCGGCAGAACATTCGCTCGACGAGATTTCGCTGCCGGTAGGCAGTGGGATCGAAGGGATAGAAGCACTTGCGGGTCGGGGGTTGGGGATGCCATGGGTGGTTCCGCGCTCGCCCAGGAACTGGCGTAGTCCGTTGGCGTCGTAGGCGGTGGGGAACTTCTTCGCCCATGAGAGCGTGAGCTTCAAAAAGCCTGTTCGGCGCCGAGCAGGACCGTCCGAACGTGGCCAGGAAGCGGGCGCGCTGGCGACGCCATCAGGCGAGGCTTGATCCGCGCCGTCTGGTCTGACTTGGGCCAAGACCAACATGACCCGCACCCACGGCCGTTGCGCCCGCGGTCAGCGGCTGGTGGCCAAGGTCCCGCACGGCCACTGGAAAACCCTGACCTTCCTGGCCGCCCTGCGCTGCGACCAGATCACGGCCCCTTTCGTCCTGGACGGACCGATCAATGGCGAGTGGTTCTTGGCCTATGTCCAACAGATCCTGGTCCCCACCCTCTCGCCCGGCGACGTCGTCGTCATGGACAACCTGGGCAGCCACAAGAGCAAGGCCGTGCGACAAGCCCTGCGAAAGGCCGGCGCACATCTGATCTTCCTGCCGCCCTACAGCCCCGACCTCAATCCCATCGAGCAGGTCTTCGCCAAGCTCAAGACCCTGCTCCGCAAGGCCGCCGAGCGCACCGTCGAAGCCACCTGGCGGCGCATCGGCCAACTCCTCGATCACTTCACAGCCACCGAGTGCGCAAACTACCTCGTCAACTCCGGATATGCTTCAATATGACGGGATCAAGCTCTAGACTGGAGCGTCAGATTAGTTCCACCCAGTCGTCCTGGGACACAACAAATTCATTACTAGAAGATTTCGCGCCCAAAGGCTGGCCACGAAAGATCTTTTGGCTTGACTTTGAATGGTTGATCGCGAAGCGGCCAAATAAATTTAAGGCTCGGGTCATTCCAACACAAACCGTCTTCTGCGTCGGGCACGTATGGCGCGTCAACTTTGTAATGCACCTCGCAATCATCCACCAAAGTGAGATAGCCGTGGGCGAATCCACGAGGGACCAATAGGCTCTGACTACTTTCGGCTGTCAGCTCCACCCCAACCCACTGGCCTCGTGTCGGCGATTCCGCACGAATATCGACGACCACGTCATACACCACGCCTCGGAGCACCCGAACTAGCTTAGCCTGCGCCCATGGCTCTCGCTGGAAGTGCATGCCGCGCAAAGTCCCGCGCGTCGCGGAATAGACGTGGTTATCCTGAATAAATGGACGCCCACTGTTCAAGTGATCCACCACATCGGCGCGGTAGGACTCCATGAACCAGCCGCGCTCGTCATCAAACCGTCGCGGCGTGATGAGCGCAACGCCAGAGATCGCGAGCGGCGTCACTTGCATGGCAGTTCTCCTGCGTTTCAGCGCTTAGTGTTGGGCGCGATCGATCAGATAGCGGCCATAGGCGGTGGAAGCCATGGCTTCGCCCAGTCGCTTCATCTGCGCCGCATCGATCCAGCCCTGCTCGAAGGCGATTTCTTCGGGGCTGCAGATTTGAATGCCCTGCCGGTGTTGGATCGCCTTGATGAAATCCGAGGCTTCGAGCAAAGAGTCGTGCGTCCCGGTGTCAAGCCAAGCATTGCCTCGCCCGAGCCGGTGCACGGTCAACTTGCCGCGTTCGAGGTAGATGCGGTTGACATCAGTGATCTCAAGCTCCCCGCGCGCCGAAGGTTTTAAATTGCGGGCGATCTGAACCACGTCCGCATCATAGAAATAAAGGCCGGTAACGGCCCACTCGGACCGCGGCGCCTTGGGCTTCTCCTCGATGGAGATGGCGCGGCCGTTCGGATCAAACTCCACCACCCCGTATCGCTCGGGATCCGACACCCGGTAGGCGAAGACCGTGGCGCCTTCCCCTATCTCGCGCGCCGCGGTGAGCGCCGTGCCCAAGGCTTGTCCGAAGAACAGGTTGTCGCCGAGCACCAGGGCGCAGGCCCCCCCGTCGATGAAATCTTCGCCAATGCGGAAGGCGTCGGCCAGCCCCCGCGGGCGATCCTGCTCAGCGTAGGCGAAGTTCACCCCCCAGGCCGATCCGTCCCCCAGCAACTCCCGGAACAGCGGCAAATCCTTGGGCGTGGAGATCACCAGAATGTCGCGAACGCCCGCCAGCATCAGGGTGCTGATGGGGTAATAAACCATCGGCTTGTCGTAGATCGGCAACAGCTGTTTGCAGACCGCTCGCGTCGCCGGGTAGAGCCGCGTGCCGGAACCGCCCGCCAAGACGATACCCTTCATTGTTACCGATCCATCTTCCTGAACTCAAATTGCAATTGCTCACGCCAAGGACGCGGACGCCAGCGGCTGATGGACTGTATGTAGCCGCAGTCCAGGCGGGAATTCTTGGGCCGGCGCGCCGGCGCGCCATACGCTTCCGTGGTGATGGCCTTGATGCGCACAGCTAGTCGGGCCTGGGCGAAGATCTCGCCGGCGAATTCCGCCCAGGTGGCGTCGTCCGCGCCAGCCACGTGCACCAAGCCGCAAAAGGCGTCATCTCCCGCCAGCAGGTGCTCCACCGCAAGGATCACCGCCTCAGCCAGGCTGTCCACACTGGTGGGACATCCGTGCTGATCTGCGACAATGGCGAGCTCGTCCCGCGTGGGGCCGAGGCGCAACATGGATTGCAGGAAGCCTGCGCCCATCGCGTCAAACACCCAGCTTGTGCGCAGGATCGACCACCTCGCCTTGCGGTAGGGCAGCATGGCGCTCGCCAGGGCGAGCTCGCCCTCGGCCTTGGTCAGGCCGTAGACGTTAAGCGGACCTGGGACGTCGCGTTCCACATAGGGCGCGGCTTTCTCGCCACTGAACACATAGTCGGTGGAGATGTGCACCAAGGGTGTATCGAGCCGCGCACAGATCTCGGCCAGCCGGCCGACAGCGTCGCGATTGAGGGCTCGGCACGCTGCAATCTCGGTCTCGGCGAGGTCCACCGCGGTATAGGCCGCGGCATTGACGACAGCGCGAGGACGAAGGGATTTCAGCAAGCCCTCCAGGTCCGCCCCCGGATCCGCGAGGTCAAGCTCCGCCCGGCCCGCCGCCACAGCCTCTTCGCCCAGATGGCGAAGCAGCCCCGCGGCCAGCTGTCCGCTGCGCCCCAAAACCAAGATGGGCTGAGGCTGCGTCACGCGCGGCGCGCGCCGAGGCCGATGCGCTGGCCCTGGTAGCGCTGGCGCAAGGGCCGCCACCAGTCTTCGCGATCGAGGTACCAGCGCACCGTTTCTGCTAGACCCGATTCGAAATTTCGCTCGGGCGCCCAGCCGAGCTCGGCGCGCAGCTTGCCGGCGTCGATGGCGTAGCGGTGATCATGCCCGGGTCGATCGGTGACGAAGCGGATCAGCTCTTGCCGTCGCGCCACCCCGTTCGGCGTCGGCGCCGCGGCGTCCACCAGGTCGCAGATCCGACGCACCACATCGAGATTGGTGCGCTCGCCCTCGCCACCCACAAGATAGGTCCCCCCCGGCCGGCCGCGTCCGAGAATTAGGCGCAGCGCCTCGGCGTGATCCTCCACATGCAGCCAATCACGCACGTTTTCGCCCGTCCCGTAGACCGGCAAGGTCTCGCCATGCAGGGCGTTGATGATTGTGAGCGGAATGAGCTTTTCCGGAAACTGGTACGGCCCGTAATTGTTCGAGCAGTTTGAGACCAGGGTCGGCAGACCATAGGTGTGGAACCAGGCGCGAACCAAATGGTCAGATGCGGCCTTTGAGGCCGAATAGGGCGAAGACGGCTGATAGGGCGTGATTTCCGAGAACTGGCCGTCTGCGCCCAAGCTGCCGAACACTTCGTCGGTGGAGACATGGAGAAAGCGGAATTCAGCCTTGGCGCCGCCGTCCAGGCCGCTCCAGTAGGCGCGAGCGGCTTCCAGCAACACGAAAACGCCGTTGATATTGGTGTCGATGAAAGCCGCCGGCCCGTCGATGGAGCGGTCCACATGGGTCTCGGCCGCCAGATGGATGACGCCTTCGGGCCGAAAGCGCTCGAAGGCGGCGGCCACAGCGGACGCATCGGCGATGTCCGCCTGCAAAAACGCATAACCGGATGCGTCCTCGACACCGGCTAGAGCGGTTCCGGACGCGGCGTAGGTCAATTTGTCGAGGTTCAGCACGTCGTCGCCAGCACTCACCAACCGCCGGCAAACTGCTGATCCAATAAACCCGGCACCGCCTGTTACCAGAATGCGCAAGGCGTTATGCCCTCTCGGTGATTAACGTCTGGGCTAGCGCTTCCTTAAGGCTGGGACCAAGGTCCGCTCGCCGAAATGCTAGCTCGATATTGGCCTTAAGCCACCCCAACCTGTCTCCACAGTCGAAGCTTTCGCCTTCATAGTCAAAGGCATGAAAGCCTTGGGTTTCCATCAGCTTGGCCATGGCGTCGGTGAGCTGAATTTCCCCGCCTGCGCCTTTCTGTTTTTCACTGAGGATGTCGAATATTTCGGGCTGCAGGATATAACGCCCCAACACCGATAGGTTCGACGGCGCCGTGCCCTTGGCCGGCTTCTCCACCATGCCGGACATCTTGATCAGACGCCCGTCGCGCGACGCAGGTGCGACGATGCCGTACTTGTGCGTTTCGCTGTCGGGGACGCGCTCCACAACGACGATATTCCCGCCGACCTTGTTGTAGGCCTCCACCGCCTGCGCCAGGCATGAGGGACTTGCCTCGACAATCACATCAGGCAGCAGGACCGCGAAGGGCTCGTCGCCGACGATTTCGCGGGCGCACCAAACCGCATGACCGAGCCCCAGAGGCGCCATCTGGCGCACGTAGGAGATTTCGCCTTCCCTGGGCAGGTCGGCGAGAAGCTGATCGAGCAACTCGTCCTTGCCCTTGGCGCGGAGCGTGTCTTCCAACTCGACCTGATGGTCGAAATAGTCCTCCAGCGCGCCCTTGCCGCGACCCGTCACAAAGATGAAGTGCTCGATGCCAGCGGCCCGCGCCTCGGCCACGACGTAGTGAATGACGGGGCGGTCCACGACCGGCAGGAGTTCCTTGGGTACTGATTTCGCCGCGGGAAGCATGCGTGTTCCAAGGCCCGCGACCGGAAACACCGCTTTACGCACCTTGGCCATTCAGAGCTCCAGACCGGACTACGCGACTGCCCTTACTCCACCGTCACCGACTTGGCGAGGTTGCGCGGCTGATCCACATCGGTACCCTTTTGCACCGCCACATGATAGGCGAGCAATTGGATCACTGGCGAGAAGGCCAATGGGCTGATGAGCGGGTCGCACGCCGGCGCCCGCAGCACCTTCACCGACTTGGGCGCGCGCGCCGCGCCTTCGTCGTCGGCGATCAGCACTACGGGCGCGCCGCGAGCCTGCACCTCCTGCAGGTTGGACATGGTCTTGTCGAAGTGCGAATCTGAGGGGGCGATGATGATCACCGGCGTCGCTTCGTCGATGAGGGCGATGGGACCGTGCTTCAGCTCGCCAGCGGCGTAGCCTTCGGCGTGGATATAGCTGATTTCCTTCAGCTTCAACGCGCCCTCCAGCGCCAACGGATAGGACGAACCGCGGCCGAGATAAAGCACGTCCCGGGCCTTGGCGAGTTCGGGCGCCAGCTCTCGCACGGCGCTCTCCACCGCCATGGCGGCCGTGATCAGGCGGGGCGCCTCCAGGAGCAGGCCTACCAGCCGCCGCTCCGCCGCGGCGTCGATGCGGCCGCGCTGCGCCGCCGCGGCGACGGCCAGCGCCGACAGGGCGCAGACCTGGGCGGTGAAGGCCTTGGTGGAGGCGACGCCGATCTCAGGCCCGGCATGGGTCGGCCACATGCGATCAGCCTCGCGCGCCATGGTGCTCTCATGAGCGTTGACTAGCGCCGCCGTGGGCAGTCCGGCCTGCTTGCACCAGCGCAGGGCCGCTAGGGTATCCGCGGTCTCTCCCGACTGTGAAACCGCCATGGCGAGCGTCCCTGGCGTAATGGCCGGAGCGCGGTAGCGGAATTCGGAGGCGATCTCGACATCCACCGGTAGACCAGCGAATTCCTCGAACAGGTATTTGGCGGTCAGTCCGGCGTAGAAGGCGGTGCCGCAGGCGAGAATCTGCAGGCGGGTGACGGCCGCGAAATCAAGCGGCGTTGCATCGGAAGCGGCGGGGATGCGCGCCTTGCCTGCCACCGGGTCGAGGTAAGCTGACAGGGTGTGCTGGCAGGCGTCCGGCTGCTCATGGATCTCCTTCTCCATGAAGTGCCGGTAATTGCCCTTCTCCACCAGCGCCGCCGAGGCCGAGACCTGGTGCACCGGGCGATCCGCCGGACGACCCTCAGCGTCGAACACATAGGCGCGGTCGTGATCGATGGCCACGTAATCGCCTTCGTCTAGGTAGGCGATCTTGCGGGTGAAGGGCCCCACCGCCAGGGCGTCGGAGCCGAGGAACATCTCGCCTTCGCCATAACCCACCACCAAGGGGCTGCCGCGACGGGCGCCCATCACCAGGGTTTCTTCCCCTTCGATGAGCACGGCCACGGCGTAGGCGCCTTCGAGCCGATCCAGCGCGGCCTTGAAGGCGGCGAGAGGTGCAAGACCTGTGGCGAGCTCGGCGTCGATCAGTTGAGCGATCACCTCGGTGTCGGTGTCGCTGTCGAAGCTGCGGCCGGCCTCAATCAGCTCGGCCTTCAGTTCGCTGAAGTTCTCGATGATGCCGTTGTGCACCACCGCCACGCGGCCGGCGCGGTGGGGGTGAGCGTTGCGCTCCGATGGCGCGCCGTGCGTGGCCCAGCGGGTGTGGCCAATACCGACCGTGGCGGCCACCGGCGCTTGCTCAATCTCGCGCTCCAAGGCGCGGATCTTGCCCGGCGCGCGGCGACGCACGATCCTGCCGCCTTCCAGCGCCGCGACCCCGGCGGAGTCATAGCCGCGATATTCCAGCCGCTTCAGACTTTCCACCAGGCGGTCGGCCACGGGGGACTTGCCGACGATGCCAATTATGCCGCACATGCTGGGCCGACTCCTCAAACCGGTGGCGCTTTAGCATTATTGCTAGAATATGAGACTAACCGTTCGGTGAACGAAACGCCCCAGTGACCGCCGACCGTGGCGAGCGCGTGGCGGCGAATCTCGTGACGATAGGAAAGTATCTCTAATGGCTCCTCGTCGCGCCAAGCGCGCCTATTTCGGCACGGACGGCATTCGCGGCCGCGCCAACACCCCGCCCATGACCGCGGAGGTCGCGCTTCGAGTCGGTCTCGCCGCCGGCAAGCTGTTCCGCCGCGCCCCAGACCGGCGCCACCTCGTCGTCATCGGCAAGGACACGCGCCTCTCTGGTTACATGATCGAGCCGGCGCTCGTCGCCGGTTTCACCAGTGTCGGTATGGATGTGCGTCTGTTCGGCCCACTGCCCACGCCGGCGGTAGCTATGATGACCCGCTCCATGCGCGCCGACCTCGGCGTCATGGTCTCGGCCTCGCACAACTCTTCCGCCGACAATGGCATCAAGCTGTTCGGCCCCGACGGCTTCAAGCTGTCCGACGAACGCGAGGCGGAGATCGAGGCCTTGATGGACGAGGGGCTGCAGGATGGGCTGGCGGCCCCGCAGGATCTCGGCCGGGTGCAGCGCATCGACGACGCTCAGGCCCGCTATGTAGAGATCGCCAAGGCGACCTTCCCCCGCAATCTCACTCTCAACGGCATGCGCGTGGTGATCGATTGCGCCCACGGCGCCGCTTACAAGGTGGCGCCCCTCGCCCTGTTCGAGCTCGGCGCCGAGGTGATCCCCGTCGGCGTCGCGCCGGACGGCTACAATATCAACGCCGAGTGCGGCTCCACCCATCCCCAGGCCATGGGCAAGGCTGTGCGGGATTATCGCGCCGACATCGGCATTGCCCTCGATGGCGACGCCGATCGGCTTACCGTCTGCGATGAGCAGGGCCATGTGGTGGACGGCGACCAGATCATGGCCCTCATCGCCAAGGCCTGGGCCAAGGACGGCCGCCTGCAAGGCGGCGGCGTGGTGGCCACGGTGATGTCCAACCTCGGCTTCGAGCGCTTTCTTCGCGGCCTCGACCTTAGTCTCGAACGCGCCAATGTGGGCGACCGCTACGTCATGGAAAAGATGCGCTCCGGCGGCTTCAACCTCGGCGGCGAGCCGTCCGGCCACATCATCCTCAAGGACTTCTCCACCACCGGCGACGGGCTGATTGCGGCCCTACAGGTCTTGGCGGTGATGGTGGAAAGCGGTCAGCCCATGAGCGCCCTCGCCCGCCAATTCGAACCCGTACCCCAGATCCTGGAAAATGTCCGGGTCGCCGGCGAAGCCTTGCAGCAGGCGGAAGTCGTGGGCGCCATCGCCGAGGGCGAGCGACGCTTGAACGGATCGGGACGCTTGGTCGTCCGTCCCTCGGGCACCGAACCGCTCATCCGCATCATGGCCGAAGGCGACGACATCGGCGTCGTCCGCAGCGTCATTCGCGACATAGCGGAAGCCGTACGTACTGCCGCGCTCGTCGGCTGAGAGCCTTAATCTCGCTTGCCGTCCCGCATAGAGCCCTCATTACAGTTCCGCGGCGAAGGCTTTGCGCCTAACTAAGCCATTATCTTGAAGAAGGGCGCGGGCTCATGTGCGGAATTGCAGGCGTCGCGCGGGCGGATGGTCAGGCGGCGGACGAGGTCGCCCTCGCCCGTATGGCGGGGGCCATGCGCCATCGGGGGCCTGACGAGAGCGGGACCTTCACCACCGACGGCGTGGGCCTCGCCCAGACCCGGCTCTCCATCGTCGATATCGAGGGCGGCAGCCAGCCGATCCACGGTCGCCATGGCGCAGTGCTGGTGGCCAATGGCGAGATCTATAACGCCCCCGAGCTGCGGCAGGGCCTCGCCGACCACGGCCTCTGCAAGAGCCTGTCGGACTGCGAGCCGCCGGTGCACCTGTTCGAGCACGAGGGCCCGGCCTATGCTGACAAGCTCCGCGGCATGTACGCGGTGGCCATCACCGATCGCGGCGGCCAGCGCCTCACCCTTTCCCGCGACCCCTTCGGCATCAAGCCGCTCTATTATGTCGAGGATGCGGAGGGCTTCGCCTTCGCCTCCGAGCCCAAGGCCCTGATCGCCGGCGGGCGGGCGCGCGCCACGATCGATCCCGTGCGCCGCGACGAGCTCTTGCAGCTGAAATACACCACCGGCGACGAGACCATCTACCCCGGCGTGCGCCGGCTGCGCCCGGGCGAAACCCTGGTGGTGGAGAAGGGACGCATTGTCGACCGGCGCCGGCCTGAGCCCGCGCCTGTAACCTACACCAACCTGCCCGACGCCGCGCTTCCCGCCCGCTTCGGCGAGGTGATGGCCGAGTCCGTGCAGGCGCACCTGCAATCCGACCTGCCGGTGAGCCTGTTCCTCTCCGGCGGGGTGGACAGCTCCATCCTGCTGATCCTGATGAAGCGATTGATGGACAATCCGCTCCTCGCCATCAGCGTCGGCTATGGCGACAGCGGCGGCGAAGTTGCCCGCGACGAGAGCCATGCCGCCCTCGCCTTCGCCAAACGCCATGGCGTGGCCTGCGAGCGCCTCCTCATGACCAGCGACCATTTCTGGGCCCTGGCCCCTAAGGTAGCGGCCGCGCTGGACGATCCCACCACCGACGCCGCAGCGGTCCCCACCTACATGCTCGGCCTCGCCGCCATTCAGGCCGATCGCAAGGTGGTGTTGTGCGGCGAGGGCTCGGATGAACTATTCGCCGGCTATCGTCGCTATCGGCCAAGGTGGCTGGGGCTTCGCCCCCCTTCGGGAGCTGACCGCAAGGGCGCTTTTTCCAAGACCACAATCCTCGCGAGCCTCGATCCCCGCTGGCGCGTCGGCATGGACGCTTCTCTCGTGGCGGCTCGCGCCAAGGGCCTGTCGTCGGTGGAGACCGCCCAGGCCGCCGACCTCGCCGAATGGCTGCCCAATGATCTCCTGGTGAAGCTCGACCGCTGCCTCATGGCCCACAGCGTGGAAGGGCGCACGCCCTATCTGGATCCGAAGGTAGCCGCCTTCGCCGCCTCCCTGCCGCCCCACGCCCGGGTGCAGAAGGGTCTTGGCAAGTACGTGGCCCGCCAGTGGCTGGCGGACGCCGATCCCCTCTACCCCGCCTTCGCCAAGAAGAAAGGCTTCAACCCGCCGGTGGGGGTGTGGATGGCCGCCAAGTCGAAGGCGCTCATCGATCTCCTGGAGCGCCAGCCCTGTTTCGCCGGCTGGATATCCGCCGCGCAAATCGCGGGGGTGATGAACAATGCGGCGCAGGACTCGCAGCCGGCGTGGAGTCTTCTCTTTTACGCCCTTTGGCACGCGCACCACATTCAAGGCGTGTCGGCCGAGGGCGGGGTCGAGGACGTGCTGACGAGTGCGATCGCCGCATGACCATCCTGCATCTCATGGGGGCTCCGGCCGAGGGCGGCGCGGAAACCTATTTTCTTGAGCTGGTGCGGGCCCTTGGCGAGCGCGGTCACAAACAGGCCGCCGTCATCCGTCCGCACAAGGAACGCGAGGCCGCCCTGGCCAAGCTCGGCGTGCCGGTGAGGCTGGTGGACTACGCGCCCCTCATGCGGCCCTTGAACAGGTGGCGCATCGAACGTTTCGCCAGACAAGTGAACGCCAAGACCATCCTGGGCTGGATGAGCCGGGGCGCCGAGCATGCGCCGGAAGGTCCCTGGACCCGCATCGGCCGCCTGGGCGGCTACTATCATATGCAGTATTTCAAGGGTCAGGACTTCCTGATCGGCAACACCCAGCACATCGTCGACTACATCAAGGGCGAGGGCTGGCCGGCGGACCGGGTGGACTACATTCCGAACTTCGCCACCGCCGATGACGCGCCGGCCATTTCCCGCGCGACCTATGCGACGCCGGAAGGCGCCCCCCTGCTGCTAGGGATGGGCCGACTGCACTCCGACAAGGCGCACGACATTTCCTTGCGCGCTTTGACACGGCTTCCCGACGCCTATCTGTGGATCGCCGGCAGCGGCGTGGAGGAAGCGGCGTTAAAGGCGCTCGCAACAGAGCTCGGCGTGGCCGATCGGGTGCGCTTCCTTGGCTGGGTGTCCGACGCCGCGGCTCTTTATCGGACCGCCGACGTCTGCGTCTTCCCTTCGCGGGTGGAGCCGTTCGGCAATGTGGTGATCCAGGCCTGGGCCCACGAGACGCCGGTGGTGGCCGGGGCCTCCACCGGACCGAAAGCGCTGGTCCGCGATGAAGTGGACGCCTTGCTCATTCCGCTGGAAAGCCCCGAGGCGCTGGCTGACGCCGCGCGGCGTCTGCTGGACGACGAGACTTTGAGGCGACGGCTGATGGCCGAGGGCGCAGCGCGCGTCGCCCTCGAATTTTCTGAAGACGCCATCGTGGCCCGATGGGAACGTCTTTTCGACGACGTCGCCCGTTCTAAGGCCGCGTGGGTCTAGTTGACGATCACCGAGCCTAGAAGGAGATGCGCGCCCGGGCGGTGCAGCACGCGATCAGTGGCGCCTTGCAGGTTGCGACTGATCTGGTCGGCGTCGGGCGGGGCGCCGGGCGGCGTCGCCTGCGCCACCGCGGTGAGGGCCGTCAGGTAGGCGTCGCGCAGACGCGGCGCCGATTTTTCCGCCAGCGCCTTGGTCACTGGATCTGGGGCGTCGATGCCTGCCTCCACGGTCAAGACGCCGCGACGGCCGTCCGCGCGGATCGCATTGGCCGTCAGGGTCGGCAAGGTGACAAAAGTCGCGCCGCCCTTCTTCTCGGCCGCGCTCGCCACGCCAGAGGCCACAATAAGGCTAAGACTAATCAGGGCGATCTTCCGCACGGCGCGCACCTTCTCAAGCTCTTGGGAGATTTGCGCTGCGTCGCCCGCCTATGCAAGGACGGCGGCGAATAGAGCCGTCAGGCTTTGAACACGCGGCCGCGGAGCGAGGCGACCACGTCTTTAGCCATGGCGGGAACAAGCGACCAGGGCTCGACCAGATAACGATGGGCGAGGCGCCCCGGATTGCAGGCAAGCCGGAAGAGCCACTCCAGTCCCAAAGGACCCAGCCAACGCGGCGCGGGAACCTGAACCCCCGCCTCATAGTCGAAGGCCCCGCCCACCGTGAACACCACCCCGGACTGAAGCCGCGCATAACACCGCGCCACCCAAGCCTCCTGTCTCGGCATGCCCATGCCCACCAGGATCGCGTGCGGCTTGATCAGGTTGATCTCGGCGACGATGGCTTCATTGGCCGCCGCATCATCGAGATCGAAGTGTCCGTGCCGTGTGATGATGACGACGCCAGGCCATGCTTGGCGGAGTCGTTCAGCGGCGCGCTCCGCCACGCCCGGCGCGGCGCCCAACATATAGACCCGCCAGCGGTGGGCCGCGGCCATGCGCCAGAACTCATCGCGCCAATCGAGGTAGGTGCAGCGATGGCGGCGCTGAATTGGCAGACCCAACAGGCGGCCCCAGAAGATCAACGGAACGCTGTCCACCTCAATGAGATCAGCTTCCGCATAGGCGGCGCGCATCTCAGCGGAGCGCGGCAGGAGCGAGAGGCTGTGCGCATTATGGTTGGCGATATAGGCCTTGCCGCCATGAGCCGCCCGGCGCGCGGCGAAGGCCAACACCTCGGCGGGCGTGACGAGGTCCATGCGCCCGCCGGCCAAGGTCACCCGCGTGGGCGACGCCTCGTCGCGATCCCGCGCCGGGGGCTTTTCGAAATAGGAAGCAGTCGCGAGGAAGGCCATGGCGCAAATCCTAAGATCTGCGCCTAAGCCTAGGTGTTCGCGCTTAAGATTCAGTTCGAGCCGCGAAAGTTTATACTGCGGTGCGCGTCCCGCCGCCTCACCCCGCCTTGGACATGCGCGCGATGGCCTTGGTGGTGGAGTAGCCCTCCACCAACGGCGCTAGGCGCACCTCTCCGCCATAGGCCAGCACGAGATCCGACCCGACTACGGTCTCCACGGTATAGTCCGCCCCCTTGATCAGCACGTCTGGGCGCAGGCCTTCAATGAGCTTGATGGGGGTGTCGTCTTCGAACGGCGCTACTAAGTCCACTGAACTCAGGCCTGCCAGAACCAGAGCGCGGGATTCAAGATCGTTCACCGGCCGGCTTTCGCCCTTCAGGCGGCGAATGGAGGCGTCGGAATTGAGCCCCACCACCAGCCGGTCGCACCAGGATCTCGCCTGGGCGAGATAGGCCACGTGGCCGCGGTGAAGAATGTCAAAACAGCCGTTGGTGAAGCCGACGCGCAGCCCCTTCGCCCGCCAGCGCACCACTTGCGCTCGCGCCGCATCAAGGTCGGCGAACTTGTGCTCCAGCTGCTGGAGGCGCGCGCCAAGCTCGGCGTCGCGCAGCTCGACCGGCGTGACCACCGCCGTGCCCGGCTTAGCCACCACCACACCCGAGGCGAGAAGGGCGAGCCGCACGGCGTCTTCCAGCTCGGCGCCCGCGGCGAGCCCGGCGCCGAGCGCGGCGAGGCAGGTGTCGCCCGCACCCGACACGTCGAACACGGCCTGAGCGCGGGCCCGGAAATGCCGCACCTCCCCGCCGCGCACCGCGAGCGACATGCCGGCGCCGGCCCGGGTCACCAAGATGGCCTTGGCCGTGCAGGCCTCAAGCGCGGCCTTCAGAGCGATCTCGGCCTCTTCATCCGTGTTCACCGGCAGGTTCACCACCAAGGACAGTTCCTTGGCGTTGGGTTTGATCAGGTCGACTGACCCGTATCTGGCGAAACTTAGTCCTTTGGGGTCGACGATCACTGGCGCGCCGCTGGCCCGTCCGGCGGCATGGGCTGCGGCGATGATCCTGTCGGAAACGGCGCCCTTGGCGTAGTCGGAGATCAGGACAGCTCCGATCCCCTCTGCAGCCACGGCGAGCTCCTCGGCCAAGGCGCGTTCAGCGTCCGGCGTAGGGGGCCCGCTTTCCTCAGCGTCGAGGCGCAAAAGTTGTTGGCCGCCCGCCACGAACCTTGTCTTGGTGATGGTAGGACGTCCGCCGTCCACCACCAGCCGCGCATCGACGCCGCCGCCCTCGGCCAGGGCGAGCTCCACTGCTTCTGATCCGGCAGGGTCGCCCCCGATCACGCCGCACAGGACAGCCTGCGCCCCCAGAGCGGCGAGGTTGCGCGCCACATTGCCGACGCCGCCCAACATCACCGCCTCCGACCGGCGCAGCATCACGGGGATCGGCGCCTCCGGGGAGATGCGCGACACCTCGCCATAGACGTAGCGATCCACCATGAGATCGCCGACGCACAGGATGCGACGACCGCGAAGGCGCTCGAGCAAGCTTTGCAATTCGTCCAGGGCCATAACTATCCTCGACAGGCGACAATGGATTAAAGGCGACGCCGACCCGCCAGTATCATGCAATTCCGAACCGGGGCTCGACAAACTTCAAGCCCGACGCTCTCTATCAGCGCCGTTGGGCGCGATCGATTTCCGATTCGCGTTCGAGGGCCTTGCGGATTCCGGCGAAGGCTTTGCTTTGCTCGGGACTCGGTTTGGGAAACTCAGGGTGGAGCCGCTTCAAGGCCTGCAGCACGATGCTCGAAATGATCAACCGCGTAGACTTCTTGTCGTCCGCAGGAACCACGTACCAAGGCGCATGCTCGGTGCTGGTGGCGCTCAAGGCATGCTCATAGGCCCGCATATAGTCCCCCCAGAACTTGCGCTCGGAGATATCATCCTGGGAAAATTTCCAGTTCTTCTCGGGCTTGTCCAAACGCTCCAGAAAGCGCCGCTTCTGTTCGTCCCTGGACAGATGGAGGAAGATCTTCACGATGGACGTGCCGTTGCGTGTGAGGTGATCCTCAAAACTGGCGATGGAGCGATACCGCTCTCGCCAGATTTCATGTGAAGGCTTGGCCAAGCCCTCAGCATGCAGCAGCTCCGGATGCACTCGAACGATCAACACCTCCTCATAGTAGGAGCGGTTGAAGATGCCGATCTGTCCTCGCGCCGGCAGCAACAGGTTGGCCTTCCACAGGAAGTCGTGCTGGAGTTGGTCGCCGGAGGGATGTTTGAAGGTCTCTACACGACAGCCCTGCGGATTGGCGCCGGACATGACGTGACGAATAGCGCTGTCCTTGCCTGAAGCATCCATGCCCTGCAGGATCACCAATAGGGCGGAGCGATCTGCGGCGTAGTGCTGGTATTGCAACTTGCTGAGCGCCTTGATGTGGGCGTCGAGCTTGGCGCGGTACGCGCGTTTGTCGTCATAGATCGGCGATACACGAGTCGGGCGTTCGGCCAGCGATACGGCCTCGCCCTCGCCAACCTTGAATTGTTCAATGTCGATGGCCATGCGCTTCCCTGTCGGCGCCCATTAACCCCTTAAGCTTTTTAACAAACCGCCGCTATAACTGGGGATACGAGAATATTTTCACAGATTATCGAGACGCACCATGACCACCGTTGCGCCAGCCGGCGACGGCGAAAAGGCCAACCTCAACGCGATGGCCATAGCGGCTTTGGGCGTGGTTTACGGCGACCTCGGTACAAGTCCGCTTTACACCTTGCAGACGGTTCTCAGCGCTGTGGGAGGCCATCCCTCGGCTGACACGGCTCTTGGGGTTCTATCCTTGATCCTCTGGACCCTGATCATCACCATCTCAGTGAAATACTGCGCCTTCGTCATGCGGGCCGACAACCACGGCGAGGGCGGCATCATGGCCCTCATGTCGCTGGTAGGCGTCAACGGTTGGCGCAAGGGCGCCTATGTGGGGGCGACCATGGGCCTCCTGGGCGCGGCGTTGATCTACGGCGACGGCGTCATCACCCCGGCCATCTCCGTGCTCAGCGCCCTTGAAGGCGTCAACGTGGCCACCAGTGCGCTGAAACCCTTCGTGCTGCCGGCCGCCGTGGTGGTGCTGATCCTGCTGTTCGCCGCTCAGCGCTTCGGCACGGCCAGCATCGGCCGCGCCTTCGGCCCCATCATGCTGTGCTGGTTCGGCGTCATCGGCCTCTTGGGCCTTTGGGGCGTGATCCAGCATCCCGTGGTGATTTCCGCCATCAACCCGTTGCTAGGGCTCGCGCTGATCGCCGGACATCCCGCCGCGGCGGCGGGCATTTTGGGCGGCGTCTTCCTCTGCGCCACGGGGGGCGAGGCGCTCTACGCCGACATGGGCCACTTCGGCGCGAAGCCCATCCAGCGCGCCTGGTACGTCATTGTGCTGCCGAGCCTCTTTCTCTGCTACGCCGGGCAGACCGGCCAGCTCATCGCCGGGGTGAAGGAGGGCGCCAACCCCTTCTTCGCCATGGCCCCGACCTGGGCGCTCTACCCGCTGGTGGCGCTGGCCACCGCCGCCACCATCATCGCCAGCCAGGCCATCATTACCGGGTCCTTCTCCATGACCCGCCAGGCGATCCAGCTCGGCTGGCTGCCGGCGGTGCAGATTCGCCAGACCTCCGACCAGGTCTATGGCCAGATCTACGTGCCTTTGGTGAACGTGCTCATGGCCGCCGGCACCTTGACCATGACCCTGGTGTTTCGTTCCTCGGACGCGCTGGCCGGCGCCTTCGGCATGGCCGTGGCCACCACCATGGTGCTCACCACCTGCCTCCTGTGGCGCGCCATGCATGTGACCTGGCGCTGGCCCCTTTCCGTGGTCTTGCCCTTGGGCGCGCTGTTCATAACTGTGGACCTAGCCTTCTTCTTCGCCAATCTGGCCAAGATCCTCGAAGGCGGCTGGATCCCGCTCACTCTCGGCGTCACCCTGTTCGCGGTCATGGTGATCTGGCGATCGGGCATGCAGACCCTGCGCGCCCGCCTCGCCGGCCAGACCCTAACTCCCGACGCCTTCTTCGCCGAGGCGGAGCGTTCGGGCCTCGTCCGCGCGCCCGGTTGCGGCGTCTATCTCACCCGCACCGCTGATCAGGTGCCGCCCTTCATCATCCAGTACGCCCGGCAAATGGGGTCTCTGCACCAGACCGCCATCGCGCTGCACGTGGAGTTCGAGGAATGTCCGCGCGTGCCGGCGGATCGCCGCGCCACGGTGACCGACCTCGGACACGGGCTCTGGCGCGTCACCATGCGCTACGGCTTCGTGGAAATTCCTAACGTCGCCCGCGAGCTCGTCACCCTGCCGGAACTGGCGGGCAAATTTGACCCGGACAGCGCGGTCTATTTCGGCGCGCGGGATCTGGTGGAATGCCACAAGCGCGGGCGTCTCGACCGCTTGCGTCTGGGCCTCTTCACCCTTCTGCACAAGAACGCCGCCCGGGTGAGCGATCGCTTCGTCACCCCCATCGACCGCACCGTGGAGCTCGCGCGCCACGTCGAGATCTGATTGCGGGCGATATTTGGCTTCTCGCGCTTAAGCCCTGCTCGCACACACAATCTTTACGGCGTTTCGCGACATTCAGGCCCGCCTTGGCGCTGTTCCAGTGGGCTCGCCCGATGTCGCAACCTATTTCGTCCTTGATCGCCGGTTTCCGGCGCCGCAGCTTAGCGATTGTCGGTCACGAGGGCGGCAATACGCTCCTGCTGTTCGCCCTGGTGTTGCCGATCATGCTCCTGGTCATCGGCGGCGGGCTCGACGTGTCCATGGCCGTGAACGAGCGCGCCAAGCTGCAATCGGCGGCGGACGCGGTGGCCCTGGCGGTGAGCATCGAGGTGGCCAAGAACCCCAACGACACCCTGGCGACCCTGCAGTCCAAGGCCAACACCATGCTCATCGCTGAGCTCGGCGCCTCGTCCGGCGCCAGCATCGCCAGCGTGCACGTCTGCGCCCCGATCCAGAACGACTGCACCAATTACGACGGCAGCGCCATGGCCACAGAGACCGTGGCGGTGCGCCTCACTGGCACCACCTATTGCGCCTTCGGAACCTTGATCTCAGGACTGTGCAATGCATCCGGCGGTACGGCGCAGACCGTCAACGTCAATTCCACCACCGCCATCGGCTTCTCCAAGAACATCCAGCTGAACATCCTGCTCGACGGTTCAGCGTCAATGATCGTGGGCGCTACCAGCAATGACGTGACCCTGATCTCCAACTGGGTGTCGCACCATTGGAATTCCGTGAAGCCTGGCGATCCCTACCCTTACAATGGCGGCGATAATCCGCCCTGCGCCTTCGCCTGCCATGACATTGGCGGCTCGACCACCTCTGCGGACATCGTGACAGGGCTGACCAACGCGCATACCGCCGGCGCCACCACCCGCTTCGACGTGATGATCTCTGCAGCGCAGCAGCTGCTAAGCCATATTCAGACCGAGATCACCTCGAACTCGCAGTATTCGAAGAACACCTACATGTACAATGTCATGTCGTTCGATACGACATTGCACAGCTGGGGCTCGTCGAACATGCTGACCACCAGCGCGGCGACCTCGGCGGTGAATCAGGTGACGCCTGGGCTCGACACCTACATGTCCACCGCCCTCAGCTCACTGATCACCACTCTCGGCCAGGCCGGCAGCGGCGTCACCTCATCTACGCCGCTGAAATTCTTGATCATCGTCACCGACGGTCTGCAATCCGATCGTAACGCTGACTGGTACTGCAACTATTGGGGCTGGGACTCCAATTGGAACTACAATGTCTGCTATGGCGGCTACGCCACCACCATATCGGCGACGCAGTGCAATCAGCTCAAATCCAACGGCGTTGTCGTGGCGGTGCTTGAAACCCCTTACGTGCCCCTCACGGGACAAGATCCCAACGTCGCCCCCTATGAACGGGTGGTGCGCAGCGTGATCTATCCCAACGGCCCCAACGGCGCGAGCGCGCTCAGCACCTCCCTGCAAGCCTGCGCCTCCAGCGGCTATTACTTCCAGGCCACCAATTCGAGCCAGATCGCCACGGGCTTCACCACCTTAACCGACAAGTTCCTGGCCAGCGTGCCCTTCATCAAGAGCTGACTGCCTTCGCCGATCTGGCGCGCGCGGCGATGGCCTCGGCCACGGCCACGGTCTTGCGCGCCTGGGCGAGGTGCAGGCGTTCGGCCATCTTGCCCTCCACCCGGATGGCCCCCTTGTCGGCGTTCTCCGGCAGTTCGAACGCGGCGATGACCGCGCGAGCGAAGGCGATCTCTTCCGCCGTGGGAGCGAAGACGCGGTTTGTGATCTCCACCTGATTGGGATGGATCAGGGTCTTGCCGTCGAAGCCGAAGTCGAGCCCCTGGCGGCACTGCGCCTCCAGGCCCGCCGGGTCTTCCAGGCCGTTGAACACGCCGTCAAGGATGACGAGGCCATGGCCGCGGGCGGCGGCGACGCTGAGCGACAGGGCCGCAGCGAACGGCTCGCGCGTGGTGGAAAGCCGCCAGCCGATCTCCTTGGCCAGGTCGTTGGTGCCCATGACCCAGCACGACAGACGCGAGGTGGCGGTGGACTGCGCGATATCCTCCAGGTGGAACAGCGACTTGGCGGTCTCGATCATGGCCCAAAGCCGGGTCTTCACCGGGGCGGCGTGCAGACGGGCGTCATAGCGGGCCACATCCCCGGCGTCGTTGATCTTGGGGACCAGGATGGCGTCGGCGCCGGAGGTGGCGGCGGCCTTCAGGTCCGCCTCGCCCCAGGGCGTGTCGAGACCGTTCACCCGCAGCACCATTTCGCGTCCACCGAAGCCTCCGGCGGCCAGAGCGGCGAGCGCCTGCTCCCGGGCCAGCTCCTTGGCGTCCGGCGCCACCGCATCCTCCAGGTCGAGGATCACCACGTCGCAGGGCAGGGTCTTGGCCTTCTCGATGGCCTTCAGGTTGGAGGCCGGCATGTAGAGCGCGCTGCGGCGGGGGCGGAAGACGGTCATGGGCGGGAGGTCCTGCGGTGGTCGGTCGAAGGGGCGGCGTCAGAGCAAACGGTATTCGCGTTCCAGCTCGTAGCGCGACCCGTCCTCGGAAAGCCAGCTGGAATAAAGTCCAAACCTATCCGCACGCCAGGATGGCGATTTCAAGAGGTTATGACCTTGAATCCAGGCCGCCACCCGCTCTGGCGGCGTGCCCTTGAGATAGGCGAGGGTCACGTGCGGCTTGTAGCTTCGCGTGTCCGGCTTCAGCCCCACCTTGCGCGCGGCGGTCTCGCAACGGGCGGCGAGCCGCGTGAGCGGTTCGCTGGGCGCCGCCAAGGCGTGCACCGAGGTCACCTGGGCGCCTTCGCCGAAACTGCCTACCCCCTCCAACTGCACCTCGAACGGCGAGGCGGAAATGGCGGCGAGGGCGCTATCGAGGTCGGCGGCCACCGTCTCCTGCACCTCGCCGAAGAAGCGCAGGGTGATGTGAAAGTCGTCGGTGGAGCGCCAGCGCGCCCGCGGCAGGCCTTGCTGGCGGCGGGTGAGAGCCTCGCCGATCTCGTAAGGCACGGGCAGGGCGGCGAACAGGCGGATCATGGCTTGGCGATGAACCCTTGGGGAGCGGATGGCAAGGGCTAGAACAAATCGCCCTGGCCGGCGCCGCTGGCGGGCGGCTTCTTCACTGGCTCGACGCGTTTCGGCGCAGCACGCGCGGGCGGCGGCTCGCCATCCTGCACCACGGCAGTGCGATCGCCATCGGCGAACACCAGTTTCACGCCATCCCCGGCCGCAAGGCTTGCGGCGCTGCGCACCAGTTTCCCGTCCACCAGGTGTACGCGGGCGAAGCCCCGCGCCAGGGGGCCGTTGGGATCCAGCGACCGGCGCAACTGATCAAGCCGCATCACTTCGCCAGCCGCGAGCTGGATGCGGCGACCCATGGCGGCGTCCAGGCGTTGTTGCAGCGAAGGCAGCCGCGCCCGCGCCTCCGTGTCGGTCGCCTGGCGGCGGGTCGCCCCCGCCAGCCTTTGCGACAGTTCCGCCAACCGATCCGCCTTCAGTCGTCCCGGCCGTTCCAGCAACACCGGCGTGAGGCGCGAACTCCAACGCGCCAGATCGCGCGCGTGCAATTCGATGTTGCGCCCAAGCGCCCCGGACAGCCTGGCCGCTGCATGATCGAAGCGCTGCGCCGCGAGGCCGAGGAGATCGGCAGGGCGCGGCAGGCCCCGCCCTGCGGCTGTGACACGGGTGTGAAGCCCTTCGAGGGATTGCGACATGGACCGGGTCAGGCGTTGATCCATGCCGATCAACTGCAGTTTCAGCTCGGCCAGGACCGGCGTCGCCATTTCCGCCGCCGCGGTGGGGGTCGGCGCGCGACGGTCCGACACGAAGTCGATCAAGGTTGTGTCGGTCTCGTGCCCCACCGCCGAGATCAACGGGATCGAACAGGCCGCGACGGTGCGCGCTAGAGCCTCGTCATTGAAGGGCCAGAGGTCCTCGATGGAGCCGCCGCCGCGGGCGACGATGAGGAGGTCCGGGCGGGGAACCGGACCATCAGGCGCCAGGGCCTCGAAGCCCCGGATGGCGGCGCTGACCTGGGCCGCGGCGGTCTCGCCCTGCACCACCACCGGCCACACCACCACCCGGCAGGGCCAGCGGTCGGTGATGCGGTGCAAGATGTCGCGGATCACCGCTCCGGTGGGGCTGGTCACCACCCCGATCACCTGCGGCATCACCGGCAGGGGCCGTTTCCGCGCGGTCTCGAACAGGCCCTCGCCGGCGAGCTTGGCCTTTAGCCGCTCCAGCTGGGCGAGCAGGGCGCCCACCCCCGCCGGCTCCATGGTCTCGATGATCAGCTGGTAGCTCGATCGCGCGGGATAGGTAGTGATGCGGCCGGTGACGATGACCTCGAGACCCTGCTCCGGCTGCACCTGCAGACCGCGCACCTGGCCCTTCCACACCACCGCGTCGATCACCGCCCGCTCATCCTTCAGCGACAGATAGACGTGGCCGGACGAGTGCCGCGTGACCTTGGAGATCTCGCCCCGCAGCCGCACATGGCCGAAGGCGTCCTCCAAGGTCCGCTTCAGCGCGAAGGCGAGGTCGGAGACCGATAGGGCGGGGCTGTTGGAGGTGGAATCGACCGCAGACATGGAGCGAACTTAAGATGGGCGCCCGCGCCTGGCGAGAGGCGTCGGCACGGCGGGCGATCACGCGCGCGTCTCGACAGCGGCCGCGGCTTGGCGCAGAAGCCGGGCGAGTTTTTCACCCAGCCCGGAGCGCCGCCCATGCACGTCCTTCTCATCGGCTCCGGCGGCCGCGAACACGCCCTCGCCTGGAAGATCGCGAAGTCGCCTCTGCTCACCCGCCTCACCAGCGCGCCGGGCTCCTACGCCATGGGCAAGCTGGGCGCCCTCGCCAGCATTTCGCCCACCGACGTGGACGCGATCGCCGCCTTCGTGCTGGAACAGGCGGTGGACCTGGTGGTGATCGGGCCTGACGCAGCGGTGGAGGCGGGTGTCGCCGACCGCATGGCCGAGCTTGGCGTGCCCTGCTTTGGGCCGAGTCGCGCCGCCGGCCGGCTGGAGTCCTCCAAGGCCTTCACCAAGGCCTTCGCCGAGCGTCACAACCTGCCCACCGCCGCCTTCGTCACCTGCGAGACGGCGGCCGAGGCCAAGGCCGCCCTCGATCAGTTCCAGGCGCCCTATGTGATCAAGGCGGACGGCCTCGCCGCCGGCAAGGGGGTGATCATCGCCGAGACCCGCGCCGAGGCCGAAGCCGCCGTGGACGACATGCTGGGGGGCAAGTTCGGCGGCGCGGGTGCGCGGGTGGTGATCGAGGAGTTCATGGTGGGGGAGGAGCTCTCCCTCTTCGCCCTCTCCGACGGGAACAGCTTCCGCCTGTTCGGCGAGGCCCAGGACCACAAGCGCGCGTTCGACGGCGACCAGGGTCCCAATACCGGCGGCATGGGAACCTATTCCCCCGCCCCGGTGGGCACGGCGGCGCTGTTGCTGGAAGCTGAGACCAAGCTCATCGCCCCGACCCTCGAAGGCATAGCGGAGGAAGGAACGCCCTATCGCGGCGTGCTCTATGCCGGACTGATGGCTACCGCGGCCGGGGTGAAGCTGGTGGAATACAACGCCCGCTTCGGCGATCCCGAGTGTCAGGTGCTGATGCTGCGGCTGAAGAACGACCTCCTGCCCTATCTGCACGCCTGCGCGGTGGGCGAACTGGCCAAGCTGCCGCCCCTGGAATGGCGCGACGAGGCGGCGGTGTGCGTGGTCATGGCGGCGAAGGGCTATCCCGGCGAGCCGGAAAAGGGCTCGGTGATCGAAGGGGCGGAGGCCGACTTCGGCGAGGATGTGGTGGTGTTCCACGCCGGAACCGCCAAGCGCGCAGACGGCGCCCTCACCGCCGCCGGCGGACGGGTGCTGAACGTCTGCGCCCTGGGGGAATCCTTTGAAGCGGCTCGGGCCAAAGCCTACGCCGCCGTGGAAAAAATCCATTGGCCAGAGGGTTTCTACCGTCGCGACATCGGCTGGCGCGCCATCGGTCGGTAATTCTCGGCCGCGAGCGTTGACCTCAGGGGCCATGGGGCCTATGCACGCGGCCGTTTGCCCGCCCCCTCCCCCTTTCCGAACCTAAGGAGCCGCCCATGACCGCCCCCCTGCCCGATGGCGTCACAGGCGTGCTCGCCCTGGCCGACGGCACGATCCTGCCGGGCTACGGCGTCGGGGCGGTAGGCCAGGCGCTCGGCGAAGTCTGCTTCAACACCGCCATGACCGGCTATCAGGAGATCCTCACCGATCCCTCCTACATGGCCCAGATCGTCACCTTCACCTTCCCACACATGGGCAATGTGGGGGTGAACGCCGAGGATCTGGAACAGGTGAGCGATAGCGGCCGCACCACGGCGCGGGGCGCGATCTTCCGCGACCTGCCCACCTCGCCGGCCAACTGGCGCGCGGACGGCGGGCTCGACGCCTGGCTGAAGAAGCGCGGCGTCATCGGCCTCGCCGGCGTCGACACCCGCGCCCTCACCCGGCGCATCCGCGAGCACGGCATGCCGCATGGGGTCATCGCCCACGCCCCGGACGGCAAGTTCGACCTCGACGCCCTGGTGGCCGAGGCGCGGGGCTGGCGCGGCCTGGTGGGCCTCGATCTCGCGAAGGAAGCCACCGCCCTGCAGGCGTTCCGCTGGGAGGAGGGCCTGTGGACCTGGCCCGCCGGCTACGCCAAGAACGAGGCGAAGCCTAAGCACGAGGTGGTGGTCATCGACTATGGGGTAAAGCGCAACATCCTGCGCGCCCTCGCCTCCACTGGCGTCGGGATCACCGTGGTCCCGGCCAGCGTCTCAGCTGATGACATCCTGGCCCGCAAGCCCGCAGGCGTGGTGCTCTCCAACGGTCCGGGCGATCCGGCGGCCACCGGCGAATACGCCGTGCCCACCATCAAGACCCTGGTGGACAGCGGCCTGCCGGTGTTCGGCATCTGCCTCGGCCACCAGATGCTGGCGCTCGCCCTCGGGGCCGAGACCAAGAAGATGGCCCAGGGCCACCACGGGGCCAATCATCCGGTGAAGGACCTCACCACCGGCAAGGTGGAGATCGTCTCCATGAACCACGGCTTCACCGTGGATCGCGACAGCCTGCCCGAGGGCGTGGAGGAGACGCACGTGTCGCTGTTCGACGGCACCAATTGCGGCATCCGCCTGAAGGATCGTCCGGTGTTCAGCGTGCAGCACCACCCCGAGGCCAGCCCCGGCCCGACGGATTCGCTCTATCTGTTCGACCGTTTCGTCGCGTTTCTCGACGCCCGCGCTTGAGCTCTTCACGGCAAACGAAAACGGCCGCGGGGCGAACCCGCGGCCGTCGAACCTCTTGGTCGTTAGAACATTTTTAGACCGAAAACCGGTTCCCACTTTTCGGGAAATGCTCTTGGTCTGATCAGCGGCGATCGCCGAACAGGCTCAGCAGGAACTGGAACAGGTTGATGAAGTCGAGATAGAGCGTCAGCGCGCCGAAGCTGGTGGCCACGCCCATTGCCGCCTGATCGCCGCCCACCTGATAATAGATCATCTTCAGGCGCTGGGTGTCGTAGGCGATGAGGCCGGCGAAGATCAGCACGCCGAGCACGTTGACGATGAAGTAGATCGCCGTCAGATGCAGGAACATGTTCACCAGCGAGGCGATGATGATGCCCCACAGGCCCATGATCAGGAACGAGCCGAAGCCGGTGAGGTCGCGCTTGGTGGTGTAGCCCACCAGGCTTAGGCCGCCAAAGGCCGCCGCCGTGATCAGGAAGGTCGAGGCCACCGAGGCGCCGGTATAGAGCAGCACCCAGATGCCCATGGAGGCGCCCAGAAGCGTGACGATGCTCCAGTAGAACAGGCTGGCCGAGCGCGGGCTCGGATTGCGCATGAAGAAGATGCCGCCAAAAATAATGGCCAAAGGCGCAAAGCGCAGCAGCGTGCCAAGGAGGGTGAAGCCCACCAAGCGATCGCCCTGCATCACGTAGAAGAGGTCGCGGGCGGGCGCGTACGACGAGGTGATGTAGGCGAGCGCCGCCGAGACCATGAGGCCGAGGGCCAGCTTGTTGTAGACGCCGAGCATGAAGGCGCGCAGACCTGCGTCCACCGACATGTCGGCGGCGCCGGCGACTTGGCCGAAACGCCGATTGTAATCGCTCATGGCGATCAATTCCCTTGCAAACGCCCGCACCGGGCGCAACCGCCATTATATCGGCGGCCACGCCCACGCGCACAAGGGCTTTGCGTGAAGCAACCACCGGAGTCGCACGGGCCTCGCGGCGAATTCGCCGATGATGCGCGTCACAACATTGCCAGCTCGGCCCCGGCGGGGCATCGTCCGGCCCTTCCTGGAGATGGAGCCCCCATGCGTATCGTGATCGCGGCGGCGTCCGCCCTCGCCCTTTTTCTGACCTCGGGGGTCGACGCCATGGCCGACAAGCTGACGCCGGAACGCGTGTTCGCCGATCCGGACCTTTCCGGGCCCGTAGCCAAGGGTGTCGAGCTTTCCCCCGACGGCCAGCTCGTCACCTTCCTCCGCGGCAAGCCGGAGGACCAGACCACGCTGGATCTCTGGGCCGTAGCCACCACGCCAGGCGCGACGCCCATGCGTCTGGTGGACGCCAAGAGCCTGGCCCCCAGGGGCGAAACGCTGTCCGAGGCGGAAAAGGCCCGACGCGAGCGTGAGCGTATCTCCAGCCATGGCGTGGTGGAGTACCAATGGGACGAGCTTGGCAAGGCGTTGCTGGCGCCAGTGAACGGCGCCCTGTTCGTGGCGGACCGCGGTTCGGGCGAGGTGCGGACCCTGGTGGCCAAGGCGGCGACTGGCGGCGATGCGGTGGACGGGCGCTTCTCCCCCAAGGGCGACTATGTCTCCTTCGTCCGCGACGCCACGCTCTATGTCACGCCCATCGCCGGCGGCGAGCCGCGCGCCATCACCCCCAAGGGCGAGGGAACGGTCTCCTACGCCACCGCCGAGTTTGTGGCTCAGGAGGAGATGGGCCGCTTCACCGGCTATTGGTGGAGCCCTGACGAAAAATACATCGCCTATACGCGTGTGGACGAGTCGCCCGTGGACATCGTGCCGCGCTTCGACATCGGCGCGTCGGGGGCCACGGTGGTGAGCCAACGCTATCCCCGCGCCGGGCGCCCCAACGCCAAGGTGGAGCTTTATCTGGCGCCCTTCGCCGGCGGCGCAGCGGTGAAGGTGGACCTCGGTCCCGATGCCGACATCTACCTCGCCCGCGCCAATTGGTCTGCCGACGGCAAGACCCTCTACGTTCAGCGCGAGAGCCGCGATCAGCAGACCCTCGAGCTCCTGATGGTGGACCCGGCCACGGGCGCGGCCAAGGTGATCGTGCATGAACACCAGACGCCCTGGATCAACCTCACCAACGATTTCCACCCGCTGAAGGATGGAACCTTCCTGTGGTCGTCCGAGCGCACGGGCTATCGCCACATCTATCTGTTCAAGCGCGACGGAGCGTTGATCCGGCAAGTCACCCACGGCGATTGGCCCATAGGCGGTCTTGGCGGCGGGGTCGGCCGAGGCGCCTCGGGCTTGGTGGGCGTCGATGAAGCGCAGCACCTCGCCTATTTCGTGGCCTCCAAGGAGACGCCGCTGGAACAGCACCTCTATGTGGCGTCCTACGAGCACCCAGGCGAGCCGACGAAAATCACCAACGGCGAGGGCTGGTGGTCCATCGCCATGAACAAGACCGCCACCGCCTATGTAGGCGGCTATTCGGACCCCAAGACCCCGCCCCAGACCGGCCTTTACGACATCTCCGGCCGCCGCCTGCGCTGGATTGAGGAGAACCGCCTCGACGCCAGCCATCCCTACTATCCGTTCCTCAATCGCCACACGGTTCCAGAGTTCGGGACCTTGAAGGCGGCGGACGGGCAGACGCTCCATTACGCCCTCCTGAAGCCGCCCGGATTCGATCCGCAGAAGCGCTATCCAGCCATCATCGAGGTCTATGGCGGCCCGGGCGTCCAGACCGTGGGGCGCACCTGGCGCAATCCCGCCGAACGGCTCTATCTCGAGGCCGGTTTCGTGGTGTTCCAGCTGGACAACCGCGGCTCCACCAATCGCGGCCTCGCCTTCGAGGCGCCCATCTTCAAGCACATGGGCCAGCCCGAGGTCGCCGACCAGATCGTCGGCCTTCGCCACCTGCAAACCTTGCCCTTCATCGACCCAAAACGCGTGGGCGTCACCGGCTGGTCCTATGGCGGCTACATGACCCTGCGCCTTCTCACCGAGCCGGGGTCAGGCTTTGCGGCGGGCGCGGCCGGCGGGCCGCCGTCGGATTGGCGGCTCTATGACACGCACTACACAGAGCGCTACATGGGCCGGCCGGACGTGGACGGCGCCGCCTACGACGCCTCTGCAGTGCTGCCGCGCCTTGGGCAGTTGTCGGGGCGCCTGCTGCTCATGCATGGCATGGCCGACGACAATGTGGTGTTCGAGAACTCCACCGAGATCATGGCCAAGTTGCAGGAGCTGGGAACGCCCTTCGACCTCATGCTCTATCCCGGCCAGCGCCATGGCGTGCAGGGCCAGAAGCGGAAGCTGCAGCAGTGGCGCACCTGGCTCGCCTTCTTCGAGCGCGAGCTGGGCGGGCCAGAAGTCGTCGGCTCGAAGTGAACGGCGGGGCGGGATAGAATGGCGCCATGATTCCCGACGCTCTCGCCCCAGACGCCTCTTCAATTCTGCCCGACGCCGCGGCGGACAATTGGGTCGACCGCTACGCTCCGGCCGCCCTGCGCCCGTGGCTGAAGCTCGGCCGGTTCGATCGCCCGGCGGGGATCTGGCTGCTCATGCTGCCGGGTTGGCAGGGCATCGCCCTCGCCGACGCCAGCGCCGGGCGGGCGCCGAATTTTTGGCATCTTCTACTGTTCGCCATCGGCGCCGCGGCCATGCGCGCCGCCGGCTGCGCCTATAACGACATTGTCGACCGCGACATCGACGCCAAGGTGGCCCGCACCGCTGGCCGGCCGGTGGCTTCGGGCGCCATCGGCGTGCGTCAGGCCTGGCTCTATGTAGCCGGCCTCTGCCTCGTCGGTCTTTTGGTGCTGGTGCAGCTGCCCTTGCCGGCGATCGTCCTCGGCGGGCTCTCCCTCGCCCTGGTGGCCGCCTACCCGTTCATGAAGCGCATCACCTGGTGGCCGCAGGCCTGGCTCGGCCTGACCTTCAACTGGGGGGCGCTGATGGGCTACGCGGCCGGTCATGGCGGTCTCGCCCTGCCGGGTGTACTCCTCTACGCCTCGGGCTTCTTCTGGACCCTGGGCTACGACACGCTCTACGCGGTCCAGGATCTGGAAGACGACGCCCTGGCCGGAGTGAAATCGAGCGCCCGCCGGCTCGGGTCAAAAGTTCGCCTCGGCGTCGGCGTCTTCTATGCCGCGTCCGCCGTCCTGGCGCTGGCGGCAGGCGTGGTCGCCGACCTCAGCAACCTATTCCTGGTGTTGGTGCTGGCCTTCGCCGCCCACCTGGCGCTGCAAGTGAAGGCGTTCAAACCCGGCGACGGCGCGCTGGCGCTCAAGCTGTTCCGCTCCAACCGCGACGCTGGCCTTTACCTGTTCGCGGCCCTGGCGCTTGGCGCCTGGCAGGGCTGAAGCCTCAGCGCTCGACCTTGCCGGTCCAGGTAAGACGTCCGTACTGAACCGCCGAAGGATAGTCGGCTCGGGCGGCGAAGCTCGGCAGGGGCGCCGCGTAGGCCATGGCGGGCGCAGGCTGCGGCCGGTAGATTTCCTTGAAGGCTTGGGTATAGGCGCGGGCCTGGGCGGCGGCGAGGTCATAGCCGGCCTTCGGCGCGGCCGGCGCCGAGGTTCCCTCCAGCGCCCGGATGGTGGTCATGCTGAGAAAGCCGCCATGCTCGATGTACTGGTCGCTTTGAAATCGCGCCACCGCCTCGGCGGTCGTCGCGTCCATGCGCCCATCAAGCTTGCCGCGATAATAGCCCCGCGCCGCCAGGGCGGTCTTCAGGCGGGACACGCGCGCGGGCGTGATGTCCTTGTCGCACAGCACTTCGATCCAGCCAAAGCGCTCCGGCTGCCAAACCGACGGGTGCGCCGCCACGGGGGTGAGACACCAAACCGGCCCCGCCGATCCTGGCCAGGGCGCGGCGGTCGTCCAGCGCGCCTCGGCCACCACTGGCGGCGAGACCCAATGGCCTCCGACCTTTACATGCGCGTAGCAGCTTCCCGGCGCGGCGTGGTCGGGCAGCGCCTCAAGGAGTCCGGTCTGGCCGGCGCAAGCCCCACATCCCGCCAGCCAGACCGCTCCCGCGGCGATCCACAACCCCATCCCTCGGACCACGCGCTTGTCTCCATTCGGCACGTCACGAGCCGATGGCAGCAATCCGCGCGCCAGCCTTGACATCCGCGCGCCGCTGCAACTCATTCGCGGCGTCGCGCAACGCCAGGAGCTCGCCCATGTCGCTCGAACGCCTCGACCCGCAGCTTACGGCCGCCCAACTGGACGGCTGGAGCGTCGACGCCGCGCGTCCCTCCATCACCAAGACCTTCCAATTCCGCGACTTCGCCGAGGCCTTCGGCTTCATGGCCGAAATCGCTCTTGTGGCCGAGAAGGCCGACCACCATCCGGAATGGTTCAATGTCTACAATCGGGTGGAAGTGGTGCTCACCACCCATGACGCCGGCGGCGTGACCCAGCGGGACCTCAACCTCGCCCTGGCCATGGACGCCGCCGCTGCGCGCCGGCGCTGAAAACGAGGGCTTGCCCTCCTCGCTTGCATGGGTCATGCGGAAAGCAATCACAACATTATCGTTGATAAGGGAGCGAACGGATGAGCCAGGGACGGGTGCAGGGCAAGAAGGCGCTGATCACCGGCGGCGCGGGCGGCTTGGGCTCGGCGAGCGCCTGGATGCTGGCGCGCCACGGGGCCAAGGTGACGCTCACCGACCTCAATCTCGACGCCGCGCAAAAGGTCGCCGACGCCATCAATGCCGAGCTCGGGGCCGGCACGGCCTTCGCCTTCGCCCACGACGTGACCTCCGAAGCGCAGTGGATCGACGTGCTGGCCAAGGCCAATGCGGCCATGGGCGGCCTCTCCATCCTGGTCAACAACGCCGGCATTTCCGCGGGCGGCAATGTCGAGCAGCTCGATCTCGACGCTTGGCACAAGGTGATGAGCGTGAACGTCGATTCGGTGTTCCTCGGCTGCAAGCACGCCATCGGCTACATGAAGGACCACCAGCCGGGCTCTATTGTGAACCTGTCGTCCATCGCCGGCCTGATCGCCGCCCATTCCTCGCCCGTCTACAACGCCTCCAAGGCGGCGGTCTGGCTGCTGTCCAAGTCGGTGGCCCTGCATTGCGCCAAGCAGAAGCTCGACATCCGCTCCAACACCATCCATCCGACCTTCATCTCAACGCCCATCCTCGATCCTCTGCGCCAGATGTTCGGAACCGAAGAGGCCGAGGCCAAGCTGGCGCGACAAATCCCTCTTGGCCGCATTGGCGAGCCTAACGACGTGGCCTATGCTGTGCTCTACCTCGCCTCGAATGAGAGCCGCTTCGTCACCGGCGCAGAGCTGAAGGTCGACGGCGGCATTTCCGCCATGTGACGCTGCAACGCAAAATCAGCTGTGGTTAATTCGCCTCACCCATACGACCACCGATCAGCGAAAATGCGCGCCCCTGTAGCAATGCTGTTATAAAACCGATATACACTCGCCTCGTCGGGCGTTGATACTTCGCAGGCGCAGCATTTTCGGTTGTTCCTCGTGTGCGACGTAGCGTAGCTTCTCCGGGCGATTTGCTTCTCCCGGAGCGAGGGGGTGAGCGTATGAAGTATGTCGGGGAACTGCCGTCCGTCGCGGTGGCCGGACGGATTTCGGCGCCGCGTGCGGAACCACTCCGCATCAGCGTCATCATGGTGGTCTACCACACCGGCGCGGCGCTCGCGCACAGCCTGCAAGCGGTGTTGCAGGACCCCCGCGTCGACGAGCTCATCGTCATCGACAATGGATCGTCCGCACTGGAAGCGGCCGCTATTGCGCTTGCGGCCGAGGACCCCCGAGTGAACGTAGCTCGCGGCCAAGGCAATGTCGGATTTGCAGCCGCCGCCAACCTCGGCGCGCAAATGGCGCAAGGTTCGATTTTGATTTTTCTGAATCCAGACGCCTTCCTGCAACCCGGCTGCATCACGGCGCTGGATCGCGCCATCTCCGGCGCTAACGCTGTCCGCCTAGCGGGCGCGCGCATTCTCAATATTGACGGTACCGAGCAGCGCGGGGCCCGACGCGGCGAGGTGACGCCGGTGACCACGCTGCTCAGCCTGACACGCTTAGCTCGCTTCGTGCCGAGTCTGCGCCGATTTGAAATCCATCAGGAACACGAAGCTCTGCCGAAAGAGCCGGCTAACATTCCCACTGTGTCCGGCGCCTGTTTCGCCATGAAGCGGGACGATTTTTTGCAGCTCGGCGGCTTCGATGCCCGCTATTTCCTCCACGTGGAGGATATCGATCTGTGCTGGCGGGTGCGTCAAGCTGGCGGCGAGGTGATGTTTGTGCCTGACGCCCGAGTGGTTCACCTAGGCTCCACGAGCCTCGCCCACCCGCTGTCGGTGGAGTACCATAAGGGCCGAGGCTTGGTGCGTTACTTCTACAAGCGCGCCGACACCTGGAAGCGCAAGTTGTTGGCGGTGGTGCTGGCGCCCGCGATCATGGCCGCCTCGGTGGCGCGGCCTGCGCTGCGGCGACGTCCAGGGAGCGGTCGGCGCCTCAGCCTTGGAGACAGCGCGCTTTAGCGATGTCGCTCTAGGCGTGCACGGTCTCCATGTAGTCGGCCGAGCGCATTTCGTGCAGGCGGCTGGCGGTGCGCTCGAACTCGAAAGCCCCGTCGCCGGAGCGATAAAGCAGATCGGGCTCCGCCTCGGCTAACACCACGAGCTTGGTCTTGGCCTCGTAAAGCGCATCCACCAAGGTCACAAAGCGGGCCGCATCATTGCGTCGATCGGCGCCGAGCACCGGCACCTCCTCGATGAACACCGTGTGGAAACGCTCGGCGATGGCGAGGTAATCCTGGGGGCCGAGCGGTTTGGCGCACAGCTCATCGAAGGCGGCGCGCAGGCGCCCGCCTATCGCATGCTTGAAGTGCAGGCGCCGACCCAGCACCTCGACGATCTCGCCGCGTTCACTGTCAGCGCCTAACACCTGTGTCCAGAGCCCGTTGAACGCCTGCTCGGTTTCCGGCGAGATCGGAGCGAAATAGACCTGCGCGTCCTTTAGACGATCCAGTCGAAAATCCTTCGGACCGGCGACTGCGACGATATCCAGGTTCGCCTTCAGCATGTCGATGAAGGGCAGGAACAGCTGGCGGTTGATCCCGTCCTTGTAGAGATCGTCTGGCGGCCGATTGGATGTCGCCACGATCACCACGCCACGATCGAATAGCTGCTCGAACAGCCGGCCGAGAATCATGGCGTCGGCAATGTCGGTGACGTGGAACTCGTCGAAGCAGAGCAGTGCGGCTTCCTCGGCGATCTTGTAGGCGGTGGGGGCGATGGGGTCGTCGCCCTTGAACTGGCCGAAGCGCGCCTTGCGCGTCGCGGCATCGCCCTTGCGCCAGGCGTCCACGTCGCCATGCACCTCGGCCATGAACGCGTGGAAGTGCACCCGCCGCTTGCGCCGCACCGGCGCGGACTCGAAGAAGAGGTCGAGCAGCATGGACTTGCCGCGCCCCACCGGTCCCCAGAGATAGACGCCTTTGGGCGTGCGTTTCTTGAAGAAGGGGATAGAGAAGCCGGGCTCGCCAAAGCCGTTGAGCTCGCCTTCGAGGCGCGACAAGGCCTCCACCGCGCGCTGTTGGGCGGCGTCTGGCGCGATCTCACCGCGCTTCAGGCGCGCGTTGTAGGCGGAACGGATGGTCAGCGGCATGGACCGGTGGTCCTAACCCAACCGCAGTTAAGGGCAAGTCACTACGCGCGGTGGGAGTCCACCTCATCCTCGGCGCACATGGCCTCAATGCGCTCCGCCGCCTGCTCCAGGGCCCGTACGGCGCGCGCCTCGGCGAGGGCGGCCTCGGACTGAGCGCGCGCGAGCTCGGCCTGCAAATGGGTGAAGCGGCTCTTCAGATCGGCGAGTTCATCCGCCGTCAGCAGCGCCGCCATCAGGAAGAGGCGCAGCTCCCCCACCTGGCCCACGGCCTCCGCCACCTCGCGCACCTGGGAGTCGAACTGCGCGGCTAGGCCCTGGACGTGGACCTCCTGGCCGTCCTCGCAGCCGATGGCGTAGATGCGCCCATTGACTTCGACATTCACCGTGGACATGCGCCTTACGCTCCAGTCAGGTCAGCGTTGAGCGCGGCCCGCACCTCGGAGGCGGCGCGGCCAAGGGCGGCGGAGGCCTCCTCAGCCACCCGCTCCAGGTCGCGCTCCCGCGCCCGGGCAGCGTCGAGCTCCGCAGCGAGGCGCGCCCGGTCTTCCGCGAACGCGCTGCCGCCAAGGTCCGCACGACGTTGCAGCCGCGCCTCAAGACCGGCCAGGGCCAGCTCCAACCGCCGCGCCGCCATTTCCAATCCGCCGTCAGCGCCTTCAGACATGGTTGAAGCCTCCGCTCGAACGCTCACGCATTCATATAGACCTGCGTCGCAGTTGAACCCAAGCCTTCCGAATCAAACGAGAATGTCCGGGTTCGATGCATTCTGAAACCCTATGTGAGGGGAACAAGGGTTGACTCCCTCGCCTCGAATAGCAAAACGCGCGCACACATCTTTGGGACCGCGCGTCGATCCCCATCACCAACATCTCGGGAGTGTTTGAGCCATGGCCCTTCGTGTCGCCATCAACGGTTTTGGTCGCATCGGCCGCCTCGTCTTGCGCTCCATCGTCGAGCACGCGCGCCGCGACATCGAGGTGGTGGCGATCAACGACCTCGGTCCCATCGAGACCAACGCCCACCTGCTGCGCTACGATAGCAGCCACGGTCGCTTTCCCGGCCTCGTGAAAGTGGACGGCGACATCCTCGACGTGGGTCTCGGCCCCATCAAGGTCACCGCCGAACGCGACCCGTCCAAGCTGCCGCACGCCGAGCTCGGCGTCGACATCGCCCTCGAGTGCACCGGCATCTTCACCACCAAGGACAAGGCCGCCGCGCACCTCGCCGCCGGCGCCAAGCGCGTGCTGGTCTCCGCTCCCTGCGACAACGCCGACAAGACTATCGTCTATGGCGTGAACCACGCGACCCTGACCAAGGACGACGTGGTGGTCTCCAACGCCTCCTGCACCACCAACTGCCTCGCCCCGGTGGCTCAGGTGCTGCAAAACCTCTGCGGCATCGAGCGCGGGTACATGACCACGGTGCACGCCTACACCAATGACCAGCCGTCGCTGGACCAGCTGCACAAGGACCTCTATCGCGCCCGCGCCGCCGCGAGCTCGATGATCCCCACTTCCACCGGCGCGGCCAAGGCCGTGGGCCTGGTGCTGCCGGAACTGAAGGGCAAGCTGGACGGCTCCTCCATCCGCGTCCCCACCGCCAATGTCTCGGTGATTGACCTGAAGATCGTGCCCTCGCGCGATGTCACCAAGGACGAGATCAACGCCGCCCTGAAGGCCGCGGCCGAAGGCGCGCTGAAGGGCGTGCTGGCGGTGACCGAAGAGCCGCTGGTTTCCATCGACTTCAACCACATCGCCGCATCTTCCACGGCGGCGCTCGCTCAGACCCAGGTGATCGAGGGCAAGCTCGCCCGCGTCCTGTCCTGGTACGACAACGAGTGGGGCTTCTCCACCCGCATGGCCGACACCGCCCTCGCCATGGCCGCCTTCCTCTGATCCCGTAGCGACAGGCTCGTCTTTCGTCATGACCTTCAAGACCCTTGACCAGGTCGGCGATCTCGCCGGCAAGCGCGCTCTCGTCCGAGTGGACTTCAATGTCCCCATGGAAACGGGCCGCGTCACCGACGACACGCGCCTGCGCGCCGCCCTGCCGACGCTGCAGCGCTTGGCGGGAGCGGGGGCGAAGGTGGCGATCCTCGCCCACTTCGACCGTCCCAAGGGCAAGCGCGTGCCGGAGATGAGCCTGAAGCCGGTGGTGGAGCCGTTGGCCGCCCTCTTGGGCCAGCCGGTGGCCTTCGCCGACGACTGCGTGGGCGCAGCGGCGGCGGAGGCGATCGACGCCCTGGCGCCGGGCGGCTTCATGCTGCTGGAGAACCTGCGCTACCACGCCGGCGAGGAGGCCAATGATCCGGCCTTCGTCGCCGAGCTGGCCAAGCTGGGCGATCTCTATGTGAACGACGCCTTTTCCGCCGCGCACCGCGCCCACGCCTCCACCGAAGGCCTGGCGCGCACCCTGCCGGCATTCGCCGGCGTCTCCATGCAGCGCGAACTCGAAGCCCTCGAAGCGGCCTTGGGCGCGCCGAAGCGCCCGGTGCTGGGCGTGGTGGGCGGCTCCAAGGTGTCCACCAAGCTCGATCTTCTCAAGAACCTGGTGACCAAGCTGGACCGCCTGGCCATCGGCGGCGGCATGGCCAACACCTTCCTCTTCGCCTTGGGCCACCCCGTGGGCCGGTCCTATTGCGAGAAGGACCTCTCTGGCACCGCCAAGGAGATCATGACTCTCGCCGCGGCCAACAATTGCGAACTTCTGCTGCCGGTGGACGTGGTGGTGGCCGAGGTGCTGGAGCCCAACACGCCCTATTTCGTGCGCGGTCTCGACGACGTGGGCGGGGATGACCGCATTCTCGACGCCGGCCCGGCCACAGTCGATCGCCTGAACAAGGCTATGGACGAGAGCTTGACCCTGATCTGGAACGGCCCGCTCGGCGTGTTCGAGACCCCGCCGTTCGATCGCGCCACAGTGGCGGCAGCGGCGCACGCGGCGGATCTCGCGAAGGCGGGCAAGATCATCGCGGTTGCAGGCGGCGGCGACACGGTGGCGGCCTTGAACCACGCTGGCCGTGCCGGAGACTTCACCTTCATCTCCACCGCCGGCGGCGCGTTCCTGGAATGGATGGAAGGCAAGGCGCTGCCGGGCGTCGAGGCCCTTCGCGCCCGCTAAAACCTATCAGGCGGCCAATCCGGCCGAGGCCAACAGATTGCGGATCGCCGGCAAGGTCTCCGGCGAGGCTGCCATCTGGGTGCGGAAATCCGGCGTGCGCAGCAGCTTGAGCGCTTCGAGCTTGGCCTTTTCCGACGCCGGACCGATGGGAGCGGTTTCACCCGCCGCCATGCGCAACAGGTTGCGCACCTTCTGCAGCAGCGGCGCCGGCGAACGGGCCAATTGCTGCGTCAAGCTGCTGTCTGCTTCCACCAGGGCGCCGATATCGCCAATGCGCGCAAAGGCCGCCGCTTGGTCTTCGGCCAACATACCCGCCTTCGATAGCGCCCGTTGCAGATTGGCCAGGAGGTGCAGCTTCTCAGTGGCCGTTCCATGGCCCTCGCGCAGTTCGCGCTCGAACTTCAGCGCCCCCACCGTGGCCGTGATCCAACGGGCCGCATCGCGCTTGTTGGACGCGCCGACGACATTGTCGGCCAGTTTCACCAGCGCCATAGCCTCGTCCATCACCGTGCCGCGGTCGGCGAGATAGGCGTCGACGAAGACGCTATTCACCAGGGATTTGGAGCGGGTGTGGAACGCCTCCTGCACCTCGTCGGCGGAAACAAGGCTGCCGCCGGTGGCGGTGAGGCACATGGCGAGGGCGCGCAGGAGCGCGATCTCGCCTTCGGCGTCATTGGGTCGAAGCCGCTTTGGGCTATTCAGCTCGCGAAGAATGCGCTTGCCCACAGCAGCGCGCACATTGCGCAAGGCTTCTTGCTGCAAGGCCTTGGCCAGACGCTCCAACGCGCCTTCGACGGGCGGGATGAGCCGGCGGACCATGGGATCGATCTGCGCCAGCATGGCGGCTTCCTTCTCGGCCGCCACACGGGTGAGCAACGCAAGGCATGCGCCCAGATCCTGATCGGGGCCGATGATCTCCGCCAGAGCGCCTTGGCCGCCCAGGATTTCCTGCAGGGGCTGTTCAAGCAGATGGATCGCCAAGGCGCAGGCCTTGGGCTCGGTCGGCGCGGCCTCCACCAAGTCGAGAATAAGTCCCACCTTGGCGTTCCAATCGGGGGCGCTGGCGATGAATGCGGCCACGCCGCCGCCGAGCAGATATTGGCTTTCGCTCTCGCCCTGGCACTTGGCCACCGTCTGGGCGAAGGTGGGGGCGGTGAGCTTTGGAAACACCTTCTTGCGCCCGTCCTTCACTAGGCGATCGACGGATCGGTCGATCAAGGCCTGATAGGCCCGGATGACCTCATGCACCGACATGCCGCGGGCCTGAGCTTCGGGCACAGCTAGACGCTGGACGGCGTGCTGAATCTCCATGCCCGAAGCATCCAGCAACTCGACAAGATCCGGCCGGTGCAGGAGTTCGAAGACGGTGACGCGTTTGCGCTTCAGCCAATTGTCGAGCAGGCGCCCAATCCGGTCCCTGGCGTGGACCGTGTAGAGATCCGTCGGACTGACGCACATTGGAGCGAAGTCTTCAGCAACCTTCTTCGGTTGCTTCGAGACCGCGACGTCGCCCTTGGTAAGAATGGTGGCGCTGGAGAATTCGCGCGTTTCCGGATCGAGCACTTCCTTGGTGACGCGGACCGCAGCGACGCGGCCGCCGCCCATCAATTCTTCGGCGGTCGCCAGACACTTGGCGCGATCTTCCGAGGCGAACTGCAGCACCCACGGCGCGGTGGGCTGCTTGCGCACGAATAGCTCATAGTGGGTCTGGCGATCGCTCATGAGTTCACATAGTCGCCGAACGGGCTTACTTCCGGCTTAATCGCGCCACAGCCAGCGGCAACGACTTGCGGCGACGGCGGACCACGCTCATCTTTGGCGACAAATGGCGAACATCACTCTCGTTGACGACGACGAAAACATTGTCACCTCCGTGTCCATGGCGCTCGAGAGCCACGGCCACACGGTGAAGGCGTATTATGACGGCGCCTCAGGTCTGGCGGCGCTGGAGGCCGACCCGCCGGACCTGGCGATCCTCGATGTGAAGATGCCGCGCATGGATGGCATGGAGGTGCTGCGGCGCCTGCGCCAGACCTCCGACCTGCCGGTGATCATCCTCACCTCCAAGGACGAGGAAATTGACGAGATTCTCGGCTTCAATCTCGGCGCCGACGACTACATGCACAAACCGTTCTCCCAGCGGCTGCTGATCGAGCGGGTGAAGGCGGTGCTGCGCCGCGCACGGGCAGATCGCGGCGAGGAAGATGTCGCCGTCGCCAATCCGGCCGCCGCTGGCGCCAAGGCCCTGCGGCGCGGCAAGCTGATGCTGGACCCGGCCCGTCACGACTGCACCTGGGACGGCAAGGCGGTGAAGCTTACCGTGACGGAGTTCCTGCTGTTGCAGGCCCTGGCCCAGCGCCCCGGCTTTGTGAAGAGCCGCGACAACCTCATGGACGCTGCCTATGACGATCAGGTCTATGTGGATGATCGCACCATCGACAGCCACGTGAAGCGCATGCGTAAGAAGTTCCGCGTGGTGGATCCTGAATTCGACGCGATCGAGACCTTGTATGGCGTCGGATACAGATATCGCGAAGCCTGACCGTCCGACTCACCGCGGCTCGCGCACGCCATTTCTCGGCGGTTCCGGGCTCGGGCGGATGATCCTCGGCCTCAATCTGATCGGGCTCGCCGTCCTGGTGATCGGGCTCCTGGTGCTCAATGAGTACCGTCGGGGCCTGGTGGAAGCACGCCTCGACAGCCTGAGCATCCAGGGCCAGCTTTTGGCCGACGCCATCATCAATGGCGCCACGTCGCCAGAGCCCACGCCTTCCCTCGACCCCACCGCGGCGGTGGACATCCTCGAGCTCCTGGCCATTCCCCGGGCGGAACGCGCGCGACTCTATGACAGCCACGGCCATCTGATCGCCGATACCGACGTCATCGCCGACAAGGTGTTGGTGCGCCCGCTGCCGCCCGCGCGCCGACCGGATGCGCCGCACTTCTTCTGGGACGAACCTGACGCCAGCGCGCGGCGCGAAGCCAAGGCCCACGTGGCCGAAATGAGCGAGGTGCAGCGAGCCCTCGCCGGCAAGCCCGTCTCGCAAGTGCGCATGAGCGAGTCCGGCGATCGAGTGGTCAGCGTCTCCATTCCTATCCAGCGGGTGCGTCAGGTGCTCGGCGTGCTCACCGTCGAGGCGGGCGGGGTGGATGACATCGTCGCCGCCCAGCGCATGGCCATGGCGCCGTTCATCCTGGTGGCTATCGCGGTCACGCTGGCGTCTTCCATTCTCCTCGACCGTCTGGTGGCGCGTCCGGTGCTGCGCCTCGCCCGGGCGGCGGACCGCGTGCGCCTGTCGCGAGCGCGGGCCATCTCCCTGCCTGACCTGGCCGCCCGCGACGACGAGGTGGGCGACCTCACCCGCTCCTTGGAGAGCATGACTGATGCGCTTTCGGCGCGCATGGACGCCATCGAACGCTTCGCCGCCGATGTCAGTCACGAGATCAAGAACCCGCTGACCTCCATCCGTTCGGCGGTGGAGACCCTGGAAATCTCGGGGGACAAGCCGGCGGCGCGGGATCGGCTGCTGGCGGTGTTGAAGAACGATGTCCGGAGGCTCGACCGCCTGATCACCGATATCTCCAACGCCTCTCGCCTGGACGCCGAGCTGTCGCGCGAAGCGCCTCGCCGCATCGACCTCGCCCGGCTGCTGGGCGATATCGTCAGCGTTTACGCCGCCTCGCAGCGGGCGGGCGAACCGGGCGTGCAGCTTGACCTCGCCGATGGCGAATACCCCGTGATCGGCCGCGAAAGTCCGTTCGGGCAGGTGGTGCGCAACCTCATCGACAACGCCCGATCGTTCAGTCCCCCTGAAGGCGAGGTGCGTGTCCAACTGCAGCGCCTGCAGGAGGGCGATCGCCGCCTGATTCGGGTTGTGGTCGACGACAACGGCCCGGGCGTGCCATCGGAAAACCTCGAGTCCATCTTCGAGCGGTTCTACACCGCCCGCCCCAAGGGTTCGGCCTTCGGCGGCCATTCGGGGTTAGGTCTCTCGATTGCGCGTCAGATCGTCGAGGCTCACCACGGCCGCATCTCGGCCGAAAATCGCGATGGACCGGATGGCTCGATCGCCGGCGCGCGCTTCATCGTCACCTTCTCCGAAGCGCCCGCGCAGGCATGAGCAGCGCGGTCCTGCACGCCAGCCTCATCGCCCAGCGCCAGGACGGCTGGTGGCGGGGCGTATTGCTGCGGGGGGCGTCGGGCGTCGGTAAGAGCGAGCTCGCGCTGCGCTGTCTGGATCGCGGCTGGCGCTTGGCGGCTGACGATCGCGTGGTGACGTGGATATCCGCTGGACGCTTGTTCGGTCGCGCGCCAAGCCCTTTGCTGGGCCTGATGGAAGTGCGCGGGATCGGCGTGGCGTCGATCTGCGATCCGCCGGACGCGGTGCACATCGCATTGGTGATTGACCTCGTCGACACAGCCCAAGGCATCGAGCGCTATCCCGAGTGGCGCCAAACAGAGATCCTTGATATCACCTGCCCTTGCGTCAGCCTGTATGGGCGCGAAGTCGCAGCGCCCGACAAAGTTCAGTTCGCCTTCGACCATCTCAATCGGCGCGTTTGACTCGCGCTAGAAGGAGCGTATCTAGCGCGTTCGCGTCAGGCTATGGCCGTTGGGGGGCCGCCTCACGCCTACGGGCGGTCGCCCGCATGAGGTTGAAATGATCGGTCTGGTGATCGTCACTCACGGACGCCTCGCTGAGGAGTTCGTCGCGGCGATGGAACATGTGGTGGGGCCGCAGCCGGGGGTCCGCGCGATTTGTATCGGCCCCGAAGACGATATGGAGCAACGTCGCGCCGATATCGTCGAGGCGGCGCGGCAGGTTGACGCCGGCGACGGCGTCATTCTGCTGACAGACATGTTCGGCGGCACGCCATCCAACCTGGCTATCTCGGTAATGGACGAGACCAGGGCCGAGGTGATCGCCGGACTGAACCTGCCCATGCTCATCAAGCTCGCCAGCGTGCGAACGCGTGAAGATCTGGCCGCTTGCGTGGCCTACGCCCAGGACGCCGGGCGCAAATACATCTCGGTGGCGTCCTACGTGCTCGCGGGCGAAAAATGACTGCGAGCCTCGTGCGCCGCACCGTCGACATCATCAATGAACGCGGCCTGCACGCCCGCGCCTCGGCCAAGTTCGTCAAGGCCGCGGCGCAGTTCGACGCCAAGATCACCGTCAGCCGCGACGGCCAATCGGTGGACGCTCAATCGATCATGGGCCTGATGATGCTGGCGGCCGGGCCTGGCTCCTGCATCGAAATCTCCGCCGAGGGCCCGGACGCCGTCCAGGCCCTCGACGTGCTGGCTCAACTGGTGGCCGACCGCTTCGACGAAGAAAAATAGGCACCCTACAGCAGCGCCTGCACCAAGCCCGCGTACTCGTCCTTGGACGGCCGCTTGGCCGCCGTGAGGTGCGCCAAGTCGGTGGAGGCGTAGTCGACGATATCGCTGGTCATGGCCTCGGTGACGCCAAGCCCCGACAGCTTGGCCGGCAGGCCCAGCTCGGCGTTCAAGGCCTCGATGGCCTCGGCAAGGTCGGCCTTCGGACCAAGGCCCATGGCGCGGCGAATCTTTGCGTACTTTTCCGGCGCGACGCCTTCGGAGAAGCGCAGCACTGGGGCGAGGAAGAGGGCGTTCAGCGTGCCGTGGTGCAGGCGCAGACCCGGGAGGCGCCCAGCCGAGTGGGACAGGGCGTGCACCGCGCCCAGCCCCTTGCCGAAGGCCAAGGCGCCCTCGAAGCTGGCCATCATCATGTGCCAACGCGCGTCGCGATCAGAGCCGTCGGCAACGGCGCGCTTCAACCAGCCCTCGCCCACGGCCCGCTCGATCCCGTCATAGCCGATGGCCTCCAGAGGCGGATTCACCACTGGCGACAAGATCGCCTCGATGCAGTGGGTGACCGCATCCATGCCGGTGGCGGCGGTGAGGCCCGCGGGCAGGCCGAGCGTCAGCTCAGGATCGCACAGGGCCACCGGGGGAATCATGTTCGGGGAGACGATGGTCTCTTTGCGCCCGGAATTGAGGATCACCACCGCGCCCACGGAAACTTCGGAGCCCGTGCCGGAGGTGGTGGGGATGGCCACCAGCGGTGCGATCTTGCCGATGAGCTTCATGCCGCGTTTGGTGACGCCATACTTTTCCAGCGGGCCCTCGTGCGTGGCCAACAGCGCCACCGCCTTGGCGAGGTCCATGGGGGAGCCGCCGCCCAGGGCGACCACGCCGTCCGCGCCGCTCTCCTTGTAAAGCTCAAGGCAGGCCAGCACCTGGTTTTCGTCGGGATTGGTGAGGGTCTGATCATAGACAGCGACGATCGGCCGCTCGCCGGCCGCTGCCTTCACCGTGTCCGCCACGCCAGCCGCCACCAAGCCGGCGTCGGTGACGAGCAGAGGGCGCTCCACGCCGAGCCGCTTCAACGCCCCCGCCAGCTCGCGCACCGCGCCGAAGTCGAAATGGGTCGTATTGAGCAGGGAAAGCACCGGCACCTGTCGTCTCCAGACTTTGTCGTTGTGTGGTCCGCATTTGCGACGAAAGCCGCCGGGCTGGAAAGAGCCCTGGCGGTGATTTGCAGAAAATTCCGCGCATAAACGGGACCGTAAGGCGAGTGGGGTAAAACCTCAGCGTCCCACCGCTTAAAGCCCCGCCGCCGCCATGCAGATCGATGTCCTCGCCCCCTCGGACCTGACGGCGCAAGACCGCGCCGCCTGGCGCACGTTCCAGGCCGCCGACCCCGAGCTGGCCAGCCCATTCCTGTCGCCCGACTGGGTGGATATCTTGAGTTCGGCAGGCGGGCCCGACGCCCGACATCTGAAGGTGCTGCGCCTGCGTCTTGCGGGGGACGCGCTTGGCTTCATGGCCGTTCGCGCCGGCGCCTTCACCGCCATGGCCCCCGGCGCGCCGTTCTGCGACCATATGGGACTAGTCGCCGCCCCTGGCCTGCGTGTCGATCCCCGTGATCTGGTGCGCGCCCTGAAGGTGGCGCGGCTCGACCTGCACAATGTCGCGTCCACCCAAGCGGTGTTCGCCGATCGCCTGCAGGGGCTGGAGCCGTCGCATATCGTCGATCTGAGCCAAGGCTTCGACGCCTACGCCGCCGAGCGCAAGTCGGCGGGCGCGGGGCTGCTGCAAGACTGCGCCAAGAAGGCGCGCAAGTTCGAGCGCGAGGTCGGTCCGCTGAGCTTCGAGGCGATGTCGGCGGACGAAGCCGCCTTCGACCAGCTGTTCGCCTGGAAGATCGAGCAATTGGCGACCACCGGCCAGCCGGCCCTGTTCGCGCCCGCCTGGTCGCTCGCCATGATGCGCGAGGTGTTCGCGCGGCGGGAAGTGGCGGTGGGGGGTGCGCTCTTCACTTTGAAGACCGGCGATCAGTTGCTGGCGGCCAACCTCTGCTTCCGGGCGCCGGGCGTGCTGCACGTGTGGATGATCGCCCACGACGACGCCCACAGCCGCTACTCCACCGGCATGCTGCTCATCGCGGAGATGCTGCGCTGGGCGGGGGACAACGGCGTGCGCGAGATCGACTTCGGCCCCGGCGACTATCGCTTCAAGCTGCAGCTCGCCAACCGCCAGCGCCTGACCGGACATGGCTTTGTCGGCCTCGCCGCGCCCGCCACCTTGGTGCGCGCCGCCGAATATCGCCTGCGCAGCCTGGCGGAAGCCCTGCCGCTCGGGCGCTATTCCGAGCTGCCCGGCAAGGCCATGCGACGCCTCGATCGCTGGCGGGCCCTGCGGCCAGCCTGAATTTGTCCGGCCTGAATTCCACTGCCTCGGCGCCGGTTCTGGTGGCGCAGAGCGGGCTTTGCGTCTACCTCGTTCGCATCTCCCCTGGATGAGGTCGCGGTCATGCGTCGCCTGTTGTTGCCCTTCCTGTTGTGCGCCCTCGTCGCCGCCTGCGGACCGAAAGCGCCGAGCCCTGCAGCGGCCAAGGCCGACGCCGAGGCCAAGAGCTACATCGCCAAGGTGGCCAAGGAGCCGGGCGTAGTGGTCCTGCCCTCCGGTCTCGCCTACAAGGTCATCACGTCCGGCCCAGCCGACGGCCTGCATCCGCAGAAGGGCGATGAGATCAAGGTCGAGTACACCGGCAGCCTGGTGAACGGCGACGTGTTCGATTCCACTGACAAGCGCGGCGTGCCCGCGGTGATGCCGTTGCTGGACCTGGTGCCGGGCTGGATGGAAGCCCTGCCCAAGATGCGGCCGGGCGATGAGTGGGTGCTCTACGTCCCCCCCAATCTCGGCTACGGCGAGGCGGGCGCCGGCGGCGTCATTCCGCCCAATAGCGTCCTCGTGTTCAAGCTGAAGCTCATCGGCGTCCTGCCGGCGCCGGGCCGCACCGCCCACGCCTGAGGGAGGCGCCTATGGCCGCCTTCCAGCTCGCCGCTCTCTTCCTCGCCCTGGTCGCCGGCGTGGCGTGGGTGAACGCCAAATGGATGCGCCTGCCGCCCGGCGCGGCCATGTTCATGGCTGGCCTGATCGGCGCGTCGGCTCTGGCCGCGGTTGAGCGCGCAGCGCCGGGCGCGACCTTCGCGCACCCGTTCATCGTGGCCATGAACCAGCTCAACTTCGCCGACACCGTGGTGGGTCAGATGCTGGCCTTCCTGTTGTTCTCAGGAGCGATGCAGGTGGACCTGAGCGAACTGCGCCGCACGCGCGCCGCGGTCTGGAGCCTCGCTACACTGGGCGTCGTCGCCTCCACCGCCGTAGTGGGCTTCGCCGCCTGGGTGATCGCGGGCAAGCTCGGCCTGCCGCTCACCCTGCCCTGGGCGCTGGTGTTCGGCGCGCTGATCAGCCCTACCGACCCGGTCGCGGTGATCGCCACGGTGCGCCGCGGGCGCTTGTCACCGCGCATCGTCGCGATTTTGCAGGGCGAAGCCCTACTCAACGACGCCGTGGGAATCATGGTGTTTCTGGCCGCGCTCGCCTTCGCCGTTCAGGGCGAGGCGCATTCGTTCGGTGCAGTCGGCCGTGTCATGCTGAGCGGAGCTGGAGGCTTTCTGTTCGGCCTCGCCACCGCATACATGGTGGTCCAAGCCATGCGTCGGGTTCGAGGCGCCGAGGTCAAAGCGATCCTCTCCCTGGCGCTCGCCATGGGGGTCTATGCCGGCGCCCAGGCGCTGGGCCTTTCCGGGCCTATGGCCTCGGTAGCGGCGGGATTCCTGGTCGGCGGCGCAGTGGAAGGACCAATGGTGAGCGCCGCCACACGAGCCCAGTTGCGCAGTCTCTGGGGCCTCATCGACGAACTCCTCAACGCCGTCCTCTTCCTCATTATGGGGCTTGAGGTCATGGTGCTGCCCTTCGAGCCGCGCTTCGCCGGCCTGGCCGCGGCGGTGATCCCGTTGGTGCTGGTGGTGCGGCTCGCCATCGTCGCCCCTTGGGGCGCCTATTACCATCTCAGGGAATCTGACCCTGGAGCGACGCAATTGCTGGCCTGGGGCGGGCTTCGAGGCGGCCTGTCGCTTGCCTTGGCGCTGGGAACGCCCGAAGGTCCGCAGCGCGCTGCGCTCATTTCTTTGACCTATGCCGTGGTGGCGTTCTCGGTGGTGGTGCAAGGACTGAGCTTCGGACCGCTGGCGGACAAGCTCCGCCAAGCGCCCGCGACTGAGACTTGAATGCGCCCTGCGCATCGCCAAAAATCGGACGAGAGCTACCACTGATGTTCGCCTTTTTCGCCAATCCCGCCCGGTTCATGGCCCTGTCGCAGTGGCTGGCCCCCTTGCTCGCGATCATCGCCGCGCTGCTGTTCGTCGCTGGTCTGTCGCTGGGTTTCGCCGCGCCGGACGACTACCAGCAGGGCGCCACGGTGAAGATAATGTTCGTGCACGTGCCCGCGGCGTGGATGGGCCTGTTCGTCTATTCCTGCCTCGGCGGGGCGAGCTTCTTCGGCTTGGTGTTCCGCCACTCCCTCGCGGACGCCGCCGCCAAGGCCGCCGCCCCCCTCGGCGCGGTCTTCACCGCGCTGGCCCTCGCCACCGGCTCGCTGTGGGGCCGGCCCATGTGGGGCACCTGGTGGGAGTGGGGCGACGCGCGCCTCACCTCGGAGTTCATCCTGCTCCTGTTCTACCTCGCCTACATGGCCTTGCACGCGGCGATCGACGATGAGGCGCGTGCGGCGCGGGCGGCGGCCATCCTCGCCCTGGTGGGGCTCGTGAACCTACCCATCGTCCACTTCTCGGTGGAGTGGTGGAACACCCTGCACCAGGGCCAGTCAGTGCTGCGCAAGGGCGGCCCGTCCATGTCGCCCGCCTTCCTCTGGCCGCTGCTGTTGATGGCCCTCGCCTACACCACGCTCTTCGGCGCCCTTTGGCTGACGCGCATCCGCGCCGAGGTCTGGCGTCGCCGCGCCAATCACCTGGCCCTCGCCCGGGCCGACCACTAAGTCCTGCAATCGGATCGCCGCCATGTCGCACGACGCCCACTACGCCGCCTTCGTCCTCCCCGCCTACGCCCTCTCCGCTATAGGTCTCGCCTGGATGATCCTCGACAGCCTGCTCCGCGCCCGCCGCTGGAAGCGCGCCGTGGAAGCCCTTGAGGGCGATCGCCCATGAAGCGCTGGCTCGCCTTCGCGCCCTTGGTGGTGCTCGCGGCGCTCGGCCTTCTGTTCGGGATTTTCGCCCTGCACCACGATCCCCGCGTCACCCCTGAAGCGCTGAAGGGCAAGCCGGCGCCCGACGTGACGCTGCCGAAGCTGGCGGACAGCACGACCGAGCATCTGAAGGCGGAGGTGAAGGGCCCGACCCTGGTGAACTTCTTCGCCTCCTGGTGCGTGCCCTGCGTCACCGAGCAGAGCGCGCTGCTGGCCCTGAAGGCGGAGGGCGTGCGCATCGTCGGCGTGGCCTACAAGGACAAGCCGGCCGCCACCCGCGCTTTCCTCGATCGTCTGGGCGATCCCTTCGCCGTCGTGCTCACTGACACCTCCGGCGATGCGGGGGTGGAGTTCGGCGTCTCCGGCGTGCCCGAGACCTACCTCATCGACGACACGGGCATGATCCTCGACAAGCACACCGGCCCGCTGTCGCCGCAGGACGCCGAGGCCATGCTGGAGAAGGCCAGGCGCCGGCCTTAACCTTTGCTTAACCATGGCGGCGTGATGCCAGGACCATGGCCGATTTGCGCATCACGCCCGGACTGACCACGACGCCGCCGACACCGCCGGCGCGGAACAATCAGGCGCGGGCGGCGCAGCGCGCCTTCTTCGACGCGGCGCTTGGCAAGACCGCAGCGACAAGCCCCGTTGCTCCGGTGAAGCCGGTGCAGGCGACCACCGCCGCCGCCGCCAGCAGCATGGTGGGCAAGGTTCCCTCCGCCCTGCCGGCCGAGCCGCCCTCACGCCCTCTTCGCCCCGGTTCGCTGCTCGACATCAAGGTGTGAGCCATCGCCCCTGGCGCAGCGCCGTCGCATCGGCGTAGGCTCGCAAAATGAGTCCGATCGACCTTTCCGCTCTCACCGCCCGCGCCCTCGTCCATCTAGAACGGCTGGTGGCCTTCGACACCACCTCGCGCGGCTCCAATCTCGAATTGATCGCCTATGTGGAGGCGGTGCTGGAAGACCTCGGCGTACGCGGCCGACGCGTCGCCAACGCCGACGATTCCAAGTCGAACCTGTTCGCCACCCTGGGCCCGCTGGTGGAGGGCGGCGTCATTCTCTCCGGCCACACCGACGTGGTGCCGGTGGACGGCCAGGCCTGGAGCTCGGATCCGTTCGTGGTCACCGAGCGCGACGGCCGGCTCTACGGCCGGGGAACCTGCGACATGAAGGGGTTCCTGGCGCTGGCCCTCGCCGCCGCGCCGGAACTGGCGGCTCGACCGCTCAAGCGCCCAGCGCACCTCGCCTTCAGCTATGACGAGGAGATCGGCTGCCTCGGCGCGCCCAGCATGATCCGCGCCATGGCCGCCGAACTGCCCCGGCCCCGCCTCGTGATCGTCGGCGAGCCCACCAACATGGAGGCGGTGTCGGGCCACAAGGGCATCTGCACGCACCAGGTGACCGTGACCGGCAAGGAGGCCCATTCCAGCCTCACCCATCTCGGCCTCTCGGCCAACGCTGTCGCGGTGCGGCTGATGCAGCGCCTGCTCGATCTGGCTGAACAACTCGAGGCGGAGGCCGCGCCTGACTCGCCCTTCACCCCCAAGGGCGCCACCCTCACCATCGGCGTGGTGGAGGGCGGCACGGCCGGCAATATCCTAGCCCGCCAGTGCCGGTTCCTGTTCGATCTGCGCACGCCGCCAGGGCTTAATCCCCTGGCCATCCTCGCCCCGGTGTTCGCCGAGTTCGAGACTGAGAACGCACGCTTGCAGTCGCGCTTTCCGGAAGCGGGAATCAAGGTCGAGCGCCGCTCCCTCACCCCGGCCCTGGCGCCGGAACCGGACGGCGAGGCCGAGCGCTTCGCGCGCACCCTCGCCGGCGACAACGGGCCAGCCCGGGCTGTGTCCTATGCGGCCGAGGCGGGTCAGTTCCAGGAGGCCGGCTTCTCCACTGTCATCTGCGGCCCGGGCTCCATCGATCAGGCGCACCAGCCGGACGAATATGTGGAGCGCTCGCAGATGGAACGGGGCGCGGCCTTCATGGCCCGGCTGATCGAGGCTCTGGAGACTTGATGAGTTTGGCCGAGATTCGCTTCGGGCGCGTCGGGCGCGGACAGGGCCCATTTCTATGCTAGGGAGCGCATTCGACTTTACTGGCGAGGCGATTCTCCTTGGCCTTAGACCCAAGTTCCAGCACTGAACCGCGGATCCCGCCCACCCCAGGCGGCGGTTACGAACTGACAGTGGTGATTCCGAGCTTCAATGAGCGCGGCAACGTGAAGCCGTTGTTGGAGCGGCTTGATATCGCCCTGGCCGGAGTCGCCTGGCAGGCCATCTATGTGGACGACAACAGCCCCGACGGCACGGCCGAGGCGGTGAAGGCCGAGGCCTTGTCACGTCCCAACGTGGTTTGCATTCGCCGCATCGGCCGCCGCGGACTTGCGGGCGCGGTGATTGAGGGCGCGCTGGCCAGCGCCGCGCCCTATGTGGCGGTGATGGACGCCGACCTCCAGCATGACGAAACGCTGCTGCCCCGCATGCTGGCGGCCCTGCGAGGGGGGGAGGCCGATCTCGCCATCGCCAGCCGCTATGTGGGCGAGGGCGATGCGACCCAGGGCTTCTCCAAGGCGCGAGGCCTCGCCAGCGCCTTCGCCACCTGGCTCGCCAAGTTGGTGCTGCGCGCCCACGTCACCGACCCGGTGAGCGGCTTCTTCATGGTGCGGCGTCAGGTGATCGACGAGGCGGCGCCGCGCCTGTCGTCGGAGGGCTTCAAGATCCTGTTCGACCTCATCGCCAGCGCTGGCGGGCGCCTGCGGATCCAGGAACTGCCCTATGTGTTCCGTGAACGGACCGCCGGGGAGAGCAAACTCGATAACCGGGTGGCGCTGGAATATATCGGCCTCCTCGTCTCCAAGGCGACCCACAACCTCGTCTCGCCGCGCTTCATCCTGTTCGGCCTCGTGGGCGCCAGCGGCCTGGTGGTCAATCTGGTGGCGTTCAAGCTCATCGCCACGGCGTTGGCCGGGTCGGGCTACGGCGCCCAGCAAGGCTTCGTGGTCGCCCAGTTCCTGGCGGCGGTGATCGCCATGACCTCCAACTATCTGATCAACAACGTGGTCACCTATCGCGACCGACGCAAAACGGGGCTGGCGCTCCTCACCGGCTACCTGCGCTTCTGCCTGTTGTGCGCGGTGGGGCTGATGGCCAATGTGGCGGTGGGCAATCTCATCAATGAGAGCTTCGCCACGCCGCTTCTGGCGTCCACCGCGGGCGCGATGTTCGGCGCGGTGTGGAACTACATGACCACTCGGGCGGCGGTCTGGTGACGGCGGCGGCGCGGCTCCAGGAGGTCTGGCGGCGCCCCCGGTGGGCTGGCGCGCCGCGTAAGCTCGTGCTTTTGCTGGCGGCGCTGACCGTCGGCAGGTTGCTCGCCGCTGCTTTTATTCCGTATACGGAAGACGAGGCCTATTACCGTCTGTGGGCGGAGCGGCTGCAGCTTGGCTATTATGACCATCCCCCCATGGCGGCGTGGTGGATCCGGATTGGTCAGCTCATCGCCGGCGACAATCCGTTGGGAGCGCGACTGCTGGCGGTTCTGGCCAGCGCCGTGGTCAGCCTCCTGCTCTACGACCTCGCCCGCAAGCTTGGCCTTGGCGAGCGAACGGCAGTGCGCGCGGCGGTGTGGTACAACGCCGTGCTGCTGGTGGGGTTCGGCAGCTTCATGATCATCCCCGACGCGCCGTCCTGCCTCTTCTGGACGGCGACGCTATGGAGCCTCGTCAAGACCAAGGACGGCGAGGCCTGGTGGCTGGCAGCGGGCGCGACGGCGGGGCTTGCGCTCTTGTCGAAATACTCCGCCCTGTTCCTGGGCCCGGGCGTGCTCATTTGGCTGGCGGCGACGCCCAATGGACGCCAGCGCTTGACGACACCCTGGCCCTGGCTGTCGGCGCTCGTCGCCGGGTCGATCTTCGCCCTCAATGTAGGCTGGAACGCCGCCCATGACTGGGTCAGCTTCAAGAAACAGTTCGGCCGCGCCGCGCCGCACAGCCTGACGCTGCAGAACCTCGTCAATCTGATCTTCGTTCAGGCGTTGGTGTTCAACCCGCTGCTGACGCCCTTCGCTGTGATGGGAACCGGGCGCATCGGCAAGGCATGGCGCAAGACGGGGGACCATCCGCTCGCCCTCATCCTCGCCACCACGGCGCCCTTTGCTTTCTATCTGCTGGTTCACAGCTTTCACGCGGGGGTGCAGGCCCATTGGCCGGCGCCGCTCTATCCGGGGCTCGCCCTGATCGCCGCCTGGGCGGCCGAAGAGCTTGAGCAAAAGCCGATCTGGCGCACGCTCGCCCAGTGGGCCGCGCCCTTCGGCATCATCGCCACGGCGATCACGCTCCTGCATCTCGCCATTCCGGCCAGCGATTTCGCGCCCAAGCAGGACCTGACCACCAGCCTGCGCGGCTGGCCCCAGTTCGGCCGGGAGGTCGAAGCCCTGCGCGCCCATACCGGCGCAGGCTGGATCGGAACGCTGAGCTACGGACAAGCCGCCATGCTCGACGCCACGCAAGAGGTGCACGCGCCGGTGCTGCAGGTCACGGAACGCAGCCGCTACGCCTTCGCTGATCAGCCCCCCGCCGCCGCCATGACGCGGCCCGGCCTCCTCGTCGATCTGCAACGTCGGTTCAGCGCGGACGAGCTCGCCTACTGCTTTGGCGAGTTTCGTGATCTTGGCGTTCTGGTGCGCGGCCGGGCCGACGTGCCGCGCTCGCGCTATGGCGTCTACTTCGTCGCCAAGCCGCGCTTCGATCTGGCGCGCAAGGGCTGTTGGGAAGGAAAGAATCTGAAGGACAGTCGCAGCGAGTGATCAGGGAGTGATCAGGCTCGGGCCGCAACCTCCAGGGCGTGGCGCGCGATGGTGAGCTCTTCGTCGGTGGGGATGACCCACAGCTTCAATCGGCTCGCCGACGTCGAGATGAGCCGCGCGGGCGGTCCCTCGCCATTGGCGGCCTCGTCCAGGTCCGCGCCCATCCAGGCGAGGCGTTGGGCGACCATGGCCCGCACCGGCGCGGCGTTCTCACCGATGCCGGCTGTGAAGACGAGGCCGTCCAGACCGCCCAGCATGGCGGTGAGCGCGCCCGTCTCGCGCACGATACGATGCACGAACAGCTCCACCGCCTCGCGCGCTTCCAGGCGATCGCTGGCGAGGAGGGTGCGCATGTCGGGCGAGAGCCCCGAAACGCCGAGGAGGCCAGAGCGCTTGTAGAGCAGGTCCTCCAGCGCGTTAGCGGTCATGCCATCGTGCTGCAACAGGTAGAGGATCACCCCGGCGTCGAGCGCGCCGGCGCGGGTGGCCATCATCAAGCCCTCGAGGGCAGTGAAGCCCATGGTGGTGTCGATGCTGACCCCATCCGACATGGCGCATAGGCTGGCGCCGGCGCCGAGGTGCGCCGCCACGACTCTCCCAGCGGCGAGGGCTGGATCAAGCTCGCGCAGACGCCCGGCGATGAACTCATAGGAGAGGCCGTGGAAGCCGTACCGCCGCACCCCCTGGTCGTGATAGGCGCGCGGCAGACCAAAACGGGTGGCCACCGGCGCCAGGGAGGCGTGGAACGCGGTGTCGAAGGCGCCCGCCTGCAGCAGACCCGGCCGGGCGGCCATGGCGGCGCGCACGGCGGCGAGATTGTGCGGCTGATGCAGCGGCGCCAGGGGCGAGTAGCGGTCGAGCTTGGCCAGCACAGCCTCGTCTAGCCGTGTCGGCTGGGTGTATTCGCCGCCGCCGTGGACGATGCGATGGCCCACGGCCACCAGCCGATCCTCGCCGAGATGGTCCTCCACCCAGTCGAGCAGTTCCGGCAGAAAAGCTTCGTGATCGGGCCCCTCGCCCGCCGGCCAGCGCTTTTCCGTGAGCACCGCGCCGCTAGCATCCTTGGCGATGAAATGCGGCGCGCCGCCGAGGCCCTCGATCTGACCGCCGGCGAGACGGGTGAGGTCGGCGTGCAACTCGAACAGGGCGAACTTTAGGCTCGAGGAGCCGGCGTTGAGCACCAGGACCGCGTCGGTCACGGGCAGTCCGCCGGCTTCGTCGCCTTGGCCCGCTCGTGCGAGGCGGCCATGAGCACCGCCACGGCGCAGGAGGCGATGCGGGTGCGGCTGGCGTCGGCCCGACTGGTGAGGATGATCGGCGCCGAGGCCCCCAGCACGACCCCCGCCGCATCGGCGTTGGCGAGGAAGATGAGCTGCTTGGCCAGGATGTTGCCGGAGACGAGGTCGGGCACCACCAGAATGTCGGCCTGGCCGGCCACGGGGGAGACGATGCCCTTTTCCTCGGCCGCGCTGAGATTGATGGCGTTGTCGAAGGCGAGCGGCCCGTCCAGCACCCCGCCCACGATCTGGCCGCGATCCGCCATCTTGCACAGGGCCGCGGCGTCGAGGGTCGATTGCAGCTTCGGGTTCACCGTCTCCACCGCCGATAGGATCGCCACCTTCGGCAAAGTGATCTGCATGACGTGGGCGAGGTCGATGGCGTTCTGAACAATGTCGCGCTTGGAATCGAGATCCGGGGCGATGTTCACCGCTGCATCGGTGATCAGAAGCGGCCGCGGATAGGTGGGCACGTCCATGAGATAGACGTGGCTGACCCGGCGCTCAGTGCGCAGGCCCGTGTCGGCCCTCATCACCTCGTGCATGAGTTCGTCAGTGTGCAGCGAGCCCTTCATCAGCACACTGGCGGCGCCGGTCCTGACCAGCTCCACCGCGCGCGCGGCGGCGGCGTGACTGTGCGGCGTCGGCTCCAACCGAAACTTGCTGATGTCCGCCTTCGCTTCGGCGGCGGCGGCTCTGATCTTGTCGGGCGGCCCCACCAGGATCGGATCGATCAGGCCGAGCTCGGCCGCTTCAACGGCGGCGGCGATGGCCACCGCCTCACAAGGATGGGCCACCGCCGTCCCGGGCGTCGCTACCCCCTTGGCGCGGGCCAACAGGTGTTCGAACCAGGCATGGTCGCGTCGCCCATTGGCGTGGTCGTCAAGGGTGGTTTCTGACATGAAGCGCTGTCTCGCGGTGAAGTCGCCGCCTTGTACGCGTGATTAGTGACTCATCAGCGAAAACAGCGGCGATCCGTCGAGCAAATCCTGCGTGACGCCGCCCAGCACCCATTCGCGCATGCGGGCGTGGGCGTAGCCGCCGGCGACCACGAGGTCCGAGCCTTCCGCCGTCGCGAACTTGACGATCGCTTCCGACACGGGAAGGCGGGTCTTCTCCTCGATGCGCTGGATGCATTTGACGCCATGCCGGCCCAGATGCTCGACGACGCCGTCAAGGCGGGTGGCGGCCGCCTCTTTCTCATCGCCCTCGCAGATCTCCAGCAAGACCACCCGCTCGGCCCCGGCCAGGAACGGCAGGGCGTCGATGACGGCGCGGCGGGATTCGCGGCTGTCCTTCCAGGCCACCAGCACCACCTTGGCCTCCAGCAGGGCCTCGCCGGGAGGCGCCACCAGCACGGGGCGGCCGCACTCCATCACAAGATCATGAGCGCTGGCCGCCGCCGGCTCCGGCTGAGCATCGTCGCGGCGGGAGGCGATGACGAGATCGGCCGAGCGCGTCAGGCGCGCCAGAGTCGGGGTCGGGTAGTCGAGGGCAGCGCGCCAAGTGGTCCCGCCGGGCAGTCCTGCAGCGATTTCGCCGAAGCGATGCTCGGCCTCCTTCAGCTCGGTTTCCAGCTCGTCGTGGATCGCCTGGACGGCGGCCCCGTCCACATAGCCATAGGCGCCGGCGGTGGCGACATAGGGAATGAACGGCTGGACGCCGGCGCCGATCAGGTGGCTGCCGAACTTACGGGCCAGCGCGGCCGCCTGCCGCACGCGGCGATCTCCGGCGGGGGTAGCGAGAGCTTGGGTGAGGATGGTGCGATAGGTCATAGGATCTGATTCTCCCATTGCGTGTGGGAAGCTAAACCCCAACCATCAAGGCGCGCCATGCTGAAGTGCATGGGCGCCGTAACGCCAGGCGATATCGCTAGGTTTGCGCAGCCCGAGGGCGCTGCGCCAGTTTGAGTTCAGGCGTTCAGGCGCGACAGGGCCTGACGGTTGCAGAACACCACCTTGCGACAGCTGGGCAGGGCGATGACGCCTTCGTTCTGCAACTGGGTCAAGGTGCGCGACACGGTCTCAATGGTCAGGCCAAGATAGTCCGCCATATCCTGACGCGACATGGGCAGGTCCACCGTGGCGGCCGCCGGCTGACGGGCCGCAAGATCGAGGAGGAAGCTCGCCACGCGCTCGCAGGCGCTCTTGCGACCCAGCAGCAGGAGGTGGTTTTGAGCCCGCTCGAGGTCGGCGGCGGTGAGGGTCCAAAGGGCCCGGGCGGCATCGGCGTCCTGGGCCGCCAGTCCAAGCAGAGCGCTACGGCGGATCACCAATACCGTGGCTTCGCCGATAGCTTCGGCCGAAAGGCGATGCTCCACACCGGCTTCCAGGCCGAACAGATCACCGGCAAGGTGGAAGCCGCCGATCTGGCGACGACCGTCGTTCAGCAGTTTATAGGTGCGCACCGCGCCCGAGATCACCTTGTAGGCGAATTCAGCCGGCTCGCCCTCGCCATAAATCTCAGCATCGCGCTCGTAGCGGATGCGCGCGCCCATCAGCTCCACGGGGCCGAGGGTGAGGGAGTCGCCGCCGACCCGGACGGCGGCGCCGGTGTCGAATTCGTGGCGGGCTACAGCGTGGGCGGTCATGGTGGAACTTCCCTTGCATCGAAGTGTGAGGGGAACTTCGCTCCGGCCGGGGAAAATAACCATTTGGGTGTTTGTCTTACGTATTTTTGCGGAAGCGCAAATTTCGCGCCCATGCGGGATAAAGCGCCTTCTCGAAGCTCCCGAACCAGGATTAGTTGGACGCCCGCTTTGCTCCGCGCCATAGCCGTCCGCATGTCCGACGCCGCCTTCGTTACCCTGGGACGCTGGGCTCAAGGCGTCCTTAGCCGCCTTGCCGCGGCGCCGCGCGTGCGGCTGCTGTTCGCCCTGTTGCCCCTGTGGATCGCAGTGGGCCGTTGGGTGATCCCGCGCGATGTGTGGGCGGGCCTGCCCTACCTGTTGTTGACGCCGTCAATTCTCCTGGCCGGCGCCCTAGGCGGCGCGGCGCCCGGCCTCATGGCCACGGGCATCGGCCTCCTGTGCGGCGTCTGGCTGTTTGACTACACCGATACGACCCGCGCCGTGTTCATCTGGCAGGCGTTGGTGTTCACCGCCATCGGAGTCGGCGCCGCCCTGTTCGGCGAGGTCCTGATGCGTGCGCGCAAACAAGCCGATGAGACCATGGCTGGTCTTCGAGCGCGCGAAGCCCATCTGCAATCGATCCTCGATACGGTGCCGGACGCCATGATCGTCATCGACGAAAGGGGCGTGGTGCAGCGCTTCTCGCGGGCGGCGCAACGCCTGTTCGGCTACACGCCAGACGAAGTGATCGGGCGCAATGTCAGTCTGCTCATGCCCTCGCCCTATCGCGAGAACCATGATGATTACATGGCGCGGTACGCTCGAACCGGCGAGCGGCGCATCATCGGCATCGGTCGCATTGTGGTGGCTGAGCGCAAGGATGGGGCCAATTTTCCGATCGAGCTGGCGGTGGGCGAGTTCCTGTCGGGTCAGAAGCGCTACTTCACGGGCTTTGTCCGCGACCTTTCCGAACGTCAGAGCACCGAGGCGCGTCTGCAGGAGTTGCAAGCAGAGCTGGTGCACATGTCGCGTCTCACGGCGCTGGGCGAGCTTTCATCGGCCATCGCCCACGAGATCAACCAGCCGCTCTCAGCCATCGCCAACTATCTGAAGGGCGTGCGGCGCCTGTTGCAGCCCAACGTCAACGATCCCGCGGACGCCCGCGTGCAGGATGCTCTCTCCAGGGCCAGCGACCAGGCCCTGCGCGCCGGCGAAATCATTCGCCGGCTGCGTGACTTCGTCAGCCGTGGCGAAACCGAGCGGCACATGGAGAGCATCGCCAAGATCGTCGAGGAGGCCAGCGCCCTCGCCCTGGTGGGCGCCAAGGAATACGGCGTGCGCGTCTCTTACCGTCTTGATCCGGAATGCGACCTGGTCATGGCCGACCGGGTGCAGGTGCAGCAGGTGTTGCTCAACCTCATGCGCAACGCCGTAGAAGCCATGTCCAACAGTCCAGAGCGACTTCTGCTCGTGCAAAGCGCTCCAGTCGAGGACGATATGGCCGAAATTGCGGTCATCGATACAGGTCCCGGCCTTGCTCCGGAGGTCGCCTCCAAGTTATTCCAACCGTTTGTAACGACTAAGGCGCAGGGCATGGGCGTAGGTCTGTCGATTTGCCGCACGATCATCGACGCTCACGGCGGGAGTATTCGGGCCGAGCCCAATCCTGCCGGTGGTACAATTTTCCGATTCACGCTGCGCCGCGTGACGGAGGATGCTGATGGCTGACTCCAGCGCCGTCCATGTGGTCGATGACGACGACGCCGTGCGCGACTCGGTGGTGTTCTTGCTTGAAACCGCCGGCATGAGCGTGACGTCCTACGTTTCGCCTTCCGAATTGCTGGACATGGTAGCTCGTGGCGGGTGCGGCTGCGTTATCACCGACGTACGCATGCCGGAAATGGACGGCATTGAACTTGTGCGCCGCATCAAGGCGATCGATGAGGATACGCCCGTAGTGGTGATCACCGGTCATGGCGACGTGCCGCTGGCGGTGGAGGCGATGAAGGCCGGCGCGGTCGACTTTATCGAAAAGCCCTTCGATGAGGAGACGCTCCTTGCGGCCGTGCAGAGCGCTCTCAATCGCACCTCTGGCGACCACGCCGAACGCCAGGCCATCCGCGGTCGGCTGGAGCAGCTCTCCACCCGCGAGCGCGAAGTGCTGCAAGGGCTTGTCGAAGGGCAGCCGAACAAGGTCATCGCCTACCACCTCGGCATCAGCCCGCGCACGGTGGAGGTCTACCGCGCCAAGGCCATGACCAAGATGGGCGCCGACAGTTTCGCGGAGTTGGTGCGCATGGTCATGTTGGCCGGACCGCCCCACGCCACGCCGCAGAATAAATCTTAACACTCCAAGTTATTAGAATTAACCATGTCTGCGTCGAGCCAAGATTGAGGCATTGGATTCTCCAACCTCAAGCTGGAGAACACTCGACCCAGGATCGAATATTCAAACATAAACCGCCACCGCCAACCGCGTTTTAGACAGGTTCTCGATCGCATTGCGCTGGATCAATGAATTCCTTCCGAGCATGAGGCGCAATGGTCCAAAATGGCTTGGCGTGCGCTCGACCTTCTCATGGATCAAACTCTCATCTCGCGGCGCGAGAAACAGGCGATTGCTATCATTGAAGACGACCACGCGGTGGTGCGTTCGCTAGCGTTCGCCCTCGAAACAGAGGGCTACGACGTCGCCACCTTCCTCAACGCCCAAGACATGCTGCACGCCGATCCGTCAGCGTTCGGCCTATTGATCATCGACTACCAATTGCCGGATATGACCGGATTGGAGATGTTGACCCAGCTGCGCAAGCGCGGTGTCGGCGCACCAGCGATCCTGATCGCATCCAATCCCGATAATCGCTGCCGGCGGGAGGCCGTAGCGGCAAAAGTGCCGTTGGTGGAGAAGCCGCTGCTCGGCGAAACCCTGGGCGAGCTCATCGCGCAAAATTTGCGGTCGCAATAGTCCGCAAGGATCCTGACGCTGCGTCATCCTCTTGCCGACGCGTCCAATTGGGGCTCAACTGGCCTCCAGCCGAACCCATAATCGGCGAGGAGGAACGCCATGAACGCCCCAGCCACGCCGATAGCCGCCGCGGACGCCGCCAGCGCCATGCGATCGATCCTTGATCGCCAAAAGGCCGCCAACCTGCGCGACGGAGCGCCAAGCCTCGCCCAACGCCGGGAGCGGATCGACCGCTGCATCACCTTGTTGATCCAGCACCGCCGCGAGATTGAGGATGCGCTCAACACCGATTTCGGCTCGCGCTCCAAGGAGGCCACCGCCTTCACCGACATCGCCGCGTCCATCGGCCCGCTTAAGCACGCGCGCGACAATCTGGCGCGCTGGATGAAGCCGGAGCGGCGGCCCACCACCCCGGCCCTGCTGGGCCTCTTCGGCGCCAAGGCCGAGGTGCGCTTCCAGCCCAAGGGCGTGGTGGGGGTGATCAGCCCGTGGAATTTCCCGGTGAACCTCACCTTCGCGCCCCTGGCCGGCGTTCTCGCCGCCGGCAACCGGGCCATGATCAAGCCGTCTGAATTCACGCCTGCCACCTCCGAGCTGATGGCCCGCATGTTCGGCTCGGTGTTCTCCGAGGAGGAGATCGCGGTGATCGTCGGCGGGCCGGACGTGGGGCAGGCCTTCGCCGGCCTGCCCTTCGACCACCTGATCTTCACTGGCGCCACCTCCATCGCCCGCCACGTCATGCGCGCGGCGGCGGAGAACCTGACACCCGTGACCCTCGAGCTCGGCGGCAAGAGCCCGGTGATCCTCGGCCGCTCCGCCGATCTCGCCACCGCCGCCGCGCGGATCATGAACGGCAAGACCCTCAACGCCGGCCAGATCTGTCTCGCCCCCGACTATGTGCTGGCGGCAGACGACCAGGTGGACGCCTTTGTCGGCCATGCGAAGGCCGCCGTCAGCCGCATGTTCCCCACCGTGCGCGACAATCCGGACTACACCTCGGTGGTCAACCAGCGGCACTATGACCGCATCAGCGGCTATGTGGCCGACGCCCGCGCCAAGGGCGCCACCGTGGTCGAACTCGCGCCCGAGGGCGAGGATTTCAGCCAGCAGGAGCACCGCAAGATCCCGCCGACCCTGATCCTCGACGCCACCGACGACATGAAGGTGATGCAGGAGGAGATCTTCGGTCCGGTGCTGCCGGTGAAGCGCTACAAGACGGTGGACGAGGCCCTCGCCTACATCAACGCCCACGATCGTCCCCTTGGCCTCTACTATTTTGGCGACGACGCCGCTGAGCAGGAAAAGGTGCTCGCCGGGACCACCTCGGGCGGGGTGACGATCAACGACGTGATCTTCCACATCGCCCAGGAGGAGCTGCCCTTCGGCGGCGTCGGACCGGCCGGCATGGGCGCCTATCACGGCCGCGATGGCTTCCTCGAATTCAGCCACAAGAAGGCTGTCTACAGCCAGCTCAAGAAGGACATCGGTCCGCTGGTTCAGCTACGGCCGCCCTACGGCGCCGGCATCCGCAAGTACCTCGACAGTCAATTGAAGGGCTGACCCTCACCCATGAGCTATGATCTGTTTTCCCTCGCCGGCCGCACGGCGCTTGTCACCGGCGGCTCGCGAGGCATCGGCCGCATGATCGCCGAAGGCTTCCTGCGCTCCGGCGCGAAGGTCTATATTTCCTCGCGCAAGGCCGAGGCCTGCGAAGCGACGGTGAAGGCCCTCTCACCGCTCGGCGACATTCGCGCCCTGCCCGCCGACGTCTCCACCGTGGATGGGGTGAAGGCCCTCGCCGCCGCATTTGGCGAGCGCGAAAACTCGCTCGACATTCTGGTGAACAACGCCGGCGCCGCCTGGCTCGCCCCCTTCGACGAGTTCCCGGAGAAGGGCTGGGACAAGGTGATGGACCTGAACGTCAAGTCCATCTTCTTCCTCACCCAGGCCCTGGCCCCCAAGCTGCGCGCCGCCGCCAGCCCCGATCGCCCGGCCAAGGTGATCAACATCGCCTCGGTGGACGGCCAGATGGTCAATCCCCAGGAGACCTATTCCTACAACGCCAGCAAGGCGGCGCTGATCCACCTGACCAAGCGCCTGTCTCTGCGACTCGTCGAGGACCACATCTGCGTCACGGCCATCGCCCCGGGCGCCTTCGCCTCGGACATGAACGTCAGCGCCCGCGACCACGCCGAAGCCATCGCTGCGCGTATCCCCGCGCGTCGCATCGGGCGGGGCGAGGACATGGCCGGGGCGGCGATCTATCTCGCCTCCCGCGCCGGCGACTATGTGGTGGGACAGACGGTGACGGTGGACGGCGGCATCAGCCTGGTTCACGCCTCCGCCTCCATGGAAGACGACTGAGCTTCGGCCGATCACGGCAGGGCGAAGGCCACCAGCTGATCGCTCTTGTGCGTGCCCGACTTGCCGTGGCCGCCGGCGGAGATGAGCACATATTGCCGGCCCCGCCACACATAGCTCATAGGCGTGGCCTGTCCGCCGCCGGGCAGTCGGCCGCGCCAGAGCTCCTTGCCCGTGCGGCCGTCGAAGGCGCGCAGATAGTCGTCCACTGTGGCGCCGATGAAGACAAGGCCTGACGCGGTCGCCATGGGTCCGCCGAAATTGGGCGCGCCGGTGTTGCGCAGGATGAACTGCGAGCCTGGCGCCAGGGCCTCCGTGGTGCCGAACGGCCGAGACCAGAGCACCTCGCCAGTCTTCATGTCGATGGCGTGCAGCTGGCCCCAGGGCGGCGGATTGCAAGGCAGGCCGAGCGGCGAGCGCAGCACCTCGCGCCGCATGCCGAACGGCGCCCCCTCCTGGGCCGAGATCTCCACATCAGGTTCGGCCGCCCGGGCCGCCTTCACCTCGTCGGCGGGAATGAGAGTCACCAGATGGGCGAGGCTTGAGGTGTTCACATAGACCACCTGCCGCGCCGGATCGAAGGCGAGGCCGCCCCAATTGGTCCCACCGCCGGTGAAGGGATAGAGGATCGTGCCGCGGGTGGAGGGGGGCGTATAGAACCCTTCGCTGCGAGCGGCGGCGATCTTGCGCCGACAAGCCTCCTTCTCCCAGGGCGTGATCCCCCAGGCGTCCTCCGGCCGCAGGCGATTGGGCGCGAGCGGCCTTGGCAGCACGGGGAAGGGCTGGGTCGGCGACACGGTATCGCCAGGCGCCGCGCCCTGCGGGACCGGGCGCTCCTGCACTGGAATGATCGGCGCGCCGGTGTCGCGGTCGAGGGTGAAGAGCAGCCCCTGCTTGGTGGGCTGCAGCACCGCTGGGCGCAGCGCCCCCCGGAAGGCGACCATGGCGAGGGTCGGCTGGGCCGGATTGTCATAGTCCCAAACATCGTGGTGCACGGTCTTGAACGCCCAGGCCCGCTTGCCGGTGGCGAGCTCGACCGCCACCACCGCATCCGCATCGCCATTGTCACCGGGCCGCTTGCCGCCCCAGAAGTCCGGGCTCGGGCTGGTGGTAGGCAGGAAAACCTGCCCGCGCGCCTCGTCCACCGACATGGGCGCCCAGACATTGGCGGCGCCGGCGACCGTCCCCAGCGGGGCGCTGGCGAGCGGATCGAAGCTCCATTTCAGCTTGCCGGTGACGAGGTCGAAGGCCCGAACCTTGCCGGACACTTCCTGCACCCGCTGATTGTCGTCGATGGAGGAGCCCACCACGATGACGCCGCGGCCGATCACCGGCGGCGAGGTGATCTGCATCTCCCCCGGTCGGTGCAACTGAACCTCTGGCGCGACCTGCACCACACCGTCATCGCCAAAACCCGGACAGCCGCGACCCGTGGCGGCGTCAAGGGCGATGAGCCGGCGATCATTGGTGTTGAACACCACCCGCTCGTCGCAGGGCCGCGGCGCTCCCGGCGATGGCGCCGGCGTCTTCCAATAGGCCACGCCGCGACAGGTGTCGTCGTTGGGATAGCGGATGTGCGGATCGATCTTCGGATCGTAGCCCCACAGCTTGCGCCCGGTGGCGGGATCGAGGGCGAACACCGCATTGAACGGCGAACAGACATAGACCCGCCCGCCGGCCATGATCGGCGTCGCCTCGAACGAGGCATGGCGCAAAGCTTCGCCCTTGCTGGCGACATCGCCCGTGGAGAAGGTCCACGCCTTTTGCAGCCGGCCGACATTGTCCGGGGTGATCTGGGCGGCGGGGGTGTAGCGCGTTCCGCCCGCATCGGCGCCATAGAAGGGCCAATCCTGATCGGCGACGGGCGGCGTCACGACATGGTCCTGAACCCCGCATGCGCTGAGGGCGAGCCCCATGGCCGCACTGATCCAGATCGCCTGCCGTCCCATGGCGCTCCCCCTGAAGGTCTGAGATCTTAACTATATTTTCCTCAGCCCGCACCCCGATGAATTGGCGGAAAACATCATCGCCATGCGTCGCTCGACCTGATCCGACACCGTACTCTGATCGGCTGGGGTCAGAGTTTCTCGCCTTTGGTCACGGCGCTTGGCTGATGCTCCACCGGGGCCTATCAACGTGATCGGGGGCGTCTTGCCAATGACCCCATGCGGTCGATGCACGTTGTAGTATCTGCGTCAATTCTCGAAACTTTCCCGCAGCCCGCAAGCGATCTGGACTTGGCCTACCGCGTCATGCTGAGCTCAATTGCACGATGCGCGCGAATCAAATGTGTGGGTAGTCAGATAGTCGTTGGAGATTGGGGCCAACACGATGTCCAGGCCACGCGGCGCGCCCGGCGTCTAACCGGCTGGAAATCCCGGCCCGACCTGGTCCAAGGTTAGGAGCAAGGTCAAAGAGCGCTCGGGGGTCGTTAACCGTTGAACTTGGACTCTTTCATCGCGCGCTGGGCGAACCTGGAAGGCGGAGCCGAGCGCGCCAATTACGCGCTATTTCTCACCGAGCTCTGCGACGTAATCGAAGTGCCCCGCCCCGAGCCGGCCTCGGCGGTCACCGAAAAGAACGATTATGTTTTCGAGCGCTTCGTACGCCGGCGCGACGACACCACGGGCCGCATCGATCTCTATCGCCGCGACGCCTTCGTGCTGGAGGCCAAGCAGAGCCGCCAAATCGCAGGCAGTGACAAGTTCGTCCACAGCGAACAGGGAGAGCTGCTGACGTCGGTCGAGCCGGTGGCGCCGACGCCGAAACGCGGGCGGCGCGGCTTCGATGTCTTGATGGTCAATGCCCGGCACCAGGCGGAGGACTACGCGCGCGAACTCCCCCAGGACCACGGCTGGCCGCCCTTCGTGATCGTGTGCGACGTGGGCTACTGCCTCGAGGTTTATGCCGACTTCCGCTGCATGGGGAAGTACGAGCAGTTCCCTGACCGCCAGGGTTATCGCATCTTTCTGGAGGACCTTCGCAAGCACGAAGTGCGCGACCGCCTCCGCCGCATCTGGCTGGAGCCGCAGAGCCTCGACCCCTCGAAGCGCGCCGCCCGTGCAACGCGCGAGATCGCCAAACGGCTCGCCGAGGTCTCAAAGCGGCTGGAGGGCAAGCACAATCCCGAGGAAGTCGCCCACTTCCTCATGCGCTGCCTTTTCACCATGTTCGCGGAGGACACCGGCCTCCTGCCTGAGCGCGCCTTCTTGAACCTTTTGGAGGAGTGCACAGAGCACCCGGAGGGCTTCGCGCCGCTCCTCGACGACCTCTGGAAGAAGATGGATACCGGCGGCTACTCCACCGCCATCCGCGCCGCGGTCCGCCGTTTCAACGGCTCGCTGTTCAAGGAGGCTAGAGTCATCCCCCTCGGCCGGGAGGAAATCGGCGAACTCCGCGCCGCCGCCGCGCAGGACTGGCGGGAGGTCGAACCTGCCATCTTCGGCACGCTGCTGGAACAGGCCCTGGACCCTGAAGAGCGCAAGCGACTCGGCGCCCACTACACCCCCCGCGCCTATGTGGAGCGTCTGGTCGCCGCCACCGTCATCGAACCCCTTCGCGACGACTGGACCGCCGTGGTTAATGCGGTGGAAGAGGCGCGGGCTTCCGGCGACGAGGCCCGCGCGGTCAAATTGGTCTCCGCCTTCCACGACAAGCTCTGCGCCACCCGCGTGCTGGACCCAGCCTGCGGCACCGGCAATTTCCTTTACGTCTCCCTCGACTTGATGAAGCGCCTGGAGGGCGAGGTGCTGGAGCTTCTCGCCGACCTCGGCGGGCAGGAGGCGCTGAGCGGCCTTGAGGGCCACACCATCGATCCGCACCAGTTCCTGGGGCTGGAGCTCAATCCCCGCGCTGCGGCCATCGCCGAGCTCGTGCTTTGGATCGGCTATCTGCAACTCCACTTCAAGACCAGAGGCTCGGCGCCCGGCGATCCGATCCTGAAGGCGTTCCGCAACATCAACTTCGGCAAGCCAGGCGGCTATGACGCGGTGCTCACCTGGAACGACTATCCCCTGCCCAGCGTGGTGCGCGAGGGCGGCGAGACGAAGGAGACTTATCCAGGCGCGCGTCGTCCGCCGTGGCCGATGGCGGAGTTCATCGTCGGGAACCCGCCATTCATCGGCGGCAAGGATGTCCGCGCTCGGCTCGGTGGCGGCTATGCCGAGGCGCTGTGGAAGGCGACCAAGAGCGTCGCCGGTTCGGCCGATTTCGTCATATTCTGGTGGGACCGCGCGGCAGAGATCCTGACTCAGAAAGGCTCTGTGCTGCGCCGCTTCGGCTTTGTCACCACCAATTCAATCACTCAAGAGTTCAGCCGCCGGGTGATCAAGAAGCGGATGGAGGCGAAATCGCCAATCAGCCTGATCTACGCCATCCCCGATCATCCATGGACCAAGGCAGGCGCCGACACCGCCGCCGTTCGCATCGCCATGACCGTGGCGGAACGGGGCGTGGGCGAGGGGCTGCTGCGGGAGGTGGGCCGCGAGACGGCGCTGGATACGGACGAACCGCAGATCGCCTTTCTCGATCGCCGAGGCCGCATTAACTCGGACCTGTCCGTGGGGGCGGATTTAGGCGCTGCGTTAGGCTTGCGAGCCAATGAGGGGTTATCGTCTCGGGGTATGTCCCTCCACGGCGCTGGATTTATCGTCACGCCAAGCGAGGCGGAGCACCTCGGGCTTGGTCGACGGCATGGTCTCGAACAATACATCAGACCATACCGCAATGGGCGGGACTTGATGGGTCGTTCGCGAGACGTGATGGTGATCGACCTGTTCGGCTTAAGTGCGGAGCAAGTGCGAGATCGCTTTCCCGAAGTCTATCAATACATTAAGGCCGAGGTGAAAGAAAAAATCATTACAAAGCTTGATGGTAAAATCGAAAAAGTAGGACGGGACTGGAACAATCGCCTCTCGTACAAAGACAATTGGTGGGTCTTTGGCGAACCTCGTTCAGAACTCCGTCCTGCGCTCAATGGCTTATCCCGCTACATAGCGACTGTTGAGACAGCAAAGCATCGAATCTTCGAGTATCTCAACGCAACCACGACGCCGGATAACAAACTCGTTTGTATCGCGGACGCCGATGGTTGGCTCTTCTCGGTCCTATCTTCCGGCGTGCATGTCCAATGGTCGCTTCGCGCGGGGGGCTGGCTCGGCGTAGGCAATGACTCGGTATACGTTAAAACCAAAGTGTTCGACCCATTCCCCTTCCCGTCCCCCACCGACGAGCTGAAGGAAAAGCTCCGCGCCGCTGGCGAGCGCCTGGACGCCTTTCGCAAGGCGCGGCTGGCGGAACACCCCAACCTGACCATGACCGGGCTCTACAATGTCCGCGAGGCCATCCGCGCCGGGCGCGACCTGACGCCCGAGGAGACGCGCATTAAGGACGAGGGCCTTGTCCTGATCCTCAACGAACTGCACGACGAGATCGACGCCCTGACGCTCCAGGCCTATGCCTGGCCCGCGGGCATGTCGGACGAGGAGATCGTCACCCGCCTTGTCGCCCTGAACAAGGCGCGCGCCGCCGAGGAGAAGCGCGGTGTAATCCGCTGGCTTCGCCCCGACTATCAGAAGGCGCGCGCCGGCGTGATCGCCGAAGGCGGCGTTCAGACCGAGGCTGACCTCGTGGCGCCCGTGGAAACGCAGCGCCCAAGCTTTCCTCGCGACCCGGTGGAGCAGTCCGCCGCCATCCTGTCGGCGCTCACGACCTCGCTCAAACCGCTCTCGCCCACCGAGATCGCCGGCCGCTGGCGCAGGGACAAGCGCACCGAAGCCAAGATCGCCGCCTATCTCGCGGTGTATGCGCGCACGGGAACGGCGTTCACGCCTGACGGCGGCAAGACTTATGGCGTGAGGCGCGCGACATAACCTGCGGAAGGTTCGCCGCTCGATCCAGGGTGAACCAGATCGGCTGCTACTATTTGATTCGTATCCAAAATTTGAGTGGTCCAAGACATGGGTGACAGATCGTACCGGACACATGGGTGACACTTTCCGCTTTGGCGCGGGAGGTGTCGATGCCGTGGAAGGAGTGTTCGGTAATGGACGATCGCCTACGGTTTGTGT
>JBFLWS010000016.1:0-79804 GCA_040757715.1 Pseudomonadota bacterium | reverse complement strand
GGCCCTATCACGGCCCACTCCGCGTCCGACAAATCCCCTCGACCCAAGGCGCCCTCCCTCCAAGAGGAATCCTTGAATCACTGCGCCGATGATTTGGGAATCCCTTTTGTCAACAGGGCCTAGGTTTTTTACTGCAAACACCCAAAACGCCTGGGTCCTCGCCGCCGCGAGGATGAGCGGAGAGCATGGCTGATTTCGCTCATCCAGGGCCCAGGTGAACCGCGCCAACGTTCCGGGGCCGGCGCGGGCGCCCTCTTTCGTTATGATGAGCAGACGTTTAGCATGCCAGCCAGGGGTGTTGAGAGGACCTAATCAGTCGGCTTAGTCGCTGGGGCGGCGCGTCCACTCATCCTGAGGGGAGGACCTCGACGCTACCCAACCAAGCGGTAAATCGTGGAGTTCAGCGACCGATTTATCCAGGGTGACGATAGTCTTGAGGGCTACAATTCGCGCTTCTTCTTCAGTCGCTTCCCTGTGGCCTATGAACTGCCACGCCCCGTCATCCTCATCGTGAGTAACGTAAGCAATCCAATCCTGACCGGTTGCGACATCCTCAGTCGTATAGACCGCGACGTTGGGCGGGTCAGAGAATAGCCACTTCATTGGTTCGCCTGCGTGAGCAATTGGGATCGCCACCATGCCCCAACGGTAGATCGATCGCTAAGGTTCGTTCCTTCCCGCGCCCCCTGCGCCGAACCCGACGCTTGCCCGCCGTACTCCCCCCGCTCAGGGCAGCTGCGTCGCCACCAGGCGGCGGATCACCACCACCGCCTCTTCAGGCGTCAGTTTCTGGTCGAGGCGCAGGCGGATCCAGGCGTCCATGCTCAGCACCATGTCCACCGCCTCGAAGGCCGGCTTGTTCTCCACCACCTCAGGCGGCAGCACATTGGTCAGCACCAGGCGCAGGGCGTGATTGATCAGTTCGTTATTGGCTTCCACCACCTGCGAGCGGCGGCGGTGCGCCAGGCCCGCGAGGCGGAACGGGGTGAGAATCTCGAAGGCCTCCGCCCGACGCTTGATCACCTCGTCGAGGTTTTCGCGCCAGGTGGGGCCGGGGAACGGCTTGGCGCGGATCTCCGCCACCAGGGCGATGATGCGCTGCATGATCTCGCCGCGCAGGCTCTCCATGTCCTTGAAGTGGCGGAACACGCTGCGCAGGCCCACCCCCGCCCGCTCCGCCACCGTCTCGGCGCTGGGGTCGTAGTCGCCCTCCTGCACCAGATCGAGCAGAGCCGCGATGATACGACGACGGCTGTCTTCCGAGCGCAATCGGCGTCCATCCACCCGGGCGCCTTGAGCTTTCAACGCGGCCGCTGCGTCCGTCTCGGTGGTCATCAGGTACTCATGCCTCAAATTGGGGTAACCCGCCGCCCTCTCGCTAACGGCAAGACGGGGGCGGATGCAAGATTAATGACGCAGGATTCATGCCTCATCCGCATCTACAATCTGCGCCTGGAGGGCGAATAATCGGTCCTGCCCCCAAATCATCGGACATTCGTTCACGCGAAAGGAAGGAACACCCCACACCCCGTGCGCGAACATCTCTTGGCGATTGTTTTCCGCGACCGGGCGCCAGCTCGGATCAGCCAGGGCGGCGCGCACCTCTTGGGCGCCAACACCTGCCCGGGCGGCCATGGTTATCAAGCCTTGCTCGGACGCGGCGTCGAGCCCCTCGGCGAACACCCCGCGCAGGAATGAGCGCATGAAGGCCGGTCCCTTGCCCGCGGCGATGGCGTGGTGCAGCACGGCGAGCCCGCGCTCGGCCCCCTTGCCCACGGGATCGACCATGGTTCCGAACTTCAGCCCCCGGCGGCTCGCCTCACGCTTGGCGTCGAGCATGATGTAGAGCCGCTTGGCCGGCGGCACCGGCAGGCCGCGCATGACCATGGGCAGGACGAAGCGCAGCTTCAGCTCCGCGCCATGGGCCTTGGCGATGTCTTCGATCAGCTCGGCGGCGATGAAGGTGTAGGGCGAGCGGAACGACAGGAAGAAATGCAGTTCGGGGCGGCGGGCGCCCGGGCGTGCTTTTGCGAGGTCATAATCAAGCGCCGGAAACAGAGGCGCGGCGCCGCGCTGGCGGTCGAGCCCGGCGCGGGCGAGACGCGCCTCCAGATAGTGCAGGCGGTCGAGGCCCCAGAACCACTCCCTCTGATATTCGAACATGGCCCCCTGATAGTGGCCGAGCTTCGCCCGCAGCGCCGCCCCGGCGGCGAGGGTTTCAGTGCTGGCAGTCTCGGCTTCGGGTGTGGGCGCGGGCAGGCCGTAGGCCTTGGCCAGCAGCGCCGCATCGCGCTGGGCGTAGGCGGCCAGCATCTCCGGTTCGGGCGCGGCCTCCCGGATCGGCGGCGGCACGGCGTGGCGCTCCACGCGGAGGCGATAGCGCTGTTGCAGGGGCGCGAGGGCGTGGGCGGCGAGCACGCTGTAGGGGTCGTCCGCCTGATGGAAATAGCGCACCACGGCGGGCTGCAGCTTCAGCCGCCGCGCCGCGCCCCGCAGCGCATGCATCGCCTCCAGCCGCGCCGGACTGGTGGCGAAGGTCGACAGGACCCGGCTCAGAAAGACGCGCAACCCAATCTCCCGTGCGCATTCTGGCGGTGCGCCGGAGGCAATGTTGCACGCTGAGTGCTGATAGTCGAGGCGCTAGGCCCGCACGGCCTTGGCGGCGTCCACGCCCAGGGCCTGCATGGCCGCAGCGGCGATGCCGTTGGCGTCGAGGCCCGCCTCCACATACATGGCCTCGGGCTTGTCCTGGTCCTGGAAGCGGTCGGGCAGGGCGAGGGTGCGGATCTTCAGCCCGCGATCGAGGGCGCCCTTGCTGGCCAGGAATTGCAGCACGAAGGCGCCGAAACCGCCTACGGTGCCTTCCTCCACCGTGATCAGGGCCTCATGCTCGCGGGCGAGGCGCAGGATCAGCGCCTCGTCCAGGGGCTTGGCGAAGCGGGCGTCGGCCACGGTGGCCGACAGGCCCCGCGCGGCCAGCTGGTCGGCGGCGAGGAGCGCGTCCTTCAAGCGCGTACCGAGGGAGAGGATGGCCACGGCGGCCCCCTCGCGCAGCACCCGGCCCTTGCCGATGGCGAGCGGCGCGGCGAGGTCCGGAATCTCCACCCCCACGCCTTCGCCGCGGGGATAGCGGAAGGCTGAGGGCCGGTCGTCAATCTCGCAGGCGGTGGCGATCATATGCGCCAGCTCGGCCTCGTCGGCGGCGGCCATCAGCACCATGCCGGGCAGGGCGCCAAGATAGCCGATGTCGAACGAGCCGGCGTGGGTGGGGCCGTCCGCGCCCACTAGGCCCGCCCGGTCGAGGGCGAAGCGCACCGGCAGGCCCTGGATGGCCACGTCGTGCACCACCTGGTCGTAGCCGCGCTGCAGGAAGGTGGAATAGATGGCGCAGAACGGCTTCATGCCGTCGGCGGCGAGGCCGGCGGCGAAGGTCACTGCGTGCTGCTCGGCGATGCCCACGTCGAACACGCGCTCGGGGAAGCGCTTCTGCATGAAGTCCACCCCCGTGCCCGAGGGCATGGCGGCGGTGATGGCCACGATCTTGGGGTCGAGCTCGGCGCGCTTGACCAGCTCCGTGCCGAACACCTTGGTGTAGCTCGGCGCATTGGCCTTGGCCTTGGACTGCTCGCCGGTGACCACGTTGAACTTCACCACCCCGTGGTACTTGTCCTCGGCGTTCTCGGCGGGGGGATAGCCCTTGCCCTTCTGGGTCACCACGTGCACCAGCACCGGGCGGTCCTTGATGTCGCGCACATTGTGCAGGACGCTGACCAGGTGCTCCATGGAATGGCCGTCGATGGGGCCGACGTAATAGAAGCCCAGCTCCTCGAAGAAGGTGCCGCCCGAGACCATGCCGCGGGCATATTCCTCAGCCTTGCGCGCGGCCTCCTGCAAGCGGCGCGGCAGTGCGCCGGCCACGGACTTGCCCAGCTTGCGCAGGGAGCGATAGGCGTCGCCGGACACCAGCTCGGCCAGATAGGTGCTCATGGCTCCCACGGGGGGCGCGATGGACATATCATTGTCGTTGAGGATGACGGTGAGCTGGCCGCCCGCCGCCTCGCTGGCGTTGTTCATGGCCTCATAGGCCATGCCCGCGCTCATGGAGCCGTCGCCGATCACCGCCACCACGCGGTTCTGCTTGCCCTGCTGGTTGCGCGCCACGCAGAAGCCGAGCGCCGCCGAGATGGAGGTGGAGGCGTGGGCCGCGCCGAAGGGATCGAACTCGCTCTCGGCCCGCTTGGTGAAGCCAGACAGGCCGCCGGCCTGGCGCAGGGTGCGGATGCGGTCGCGGCGGCCGGTGAGAATCTTGTGCGGATAGGCCTGGTGGCCCACGTCCCAGATCAGGATGTCGCGCGGGGTGTCGAACACGTGGTGCAGAGCCACCGTCAGCTCCACCACGCCCAGCCCGGCGCCCAGATGCCCGCCGGTGGTGGACACCGCGTCGATGGTCTCGGCGCGCACCTCGTCGGCGAGCTGTTTCAGCTGGGGTACGCTAAGTCCGCGAACGTCGGCTGGATTGTGGATGGTGTCGAGCAGGGGCGTGTGGGGCGACATGGGGCCTCGGATCGGCGCGCGGACGCAGCCGAAAGAAACTCAGTAGGGGCGATCTAGCACAAAATCCGCGCTTTCACGGAGATAACGCGCGCGATCGCCGAAAATCTCAAGATGCTGCTTGCACTGATTGGCCAGCATGTTCACGCGTTCGTGTGCGGCGGCGGCGCCTAAGAGGGTGACGAAATTCGCCTTGCCCTTAGCCGCGTCCTTGTTCACCGCCTTGCCCAGCACCTCGGCCTCGCCCTCCACGTCGAGCAGATCGTCGACGATCTGGAAGGCGAGCCCCAGGTCCTGCGCGAAGCCCAGCAGGGCGTGGCGCTCATGCGCCGGCGCGCGGGCGAGGATCAGCGGAATCTCGAAGGCGTAGCCGATCAGGGCCCCGGTCTTCATGCGCTGCATGCGCGCCACCGCGCCCAAATCCTGATCGAAGCCGAGGATGTCGATCATCTGGCCGCCGCACATGCCCTTGGCCCCGGAGGCCGCGGCCAGGCGCTGGATCAGCTCGGCGCGCACCAGGGCGTCGTCGTGGGTGTCGTCGTCGGCGAGGATATCGAAGGCCGCCGCCTGCAGAGCATCGCCGGCCAGCACCGCCGTGGCCTCGTCATAGGCCCGGTGCACGGTGGGACGGCCGCGGCGCAGATCGTCGTCGTCCATGCACGGCAGGTCGTCGTGGATCAGGCTGTAGGTGTGGATGCACTCCAGCGCGCAGGCGGCCCGCAGCACGTTGCGCTGCTCGAGATCGTACATGCGCGCGGCTTCCAGGGCGAAGAAGGGCCGTAGCCGCTTGCCGGGCCCCAGGGCCGCATAGCGCATGGCCTCGGTGAGGCGCGATTCGGGACCGTCGGCCCGGGGCAACAGCTGATCGAGAGCGACGGTGACCAGGTCCGCCACGTCGCGCAGGCGAAGGGCGAGGCCGTCGCGGATGGCCTTGACGCTCTGGTCCTGGCGGGGCTCGGAGGTTTGGGTCATCGCCTTAAGCGAAGTCCGCTGGTTCGGCGCGGGCCTCGCCATTGGCGCCCAGCACGATCTTGTCCACCCGCAGCTTGGCCTGGGCCAGCTTGGCCTCGCAGTGGGCCTTCAGCCGCGCCCCGCGCTCATACTTCTCGATGGAAGCCTCCAGGGGCGCCTGACCCGACTCCAGCTCGGAGACGATCCTCTCAAGCTCGGCCAGGGCCTGCTCGAAAGAAAGGGCGGCGATGTCGGCGCTTGCGTCGCTCATGGTTTCGGACAGAGAGGGGGCTAGGGTCTGAACAGCTCAAAAAGGGCCGGGCAACTTAGGCCGGAGGATCGGGGTTCGGCAATGGCGCCCGTGCGCCTCTGAGGCGAATTCGTGGTTATCGCCGCTGGTAGCGGCGCAGGGCCCAATATTTGAAGCCGCGGTTCTCCACCAGCTTCCAGCCCAGGCGCTTCAAGGCCACGCCCACCATGTGGTTGAAGTAGCCATGGGCCAGCACCAGCACGTCGCCTTCGGTCTCCGTGGCGGCGATCAGCCGCAGCGCCACGGCGTGGGCGCGCTGTTCGGCCTCGGACCGGGTCTCGCCGCCCTCATTGTGGCCGAGCCACCAGGCGATGCGGGCGATCACGCCCCAGGTGCGCGGCCCGAACTTGATGAAGCCTGGCAGGGGCGGCGGCGGCAGGGGCGCCTCCACGAACATGGGGTCGCGCACGAAGTGCTTGCCGGCCACCACCGCCTCGGCGGTCTCGACGGCCCGCGGCCGCACGCTTGCGAAGATCACGTCGGCCTGACGGGCTATAGCCAACAGCCCGTCCGGCGGGGTCTGGTCGAGCTTCAACCCGCCCAGCTCGTAACGCGCCCACCAGTCGCGATAGCCGGCGGCGGAGAGCTTGATGTCGCGGGACAGGGCCGGCTCGCCATGGCGGGCGAGCACGATGGACCGCGAAGCGGCGGATGAACCCTGAGCCTTGGGCGGTGTTCGATCGGTCATGCCGCTGTTGGTCGGCTAAGAGAAAATCCCCCCGCCGGCCTTCACCCCTCCTGCAAGGCCTGCACCCGCCTGAACCTGGCGAGTCTCGCCTGTCAGGCGCGTCGGTGGTAGCCGTCCCCGCGCCAAGACACAAGCGCCGCGACCTTGACGCCGACGCGCTGATCGGCAGGCTGGCGCCCATGATCGTCCTGCACCATTGCCGCTCGGCCCGCTCGTTCCGCCCCCTGTGGGCCCTGGAGGAGCTCGGCCTGCCCTATGAGCTGAACCTGATGCCGTTTCCGCCAAGGGCCAAGGTGGAGGGCTATCTCGACCTCAACCCCCTCGGCACGGTGCCGGCGCTGCAGGATGGCGCGACGGTGATGACCGAAAGCTCGGCCATGCTGCCCTATCTCGCCGCCAAGGCCGGGCCGACGCCCCTGGCCGTGAGCCCTGACGAGCCGGCCTTCGGCGCCTATCTCAACTTCCTCTTCATGGGCGAGGCCACCCTCACCTTCCCCCAGACCCTGGTGCTGCGCTACCGGGTGCTGGAGCCGGAGGAGCGCCGCCTGCCCCAGGCCGCCGAGGACTATGAGCGCTGGTTCCTGGCCCGGCTGAAGGGCGCAGCGCAGATGCTGGGCGAGACCTACGCCTGCGCCGAGCGGTTTACGCTGGCCGACATCTCGGTGGGCTACGCCCTGCGCCTCGCCGATACGATTGGTCTTGCCGACCGCTTCCCGGACAAGATCGCCGCCTATTACGCCCGCCTGCAGGCCCGCGACGCCTACCAGCGGGCCCTCGCGCGCGAGGCAGAGGGGCCTCAGCTGCCCTTTCTCACCTGAGCCCGCCGCCGCGCCCGCCTTGACATCGGGGGCGCGTCGTGGCCACTCCGCCCATCCCCTTTCGCGCGCCGGAACCTCTCGTTTCGGCGCCCCCAGCGATTCCCAGCGTCCAGAACGCCAGACCCAAGCGATCCGACACCATGACCCTCGCCTCGTCCGCCTATCGCACCCACACCTGCGGCGCGCTGAAGCTTGCCGACGCCGGCGCCGATGTGCGCCTGTCCGGCTGGATTCACCGTAAGCGCGACCACGGCGGGCTGATGTTCATCGACCTGCGCGACCATTACGGCCTGACCCAGCTGGTCCTCTCCCCTGAGACCCCCGGCTTCGCCCTCGCCGAGCGCCTGCGCGCCGAGAGCGTCATCCGCGTGGAGGGCAAGGTGGTGGCCCGGGCGCCGGAAGCCATCAATCCGGGCCTCGCCACCGGCGAGATCGAGATCGGCGTCACCGGCCTCACGGTGTTGTCCGAAGCCGCCGAGCTGCCGGTGCCGGTGTTTGGCGAGCCGGACTATCCAGAGGACCTGCGCCTCAAGTACCGCTTCCTCGACCTGCGCCGGGACAGCCTGCACAAGAACATCGTCCTGCGCGCCCAGGTGATCGCCTCCTTGCGCCGACGCATGATCGAGCAGGGCTTCACCGAGTTCCAGACCCCGATCCTCACCGCCTCGTCCCCCGAAGGCGCGCGCGACTTCCTGGTGCCCTCGCGGCTCTATCCGGGGGAGTTCTACGCCCTGCCCCAGGCCCCGCAGCAGTTCAAGCAGCTGTTGATGGTCTCCGGCTTCGACCGCTACTTCCAGATCGCCCCCTGCTTCCGCGACGAGGACGCCCGCGCCGACCGCTCCCCCGGCGAGTTCTACCAGCTCGATATTGAGATGAGCTTCGTCACCCAGGACGATGTCTTCAACGCCATCGAGCCGGTGATGCGCGGCGTGTTCGAGGAGTTCGCCGGCGGCCGCCCGGTGACCAGCACCGCCTTCCCGCGCATCCCCTTCCGCACGGCGGTGAGGAAGTACGGCTCGGACAAGCCGGACCTGCGCAACCCCATCGAGATGGACAATGTCTCCGACCACTTCCGCGGCGGCGGCTTTGGCGTGTTCGCCAAGATCCTCGAGACCCCCAAGGCCGAGGTGTGGGCCATCCCGGCGCCCGGCGGCGGCAGTCGCGCCTTCTGCGACCGCATGAACGACTGGGCCAAGGGCGAGGGCCAGCCCGGCCTCGCCTACATCTTCTGGCGCGAGGGCGAGGAAGGCGGCGCGGGCCCCGTGGCCAAGAACCTCGGCCCCGAGCGCACCGAGGCCATTCGCGCCCAGCTCGGCCTCAAGGCCGGCGATGCGGTGTTCTTCGCCGCGGGCCAGCCGAACGACTTCTACAAGTTCGCCGGCGCCGCCCGCACCAAGATCGGCTGGGACCTGGAGCTCATCGAGGCCGACCAGTTCAAGTTCTGCTGGATCGTCGACTTCCCCATGTTCGAGTGGAACGAGGACGAGAAGAAGGTGGACTTCAGCCACAACCCCTTCTCCATGCCCCAGGGCGAGATGGAGGCCCTGGAGACCAAGGACCCGCTCGACATCCTCGCCTACCAGTACGACATCGTCTGCAACGGGGTGGAGCTGTCCTCGGGCGCCATCCGGAACCACCGCCCGGACATCATGCTGAAGGCCTTCGAGATCGCCGGCTATGGCGCCGAGGTGGTGGAGGACAAGTTCGGCGGCATGCTCAACGCCTTCCGCTTCGGCGCCCCGCCCCACGGCGGCATCGCGCCGGGTGTGGACCGCATCGTCATGCTCCTCGCGGGCGCGCAGAACATCCGCGAGGTGATCGCCTTCCCGCTCAACCAGCAGGCCCGCGACCTCCTGATGAACGCTCCCTCGCCGGTGATGGAGCGCCAGCTGAAGGAACTGCACCTGCGCGTCGTGCAACCGATCAAGGTGTAGGGGCGGGCGCTTCCTCCAGAGCTTTAAGGTTTCAAGATAACCCGCTTGGCCTCTCCCCCTCGAAGGGGGAGAGGTCGGGAGAGGGGGTGGTCCAGCGGGACGCGACGCTCGCTGCGCTCGTCCCCCCCATCCCCGACCCTTCCCCCTCCAGGGGGGAAGGGGGCGCGTCGTCCGCGAGGATGAGCGGATTATTAAGCTCGCCCCCCCCTACCGCGGGGCCATGCGGATGGCACCGTCGAGGCGCACGTCCTCGCCGTTGAAGTAGCCGTTGGTGATCATGGCCAGGGCCAGCTGGGCGTACTCGTTCGGATCGCCCAGGCGCTTGGGGAAGGGCACCGAGGCGGCCAGGGCGTCCTTCACCTGCTGCGGCGCGCCGTTCATAAGGGGCGTGTTGAAGATGCCGGGCAGGATGGTGTTGACGCGGATGGCCTCGCCGGCCAGGTCGCGGGCGATGGGCAGGGTCATCCCCACCACCCCGCCCTTGGAGGCTGAATAGGCCGCCTGGCCCATCTGTCCGTCCTCGGCGGCCACCGAGGCGGTGTTGACGATGGCCCCGCGGTCGCCGTCTTCCAGCGGCGGCAGGGTCAGCATACCCGCCGCCGATTTGGCGATGCAGCGGAAGGTGCCCACGAGGTTGATCTGGATGATCATGTTGAAGGCGTCGAGGGGGAAGTGCTTGATCTCGCCCGTCTCGCGCGAGCGGCTGGCGGTCTTGGCCGCATTGCCGGTGCCGGCGCAGTTGACGAGGATGCGCTCCTGGCCGTGCGCGGCGCGCGCCTTCTCGAAGCCGGCGTCCACGTCGGCGTCGGAGGTGACGTTGACCTTACAGAAGACGCCGCCGATGTCGGCCGCCACGTCCTGGCCGCGCGCTTCGTTCATGTCGAAGATGGCGACCTTCACGCCGTGGGCGGCGAGGGCGCGGGCGGTGGCCTCGCCGAGGCCGGAGGCGCCGCCGGTGACCACCGCAGCGATTTCCGAAGAGAGTTTCATAGACCTGTCCTGGTTCGTCGTTTCATAATGTCGTGCGTTGTCGCGAGGGCGAGGTTTAGCCGCGGTGAGCGAAGAATCCAGACCTCCCGGTGGGGAAAGCTTTTATTCCACAAGCGATTGTGAGGTGACGTCGCGTCAGCTCGTGCTCGCGGCCCAGCCCGTGAACGCGCGCCTGGTGAAGGCGGCCTTCTGGCCCAAGCTGCGACGGATGGCCGCCTCGGCCCCCTTCGCCGAGGACGCCCTCGCCCTCTTCTACTGCGCCTTCGACCGCGAGACCCCGGCGGCGGCCAAGGGGCTCCTCCTGGCGGCCCTGGCCTATTTCGTCATTCCGCGGCGTTATCGGCCTCGCCAGTTCGCCGGGCTCGGCTTCACCGACGATGCGGCGGTGATCGCGCTGGCCATCGCCACCGCCGGCAAAGCCATCCAGCCCAGACATCGCGCCAGCGCCCGCGCCAGCCTCGCCAAACTCGCCGGAGAAACTCTATGAGCCCCGCTCTCCTACGTCTCGTCTGGCTGGGCTCGGCCCTGTTCGGGGTCCTCTATGGCGTCGCCTATCTCGCAAGGCCCGTCGCCGCCGTGCGCACCTTGGTGAAGACCCTTGCCGTCGCCCTGCTGGCCGTGGCCGCCTATTTCGCCGGGGCGCCGCCCCTGCTCAGCCTCGGCCTCGCCCTGTCGGCCATGGGGGATGCCTTCCTCGCCGGCGATCCCAAGCGCTGGCTGCCGGCGGGGATGATCGCCTTCCTGGTGGCCCACCTCGCCTATATCAACTTCTTTGCCGAGATCGGCGGACCCTCGCAGTACCTGGCCGAGCCGTGGCGCATCATCCCCGCCCTCGCCGTGGCGGGCGGCGGGGTCTATCTGATGCGCTGGCTCTGGCCGCACATCGGGCCCCTGCGCTACGCCGTGGCCATCTATGCGAGCGCCATCGTGCTCATGGTGCTGGCCGCCTTCACCCTTGATCTCAGCTATTGGCCGGCCATCCTGGGGGCCGCGGCCTTCATGGGCTCGGACGCGATTCTGTCGGTGCGCCTGTTCAAGAACCCCGACCAATGGGGCAGCCTGGGCGACAACGCCGTCTGGTGGCTCTATTACGGCGGCCAGGCCCTCATCGCCTACGCCTTCCTGCGACCTTTCTGATGCCCTTTAGGACGCCTCGCATGACCGGGATGATCAAGCTCGCCTCGCCCATGGACGGCTTTCAGTTCGGCGCCCTGCACGCGAGCCCCAAAGGCGCGCGGCGCGGCGGGGTGATCGTGCTGCAGGAGATCTTCGGCCTCGACAAATATGTGCATGAAGACGTGGCCCGCTGGTCCGGCCTCGGCTTCGAGGCGCTGGCCCCAGCCCTGTTCGATCGGCATGAGCCCGGCTTCGTGGCCGAGCACAATCCCGAAGGGGTGGAGCGCGGGCGGGCCCACGCCACGGCGCTCGGCGCCGTCGCCCCCTTGAGCGATATCCAGGCCTGCGTCGAGCACCTCAAGCCCAGAGGGCCGGTGTTCCTGGTGGGCTATTGCTATGGCGGCATGCTGGGCTGGGTGGCGGCCAACCGCACACCAGACCTTGCGGCCGTCTCCAGCTACTATGGCGGCATGATGGTGCAGAACGCGGTGCTGACGCCGCAGTGCCCGGTGATCTGCCACTTCGGAGCCAAGGACCCGCACATCCCCGCCGCCGAGGTGAAGGCCGCCCTCAACGCCGCCCAGCCCCAGGTGCAGGTGTTCGTCTATGAGCACTCCGGCCACGGCTTCAACAATGACGGTCGCCCCGACTCCGATCCGGGCGACGCGGCCCTGGCCCGCCAGCGCACGCTCGGCCTCTTCGCCGCCAACGGCGCCCTGTGATGGCCAGCGGCGAGTGGATCAGCCTGACCAGCCCCGCCGACGGGTTCAGCTTTGACGCCTGGCGCGTGCGGCCCGACGACGCCCGGCGGGGCGGCCTAATTTTGATTCAGGAGATCTTCGGCGTCACCGACCATATCCGCGAGCTCTGCGCGTCCTACGCCGCCGACGGCTATGAGGTGATCGCCCCCTCGCTCTACGACCGCCAGCAGCGGCGGCTGCAGGCGAGCTACGCCCCCGAAGACATCGCCCACGCCCGCGACCTCTCCGAGGCCGCGCCCTGGAACCTCGTCGCCGCAGACCTCGACGCCTGCATCGCCGCCCTCGCCCCGCCGGTGTTCGCCGTGGGCTTTTGCTGGGGCGGGACCGCGGCCTATCTCGCCGCCTGCCGCTGCCAAGGCCTCGCCGCGGCCTCCTGCTTCTACGGCCGGCGCATTCCCGAGCTGATGAGCGAGACCCCCACCTGCCCTACCATTCTCCACTTCGGCCGCCACGATCCGTCCATCCCCATGACCGTGGTGGAGGCCATAGGCGCGGCGCAGCCGGACCTGCCGATCCATGTGTACGAAGCCGGGCACGGCTTCGTCTCTGATCGACGGCCGGAGCACAATGCCGACGCGACGGACCTCGCGCGGCTCAGGACTCTGCAGCTGTTCCACCGCTCCGGCGCGGGCGGCGGTCGCGGCGAGGCCGATTAGGACCCGCTGGTGGGGATCTCCAGGTCGCAGGGGGAGAAGTCCGCCCCGCGCAAGGCCCGCATATGGGCGACGAGGGCCTGGAACTCCGCCCCCTGAGTGTTCAGCACCCTCACGTGCGGGCGCTCGGGTCCGGGAATGTCGGCCAGCACGCGGGCCTTGGCCATGCGGTCGGGCTCGGCCGGGGGCTCGCCCTGGTTCAGCCGCGCCAAGACGTCATAGCCGCTGATCAGCCGCCCGAACGGGGTGTAGTCCCGCTCCAGCCGGTGGGCGGGGGCGAGCATGAAGAAGATCTCGCTATTGGCCGAGTTGACGTCGGACTGGCGGCCCATGCCGGCCACGCCCTGGCAATAGAGCCCCCACGCCGCCAGCCGTCGGTCGGGCGAGGCGGCCATGCGTCCCTCGTCAGCGCTGCCATAGGGCAGGACGCCGATGAAGCCGTAGCTGGCCCCCACCGGGCGCTGCACCACCACGTGCGGTGTGTCGACGCCGAGGCGGAAGGTGAATTCGGGGGCGAGGTTGGGGTTGTCGGTGGCCCCGCCGTCCTTGTTGTTGGGGTTGCCGGTCTGGGCCACGAAGCCGGCGATCACTCGATGGAACAGAAGCCCGTCATAGACCCGGGCCCGCGCCAGCATCTTCACCCGGGCCACGGCGGCGGGGGCGACCTCGGGGCGCAGCTCCACCAGCATGCGGCCCTTGGAGGTGTCGATGACGAGGGTGTTCTCGGGGTCCGGGTCGCGCCAGTCGGTGAAGCTGGCCGGAATGGCCGGGGCGAGATTGGCCGGCGGCGCGGCGGCGGGCTGCATCGCCACGGGCGGAGGCGGGGGCGGGGGCGCGGGAGGCTTGGGTTTCGGTTTCGGCTTAGGGCGCGGCTTCGGTTTGGGTTTGGGTTTGGGGGCTTCAGCCTCTCCGCTGGCCGCCGCGGCGTCTGTGGGCTCGCCGGCGCCCGCGGGGGGCTCGGCCAGGGCCCGCCCTGCCGGCGCGCTGAGGATCAGGCTCGCGGCGAGAAGGGTGGCAAGACTAGAGCATTTTCCGAAAAGTGGGAACCGGTTTTCGGACAAAAAATGCTCTAAATTCAATATCTTATGAGCAAAAACCGATTGACTGGGTTTTGCTCTGACAGCGACACGGCGCACGAGGATCTCCCGCATGATCGGCGCAGCAAGCCGTGAGTCGCGGCTCAAAGCAAAGAGCCCGCGGCGCGGGGCCGGCGGGCTCTAAAATCAATCTTATTTTCCGTCATCAACTCAGTTTTGATCAGCCGTGATCGACGTTGCGCCACACCTGACGATAGGCGCCGTAGGTGACACCGGCGAGGATCAACAGATAGGCGAGCACGGCCACGCCCGTCTCCTTGCGCTCGGTCTGGTGCGGATCGGCCGCCCAGGCGAGGAAGGTGGACACGTCCTTGGCTTCCTGCTCGGAGGTCGACGGGGTCTTGTCGTCGAAGCTCACCCGGTCGGCGGTGAGCTGGAACGGCATGGCGATGAAGCCGCCCTTCGGAACCTGATCCTTGGGCCCGGTCCAGTAGGAGCCAAGGTCCCCGGCCATGTAGGGGTTGTAGTACTTGCCGGCCGGCACGGTGAGGCCCTTGGGCGGGTCCACATAGCCGGTGAGGATCGAGTAGACGTAGCGCGCGCCGCCTTCACGGGCGCGGACCATCACCGACAGGTCCGGCGGCACCGCGCCGCCATTGGCCGCCGCTGCGGCTTCATTATTGGCGTAGGGAGCCTTGAAGGCGTCGGCCGGGGTGGCCGTCCGCTGGATCGCATCGCCGGTGTCGCGGTCGATGTCAGGCACCTTGTACCCCGCGGCGATAGCCTTGGCGTAGGGGCTCTGGGCCGGCGGCGTCTTCGGGTTCTTCGGGTCGAAGAACGGCCCGCCTGGCATGGCCAGGTCGCGGTAGTGCAACAGGTTCATGGAATGGCACGAGGAGCAGACCTCGGCATAGACCTTGTAGCCGCGTTGCAGTTGGGCCTGGTCGAAGTGACCCAAGGGCCCCTCGAAGGTGAACTCGACCTCCTTGGGCTCCACGGCGTTGGTGTGGGCCTGGGCCGCGCCGACCGTGAGGGCCAGCACGCCCAGCGACAGCACCGCGGCGTTCTTCAGGGTGGTGAAGCGCATGGAGATCAACCCTTCTTTTCGGGCGAGGCCGAGGCGCCGGACGGCAGGGCCGAGCCGCCGCCAAGCACGGGACTGGAGATCGATTCCGGGGTCGGCAGCGGCGTCTCGATCAGGCCGAGCACCGGCAGCACCACCAGGAAGTAGGCGTAGTAGTAGACGGCCATGATCCGCGACAGCCAGACCACGGTGAAGCCGGTGGGGTCGCCCGCCTCGTCCTTGCCGAAGGGGATCACCACGTCGTCCGGCAGCTTGCCGCCGCACCAGCCGAGGATCAGGCTGGCCACGATGAACAGGACGAAGAACCAGCGCGCCAGCGGACGATAGCGCATGGACTTCACCTTGGAGGTGTCGAGCCAGGGCAGGGCGAACAGCAGCGCGATGGCGCCGAACATGGTGAGCACGCCGAACAGCTTGTCCGGCACCGCGCGCAGCATGGCGTAGAAGGGCAGGAAGTACCATTCGGGCACGATGTGCGCCGGGGTGGCCAGCGGGTTGGCCGGCACCTGGTTGTCGGCGTGGCCCAGCGCCTCAGGGGCGAAGAACACGAACCAGGCGAACAGGATGAAGAAGAGCACGATCGCGAAGCCGTCCTTCACCGTGTAGTACGGATGGAAGGGCACGGTGTCGGCCTTGGATTTCACCTCGACGCCGGTGGGGTTGTTGTTGCCCGGCACGTGCAGGGCCCAGATGTGCAGCCCCACCACGCCGGCGATCATGAACGGCAAGAGGTAGTGCAGCGAGAAGAAGCGGTTGAGGGTGGGGTTGTCCACCGCGAAGCCGCCCCACAGCCAGGTGGTGATGGCCGTGCCGGCGCCCGGAATGACGTTGTCGAAGGCCGAGAACAGGTTGGTGATCACCACCGCGCCGTAATAGCTCATCTGACCCCAGGGCAGCACGTAGCCCATGAAGGCGGTGGCCATCATCAGGAGGTAGATGACGCAGCCGAGGATCCACAGGATCTCGCGCGGGGCCTTGTAGGAGCCGTAGTAGAGGCCGCGGGCGATGTGCACGTACACCGCAAGGAAGAACATCGACGCGCCGTTGGCGTGGATGAAACGGACCATCCAGCCGTGGTTCACGTCGCGCATGATGTGCTCGACGGAATTGAAGGCGAGATCGCCGCTGGCCACGTAGTGCATGGCCAGCACCACGCCGGTGATGATCTGGATCACCAGGCAGGTGGCCAGGATGGCGCCGAAGGTCCACCAGTAGTTCAGGTTCTTCGGGGTCGGAAAATCAATGGCCGTATCGTACGCGAAGCGCACGATGGGAAGCCGCGTGTCCAGCCACTTCTCGAAGCCGGTCTTGGGTTCGTAGTTCGAATGTCCGCTCATGGCGCCCTATCCCGGCCTCAGCCGATCTTAACCTTGGTGGCATCCGTGAAGGCGTAGTCGGGCACCAAGAGGTTCTTGGGCGCCGGGCCTTTGCGGATGCGGCCGGAGGTGTCGTAAACCGATCCGTGGCAGGGGCAGAACCAGCCGCCGTAATCGCCGGTGCCGAAGTTGGGCACGCAGCCGAGGTGGGTGCAGACGCCCACCACGATCAGCCATTCCTGATGTCCCGCCTTGGTGCGCGAGGCGTCGGTGGCCGGGTCCTTCATGTCGGCGTGGTCATCCTTCACCGCCGCGGCGATTTCCGCCGGGGTGCGGTGGCGGATGAACACCGGCTTGCCGCGCCACTTGATCACCAGCTGCTGACCGAGCGCCACCTTGGAGATGTCCTGCTCGATGGTGGCCAGCGCCAGGGTGTCGGCCGCGGGGTTCATCTGGTCGATGAACGGCCAGGCCGTCACCACCGCTCCGCCGCCCGCCGCCGCAGCCGCGGCGATGTAGATGAAGTCGCGCCGCGTTTCGCCCTCGGCCGAGCCGTGAGCCGCGTGCGCGTCCGCCTTCGTTGTGTCGACCACGTCGTCGCCCCTTCGTCGCCCATTGTTGCGGCGCTGTGGGCCGCCTGGGCTCTGTTAACTAAGCAGCACGTCCGCCGATCGGAGACCGACGGACTCGCCTCAGCATGTCCATAGGCCCCTTGTAGACGGGATCGCAAGACGGTCTTTGAGCGTGCCCAAAAACCTCAACAGGAGCGCTTAGTGTGCGGCTCGCTCTTTTTCAACCCGACATTCCGCAAAACCTCGGTTCGGCGATCAGATTGTCCGCCTGTTTCGGGGCGCCTCTGGAGGTGATCGAGCCGTGCGGCTTCCCCCTCTCCGACAAAAGTCTGAAGCGGGCGGCGCTGGATTACGGTCCTAAGGCAATAATCCTACGTCACGACGGCTGGAGCGACTTTCTGGCGCACCCGGCCAGGCGAGAGGGGCGGCTCGTGCTCTTCACCACCCGCGGCGCGACGCCGCTCGATCAGACAGAGTTCCAGCCCGGCGACACGCTGCTGTTCGGCCGCGAGAGCGCCGGCGTTCCCGACGAGGTGCATGAACGCGCGGATTTGCGGCTGATCATTCCGATTCGCCCGGAAACGCGGTCTTTAAATCTTGCGACGGCCTGCGCCGTGGGGCTGTGGGAGGCCCTTCGCCAGACCGGTGGCCTGATGACGTGAGCGAACCAGTCGCATGTGGCCTGGCGGAGGTGTTAGATGATCCTCATGACCGTGTCGAAAAATCCCGCCCCCGACCCCCTCGCCCTGCGCAAGGCCGAAACCGCCCAATGGTTCGAAACCCTGCGCGACATGATCTGCGCCGAGTTCGAGCGGCTGGAGGACGAGGCCGATCCCGCCCTCTATCCGGGCGAAGCCGGCCGCTTCACCCGCACCCCCTGGACCCGCGAAGCCGGCGGCGGCGGGGTCATGTCCATGATGCACGGGCGCCTGTTCGAAAAGGTGGGGGTGCATGTGAGCCGAGTGCACGGCGTCTTCGCCCCCGACTTCGCCAAGACCATCGAAGGGGCCAACGACGACCCGCGCTTCTACGCCACGGGCGTCAGCCTCATCGCCCACATGGCGAGCCCGCGCGTGCCGGCGGTGCACATGAACACCCGCTTCATCTGCACCACCAAGAGCTGGTTCGGCGGCGGGGCCGACCTGACCCCGCTGCTGGCCGTGGACCGCACTGAGGACGCGCCCGATGCGCGGGATTTCCACGCGGCGCTGAAATCCGCCTGCGACGCCTTCGACCCCGACTGGCACGCCCGCTACAAGGCCTGGTGCGACGAGTACTTCTACCTGCCGCACCGGGACGAGCCGCGCGGCGTGGGCGGCATCTTCTATGATCACCACGACAGCCGCGACTTCGACCGCGACTTCGCCTTCACCCGCCGGGTGGGCGAGGCCTTCCTCGAGGTCTATCCGGCCATTGTGCGCCGGCGCATGGGCGAGGCCTGGACGCCGGAGGAGCGCGAGGAGCAACTGATCCGCCGCGGCCGCTATGTGGAGTTCAACCTGCTCTACGACCGCGGCACGCTGTTCGGCCTGAAGACCGGCGGCAATGTGGAGTCCATCCTCTCCTCCATGCCCCCGACGGCGAAATGGCCGTGAGGGGCTGAGCGTTCTTATTCCTTGTCATCCTCGCGCTTGTCGCGAGGGCGCGCGGCTTTTTTCACTGTCAACCTCGCGATGGTCGCGAGGAGCTGAGCAAACTATTTTACTGTCATCCTCGCATTTATTGCGAGGACCCAGGCTTCAGCCTCGCGAACCTATCCGGCAAGCGCAGGGAAGCGGAAAGCTGGGCCCTCGGAACAAGTCCGAGGGTGACAAAAAAAGATGCGAGCGCGCCCTGCCGGCGCTAAAGCCGGCCCATGCGCATCGCCTTCATGGGAACCCCGGACTTCGCCGTCCACGCCCTCGCCGCCCTGGTGGAGGCGGGCTACAGCCCCGTGTGCGTCTATTCCCAGCCCCCGGCGCCGCGCGGGCGCGGCCAGCAGCTGACCCCCTCCCCCGTGCACGCCTATGCCGAGAGCCGCGGCATTCCCGTGCGCACGCCCAGGTCCATGAAGACCCGCGAGGCCATCGACGACTTCAAGGCCCTCGACCTCGATGTCGCCCTGGTGGTGGCCTATGGCCAGATCCTGGTGCGCGAGGTGCTGGAGGCGCCGAGGCTCGGCTGCTTCAACCTGCATGGCTCGCTCCTGCCGCGCTGGCGGGGGGCCGCGCCGATCCAGCGGGCCATCATGGCCGGCGATCCCGTCACTGGCGTGGAGGTCATGCGCATGAGCGAGGGCCTCGACGAGGGGGCCGTGCTCTCCACCGCCCGGGTGGAGATCGAGGCCGACGACACGGCGGGCAGCCTGCACGACAAGATGGCCGCGGCGGGGGCGAGGCTCCTGGCCGCCACCCTGCCCGACATCCTCGCCGGCCGAGCGGTCGAGACGCCGCAGGCCGCTGAGGGCGTCACCTACGCCAAGAAGATCAAAACCGAGGAGGCGCGCATCGACTGGTCGCGCCCGGCCATCGAGGTGGATCGGCAGATCCGCGGCCTCTCGCCCTTCCCCGGCGCCTGGTTCCAGCTCGACACGCCGAAGGGCCCGGTGCGGGTAAAGGCGCTGGGCTCGCGTCTGGCGCTGGGCGACGGCGCGCCGGGGGAGGCTCTGGACGACGAACTGCGCATCGCCTGCGGAACCGGCGCCGTGCGCCTCACCCGCCTGCAGCGCGAGGGCCGGGGCGCCCAGGACGCCGAGGTGTTCCTCAATGGCCAGCCGGTTCCCGCCGGCGCGCACCTCGCCTGAAGATTGCCCCCGTGCCCCGCTATCGCCTGACCCTCGAATATGACGGCGGCCCGTTCAAGGGCTTCCAGGCCCAGGACGAGCTCCTGTCGGTGCAGGGGGTGCTGGAGGCGGCCATCCTCGGCTTTTGTGGCGAGACCCTCCGCGTGCACGCCGCCGGGCGCACCGACACCGGGGTGCACGCCACCGGCCAGGTGGTGAGCTTTGATCTGGAAAAAGCCTGGCCGGCCAAGGTGGTGCGCGATGCGCTGAACGCCCACCTCGTGCCGCATCCGGTGACGGTGCTGGAGGCGGCGGAGGTCGATCCCGAGTTCCACGCCCGCTTCTCGGCCAAGGGCCGGCGCTATCTCTATCGCATCCTCGATCGCCGCCCGCCCCCCGCCATCGAGCGGGCCCGGGTGTGGTGGGTGAAGACGCCCCTCGACGTCGAGGCCATGCACGCCGCGGCGCAGCGGCTCGTCGGCACGCACGACTTCACCACCTTCCGCGACATGCAGTGCCAGTCCAAGTCGCCGCTGAAGACCCTCGATCTGGCGACAGTCGCGCGGGTGGGGGACGAGGTGCATCTAAGCTTCGCCGCCCGCTCCTTCCTGCATCGGCAAGTGCGCTCCATGTCCGGCTCGCTGGTGGAAGTGGGGGCCGGCCGCTGGAGCGAGGACGATCTCGTCGCCGCCCTGGAGGCCAAGGATCGCAAGCGCTGCGGCCAGGTGGCCCCGGCGCATGGGCTCTACTTCACGGGTGTGGAGTATTAGGCCTCAGGTCGGAAACGCGAAGTCCGCCAGCACCTGGGCGCCGGTGAGCACCCCCACATAGAGCACGGTGCACATGAGCTTCACCCGCCACTCGGTGGAGAGGGTCTCGTCCGTGGCCCGCCAGATCACAAAGAAGGTCAGGGGCATGAGCAGCATGAACTCGATGGACGCATAGAGGCTGAAGTCCAGCAGCGCCGTGGGGGTGAGGATCATGTTGAAGAGATCCAGCGCCAGGAAGGCCCAGTTCAGCACGATGATGAACAGGCGCAGACCCAGGCTGAAACCAAAGGCCCGTGTCACCCCCAGCATGACGAGGGGATAGCCCGCCGCCACCATGACCGTGGTGGCCGCGCCCGCCCACAGCTCCATCTCCAGCTTGGGCCAGGACTCGCCCCGGCGCAGCACGGCGAGGGCCAGAAGGTCGAACGGCAGGGCCAGCAAGGGGGCGAGGAACGAGCGCACCAGGCCCGCCTGGCTGTCCTCGAACAGGGCGCGCCACTCCGGCTCGCCCCGGGCCATGCGCCAAGCCCCGAGAAAGACCCGCTCCAGGGCGATCAGCGGGTTGCGGCGCACGGTGTCGCTCATCGTTCTCGGGCCCCGAAATAGCCGCGGATGATGGCGGCGTAGGTCCGGGTCAGGGCTTCCACCTCGGCCACGGGCACGCGCTCGTCCACCATGTGCATGGTGGAGCCCACGAGGCCGAACTCGATCACCGGGCAAAGGGCGCGGAGGAAGCGGGCGTCCGAGGTGCCCCCGGAGGTGGAGGGCTCGGCCGTCACGCCAAGGGTCTCACGGATGGCCGCGATGACGCCGGCAGTGAAGCCGCAGGGCGCCGTGTAGAAGGCCTCCCCCGAAATGGCCGGATCGAGCGTGACCGTCCCGTCGAAGCCGGCTTCCGCCGCCGCGCACTCGCGCGCCAGCCAGTCCACCAGCGCGGCGCCGGTATGGTTGGGATTGAAGCGGATGTTCAGCCGCGCCCGCGCCCGGGCCGGGATCATGTTCACGGCGCTCTCGCTCACCTCGAGGGCGGTGAATTCCAGGTTGGAGGGCTGGAACTCCGGATAGCCCTCGTCGAGCCTGCGCGCCGCCAGACGCTCGATCAGCTGGGCGAGCACGGGAATGGGGTTCGAAGCCCGATCCGGATAGGCCACGTGGCCCTGGCGGCCGTTGACCTCGATCCAGGCGTTGAGGCTGCCGCGCCGGCCCACCTTCAGCATGTCGCCGAGGGTCTTGGCCGAGGTGGGCTCGCCGACGAGGCAATGGTCGATGACCTCGCCCTCGGAGGCGAGCTGCTCCACCACCCGCCGGGTGCCGTCCCGGGCCGCGCCCTCCTCGTCGCCGGTGATGAGGAAGGAGAGGGAGCCCGCCGGCTCGCCCTCAGCCAGCACGGCCTCCACTGCGCAGATGAAGGCGGCGATGGCGCTCTTCATGTCCACCGCGCCGCGGCCATAGAGCACCCCGTCGCGCACCTCGGCGGCGAAGGGGTCGGCCTTCCAGGCGCCCGCATCCCCCGCCGGCACCACATCGGTATGGCCGGCGAAGCAGAGATTGGGGGAGGTCGTCCCGCGCCGGGCGTAGAGGTTCTCGATCTCGCCGAACTTCATGCGTCGGCAGGAAAAGCCGAGCCGCGCCAGCTCGGCCTCGACCAAGTCCATGGCCCCGGCGTCGATCGGCGTCACCGAGGGGGCGCGGATCAGGGCGCGGGCGAGGTTGACGGAACTTATCAAGCTGGATTGCGGCATTAAGCCAGCCTTAGATGAGCCCACCGAAACGAGCAATGGAGCGGGCTCCCATGACGCGTAAGATCGACAAGACCGCGGCGCCCACCAAGCACGGCACGGGCTATCCGCCGCCGTTCGACGCCCCCTGCAAGCATCGCCAGCGCTGGAAGCTGGGCGACGCCGCCGGCCTCACCCAGTTCGGGGTCAATCTCATGCGCCTGCCCGCCGGCCAATGGTCCAGCCAGCGGCATTGGCACGCTCGCGAGGACGAATTCGTCTGGGTCTTGGGGGGCGAGGTGTGGCTGGTGACGGACGAGGGCGAGGAAAAGCTTGTCCCCGGCGACTGCGCCGGCTTTCCCGCCGGGACGCCCAACGGCCACCACCTGCAGAACCGCTCTGACAAGGAGGCGGTGCTGCTGGAGGTGGGAACCCGCGCCCCGCACGAGGACTTCGGCGACTATCCCGACATCGACATGAAGTTCGATCCCGAGGGCTTCAAGCATAAGGACGGAACGCCTTACGGCGCGGCGAAGCGGTTGAGTTAGTATCCTTTGGGTAGAAGGGGTGTTATAGAAGACAATCTGTCGCGTAAAAAATGAAACCCCCCAGGCCGGAGCGCTGGGGGGGTCCTACGGGCGAACCGTAGGGGCCGATTTCATGACTTCCATATGATCTAGAGCCGATTGATTGTCAAGAGGTTCCATAGTGATAAAAGAAAGAGTCGCGGTTTATGTCGACGGATTCAACATGTATCACGCGTTGGATGATCTGAAGACACCGAGATACAAGTGGCTTAATCTGTGGCGTTTGTCAGAATTGCTAATTTCAAAACACACTCAACGCTTGGTGAGGGTGTATTATTTCACCGCATCGCCTGACCACTTCCAAAACACCAAGAGCGTCGACAAGCTCCTCCGCCATCGCGCCTATACGTCGGCGCTGAAGGCGAAAGGGGTGGTCTGCATCCACGGCAGCTTTGCTGAGCGAACCCGAACCTATAGAGGCGGGGCGCAGTATCGCGCCACTTGGGTGCATATGGAGGAGAAAAAGACCGACGTCGCACTCGCCTTAAACGTTCTGAACGACGCCTATCTGGACGTCTACGACCGAGCGATGATCGTCTGCGTCGATACGGATCAGGTCCCCACCTACGCCATGGTTCGCACGCTGTTTCCGCACAAAAGCATCGTTTGCGTGTCTCCCCCCGAACGAAACCACCATGGGGAGATCAAGGCAGTCGCCACCTCGCTGGCGCGGATCAAGAAAAGCCAGTTGGACAAGGCGCTGTTCGGCCGGGAAGTCCGCAAGGCTGGCGTCGTGGTCGCCAGAAGGCCCGCGGCCTACCGGCCCTGAACTTCGGACCAAACCCGCCGAATTCATTTTTAGTTGGAGCGGGTCCGCAGGCGGAAAACCGGTTCCCACTTTTCCTCGGACCCGCTCTCGAATCACCCCGGCCTTGAATTGGCGGCCCTCAAAGCGTACTTGCACCGGTCCCCAGTACGGAGATTGACGATGGGCTACCGCGTTGCGGTTGTCGGCGCCACGGGCAATGTGGGCCGCGAAATGATGCAGATCCTGGAAGAACTGAACTTCCCGGTGACCGAGATTCACGCCGTGGCGTCGCGTCGGTCCCTGGGCAAAGAGGTCAGCTTCAAGGACCGCACGCTCAAATGTCAGGATCTGGAGCAGTTCGACTTCACCCAGGTGGACGTGGTGCTGATGTCGGCCGGCGGCGCCGTGTCGCGCGAGTGGTCCGAGCGCATCGGCAAGGCCGGCCCCATCGTCATCGACAACTCTTCCGCCTGGCGCATGCACCCGGACGTGCCGCTGATCGTGCCGGAGGTGAACCCCGACGCGGTGAACGACGCGCACAAGAAGAACATCATCGCCAACCCCAACTGCTCCACGGCGCAGCTGGTGGTGGCCCTCGCCCCCCTGCACCGCGAGGTGAAGATCAAGCGGGTGGTGGTCTCCACCTATCAATCCGTATCCGGCACCGGCAAGGCCGGCGTGGACGAGCTGTGGGACCAGACCAAGGGCGTCTTCGTGCTCGGCCCCACCGAGCCCAAGGTCTATCCGAAGCAGATCGCCTTCAACTGCATCCCCTGGATCGGGGCGCTGAAGGACGACGGCTACACCGATGAAGAAGCCAAGATGTGGAACGAGACGCACAAGATGCTCGATCCGGCCATCAAGCTCACCGTCACCTGTGTGCGGGTGCCGGTGTTCGTGGGCCATGCCGAGTGCGTGAACATCGAGTTCGAGGAAGCCTTCGACGCCGACGACGCCCGCGAAGTGCTGCGCGACGCCCCCGGCGTGGTGGTGGTGGACAAGCCCGAAGAGGGCGTCTTCGTCACCCCCAAGGAGATCCAGGGCGAGCACGGCGTCTACGTGTCGCGCATCCGCAAGGACCCCACGGTGGAGCACGGCCTCAATCTGTGGGTCGTGGCCGACAATCTGCGCAAGGGCGCGGCCACCAATGCGGTGCAGATCGCGCTCCTCCTGCACGAACGCGGCCTGATCCGCAAAGCCGTGGCGGCGTGATCGCCTGAAGATCGAACGGGAAAACGTGCATCGCGACTCAATTGGGATCGCGATGCACCGCCACCGAATCGGCTGCATTTGACAATGTCAACAGTTAATTTGTTGACTTTAGAGGCCGAATCTGCAATCTTGCAGATCAACAAGGCGTCTCATCGCGCACCGAACATCCTGATGATGTCAGGAGACCGGTTTCTACCGTAGGCAGCAATGCTGGTAGGTGCGCGGGGGGCGCTTTGTACTATCTCGGTCTTGGACGCATGTTCCACACGGTGAACCGAGATATGTCGCGATGGCTGTCGCGGTCGAAGGACAGCAATCCACTCTTCTCCAGCACTTCCATCGCGATGATTCGCTTGGACTTGCGATAGTCGGCCAAGAGGTGTTTGCCGTTCCTCACAGCGCAAACGGCGCCCAAAATCACGTCGTTCAGCTGCAACAGATCACTGTCGTGCGAGTGCTTGGAGACCAATTGCTTGAGGGGATTATGCCCCAGGCCATGGTCACGGGCCGCCGCCGCGTTCAACATGTTTCTCAGATCGTTCAAACTGGTGCTGCTGTGACGATGGTCCATGCAGACATACAGCGAGCCCAGCGGGCCGTAGAGGCGAACGAACTTATGCAGAATGAGTTGATAATATAATTTAGACAGCCCTACATCCGCATCACCATCATTGTATCTTTTGTGGCCCCACTGATGGCTGTCAAAAATTATGCAATGAAATTGAAGTGAATTAGAACTGTTAAGTGCGAAAAAATAATCAACTAGCCACCGGTATTCCACCTCCTTTTGGTTAGAAACCTTTGACCACTTCAGCTCTGATTTCATGTTTAAGGCTATTATATATTGAGATACAGTTTTATAGATGCTTGAAATCATTTGCTTGTGCATGCGATTCCCCCAACAACCGTGAATCGATCGTTGGAAATGCCCGCCTCATCGACGATGAAGACAAAGTCCTGTTCGGGGATCACAAGAGAGAAAACTTCAGCGGCAAAATCTAAAATCTGAGGCGGAATAATATACCGGAAATTGAGAACGCCAATCGTCGAATTGCGTTAGGATAAAGCCCCACGCCAAAGCCCCGGCGCGGGGGCGCCGGGGCTCGAGGCTCTCCAGTTCAGGACTGTTAGCGGCAGACCACGTCGGTGCGGGCGACCCGGTCGCCGTCGCGCTCATAGTGCACCTGCGTCACGGTGTGGCACCAGCGATACTGCGAGCGGTCGAAGTACCAGGGACCATAGGTCGGATAGGCGTAGCCGCTGCGGTAATAACCGTCATGGTCGTAGCCGCGGCGATCATAACCATTCCGGTCATAGCCGCGCTGATCATAGCCGCCCTGATAATAACCGTTCTGGTCATAGCCGTTGCGGTAATAGCCGCCATGGTAATAGCCATTACTGTCGTAATAGCCGTTGTCATAGGGCGGGCAGGGCCGCTTGGACCTGGCCAGCTGGTTGCCCACCACCGCGCCGCCGGCCGCGCCGATGAGCGGCCCGCCTGCGCCATGGTGGGAAATGGCGCCGCCCAAGAGGGCCCCGCCGATGGCGCCGAAAATGGTCCCGGCCACCTTGTTGTCATGCTTTTGCGCCTCGCAGGCGTTTTGCGCCATGGCGAGGTTGGGCGCGGCGCCCGCCGTCAGGCCGGCGAGGGCCGCCGTGATCATGAGGGCTTTCATCATTGATCTCATCTCCTGTCGTCGTCGCCCCAATCCTGAGCGAGAGCCTAGGCCCGGGCGCCTGAACCCGAGCGGAGACGCGCCTTCATCTCCCGTTCATCCTCCGCCGCCACCGTTTTCGCCCTTTCGCCAGCAAGGTTTTCCGCTTTCTTAACCGTCCTTTGGCAGGGGTTAAGAGAGGCAAGAGCCTCGGATGTCCGCTCGGGTTTCGCCGCTCCATGTTCGCCCGCAGGCCTGTCAGCTCCGCTGGACCCAGCCTGGCGCCGCAAGGCCGCCAGACGGGCGCGCGCGGCCCCCTGCCCGCCGCGGTGACCGCCGTGCTGGCCAATCCCTTCGTGGGCGCGGGCGGAGCGGCGGCGCTCTTTTTGGCCGCGGGCGCGACCCTCCTCCTCGTCACCGCCAATCCCCGCGCCGGCGCGCCTTCCGTGCGCATGAAGCTGGACGCGCCTCCGCCCATCAAGCTCGACGGCACGGCGGGCCAGTCGCCTGACGGGCTGAAGCCGCTTGATCCGGCGGCCGACCCGAACGCCGCGTCTGGCGAAGCGGTGATCATGCTGCCCCAGGGCGCCTCGGTAGTGGGCGGGCCTGCGCCCTCCAATGTGCGCGCCCCGGTGACGCCGCTGCCCCCCGCGCCCATCGCCGGCCTGACCCAACAGAGCCAGGGCGGCCTCCTGCCCATCATCGCCCGCGACGGCCGCACCCCGTTCGCCGCCTATGCCCGGCCGTTCCACGACAATGGCCGGCCCAAGGTGGCTATCGTGGTGGGCGGGCTCGGCCTCAACGCCGCGGCCACCAAGGCGGCCATCGAGCGCCTGCCGCCGGAGGTCACCCTCGCCTTCGCCGCCTATGCCGACGGCTTGCAGGGCTGGATCGACCTCGCCCGCGCCGACGGCCATGAGGTGCTGATCGAGGCCCCCATGGAGCCTCTCGACTATCCCAACAACGACCCCGGCCCCTTCGCCCTGATGTCCAACGCCGGCGGGCCGGAGACGGTGCGGCGCCTGGAGTGGATCCTGTCGCGAGCCACGGGCTATTTCGGCGTCGCCAACTATCTGGGGGGCAAGTTCCTCACCGCCGACGGCCCCATGACCGCCTTCATGACCGCCCTGAAGAGCCGCGGCCTCGCCTTTGTCGACGACGGCACGGGCCAGCGCCAGAACCTGGCCGGCCTGCCGCGCGCCTCGGCCGACACGGTGGTGGACGCGGACCTATCGGCCAGCGCCATCCAGCGGCAATTGCAGAGCCTGGAGGGCACGGCGGGGAGCAAGGGCCGGGCCCTGGGCGCCGCCTTCGCCTATCCGGTGACCATCGAGGTGGTGAGCCGCTGGGCCGCCACCTTGCAGAACCGCGGCCTGCAGCTCGCCCCCGCCTCGGCCCTCGCGCGGCGATGACCACGCCCTGAGGACCCAGCGATGAGCCTCGACCTCTACCGCCCCAATGTCGGCGTGGTGCTGTTCAACGCCGAGGGCAAGGTGTGGATCGGCAGCCGCCCCGATGCGCCCCATCCCTATCAGTGGCAGTTCCCGCAAGGGGGCGTCGATCCCGGCGAGGATCTGGAGGCCGCCGCCCGCCGCGAGCTGTTCGAGGAAACCGGCGTGGAGACCGTGGCCGTGCTCGGCCGCACCCCGGGCTGGCTCACCTACGACTTCCCCGAAGAGGTGCTGAAGTCCGGCCGGGGCCGCGGCTTCAAGGGCCAGAAGCAGGTGTGGTTCGCCTTCCGCTTCCTGGGCGAGGAGCGCGAAATCCGCCTCGACCTGCACCACGAGATCGAGTTCGACGCTTGGCGCTGGGCCGACCTCGCCGACTGCGTCGCCCTGGTGGTGCCGTTCAAGCGCGAGGTGTATGCACAGGTCGCCGAAGCCTTTGGCAAATTCGCGCACCCCGTCTGATTGAACCACAGACCGTTTGCTCTCGCAGGTGCGAGATGGTCTAACCGCCCCGCGGCGCAACAGTGGGCGCTGCGCTGGGGTGCAGTGAGGCGATGTCCACGCCGGTGATCATGGTGCACGGCGGCTTTTGCGGCGGCTGGGCCTTCGAGCATTTTCGTCAACCGTTCGAGGCGGCCGGCTACGCCTGCCAGGCGCCGGATCTGCGCGGCCACGGCCATGACCACGACCGCGGCGAGCTTGGCCTCACCTCCATGGCCGACTACGCCCGCGACATCGCCGCCCTCATGCGCGAATGTGCAAGCCCGCCGGTGCTGGTGGGCCATTCCCTGGGCGGGCTCGTCTCGCTTCTGGCCGCCACCCGGACGCCGGCCAAGGCCCTGATTCTGCTCGCCCCCTCCGCCCCCTGGGGCGTGGCCGGCGCGAGCCTGGAAGAGGCCGTGTCGGCGGTGAGCCTCTATGCCCTCGGCCCCTTCTGGACCTTGCCCATCGCCCCGGATTTCGGCCTCGCCCGGCGCTACAGCGTCAACCGCGTGGCCCAGGCCGAGCGGCGCGCCATCTACGCCCGCATGACCTCCGAGAGCGGCCGGGCCATGTGGGAGACGCTGAACTGGTGGCTCGACCCGTTCATGACCACCGCCATTCAGCCGGGCGCCGTGCGCGCCCCGGTGCTGGCCATCGCCGGGGGAGCCGACCTGATCCACCCCGAGGCCACCGTGCGCCAGACCGCCGCCAAGGTGAACGGCGAGGTGCGGGTGTTCCCGCAAATGAGCCACTGGCTCATCGGCGAACCGGGCTGGGAGGACGTGGCCGATGCCTGCCTCGCCTGGCTCAGCGGCGTGTGAGGGGGCGGGCGGTCCGCCTAGGCCCGGCCCAGCACCAAGTCTTCGCCCACGGACGCTGCCATGCGCTGGGCGATCTGAAACTGAACGGTCTGCAACACCAGGCCGAGGTACGCCGCGACCACGGTGTCGGCCGCGAGCAGGCCTATGCCCACCCATTGCGGCTTGCCGATGGCCCCCAGACCGAGGGCGTAGTGGACGACCATGAGCGGCGTGATGGCGGCGAGGTTCAGAGCGGTCCCCCACAGGATCGAGCCGCGCGCGCGTCTGAAGGCGAACAGGGGCGATGCGCGCCGGTCGCCCAAGGCGCTAGCCACCCCCCACGGGATCAGGGCGACGCCAATCGGATAGCTGAGGAGGCCGATGGCCATGATCCAGAGGGTCACTGCACTCCGGCCCCGGCCCTCGCTGGACACGAATTGGGGCAGAAACAGCATGATCGCGTCCAGGGTGAGGGAAAAGGCCATGAACACGCCAAACAGACGCACCGCCGTGGGGTCTTTGGCGAGCGTCGCCTCTCTCGAACCCTTGGATGCAAAGTACCGGAACACCCAGTATCCAACGACTGTCAGGGCGGTAATCTTGACAGCACCAGAGATCATCCGCGCGGGCGTATTTTCTGACGCGCTGAAGCTTGCGCGGCTGAGGTACATGCCGCCCAGCCATTCGACGACGTGCTGAGCCCCTTCCGCCGCAGCCAGACCGAGAAATAGGATTGGAAATACAAGGGCGACGGAGACTGCGCTGGAATAGGCCTTTCCAAAGGCTGCAAAGAAATTCATGCGGGCGCCCCTCGCGCATGGTGCGGACAAAACTATTGGTTGCTCTTAACAACCAAAACGCCCTGCGACAATCTCTTGCCGATTCTAGGCGCGCCGCCGCGGCTGACGCGTCAGCCCACCCAAGCCTTTGGGGGGAAACTGACCGGCCCCGTGAGCGTCGCCGGATCGACCGACAGACCGTACAAGGCGCGAAACCCTTCGTGATGCTCCCGGTGGATGACCCCGCGCGGAAAGTCGGCTCGGCTGCCCGGGCCGCACCTCAGGGTCTCGCCCGTGGCGGCCACGGTGACGACATTGACCCCCTCAAGCACGAAAATCATGGCGTCGAAGTCGTGCCAGTGGTCTTCGTTGCACTCCGCCGGGACGTCGATCAGCATGGGATAGAATCCGGCGGAGCGGATCGCGGCCATGGCTTCATCTTCCACGGCGAATGCGTCTTGGGTCTTGGTCACGCCCATCACGGTGTCCTTGGTTAGATTGATAAGGTGTTCGACTGACAAGGTCTCGCCGCTGGCCAGCTGACGGCGAACGGCGGCCAGCAACTCCAGCCGGCGCAGGTCGCCCGCGATGCGCGCGCGGAACGCCGCCTCCTGCAGCCGCAGCACCGCGTCGAGATCGGCGCGTTCATCGCCCAGCAGGGACGCGACCTGCTTCAGCGGCACGCCGAGCGACTTCAGGGCCAGCACCTGATGCAATCGCGCCATCTGCTCAGGGCCATAGATGCGCCATCCCGCGCTTGAGCGCGCCGGTTTCACCAGCCCCATCGCCTCGTAAAGGCGCAGGGCCTTGGTGCTGACATTGAGCCGGTGCGCCGTTTCGGCGGGGCTGAAGAAGCGTGGCTGACCGTTCACGAGCAATACCTGACTTCGACCCTGGCATTCTGCGGGCTTGTCCCTGGGGCAAGGTCAAGCGGAATTCGTCAACTAAGCCCGCCGCCTCAGGCCCCCTCGCCGGCGCCAGGAGCGGCCAGCACCACATCGAGCTGATCGAACATGTCGTCGCTGAAGCCGCTCACGGCGCCGGACTCGATGGCGCTGTCGAGCGCGTCCTTGGAGGGGTAGAGCTCGTGCACCACCACCTCGGTCACGCCGCCCCGGTCCTCGAACGACACGGTGGTGACGGACCCGTCCTCGCCGGCCTCCTCATTGGTCCAGACAAGGCGCGAGGGCGGCGTCACCTCGAGGTAGCGGCCGAAAAAGGCCATGGGCTGCTCGGCGGCGGGATGGCTGAACACGAAGCGGTAGCCGCCGCCCGCGCGAAGATCGATGTCGCAGGCGACAAAGGCCATGCCATAGGCCGCCGGCGCCCACCAGCGCGTGATCAGCTCGGGCTTGGTCCAGGCCTCGAACACCAGCCGCGCCGGGGCGTTGAAGCGGCGCGTGACCACCACCTCGCGATCGCTGGTCCGCTCAAGCGTGGTGCGGTGGCGTGCGGCGGCTTCATTCCCGGTCTTGGCGTCCATCCGTCCTCTCCTTCTGTTGCAGCTCTTCGACAAGGGCGTCCAGGGTCTCAAATCGCGCCGCCCACAGCTGGCGGTAGGCCTCGATCCAGGCCGTTTCTTCCACGAGGGTGCAGGGGCCGAGCCGACAGGTTCGCACCCGGCCGACCTTATGCGTGGCCACCAGCCCGGCCCGCTCCAGCACCTGGACGTGCTTCTTCATGCCCGTGAGGGTCATGTCGAAGCTCTCGGCCAGCTCAGTGATCGAGGCGTCGGCGCGCCCGAGCCGCTCCAGCACACCGCGCCGGGTGGCGTCGGAGAGCGCCGCGAAGGCTTGGTCGATCGGGGCCGTCAAACACTGAACCATTTAGTTCAGTATGGACCGTGAAGGTGGGATTTGCAAGATGGGGCGGGGAGGGAGGGGCTGGCGCCTGATCGGATTTTGAGTCCGCCCGAATTTCTGTTATACAGAAATAGTGGAGATCGAGTTCGATCCAGCCAAAAGCCGGCTCAACCTCGCCAAACATGGCGTGGACCTTGGCCGCGCCGTCGAACTCGACATCCGCGGCGTCTTCGCCGACCGGCGGCGAGACTATGGTGAACCGCGCTTCCTGGCGTTCGGCCTGATCGATGGCGTTCCCCACTGTCTCGCCTTCACGGTTCGCGGCGACAAAGTGCGCGCCATCAGCCTTAGGCGCGCGCACCGAAAGGAGTTCGAGCGCTATGTCGAAACTGAGTAAGATTGAACGCGAGGCGGCGGCTGAGGCTCTGGCGGCCCTGCCCGACCCGGTCCTCGACGATGCGGACAATCCCGAACTCGCCATCGAGGATATGGCCCGACTCAGCGCCCCCGAGGCCGTGCTGGCGCCGGAGATTCTGGCCGCCTTCCCCAAGACCAGGGTCGGGCGCCCTCGCGATCCGCAGGCCAAGCAGCTGGTCACCCTGCGCCTGCGCCCCGCGGTGCTGGAAGCCTATCAGTCTGAGGGCGAAGACTGGCGCGCGCGCATGGAGCGGGTGCTGGCCGAAGGGGTGGCGGATGGCGGGAGGCGCGGACGAACGTCGGGGTGATGGCGTAGCGGCGCTCGCTCCAAAAACCCGCTCATCCTCGCGGATGCGAGGACCCAGTGCTGTCCAAGATTCGCCAGGCTGGAATGCCCTGGGCCCCTGCTTCTCGCAGGGGTTTTACGGTGGAGAGGTCGAGGCGAGGCTCACCAATATGCCACAACGATGAATTGTGCCATCCTGGCGACCCGTGTGGAGGGGAGCCATGGATAAATCAGCAGCATTCAAAGTGCTGGCGTTGGCGATCATGGCGTCCTGCTGGCTTGTAGCCGCCTGCGATCAAGGCGCGCTGGCGCCAAGCGGGAAGGCTAACCGTAGCGAGGTTGGCCGTGACGCCAACACGGACGCCGGCGCTGGCGTGACCTACGAAGAGGCTCAGCGCTTGCCGAAGAATGATCTCACCGCGCGGGTCCTAGCTCAATTCGGGGCGACGGTGGTGGAGGTGCAGCGCCCCCGTCCGGGCCTAACCGATCCCCTGAGGTTGGCGACCCGGCCGGCGCCTTCGTACCCAGGAATGTGCGAGACCCAGTTCATCGACGTGGATTTTGCCGTCAAAACGCAGGGCCCCGACAAATACGTGGCCGGGCGCTCCGAGGTTCTGTCGATGTCGCGCGCCTACCATGTCGTCGGGAACCTCACAGGCGGTAGCGGACAAGACAAAGACGGGAGCCGACTTACCGCAACCTGTGTCGCCCAAAATAAGGTGTTGAAGTATTTCGATGCCCCAGACGCCATGACCGCCTGGGTCGCGGCGCGCGCGATCGAGCGGATCGGCAAGCAAGCTTTCAGCAGGGACCTTCCGATCACCTGTTGGGGGACTTGCACCAAGGCCCAGCGGGCGAACATCTCCACCATTTCGCCGCTTCAAATCACTGAGGTGAAGAACGCGGGGTGTCCCCGCTCGGCCCCCAACCCGACCATGTGCCTGACGGTTTCGCTTCTCAATGGCCCTCGCCAAGCGGATCCTTACGGGATGCGCGGCATCGTGAAGCGCGACGGCTGGTATTTTCAGATCGAGCTGATCGACCCCTTGATCGGAACCGACGTGGTCTCTTACGACCGGTTCGTTCTGAAACGCGTGCGGGCGAACCTAATGTCGCAAGAGGGTCTGGACGAGGTGATTCCGTAGGCGCGGTCTGGGTCCGGAATCGCTCCGTGACCTCGTTTTGGCCGCCGGCTCGCCCCCTACCCCCGCCGCCCCAGCCGTCGCGCCAGGCCGTAGAGGGCGATGAGGGCCCAGGCGGCTTCCACGAGGGCTGCGGAGAGGTTGAAGGCCCCGAACACCAGGGAGGCGAGGATGAAGAGCGACCCGGCGAGGTTCATGGCAAGCGCCGGCAAGCCGCGGGCGTCAAGCCGCTCGGCCTGCACGCCGGCATAGGCGATGAGGATCAATAGAACCCCGACGATCCCCAGACCGTCGAGCAGGGTCACAGGATCGAGATTCATAAAGTTAACGCGGGCCCCAATTTTACAATTTGGGGTTTGGCGGAAAACCGGTTCCCACTTTTCCTCGGGCCCGCTTTAAGCCGCCGTCTCGACGGCGTGTTCGGCGAGGAGCGTGAAGCTCTCCGGGGTCACGTCGGCGAAGCCGCCCTTGATCTCGAACAGCTTGCGCGTCGCGCCGTCGCGCACCACCACCGTGCCGGGACGCAGGGTGGTCATGAACGGCTCGTGGCCGGCCAGAACCCCGAAATCGCCCTCGAGGCCGGGGGCGTCCACCTGGTCCACCTCGCCGGCGAACAGTTCGCGCTCGGGCGCTACCAGCGAGAAGTGCAGCTTAGCCATGGTCGGTTCTCTCGTCCTTGCCCAACCGGCAGCCCCAGACGCGGACCGCGGAGACGGGCGAATTGTCGTGCAGGCGAAGGTCGTCCAGCTTTTCGGCGCAGAGGCCGAAGCCGTTCTCGTTCACCTGGAGGAAAAACTTGTCGGGGGCGCGGCGCAAGGCAGCCTCGCGGGTCACTGGCCGCCAGCCCGCTTTGGGGCCTTTGTCCGTGAGCTGAAGACCGCCATGGGCGAGATCATCCGTAGGCGGCGCCGGCAGGCTGGCCCCTGGATAGACCAGGAGGCAGGTCCCCCGCCGGGCGTCCACGAAGCCGAACGGAGCGCCAGGGCCGGCGAACCTCACCGGCTGGCCGGTGAGCTCAAGGTCCTGCGGCTTGAAGCTGTCCCCCGCCGAAGCGGGTTGCGGACGACCGCCGAACCGCGCCAGGGCTTGGGCGAGGCCCTGCGGATCGCTTCCGTTCAGCACGGCTTCCGCGCAGAAACCGGACAGGTAGGGCTTTGGCGCGGGCGCCGCGCTCGACGCGGCCTCATCAGCGCGGGCCAGGGGCGCCGCGACGAGGAGACCGACGAGGAGCGCTAAACCCCCGCGACGCATCAGCCAGCCGCCAGCTTCTCGGCCTTGGCGATGGCTTCTTCGATGTTGCCCACCATGTAGAAGGCCGCTTCCGGCAGGTGGTCGTAGTCGCCGTTGCAGAGGCCCTTGAAGCCCTTGATGGTGTCTTCGAGGCTCACGAGCTTGCCGGGCGAGCCGGTGAACACTTCGGCCACGTGGAACGGCTGGGACAGGAAGCGCTGGATCTTGCGCGCCCGGGCCACGGTGAGCTTGTCCTCTTCGGACAGCTCGTCCATGCCGAGGATGGCGATGATGTCGCGCAGGGCGCGGTAGCTCTGCAGGATTTCCTGCACCCGGCGGGCCACCTGATAGTGCTCCTCGCCCACCACGCCGGGGGCGAGAATGCGCGAGGTGGAGTCCAGCGGGTCCACGGCCGGATAGATGCCCTGCTCGGCGATGGAGCGGTTCAGCACCGTGGTGGCGTCCAGGTGGGCGAAGGAGGTGGCCGGGGCCGGGTCGGTCAGGTCGTCGGCGGGCACGTAGATGGCCTGCACCGAGGTGATCGAGCCCTTGTTGGTGGAGGTGATGCGCTCCTGCAGGTTGCCCATCTCGGTGGCGAGCGTCGGCTGATAGCCCACCGCCGAGGGGATACGGCCGAGCAGGGCCGACACTTCCGATCCGGCCTGGGTGAAGCGGAAGATGTTGTCCACGAAGAACAGCACGTCCTTGCCTTCCACGTCGCGGAAGTATTCGCACTGCGCAAGGCCGGTGAGGGCCACGCGGGCGCGGGCGCCCGGGGGCTCGTTCATCTGGCCGTAGACGAGGGTGCAGCGCGAGCCTTCGGTGGAGCCGTTGTTATGCTTCGGGTCCACGTTCACCTTGGACTCGATCATTTCGTGGTAGAGGTCGTTGCCCTCGCGGGTGCGCTCGCCCACGCCGGCCAGCACGGAGTAGCCGCCGTACGCCTTGGCGATGTTGTTGATCAGCTCCTGGATCAGCACGGTCTTGCCCACGCCCGCGCCGCCAAAGAGGCCGATCTTGCCGCCCTTGGTGTAGGGGCAGAGCAGGTCGATGACCTTGATGCCGGTGACCAGCACTTCAGCGCTGGTGGACTGGTCGGCGAAGGACGGAGCTTCCTGGTGGATGGAGCGGAAGTGGGTGGTCTCCACCGGGCCGGCTTCGTCGATGGGCTCGCCCACCACGTTGAGGATGCGGCCGAGAGTGGCCGGGCCCACGGGCACGGTGATCGGGCCGCCGGTGTCGCCCACCGGGGCGCCGCGGACAAGGCCTTCGGTGGTGTCCATGGCGATGGTGCGCACCATGTTGTCACCCAGGTGCTGGGCGACTTCCAGCACCAGGCGGAACGGCTTGCCGGTGCGCTGGTCGGTGTTGGTGGTTTCGAGGGCGTTGAGGATCGCCGGCAGCGGGCCGTCGAACTCCACGTCGACGACGGCGCCGATGATCTGGGCGATGCGGCCCTTTTGGGCGGTGATGGGTTGCTGGATCGTCATGGGTTCGACCGTCGGTTAGAGGGCTTCAGCGCCGGAGATGATCTCGATCAGCTCCTTGGTGATCTGAGCCTGGCGAGAGCGGTTGTATTGCAAGGTGAGGGCGGAGATGAGCTCGCCGGCGTTGCGCGTGGCGTTGTCCATGGCGCTCATCTGGCTGGCGTAGAAGCCGGCCATGTTCTCCAGCAGCGCGGAGAGGATCTGCACCGCGAGGTTACGCGGCAACAGGATCTCCAGGATCGCCGCCTCGTCGGGCTCGTAGGTATAGACCCCGCCCTTCAGGTCCGGCTGCGGGCTGGTTTCGGCGCCCGCCGTCACCTGAGCCGGGATCAGCTGCTGGCGAGTGGGGATCTGGGAGAGGATGTTCTTGAAGCGCGAGAAGAACAGGCTGACCACATCGGCCTCGCCCGCCGCGAAACTGGCGAGGATCTGGTCGGCGATGGGCTGCACCGCGTCGAGGGTCAGCTGCTTGTGCGCGCTCATGTCGTAGAAGCCGACGATCTTGTCGGCGTAGAGCCGGCGCAGCTGGTCGCGCGACTTTCGGCCGACGCAGATGATCTTCACGTCCTTGCCCTGGGCGAGGAGGCTGTTGATCTCTTCGCGGGCGGCGCGAACGATGGCGGTGGTGAAGCCGCCAGCGAGGCCGCGGTCCGCCGCAGCCACGACGATGAGGTGCTTCTGGTCCTTGCCGGTGCCGGCCAGCAGCGGCGGGGCGCTGGGCCCCGACACGCTCTTGGCCAGGTTGGCGATGACGCTGGCCATACGGCGCGCGTAGGGGCGCGCGCTCTGGGCGGCGTCCTGGGCGCGGCGGGACTTGGCCGCCGCCACCATCTGCATCGCTTTCGTGATCTTCTGCGTGGCTTTCACGCTTCCGATCCGATTGCGCATTTCCTTGAGGCTAGCCATAGCCGGTCAGCGCTCCGGGATCAGGCGGCGAAAGTCTTGGCGAAGGCTTCGATGGTCGCCTTCAGGTCGGCTTCGGCCTCGGCCGAGAGCTGCTTCTGGGTCCGGATGGTCTCCAGAAGCTGCGGGTTCGAGGCCTTCACCTTGGACAGCAGCTCCTTTTCGAAGCGGCCCACCGCAGCGGTGGGGATGGCGTCCAGATAGCCGCGGGTGCCGGCGTAGATCACCACCACCTGCTCTTCCACCGCCAGCGGCGAATATTGCGGCTGCTTCAGGAGCTCGGTGAGGCGTTCGCCCCGGGCCAGCAGCTTCTGAGTGGCGGCGTCGAGGTCGGAGCCGAACTTGGCGAAGGCGGCCATTTCCCGGTACTGGGCGAGCTCGCCCTTGATGGGGCCGGCCACCTGCTTCATCGCCTTGATCTGGGCCGAGGAGCCCACCCGCGACACCGACAGACCCACGTTCACCGCCGGGCGGATGCCTTGGTAGAACAGGTCGGTTTCCAGGAAGATCTGGCCGTCGGTGATGGAGATCACGTTTGTGGGGATGTAGGCCGACACGTCGTTGGCCTGGGTCTCGATGAGCGGCAGGGCGGTGAGCGAGCCCGAGCCGTTGTCGTCGTTCAGCTTCGCCGCGCGCTCCAGAAGGCGCGAATGCAGGTAGAACACGTCGCCCGGATAGGCTTCGCGGCCCGGCGGACGGCGCAGCAAGAGCGACATCTGACGATAGGCCACGGCCTGCTTGGACAGGTCGTCATAGACGATGAGGGCGTGCATGCCGTTGTCGCGGAACCACTCGCCCATGGCGCAGCCGGCGAACGGGGCCAGGAACTGCAGCGGGGCCGGGTCCGACGCGGTGGCCGACACCACGATGGTGTAGTCGAGGGCGCCGTTGTCTTCCAGGGTCTTGACGATCTGGGCGACGGTGGAGCGCTTCTGGCCGATGGCCACGTACACGCAGTAGAGCTTGGCCTTCTCGTCCGTGCCCGCGTTCACCGCCTTCTGATTCAGGATGGTGTCGATGGCCACGGCGGTCTTGCCGGTCTGGCGGTCGCCGATGATCAGCTCGCGCTGGCCGCGGCCCACCGGGATCAGGGTGTCGATGGCCTTGAGGCCGGTCTGCACCGGCTCATGCACCGACTTGCGCGGGATGATGCCGGGGGCCTTCACGTCCACGCGGCGGCGCTCGGCCACGTCGGTCAGGGGGCCCTTGCCGTCGATGGGCTCGCCCAGCGGGTTCACCACGCGGCCCAAGAGGCCGCGGCCCACCGGCACGTCCACGATTTCCGACAGGCGGCGCACTTCGTCGCCTTCCTTGATCTCGCGGTCTTCGCCGAAGATCACCACGCCGACATTGTCGCGTTCCAGGTTCAGGGCCATGCCCTTCACGCCGGCCTTGGGGAACAGCACCATTTCGCCGGCCTGCACCTTGTCGAGGCCGTAGACGCGGGCGATGCCGTCGCCCACCGACAGCACTTGGCCGACGTCGGACACGTCGGCTTCTTCACCGAAATTGGCGATCTGGGACTTCAGGATGGCCGAAATCTCGGCGGCGCGGATATCCATCGCTTAGGCCTTCTTCAAGCGCGCTTTAGGGCGAATTTCAGGGAGTCGAGCCGCGTGCGGAGCGAGGCGTCGAACAGACGGGAGCCGACCCGCACCTTCAGCCCGCCGAGGATGGCGGGATCGACGCGGGTGGAAAGTTCAGGATCCTTGCCCAGGGCCTGGCGCAAGGCGGCGGCCACGCCCTCGGCCTGGGCCGGGGTGAGCGGAACCGCAGTGGTCACTTCGGCGGCCACAGCGCCGCGATGATCGGCGGCCAGCTGGGCGAAGGCCTTGACCACGGGGCCGAGGGCGCCGGCGCGGCCATTATGCGAAAGAACGCCGACGAAGCGGCGGGTGAGCTCGGAAACGCCCAGGGCTTCGGCCACGGCCACCAGGCCCTTGGCCTTGTCGGCTTGCGGCGTCAGCGGCGAGTTCAGCAGCCGGCGCAGGTCGGCGCTTTCCAGACGCGCGGCGTCCAGGGCCTTGAGGTCCTTTTCCACCGCCGCGATGGCGTCGGCCTGCACGGCCAGTTCGAACAAGGCTTGCGCGTAGCGTTCGCCAACGTCCGTGTTTCGAGAATCGTCCGCCAAATGACCCGTCCGATTGATGTTCGACCCGATTTCCCGCCAATCCGACTGACCGGCGAGCAAGGCTTTGATTATGCGGAGAAAAACCGCGCGCGACAGGGCTCGGCTCAAGCCCCGTCGCCTCAAGCCGTGCGGCTCTTAGCATGCACCTTTCGGCGCCGCAACCGACCAGCGCTGAGGAGACCTAGGCCTTAGGTCGAAATGGGGTCCACATCTGAAGAGCGATACGCGCCAGGAAAGTTCAGCGGCCGACGCGCTTCTTGAAGTGATCCGTGACGATCCCAGCCACGAGACCGCCGGTCAGAATGTTTTGGATCACCGTCACCTGATCAGCGGTCAGCCAGCGGCTTAAGAGAAGGCCGCCCGGGAGAACCGGCGATCGTTCCGGCAGGATGAGATGCAGCATCCAAACGCCGCCGAGAACGGCGAATATCCCAAACCGCGCCTGCATCGCCCAGATGGACAAGGTCTCGAATTGGTCCAAAAATCGCTGGGCGCGGCCGTGGTCCGCCTGCTTGGCCGCCTCCTCCAGTTCTTTTTGGCTCTTGCCGCTGGCGAACTGAACCGCTTCCAGCTTGGCCACTTCATCCGTGGACGGCGCGCGTCCAGCGGCGGTGTCCATTCGTGCGTCCGGGATGCGTTTTCTTGGCGGCGCCGCCTTCGGGCCTGATTCCGTCATCAAGACCCGCTTCAGCCCGCAGCCGCCAACCGCTGATAGTGGTCCTGTATCAAGTCCTGCGGGATCAGGGTGCTGAATACGCCTGGCGCATAGGCCAAGGCCCACGGCGATCCGGCTGTGTGGGTGAGGCGCGACAGAGCCGGTCCGCTCATGTGGCCGTACTTGCAGTCCACTTGCTGGACGATATCCAACTCATCCCCGTCCAAGGCGTCGTCGGGCGACTTAGGCAACAACTCGGTCACCGAATTGCCCCGGTACTTGCGCAGGTCGTTGTACAGGCGCGGAATCACCGGCCCGTATTGCCAAGCCTGCACCTCGTCGCGGATCAACGGCCGGCCATACAGGCCCAGCATCCAACCGTGCGCAATATAGACCAGCTTCAGAACCTGCATCGGCGTCAGGCTGACGCCCCGATTTCTTGCGAGTTCAAGAAACTGATTCGCAACCGTCCGGCTGTCGTGCATCGGCGCACTCCGCAAGTTACGTCGCTATACCACACATAGAGTTCCACGCCCTAAAGACAAGAAATTTGGACGAGCAATGACGCTACATTCGCGTGATACGCGCGCTCTCCCCCTTAACCTTGCAGAGGTCGCCCCTCAGTCCGCTCCGGCCTCGTTCGCGCCCCGCAGATAGCCGAGCAGCTGGTCCTGGACGTCTAAGGGCCAGGCGGCGACGGCGCGGGCGAGACCTGCCTCGTCGCCGGCGAACAGCGCCCGGGACGCCGCCTCGAATCCGGGCAGATCGCCGGCCAGGGCCGACATGAAGCGATAGGCGCAGTCACGCCGGCGCCGAGCCGGGCCCCCCGCCCCCTCCGCCTTCCGCGCCGCCTCCACCAGCCGCCGCAGGGTCGCCGACGCGCCCCCTGGCTGACCCGCCAGCCAGTCCCAGTGGCGCGGCAAGAGCGTCACCTCGCGGGCCGCCACCCCGAGCTTCGGCCGACCGCGCCGCGCCGGCCCCGGAAGCGGCGGCGCATAGCGCGCGGCGATCTCGTCCGCGGTTCCGCGCAGATCAAGGTCCACCACCGCGCCGCTCTCGCCATCGAACACCAGCACTGGAGCGCAAGGCTCGCGCTCGGCGGCGTCCCGCGCCGCCACCGCCGCCTCGGCCAGGGTCCCCATGGCCACGCGCCGCAGGCCCGCGAACACGGCGTAGGGCGGGCGGACAATCGATTCAGCAGGGGAAGTCATTGCACCTATTTACCCGGATGAAATTACCTGTCAATAAAACCCGGATGAAATTGGAGATCGCCATGGACCCCAGCGCCCGCAAGGCCGCCATCGCCGCCTACAAGGAGCAGAAGTCGGCCTTCGGCGTGTTCGCCGTCATCTGTTCGGCTACGGGCGAGGCCTGGGTCGGTCAGAGCCGGCATCTCGACACGCAACAGAACGGCATCTGGTTCGCCCCGAGCATGGGCGGGAGTCCGTTCAAAAGCTTGCAGGCGGCGTGGAACGAACATGGCGCCGAGGCCTTCCGCTTCGAGGAGCTGGAGCGCCTGCGCGAAGACTTCCCAACCCTGAGTCGCCGCGACGAGTTGAAGCGTCGCCAGGCCATCTGGGTCGACCGGCTGCACGCCCGCCCGCTCTGAGCGGCCCTGCGCCGTCACGCCGCCCTTGCCAGGCGCCGGCGACGCGGCCAAAGCTCGGCCCCATGTCCGAAGACCTGAAGCGCTGCCATTGGCCGGGGACCGATCCCCTCTATGTCGCCTATCATGACGAAGAGTGGGGCGTGCCCGAGCGCGACAGCCGCGCCCTCTATGAGAAGCTGATCCTGGACGGGTTCCAGGCGGGCCTTGCCTGGATCACCATCCTGAAGAAGCGCGAGGCGTTCCGCGCCGCGTTCCAGGGCTTCGACCCCGACCTCATCGCCCGCTATGGCGAGGCGGACGTGGCCCGGCTCCTTGCCGACGCCGGCATCGTCCGCTCCAAGGCCAAGATCGAGGCGGCGATCAATTCGGCCCGCGCCTACCTTTCCATGCGCGAGCGCGGCGAGGACTTCAGCCAGTTCATCTGGAGCTTCACCGACGGGGCGACGTTGCAGAACGCATGGACCGACAAGACGCAGGTTCCGGCCAAGACGCCCCTGTCCGAAGAGATGTCCAAGGCGCTGTCGGCCAAGGGCTTCAAGTTCTGCGGCCCGGTGATCGTCTATGCGTTCATGCAGGCGGTGGGGGTGGTGAACGACCATCTCACCTATTGTCACCGCCACGGCGAACTCGGCGGGAAGGCGTGAGCCCGCCGAATTTCCTCCTGGAGCGCGAGCATGCCTGGCCGGTGTGCGGGGTGGACGAGGCCGGGCGCGGGCCCTGGGCCGGCCCGGTGGCCGCCGCGGCGGTGATCCTCGACCCGGACGACCTGCCCGAGGGCCTCGATGATTCCAAACGCCTCAGCGAAGCCCGCCGCGACGCCCTCGCCCCGGTGATCCGCCAGAAGGCCCTGGCCTACGCTGTGGCCTTCGCCAGCGAGGCCGAGATCGATGAGATCAATATCCTGCGCGCCACGGGCCTCGCCATGCGCCGGGCGGTGGAGGGTCTGAGGCTCGCCCCCGCCCTCGCCCTGGTGGACGGCAATACGGCCTTTCCCCTGCCCTGCCCGGTGCGGCCGGTGGTGAAGGGCGACAGCCTCTCCCTCTCCATCGCCGCCGCCTCGATCCTGGCCAAGACCGAGCGCGACAAGATCATGGTCGAGCTCGACCTGATCCATCCCGGTTATGGTTTCGCCAAGCATAAGGGGTATCATTCTTCGGAACACGTGGCGGCGCTGGACCGGCTCGGGCCCTGCCCCGCCCACCGCAGGAGCTTCGCGCCCATTCGCGCCCGGCTCGCCTAGGAGGACCGTTCTCGCCGTGACCGAGGCGCCTGATACGCTCAAGGATGGTACGCTGAAGGAGGCCACGTTGAAGGAGGTGGGCGGCGGCGGACGCTTCGCCGGGCCCGCTGCACTCCGGGTGGTGCTGGCCGCGCCGCAGGACTTGAACGCCCGCCTGCGCGCCCTGTTGCGCACCAGCGAGCTCGCCCTGGTGCTCCTGGCCATCGCCGTGGGCGGGGCGGCGGGCGTGTTCGTCTCGCTCATGGCCGAGATCTCCCAGCTGCTGCATTCGCTGCTGTTCGGCATTCCCCTGGACGTGCGCCTGTCGGCCACCGACGAGATCGCGCCGATCCGCGCCCTCATCGCCCCGGTGGCGGGAGGGCTGATCGTGGCCATGATCGAGATGGCGCGGCGGCTCTATAATCGCGGCGTGGCCGTCGACCCCATCGAGGCCAACGCCCTGCGCGGCGGGCGCATGTCCCTGCGCGACAGCATCATCGTCTCCTTGCAGACCCTCATTTCCAACGGCTTCGGCGCCTCGGTGGGGCTTGAGGCGGGCTACACCCAGATCAGTTCGGGGGTGGCCTCGCGGCTCGGCATGAACCTCAACCTGCGCCGCAGCGATCTGCGCATCCTGGTGGGCTGCGCCGCCGCCGGGGCCATCGCCGCAGCCTTCGGCGCCCCGCTCACCGGCGCCTTCTACGCCTTCGAGCTGATCATCGGCGTCTATTCGGTGGCCAATGTGACCGCGGTGATGGCCGGGTCCATCGCCGGCTACACCAGCGCCGCGGCCTTCGCCCCTCTCACCAACGGCGCCCCCTACTCCATCCACGCCCCGGCCGTGGGCGGCATCCATCCGATCCACTATCTGGTGCTGGTGGGGCTCGGCCTCGTCACCAGCGTGGTGGCCATCGCCGTCATGCGCCTGGTGGCCATGGTGGAGCAGGGCTTCGAGTGGAGCCGCACCCCCGCCTGGGCCCGGCCGGCGGTGGGGGGACTGATGGTGGGGCTCCTCGCCCTCGTCACGCCCCAGGTGCTGGCCGCCGGGCACGGGGCCATGAAGCTCGACCTGCAGATGGAGCTCGCCCCCAAGTTCCTGCTCGGCCTCATCATCCTGAAGCTGCTGGCGGCCATGATCTCCCTCGGCTCCGGCTTCCGGGGCGGGCTGTTCTTCGCCTCCCTGTTCGTGGGCTGCCTCATCGGCAAGCTGTTCGGCCTCGCCGAGGCGGCGGTGTTCCCCGACATCGCCCTCGACCCCATGGCCTGCGTGCTCACCGGCATGGGCGCCTTCGCCGTGGGCATCGTCGGCGGGCCACTCACCATGTCCTTCCTGGTGCTGGAGACCACCGGCGACTACGGCCTCACCGGCGCCGTGCTGGCCACCTGCGTCGCCACCAGCCTCACCGTGCGCGAGATGTTCGGCTACTCCTTCTCCACTTGGCGACTACATTTACGCGGGGAGACCATCCGAAGCGCCAACGACGTCAGCTGGATGCGCAATCTCACTGTGAAGCGGCTCATGCGCACCGACGTGGCCATCGCGCCAGGAGCCATGACCGTGGCCGAGTTCCGCCGCACCCATCCCCTGGGCGGACGGCACATGGTGGTGGCGGTGGACGAGCACGGCGCCTATCAGGGCCTCGTCCCCACCGCCGAGGCCTATTCCCAGGAGCTGGACGCCCGGGCCGAGATCACCCGTATCCTTGATCTCGCCTCCCACAAGGACATGGCGCTCTTGCCCGAGATGAACGTGAAGACGGCCATGGACACCTTCGAGCGCGCCGAGGCCGAAACCCTCGCCGTGGTCGCCGACGAGCAGAGCCGCCGGGTGGTGGGGCTGCTCACCGAGGCCTACGCCACCCGCCGCTACGCCGAGGAGCTGGACCAGGCCAACCGCACCCTCTCCGGCGAGACGCGGTAGCAAGGGCACAACTTGACATCGCGCGAAGAGGTTTTATTCACGACGTTTGATTGAATATCAAGCGTGGCGAATTGACCGACAAAAACGGCTTTCACCTCGATGGCAATGAGATGTTCCGGGACGCCATCCGAGCGTTCATGGACGGCGCGCCCGCTTGGCTTCTGTTCGGTCTTTTCGCGCTCGTCATGTCGCCTTGGATCATTCCGGCGATTTCCAAGGCGCTCTATCACCACCGGACCTTGAGCCATAAACGCGAAGCGAATTTGCTGAAGCTCGCGCACAAAGCCGATCGCCGATCGAAGAGACGACCTGAGCCCGATGACCCGTCATCGCCTTAACGGAATGCGTGTGCGATCTTCGCAAATATCGTGTACCATACGCGCATAAATACCCGCAGGAGCTGCGCCTTGATGGGACTCGCCGAAACCTTCGCCGTCGCCGCGGTCAGCGCTCTGGCGCTCTGGAGCGTTCGAGTCTGGGCCCTGGCCTATTCCGACGGCGCCAAGATCGCCGTGAGCGAGCTCGACAAGGCCGCCGCCGCCGGTCAACGGCTATTGGACGATCCCGAGACCCCGGCCTCCATCGTCCGCTTCGTTCCTGCCTTCATGGCTGGAGCCGGGCGGCCGGGCCTCGCGCGCGGCTTCACCTGGCGCCTGCTCACGGGCCGAATGGCCAAGGCGCCAAGCCGCGAAGACGCGCAGCGCTTCCGGGCTGAACTTGACCAGCTTCGCCCGAGTCAAAAGGACGCCTTCGCAGAGTTCGTGGCAGCGGTAATGATGTCCAGCGCCGTGGTCGACCCGTTCCTGTCGCGGCCGGTGCTCGACGCCGTGGCCACCTTCCTGTCGACCTCAGGGCGCAAGGACGGTCCTCAGTCCGTGGAGCGCACCGAGACCTTGGCCGTTGATTTCGCCGTGCGCTCGGCGCGCCTGCACGCAGCCTGACCTAACCTCACACCGCCTCGTCGGCCTCAGTTTCCAGGGCCGCGAGGGCGGCTTCGCGCTCGGCCTCGAGGCGGCGGGCTAACTCAGCGGCCTCCCGGGCGGGCAGGCCCGGCTCCACTCCCACATAGCGAGCGCGGGGGCGGATGGGCCGGCCGCTGGCCTTTTGCTCGAGGGCATGGGCGATCCAGCCCACGGTGCGGCCGATGGCGAAGAGGGTGAAGGGCGCGTCGGCGGGCAGGCCGAGGGTCCGGCTCATGGCCACCAGGGCGAAGTCGAGATTGGGCGCGGCCCCCGTCACCGACTCGGCGGCGAGGCCGATCTCGCGCAGATCATCCGCAAAACGCAGGGCCGAGGCGATGGCCTTGTAGCGCGGATCGCCGTTGGGATAGAGCGGATGGCCGAAGCCGGGCGCCTCCAGCCCCTGGGCCAGGCGCAGCATGGCCGCGCCGCGGGGATCTCCGGCCCGACGCGCCTCGGCCACGAAGGCCGCCACCTGGATCGACATGCCCCCGTGCAAGGGCCCCGACAGCGTGGCGAGACCGGCGAGGGCCGAGGCGGCGAGCGAGGCCCCGGTGGAGGCGGCCACCCGCACAGCGAAGGTGGAGGCGTTCAGCTCATGGTCGGCGGTGAGCACCAGGGCCCGGCGGATCATGTCGGCCCGCGCCCCGTCCACGCGCCAGGTCTTGGCCAGGCGCTCATGCAGGGGGCCGTTGCGCGAGGCGCCGCACATGGCGTCGACGAGGTCGGTGAGCACCGAGGCGGCCTCGCGCTTCAGGGTCTTGTCGGCGCGGCCGGACATGGAGGGATCGTTGGCGGCGCGATAGGCCAGCAGCGAGAAGGCCCGCGCCCGGGACTCGGCCCCGCTGGCCAGGGACGGGTGCGGCGAAAGGCCGAGGAAGGGGTCCTCCTCGCATTGCCACAGAAGCTTGGCCGTCTCCTCCAAGGTGGCGGTCTCGGCCAGCGTCACCGCGTTCCAGCCGCGATAGAAGAAGCTGCCGTCGGCGATGGTGGTGATGGCCGAGGTGAGCACCGGCTCGCCGAAGGTGAGCGCCTCCTGGGCCACCGCCTGCGCCCCGCGGCCGCGCTGCTTGCGCGCGGTGAGTCGGGCCACATCCTCGGCGGAATAGAGGCTGCGGCGGGGGTCTTCGTGGTCGGTGCGGGCGGTGATCAGACTCCGGCTCACATAAGCGTAGAGGGTCTGTAATTTTACGCCCAGCCGCGCCTGAGCCTCTTCGGCGGTGATCCACAGGGCGCCCATGACCCTAACCCCCAACACCCGTCGCTACGATACTGATCAAGACACATGATCAAGCTTGATCAGCTAATTGTCATGCACGCGGCCAAGATCAAACACCAGCCGAAACTTGCATTGCGCGAAGCGACCTGTTGGCGCGCCCGCACGCCCTTGGCTATAAGGCGCCATGGCCAAGACATCTGCCCCCGCTACGCCCCGTCCGCGCCTGTCCGCCGAGGACACCGCCAAGCTCACACACAGGATTACATTCCTGTCAGTGCTGCTGGCGGCGGTGCTGTTCCTGGTCAAGCTCGGGGTGTGGCTGGTGAGCGGCTCGGTGAGCCTCTTGGCGTCGCTGGCCGACAGCGGCCTCGACGTGGCCGCCGCCCTCGGCACCTTCTTCGCCGTACGCTATGCGCAAAGCCCTCCCGACAGCGATCACCGCTATGGCCATGGCAAGGCCGAGGCCTTCGCCAGCCTGATGCAGGCGGGCCTCGTCTTCGCCTCCGCCGCCCTGGTGGGACGCGAGGCGGTGACCCACTTCATCCATCCCGAGCCGATCGCGGCCGAGGGCGCGGCCATCGCCGTGATGGCGGTGTCCACCTTGGCCGTGGCGGCCCTGGTCTATGCCCAGAACCAGGTCCTCGCCATGACCCAGTCGGTGGCGGTGCATGGCGACCGGGCCCACTACATCGCCGACATCGGCTGCAACATCGCCGCCCTGATCGGCCTCGGTCTCGCCCTGATGTTCCACGAGCCGCGCTTCGACGCCGCCGCCGGCCTGGTGGTGGCCCTTTGGCTGGTGTGGGGCGCCATTCACGTGCTGCAAGAAGCCTCCAAGCACCTGATGGACGAGGAGCTCAGCGACCACGAGCGGCAAGAGATCGTCGACCTGGTCAGCGCTGACGCTCAGGTGAAGGGGGTGCACCAGCTGCGCACCCGCGCCGCCGGGCCCTATGTGCACATGCAGATGCACCTCGACCTCGATCCGACGCTCACCCTGGACGAGGTCCATCACATCATGGTGGGGGCCGAGAACCGCGTGCTGGCGCGTTTCCCGGCCGCCGATATCCTGATCCATCCAGACCCGCGCGGCCGGGCGGAGGCCCATGGCGGGCCCTTCGTGGAGGACACCCAGAGCCTGCCGGCCTCAGCCTCGGCGCATTGAACGGATCCGCCTCGCGCCGAACCTAGATGTGCTCGAGCATGTAGTCGGCGGAGGAGACGCGGAACTCGCCGCCAGCCTCGACGAACAGCTCCTTCACCACCCCGTCGTCCACCAGCATGGCGTAGCGCTGCGAGCGCAGGCCCATGCCGAAGCGCACGCCGTCGAGCTCAAGGCCCACGGCCTTGGTGAACTCGCCATTGCCGTCGGCGATCAGGAGCACGTCCTCGCCCACGCCCTGGTCCTTGCCCCAAGCGCCCATGACGAACACGTCGTTCACGGAAATGCACACCAGCTTGTCCACGCCCTTGGCGCGGAAGTCGGCCACGTGCTCCTTGAAGCCGGGCAGGTGCTTGGCCGAGCAGGTGGGGGTGAAGGCGCCCGGCACGGCGAACAGCACCGCCTTGACGCCCTTGAAGATGGCCTCGGCGGTGATCGGCTGCGGGCCGTCCTTGGTCATGGTCATGAAGGTCGCCTCGGGCAGGCGATCGCCGACTTGGATGGTCATGGGTTTGCTCCTGGCGGACGGGTTTCCCCGCCCTTGGCACGGCCGATCGCCGTCGACTGCGACTTAAGTGCAAGGGCGGGCCCCCACAAGAGCGTGACCTCGCCCTCGCACGACCGCCAATACTTGCGCCAAGATCGGGGAGGCCTAATCATGGTTGGATGGACTGCGATCCGGACGACACCGAATATCAGAGCGGCCGCCTGCTGATCGCCATGCCCGGCATCGGCGATCCCCGCTTCGAGCGGGCGGTGATCCTCTGCTGCATGCACAGCCCCGAGCGGGCCATGGGCATCGCCGTCAATCGGCCGCTGGGCGGCATCACCCTGCCCGAGCTGCTCGATCGCCTGGGGGTGGAGGCCCGCGCCCCCGCGCCAGACCAGCCAGTGTTGGCTGGCGGGCCGGTGGAGCGCGAACGCGGCTTCGTGCTGCACACCGACGACTACGTCGCCCCAGACTCCACCGTGAGCGTGGCCAGCGGCATCGCCCTCACCGCCACGCGCGAGGTGCTGGAGGCCATGACCGATCGCTCGCGCCGGCCGCGCCACGCCACCTTGGCGCTGGGCTGCGCCAGCTGGAGCCCCGGCCAGCTCGACAAGGAGATTCTGGAGAATGTCTGGCTGAGCTGCGAGCCGGACGAGGCCCTCGTTTTCGACGGCGACTACGACACCAAGTGGCTGCGGGCCCTGGCCAAGCTCGGCGTCCGCCCCGACCAGCTCTCCGGCCAGGCCGGACACGCTTAGGGACTCAGAGGTTTCGACCCATCTTTGTCGAATACATCGCAGGAATGCATTCGATCGTGTATTTTACGCGAAAAAGGAGTGATCCCATGACCACCTTGAAGGTCGGCGTGGCGCGCTATGAGGCGATGAAGGCGCGGACCCTGGCGGTGGCGCGCGGCGAGCGTCGCGTGGCGGACGACGAGTCCAAGGTCTGGTTCACCTCCACCGAGTCCTTCGCCAAGGTGCTCTCAGCCGGCAATCGTGAGCTGCTGCGCGTCATCGCCGAGCAGGCGCCCGGCTCGCTCGACGAGCTGGCGCGGATCACCGGCAAGGCCAAGTCGAACCTCTCGCGCACGCTGCGCACCATGGAAGGCTACGGCCTGGTCCGCCTCGAGCGCGGCGAGCGCGGCCGCATCACGCCCAGGGTCATGCACGACCGCGTGGAGCTGGACCTGCCGCTCTCGCGCAAGGCAGGGTGAAATGGCTCAGTTGATCGACGCCGCGCTCGAACGTGGTCAACGCGCCCTGGAGACCGAGCCTCGGGCGGCGGCGGCGCGCTACGACGCCGCGCTCGACCGGGTGGTGATCGATCTGACCAACGGCTGCAGTTTCGCGTTCCCGCCAAGGCTCGCCCAAGGACTGGAGACGGCGACGGCGGCCGACCTTGCGGCGGTGGAGGTGCTGGGCGCCGGCCTTGGGCTGCATTGGGAAGCGCTGGATGTGGACCTGTCGGTGCAAGGCCTGCTGGCCGGACTGTTCGGGACCAAGCGCTACATGGCCCGGCGCGCGGGCCAGACCACATCGCCGGCCAAGGCCCAGGCGGCGCGCGCCAATGGCGCCAAGGGCGGTCGCCCGCACAAATCCGCTTAAGTGTGTAATCCGCCGCCGCGACCCGGCTGACCGGTCGCGCCTTCGCCATCGGCGCACGCTCTCGGCAAATTCGTCCGGAATTCAGCAACCGCTGCGCAAAATCTTTGCCGGCGCCACATTGACGAGCGTGTGACAAGGGCGTCAACCTCCAGCCCTGCGTCTGTTTCGCAAGTGGGGAATTTCGTTGATGCGCCTGTCGTCCCTGGCCCTCGCCGGCCTGATGAGTCTCGCCCTCTCAGCGCCCCTGGGCGCCTTCGCCGCGCCGCAGGCCAAGCCCGCCGAGGAGACGAGCGCCGAGGCCGCCAAGCCGCACAAGGCCGAGACCGACAGCGCTCAAGCCAGCCCCGTGGAGCAAAAGCGCGTCACCCATCACGCCATCACCGTGAACGGCAAGGCCATCGATTATGAGGCGACGGCCGGCACGCTCACCCTCCGCGACGACGAGGGCAAGCCCATCGGGTCGATGTTCTACACGGCCTACACCGCCAAGGGGCCGAACCGGCCGCTGGTGTTTTTCTACAATGGCGGGCCAGGCTCGGCCTCGCTTTGGCTGCACCTGGGCTCGTTCGGACCCTATCGAGTGAAGGTGACCTCGCCTGAGGCCATCGCCCCTGCGCCCTATAATTTCGGCGTCAACGACCAGACCCTGCTCGACAAGGCCGACCTCGTGTTCATCGACGCCATGGGGGCGGGCTATTCGCGGCCGGTGGGCGAGGCCAAGGCCGAGCGGTTCTACGGCGTGGACGGGGACGCCGACGCCTTCGCCCGCACGGCGATCCGTTACCTCGACCTGAACAATCGCTGGAATTCGCCCAAGTTCCTGTTCGGCGAGAGCTACGGCACCTTGCGCTCAGGCGCCCTGGCCTATCAGCTGGAGGAGCGCGGCGTGGGCCTCAACGGCGTGTTCCTGCTGTCCTCGATCCTGAACTACAACGCCCGCTCGCCGGGCCTCGACCACGTGTTCATGACCTATCTGCCCACCTATGCGGCGGCGGCCTGGTATCACGACAAGATCCCCAACAAGCCCGCCGACCTGCCGGCCTTCCTGGCCGAGGCGCGGGCCTGGGCGGAGGGCCCCTACCTGTCGGCCATGGCCAAGGGCGCCGACCTCTCCCCCGCCGAGGCTGACCAGGTGGCCAAAAAGCTCGCCTACTACACCGGCGTGTCGGAGACCTATCTGCGCGAGGCGGACCTGCGGCTTGATCTCAGCCGCTTCCGCAAGGAGCTCCTGCGCAGCGAGCGGCGGGTGATCGGTCGCTACGACTCCCGCTTCGAGGGCATCGATTCCGACGCCGCGGGCGAGTCCCCCCAGACCGACCCCTCTTCCACCTCCATCACGCCGGCCTTCATCTCCATGCTGCATGGCTATCTGGCGAGCGAGCTCGACTATCGCACCGACATGCCCTACCGGCCCGCGGCGCCGGACGCCAACCGCAGCTGGGATTGGCATCACAAGCCGCCGGGCGCCAACTTCGCCCAGAATGTGCCGGACACGGCCCTCGATCTGGCTGCGGCCATGCGCCAGAACCCGCACCTGCACGTCTTCTCACTGAACGGCTGGTACGACATGGCCACGCCCTTCTTCGGCACTGAATACGATTTGAAGCACATGCCCATCGACGCCTCGCTGCGGGGCAATCTGCACTTCGCCTATTACCCGTCCGGGCACATGGTCTATCTGAACCCCGAGGCGCTGAAGAAGCTGCGCGCCGATGTCGGCCGGTTCATCGACCTCGCCCTGGAGAAATAAGCTGATGCGCCGCCTTCTCCTCGCCGCGCTCTTCGCCCTCGCGCCCGCGCTCAGCCTCGCCGCCGAGACGGTTCCCGAACAGCCGGACCCCTATCTCTGGCTGGAGGACGTGCGCGGGCAAAAGGCCATGGACTGGGTCAAGGCCGAGGACGCCAAGACCCTTTCCGTGCTGGAGAAGGACCCGCGCTACGCCGGGGCCTATGCGGCGGCGCTGAAGATCGCCGAGACCAAGGACCGCATCCCGCAGCCGAGCTTCCTCGCCGGCCAGATCTACAACACCTGGCAGGACGGCGAGCACAAGCACGGGGTCTGGCGGCGCACGAGCCTCGCCAGTTACCGCAGCGCTTCGCCGCAATGGGAGACGGTGCTCGACCTCGACGCCCTCGGCAAGGCGGAGGGCAAGAGCTGGTTCTTCCACGGCGCCCACTGCCTGCAGCCGGACGAGCGATACTGCCTGATCAGCCTCTCCGACGGGGGCGAGGACGCAGTGACGGTGCGCGAGTTCGACCTCAAGACCAAGCGCTTCGTGGACGGCGGCTTTTCCTTCCCCAAGGCCAAGCAGAGCGTGACCTGGCTCGACCATGACCACGTGATCCTGTCGCGGGACTGGGGAGCGGGCACGCTGACCAAGTCCGGCTACGCCTTCGTGGTGAAGACCCTCGCGAGGGGTCAGAGCCTCGACCAGGCCAAGGAGGTGTTCCGCGGCGCGGAGAGCGACGAGGTCTCCACCTCGGCCTTTGTGGAGCATGACGGCTTCGGCCACGCCCTGCCCCTGATCCGCCGCGGGGTGAAGTTCTTCGACGCCGAGACCTATCTCCTCACCGACCACGGCGTGCGCCGGCTCGCCCTGCCCACCAAGGCGCGGCTCGAAGGGCTGGCAAAGGGCGAGGCGGTGGTAGGCCTCGATACGGACTGGACGCCCAAGCCCGGCGGACCAAGCTTCAAGGCCGGCTCGGTGGTGTCGCTGAAGCTCGCCGAGCTGAAGGCCGATCCCGATCACCTGAAGCCCACCCTGATCTTCGCCCCCACTGCGCGGCAGGGCGTGCAGGAGGTGACGGTCGCCCGCACCGAGGTGCTGGTGGACTATCTCGACAATGTGCGCGGACGGGTCAGCGCCTTCCATCTCGGCGCGGATGGCAAATGGGCCGGGCGCGCTCTGGCCCTGCCGGACAACGCCACCCTGAGCCTCGTGGCGACATCGAGCCGCAGCGATCAGGCCTTCATCCAGGCCGCCAGCTTCATCGCCCCGCCCACCCTCTATCTCGCGGAGACTGCCTCGGGCGCCGTCGCGCCGGTGAAGGCCCTGCCGCCGCAATTCGAGGCCAAGGACCTCGTGGTGGAGCAGTTCGAGGCCGCCTCCAGCGACGGGGTCAAGATCCCCTACTTTGTCGTCCACAAGAAGGACCTGAAGCGCGACGGCACGACCCCGACCCTGATGTTCGCCTATGGCGGCTTTCAGCTGTCCCAGACCCCGGCCTATCTCGGGGCCATCGGCAAGCTGTGGCTGGAACAGGGCGGGGCCTATGTCATCGCCAATATCCGCGGCGGCGGCGAGTTCGGGCCGGCCTGGCATGAGGCGGGGCTGAAGACCAAGCGCCAGATCATCTATGACGACCACACGGCGGTGGCGCGTGACCTGTTCGCCCGCGGCTTCACCTCGCCGCGCCGGTTCGGCATTCGCGGCCGCTCCAATGGCGGGCTCCTCATGGGGGTGCAGTTCACCCAGCATCCCGAGCTTTGGCATGCGGTGATCATCGGCGTGCCGCTGCTGGACATGCTGCGCTACGAGCAGCTGGCGGCGGGCGCCTCCTGGGTGGCCGAATACGGCTCGGTGAGCGTGCCGGAGGAGCGGGCCTTCCTGGCCAAGCTGTCGCCCTACAACGCCCTGCGCCCCACCGTCGACTATCCCGAGCCCTTCATCTTCACCGTGACCAAGGACGATCGGGTGGGCCCGCAGCAGGCGCGCAAGTTCGCCGCCCGCCTCAACGAATTCGGCAAGCCGTATCTCTTCTACGAGGACACCGAAGGCGGCCACTCGGCCACCGCCGACCCGCGCCAGACCGCCCAGTTCCAGGCGCTGGAGTTCACCTATCTCCTGCGCAAGCTGGTGGACTGAGGCCCGACAGCGGGCCTCGGCTCAGTACTTGTCGACTTCGGTGGGGTTGGGGTCGATCAGCTTGTGTGCGTGCACCACGAAGTAGCGCATCAGGGCGTTGTCCACCGTGGCCTGGGCCCGGGCCTTCCAGGCGGCGTAGGCCTCGGCGTAGTTCGGAAAGGCGCCCACGAACTCCACCTTGGTGAGATCACGGAAGCTGACGCCGTCCACCTCGGCGAGCTCGCCGCCGATGACCAGATGAAGAAGCTGCTTGTCGGGCATGGGCGATCCTGTGGTGACGTGGGGGAATGTGCCGAAGGCGGGGTTTAACGCCAAATCATTGCGGCTGCGTCAAGACCGCGAGCAAGAATCGTTCGCCCATTGCACTAATGGACTAGGAACATCCCTGGACTGACGGTCGGCGCCCAGACCGCGCCCATGCCACGCCCCCGCCGGCGGGACTCGCAGAGGTCGCATTAACCTCCGCTCAAGACCTCCTCAACCCGACCTTTACCGCGAGGCTGTATCACATCTGCACAACAGCGAGCGTCGCGGAAACTTCGCCGACGCCACAAGTGATGGATGGTGTGGATGTCCAAACTGGTCCTTGTCGTCGACGACGATCCGACCCAGCGTCGTCTGATCCAGAGCGTTCTGGAGCGGGAAGGATTCCGGGTGAGCCAGGCCGATGGCGGCGAGGCGGCGCTGGACCAGATCGCCGGCGGCCTCGCCCCCGACGTGATCATTCTCGACCTCGTCATGCCGCGAAAGCCCGGCCTTGAGGTGCTCACCGAGCTGCGCGCGCAAGGGGTGACCACTCCGGTGATCGTGCTCACCGCCACCGGCGGGGTGGAGACGGTGGTCAAGGCCATGCAGGCCGGGGCCCAGGACTTCTTCATCAAGCCGGCCGCGCCGGAGCGCATCATCGTCTCCATCCGCAACGCTTTGCAGATGGGCCAGCTCACCGCCGAGGTGGACCGGCTGAAGAAGCGCGCCGCCAATGGCGGCCTCACCTTCAACGACCTCGTGGGCGCCTCGCCCCCCATGCGCATGGTCAAGGCGCTGGGCGAGCGGGCGGCCAAGTCCTCCATCCCGGTGCTGATCCTTGGCGAGAGCGGGGTGGGCAAGGAAGTGATCGCTAGGGCCGTGCACGCCGCCTCCGACCGCGCCGGCAAGCCGTTCGTGGCGGTGAACTGCGGCGCCCTGCCGGAGAACCTGGTGGAGAGCATCCTGTTCGGCCACGAAAAGGGGGCCTTCACCGGCGCCCACGACAAGCACCTGGGCAAGTTCCAGGAGGCCAATGGCGGCACCCTCTTCCTTGACGAGGTGGGCGAACTGCCCCTCGACATGCAGGTGAAGCTGTTGCGCGCCCTGCAGGAGAGCGAGATCGATCCGGTGGGCTCCAAGCGCCCGGTGAAGGTGGACGTGCGCATCCTCTCGGCCACCAACCGCGATCTCACCAACGCGGTGAAGGACGGGCGCTTCCGCGAGGACCTGTTCTACCGCCTGAACGTCTTCCCCATCGAGGCGCCGGCCTTGCGTGAGCGCCGCAGCGACATCCCCGCCCTGGTGGACGCCTTCGTGCGCCGCTTCAATGTGGAGGAGGGCAAGCGGGTGATCGGCGCCACCGCCGAGGCCATGAGCCTCTTGGAAGCCTATGACTGGCCCGGCAATGTGCGCCAGCTCGAGAACACGGTCTATCGGGCCATCGTGCTGGCCGACGGCCCCTACCTGACGCCCCTCGACTTCCCAGCCATCTCCGGCCTGAAATATACCCCGCCGGCGGAGGGCGAGGCCGCGCCTGCGCCTGCGTTAGCGCCTGCCGATGCGGCGTCTGCCGGTTCGGGCGAGGCCGAGGCGCCCGTGCGCATCCTCGATCACCGCGGCCACCTGCGCACCCTGGAAGAGATCGAGCGCGACCTCATCCAGCTGGCCATCGAGATCTATTCCGGCCACATGACCGAGGTGGCCAAGCGCCTGGGCATCGGCCGCTCCACCCTCTATCGCAAGGTGCGCGAACAGGGCCTGGAAGGGTTCATTTCCGAGGCGAGCTGAGGGCGGCGCAGTAACGGCGCATGGTCGGCGCCGCCACTCCTACTTCCGCTCATCCTCGCGGCAGCGAGGACCCAGGTTTTTTGGGCCGCTTTACCTCCGTAAAATCCCGCCGGGATGATCGGATTTTGCTCTAGCTCTTGGCCAGGGCCAGGATCGGGCCGCCGTGGGTCGCTTGGACGAGGACCACCGTCTTCAGGCCCGGCGTCTGCGGCGGGGCGAGCTTGAAGCGCTTGGCCGCGCCCTTCCAGGCCCCGAGCTTGATCAGCTCGCGCACCACGTTCTGTTGGCTCACCGTCTTGCCGCGATTGTCGCCGGTCTTGACCTTCACCTCCTGGATGCGCGGATCATAGCGCACCAGCCACACCTCAGCCCCGCCAGCGGGAACAGCGCCGCCGCCGATCTTCACCTCGCTCACGTGGTGCAGCAGCTTCACCTTGGGCCCATGGGCCTTGGCCAGCTGCGGCGCGGCCTTCACCAAGAGCTCGACCTTCTCACGGTCGGTGGCGGGGGTCTCGCGCCGGCCGTCCACCACCACTTCGGGCGTATAGACGTCGCGCAGGCGGAAGCGGCCGCGATAGGCCTGCTGGCGAGCGGTGAACTCCGGCTGGGCGAAGGTGTCGCGCCAGCCCGTATAGTTCCAGTAGTCCACCGGGAAGGTGAGGGCGAGGACGCCCGCGCGTCCGGCTAGCTCGCGCACCAGGCCATCGGCCTCGGCGCAGGTGTCGCAGCCCTGGGCGGTGAACAGCTCCACCACCTTGGGCGACGCCGTCCGGGCGCTCGCGGCGGAGGCCGCGCCAAGCAAAACTAAACAAAGAAGTAGTCTGCGCATCCGACTGCACATAGTCCAACTTCAAGGGGGGATGCGCCTCACCTCTGCGTGAGCCGTCTCCCCGCGATTCGCCCCCGGCGCGCCGCAGCCGGTTATGATCCCGGCCCGCGCGCCGCGCACCATAGGGGCCTTGCGCCGGAATCGCCAGCCGGTGGAGGCGCTCCAGCGTTCAATGTTGCGTTGCGTCATTTCGTCTTGCAGTCCGCGCCGCGCGCCCCTATGCTTTACCCCCCGGTCGAAAAAGCGCCCGCGACCGCGCCTCTCATAATTCAGCCAGGGCGCTCCGAGCTGCCTGTCCCATATGGAAAAAGTGCCCATGACCGCCGAGGGCTATCGGGCTCTCGACGAGGAACTGAAGCGTTTGAAGTCCGTGGAGCGGCCGAGCGTCATCGCCGCCATCGCCGAGGCGCGCAGCCACGGCGACCTCTCGGAGAACGCTGAATACCACGCCGCGAAAGAACGCCAGGGCTGGATCGAAGGCCGTATCGCCGAGATCGAAGACCGCATCAGTCGCGCCCAGGTGATCGACGTGTCGAAGCTGTCGGGCGCCCAGGTGAAGTTCGGCGCCACGGTCACCGTGGTGGACGAGGACACCGAAGAGGAGGCCCGCTACCAGGTGGTGGGCGAGCACGAGGCCGACGTAAAGCGCGGCCGCCTGTCGCTCACCTCGCCCCTCGCCCGCGGCATGATCGGCAAGGGCCCCGGCGACGTGGTGGAGGTGATCACCCCCGCCGGCGTCAAGGCCTATGAGATTCTCAAGGTCGAGTGGATCTAGAGCACGATGCGATTAGCCGGAACCGGCTAATCGTTGAATCGTGCTCTGCATCTTTAGACTGGAGCGCGTTCTAATCGAAAAACCGGTTCCCACTTTTTCGGAACGCGCTCTAGCCTGCGCTCCCCTCCGCGTGTGGGTCGTCTCCGACGGCCGCGCCGGCATTGAAAACCAGGCGCTCGGCCTGGCGGAGGCGGTGGGCCGTCAGGTTCCTGCGGAGATCGAGGTCAAGCACGTGCGCTGGCCGCGCTGGCTGTCCCGCGCCCCCACCCGGCTGATCTTCGAGCCCCGGCGCATGCTGGGCGACGGCGGCGCGGCGATCCAGCCGCCCTGGCCGGACCTGTGGATCGGCAACGGTCGCGCCGCCATCCCCTACAGCATCGCCATGCGCCGCTGGTCGCACGGCCAGACCTATGTGGTGCAGCTGCAAGACCCAGTGCGGCCGCCGCGGTTGTTCGACCTCGTAGTCCCGCCCCAGCATGACCGTCTGGCCGGACCCAATGTGCTGCCCGTCCTCGGCGCGCCGCATCGGGTGACAGAGGCGCGCCTGGCCGAAGGCTACGCCGCCTTCGCCGATCAGCTGGAAGCCTTGCCCCATCCCCGGGTGGCCCTGCTCATCGGCGGCCGCTCCAAGGCCTTCGATCTGTCGGCGGCGCGGGCGCAGGCCATGGCCGACGAGATAGACCAGGCGCTCAGCGCCGGCGGCTCGGTGCTCGCCACCTTCTCGCGTCGCACGCCGGAGACGGCCAAGGCTGTGCTCGCCCCGCGCCTCGCCCGCCACCTGGGCTTCGTCTGGGACGGGGAGGGGCCGAACCCCTATTTCGCGCTGCTGGCGGCGGCGGACGTGATCCTGGTCACCGAGGATTCCACCAACATGCCCACCGAGGCCGCGGCCACGGGCAAGCCGATCTATATCGTGCCGCTGGAGGGGCGCCAGGCCCGCCGCGCGCGGTTCTTGCAGGCGCTCTACGACGCGGGCGTCGCCCGACCCTTCGAAGGGGCCCTGGAGACCTGGTCCTATCCGCCCCTGCGCGAAACCGACCGCGTAGCCAGCGCGGTGCTGGAGGCCATGACCCAATCCGGCCGGCTCAAGAATCGCCGAGCTGGTTGAGCGCCTCGCGGGCGTAGACGAGGCCGGTCCAGAGGCTTAGGCCCGCCGCGATCCACAGGAGGGCGTGGGCCAGGGGCCCCACCTCGGGCTGGGTGAGAGCGAGGATCTCCCCAGCGACAGCCGCGAGCTGGAAGGTGGTCTTCCACTTGGCGAGCTTGGTCACCGGAAAGGCGAGCCCCCGCGCCGCCCCCGCCTCGCGCAGGCCCGAGATGAACACCTCGCGGAACAGGATGGTCCCCCCGGCGATGAACAGCGTCAGGGTAGGGGCGCAGGCGGCCAGGCCCATGAGCGCGAGGGCCACGGCGATCTTGTCGGCGATGGGGTCGAGCATGGCCCCCCAGGCGGACTTGGCGTTCAGCCGCCGGGCCAGCCAGCCGTCGAGGAAGTCGGTGAGCGCCGCCGCCACGAAGGCCCAGAAACTGATCAAGGCCAGGGTGTCCTGATCGTCCGGGGCGTAGCGCAGCATCACCAGGGCCGCGAAGGCGCCTACGCCCAGCGCGATGCGCAGCGCCGTCAGGATGTTCGGCAGACTCTTCAACCCCAAAGGACCCTCCCCCTCTTCCGGGGAGCTTTAGGCGGTCGTGGAGGTGGAGGGTAGGAGATTCACCAGGGCCGAGCCGGAAAGCCGGGAAAACACCTGGGCCGCGGCCTGCAGCGAGGCCTGGGCCAGCTGGAGGTTGGTGGCCGCCTGGGCCACGTCCACGTCGGTGATGTTGCTGACGATGTTGGTGAGGGCGGTCTGCTGGGCGCTGATGGCCTTTTGCACGTTGGTCACCTGGTTCTGCAACCCGCCGTTCTGCACCGTGACGCTGGTGGCGGTCTGCTGCGCCGCCTGGGCGGTCTGAATCACTCCCTGCAGGAAGGTGGTCTGGGCGGCGGTGAGCGGCTTGCCGAACGGCCCGTTGACGCCCTGATTGTAGGCGGCCACCTGTTGCAGCACCTGGATATAGGGCGAAGCGACGGCGTCGGCGACGAAGCCGGTGGTCGTCACCGTATTGTCGTCGAGGCGCGACTTGGGCGGGAACTGGTCGTTCTTGAACACCGTGTTCAGCGCCACCGGCGTGCCGGCCACCGCTAGCGAATTGATGTTGGTGATGGCCAGGGGCGCGGTGGACACCTGCGATCCGGCGAACACGTATTGTCCCTGATATTGCAGATTGATCGCCGAGGCCGCCGAGGTGAGGCTGTTCTGCAGGCTGGACATGAGGTTGGAGGCGTCGCCCGAGGCTACGGCGCTCTGGATGGCCTTCACCGCATCCCCCGCCGCGCCCTCCATCTGGGTGAGGGAGGTCTCCTGGATACCCAGCTTGGCCGACAGAATCTCGCTGTTGTCCGAATAGCTCTGCAGTCGCGACTGCAAGGTGCGGGTGGCCACCAGGCGCTCCGAGGAATCGCCGAACCCGCCCAGATCCGTGGCCACCTTGCCCGAGGACACCTGCTGATCGGCCGTAGCCTGTTTCTGCTCGGCCATCATGATAGAGGCGAGGGCGCTTTGATATGTGCCGACGGTGGAGACGCGGTCCATGGTTCAGCTCCTACCGCACCATGCCTAACAAAGTATCGAACATGTCGCGCGCAGCGATGATCAGGCGCGACGAGGCGTTGTAGGCCTGCTGATAGGTGGTCAGATTGACCAGCTCCTCGTCGATATTGACCCCCTCCGACGCGTTGAGCCGGGTCTTCGCCGTCTGGGCGGTGGCCGCGGCGCTGGTCTTGGCGCTGTCGGCGGCCTTGGCCTTGGAGCCGATGCGGGCGGCGAGGGCCGCGGCGTAGTCGGAGACGCTGAGGGACTGGGCCGGCGAGGACCCCGCCGGCAGGAAGCTGGTCAGGGTCTTGCCCGCCTGGCTGATGGCGTCGAGGCCGGAGGTGTCCCCCGCCGGCAAGGAGGCTGCAGGCGGGACGGCGGCAGTGTTCACCGTGCCCACCGCCAACAGGTTTGGGTTCTGCAACAGGGCTGGATTGACGGTGAAGCCCGAGGCCCGCGCCCCGCGGTTTTGCGCCCCGATGCCGAAGAAGGCCGTGGCCGAGGCCCCGGTCCCGTTGCGCTGGGTGGTGTCGCTCAATGGATCGACGCTGTAGCCGCTGCCGGCGTTGGGGGTGAACACCACCGCGCCAGTTGCGTTGAGGCTGAACTGGCCATAGAGGCCGAACCCGGTGGCGGTGGAGTTGAGCTGGGTCAGGAGCCCGCCCACCGTGCCGCCCGGCGTGGGGGTGATGGAGATGTCCTGCACCTTGGCCCCATTGGCCCCGGACACGCGCAGGGTGAAGGACCCGGCGTTGAAACCGGAAAGGTCGGCAGCCTTGAGGCCGGTGTTGTAGTCCGCCACCACACTCGAGCGCACTACGTCGTTGAAGCCGAAATACTGTGAGAAGCCCTTGCCGCCGTTCTGGGCCGCCGGCGAGCCGTCCACCACGGCGAGGCCGTTGGCGCCCCCGGCATTGAGGGTCAGCACATTGCCATTGGAGCTGGCTGAACCGCCGAGCGCGCCGAGGGCCGTGTTGACGTCGGCGACGAAGTTGGCCGCCGGCTGCACCGCCCCGCCATTGATGGTGTAGCCGCCGCCGGTGAAGGTGATGTTCACTTGGCCCTGGATGACGCCGCCGCTGTTCATCACCACCAGCGAAGTCGAACCGGAGAAGTCGCCCACCACGGTGGGGATGTCCACGCCGGTGTTCTTGCCCGTGAGGGTCGCCGGCGCCGGAGTAGGGGTATGGGCGTTGGCCGCGGCGTTGATCACCCCCGCCGCCTGGGTGGTGAGCTCGGCCAGCTGCTGACGCATCTGGGGGATTTCGCTGTTGCGGGCGGTGAGGAGCCCGTTCAGCTCGCCGCTCTGCAGCCGCGAGCTATAGGCCTGGGTCGAGCCATAGGGGCTCGTATAGATGAGCTGGCCCTGCGGCCCGCTGGTGTCGTAGCTGAAGGTGGCCGGCCCCTCTCCGTCCCCGGCCAAGGGCGAGCCGTCCGCGCCGCGCACCACCACGCCGCCATGGGCCGAGGCGGACACGTTGACGTTCATGTACTGGCTCAGCTGGTCGATGAGCTGGCTCTGCTGGTTCTGCGCCCCGGACACGTCCTGGCCGCCGATAGAGCCGCGGGAGATGGTCTGGTTCAGGCTGTCGATCTGACCGAGCAGCGAGTTCACCGTGCCGACGTCGGCGGTGATTTGCGAATCGGTCTGGCTGGCGATGGTGGCCAGATTGTTGGAGAGCGTGCCGGCGCTCTGGAAGAAGCTGGAGACGCTGTTCAGGGCCTGGGAGGTGGAGGAGTTGGACGGCGCCGCTGAGGCCGTGGAAAAGGCCGAGAACACGTTGTCGAGCCCGGCGAAGAACGAGGTCGAGGACGAGGGATCGCCGAACAGGGTCTGGGCGTTGTTCAAGACGCTGGCCAGGGCCGCCGAGTTGTTGGAATCGGCGGTGGCGGTGCGATTGGCCTGTTCGAGATAGGCGTCGGCCGCGCGGGTGATGCCGGCGATGTCCACGCCCGCGCCCTGGCCGGCCAGCACCACCGACTGCTCGTTGGCCACCTTGCGCACATAGCCAGGCGTGTTGACGTTGGCGACATTGTCGGAAACGACATTGATGCCCGCCTGGGCGGTGGTCAGGCCGGACTGGGCGATGGACAGGATGGCGTTCAGCGACATGCGGCGCCCTCCTCCTGGGCAGAATCCCGCCGCGGCTGGGCAATTCTTGCCGGGCGTGCGCGCTCGCCTCGGCCCGTCGGATCAGCCAAGTGATTGATTCTACAGAAGAGGCTCTTCACGCTCGCGCTCATCATGGCTGAGGAGTCGCAAGACGGGCGCCAGCTTTTTTGGGGCAGGGACCGGGCTTCAGGCGCCCAGAGTCCAGATACGAAAAGCCCGCGCGATCCGGGGGGGACTGCGGATGGCGCGGGCGATCGTTAGACGATCTGGATGCCGGCTGACCAACGACCCGTTCCAGGGGGCTGGGGGGGCTGTTCAGGAACCGGAACCAAGCCGTCCGATCAGCCGACGCTCATCTTATCGCTCGCAGATGAGGCGCGTAATCGACCAGATTGGGGCCATTTCGTGAATTCGTAACATTTCACGTCGCCTCGCGTGCGAGCGCTCTAGCCAGAAAACCAGGCTTGGATAAGCTCACGGAGTCGTTCAACGATATCGGCGCGTTCTCCATCGCATGAGCCTGGACAGCTATACGCCCACGCCCCAATCGGCGCCCCAACCCACTTCTCAGGGCGCGGCTCAGCCGGCGTCGGCCACGGTGTTCTTCGAGCGCCGCGAGCTTGACGCCATCCTGCGGGTGTACGGACGGAGGGTGGCGGCGGGGGAGTGGCGCGACTACGCCCTCGGCGGCGGGCGCGAGGCGGCGGTGTTCGCCATCTTCCGCCGCACCTCCGAGGCGCCGCTCTATCGCATCGAGAAACGCCCCGCGCTCGCCAAGCGCCAGGGCGCCTACGCCGTCATCGGCGCCGGGGAGGTGGTGCTGCGCCGGGGCCATGAGCTCGCCCAGGTGCTCAAGGTGTTCGACAGCCGCAAATTCCGCCTGGTGGAGTAGAAGCGGCCCCCAAGCGGCCCCTCGCCCCAACGCGTGCTTGCGCTGCGCCCCCCCCGCCGCTAAAGGGGCGGCTTAACCCGCATGTCGATCGGCCAAGGGACGCGAGCCCCCTCGCGGCCCCTCGTCGCGCGCCAACGCGGCCGCTATTCGAATGCCCTTTCTGGACGGAAGACCAAGATGCCCAAACGCACCGACCTCAAGTCCATCCTGATCATCGGCGCGGGGCCCATCGTCATCGGTCAGGCCTGCGAGTTCGACTATTCCGGCGTCCAGGCGTGCAAGGCTTTGCGCGCCGAGGGTTATCGCATCATCCTCGTCAACTCCAACCCGGCCACCATCATGACCGATCCCGAGGTGGCCGACGCCACCTATGTGGAGCCGATCACGCCGGAGCTGGTGGCCAAGATCATCGAGAAGGAGCGCCCGGACGCGCTCCTGCCCACCATGGGCGGCCAGACGGCGCTGAACTGCGCCCTCGCCCTGGAGAAGGCCGGCGTGCTCGACAAGTTCGGCGTGGAGATGATCGGGGCCAAGGCCGACGTCATCGAAAAGGCCGAGGACCGGCAAAAATTCCGCGACGCCATGGATGTGCTGGGCCTGGAGAGCCCGCGCTCGCAGGTGGCGCACAGCTGGGCGGACGCCCAGGCCGCCCTCGAGCTGGTGGGCCTGCCGGCCATCATCCGCCCCTCCTTCACCCTCGCCGGCACTGGCGGCGGCGTCGCCTATAACCTCGAAGAATTCAAGGAGATCGTGGAACGCGGCCTCGACGCCTCCCCGGTCACCGAGGTGCTGATCGAGGAGAGCGTGCTCGGCTGGAAGGAGTACGAGATGGAGGTGGTCCGCGACCGGGCGGACAACTGCATCATCATCTGCTCCATCGAGAACATCGACCCCATGGGGGTGCACACGGGGGATTCCATCACCGTGGCCCCGGCGCTCACCCTCACCGACAAAGAATACCAGTGGATGCGTTCGGCCTCCATCGCCGTGCTGCGCGAGATCGGGGTGGAGACCGGCGGCTCCAACGTGCAGTTCGCCGTGAACCCCAAGGACGGGCGCATGGTGGTGATCGAGATGAACCCGCGGGTGTCGCGCTCCTCGGCCCTCGCCTCCAAGGCCACCGGCTTCCCCATCGCCAAGGTCGCCGCGCGCCTGGCCGTGGGCTACACCCTCGATGAGCTGATGAACGACATCACCGGGGCCACGCCTGCGGCGTTCGAGCCCACCATCGACTATGTGGTGACCAAGATCCCCCGCTTCGCCTTCGAGAAGTATCCGGGGGCGGAGCCCAGCCTCACCACCTCCATGAAGAGCGTGGGCGAGGTCATGGCCATCGGCCGCACCTTCGCCGAGAGCTGTCAGAAGGCCCTGCGCGGGCTGGAGACCGGGCTCGCCGGCTTCGACGAGGTGGCCATTCCGGGCGCCGACAGCGCCGATCCCGCCTCGGTGAAGGCCGCGGTGGTGCGCGAGCTGGGCCGCCCCACCCCGGACCGCCTGCGGGTCATCGCCCAGGCCTTCCGCCATGGCCTCTCCGTTGAGGAGGTGAACGCCGCCTGCGCCTACGAGCCCTGGTTCCTGCGCCAGATCGAGGCCCTGGTGAAGGAAGAGGCGCTGATCCGCGCGAATGGCCTCTCCGGGCTGGACGCAGCCGGCCTGCGGCGGCTGAAGGCCCTCGGCTTTTCCGATGCGCGCCTCGCCAAGCTGACCCATCAGACCGAGCACGAGGTGCGGGGCCTGCGTCATGGCCTCGGCGTGCGCCCGGTGTTCAAGCGCATCGACACCTGCGCCGCCGAGTTCGCGGCCAAGACCCCCTACATGTACTCCACCTATGAGACCGGGTTCCTGGGCCTTTCCCCCGACTGCGAGAGCCAGCCCTCCGGCCGCAAAAAGGCGGTGATCCTCGGCGGCGGCCCCAACCGCATCGGCCAGGGCATCGAGTTCGACTATTGCTGCTGCCACGCCGCCTTCGCCCTCGATGACATCGGGGTGGAGTCCATCATGGTCAACTGCAACCCCGAGACCGTCTCCACCGACTACGACACCTCCGACCGCCTCTATTTCGAGCCGCTCACCGGCGAGGACGTGCTGGAGCTGCTCGACGTGGAGATGAAGAACGGCGAGCTCCTGGGCGTCATCGTGCAGTTCGGCGGCCAGACCCCGCTGAAGCTGGCCCAGGCCCTGGAGGACGCCGGCGTGCCCATTCTCGGCACCACGCCGGACGCCATCGACCTCGCCGAGGACCGCGAGCGGTTCCAGCAGCTGTTGCACCACATCGGCCTTTCCCAGCCGGTGAACGCCATCGCCCGCTCGGCCGAAGAGGCCCTGACCGCGGCGCACCAGGTGGGCTATCCGGTGGTGATCCGCCCCTCCTACGTGCTGGGCGGCCGGGCCATGGAGATCGTCCGCGACGACGAGGGCCTGGCCCGCTACGTGCGCGACGCGGTGAAGGTGTCCGGCGAGAGCCCGGTGCTCATCGATCAGTACCTATCCCGGGCCACCGAGGTGGACGCCGACGCCATCTGTGACGGCGAGAGCGTGTTCGTGGCCGGCATCATGGAGCACATCGAGGAGGCCGGCGTGCACTCGGGCGACTCGGCCTGCTCGCTGCCGCCCTTCTCCCTGCGCCCCGAGACGGTGGCCGAGCTCCGCCGTCAGACTGAGGCCCTCGCCCGCGCCCTCAATGTGCGCGGCCTGATGAACGTGCAGTTCGCCATCGAGGAGCCGCACGGCCCGGCCCCGCGCATCTATGTGCTGGAGGTGAACCCCCGCGCCAGCCGCACCGTGCCCTTCGTGGCCAAGGCTATCGGCGCCCCGGTGGCGGCCATCGCCGCCAAGGTCATGGCCGGCGAGAAGCTGTCCAGCTTCCGCCTGCCCGGCCCCTCCGCCGACCATATCGCGGTGAAGGAGGCGGTGTTCCCCTTCGCCCGCTTCCCCGGCGTGGACACGGTGCTCGGCCCGGAGATGCGCTCCACCGGCGAGGTCATGGGCCTCGACTGGCGCCGGGAGGGCGAGACCCTCATCGACGCCTTCGCCCGCGCCTTCGCCAAGAGCCAGATCGCCGGCGGCACCGTCGTCCCCACCGGGGGCGCGGTGTTCGTGTCGGTGAAGCCGGCCGACAAGCCCTTCGTGCTGGAAGCCGTGCAACTGCTGGCGGCTCAGGGCTTCAAGGTCATCGCCACCCAAGGCACGGCCGAGTTCCTGCAAGGCCACGGCGTCGAGACCGAAGCCGTGAAGAAGGTGCTGGAGGGCCGGCCCAACATCGTCGACAAGATGAAGAACGGCGAAGTGCAGCTCGTCATCAACACCACCGAGGGCCGCCAGAGCCTGGAGGACAGCTTCTCCATCCGCCGCACGGCCCTGATGCAGAAGATCCCCTACTACACCACCACCGCCGGGGCCCTGGCCGCCGCCCAGGCCATCGCCGCCCTGCGCGCCGGGGCCCTCGAGGTGCGGCCCCTGCAAAGCTACGGCTGAGGGCGGCGCGCCAACTTCCCGCGGGCCATGCTCAGGCCGCTCAATTTTGTCACCCTCCGACCTGGTCGGAGGACCCAGGCTTCAGTATCCCTGTGTTTGCGGAAGGGGCTGCGAGGCTGAAGCCGCGCCCCTACCGCGTGGCGCCGGGGCGCCAGAGCACGTCGCCGCCGGCCTCGAGATTGGCGGCCCGCGCGGCCACGAACAGCAGGTCCGACAGGCGGTTGAGATATTTCAGCGCCGCGTCCGACACCGCCTCGCTCGGATCTTCGCGCAGGCGCACCACCGCCCGCTCGGCCCGCCGACACACGGTGCGGGCGAGGTGCAGGTGCGTCGCCGCCGCGCTCCCCGCCGGCAGCACGAAGGAGGCGAGGGGCTCGAGCTGGGCGTTGAGGGCGTCGATGTCGCTCTCCAGCCGCGTCACCTGGGCCTCGAGGATGCGCAGGGGCTCATAGCCCAGCGCCTTGCCCTCCCGCTCCGGGGTGGCGAGATCGGCGCCCAGATCGAACAGCTCGTTCTGAATCCGGGCGAAGAGGGCGTCGAGTTCGGGGCTCGCCCCTGTGTGCAGCCGCACGAGGCCGAGACAGGCGTTGGTCTCGTCCACCGCCCCATAGGCCTCCACCCGCGCATGGCTCTTGGGCACGCTCTCCCCGGTGGCGAGGCGCGTGGCCCCGCCGTCGCCGGTGCGGGTGTAGATCTTGTTGAGGGTGACCATCCACCGCCCCTTGATGCTGCGGCCTCAGCCGTGCGCGCTCTTCCACCAGAAGCCGATGAGGAGGATCACCACCGCCACCGCCTGGCTCGCCACCCGCCAGCGCATCAGCTTGTTGGAGTTGCGCGCGGCGTAGTCCCCGCCCTTCAACATGGCGAACAGGCCGCTGAACAGCGTGACCAGCACCACCAGGAGGGCGACAGCGATGAGAATGTTTATCAGCGTGTCCATGCGAAAATCCTAGCGCCTCCCCCTGTCCACCGCCAGCGCCCGGCGCGGGAATTTGCGCCGGCGGCGAGGCGAACACATTCGCCGAACATGATCACTGATAGGGCAAAAATCGCAATCGATTCGCAACGTTAGGGCCTCGCATGTATTGGCGGCGTGGACGCCACTTGTAAATGCATACGATTTCGTCGCCTGGCCGGATCAGCGGCTGTTGAATATTTTCACCGAACACGTTATGCGAACGGCCGCGCCGCGATGCTCCGCTGGCGCTCCGGAGACCCTGACCTTGTCGAGAACAACCCCCGAAGAGTTCGCCGAGATGCGCGAGCTCATCGAAGACGTCCGCAACGCCGCCCAGGATGGGCGCTTGCTGGCGGATCGCTACGCCGAACTGCTGCGCCTGGCGGTGGCGGAATATTGCGACGAGTTCGAGAAGCGCGCTGAGGCCATCCTTCAGCGATTCGAGGTGGAGGACGCCTCAGCGGCCGAGTAGGGCTAGCCGGGGGGCTTGAGGGTTAGTTGGTTTCGGGGGGTTTGTGTCGATCAGGGAAAAGCAGAAAAGGGCCAGCCGCGCGCGCATTCTCGCCGCCGCCCGCAGCCTGTTTCAGCAGCATGGCTACCAGGCCACCACGGTGCGCATGATCGCCGCCGAGGCAGGGCTTTCCATCGGCGGGCTGTTCTCGCATTTCGTCGACAAGCTCGACATCCTGTTTCATCTGCGGGCGGAGCGCCTGGCCGAACTCATGGCCGACATGGAGGCGCTGACCCCCCTGCTGCGCGGCTCCACCTGTGACCGCATCTGCTCCATCTACGCCCTGATCTATCGCTATGAGTGCGAGCAGACCCGGCTCCTGATGGAATATGTGGGCGCCTCCTATGGCTGGAGCCCGGAGAACGAACGCTCCAACGCCCGCCTCTACGCGCCCATGGTCGACATCCTGCGGCGAATTATGAATGACGGCGTGGCGCGCGGCGACCTGCGCGACGACTTCGACGCGGACCTCGCCATCCAGATGCTGGCCGCCATCGCCCAGCGCACCCACCGCGCCACCTTCTACTCCGAGGAAGGCGCGGAGGGCGCCAGCGCCCGCTTCGACGCCCAGGCGCGGCTGTTGTTCGCCGGACTGGAGGCGGCGCGCCCCGCGGTGGTTCAGCTTGGCCAGGTGGCTTCCGACAGGGCCAAAACTTCGCCCGCCAGATAGAGCGAGCCGGCGATGGCCACCCGCGGCGGCGGACCATCCGGGCTCAGAGCAAGCTGCAGCGCCATCGTCACATCTGGCGCGGATTCGGCTGGGACGCCAAGGTCGCGTGCGAGGCCGGCCAGAGCTTGCGGATCGGCCGCCGCGTCGGCTTCGAAGCCAGTGATGATCAGTCGACTGACGACTGGCCTTAACGCCTGAATAACCCCGGCAGCGTCCTTGTTGGCCAACATGCCGAGAATGAGCGTCGTGGGCCGGCCGTCGCGAGCGGCAAGGGCCGCGAGGGCTTCGGCGAGGGCTTTGGCCGCATGCGGATTATGCGCCCCGTCGAGCCACAGGTCGGCGCCGCGGGAGCGGGCCAGCTCGGCCAGCGGCCCGGCGGTGAGGCGCTGCATGCGGGCCGGCCACACCGCGCTGGTGACGCCCCGGGCCAGGGCCTCCTCCGTGATCCGATCATCCTTCAGCGCCAGTAGGGCGGCCACGGCGAGGCCGGCGTTGGCGATCTGGTGCGGGCCAATCAAGGACGGCGGCGGCAGGTCGTAGAGCCGCTCGCCCATCTGCACGATGAGGCGCCCGGCCTCGGCGTGAGCGTCGAAATCCTCGCCGCAATAAGCGACCGGACCGGCGCCCACCTTCCGCGCCTCGTCCTCGATGGCCGCGCGGGCGACCTCGGCCTGGCGGGCGACCACGGCCGGGGCGCCGCGCTTGAGTATCCCCGCCTTCTCCCGGGCGATGCCGGCGAGATCATCGCCCAGGAACTCCTTGTGGTCATAGTCCACCGGGGCGATCACCGACACGGCGGGGCGATCGATGACATTGGTGGCGTCGTAACGCCCGCCGAGGCCGACCTCGAGGATCAACAGGTCCGCCGGGGTCTCGGCGAAGGCGAGGAAGGCCGCGGCGGCGGTGATCTCGAAGAAGGTGATGGGCTCGCCGGCGTTTGCCACCTCCACCCGCGCCAGAACGTCGGCCAGATGATCTTCCGTGATCAGACGCCCGGCGAGGCGGATGCGCTCCACAAAGCGCACCAGGTGCGGCGAGGTGTAGACATGGACGGATAATCCCGCCGCCTCGGCCATGGCGCGCAGGAAGGCGGTGGTGGAGCCCTTGCCGTTGGTGCCGGCCACGTGGATGACCGGCGGCAGGCGCCTGTGCGGAGAGCCGAGGGCTGACAATAGCCGCTCGATCCGGCCGAGCGAGAGGTCGATCTTCTTGGGGTGCAGGCCGCGCAGCCGCTCCAGCGCCGCATCCTGGGGCCGCAGGTGGTCGCTCATCGGATGGGCCTCTGGCCTCTCCCCCTTGAAGGGGGAGAGGTCGGGAGAGGGGGTGGTCCAGCTGGACGCTCGTTGGAGCATTTTCCGAAAAGCGGGAACCAGTTTTCAGGTGAAAAACGCTCTAAATACAATTGATTATTAGCAAAATCTGCTTTTGTTCGATCAGATTTTGCTCTGGGGCTCGTCCCCCCCATCCCCGGCCCTTCCCCCTCCAGGGGGGAAGGGGGCGAAAAGACGTGCGCCTCGAAAGGCATCATCGCCACCTTGCCTCGGCTATTCGCACTCCTGCGCAGAGCGAGCGACCAAGGCGTGTCGTCAAGATTCATCAGTGCGCCGTCGATTCACGCCGCGCGCAGGGTGCGTCCCATCATCAGGGTGCGCAGGATGGCGCCCAGCACCAGGGGCAGCTCCTTGCGCGGGGCCACCCGGTCCACCATGCCCTTTTCCACCAGATACTCCGAACGCTGGAAGCCCGGCGGCAGGGTCTCGCGGATGGTCTGCTCGATCACCCGCGGGCCGGCGAAGCCGATCAGGGCGCCCGGCTCGGCCAGGTGCACATCGCCCAGCATGGCGTAGGAGGCGGTGACCCCGCCGGTGGTGGGGTCGGTGAGCACCACCACGTAAGGCAGGCGGGCCTGACGCAGCTCCTGGATGGCGAGGGTGGTGCGGGCCATCTGCATCAGCGAGAGGGCGCCTTCCTGCATGCGCGCGCCGCCGGCGGCGGTGAAGGCCACTAGGGGGCAGTCGCGGCTGAGGGCCGCTCGCGCGGCGGCGATGAAGGCCTCGCCCGCGCCCATGCCCAGCGACCCGCCCATGAAGGCGAAGTCCTGCACCATGGCCACGGCCGGGACGTCCTGGATCTTGCCATGGGCGATGGCCACGGCGTCCACCTGGCGGGTGGCCTTGCGCGCGGCGGCCAGGCGATCGGGATAGGGCTTCTGGTCCACGAACTTCAGCGGATCGTCCGGCGCCTGGGGCGCGGCGATGGCTTCATAGACGCCGTGGTCGAAGGTGTAGCGTAGGCGCAGGTCGGGGCTGATGCGCATGTGCCGCCCGGCCGGCGTCACCCACAGGGCCGCTTCCAGGTCCGGGCGATAGATCATCTCGCCGGTGTCGGGGCACTTCACCCACAGGTTTTCGGGGGTCTCGGCTTTGCGGGCGACAAGGTTGCGCACGCCGGGGGCGATCTTGGCCAGCCAGCCGGCGCCTCGCGCCTTGGTCTTGTCGTCGCGGATTTGGGCCATGCTCAACGGACCTGCTCCACGGTTCGGGCGTTATGCACAGAATCACTCAAAGCATGCGCCGCCGCCAGCACTTTCGCCACTGGATCGACGCCTTTTGACTGCGCGTCTGCAATTTCATCTACGAGGGCCGAGCCCACCACGGCTGCATCGGCCACCCGGGCGATGGCGGCGGCGCGCTCCGGGGTCTTGATGCCGAAGCCCACGGCCACCGGCAGCTGGGCCGCCGCGCGCACCCGGGCTACGGCGGGCGCCACCTCGGCGGCCTCGGCGCTCTTCACCCCGGTGACGCCAGCCACGGACACGTAATAGACAAAGCCCGAGGTGCGGCGGGCGATCACCTTCAGCCTGGCCTCGTCGCTGGTCGGGGTGGCGAGGCGGATGAGGGACAGCTGGTTCGCTTCCAGGGCGTCGGTGAGCGGATCGGCCTCTTCCGGCGGGCAATCCACCACGATCACCCCGTCCACCCCGGCGGCGCCGGCGTCGCGGGCGAAGGCCGTAAAGCCATAGCTCATCACCGGGTTGAGATAGCCCATGAGAATCAGCGGGGTCGTATGGTCGATCTCGCGGAAGCGGGCGACGAGGGCGAGGGTCTTCTTCAGGGTGGTCCCGGCGGCGAGGGAGCGCAGGGCGGCGCGCTGGATCGGCGGGCCCTCGGCCATGGGGTCGGAGAAGGGAAAGCCGAGCTCGATCAGGTCGGCGCCGGCGCCGGGCAGGCCCTTCAGGATCTCGAAGCTGGTCTCAAGATCGGGATCGCCGGCCATGACATAGGAGACGAAGGCGGCGCGATCGGCGGCCTTCAGCGCGGCGAAGCGGGCGTCGATACGAGCCTTGGTCAAAGCTTGGACCCCAGATGGTCGGCCACAGTGAAGATGTCCTTGTCGCCGCGACCGCACAGATTCATCAGCACCACCTTGTCGGGCCCCAGCTCGCGGGCGATGTCGCCCACGCGGGCCAGGGCGTGCGCCGGCTCCAATGCAGGAATGATGCCTTCCAATTCGGCACAGAGCTTGAAGGCGTCCAGCGCCTCGTCGTCGGTGGTGGAGAGGTACTCCGCCCGGCCGATGTCGTGCAGGAAGGCGTGCTCCGGCCCGATGCCCGGATAGTCCAGCCCCGCCGAGATGGAGTGGGCGTCGAGGATCTGGCCGTCGGCGTCTTGCAACAGGTAGGTCTTGTTGCCGTGCAGCACGCCCGGGCGCCCGCCCTTCAGCGAGGCGGCGTGCTGGCCGCTGGACAAGCCACGGCCCGCGGCCTCGACCCCGACCAGCCGCACGCCCTCGTCGGCCAGGAAGGGATGGAACAGACCGATGGCGTTGGAGCCGCCGCCGATGCAGGCCACCACCACGTCGGGCAGGCGGCCTTCGGCTTCCAGGATCTGCGCGCGGGCCTCGGTTCCGATCACCGACTGGAAGTCGCGCACCATGCCCGGATAGGGGTGCGGGCCGGCCGCCGTGCCGATGATGTAATAGGTGTCGTCCACATTGGTGACCCAGTCGCGTAGGGCCTCGTTCATGGCGTCCTTCAGCGTGCCCGTGCCCGAGGTCACCGGCCGCACCTCGGCGCCCAGGAGGTTCATGCGGAACACGTTGGGCTTTTGCCGCTCCACGTCGGTGGCGCCCATATAGACCACGCAGGGGAAGCCGAAGCGGGCGCAGACGGTGGCTGAGGCCACGCCGTGCTGGCCGGCGCCGGTCTCGGCGATGATGCGGGTCTTGCCCATGCGCCGGGCCAAAAGGATCTGGCCCATGCAATTGTTGATCTTGTGCGCGCCGGTGTGATTGAGCTCGTCGCGCTTGAAATAGATCTTGGCCCCGCCGAAGTGCTCGGTGAGCCGGGCGGCGAAGTAGAGCGGCGAGGGCCGGCCCACATAGTGGGTCATGTAGCCGGCCAGCTCGGCCTGGAATTCGGGATCGGCCTTGGCTTCCTGATAGGCGCGGTCGAGCTCCAGCACCAAGGGCATCAGGGTCTCGGGCACATAGAGGCCGCCATAGTCGCCGAAGCGGCCATGGGCGTCAGGATAGGCGGAATAGTCGTTGGGAGTGGACGGCTTGACGGCGGCGGTCACAGGCGGGCGTTTCCGTTCGCTTCTGAAAGGCGCGAGGCTTTAGGCCCCCGCGCGACGCACGGCCTCCAAAAAGGCCAAAATCAACGCCGGGTCCTTTACGCCGGGGCCGCGTTCGACGCCAGAAGAAACATCCGTGAACGGCGCGCCGGTCTGACGCAGGGCCGCCTCGACGTTCCAAGGGTTCAGCCCTCCGGCCAGGAACCAAGGTCGCGAAAACGTGATGCTGGTGAGGAGGCTCCAGTCGAAGGCCTCGCCATTGCCGCCGGGTAGAGCCGCGTCCGGGCCCGCCTTGGCGTCCAGGAGCAGGTGATCGGCGGCGCCGTCGAAACTGCGGGCGAGGTCGAGGTCCGAACGCTCAGCTACGGACACGGCCTTGATCACCCCAGCGCCCGTGCGGGTGCGGACCTCGGCGACGCGGGCGGGGGATTCGGCCCCGTGCAGCTGGATGAAATCCGGCTTCAAGGTCTTGGCGATCTCGTCAATGAGGGCGTCGCTGGGGTTCACCGTCACGGCCACGGTCTTGGCCCGGTTCCGCGCGGGAGCGGCCAGGCGCGCGGCGGTCTCGGCGCTCACATGGCGCGGGCTCTTGTCGAAGAACACGAAGCCGATGAAGGCCGCGCCGCCGTCGAGGGCGGTCTTGACGCTCTCCGGGGTGGAAAGCCCGCAGATCTTCGCCTCGGGGTGTGTGCTCGCCATGCCTCGCATGTGGCCAATAGGGCGCGCCGGCGCAAGCGAATTGCGCGCAAGTTGCGGCGCCTGCGAACATCGCATTGCGCAGCGAGGCCGGACCCCTCAGATTGGGGCCATGTCCAAGAAGCCGCCGCTCGACATTGACGAGGTCGCCGACAACCTGCGCAAGCGGGGCGGCGAGGCCGTGACCAGTTTCGGCCGCGCGGCGCTGGAGACGAGCTTCGGCCCCATGGCGACCTTGGCGGGCGTGGCGCTCCTCGGCTTCGCGGCGGGTCTCGCCGCCAGCGTGGGGGCCAAGGCGGCCTCGCAGGCGGCCAGTTCGGGGGGCAAGTCCGACTGGCTCTCCACCATCATCAGCGAGCACGAGGAGATCGAGCGCCTGGTCGACCAGATGCTGGCCGCGCCGGAAAAGGACGCCGGCAAGCGCGAACGGGCCGGGGCGGCGCTCGCCAAGCTCATCGCCCGCCACGCCTTCGTGGAGGAGCAGGCCATCTATCCCTCGCTGCTGGACAGCGGGGCCGGCGATTCGGCGCGTCAGCTGGCGGGCGAGCACTTCGACCTGCGCGCCAAGCTGAACCGCCTGGAGGACGCGGCCGAGGACGCGGAAGCCTGGCTCGCGGCGCTGAAGGCCCTCGGCGGGACCTTGAAGACCCACCACCGGGCGGAGGAGGACGTGATGTTCCCCGCCCATCGCAGCCAGCTCTCGCCGGCCGACAACGCCAAGATCTCGAGGGCCATGGGCAAGGCGCGGGCCAAGCTGGGGTGAGCCTGGAGCCTTGAGCCTTTCCGGGCGTTGCCGTGCGCGCCTGAGCGGCTATGTTTCCGATGAACGCGCCCGGTCCTGCACAAGAGGCGCTGAGGTTTCCGGAGACGCCCCCTCATCATGACCGCCCCGAAGGCGCAGACCGCGCCCGAGTCCCATTCTGGCGCCCGAGCGGACTCGCAGACCCTGCCGCCGCGCGACTTCGCCATCGTGTTCGTGGTGCTGATGGCGGTGGCCGCGGGCAATTCGGGCCTGCAGTCGGTGCTGCCGGCCATCGGCCGCGAGATCGGCATCTATGACTGGGCGGTGGCGGGCATCTTCTCTTTGTCGGCGCTGTTATGGACCGTCAGCGCGCCGATCTGGGCCAGAGCCTCCGACCGGCGGGGGCGCAAGCCGCTGATCCTGTTCGGCCTCGCCGGGTTTGTGGTCTCCATGACCGGCTGCGCCCTCGTGGTGCTGGCCGGGCTGCACAGGCTGATGGGGCCGCTCCTGGTGTTCCTGGGCTTCGCCGCCCTGCGCTCCCTGTTCGGCATGATCGGTTCGGCCTCCAATCCGGCGGGCCAGGCCTATGTGGCCGACCGCACCAGCCACGCGGCGCGTACCGACGCTCTGGCCACCCTCGCCGGCGCCTTTGGCGTAGGCACGGTGCTCGGGCCGGCCATCGCCCCAACTTTCGTGGTGCCGTTCGTGACCCTCTCAGGGCCCATGTTCGGCTTTGCGCTCATCGCGCTCGGGTGCCTGCTCGCCGCCGCGCGCTGGCTGCCCAAGGACGCCCCGCCCGAGCGGCCGGCCTATGCCGAGCCGGAGCGGCGACGCAAGCAGGGCGAGCGCAGCTTGTGGCTCGATCCGAAGGTGGGGCCGTTCCTGATCTTCGGGCTCGTCGCCGGCTCGGCCCAGGCGGTGAACGGCTACAGCCTCGGCTTCCTCGTCATGGACACGGTGCATCTGCGCGGGGCGGAGGCGCAAGGGTACATCCAGGCGGCGATGATCTCCGGCGCGGTGGCGGGGCTGCTGGCCCAATGGGGCCTCATCCGCATCTTCCAGATGAAGCCTAAGCACCTTCTCTTGTGGGGCGCAGGCCTTGCCGGCCTCGGCAATCTGATGATCGCCTTCCAACCGAGCTTCGGCAGCCTGATCACCGCCTATGGTCTCGCCAGCATCGGTTTCGGCTTCGTGCGGCCGGGTTTCACGGCGGGGGCGTCCCTGGCGGCGGGACGGCACGACCAGGGCCGGGTGGCGGGGGCGGTGACGGCGGCCAATGGCGCCACGGTGATCGGCACCCCCATCATCGGCGTCTGGCTCTACGACCACGTGCACGCCGCGCCCTATGTGTTGAACCTCTTGGTGATGACGGCGCTGCTGATTTTCGCCTGGCGCAATCCGGCCCTGCGCAACGCCGGGGCCTTCGAGGAAGCCGAGCTGGAGGGCGAGCAGATCGAGCCGGCCCTGCCGGGCCTCGGCGAAACCCCGCGTCCGCAGCCCACGGCGAGGCGCAAGCCCTCCACCTTCGCGCTGTTGCGGCGTCGGCTCAGGAAGATCCGTTTGCGGGAGCAAGGACGGCGGCGGCCTCCTGTTTGAGCCGCTCGATCAGCTCCATGGGCAGATAGCCGTCCGGCGGCAGGCCTCGCGCCTTCTGCCACTCGCGCACGGCCCGGCGCGTGCCCACCCCCATCACCCCGTCCGAGCCGCCGGGATCAAAGCCGAGGGTCTTGAGCGATTCCTGCGCCGCCACGCGATCGGCCAGCGCCAGGGGCTGGCCCGCCGGCCAGCTGGCGAAGAGGGCCGGGCGGCCCGCCGCCTGGTCGGCCAACAGCCCCACCGACAGGGCGTAGGCGATGGAGTTGTTGTAGGCGCGAATGGCGTAGTGGTTCTTGTAGGCGAGGAAGGCCGGCCCCGCATGACCGGCGGGCAGGAGCAACACCACCGCCTCGCCCTCGTCGGCCGGGTTCCAGCTGGCGGCCGGATCGGCCAGCTTCAGCCCCAGCGCCGCCCATTCCGACTGTTTCAGCGAGGCGGTTTCGGCGAGGTAGCAGTCGAAGCCCGGCGGCAGCGTCACCTCCCGCGCCCAGCTCTCGCCCGGACGCCAGTGCGCCTTCTTGGAGAGGAAGTTGGCGGTGGAGGCGAGGGCGTCCGCGGACGAGCCCCAGATGTCGCGCCTGCCGTCGTGGTCCCCGTCCACCGCGTAGGCGAGATAGTCGGACGGCTCGAACTGGGTCTGGCCCATGGCCCCGGCCCAGGAGCCCTTCAGCTGCGCCCGGCTCGCCTCGCCGGTGGCGATGATCTTCAGGGCGGCGATGAGCTCGCTCTCGAACAGGGCGGCGCGCCGGCCCTCCGCCGCCAGGGTGGCGATGGAGCGGATCACGTCATAGTCGCCCTGGAACTTGCCATAGCCGGACTCCGCGCCCCAGATGGCCACGGTCATCTCCGCCGGCACCCCGGTGCGGTCCTCGATCTCAAGAAGGGCGCCGGCGTTCTCCGCCCGCTTCTGCCGGGCGAGCGCGATCTTGTCCGGATTGACCACCGCCTTGATGTAATCGCCGATGGGGCGGCTGAATTCCGGCTGCTGCGACGATTTGGCCGCCACGGACGGGTCGGGCGCAAGGTTCGCCAGCTCGCGCTCCACCACCTCGGCCGGCACACCGGCGGCGAGGGCCTTTTCCTTGAACCTGGGCAGCCAGGTGCGGAACTGGGACTCCAGATCGGGCGCGGGCGCCTCCGCCGAGCCGGCCTGGGGCGTCGCGGCGGCGATGATCAGGCTCACGATGAACAGGCGGCGATGCATGGCGCATGCTTAACCCGCGTCGGCGCGGCTTCACAATCACTTGCGCGGGACAGGAGAGGACGGCGAGCTTATGATGCAACTGACCGCGCCGTAAGCGGATTATCCTGACATCGCCATTCAGCTTCGGTTCATGGCCGGAGGTCGAGAGTTAACGCGTCGCATGGGACGCCGACCACTTCGACGCCCGAACGAGTCAAGGAGTAAGCCGATGAAAAAGTTTCTGACTGCGGCTGTGGCGGCGCTGACCCTGGGCGGCGCCATGGCGGCCACCGCGACGCCGGCCGCGGCCGATGGCTGGCACGGCGGCTATGGCGGATGGCATGGCGGTTATGGTGGTTACCATGGCGGCTATGGCGGTTACCGCGGCGGCTATGGCGGTTACCGCGGCGGCTACGGCGGTTATCGCGGCTATTATCACCGCGGCTATGGCGGCGGGGCCGTGGTGGGCGCGGGCCTCTTGGGCCTGGCGGTGGGCGCGGCGGTGGCCGGAAGCCACCCCTACTACGGCCGCCCCTACTATGATCACTACTACTATGGTCCGCCCCCGGCCTATTACGCCGGCCCCGGCTACTACACCTACATCGAGGGCTGCCGCACCTACTGGCGCTGGGACGCCTACTGGGGCCGCTATGTGGAAGTGCAGCGCTGCTACTGACCTGAGCTAAAAAGGCGTCCTGCTTCTTCCCCGACAGGTCGCTGACATTCAGGAACACGCGCTGACCCCCGCGTCGCCCCCACGGCGCGGGGGTTATATACTTGACAAAGCAGGGATGTGAGATACCTTAGCGGCATAGGGATCGCCGCTATGAACCTCACGTCTCCGATCTTCACTGACGAAGCCAAAGCCCGGGAGCATTTGGAAGCGACCCGCTGGCCGCATGGTCCGGTGTGCCCGCACTGTGGCGTCGTGAACGAAGCAACGAAGCTGGCGGGTAAGGCGAGCCGCCCCGGCCTCTACCAGTGCAACGCCTGCCGCGAGCAATTCACCGCCACGGTCGGCACCGTGTTCGAGCGTTCTAAGGTTCCGCTGCACAAGTGGCTCCTTGCGACCTACCTCATGTCGTCCAGCAAGAACGGCGTCTCCGCTCACCAAATCGGGCGCACCCTTGGCGTGACCTACAAGACGGCGTGGTTCATGTGCCATCGCATCCGCGAGGCGACGAACCCGGCGAATCCCTCGCCCATGGGCGGTGAGGGTAAATACGTCGAAGCCGACGAGATTTACGTGGGCGGCAAGGAGAAGAACAAGAAAGTCTCCAAGCGCAAATCCGGCCAGATCGGCGGCGTCGGCAAGCAAGTCGTGTTCTCGCTTATCGAGCGCGGCGGTCGCGCCCGTTCGTTCCATGTCGCCAACGTCACGGATAAGACGCTCGCCCCTGTTCTCCGCACTCAGGTTGACCGCAAGTCTATCCTTATGACGGACGAAGCGGGCCAGTATCTCCATGTCGGGCGCGAATTCGCCGCCCATGGCACCGTCAATCACCGTGCGGACGAATAGGTGCGCGGGGATGCCTATTCGAACACGGCCGAAGGCTATTTCGCTATCTTAAAGCGCGGCGCTTACGGCACCTTTCACCATGTATCAGAGGCGCACTTGAAGCGCTACCTTGCCGAGTTCGACTTCCGCTACTCGCACCGTTCGGCGCTCGGCATTACCGATACGATGCGTACGGACGAATTGCTCCGCGAGATCGGCGGCAAACGCCTCACCTATCGGCGGACTGGTCAAGCCGCGCACGCGTAAGCAGAAGGCGCAAGCGCTTCAGAGGAAGCGCCAGAAGGCTAAGACTTCTTCGGAACCTTAGCCACTGGACTCTCCTGCGACGGCGCCTTCTTGTGCGGTTGGTGAGGCGTGTTCACGAGGTTGCGAAGAGTGGCCTGAAATCGCTCCTCCGCCCCATCGTCCTTTGGTTCGGCCATTCGGAATGCCCTACACCATCCAACAACAGCTTGACCTAACCACGGCTCGCTTCGACTGGAAAGGCAACAGCCTTCTCGTCGCAATCCCTATCCAGAATGACATGGCGTTGGCGATTGGCCTCGTTGTTACGTCCTGGTCGCTGCTTGAACAGACCATTGATAACTTCCTTAAAATGATCCGCTGGGCGCCTCACGCCGCCGCGCTAGATACTAGGGCCTGTTGACATAAGTTGGCATCCAGAGTTTGACCGAGGCCAGAGCCAGGAAGCCGAGGTATGATGCGGCGGTTTTGTCGTAGCGTGTGGCGATGCGCCTGAACTGTTTGATGCGATTGAA
>JBFLWS010000015.1:0-80720 GCA_040757715.1 Pseudomonadota bacterium | reverse complement strand
AAAACTCGCCCTCAACATCCTAAGACAGCACCCCGACAAGGGCTCCATCAAAGGCAAGATCAAGCGCGCCGGATGGGACGACGCCTTCCTGCTCAGCCTCCTCGGCCATATGCGATAGCCCTGCCCCTCCAGGGGGGAAGGGAGACGCAGTCTTTACAGTTCGAGGCGCGCAAAGAGCCCACGCTTCAACCGAGCAAGCCTAGTTGGCAGGGCGGGACTCGCTCGGCCCAAGCTGTCCAATCACTTTGAATGGGCCAAGCTCATCCGGATTCCACGTATTCGCAAATGGGCGTGGCTCGTGGCCGCTCGGTCGAATGAAAATGACCACTCGCCCGTCATTCCGCAAATAAGCGCCCACATCGATAATAAAGTAAATCCGATCCGGTGACAGCCACAACAACTCCGCCGCGGACGATAATGTAATCAGCTGTGCAGGATTTGACTGTCCATGATATTCAACAAGGGGTTCGCTTTCGTCAGCCTCAAGGCCAGCCTGTAGTAGGGCCTGATGTGCGGCTTCGTATAAAAAGTCCTTGAAGCGGTTCTTGTCCACGTAGCCTGCTTAGCAGCCAATATCGACGTTTCTGAAATCCTCAATGCGCGAGCGCTCACCCCACTTTCCAGCGGGATGATCGGAATAAAGTCACACCCCCGCGCTGGCGGCGGGGCGGGTCTTCATCTGGGCGGCCCAGTGCTGCACGTGCGGGCACTCGTCGGGCACGACGAACTTCACCATGCGGGCGAAGTCGAGGCCGATATAGGCCACGATGTCGGCGATGGTGAAGCGGTCCCCGGCGATGAAGGGATGGGTGGAGAGCTGGCGCTCGAACAGATTCAGCGCCTTGAGAGCGTCGGCGCGATTGCGTTCGGCGTAGTCCGGCGACTGGGTCTCCAGGGCGGCGAGGGCCGGGTGGCCGTGGCGCACCGCCATCATCAACGGGGTGGCCAGATACATCTCCGCTCGGCGCATCCACTGTTCGATCACCGCCGTCTCTTCGGGGGTGCAGCCGAACAGGTTGGGTTCGGGGTAGCGGCTCTCCAGATAGCGGCAGATGGCGATGGATTCACTGATGGAGAGGCCGTCGTCCAGCTCCAGCACCGGCACCTGGGCCACGCCGGCCTTCTTCAGGTATTCGGGGGTCTTGTGCTGGCCGGTGAACAGGTCGACGTCGACGATCTCGATGTCGTTGATGCCCTTTTCGGCCAGGAACCAGCGAACGCGGCGCGGATTGGGGGCGCGGCGGCTGTCATAGAGCTTCATGCGGCGTTTCCTTATTATTCGCCGCTCAGTTTGAATGGAACAGCGCTGGCGGCAAGGCCCCAATGATGGACGCGGTCATGCAGGTGGCCAAAAACCCGGCGATGAGGGCGCGCCAGGCCATGGCGATGACCTCGGCCCGGCGATCGGGGACCAGGGACCCGAACCCGGCCACGGTGATGCCCACCGAGGCGATGTTGGCGAAACCACAGAGCGCATAGGTCATGATCATGCGCGTGTGCTCGGAAAGCGCGCTGGGCGGGGTCTGGCCGAGGATGCGGAAGGCGGTGAACTCGGTGAGCACCAGCTTGTCGCCCAGGAGCCCGCCCGCGGTCTCGGCCTCATGCCAAGGCGCGCCGATGGCGAAGGCCAGCGGCATGAAGAGCCAGCCCAGCACCCGCTGCACGGTGAGGGGCGCGCCGAGCACGTCGGGGGCGAAGGCGAGGAACTTGTTGGCGAGGGCCACGAAAGCCACGAACACGATGAGGGTGGCGGCGACATTGAGAACGACGTTCAGACCATCCCCGGCGCCGCGGATCACCGCGTCCACCGAGCCGTGGTAGCGGCGCTCGTCAGAAATCTCCACCTCGCCCAGCTCTTCGGCCGGCCCGGCCGGGATCATGATGCGGGCGAGGAGCACGCCAGCGGGCGCCGACATGATGGAGGCGGTGAGGATGTGGCCGGCGGCGTTCGGCAGATAGTCCTTCAGGAAGCCCACATAGGCCACCATGGTGGAGCCGGAGACGCAGGCGAGGCCCACGGCCATGAGGGTGAAGAGCTCGGACCTCGACAGCCGGTCGAGATAGGCGCGGATGAAGATCGGCCCTTCCACCTGACCCATGAAGATGGTGGCGGCGGCGGCGAGGGCGGGCGGGCCGCGCAGACCGAGGGTCTTCTGGAACACGAAGCCGAAACCCCGCGTCACCCACTTGAGGATGCGCCAGTGCCACAAGAGCGCCGAGAGGGCGCACACCACCAGGATCACCGGCAGGACGCGGAAGGCGAACAGGAACAACCCCTTGGCCTCGGTGACCGCATAGGGCTGGGCCTTGGGATCGCCCGCGAGGAAGCCGAACACGAAGGCCGAGCCGTCCTGGGTGGCCGAGGAAAGGGCGTCCACCGCATCGTCCACCCCCTGCAAGGCCGCGCGGGCGGGGGAAAGGCCGAACAGCAGCAGGACGAGGCCGAGCTGCACGGCGAGGGCGCCGATGGCCAGCTTCCACGGGAAGCGCTTCTTGTCCTCGGAGAGGAGCCAGGCGAGGCCCATGCAGCCGAAGAGTCCGATCAGGCTTTGCAGGCCGGCCGGGTCATAGGCGAAGCCGCTCACGCGTGCTGCTCCGCCCGCTGGTTACGCTTGGTCATGCCCCTCGCCCCGTCTGCAAACCTCTCCTGGCTTAGCCGGGGGATGCGGCCGGCGCAACGGCGTCGACCCAACTCCGCCATTCGCGCCATGCCAATTCTGTCATCCTCGCATTTATTGCGAGGACCCAAGCTTCAGCCTCGCAAACCTGTCCGGAGGCGGTCGGGGAAGCGGAGGGTTGGGCCCTCGGCACAAGGCCGAGGGTGACAGAAAGAGAGCTTACTCGGCGGCGACCTTCGGTGTTTTGTCGCCTTGCAGGTAGCGCTTCACGCTGCGGGCGGCCTGACGGATGCGGTGCTCGTTCTCCACGAGGCCGATGCGCACATAGCCCTCGCCGTATTCGCCGAAGGCGACGCCCGGGGCCACGGCCACGTGGGCCTCTTCCATCAGCTGGGTGGCGAACTCCAGCGAGCCGAGGTGGCGGTGCGACTCCGGGATCGGCGCCCAGGCGAACATGGAGGCGGGGGGCGGGGGAATGTCCCAGCCGGCGCCCTTCATGGACTTCACCAGCACATCGCGCCGGCCCTTGTAGATGGCGCGGATCTCGTCGACGCAGTCCTGCGGGCCGTTCAGCGCCGCCGCCGCCGCCACCTGGATGGGGGTGAAGGCGCCGTAGTCGAGATAGGACTTCACCCGGGCGAGCGCCGCGCAGACGCGGGCGTTGCCCACCACCATGCCCACGCGCCAGCCGGCCATGGCGTAGGTCTTGGAGAGGCTGTTCACCTCCACGGCGATGTCCTTGGCCCCGTCCACCTGCAACACCGAGGGGGGCGGATTGTCTTCGAAGTAGATTTCCGAATAGGCGATGTCGGACAGCACCAGCAGCTCGTGCTGCTTGGCCAGCTTGATGGCGTCCTTGTAGAAGTCGAGGTCCACCCACTGGGCCGTGGGATTGGACGGATAGGACAGGATCAGCACCGAGGGCGGCGGGGCCGAGTGCTTCATGGCCCTGGAGATACCCGACAGATACTCCTCCGGCGACAGGGCCGGCACATGGCGGATCACCCCGCCGGCGATGATGAAGCCATAGGCGTGAATCGGATAGGCGGGATTGGGGCAGATGATCACGTCCCCCGGCGCGGTGAGGGCCTGGGCAAGGTTGGCGAAGCCCTCCTTGGAGCCTAGGGTGGCGATCACCTCGGTCTCGGGATCGAGCGTGACGCCGAAGCGCTTCTGGTAATAGCCGGCCATGGCCCGGCGCAGGCCCAAAATGCCCTTGGAGGCGGAATAGCGGCCCGACTTGGGATCGCGCGCGGTCTCGATCAGCTTGTCGACGATGTGTTTGGGCGTGGGCATGTCCGGATTGCCCATGCCGAAGTCGATGATGTCTGCGCCCTCTGCCCGCAGCTTCGCCTTCAACCGGTTGACCTGTTCGAACACATAGGGCGGCAGACGGCGAATCTTATGGAAATCGTGCATGATTGGCTCTGAGGGGGATGCGCAGCTCACGGCTGTCGAGGACGGATGGGCGCGTATCATAACCAAATCAGGGGCTCGGGCGGAAAAAAAGTTGCGAGATTTCGCCGCAACCGTCCGCCTTGGGCAAAAGTCGGCCCCGTCGCCACGCCTAGGCGGCGCCCAGAGGCAAGTTGCGCAGACCCGCCGTCAGCGCCGCGCTAGAGGGTTGCGAATAGGCGGGCCGATGCGGCGCAGGGTGTTCGATCGGTGTGGTGGAATGGCTCGGAGCGGCCGGGAATGCTCAGCACCGTGTCCTCCATGTAGGACCAGCGGTCGTCTTCCAGAAGCGTCACCTTCATGCGGAAGCTGTCGGTGCGGAACGCCTGCTCGAGGAAGGTGGTGGAGCAGATGCCGTATTCGGTGGTTCCGCGGGTGGCGGTCACCTCGAAGCTCTTGGCGTCGGCGGCGGCGTGGCCGGCAGCCAGCACCACCTGGCCGCGGGGGATGGCCAAAGAGAGCAGCACCAAGCCGGTCTTGGGCTCCCACTGCCAGTAGCCCACCTGGTCGTGATAGGTCTCCGGCTCGTCCGGCTTCTTCACCAGCACGTGGTAGCGCAGGCCGTAGAACAGCTGCGGGCCGTTGGACTGCGGGTCGGTGGGGTGGGCCTCGATGCGCTCGATATAGGCCTGGCGCCGCTCGCCGTCGTGGAACGGATTGACGTCGAGGCCCTTCTCGCCCTCCCACACGCCGGCGAGGCCCGTGAGCGGCCCGAGATTAGAGAGGGTGTCGAGGTCGATGTCGGCCTGTTCGGTGTAGAGGTCGGCGGGCAGGTCGCTCATGGGAGGCGGCTCACAGAAGGGGGGCGGTCTCTCTCCACATGAAAGAAATCCTCTGCTTGTCAAGCGAACGGCGCAAAGGCGCACGACGCCTCGGCGCATTCGCCAGGCGGGACGCGGTCGGCCTCGGCCGAAAAGGGGGTAAAGGATGGCCGAGGCCTTCCCCGGAAAGGACGCCCGTACGGCTTCAACTTCCGCCGCCGAGCCTTGCGCCTTTCCAACGCAAGACATCGTCGTCGTTCGGTCGCGGAGCCGCCGCGCGGCGCCGTCCAGGCCCTGCGCCGGCCGCAGAACCTGAAGCCATGATGGCACAGCCCACGCAGGCGGGGATTGGCTCGCGCGAGAGGGGAGATCTCACCCCGCGGCGAAAACCTTCTTCAGTTCGGCCTTGAGGATCTTGCCATTGGCGTTGCGCGGCAGGGTCTCGTGCCAGAAGGCCACCTTCACCGGCACCTTGAAGGCGGCGAGGCGCTCGGCCACGTGGGCGCGCAGCTCGGCCTCGCTGGCGGTCATGCCGGGCTTCAGGGTCACCACGGCGGCGGGCTCTTCGCCGAGGGTCTTGTGCGGAATACCCACCACGCCGGCGTCCATCACCGCGGGGTGCTCATAGAGACAGTTCTCCACCTCGATACAGTAGATGTTCTCGCCGCCGCGGATCAGCATGTCCTTGGCCCGGTCGATGATGAAGCAGAAGCCCTCTGCGTCGATCTTGGCCAGGTCGCCGGTCTTCACCCAGCCGTCGACAAAGGTCTCCGCCGTGGCCTCGGGCTTATTCCAGTAGCCGATCACCACATTTGGGCCCTTGCCCCACAGCTCGCCCACCTCGCCGGGCGGCAGGGTCTGGCCATCCGGGCCGACGATCTTCATGTCGCACACCGGCACGGCGGGGCCGCAGCTGTCGGGGCGGTTCTCATAGTCCTCGGCCATGTGATGGGTGAAGGTGGCCGAGGTCTCGGTCATGCCCCAGCCGTTGCCCGGCTGCGACTTGGGGAAGGTCTCGACGATCTTCTTCACGAGCTCGGGCGCCGAGGGCGCGCCGCCATAGGCCACGCTCTCCAGGCTTGAGAGGTCGAACTCGCCCCGGCGCGGGTGCTCGATGAGCTGCCAGGCGATGGTGGGTACGCCGCCGGCGGTGTTGATCTTCTCTTTCTCGATGAGCTGGAAGGCCTTCACCGCGTCCCACTTGTGCATGAGCACGATCTTGCCGCCGGCGATGATGGTGGGCGACAGGATGGCGAAGCAGCCGGTGGCGTGGAAGAAGGGCACCGACAACAGCGTCACCCGCTGCGGTGCATTGGGATCGAGCGGCGCCGGCGCCTCGCCTCGACGCAGGCAGCTGCGCGCGCCGGAAATGCCAGCGGCCAGGATGTTGGAGGTGATGTTGCGGTGGCTGGCGAGCGCGCCCTTGGGTTTGCCCGTGGTGCCCGAGGTGTAGAAGATGGTGGCCGGGTCGTCCGCATCGATGGGGGTCGCGGGCAGGGGAACGTCCGCCAGCTCGGCCCAGGCGTTGGGAACCCCGAGGATGGCCTCCAGATGCTGCACCTTGGGGTGGGCGATCTCATCATCCTCGCGGGAAACAATGATGTGGGCGAGGTCCGGGCAATTGTGCAGGTGCTCGGCGATGCGCTCGAAGCGCTCGGCGTCCAGCACCGCCACCTTGGCCCCGGAATCCGTCAGGCCATATTCCAGCTCGGGCCCGGTCCACCAGGCGTTCAGGGGCGTGGCGATGGCCCCCAGCGACACCGCGGCGAAGAAGGCCACCGGCCATTCCGGCAGGTTGCGCATGGCGATGACCACCCGGTCGCCCTTGCGAACGCCAAGGCCAGCCAGGTGCTGGGCGAACACGGCCGTGGCCTTGGCGAAGGCGGCGTAGCTCACCCGGTCGTCGTCATAGACCACGAACTCGCGCGCGCCGTAGGCCTTGGCCAACTCCACCTCCACCCGCAGGGAGGGCGGGGCGTTCTTCCACACCCGCGTCTCCACCCCGCGGATGACTTTCGTCTCCATTTCGAAAGGCGAGCCGGGCTGGGTGAGGAGGGCGTGGGCCTGAGCGATCGACATGGCCGGCCAGCCGGGCTTGGAGAACACTTGCGTGTGGGCGGCGGGGGCGGCGTCGTCGGCGGGGCTCATGCAATTCCTCCACTAGGTTGCGCTCTGGCGGCGCAGCGATCGCGGCAAGGAAGCATGGCGGGGCGGCGTTTGTAAACGCTGATCAGTCACATGAGCTTCAGCCGAACAGGTCGAGCTGCGGCTTGGGCTGGGTCGGGACCTGGAACTGGCTCACGTCCAGCGCCTCGGCTCCCCGGTTGAGGCCGTGCTTCTCGCAGGCCCGGCCGAAGCGCTGGGCGATGAGCTCGGCCCATGGCCCTTGCCCGGTCATGCGCAGACCAAAGGCGGCCTCATAGGCGCGCCCGCCGCGCATCTGCCGCACAAGGGACATGATGCGCTTGGCCCGGTCGGGGCGATGCACGCTGAGCCATTCTTCGAAGAGGGCGCGGATCTCCAGCGGCAGGCGCAGCATGACATAGGTGGCGCCCACGGCGCCGGCCTTGGCCGCGGCGGCGAGCACGGCTTCGAGCTCGCTGTCATTGAGGCCGAGGATGACGGGCGAGAAGCTCACCACGCTCGGCACGCCGGCGGCGGCCAGCTCGCCGAGGGCTTCGAGGCGTCGCGGCGGGGTGGAGGCGCGGGGCTCCAGGTCGCGGGCGAGGCGTCGATCGAGGCTCGTTATGGACACTATGGCCTTGCAAAGTCCGGCCTTGCCCATGTCGCCAAGGATGTCGAGGTCGCGACGGATCAGCGCCGACTTGGTGATGAGGGTGAACGGGTGGCGAAAGCGTTGCAGCACCTCGATCACGCTGCGCGTCACCTTCAGCTCGCGCTCGATGGGCTGATAGGGGTCGGTGTTGGCGCCGATGTGGATGGGGCGGGGCTGGTAGCCCGGCTTGGACAGCTCCTTTTCCAACAGCTTGGCGGCGTCGGCCTTGAAGAACAGCTTGGTCTCGAAATCGAGCCCGGGGGAGAGGCCCATATAGGCGTGGCTCGGGCGGGCGTAGCAGTAGATGCAGCCGTGCTCGCAGCCCCGATAGGGGTTGATGGAGCGATCGAAACCGATGTCGGGGCTGGTGTTCTTGGTGATGACGGTGCGGCCGGTCTCCGCCGTCACCGTGGTCTCGAGCCGGACCGGTTCCTCATCTTGCTCGCTCCAGCCGTCGTCGAAGCCCTCCCGGGCCAGGGGCTCGAACCGGCCGCTGACATTGGACTGGGCGCCTCGGCCGCGCGCGGTTTCTCGCTTCGCCGACATGGGGCGAGGATAGGCCGCAATAGTGAACAAAGCAAGAACATTTAGGGCGCCCGCGGCAACTTCCGAGCACGCTCTGGCCGGCGCTTGCCGCCTACTGGTTCAGATATTTCAGGCACGCATTGCGGCGCGCCATGAGGTCTGGCTCGGTAATCTTGCTGACGGATGCGCGCGCGAGCGCCAGGAACGCGCGATGTTGCTCCGCCGTCGGCTCGATCTGGTTGTCCTGGCAAGCCCCCGAGACCTTGACCACTTTATCTCCGAGCGACAGCACTTCCGCCGGATTGGTTTTCAGCGCCAAGCTTAGGGAAATTTGCAGGGTTTCACCGCTCCCGGCGTCGGTTCCTGGCTTCAAGAGTTTCGCCAGCCGGATGCATGCGGGGCGGCCAGCTTCGATCTGATCGAGCAGATGGTCCCAATTATCAGCGCCTTGTGCATTCCATAGCCGATCGACGACGCTTTTCGCGCCCCGAACGCGGACCTCCTTGGCGAGCGTATCGCATGAGAATTGAGGAGCGGGAGGCGCAGCCGTGGCGGCGACGCCGCCCATGATCGCGAGCATCCCTGAAAGGGCGGCGACCTTAAGCCATAGGCGGCCGATCTGGTGACGCACGGCTTGATCCTCCTTGAGGGGCGCGGGCGGTGTCTGGGAAGCTCGTCGCCTCCCGTTCCACGAAGCCTAAGCGTCCAATTCAAATCCGATCAATCCCTTCGGACCCGAAGGGTGGCGAAGTCAACGCGGGACTTGAGGTCTGTCCAGGAAGCGACAGTCTCGAAAGGCCTGGGTCCCGGCTTATCGCCGGGATTAAACGGAAAAAAGGGCGCCGTGCTGAGCTTGGCGCCCGCCCTCTCCCCTCACATCACCCGCAAGAGCTTCACCCCGTGCGGGGGGATGGTGAGTTCGGCGGCGGCGCCGGGGGCCAGCTTTTCCCCGGTCCACAGCTCGCGCAGGCGCAGCTTGCCAGGGGCGAGGCCGAGCTTGCGCCACTCCACCTTCACCGTCAGCGGCGCGTCGCTGAGGTTGAACAGGGCCGCCGTGTCGGGGGTTTTGGCCCCGGCGGGGGTGGAGACCCAGGCCCGCGCCTGATCGGGGCTGAAGCCCGGCAGCGCTGCGGGGCGCCCGACGCCGGCGCGCTGATCGAGGCCGATGACCTCGGCGTTGCTGATCAGGGCCCGGGTCGGGGCGTCCATCACGGTGAGGTTGTTGCCGAGGATCAGGGGCGAGCGGGCCATGACCCACAGGCTGAGGAGGGTCCTCGCCTCATCAGGGGTCAGGCGCGAGGGTCGCGATTCGCCAAGACCCGGGTTCGGCTGCAGCACGCCGATGGGCAGCATGTCGGCGTCGGCCCAGCCGCCATTGCCGTTATAGGGCGCCCAGGTGGCCAGATAGTCGAAGAAGGCGCGCACGCCGTTGGGGAAGTCATCCTCCGGGTGATCGTGCTTGAAGGTCCAGCCGTCCCACAGGTCGTTGGCGATGCGCCACATCTGCGAATAGCTGCGCACCTCCTCGGCGTGGGAGAGCTGGGTCGGCCCCGGCGAGAGGCTGAGCAGGATGGGGCGGCCGCTCTTGCGGATGGCCTCGGCGATCTGGCGGATCTCGCTCACCCGATAGGGATGGTCGGCGATGCAGTCCACCTTAAGGAAGTCGAGGCCCCAGCCGGCGTAGAGCCGCAGCATGGAGTCGTAATAGGCCTGGCCCGCGGCGTTGTCGGCCACGCCGTAATTGCCGTCGTCCCAGGCGCAGGTGGCGGCCTTGTCCGCCGCGTCGGCCGCATGGAAGCTCGAGCCCTCCAACGGCACATTGGCGTCCACCGCCTGCTTGGGGATGCCGCGCACGATGTGCAGGCCGAACTTCAGGCCCTGGGCGTGGGCCCAGTCGGCCAGGGGCTTGAAGCCCTGGCCGTCGGCGGCGGAGGGGTAGCGCTTGGCGTCGGGGATGAGCAGGCCGTGCGCGTCGAGCTGGTACTCCCGCGTGGCCAGCTTGTCGCCGGCGGGGTTGCGCATGTACCAGCCTTCGTCGATCACCGCATAGCTCCAGCCCAGCCCCTTCAGGCCGGCCAGCACCTGGGCGTTGGCCTTGAACTGATCCTCATTGATGGTGAAGCCGTAGGAGTCCCAGCTGTTCCAGCCCATGGGCGGGGTCGGCGCCACCGAAGCCGCAGGGGCAGGGGCGGCCGCCAGGGCCGTGGAGGCCGCGAGGCTCAGGGCCAGGGCCGCCAGACGGGACATCACAGTGCGCATGAACTTGCATCCTCCGACTTATTTTGTCGGACAATTATACGGACGTGGCGGCGAGGGCAAGTTTTCCCGCCGTCCCTTAAGACCAACGTCGTAGGCCGATAGCCGGGATGAGCGGAGGGGAGCGGCCGCTAGGCCTTCTTCGCCGCGACCTTCTTGGCGGCCGGTTTTTTCGCAGCGGGCTTCTTGGCGGGCGCCTTCTTGGCCGGAGCCTTTTTCGCGGCGGCGGCCTTAGGTGCAGCCTTGGCCTTGGCCTTGCCCTTGGCCTTCTTGCCCCCGCCCGCGGCGGCGCGTTCGGCCAGCAGCGGCACGGCCTGCTCCATCGTGAAGGCGGCCGGATCGGCGCCCTTGGGCAAGGTGGCGTTGACCCCGCCAGAGGTCACATAGGGCCCATAGCGACCCGACATCACCTTCACCGGCTCGCCGGTTTCGGGGTGGGCGCCCAGCTCCTTCAGCGCTGCGGGGGCGCCCCGTTGCGGCCGTCCGCCCCCCGCGCGCTTCTCGGCGATGAGGGTCACGGCGCGGTTCAGCCCCACCTCGAACACCTCCTCAATATTGTCGAGGCTGGCGAAGGTCTTGTCGTGCTGCACATAGGGCCCGTAGCGGCCGAGCCCGGCCAGCACCGTCGCCCCGTCGTCCGGGTGCGGCCCCACCTCGCGCGGCAGGGACAAGAGCTTCAGCGCGCGGTCGAGGTCGATGGTGGCCGGGGCCCAGCCCTTGGGCAGGCTGGAGCGTTTGGGCTTCTCGCCCTCCTCGGCGGCCATCTCCACATAAGGCCCGAAGCGGCCGATCTTCAGGGCCACCATCTTGCTGGTGACGGGATCAAGGCCGAGCTCGCGATCGCCGCTCTCGGCGCTCTCCTCCTCGCCGTCGGGGGTGGAGAGCTGGCGGGTGTAGCGGCAGGTGGGATAGTTGGAGCAGCCGATGAAGGCCCCGAACTTGCCCAGCTTCAATGACAGCTGACCCTCGCCGCAGGCCGGGCAGGCGCGGGGATCGCCGCCCTCCGGCTTGGGTGGGAAGATGTGGGGCCCAAGAAGGGCGTTCAGCGCGTCCAGCACCTCGGCCACGCGCAGATCGCCCACCCCGGCAATGGCCGCCTGGAAGTCTTTCCAGAAGTCGCGCAGCAGCTCCTTCCACGGCAGCTCGCCAGCGGAGACCTTATCGAGGCGCTCCTCCAGGGCGGCGGTGAAGTCGTACTCCACATAGCGGTGGAAGAACTGGGTGAGGAAGGCGGTGAGGATGCGGCCCTTGTCGTCCGGAATGAACCGGTTCTTGTCCATGTGGACATAGTCGCGGTCGCGCAGCACGCCGAGGATGGAGGCGTAGGTGGAGGGGCGGCCGATGCCCAGCTCCTCCAGCTTCTTGACCAGGCTGGCTTCGGAATAGCGCGGCGGCGGTTCGGTGAAGTGCTGGTCGGCGCGGGCGGCGTGCACCTTGGCTTCGGCCCCTTCCGCCACCTTGGGCAGGCGCCCGCCTTCGTCGTCTTCGGCGTCGTCGCGGCCTTCTTCGTAGAGGGCGAGATAGCCGTCGAACAGCACCACCTGGCCGGTGGCGCGCAAGGTGGTGCGGCCATCGGCGCTCTCCAGGTCGATGACCGTGCGCTCGATGCGGGCGGCCTCCATCTGGCTAGCCATCATCCGCTTCCAGATTAGGTCGTAGAGCCGGCCAAGATCGCCGTCGAGATGCAGGGTCTCCGGTCGGCGGGCCAACGAAGTGGGACGAATCGCCTCGTGGGCCTCCTGGGCGTTCTTGGCCTTGGTGCGATAGTGGCGGGCCTCGGCCGGCACATATTGCGCGCCATAGCGATCGCCGATGACCTTGCGGGTCTCTTCGATAGCCTCGGGGGCGGTCTGCACCCCGTCGGTCCGCATATAGGTGATGAGGCCGCCGTTCTCGTCCACGCCCTCATAGAGCTTCTGCGCCGCCTGCATGGTGCGCTGGGCGGCGAAGCCGAGCTTGCGGGCGGCTTCCTGCTGCAGGGTGGAGGTGGTGAAGGGCGGCGGCGGGGTGCGCTTGCCGGGTTTCTTCTCCACGCTGGCCACGCGGAACTGCCCGCGCTCCACCGCCTGGCGGGCGGCGAGGGCGTGGGCCTCGTCGGGCAGGTCGAACTTGCTGAGCTTCTTGCCCTCGTGCTTGACGAGGCGAGCCAGGAACGGATCGGAGCCGGCGGAGACGTCGGCCTCCACGGTCCAGTATTCCTGCGCCTTGAAGGCCTCGATCTCCTGCTCGCGCTCGACGATGAGGCGGAGCGCCACGGACTGCACCCGGCCCGCCGAGCGGGCGCCCGGCAGCTTGCGCCACAGCACGGGCGAGAGGGTGAAGCCCACCAAATAGTCGAGAGCGCGGCGAGCGAGGTAGGCCTCCACCAGCTCCATGTCGAGATCGCGCGGATGGCGCATGGCCTCGGTAACGGCGGACTTGGTGATGGCGTTGAACACCACCCGCTGCACCTTGGCGGTCTTCAGCGCCTTCTTTTTCAGCAGCACTTCCAGCACGTGCCAGGAGATGGCCTCGCCCTCGCGGTCCGGGTCGGTGGCGAGAATCAGTCGGTCAGCGCCCTTCACCGCCTCGGCTATGGCGTTGAGTCGCGTTGCAGCCTTGGGCTCCACGTCCCAACTCATGGCAAAGTCTTCATCAGGACGGACCGAACCGTCCTTAGCCGGAAGATCGCGGACATGGCCATAGGACGCCAGAACCTTGAAATCCGAGCCCAAATACTTGTTGATGGTCTTCGCCTTGGCGGGACTCTCGACGATGACGACGTTCATGGGCCTCTGATTGCAGTTCGTGGGCCGGGCAGGCCGAGGCTTGGCGAAGGGCCGGAAAGTGGGGCTGGGGTGGGTCTGTGTCAACGCGCCTTGAACATGGCGCATAAAATGCTCGCAATAAGAGAAAAATGTGGTAACGCTATCTGGGGCTGTGTAACCCAATGGAGGGTCTATGAACATTGCGGCCAATGACGCCCACGCGGTTGGGCCGCCCGAATCGGTGCTCGACTTCATCCGCGATATGCTGGAGCAACTAGAAGTCCTGGCGAAACAGGATGGCGAGCCGGCGCTAGCCGGTCGCATCGCTGAAGTCGCCGCCCTGGCGCGGCGGATTGAAGCCGACCGAGGCTAGAGCATTAATACTTTAGAGCTTGGCGATCAGACCTCCCGGCAAGAGTTCGGCGCGGCCGGCCAAGGCCAGCTCCACCATGGCGGCCAGCACCGCCGCGGGGGGCGCTTGCAGGGCGCGGACGATCTCGTCGCGGGGAATCGGCGTGGGCGACAACAGCGCCTCCACCTTGGCGCGGAGCGCATCGGCGGCGGCGTCCAGGGTCGCCGGATCGATGGGCGGCGGCGCATAGCCGTCCCGCTCGGGCTCGTCCGCGTCGCGCAGGGTCTCCAGCGCCCGCAGGATATCGTCCAGACCCTCGCACAGCACCGCGCCCTGGCGAATCAGCTCGTTGGTCCCGCGCGCCCGCGGCTCCAGGGGCGAGCCGGGAACGGCGAACACCTCGCGGCCCTGCTCGGCGGCGAGCCTCGCGGTGATCAGGGACCCGGAGCGCAGCTCGGCCTCCACCACCACCACGCCGAGGCTGAGGCCGGAGATGATGCGGTTGCGTCGGGGGAAGTCGCGGGCCTGGGCGGTGCGACCCATGGGATTTTCCGACACGATGAGGCCGGCCTCGGCGATGCGGTGATAGAGCGTGGCGTGATCCGGCGGGTAGATGTCGTCCACGCCCCCCGCCAGCACGGCGATGGTCCCCGTAGGCAAGGCGCCTTCATGCGCCGCGCCGTCGATGCCGCGGGCGAGGCCGGACACCACGACAAAGCCCTCGACGCCCAGCTGGCTCGCAAGGCCGCGGGCGAAGCGCTGACCGGCGGCGGAGGCGATGCGCGCCCCCACCATGGCGATGGCTGGCTTGGCGAGGAGACTGCGATGGCCCAGCGTCCACAGGGCCGGCGGCGGGGCGTCGAGGGCGGCGAGGCGCTTGGGATAGTCCGCATCGCCCACCACCAGGAGGCTGGCGCCAGCCTTGGCCGCCAGGTCCATCTCAGCTTCGGCGTCAGGGATGCTCAGCGGTCGCAGCGGGCTCGCTCGGCCGCCGCGGCGCGACAGTTCGGGCAGGGCGGCGAGAGCCCGCTCGGCTGAGCCGTAGCGGGCGATCAGGGCGCAGAAGGCCACGGGTCCCACATTCTCCGTGCGGGCGAGACGTAGTCGATCGCGCCGCTCGGAGGGGGACAGGCTCATGCCGGATCGTTGGCGGGGTCGTTGGCCGGTTCAGGTGGCGCGGCGGACGCCTTGCTGGCGCCGATCTTGGGCTCCTCGCCCTTCAGCAGGCGCTCAATGTTGGCCTGGTGGCGATAGAAGATCAGCACGGCGACGAACAGCGACACGCCGAGATAGGAGCGCGGTTCGCCGAAGACCACCATGACCACCGGCGTCAGGGCCGCCGCCGTGAGCGAAGACAGGGACGAGCGGCGGAACACCGCAGCCATGCCGAGCCAGATGACCGCCGCCACCGCGCCCACCGGCCAGGCGATCACCAGCATGGTCCCGAAGAAGGTGGCCACGCCCTTGCCGCCCTTGAAGCCCAGCCACACCGGGAACAGGTGGCCGAGGAAGGCCGCCGCGCCCGCGATGGCGCCGGCGTCGTCACCCTCAGGTCCGCCGACAAAGGCCCGCATGGCGGCCACCGCAACCATCGCCTTGCCCGCGTCCAGCACCAGGGTGGCGAGGGCCAGATCCTTGCGCCCGGTGCGCAGCACATTGGTGGCCCCGATGTTGCCGGAGCCGATTTTGCGCACGTCGCCGAGCCCGGCGGTGCGGGTCAGCAACAGGCCGAACGGGACCGAGCCCAGCAGATAACCGCCCAAGAGGGCCGTCAGAAGCACGTAGAGGTTCATGCCGAGCAGGGTCATCAGTGCTTCTTCGCTTTAGAGGTCGGCGCGGTCTTGGACCCGCCCTTGGCCAGCAGCGGGTCGATCGCCTTTTCCAGCATGGCGAAGTTGTATTCCTCCAGACCCGGATCGACCTTGCGGCCATTGACGAACACCGTGGGCGTGCCGGTGACCTTGGCCACGTCGATGGCCTGATCGATGCGCTTGTTGATGGCTTCGGAGGCCTTGGGGTCGTTGAGGCAGGCGTCGAACTGGGCGTGGCTGATGCCGTGGGCCGCCGCCACCTTCATCAAGGTTGGCGCGACATTGCCGCCCCTGCCGTCGGCGAACATCTCCGGCAGGGCCTTGAAGATGGCCTCCACCATGGGCAGGTAATCCGCCTCGCCACGGCAGCGAGCCAGGATGAAGCCGGTGGCGGCCACGTCCTCGGGCGGGGTCAGGAACTCGCGCAAGACATAACGCGCCTTGTGGGTGTCCACGTACTTGGCCTTCAGCTTCGGGAACACGTCGGCGTCGAAGCGGGCGCAGTGCGGGCAGACCACCGAAGCGTACTCCACCACGGTCACCGGGGCCTTGGGATCGCCCAGCACATATTCCGAGCCGTACCAGGGTCCTTCGGCCTTGGCGGGCGCGGCGGGGCCAGAGACGCTTATGCCAGGTGCGCTTGCGCCCGGTGCAGCGACGGCGGCGCTGGCGGCGAGACTGAGAGCGGCGGCGAAGAGGGCGGAGGTCTTAAACATGGTTGATCCTCGCCTTAGCGCGTCCCCCGTGCAAGGGCCATGTCGCGCAGGTTGTAGTTTCGCCTCTAAACCTGATGAACGATGCGACCGTCCACCAGGGTCAGGCGCACCTGGCCTTGCAGACGCCGGCCGTCGAAAGGCGAGTTCTTGGACTTGGAGATCAGCTTGTCGGCGTCGATGACGATGGGCGCGTCGAGGTCGCACACCACCAGATCCGCCGGGGCGCCGGGGGCCAGGCGACCGCTCTCCAGGCCCAGCAGCGCCGCCGGAGCCGAGGTCACCGCGCGCATGAGGTCGAGGAGCGGCGCATCGCCGGAGTGATAGAGGGCGAGCAAGGCCGGCAGCAGCGTCTCCAGCCCCACGCAGCCCGGCGCGGCCTCGGCGAAGGGCAGGCGCTTGTCTTCGGCGGGGGCGGGATTGTGCGCCGAGACGATAATGGGCACGAGGCCGGACACCACCGCGGCGATGAGGGCCTGGCGGTCGTCCTCGGTGCGCAGGGGCGGCTCCATGCGATAGAAGGTGCGGTAGTCGCCGATGTCGTACTCGTTGAACGACAGGTGGTTGATGGATGAAGTGGCCACGGCGTCCACGCCCTTCGCCTTGGCCCGGGCCAGGCGCTCCAAAGCGTCGCGAGTGCTGATCTGGTCCACCAAGAGCGCGCCGCCGGTCATCTCCGCCAGCATCAGGTCGCGCTCCAGCATGATGCTTTCGGCGAGGCTTGGCGCGGCGGGCAGGCCGTAGCGGCCGGCGAACTCCCCCGCCGTGGCCACCGTCCCCTTGGTGAGGTGCGGGTCGGCCGGCCGGTGCGCCACCCGTGCGCCGAAGGCCTTGGCGTAGGTGAGGGCGCGGCGGAACACCTTGGTGTCGGCGATGATCTGGTCGCCGTCGCTGAAATAGGCCGCGCCGGCGTCATGCATGAGGCCGAGCTCGGCCATCTGGCCGCCGTGACAGCCGCGGGTGACGGCGCCGGCAACCAGCACATGCACGAGTTCGAGGTCGCGGGCGCGGCGGAGGATGAAGTCCACCATGGCCGGGTCGTCGATGGCCGGGTCGGTGTCCGGCTGGATGACGAAGGTGGTCACGCCCCCGGCGGCCGCAGCGCGGCTGGCGGACTTCAGCGTCTCCTTCGGTTCGGCGCCCGGCTCGCCAGTCTTGGCGCGCAGGTCGATGAGGCCCGGGGCCAGCATGGCGCCGCCCACATCGATCACCTCGGCCGAGCCGGGGATGCTGTCAGGCTCGGGCTTCAGCGCCACGGCCACGATCACACCCTCGGCGATGACCAGGCTGCCGGGGCCGTCATAGTTGCTCGCCGGGTCCACCAGTCGGGCGTTCTTGAGCACCAGCGGGGCGGTCATTGCGCCGCCCCTTCCGTAGGCGCGCCGTTGGAGCGATGCGCGGCGAGGCTCGACAGCACCGCCATGCGGGTGGCGACGCCCAGCTCCACCTGGGTCTGGATCAGGCTGATGTGCGGATCATCGGCCACCACTGAATCGATCTCCACGCCACGGTTCATGGGGCCGGGGTGCATCACCCGCACATTGGGCGAGGCGCAGGCCAGCTTCTCCACGTCGAGGCCGTAGAAGCGGAAATACTCCCGCGGCGAGGGCACGAACGAGCCGTCCATGCGCTCCAGCTGCAGGCGCAGCATCATCACCACATCGGCGCCGGCGATGCCCGCGCGCATATCGTGGAACACCTCGACGCCCCAGCGGTCCACGCCGGAGGGCATGAGGGTGGGCGGGCCCACCAGCCGCACCTCCGCGCCCAGGGTTTGCAGGAGGCCGACATTGGAGCGCGCCACCCGGCTGTGGGCCACGTCGCCGCAGATGGCCACCTTCAGCCCCTCCACCCGGCCGAAGGCGCGGCGGATGGCGAGGGCGTCGAGCAGGGCCTGGGTCGGGTGCTCGTGCTGGCCGTCGCCGGCGTTGACCACGCTGCAGCTCACCTTCTGCGACAGGAGCGACGCCGCGCCGCTGGCGCTGTGCCGCACCACCAGAAGGTCGGGCTGCATGGCGTTGAGGGTCACCGCCGTGTCGATGAGGGTCTCGCCCTTGGCGATGGACGAGGTGCGGGTGGCCATGTTCACCGAATCGGCGCCCAGGCGCTTGGCCGCCAGCTCGAAGCTGCTCTGGGTGCGGGTGGAGTTCTCGAAGAACAGATTGACCATGGTGCGCCCGCGCAGGGCGGCGACCTTCTTCTCGCTCATGCGGTTCAGCGTGGCGAAAGCGTCGGCCAGGTCGAGAAGCTGGAGAGCCACCGGCCGGGTGATCTGGGTCACCGACAGGAGGTGGCGATGGGGGAAGGCGAAGCTGCGCGCGGCGATCTCGTCTTCGATGGCGGCGGCGGTAGGCATGCCCCGCTCTTAGGCGCGTTCGCCCATGGGCTCAAGCGGGGGGCGTGTCGGCTTTTGCATTTTGACAGCTTTTTAAGACTGTTTAGATGATGACATGCAAAAAAGCATGTTACATACATGACAGCTTAAATAGGTAGTTTTGACGATAATTCTCATATGGGTGCGGATTTGGACGGCTCGCCGATCATCGCAGTCCTCACGGGCGACATCATCGATTCCACCGCCCTTGGGGGCGAGCGTCTCGCCCTGGCGCGCCGCAGTCTCGCCAGCGCGGTGCAGGCGTTCGAGACGCGATATTCTGGCGCACTGCTCGCCGCACCCGAGTTTTTCCGAGGCGATGCGTGGCAGTTAGCCTTGAGCCGACCGGAACTTTCGCTGCGCCTGTCCCTGTTGTTGTCAGCGCGCTTGCGTAGCGAACTGGACGTTCGCACCCGCGTCGCCATCGGACTGGGCTCCGCTGATGGCATGACGGGGCTTTCGTCGACCTCCATCGGGGAGAGTTTCCAGCTGTCCGGCCGAGCGCTCGACGCCATGACGGGCTACTATACCCTCGCCGTCGATCTGCCGGAGAGGGCAGGGGCGACGCGAGAGTGGGTGCGGCTTTGCATCAATCTTTGCAGCCGCCTCACTCAAACCTGGACGCGCCGACAGGCGGAGATTGTCGCCGTCGCGCTCATGACCTCGCCGCCTAACCATGCCGCGATCGCCGCCAGTCTGACCCCGAAGGTCGCCAAGCAGACAGTGACCAAGGCCCTCGATGGCGCTCACTGGCATTGGCTGCTGGACGCCGTGAAAACCTTCGAAACGGCGGATTGGAGCGTGATTTTATAATCTATTAGTTGAAATATTTTCTGGCAATTGCAACTAGGTTTCAATTTGGCCATATGCGGGGCGCTCATGCTGGAAACCCTGACGGTCCTGGTTGCAGCGCATGTCGTAGTCGAATTCGCCATCCGCCCGCCGATCGGCTTGTCGCACCTTGCTGTAGCTCTGCGCGGTCTCGCCTGCGCGATCGGCGTCGTTGCGATCACCGGGAGTATTCAGCCCTTGATCGTCGGCGCCATCGTCCTGGCGCAGGTCCTGTCCGATCTGATCCAGCGCCGGCTGGCGCATCCCCCGTTCGGCGCAGTTCTCGCCGATCAGGCGGCGAAGCTCGCCCTTGTGCTGGGGTTGTGGATCGTCTTTCCCGACGCATACGTTGAAGGCCTGTGGGGACGGCTGGCCCCGGACACGAGCCATCGCCTGCTCTGGTTTCTGAGCATGATGATCGGCGCCGTCGTAAATCTGCAGGGCGGGGCTGCGCTCGTGCCCCTGCTCACGGATCGTTTCGCGCGCCAGCTTCGCGGAACCGTGCCGGGCCTCAAAGGCGGGGGGGTGTGGATCGGCTGGCTGGAGCGGGCCTTGGTGATGCTGTTGGTCTTGGCCGGCCAGATCACGGCGGTGGGATTTCTGGTGACCGCCAAGTCGATCCTGCGGTTCGGCGAGATCAAGGATGCGCGTCAGCGGCGTCTGGCCGAATATATCATTATCGGCACATTCTTGAGCTTTGGCTGGGCTCTGCTCGTATCGCTGATCACGGTGAAGGCGATGGCGGTATGGGCGTGAATCGCCGCATGCGATCGAGGGCGGGGCATGCTCAGGATTTCCACGAGCTGGTCGTAGAAATCCAAAGGCATCAGGCGCGCGCCAGGGCGAGCTCGCCTCTGATACGGTATCGAATGCTGTGCTGGCCGGCGTGCGCGGGGTCGTTCGCGTCCAGCAGAACCGGCGTCAGTTCGCGCACCGTCTGCATGAATTCATCGAGGCTGGCGGCTTCCACCACTAGGCCCGGCACGTTGGACTGGGAGACGAATACCTCCGCCTCAGCGTCCCAGATGGCCTCGACGTAATAGGGCGTTTTGCTCGGCTCCATAGGCCTCGACCTGCAACGCTGCTCGCAAAAAGAGTGGGGCTGACAACGGGGGAAGTCAATGACGGGAGAGGTTTGTCGCGCGCCGCCCAGTCCCGACGCTAGACCGCCGCCTCATCGGCGAGGATCGTCCGGGCGCGATCGGGGTCGGCCGCGATCAGTTTGACGTAGCCCACCAGCACCGGATCGGTATTGGCCCGCGCCTGCTCGGCGTCCTGCAGGCGGCCGAGGCTGATATGGAAGGTCCTGGCGAATTCAGTCTGGCTCATCTGTAGGGTCTGCCGGGTCTGCCGGATCAGCCGCGCCGCCGCCATGCGCCGCAACCGCTCGCTGCTGATGGGCGGATTGTCCGGGTCGCTCTGTGCGTTCGCCAACGCCTCGACCTCGGTCATAACGTCGAGGCGGGCGGCTTCTTCAGGGGTGATGGGGCGGGGTGCGCCCTTAATGATCGCCATGGTAAGCTCGGATTTCATGAGTTGTGGATTTGCGCGCAGAGATGATCCGAATGATCTCTCGCTCGCCTTCACTGCGGTCGGTGTAGACGACGGTGAGAAAGCGGGAGTCAGCGAGTCCGATGACCACCACGCGATATTCACCCTCGGAAAACCGATCGTCTTCTTCCAGTCGGTTCGGATCGCCGAAAACGTTGGCCGCCAATTCGAAAGAGACGCCATGCTTGCGCACATTGGCGTCCGCCTTGTCGGAATCCCACTCGAATTCCACGTCGCGCATAAACAAATTGTACGGATTATCCGCATAGAGTCAATGGTTGGGCTGTCGCCGACGTCAGCGGAACGAGATAGGCGAGCGGGTCGGCGCATTCGATCAAGGGCGGCGGTGGCGCGCGGAGGTTCAATAATCTAGGCTTGGCGTCTTAGCTGGGGGAAATCACGTCATGTCGGCTTTGAGACTTGCGAGCGCTTGGGCGGGCTTGCTCTTCGGCATGAGTTTGTTGGCGAGCTTCGCCATGGCCGCGCCGGCGCCGACCGAAGCCCACAAGCCGACCCCCATCGCCTATATGGTCGTCTGCGAAGACCCGGCGCTGGGGGATAAGATCAGCGGCCGGATCGGCGCGCTCATCAAAGCGGAGCCGGGATATGTTGTTCGGGACAAGTTTCCGCTTGAAAAGCTGATTCTCTTCGTCAGTCGCGACAAGGATGATCGGGTGAACCCGAATGGCTATTCGATCGCCATCGCCCATGTGAGCAACGTGAAAGCCGCCTTCCTCGGGCAAGCGCTTCTGGTGGAGAAGCCCACTGGCGATGAGCGCGTCAGGCAAACCCTGACCTCCATGCTGTTGGACCAGGGCATGCTGGAGCACATCAATGTCGCGCATATGGACCAGACCACGGATGGCGGGATCGACGATCTCACCCGTGGCGTGGTGCGCGTGTTCTTGGACAAGACGCCGCCCAACCTGGGCCGCTGAGACAGACGCTAGCTGCGCGGCTCTCCGCCGCGAAGAGCCCCTTCTACCCCGCCGCCATGCCCCGCATGCGATCGAGGGCGCCTTGTAGGATCCAGGCGGCGGCGGTCTTGTCCACCACCTCGGCGCGGCGGGCGCGGGTCAAGTCCGCCTCGCCGATGAGCACCCGCTCCACGGCGCTGGTGGAAAGCCGCTCGTCCCAGAACGCAATGGGCAGGTCCTTCAGCCGCAGGAGGTTGCGGGCGAAGGCGCGGTTGGACTGGCAGCGCGTCCCCTCCGTGCCGTCCATGTTCACCGGCAGGCCGATGATCAACCCCACCGCCTCGCGGGTGGCCATGAGGGCGAAGAGCTCGTGGGCTTCTTCCGTGAACTTGCGCTTCTTGATCAGGTGCAGGGGCGAGGCGATGAGCCGCGTCAGGTCCGAGGCCGCGACGCCGATGGTCTTTTCGCCAAGGTCGAGCCCGAACACGCTGGCGTGGCGGGGCAGGGCGGCGGCGAAGGCGTCGAGGTCGAGCACAGGCATGGGCAAGGCCTAACCCTCAGCTTCTCGCGCCGCAAGCGCGCCCACGCCCTTGCAAGGCTTCGCTGGCCCGTCTAACCCACGCACACGTTATTGATTGGAGGCCCCATGGCCGTCGACGCCGCCACCGTGCGCAAGGTCGCCAGGCTCGCCCGCATCGCCGAGCCCGAGCACCGTCTCGAACCCCTCGCCAAGGAAATCTCCGGCATCCTGCAATGGATCGAGCAGCTGGGCGAGGTGGACGTTACCGGCGTGGAGCCCATGACCTCCTGCGTGGCGGTGGACCTGCCCATGCGCGAGGACGTGGTCACTGACGGCGGCGACGCCGAGCGGGTGCTGAGGAACGCGCCGAAGTCCGATCAGGGCTTCTTCGTGGTGCCGAAGGTGGTGGAATAGCATGTCGCTCACCTCGCTCACCTTGAAGGCCGCCCTCGACGGCCTCGCCAAGAAGGACTTCTCCGCCGAGGAGCTGGCCAAGGCGCATATCGACGCCATCGCCGCCGCCAACGGCGCCCTCAACGCCTATGTGCTGGAGACGCCGGAGAAGGCGCTCGACATGGCTCGGGCCTCCGACGCCCGCCGGGCCAGGGGCGAGGCCGGACCGCTGGAAGGCGCGAGCCTCGGCGTGAAGGACCTCTTCTGCACCGACGGTATCCGCACCACCGCCGGCTCCAAAATCCTCGACGGCTTCAAGCCGCCCTATGAATCCACCGTCACCGCCAATCTGTGGCGCGACGGGGCGGTGATGCTGGGCAAGCTGAACATGGACGAGTTCGCCATGGGCTCGTCCAACGAGACCTCGTTCTTCGGCCCGGTGAACAATCCCTGGCGCGCGGCGGGCTCCAACCGCAACCTGACCCCCGGCGGCTCGTCGGGGGGATCGGCCAGCGCCGTGGCCGCCCACCTTTGCCTCGGGGCCACCGCTTCGGACACCGGCGGCTCCATCCGCCAGCCGGCGGCCTTCACCGGCACGGTGGGCATCAAGCCGACCTATGGCCGCTGCTCGCGCTTCGGCATGGTGGCCTTCGCCTCGTCTCTGGACCAGGCCGGCCCCATCGCCAAGACGGTGGAGGACGCCGCCCTGATGCTGCGCTCCATGTGCGGCCATGACCCCAAGGACTCCACCAGCCTCAATATCGAAACCCCCGATTTCGCCAGCTTCTGCGGCAAGTCGGTGAAGGGGCTGCGCATCGGCGTGCCGGAAGACTACCGCATCGACGGCATGCCGGCCGAGATCGAGGCGCTGTGGCAACAGGGCATCGCGTGGCTGAAGGCGGCGGGGTGCGAGATCAAGACCGTGCGTCTGCCGCACACCAAGTACGCCCTGCCGGCCTATTACATCATCGCCCCGGCGGAGGCCTCGTCCAACCTCGCCCGCTATGACGGCATGCGCTTCGGCTATCGCGGCGAGGGTTCAAGCCTCACCGAGGTCTATGAGAACAGCCGAGCGGAGGGCTTCGGCGCCGAGGTGAAGCGCCGGGTGCTCATCGGCACCTATGTGCTGTCGGCGGGCTATTACGACGCCTATTACCTGAAGGCCCAGAAAGTGCGCCGGCGCATCGCCGACGATTTCGACGCCGCCTTCCATGAGGTGGACGCGCTCCTTACCCCCACCGCGCCGTCGGCGGCCTTTGCGCTCGGCGAGCGGTCGGACGATCCGGTGGCCATGTACCTGAACGACGTCTTCACCGTCACGGTGAACCTCGCCGGCCTGCCGGGGGTGTCGATCCCCGCCGGTCTCTCCAGCGATGGCCTGCCGCTCGGCCTGCAGCTCATCGGCAAGGCCCTGGATGAGGGGACTCTGTTCAGCCTCGCCTCGGCGGTGGAGGACGCGGCCCAGTTCCGCGCCAAGCCGCAGCGCTGGTGGTGATATGAAAAACGCCGCCTCTGCAAGGCAGGGGCGGCGCTGCTTTTCAGCGGTGGCGGGTGAATTAGCCCTTCACGTCGGCCAGGGCCTTTTGGGCTTCGGCTAGCTTGGCGTCGTCGATCTTGCCTTGCGAGTAGGGGGCGAGCGCCTTCAGGCTGAGGGCCTTGAAGGTGTCGTAGCTCGGGTGCGTGGTCAGGCCCGGAAACACCTTGTCCAGAACGGCCTTGGCGCCCGGATTGGCCACCAGGTCCTGAATCGGGGTGTCGGTGGTGAACTTGGCGGCGGCGGCGGCGTCAGCCGCCATGGCGAGCGGCGCGGTCGCGCCGACAGCGGCGACGGCCAGGGCGGCGGCGAGAATGATCTTCTTCATGAGGTTTCCTTAAGCGAGGCTTTGGCAGCGTCCCGAGCATGACCCGGAGGGCTTGGACGACTCAAGCGTCATTTTGCTTGTGCGAGCCGAATTCGGCGGAAGCGGGGCGAAAGTTGCGCGGGGGGTGCAATATGATCCGGCGGAATTGGATTATATTAATCCGCTCATCCTCGCGGCAGCGAGGACCCAGGTTTTTTAATTCACTGCAACACCGCAGCCGATCCCTCACGCCCCTGGCAGCTCGAGCATGGGGGGCTTGTCGAGGTCGGCGCGGATGGCCCGCGCGGCCTGGGCGCAGGCGTCCAGGGTGCCCGAGCTCTCGCGTAGGATCGACTTGTAGATCCAGTAATTGGACATGACCCGCTGCACGAATTCGCGGGTCTGGGCGCCGGGCATGCTCTCGATCATCAGGAGGCTGTCGGCGCGTTCGCCCATCTGCTTGGCGGTCTTCAGGATCACTCCAGGACCCGCGTTATAGGCGGCCACGGCGTGCAGGATGTCGCCCTTCACCGTGGAGAGGAGATAGGCCACATAGTCCTGGCCGAGCTTCAGGTTCACCGTGGGGTTCTTCAGCGGCGAGGGGTCGCGGGCGAGCTTGTCGTCCTTGGCCACGATGGCCGCGGTCTGCGGCATCAGCATCATCAGCCCATAGGCGCCGGAGGTGCTCACCGCCTCGGCGTTGAAGCGGCTCTCCTGGCGCACCAGGGCGTGGATCAGCGCCCGGTCCTGAGTGAAGCCGCCTTCGGGCTCCACGTCCAGCAGAGGGAATTGCGCGATGTCGAAGCGGCCGCGGCCGCGGCTCACATCGCCAGGGGCGGTGACCGGGGCGCCGAGGGCCGAGGCGAGACTGGTCCACTTCTTGCGATCGCCGGTCTTGCCCGCCGCCATCAGGGCCGTGCGCACTTCGAGTCCGGCTTCCAAGCGCATGCCGAGCTGAGCGTAGGCGGCGGCGCGGTGGGCGCGCTTGTCCTTCTTCACCAGCTGAGCAAGGCCGGTGGCTGTGGCCTGCGCGGCGGCGGCGGAGATCTTTTCGGACGTGGTCGCGGTCTCCCCGAGATCGAGCCCGTCGGAGGTCACCGCCGGCTCCAGCCCGAGCTGCCGCTCGGCGATCAGGCCGTAGAAGGTGTAGGGCGTGCGGGCGGCCTTCTCCAGGAAGGCAGGGGCGCGCTGAGCTTCGCCGGCGGCGATGGCGGCGCGGGAGGCCCAATAGGCCGCGGCCGAGCGCACCCATTCATTGGCGGCGGCGTCGTCGGCCAGGGCGGCGAAACGGCTCATGGCCTCGCTGTACTTGCCGAGGCGATAGGCCGAAAGGCCGCCCACCCAGCGTTCGCCAGATTGAGTCGCCAGTTTGTAGGCCTTGTCGATCTCGCCGCCATAATAGGCCTCGCGGGCGGCTTGCAGCTTGGGATCGATCTTCGGCTTGGGGGCCTTGACCTCCAGATGCTCGATGGCCCGCTCCACCCGCGCCCAGGCGGGGTCGGTTTCCTCCTCGGAGGCTCCGTCCTTGATGGCCTGGGCCGCGTCGTCGGCGGCCTTGGCGGCGTCGGCCTCGGCCACGGCCTTGCGGCGCATGGCGAGCGTCCACACCCGGTCCGCGCCCGGCTGGTCGCGGTACTTGTCGAGCCAGGTCTTCAGCTCGCGATTCGAGGCCTTGTAGGCCGGGTGCATGATCTTCAGCAGGAGGAGCCGGCCCACCAGCGCCTCGTCGTCCAGGTTTTCGATGGCCTGGTCCACGGTGTCGAAGTCGCCCTTCCGCACCGCGGCGAAGGCGGCGAGATAGGTCTTGGCGTCGCTGGCGGAGAGCACGCGATAGGGCGTGGGGGCGGGGAGGCGGACCTCGGCGCTGGCGAGGGCGCGCTCAGGCAGGCTCGCCGCACCGGCGAGCAGCAGCACCGCGGCCATGGCGCTGAGCGACGCGCCCTTCGAAGGTCGAGATTTGACCAAGCCTTACAGCCCCGTCCGCCCAAGAAGCCGGTCTTCTATAACCGCTCGCCCGGTTTGCAAAGCCGGTTCGCCTCTTGCGCGCGCGCTCAGAGCGACTCCAGCCGGCCTACGAGGGCGAGCATGTCGGCCCAGGCCTTCTTCTTGGCGGCGGGTTGGCGGAGCAGGAAGGCGGGATGCAGGGTGGGCAGGGCCGGCAAGCTCTGGGCGCCGTCCTCGCTCGACCAGATTTGCCACTGGCCGCGCAGGGAGAGAATCCCCTCCGATCGCCGCAACATGGCCTTGGCCGAGGCGCCGCCCACGAGGAGGAGGGCCTTGGGGCGGACCAGCGCAATGGCCCGCTCCACGAAGGGCAGGCAGGTGGCTTGCTCCTCCAGGGTGGGGGTGCGGTTGCCGGGCGGGCGCCAGAACACGGTGTTGGTGATGAACACCTGGTCGCTGAGGCTCGCGGCGCGCAGCATGCGGTCGAGCAGCTTGCCCGCCCGGCCCACAAACGGCGCGCCTTGCAGGTCTTCCTCCGCGCCAGGGCCCTCGCCGATGATCATGACCGGGGCGTCGGCGCGGCCTCGCGCAAATACCGCCTGGCGCGCGCCCTGCGATTTCAATGGACAGCCTTCATAGGCGGCGATGGCGGCTTCCAGCTCGGCAAGGTTGGCGGCCCCAGCGGCCGCGACGCGGGCGGTCTCCAGGGCGTGCGCAGATAAGGTGGCGAGGCCCGGGCGAGGCGCACGCTCCACCTCAGGAGCCGCGGCTGCCTTGGGCGGCGTGTTCAGCCGCGCTCGTCCCAGGGCCAGGCGATCCACCGGCGTCTCGTCCAGGCACACGTCGACCCCAGCCTCGGCCCAGAAGCCCAGGAAGCTCGCCAAGGCGGAATTGCGATCGGTCACGGTGGGGTCAATCACGAGGTTGCGCTTTCGCCCGGCCCATCGCGGACCGGATAGGGCAAGGATAGTTCTTGACCGCGCCTGCGTCAGCTCTGATTAAACGCCCAACTTGATAGGCGCGGCGCAACCGCGATCACTTATAGGAGCTGGCGATGGCTGAGGAAGCGGTCGAACGCGAAGCCATGGAATATGATGTGGTGATTGTAGGGGCGGGTCCGGCCGGTCTCGCCGCCGCGATTCGCCTCAAGCAGCTCGCCGCCGCCGCCGGGACCGAGGTCAGCGTCGCCATCGTCGAGAAGGGCTCCGAAGTCGGCGCCCACATCCTCTCCGGGGCGGTGATCGATCCCAAGGCGCTCAACGAACTCATTCCGGACTGGAAGGAGCAGGGCGCGCCGCTGGAGACCGCGGTGACCAAGGACCGGTTCCTGCTGCTCGGCCCGTCTGGCGAGATTTCCCTGCCCATGTGGGCCATGCCGCCCTTCATGCACAATCACGGCTGCTACATCGCCTCCCTCGGCAATGTGTGCCGCTGGCTGGCGGGCCAGGCCGAGGCGCTGGGCGTCGAGATCTATCCGGGCTTTGCGGCCTCCGATCTCGTCTATCGCGAAGACGGCTCAGTGAAGGGCGTCATCGTCGGCGTGGTGGGCATCGCCAAGGACGGCCATCACAAGCCGGACTTCCAGCCCGGCATGGAGCTGCACGGCCGCTATGTGTTCATCGGCGAAGGCGTGCGCGGCTCGCTGGCCAAGGTGCTGATCGAGAAGTTCGCCCTCGCCGGCAAGCAGCCGCAGAAGTTTGGCATCGGCATCAAGGAGCTGTGGCAGGTCCCGCCGGAGAAGCATCAGCCGGGCCTCGCTCAGCACACCACCGGCTGGCCGCTGGACGACAAGACCGGCGGCGGCAGCTTCATGTACCACTTCGGCGACCACTACGTGGCCATCGGCTACGTGGTGCACCTGAACTACAAGAACCCCTATCTGTCGCCCTTCGACGAGTTCCAGCGCTTCAAGCACCATCCGTCGGTGAAGCCGCATCTGGAAGGCGGGCGCCGCATCGCCTATGGCGCGCGGGCCATCACCGAGGGCGGCTATCAGTCCCTGCCCAAGCTGACCTTCCCCGGCGGGGTGCTGATCGGCTGCTCGGCGGGCATGGTGAACGTGCCGCGCATCAAGGGCAGCCACAACGCCATGAAGTCGGGCATGCTGGCGGCCGAGGCGGCCTTTTCCGCCCTGCAGACCGGCCGCGAGGGCGACGCCCTCATCGACTACCAGAAGGCCTTCGACAAGAGCTGGGTGGTCAAGGAGTTGAAGGCGGTCCGCAACGCCAAGCCGATCCTCTCCAAGTACGGCACGGCGCTGGGCGGGGCGCTCGGGATGTTCGACCTGTGGACCAATGCGCTCTTCGGCCTTTCGGTCTTCGGCACGGTGAAGCACACCAAGACCGACGCCGCCTCCACCGGCCTCGCCAAGAACTACAAACCCATCGCCTATCCCAAGCCGGATGGCGTGATCAGCTTCGACAAGCTGTCCTCGGTGTTCCTGTCCAACACCAACCATGAGGAAGACCAGCCGGCGCACCTGAAGCTGAAGGACCCGTCCATCCCCATCAGCGTCAACCTGCCCAAGTATGGCGAGCCGGCGCGGCTCTACTGCCCGGCGGGGGTCTATGAAGTGACCTATGACGAAGAGGGCAAGAACCCCAAGTTCGTCATCAACGCCCAGAACTGCGTGCACTGCAAAACCTGCGACATCAAGGATCCGTCGCAGAACATCACCTGGACCTGCCCCGAGGGCGGCGGCGGCCCCAACTATCCGAACATGTGATCCTCGCGTAGGGTTGGGGGATTCAGAGCGTGATTTGAAAGGCGAGCAGGTGGCGGCTGACTGGCGTTGGAGTGTGAAGACCGCCCTTAGCGCTGGCGCGGGCGCGCTCGCCGTCCTGGCGCTGGGCGCCTGGACCATGGCCCGGGCGCAAGGTCCTGACGCGCCGATCATCAGGGCCGAGACCAGCCAGGGCGCCTATCTCGCCGGGGAAACCGCGCTCGGCATGGGCGACACCCGCACCGCGGCGGCCTTCTTCCAGCGCGCGGCCGACATGGCCCCCAGTCAGGCCGAGCCGCGGGAGCGGGCCTTTTCCGTCACCCTCATCGCCGGCGACGTGGACCGGGCGGCGCAATTCGCCCCGCGCAAGGGCCAGTCCGACCCTGCGGCGGTGGCGCTGGGCGAGCTGGTGATCGCGGTGTCCGACCTCGCCAATGGACGGGCCGCGGACGCCGACCAGATTCTGGGCGGCCCCAGCCTTGTGCAAACCGGCGAGGCGGCGGCCAAGCTGTTGCGCCCCTGGGCGGCGGCGGCGGCCGGCGATTGGAAGGTCGCCCTCGCGCAGCCCGCCTCCACCGGCGACAAGTTCACCGACGCCTTCGCCGTGCTCGGTCGCGGCCTCCTCCTTGAGCACGCCGGCAAGCTCGACGAGGCCGATGCGGTGTTCAAGGGGCTGAAGCCCGCCAGTGAATCCCTGTTCGCGCAGATCTATGGCGGCTTCCTGGAGCGCCACGGTCGGCGTCCGGAGGCGATCGCCCTCTATCAGGGCGTGCTGAAGGCCGCCCCCAATGACGTGGCCATGCGCCTTTCATTGAAGCGGGCGGAAGCGGGCGGACCGCCGCCGGCCGCGCCGAACCTCGCCTCCGGCGCAGCCCAGGCCCTCACCGGCCCCGCGGCGTTGCTGCTCGCCCAACGCCAACCCGAGGCCGGTCTCTCCTATCTGCGGCTGGCGCTGCGGCTTGATCCCAACCGCTCCGAGGCCTGGGTGCTGCTCGGCGAAACGCTTGAGGGGCTCAGCGACAACGACGGCGCTCGCGCCGCCTTCGCCAAGGTGCAGCCGACCTCCGACGACTACGCCGCCGCCCGGGCGCGCCTCGCCCTCGACTACGCCCAGAACAAGCGGAAGGACGAGGCGCTGAAGGTGGCGCGGGAGACCGTGGCCGCCCTGCCGGACGATCCCTCCAGCAAGCTCGTCTTGGCCGAGCTGCTGCGCGATTCCGAGCGCTATGACGAGGCCCTCGCCATCCTGAACGGCCTCCTGGCCAATCAGAAGGAGGACACCTCGTCCAAGGCCAAGCTGCTCTATCTCATCGGCGCCAATGAGGAGCGCTCGGGCAAGTGGCCGGAGGCGGAGGGGCATCTGAAGGCCGCCCTCGCCATTTCGCCTAACGACCCGGAAATCCTCAACTATCTCGGCTTCGCCTGGGCCGATCGGGGCGGACATCTCGACGAGGCCCTCGCCATGCTCTCCAAGGCGGTGGACCTCGCGCCGGACAACGCCGCCATCATCGACAGCTACGGCTGGGCCAAGTACCGCCTGAAGGACTACGTCGGCGCCGTGCCGATCCTGGAGCGGGCGGCGACCCTCGATCCCACCGAGCCGGAGTGCAACACCCACCTCGGCGACGCCTACTGGCGGGTGGGGCGCAAGCTGGAAGCCGAGTTCCAGTGGAACTACGCCCTCACGCTGCCCGACGTCGAGCCGAAGCTGAAGGCCGCGGTGGAGCAGCGTCTGCACGACCATCGTCCGCCGGACGCGCGTTGATCGGCGTTTGATCGCCATGCGCCTCTCCGCCTTCGCTCCCGCCAAGGTGAATCTGTTCCTGCACGTGGGCGCGGCCGAGCCGGCCAGCGGCTACCACCCGGTGGCCAGCCTGATGGTGTTCGCCGATGTGGGGGATCGGGTGTCCATCGCCGGCGCCGACCATCTGGACTTCGCCCTCGACGGGGCCTTCGCCCGCGAGCTGGCCGGCGAGCCGGTAGAGCGCAACCTTGTCTGGCGCGCGGCGCAGGCCCTGCTCGCCGAGGCCGGGCGCCCAGTTCCGCCGTTTCGGCTCCTGCTCACCAAGGACCTGCCGGTGGCGGCGGGGCTGGGCGGCGGATCCAGCGACGCGGGCGCGGCGCTCAGGCTGCTGCGCCAGGCGCTTGGCCTGCCGATTTCGGACGAGCGGCTCCTCGCCATCGCCGAGAGCCTGGGGGCGGACGGTCCCGCCTGTCTCGTGGGGGCGCCGGTGATCGGCCAGGGTTGGGGCGAGCGTCTTACCCCCGCGCCGCGTTTGCCGGTGCTGGACGCGGTGCTGGTCAATCCGAATGTGGCCTGTCCCACGGGCGCGGTCTATCGCGCCTTCGACGCCGAGCCGGGCGAAAAGTCCGCCGACCTGCCGCCGATCCCGGACGACCTCGCCGACGCCTTCGAGGCCGCCGCCTTCCTCAGCCATTGCCGCAACGACCTGGAGCCTCCCGCGCGGGCCCTGGTCCCCGAGGTGGGGGATGTGCTGGAGACCCTTTGGGGCGAGCCGGAGACGCTGCTGGCGCGCCTGTCGGGCTCCGGCGCCACCTGCTTTTCCCTCTGCGCCGGGGACATGGAGGCCGAGACTCTGGCCGAACGGCTCAGAGCGCTCCGCCCCGACTGGTGGGTGCGCCGCTGCCGGCTTGGGGGTCCGTGGGACTGAATAATAGGCTTTAAATCAGCTTCAAGCGTCGTTGGCCCACGGCGGCCGGGCGCGAGCGGAACGGGACTGGCGTTTCGGCGGGCGCGGTGGCGGGGGCAAATTCCGTCGATTGATGCAGCTCTTGCAGCAACGCCGACTGCGCAAGGAGCCGCTGCTCCAGCACGCCAAAGCCCGCCAGCACCGCGCCGCCGATCAGGCTGGCGCCGCCGGCGAGGCTCGCCCAGGCAAGCGCATCACTCGACAGGCCCAGCGCGATCTTCGTCGCGCCGGCGCCAGCAACGGCTAACAGGCAAAGCCCGCCCGTGCTGGCGATTTTTCCTAACAGTAGCATTTGCGACGGCTGTTTTTGCGCCACCCGCTGATCCACAGACAACATCTTCACGCCCCACCCTACGCTTGGCTTGTACTATAAATTCCGAAAAAGCCGAACAGTTCATAGTCTGCCGATGAATCATGCTTAAGACGTGAGCTATTATGAGCGAATGATAGGCAGTGTGACTGAAAAACGGCCTTGAGCGGGTCCATTTTAACCCCACTGCATTGAATCTGGGCTTGGCCCCCCGCCCCCTATCCGCTGCACGCACACCTTGCGGCCAATGGGGGATTAAGAATGGGACGTTTGACGAAGAAACTCTGGCTCGGGGCGGGGGCGGCCGGCGTCGGCCTCGCCGTCGCCTTCGGTGCGCTGGCTGCGGCGCCGGCGCGCACCTATCTGGCGCACCAGGTGAAGCTGGAGCTGGATAGCGCCGGCACCGCCTGGATGATCGCCGCCACGGCGCTCGTCCTGATGATGACCATGCCGGGCCTCGCCCTCTTCTACGGCGGCATGGTGCGGCGCAAAAACATCGTCGCCACCATCACCCAGTCGGTGGCGGTGACGGCCCTGGTCACCGTGCTGTGGGTGGTGGCCGGCTACAGCCTCGCCTTCACCCACGGGCCGGACATGCCCCTGCCGATCATCAGCCAGATCAAGGGCCTGCAAGGCTTTGTCGTGCCCCTGACGGTGAATGACTTCATCGGCGGCTTTGACGCGGTGATGCTGAAGGGCGTCCTGGTGGACACGGCCTACAACTCCGCCAAGGGTCTGCCGGAGACGCTGTTCATCGCCTACCAGCTCACCTTCGCCATCATCACCCCGGCCCTGATCACCGGCGCCTTCGCTGAGCGGATGAAGTTCTCGGCGGTGCTGTTGTTCATGACCCTCTGGCACTTCCTGGTCTATGCGCCGGTGGCGCACTGGGTGTGGGGCGGCGGCTTCCTCGGCAGCGCGGGCGCCCTCGACTTCGCCGGCGGCACGGTGGTGCACCTGAATTCCGGCGTGGCGGGCCTGGTCTGCGCCCTCTTCCTCGGCAAGCGGGTGGGCTACGGGCGCGAGCCCATGGAGCCGAACAGCATCGTGCGCATCATGATCGGCGCCTCACTGCTGTTCGTGGGCTGGATCGGCTTCAACGCCGGCTCGGCCAACGCTGCGGACATGATCGCCTCCATGGCCCTCCTCAACACCATCATCGGCGCCTGCGCCGCGGCGCTGGGCTGGAAAGTGGTGGAGTGGATCGAGCGCAAGAAGCCGTCTCTGGTGGGCATTCTCTCGGGCCTCGTGGCCGGCCTCGTCGGCATTACCCCCGCGGCGGGCTTCGTCGATCCCACCGGCGCCCTGATCATCGGCGTAGTCACCGGCGTGGTCTGCTACGTCTCGGCGGTGTGGCTGAAGCGCCTGCTCGGCTATGACGACAGCCTCGACGCCTTTGGCATCCACGGCGTGGGCGGCGCGGCTGGCGCTTTGCTCACTGGCGTCTTCGCCACCGTGGCGGTGAACCCGGCCGCCAAGACCGCCGACATCCTGCTGCAGGTGGCCGACGTGGCCTGGACCTTCTGCTGGAGCGGGGTGATGACCTTCATCATCCTCGTCATCTGCAAGTTCACCACTGGCGTGCGCGTGGCGCCCGAGGTGGAGGAGGCGGGTCTCGACTTCCACCTGCACGGCGAGTCTCAGCACAGCTAAGCGACGCTTCAACGCAACGCTCGGAACGCCCGGTCGCAAGGCCGGGCGTTTTCATTTGGCCAGCGCCCGGTCGCAAGGCCGGGCGTTTTATTTGGGACGAGACGAGGGTGACGCAAAAACGCCCGACCGCGAGGCCGGGCGTTTTGTCGCGCGTTTTAGGTGTTGAGGATCACTCGGCCTTGGTGCGGTTCCACCAGCCGCCGCCGAGGGCCTGGAACAGGGTGGCGGCGTCGCCGTAGCGATTGGTCTCGGCCTGCACCCGGGCGATCTTGGCCTGCTGGTAGGCCGTGTCGGCGTTCAGGAGCACGAGATAGCCCACCATGCCTTCGTCGAACTGGCGCTGGGTCACGTCGCGCGAAACCTTCGCCGCCTGTTCAGCGTCGCTCACCGCCGCCAGGGCGTCGGCGTCGGACTTGATGGCGTAGAGGGTGTCGGCCACGTTCTGCACCGCCGTCTGCACGGCGCTGCGATACTGCCAGCGCGCCTGCAGCAGCGCCTGCTTGGCCGCCGTTTCCTTGTGGTAGAGGCCCCCGGCGTCGAACACCGTTTGCGACACACCGCCTATGAGGTTCCAGAACGGGCCGCCGGTGTCGAACATCTGGCCGATCTTGGAGGCCTCGCCGCCATAGGCCGCGGTGATGCTGAACTGGGGCAGGCGAGCCGCCGCGGCCACGCCCTGCTGGGCGCTCATCTGGTGCATCTGCGCCTCGGCGGCGCGCACGTCCGGGCGCTGGTCGAGCAGCTTGGCCGGCAGGCTCACCGGCAACTCGGCGGGCAGGGTGAGGCTGGACAGGTCGAAGTCAAGGTCGAGCTGGTCGCTGGGCAGACCGCCCACCAGCACCTTGATCAGATCCTTGTTCTGCTCCGACTGCTTGAGCAGCGGCGGCAGCTGAGCCTTGGCCTGGGCGAGGGCCAGCTCCTGGGCCGCCAGATCCATGCGCGAGGCGTAGCCCTCCTTGAACTGCGCTTTCAGCAGCGCAAGGCCGTGCTCATTGTCGGCGACGAAGGCCCGGGCGGCCGCGATCTGCGAATTGAGCGAAGCCTGCTGGATCGCCGCCGAAACCACGTTGGTGACGAGGGTGATGTAGGTGGCCTCCATCTGGAAGCGGGTCTGCTCCACCTGGGCCTTGGCCCCTTCCACCGCCCGGCGGTTGCCGCCGAACACGTCGGGAACGTAGGAGAGCGCCACCTGCGAGGTGAAGAAGTTGTAGGTCACCGGCCCGTTGTAGGGGGCGGGGCCGGTAGGGTTCGCATAGGTGGAGATTACGTGCCCGTTGCCCTGCACGCCGGGGGAGTTGCCGCCCATATTGCCGGCGAGCTGCTGGCGGGTGGGCTGGAAGTTCACATTCACCGTCGGATAGAAGAAACTCTTCTGCACCTTCAGCTGCTCCTGCGCCTGGCGCAGGGCGGCCTGGGCGGCGGGCAGGGTGGGGTTGGCCTTCAGCGCCTTGGCCACCAGCGAATCGATCGTCGGCGAGCGATAGAGCTTCCACCAATCGAAGGGGATGTCCCGGCCAAGGACGAATCGTTGCGGGTCTTCCGCGGCGCCGCGGACCGAGCCGTCTTGGGCCGTCGAGTCGGCGGTGTAATGGTCTCCCACCGGGACCATCGGCCGCTTATAATTGGGCCCCGCGGCGCAGGCGGCCAGCGACAAGGCCGCGCCAGCCAGCAGAGCTTGCCGCGTAATCTGTTGAATTTGTTGACTGTCTGACACTGAAGGTCGCCCACCTAGTCTGCGCGACAGAGTGAACGCGCCAGTCTGACCTTAGGCGCCAATGATCCATCCGACCACTGCCATTAATCCCAGTAGACGATGCTGCGCTGCAGCGACGACAATGGTCCGAAGGATTATAAGGGGCTACGTCCATGAGCGATTTCCGTCCGCAGCGCGTGTTCCGCGCCGCGGTTCTGACCGCCGCCGCTTTCGGCGCTCTCCTGGCCTTGAGCGGTTGCGGCGAAGCCAAGAAGGAAGACGGCCGGAAAACCGCGGCCCCCACGGTCGATCGGGTGGAGCTGACGCCGGAGCAGGCGAAATCGGTGGCCGTCGGCGTGGTCGGCCAGCGCGAGTTCTCCTCGCAACGCGTGGCCGTGGGCGCCATCGACTTCAATGAAGACCGCTCGGTGCAGGTGTTCTCCAACTATCAGGGCAAGATCGTCGAGGCCTTCGCGCAACTGGGCGACGACGTGAAGAAGGGCCAGCGGCTCTACACCATCAACAGCCCCGACCTGATCCAGGCTGAGTCGACCCTGATCGCCGCCGCCGGCGTCTACGAGCTCACCACCAAGAACCTCGAACGCATGAAGCGCCTGAACGAGATCAAGGGCGTGGCGGACAAGGACTACCAGCAGGCGGTGTCCGACCAGATGACCGCCGACGGCGCTCTGCGCGCGGCCAAGAGCGCCGTGCACGTGTACGGCAAGTCGGAGGCCGACATCGAAAAGACCATCAAGACCCGCCACGTGGACCCGATCCTGGTGGTGGCGAGCCCCATCTCCGGCCACATCACCGCCCGCAACGGTCAGCCGGGCCTGTTCGTACAGCCGGGCAATGCGCCCGCGCCCTACGCGGTGGCGGATCTTGGCGTGAAGTGGATGGTGGCCAACGTCCCCGAAGTGGACAGCGTGCTCTATCACAAGGGCCAGAAGGTCCAGGTGAAGGTGCAGGCCTATGGCGATCGGACCTTCACGGGCTCGATCAACGCCCTGGGCACGGCGGTGGACCCCAACACCCGCACCCTAGTGGTGCGCGCCGACATCGCTGATCCCAAGAACGAGCTGCGGCCGGGCATGTTCGCCAGCTTCATCATCGAGACCGGCCATCCGGTGACCAGCGTCGCGGTGCCGCTCGCCGCCGTGGTGCGCGAGGGCGACGGCAGCATGAATGTCTGGACCACCACCGACAACCGTCACTTCATCCGCAAGACCGTGGTGGTGGGCGTGCAGCGCGACGGCTGGGATGAGATCGTCAAGGGGCTCGCCCCCGGCGAACAGGTGGTCACGGAGGGCGCGGTGTTCCTGAGCAACATGCTCAACGCCGCCTCGGCCAACGACTGACGCTGACGAACCGCAGCGCCCCCCGGCACATTTTGATCGGACAGCATCGTGTTTAGATCCATCCTCGCCTTCGGCCTCACCCACCGGCCGATCATCATCCTAGCGGTTCTGGCGTTTCTGGGCGCGGGCGTGTTCGCCACCACCCAGCTCAACGTCGAGGCCTATCCCAACCCGGCGCCGGTGATCCTGGAGATCACCGCCCAGGCGCCGGGCCTGTCGGCGGAGGAGATGGAGAAATACTACACGGTGCCGATGGAGATCGCTCTCTATTCGACGCCGGGCATCGCCAACGTCCGCTCCACCTCCTTCTATGGCCTCACCTTCGTGCGGGTGACGTTCAAGTATGGGGTGGACTATTACTTCGCCTACACCCAGGCGGCGCTGGCCCTACAGCAGGGCGTGCAACTGCCGGGCAACCAGGTGCCGCAGATCCAGCAGTCGAGCCTGGTGGGCGAGATCTATCGCTATCAGGTGGTGGGCCCGCCCAATACCGGCCTGACCAACCTGCGCACCATTCAGGACTGGGTGGTGCTGCGCCGCCTGATGACCATTCCGGGCGTGGCCCAAGTGAACAGCTGGGGCGGCACCACCAAGGAATTCCAGGTGGAGGTCGATCCGCATCGTCTGCGGGCCTACAACCTGACCATTCCGCAGGTGACGAGCGCGCTTGGCAACGCCAACGTCAATGTCGGCGGCCGCGAAGTGACCATCGGTCAGCAGTCCATCAACATCCGCGGCGTCGGCCTCATCGACTCTGGCGGCGGCGATGATCTGCTCAAGGGCTACAAGACGGGCGACATTGAGAACATTGTCCTGACCCAATCGGGCGGGGTGCCGGTGCGGGTGCGCGACATCGCCAAGGTCAAGGTGGGCTACGTGCCGCGCCTTGGCGTCGCCGGCCGCGACCACGACGACGACATCGTCGCCGCCATCACCGTGATGGGCCGCACTCAGCACACCAACGAGATCGTGCCGCGCATCAAGGCTGAAGTGGCCAAGATGAACAGCGACGGGACCTTGCCCCCCGGCGTGAAGGTCGTGCCCTACTATGACCGCACATCGCTGGTGCAGGTGACCACCCGCACGGTGATCGAGAACCTCCTGGTGGGCTGTTCGCTGGTGTTCCTGATCCAGTGGATCTTCCTCGGCAACTTCCGCAGCGCGGTGATCGTCGCCGCCAACATCCCCTTCGCCCTGTTGTTCAGCATCATCCTTCTGGTGCTGCAGCATCAGGACGCCAACCTCCTGTCCATCGGGGCGGTGGACTTCGGGATCATCGTCGACTCCGCCGTGATCCTGGTGGAGAACATCTTCCGCAACTTCCAGGCCCCTAAGGACCAGCGTCGGCAGTTGCTGGAGGATCTGGCCGAGGACCGCTTCGGCGACGATCCCACCGAGCCCACGGTGGCCGCCGGCCGCAAATGGACCGATCGGCTGCGGCTCATCTACATCAGCGCTTTGCAGGTGGACTCCGCGGTGCTGTTCTCCGTGGCCATCACCGTGGCGGCCTTCATCCCGCTCTTCACCATGAGCGGCGTGGAGGGACAGATCTTCGGTCCCATGGCCCGCACCTACGGCTACGCCCTGGCCGGGGCATTGATCTCCACCTTCACCATAACCCCGGTGCTGGCCTCCCTCGTATTGCCCGATCATGTGAAGGAGAAGGAAACCTTCATCGTCCGTCGCCTGCGCGAGGTCTATTCCAAGGCTCTCGCCTGGGCGCTGGACCACAAGAAGGAGACGGTGGCCGCGGGCGTGGCCTTTCTGGTGGTTTCAGGGCTTCTCGCCACCCGCCTCGGCTCGGAGTTCCTGCCAGCCCTGGAGGAAGGCAATTTCTGGATCCGCGCCTCCTTGCCGCCCACCACGTCGCTGGAGGCTGGCGCCGCCGCCACCCGCAAGATGCGCGAGATCATGCTGCGCCACCCGGAAATCACCACCGTGGTCTCGCAGCACGGCCGCCCCGACAATGGCTCGGACGCTTCGCCCTTCTCCAACGTGGAGCTGTTCGCGCCCTTGAAGCCGTTCGACCAATGGCCGCACGGCGAGACCAAGGAGCAGCTCACCGAGACGCTGCAGAAGGAGTTCAAAGAGGCCTTGCCGGGCGTGGCCTTCAACTTCTCGCAATACATCCAGGACAACGTGGAGGAAGCCATCTCCGGGGTGAAGGGCGCCAACTCGGTGAAGATCATGGGCCCCAACCTCGCCGTTCTGGAGACGCTCGCCGACCAGGTGAGGGCGCAGATGGCGCAGGTAAAGGGCGTGGCCGACCTTGGCGTCTTCCACGTCATGGGTCAGCCCAATCTGAACATCAAGGTCGACCGCGAAAAGGCGTCCCGCTACGGCCTCAACACCGGCGATGTGAACACGGCGGTGCAGGCGGCGCTGGGCGGCGCTGCAGCCACCACGGTGCTCGAGGGCGACCGTCAGTTCAGCCTCACGGTGCGGATGAGCGAGGACGTCCGCAACAGCATCGAGAAAATTGGCGATATTCCGGTGGGCTACGCCACGGCGAGCGGCTCTGTGGCCTATGTTCCGCTGCGAGAGCTTGCCGACATCTCCCTCGATACCGGCGCCTCCTACATCTACCACGAGACCACCAAGCGCTACATTCCCATCAAGTTCAGCGTGCGCGGCCGCGACCTCGGCTCCACGGTGGACGAGGCGCAGAAGCGCATCGCCCAGAACGTGAAGCTGCCCACGGGCTATCGCATGATCTGGGCGGGCGAGTTCGACGACATGAAGCTGGCCCAGGAGCGTCTGGCCACCGTGGTGCCGATCAGCATGATCCTCATCGTGGTGCTGCTCTATGGCCTGTTCAACTCGGCGCGGGACGCCTTCCTGGCGCTTGCGGGCATTCCCTTCGCCATCGGCGGCGGCCTCATCGCCTTGTCCATGACCGGCCTCGCCTTCAGCGTCTCGGCGGCCATCGGCTTCATCTCCCTGTTCGGGGTGGCGGCCATGAACGGCATCTTGATGATCACCTATTTCAATCAGCTGAGACGGGAGGGGCAGGGCCTGCAGGAGGCCATGTACAACGCCGCCACCCAGCGGATGCGTCCCATGCTGATGACCGCCCTGTCGGCCTGTATCGGCCTCTTCCCGGCCGCCCTGTCGCACGGCATCGGCAGTCAGGTGCAGCGGCCGCTGGCCGTGGTCATCGTCGGCGGCATGCTGCTCGGTCCGGTGTTGCTGCTGCTGGTGGCCCCGTCGCTGCAGCTCATGATCATGTCGCGCGACAAGAAAGAGCTGGCAGGAGGGGCTGAATGAGACCATCCCTCGCCCGGAGCGCCGTCCTCGCGGCGGCATTGACGGCGGCTTTGGCGGCGACCGAGGCCTTGGCTGGGGTCGCCGGTCCCCCCGGCCGTCCGATCACCCGCGCGCCGAGGACTGATCCGGCCAATGGCGTGGCGGGGCAGCCCAAGCCTTCCGGCGCCGTGGGCGGTCCGGCGCCAGGGGTGAAGACGGCGGCCAGCGCCGCGCCCGGGGTGTTCGGGCCTTCAAGCGCCAAGCCTGGCGCGGCTTCGGGTCCGGCCCCGACTGGCAAGTCCGCCGCCGCTCCTTCGCCCAAGGCCGGCGGGCAGGGCGCTGGCGCGACAGCGCCGTCCAGCAGCAGTGCGCCGGCGGCGGCTTCGGCGCCTGGCGGACCAACGGCTCCCGCGGCGCCGGCGTCGTCGACGCCCCCATCGACGCCATCGTCCTGACCGGCGACCTTCGGCCCTTTGTCCTGGCCAGCAGCTGATGGCATGGTCCAGCGCCAGTGCTTAGAAGTCGGAAGGCGCTCTAGATGCCGGACAAGCCAATCTCGACAACGGGCGCGCCGGTCGCCTTTGGTGAGCGCACCCACGGGCGCAACTCCCTGCGCTGGCGCCTGTCTCTGGCCTTTTCCCTGTTCCTGGCGCTCAACCTGCTGCTGGGCGTGTTCAGCATCTATGAGCTGAACAATGTGAACCAGGTGTCGGCGGTGATCCGCGATCGCTGGCTGCATAGCGTGCGGGTGCTGGGCGACCTCAACAACTACACCTCGGATTTTCGCGCCGCCGAAGCGACCTCGATCCTCGCCACCGCACCGGAGGATATTCATCAGGCCCGCGCCAACATCGCCGAGCTCGACTCCCAGGTGGCGGCGGCTCAGCAAGCCTATGGACACATTCCCCACGGGGCCGAGGAGCTGGCGGATTACCGGCAATTCGATCAGCAATGGCGATCCTACCGCGCCGAGGCCGCCAGGGTCATGGGCGCCGCCGGCGGCGGCCAGGCGCGGGTGCGGGCTTTTCTCGCCAAATCGCAGGGTTCCTATGGTCTCGCCAGCGACACCCTGGGCCGCCTCACTGAACTCACTGTGGCGCAGGCTACGGCCGCCAGCGCCGCGGCGGAGATCACCTACCGTCAGGCGCGCGAGCTGATCATCCTCACCCTCGTGTTCGGCGTGGTCATGTTGGCCCTAGCCTTGAGCTATATCCGGACCTCGATCTCCAACCCCCTGGCCCGCCTGGCCGGGGCTATGCGCCAGCTTGCCGCCAACGACACTTGCGTGGCGCTTGCTGATCTCGATCGACCCGATGAGATCGGGGAGATGACCCGCGCCGTGGCCATTTTCCGCGACAACGCCGTCGCTCTGGCGCACAGCCGTCAGGCGCTCGAACAGCAGACGATGCGGCTGGAGGGACACCTGGAGCGGGAGCGGCGCCTCACCGCCCTGCAACGCGATTTCGTCTCCATGGCCTCGCACGAGTTCCGCACGCCGCTGAACATCATCGATGGTCAGGCCCAGCGCATGATCAAGCTGAAGGCTCAGATCACGCCGGACGACATCGCTGAGCGCGCGCTCGCCATCCGGCGCGCGGTGCAACGCATCACCGGGGTGATGGAGCGGTTGCTCGGCGCCTCCAGCGCCGAGACGCCCTCCGACACCATGGCGGTGCATTTCGAGCGGCTTGATCTGAACGCCCTGCTGCGCGAGGTGCTGAAGACCCATCGCGAAAGCGCCCCCAACGCTCAGATCATCGAGAAGCTGGAGCGCGATCCGGTGATGGGCGAGGCCGACGCTGCGCTGCTGTTCCAGGCCCTCTCCAACATCGTCGCCAATTCGATCAAATATTCCGGCGCCAAGCCCAACATCCGCGTCGAGGCGCATCGGGAGGGCGATCGCTTCGTCATCAAGATCATCGACCGCGGCATCGGCATCGCCAGCGAAGACATCGGTGAAATCTTCGACCTCTACCGACGTGGGCGCAACGCTGCGGACATATCCGGCACAGGCGTCGGGCTCTATTTCGTCAAGACCGTGCTCGGCCACCACAATGGCGGAGTGAGCGCCGAAAGCGTCGAGGGCCAGGGGGCCACTTTTACGGTGGTCCTGCCGGTGGAGCGGGCTGCCTAAGCCAGCGATCGAGATTTATTGCCGCTCTTCGCGCCTTGTCCTAAGACGTGCCGTCATGTCCGCAGGTTCAGCGGAGCAAGCTGCGTTCATATCGGCGCGTGTTCGGAATCATCATGTCCAATGAGGCTGGCGTTCAAGACCAGAAAGGCGCCCGCATTCTCTGCATCGAGGACAATGTGGAGATCGCGTCGCTGCTGAAGGAGGAACTGGGCGATCTTGGTTACGAGGTCGTCCTCGCTCACGACGGACGCGAGGGCCTCGCCGAGATATTCAAGACGACGCCGGACCTCGTGATCTGCGACATCAACATGCCGAATCTGAACGGCTTTGAGGTGCTGGAGCGTCTGGTGGCCCTGTCGCCGCGCTTTCAGGATCTGCCGTTCCTATTCCTCACCGCCCAGGTTGATCGCGACACCGAGCTGAAGGCCCGACGCGCGGGCGCGGCGGACTTCCTCACCAAGCCGGTGGATTTCGAGGTGCTGGACGCCATCATCGGCTCGCGCCTGGCCCGGGCGCCGCGTCTGGCCGACAAGGCGGCCGACGTCGGCCTCTCCAACCGCGAGATTGAGGTGTTGAGCTGGGTGGCCCAGGGCAAGACCTCTGAAGAGATCGCCATGATCATGAGCCTGACCAAGCGGACGGTGGACTTCCACACCGACAACGCCCGCGCCAAGCTGGGTGTCGCCACTCGAATCCAGGCGGTGGTCAAGGCCATCAGCCACAAAATCATCGAGCCTTGAGCGCACAAACAAGAAAAAGAGCCCCGGATTGCTCCGGGGCCCTTTGGCGTGCTGGCGGCGAGTCGGGGAGGAAGGATGAGCCCGCCGCAGCGCCGTCCGTCTTTTAGGCGTGCTCGTGCAGGGCTTCGCCGTGCAGGGCCGAGTCGAGGCCCTCCACTTCGGCTTCTTCCGAGACCCGCAGGCCGGTGGTGTACTTGCAGATCATCAGGATCACGAAGGTGAACACCCCCGACCAGACGATGGTGCCGAGGCTACCTTCGATCTGGGTCAGGACGCCATGACCCGCAGGGAGGGCCTGGATCTTGGCGTCCGCGAACACGCCGGTGAGGATGGCGCCGATGAGGCCGCCGATGCCGTGCACGCCGAAGGCGTCCAGGCTGTCGTCGTACTTGAACACCTTCTTCAGATAGACGGCGCTGTAGTAGCAGCCCACGCCGGCGGCGAGGCCGATGACGAGCGCGCCCACGGGGTTGACGAAGCCCGAAGCCGGGGTGACGGCCACGAGGCCGGCCACGGCGCCGGAGGCGAGGCCGAGCATGCCCGGCTTCTTGCGGTCGAACCACTCGACCACCATCCAGGCGAGGGCCGCCGCAGCGGTGGCCACCTGGGTGTTGGTCATGGCCGCGCCGGCCAGGGCGTTGGCGCCCACGGACGAGCCGGCGTTGAAACCGAACCAGCCCACCCACAGCAGGCTCGCGCCGATCATGGTGTAGACGAGGTTGTTCGGGGCCATGTTCTCCTGGCCGTAGCCCTTGCGCGGGCCGAGCACGATGGCGCAGACGAGGCCGGCCACGCCCGCATTGATGTGCACCACGGTGCCGCCGGCGAAGTCCATGATGCCCATGCCGCCGAGGAAGCCGCCGCCCCACACCCAGTGGGCGATGGGGGCGTAGACGATCACCGACCACAGGGCGGTGAACAGCAGGAGGGCCGAGAACTTGAAGCGCTCAGCGAAGGCGCCGCAGATCAGGGCGGGGGTGATGATGGCGAAGGTCATCTGGTACATCATATAGACGTACTCAGGGATCGTCGGCGTGGAGCCGGCGATGGAATAGGCCTTGTCCATGGTCACGGCCTTGAGGCCGAAATTGCCCAGGCCGCCCCAGAACTTGTTGGCGTCGGCGTTGGCTTCGGTGCCAAAGGCGATGGAGTAGGTGGCCAGGAACCAGGACAGCGTCACCACGCAGGTAATGGCGAAGGACTGGGCCACGGTGGCGATGACGTTCTTGCGCCGCACCATGCCGCCGTAGAAGAGGGCGAGGCCGGGGATGGTCATCATCAGCACCAGGGCGGTGGAGGTGAGCATCCAGGCCGTGTCGCCGCTGTCGGGCTTCCAGGGCGCGGCGGCGGCCGGAGCAGCCGGCGCCGCCGCCGGAGCAGCCGCGGGGGCGGTGGCGTTGGCCGCGGGCGCGGCGGTGTTGGCCGCCGGAGCCGCAGCAGGCGCCGTAGCGGTGGCGGTTTGGGCGACCGCAGCGCCGAGGGGCGCCCCGATCATCGCGACAGCAAGCGCAAGGCCCGCCATCCGTCGCATGAATCCGCTTTGCATCATGTGTTGTTCCTTTTCGTGTCCCTTATGGTGTCAAAGCGCCGCGGCGCCCGTCTCGCCGGTGCGGATGCGCACCGCCTGTTCCACGTCGATGACGAAGATCTTGCCGTCGCCGATCTTGCCGGTGGCGCTCGACTCGCGGATCACCCGCACGACGTTGTCGGCCGCTGTAGCCGGCACCACGAGTTCGATCTTCACCTTGGGAATGAAGGTGACGTCGTATTCCGCGCCGCGATAGACTTCCGTCTGACCCTTTTGCCGGCCGAAGCCGCGCACTTCAGTCACAGTCAAGCCCTCGACGCCAGCGCCGGTCAGGGCTTCGCGGACCGCGTCCAGCCTGAACGGCTTGATGATGGCGATCACCAGTTTCATGTGTTGCTCCGCCTTCGGAGGACCCGCCTCCCGCCTCAGCGTCCATCTGACGCTCAATCGACGCTTAAGGTGCGTGGGGCAGGGCGCCTATGTTTCGGGCGGCCGCTGGCAAAATTTGCACAGAACTGTCCAAAAAGTGGCCATGTAGCCAAAGCTTGCGCATTATCTGCGCGATAAATGGGCGTTTATGACCCGTTTATCAAAATCGACCTACTTGCCGATTGGCGCATCGCGTCCCAAACGCGACGCTCCGGGCGACGCATCCAAGGCGCGCCGGCTCTTCGTCGCGCCCTCCTGAAGAGAGGCAATTATAATGCGCAAGCTCACCGTACTAGCTGGGATTTCCGCCGCTTGCCTGTTTGGCGCAGCTACGGGCGCTCTGGCCGATGATCAGGCCGCAGCTCCGGCTCCCGCCGCAGCCCCGGCGCCGGCCGCTGCGGCGCCCGCTCCTGCGGCGCCTGCCGCCGCTGCTCCCGCCGCGCCCGCTGCTGCCGCTCCGGCCGCTGCTCCTGCGGCTCCGGCGGCCCCGCCCTTCGCCATGGGCATCGACGGCCCCATCGCCATCAATCCGACCCCCTACACCGTGAAGACCGGCACGCCGCTGCTGGGTGATGTGATCATCAACGGCTCGGTGTCGGGCCTCGTCTTCGCCCAGGACCACCATGTGCCGGGCGACCACTCGGGCTGGGGCGACCTCTCCAACGCTCAGGTGATGATCCAGAAGACCGACGGCGTGTTCCAGTGGTACGTGGAAGCCGGCAACTACTCGTTCCCGGCTCTCGGCACGCCCTACACCCGCTCCAACCGCGCCACCACCAACAGCTTCGGCGCGGTGCCGATCGCCTATGTGAAACTGGCTCCGAACGACGCCTTCTCGGTGCAGATCGGCAAGCTGCCCACCCTGATCGGCTATGAGTACAATTTCACCTTCGAGAACGCCAATATCGAGCGCGGCCTCTTGTGGAACCAGGAGAACCAGGTCTCCCGCGGCGTGCAGGCCAACTACACCCAGGGCCCGCTCACGGTGAACCTGTCGCTCAATGACGGCTTCTACTCCAATGACTATTCCTACGTCACCGGCATGGTCACCTATGTGCACGATCCGGCCAACACCCTCGCCGTTTGCGTGGGCGTTCCCACCAAGAAGACCAACGTCTCCACCACCGCCACCAACCCGATCCTCAACAACTCCTCGCAATATAACCTGGTTTGGACCCACACCGCCGGGCAGTGGACCGTGGTGCCTTATCTCCAGTACACCTCGACGCCGACCTTGAAGAAGCTGGGCGTGACCTCCGCCTCCACCACCGGCGCCGCGGTCACCGCCACCTACGCCTTCCCGTCCGACTCCAAGCTGACGGGCGTCAGCATCCCGGCCCGCGTCGAGTACATCAGCGCCAAGGGCTCCGGCGCCACGGCGGCCAACCTGCTCTACGGCAAGAGCTCCAACGCCTGGTCGGTCACCGTGACCCCGACCTACCAGTACAAGATCTTCTACGCCCGCGCCGAAGCCTCCTACGTGGCGGCCAGCAAGATCGCGCCGGGCACGGCCTTCGGTCTTTCCGGCAACACCAAGACTCAGTCGCGGATCCTGTTTGAGGCCGGCGTCCTGTTCTAAATCTGCCTAAGTTCAGAGCAAATTTTGGCCGGCGGCGCGAACCCGCCGGCCTTTTTTTGCGTCATCCCTGCGACGTCTCAGGCGTGGTGCAAAGCCTTCGCACGTGCAGCAACTTGATCCCCTGCGGCGCGGGCCCTATGGTCCGCCGTCAATTTTTGGGGGCGCCGCCGAGCCGCGACCGATGTCCAGCGAAAAGCCGAAATCTTTCCAGGACTTGATCCTGACTCTGCACGCCTATTGGAGCGCCCGGGGCTGCCTGATTCTGCAACCCTACGATATCGAGGTGGGGGCGGGGACCTTGCATCCGGCCACAGTGCTGCGGGCGCTGGGCCAAAAGCCCTGGAAGGCGGCCTATGTGCAGCCCTCGCGCCGGCCCTCCGACGGCCGCTATGGCGAGAACCCCAACCGTCTGCAGCACTATTACCAGTATCAGGTGATCCTGAAGCCCAATCCGTCCGACATGCAGGACCTCTATCTGGGCTCGCTGGAGGCCATCGGCCTTGATCCCCTGGTGCACGACATCCGCTTTGTCGAGGACGACTGGGAGAACCCCACCGTAGGCGCCTGGGGCCTTGGCTGGGAGGTGTGGTGCGACGGCATGGAGGTCAGCCAATACACCTACTTCCAGCAGGTGGGCGGCCTCGACGTGGAGGTGGTGGCCGGCGAGCTGACCTATGGCCTGGAGCGCCTGGCCATGTACGTGTTCGGCGTCGACAACGTCTATGACCTGCCCTTCAACACCGCCGGCGTGAAATACGGCGAGGTGTTCCTGGAGAACGAACGCCAGCAGTCGGAGGCCAATTTCCACGGCTATGACGTGGAGCGGCTGAAGCGCCACTTCGAGGACATGGAGAAGGAAGTCTCGCGCATCCTCTCCCTGACCGGGCCGCAGGGCCAGCCCCTGGTTCTGCCGGCCTATGACCATGTGCTGAAGTCGAGCCACTTGTTCAACTTGCTCGATGCGCGGGGGGCCATCGCCGTGGCCGAGCGCCAGAGCTACATCGGCCGCATCCGCGACCTGACCAAGGCCTGCGCCTCGGCCTGGGTGGCGGCGGAGGAGGCGACCCGTGGCTGAACTGTTCCTCGAACTCTTCTCCGAAGAAATCCCCGCCCGCATGCAGCAGGGCGCGGCCCGCGACCTGGAGCGCCTGGCCAAGGACCGGCTCAGCGAGGCCGGCCTTGGCTATGCGAGCCTCATCACCCACGCCGGACCCCGTCGCCTGGTGCTGGTGGTGGAGGGCCTGCCGCTTCGCCAGGAAGATCGGGTGGAGGAGTTGAAGGGCCCCAAGGTGGGCGCGCCGCCGCAAGCCCTGGAAGGCTTCCTGCGCAAGACGGGTCTGCAAGCCTCGGATCTGGTGGAAGAAGGCGGGGTCTACTTCGCCCGCATCGCCAAGACCGGCCGGCAAACCGCTGACATTGTTGCAGAAATGGTCGAGGCCATCGTGCGCGGCTTCCCTTGGCCCAAGTCCATGCGCTGGGGGACGGGCACGCTGCGCTGGGTGCGGCCGCTGCATCGCATTCTCTGTCTCCTGGATGGGCAGGTGGTGCCGCTGGAGATCGATGGAATCGAGGCCTCGAACCTCTCCGAGGGCCACCGCTTCATGGGCGCCCTGCGCGGCCCGTTCGAGGTGGCGAGCTTCGCCGACTATAAGGAGAAGCTGGCCGAGCGCTTCGTGGTGCTGGAACAAGCCGAACGCCGCCGCCGGCTGCTGGACGGCGCACGCCTCCTCTGCGCCGAGCGCGACCTGGAGCTGGTGGAGGACGAGGGCCTGGCCGACGAGGTGGCCGGCCTCGCCGAATGGCCGACGCCGGTGCTGGGCGACATGGACCCGGCCTTCCTTGATCTGCCCGGCGAGGTGATCCGCACCTCCATGCGCACGCACCAGAAGTATTTCGCGGTGCGGAAGCCCGGCGAGACCGGCCTTGCCCCGCACTTCGTGGTCATCGCCAATCTGCACGCCGCCGACGGGGGCAAGGTCATCGCCACCGGCAACGCCAAGGTGCTGTCCGCCCGCCTCTCCGATGCGCGCTTCTTCTGGGAAGAGGACCAGAAGCTGCCCCTGGAGCGTCGGCTGGAGACCCTGAAGGGCGTCACCTTCCACGCCAAGCTCGGCACCCTCTACGCCAGGGTGGAGCGCATCACAGCGCTCGCCCGCGAGCTCGCCCCCCTAGTGGGCGCGGACCCGGCGTTGGCCGAACGCGCCGCGCGGCTTAGCAAGGCCGACCTCGCCACCGGCATGGTGGGCGAGTTCCCCGAGATGCAAGGGATCATGGGCGGTTACTACGCCCGGGCCCAGGGCGAGCCGGACGCCGTGGCCGACGCCGTGCGCGATCACTACAAGCCCATCGGCCCTTCGGATAGCGTGCCCACCGATCCGGTCACCGTCGCCGTGGCCCTCGCCGACAAGCTCGACACTCTGGTGGGTTTCTTCGCCATCGACGAAAAGCCCACCGGCAGCCGCGACCCCTTCGCCCTGCGCCGCGCCGCGCTCGGGGTGATTCGGATTCTACGCACTACTCGGCATTCAATTTTGTTGCGTAAGATTTTGCGTGATCATGAAGTTCGACTAAAAACTCAACTATTTCAAACAAACGGAAAAATAATCAACCTTGTAAGTGAATCGGGTTCGAGTGAATTATCTGATGTAACTGTGGCGACCATTCCACAGAGTGTGCAAATACCGCTTTCGAGCGTGATGCATGTGGGGCAATCTGGCGATTTATACTTCGAAGTGGCCCACGCTGCGGTGAAAGAATTCTCCATTCAGCTGGAAAATGGTGAATTGAGCGCCGATGATTTCATTAATGAGCAGGTTTATTCATTCGAATATACGCGTAACGCTGGTGTCCCGCGCCATGAGACGGGTGAGGTTCGAGAGAGAACCGCAGTGTCGGTGTCGCCGCCGATCAATCTTGAATTCTGCACTGATGACTTGATGGCGTTCCTCACAGATCGTTTAAAAGTACAGCTGCGCGAGGAAGGGCGACGCCATGACCTCGTTGATGCTGTACTTGGCGCTTACGCCGATGACGACCTCGTGCGGATCGTCACGCGCGTCGATGCATTGGACGAGTTTTTGCAAACTGACGACGGGGCAAATCTGCTTGCTGGTGTCAACCGCGCATCGTCAATGTTAACGGCGGAAGCAAAGAAGAACGCCAACGAAACGATCGGCGGTGCTTCGGAGATTCGTTCGGGGGCCTCAGAAGAAGAAGTTGAACTCGTTCGCGCCGTTTGGGCCGCTCAATCTGCGCTGGAGCCGCGCCTCGCCGCCGAGGACTTCGCCGGCGCCATGGAGGCCCTGGCGGCCTTGCGCGCCCCGGTAGACGCCTTCTTCGACAAGGTGCTGGTGAACGATCCCGATCCCGCGGTGCGGCTGAACCGCCTGCGGCTATTGAATCAAGTACGCGAGGCGGCCGGCCGCGTGGCCGACTTTTCGCTGATTTCTGGTTGATGAAGAGGAGCTTGGGCAGATGACGACCGAGACCGTGACGACCCACCAGTTCGTCTATGGCTTTGGCGGCGGCTCGGCCGACGGCGACGCCTCCATGAAGAACCTCCTGGGCGGCAAAGGGGCCAACCTCGCCGAGATGAGCGCGCTCGGCCTGCCGGTGCCGCCGGGCTTCACCATCACCACCGAGGCCTGCACCCACTTCTACGCCCATGAGCGCACCTATCCCTCGAGCCTGGAGCGCGAGGTCGCCGAGGCCATGGGCAAGGTGGAGAAGGTGGCCGGCAAGACCTTCGGCGACGCCAAGAACCCCTTGCTCGTCTCAGTGCGCTCGGGCGCGAGAGCCTCCATGCCGGGCATGATGGACACGGTGCTGAACCTTGGCCTCAACGACGCCACGGTGGAAGGCCTCGCCGCCCTTTCCGGCGATCGCCGCTTCGCCTTCGACAGCTATCGCCGCTTCATCCAGATGTATTCCAACGTGGTGCTCGGCCTTGATCACCACCTGTTCGAGGAAATCCTCGACAGCCACAAGGACCGGCTCGACGTCTATGTGGACACCGCCCTTGAAGCCTCCGACTGGGAGAAGGTGGTGGCCGACTACAAGGCCGCGGTGAAGGAGAACCTCGGCGAGGACTTCCCGCAGGACCCACAGGCCCAGCTGTGGGGCGCGGTGGGCGCGGTGTTCAAGAGCTGGATGAACGATCGGGCCAAGTTCTATCGCCGCATGCACGACATCCCGGAAAGCTGGGGCACGGCGGTGAACGTGCAGTCCATGGTGTTCGGCAACATGGGCGACACCTCGGCCACGGGGGTGGCCTTTACCCGCAACCCGTCCACCGGCGAGGCGCGCCTCTATGGCGAGTTCCTGATCAACGCCCAGGGTGAGGACGTGGTGGCCGGCATCCGCACGCCCCAAGCCCTCACCCGCGTGGCCCGCGAGGAGATGGGCGACAAGGCCCCCTCCATGGAAGAGGCCATGCCCGAGGTGTTCGCCCAGTTCCGCGAGGTGGTGAACCGCCTGGAGCGGCACTATCGCGACATGCAGGACATCGAGTTCACCGTGGAGCGCGGCGTGCTCTACATGCTGCAGACCCGCAACGGCAAACGCACCGCCAAGGCCGCCCTGAAGGTGGCCTGCGACCTGGTGGCCGAGGGCCTGATCCGCGAGGAGGAGGCTGTGGCCCGCGTAGAGCCCGCCTCCCTCGACCAGCTCCTGCACCCCACCATCGACCCCTCGGCGGAGCGTTCCGTGATCGCCTCCGGCCTGCCGGCCTCCCCCGGCGCGGCCACGGGCAAGATCGTGTTCGACGCCGACGAGGCTGAGCGCCTGGCGGCCCTCGGCGAAGCGGTGATCCTGGTGCGCGAGGAGACGAGCCCGGAGGACATCCACGGCATGCACGCCGCCCGCGCCGTGCTCACCACCCGCGGCGGCATGACCAGCCACGCGGCGGTGGTGGCCCGCGGCATGGGCCGGCCTTGCGTCTCCGGCGCCGGCGAAGTGCAGATCGATGAGGCCAAGGGCGTGTTCCGCGCCCGCGGCCGCGAGTTCAAGGCCGGCCAGATCATCACCATCGACGGCGGCAAGGGCGAGGTGCTCGACGGCGCGGTGAAGATGATCGAGCCGGAGCTGTCCGGCGACTTCGCCAAGCTGATGACCTGGGCCGACAAGGTGCGGCGCCTGAAGGTGCGCGCCAACGCCGAAACGCCGCTCGACGCCCGCACGGCGCGCCAGTTCGGCGCTGAAGGCGTGGGCCTCTGCCGCACCGAGCACATGTTCTTTGAAGAGACCCGCATCGCCGTGGTGCGGGAGATGATCCTCGCCGACGACGAGCAGGGCCGCCGCACGGCCCTGGCCAAGATCCTGCCGTTCCAGCGCGAGGACTTCGTCCAGCTCTTCACCATCATGGCCGGCCTGCCGGTGACCATCCGCCTGCTCGATCCGCCGCTGCACGAGTTCCTGCCGCATACCGAGGAGGAGCTGAAGGCCCTGGCCGACGCCTCCGGCCTCAACCTGCAAAAGCTGATCCGCCGCCGCAACGAGCTGTCCGAGACCAACCCCATGCTGGGCTGGCGCGGCTGCCGCCTGGGCGTGGCCTATCCCGAAATCTACGAGATGCAGGTGCGGGCCATCTTCGAGGCCGCCTGTTCCATCGCCAAGGAGGACCCGTCCAAGGCCCCCTCGCCGGAGGTGATGCACCCTCTGGTGGCCAAGAAGGAAGAGATGCGGATCCTGAAGGAGCTCACCGACCGCACCGCCAAGGCGGTGATGGAAGAAGAGGGCGTGACCTTGTCCTACCAGGTGGGCACCATGATCGAGCTGCCGCGGGCGGCCCTGCGCGCCGACGATCTCGCCGAATCGGCCGAGTTCTTCTCCTTCGGCACCAACGACCTGACCCAGACCACCTTCGGCATCAGCCGCGACGATTCCGGCGTGTTCCTCGACCACTATCTGCAGAAGGGCGTGTTCGAGAAGGACCCCTTCGTGAGCATCGACGTGGAAGGGGTGGGCGATCTCATCCGCATCGCCGTGGAGCGCGGGCGCAAGACCCGTCCCAATGTGAAGCTGGGCATCTGCGGCGAGCACGGCGGCGACCCGGCCTCCATCGCCTTCTGCGAACAGCTGGGCCTCGACTACGTGTCCTGCTCGCCATACCGCGTGCCGATTGCTAGGCTGGCCGCTGCTCAAGCGGCTTTGGCTTCTTCGAAGCCGTAAGGGGGCGGGTTCCGGGCGGAAAACCGGTTCCCACTTTTCCTGAACCCGCCCTGGGCCGCAACTGAACCAAGGAGACCGCCGTGGCTGAGATCCCCACCGAGTTCAACGAAGCTCGCGAGCGCGCCTCCGAGGCCGCCGAGAAGAACGACCCGTTCATCACCCTCGTCTCCATCACCATCGCCCTGCTGGCGGTGATCACGGCGGTGATCGGCTCGGTGGAAAGCCTGGAGACGGCCCACGCCATCCTGGAATCCAACAATGTGATCCGCGAGCAGACCCTGGCGTCGGACCAGTGGAACTTCTACCAGGCCAAGGGCATCAAGAAGCGCATCGACGAGCTCACCGCCGATGGCGGGGGCAAGAACGCCGAAAAGGCCGCCGAGAACGCCAAGCGCGAGGCCGAGGACCAGAAGGAAATCTCCGCCAAGGCCAAGGAGTTCGAGAAGGCCCGCGACGAGGCTCGCGAAGCTGCCGAGAAGCACGAGGGCCGGCACCCGAAGCTGACGCTCGCCGCGGCCATGCTGCAGATCTCCATCGCGGTCTCCACCATCTCCATCATCACCCGCAGGAAGTGGCCCTGGGCGGTGTCGGTGTTGCTCGGCCTCGCCGGTGCGGCCTGGGCGGCGTTCGCCTTCGTCGGGTGACGGACCCGCTCGCCGACATCCGCACCGGGGGCAAGCGCGCGATCGCATCGGCCCTCGCCGAGCTGGAGGCGCGGCCGGAGGCGGACGCCACCATCGCCCTTCTCGACGCCTGTTGGCGGGCGCAATCTGGCCTCGCCGTGGGCTTCACCGGCCCGCCTGGGGTGGGTAAGTCGACGCTATTGAACGGCCTCCTGAAGGCCTTCCGCGCCCGGGGCCGCACCGTGGCCGTGCTGGCGGTGGACCCGTCTAGCCGCGCCTCGGGCGGCGCGCTGCTGGGCGATCGGGCGCGCATGGACGCCGACCCGTCGGATCAGGGGGTATTTGTGCGCTCGCTGGCGGCGCGGGACCGCCTGGGCGGCCTCGCCGACATCGCCCCGCCGGCCATCGTGCTGTTCCGCGCCCTCTATGACCTGGTGCTCATCGAGACCGTGGGGGTGGGACAGAGCGAGACCGAGATCGCCGACTATGCCGACCTCGTGGTGTTTCTGGCCCAGCCCGGCTCCGGCGACTCCCTCCAGTTCATGAAGGCGGGGGTGATGGAAGTGCCGGACCTCGCCGTGGTGGCCAAGGCCGACCTTGGCCTGCCCGCCCGCCGCGCCGCCGCCGACCTCAAGGGCGCGCTCAGCCTCGCCGTGCGCGACCGGCCCGCGCCGCCGGTGCTGATGGCCTCGGCTCAGACCGGGGAGGGGGTGGAGGCATTGGCCGACGCCATTCTCGACGAGGGCCTAGCGCGGGCGGGGGCTCGGCTCGACGCCCAGCGCCGGCGACAGGATGCGGCCTGGCTCGCCGCGGCGCTGCGGCAGAAGTTCGGGACGGAGGGCCTGCGGGCGCTCGGCCCCCTCGCGGACGATGGCGCCAGCCCCTTCCTGCGCGAGCGCGCCGCTTCAGAGTCCTTGCGCCAGCGCCTGAACACAATTGTCTGAATTTAATTTAACGCGCGAACCCACCTGACAAGCGGCGCGCTTTGCGCCACCCTCCGCCCGCTCGAATGCGATCCTTGGGGGGAAGGCATGACTACGTTCGATCCGGTTGCGGCCGCGGCCGCGCATCTTGCGGTGCTTTCGCCGGCTCAGGTGGCCAAGGCGGTGGCCTATACGCAAGGCGGACACTGGCTGGTTTTGGGCGAATGGTTGGCGTCCATCGCCATCGCGCTCATCCTGGTGCGCTCCGGAGTCCTGGTGAAGCTCCGCGCCGGCATCGAGGCCAAGGGCAAGAAGCCGGTCCTGGCCGGCCTGGTGGTGTTCACGGTGTTCGGCCTGCTGGCCGGGCTCTTGAGCCTGCCCTGGGACGGCTACGCCCACTGGTGGCGCGAGGGCCAATACGGCCTCACCAGCCAGCCCTTCAGCGGTTGGTTCTCCGAGGAGCTGATCAGGCTGGTGATCAGCGTGGTGATCCAGACCTTGTTCCTGGTCTTGCTCTACGCTTTGATCCGCCGCGCGCCCAAGACCTGGTGGCTGTGGGCGGGCGGTCTGGTGGCCGCCTTCTTCGCGGTGCTGATGCTTTTGGCGCCGGTGGTGATTGAGCCCATGTTCAACACCTTCAAGCCAGCCCCGCCCGGCCTGGTACGCGACACGGTGGTGACCATGGCGCACGAGGTGGGCGTGCCTAGCGACAAGATCTACATCTATGACGGCTCCAAGCAATCCAACCGCTACACCGCCAATGTCAGCGGCGTATTCGGCTCGGCGCGGGTGGCCATGAGCGATGTCATGTTCAAGAAGGGCGCCGACGTGGCCGAGGTCCGCGGCGTGGTGGGCCACGAGATGGGCCACTATGTGCACCAGCATGCGTGGTGGCTGCTGGGCGGCCAGGTGCTGATGGCCTTTGTCGCCTTCGGTCTGGTGCAGGCCCTGTTCCCGGCGGCCGCGAAGCTGCTGGGGGCCAAGGGGGTGACCGGCGTCGCCGATCCCGCCGGGATACCTGTACTGATGGCGCTGGTGGCGACGCTCACCGTGCTTGGCACGCCGCTCAATTCCAGCTTCATCCGCCTGGCCGAGGCCGACGCCGACCACTTCTCGGTGACCCACTTCAACGAACCGGACGGCCTCGCCAAGGCCCTCGTCAAGACCGCCGAGTACCGCGCACCCAATCCGTCGGAGATCGAGGAAATTTTCTTCTACGACCACCCCAGCGTCGGTCACCGGGTGCGTTCGGCCATGGACTACAAGGCCGCCCACTATGACGCGGTGGTCGCTCAGGAAGCCAAGGACGCCGAGGCGTCGCAAGCGTTGGCGACCGGGCGGTAGAGCTTCACCTCGCTGCGTCGAGCGAACGACTTGCCACTAGGGGCTGATCGAGCCAGGATGGCGCGATCAGCTGCGGGGGGCAGGGTGACTAAAACAGCTTTTGTCGTGGCGTTTGCACTGCTGATTGCTGGGTGCAGCAAGCCAGCGCAGCACAATTTCCAGACCTATTCGGACACCGCCGTAAAGGTTGACCTGGTCAAGCCGCCCGCTGACGGGGCTCCAGCGCCCGCGGCGCCGCCTACAAAGCCAGCGCCCGTTCAGGCGCAGGGGGCAAATTACCTAGCGTACGAGTACGAATATCAGATCGTCACCCCGGCCGGACGCGTGGACGATCTTTCGAAGAAGCACGCCAGCCTCTGCCGCCAGGCCGGCCCGGTGGTCTGTCAGGTGCTCTCCGAACAAACCGACACCAATGGTCGCGAGACGATCACGGCTCGCCTGGAATTGCGTGCTGATCCCCGGTGGCTTGATCACTTTCGCGCCCAGCTCAGCTCCGACGCCAGCTCCGTTGGCGGGCGCGTCAGCCGTACGAGCACCACCTCGGAGGATTTGACGCGGCAGATCGTCGACAGTGAAGCCATGCTTCGCTCAAAACGCGCTCTGCGAGACCGACTGCAGGAACTGGTGAAGCGACCGTCGAGCGGCATCAAGGATCTGCTGGCGACGGAAGAAGCCTTGGCCCGCGTCCAGGGCGAAATCGACGCCGAGGCCTCTGAACTCGCCGTGATGCAGGGTCGGGTGCAGATGTCGAAGACGATCTTGAATTATCAGTCCGAGGCCATGATCGCCCCGGACGGGCCCTTCGCGCCGGTGGCAGCCGCTGCGACGAGCTTCTTCCCCAACCTGATGCAGGCCGTCGGCGTGGTCATTACCACCCTTGCCTTCGTGCTGCCGTTTGCGCCAGTGATCGCGGGCGCTGTCTTTCTGCTTCTGCGGTTTAGAAAACGGCGGCGTTCTCGACAATCGCCGGAAAGCTAACGCTTCCTCACGAACACCGTGCCGGCGGAGTAGCCGGCGCCGAACGAGCAGATGAGGCCAAGCTCGCCCGCCGCGAAGTCGTCATTGGCGGTGTGGAAGGCGATGATGGAGCCGGCCGAAGAGGTGTTGGCGTACTCGTCGAGGATGATGACGTTCTCCTCTGGGGTGGGCTCGCGGCCCAGCACCTTCTTGGCGATGAAGTCGTTCATGTTGATGTTGGCCTGGTGCAGCCAGAGCCGCTTCAGCGCCGTGGGCTCGATGGAGAGTTCGGCGGCGTGCTCCAGGATCATATGCGAGACCATGGGCACCACATCCTTGAACACCTTGCGCCCCTGCTGAATGAACAGCTTGTCCGGCGCTCCGACCCCCTCCGGCGCCGCGCGGTTGAGGAAGCCGAAATTGTTGCGGATGTTGTTGGAGAACTGGGTGAGCAGGCGCGTGCCCAGAATGTCCCAGCCGCCCGTGGCCTGATCTTCCGCCTCGAGAATTACGGCGGTGGCCACGTCGCCGAAGATGAAGTGGCTGTCGCGGTCGCGGAAATTCAGGTGGCCGGAGCAGATCTCCGGATTGACCATCAGCACCGCCTTGGCCGAGCCCGAGGTGATGAAGTCCGCCGCCGTCTTGATGCCGAAAGTGGCCGAGGAGCAGGCCACGTTCATGTCGAAGGCGAAGCCCTCGATGCCCAGCGCGTTCTGCACCTCGATGGCCATGGCCGGATAGGCGCGCTGCATGTTGGAGGCCGCGCAGATCACCGCCCCGATCTCGGAGGCCGGCTTGCCCCAGCGGGCGAGGGCGTCCTTGGCCGCATTGACGGCGATCTCGGCGAGGATGGAGAGCTCCTCATTGGGGCGCTCGGGGATGACCGGACGCATGATGTCCGGATCGAGCACGCCGGTCTTGTTCACCAGGTAGCGCGCCTTGATGCCCGAGGCCTTGAGGATGAACTCCGGCGAGGAGGGGGCCAGGGCCTCCACGGTTCCGGCGGCGATCTCGTCGGCGTGAGCGGCGTTGAACCGCTCCACATAGGCGTTGAAGGTCTCGACCAGTTCTTCGTTGGAGGCGGAATAGGGGGGCGTGTAGAGGCCGGTGGCGGCGATGACAGCGGTAGGCAAAACGGCAGATTCCCTTGCAGCCTCGGCCGCCGGGCGCGAGGGCCGGCGTCGGGCGCTCTGAATTATGCCCTAGGCATAGCATGGTTTGGCGCCCTGTCGCGCCCTTTCAGGTTTGCAGTCTCAGAGGAAACTTGACGAGGCCGTCACGCTCGATGAGGCTGACGAAAAAGAGGAAAACGTCCAGATGTCTTCGAGCTTCCTGATTATCCAGGGCCTGTCGGCCCTGGCGGTGCTGGTGATGGTCGCCTTCGCCGCCTGGGCGAGAATTCCAAAGCCGACGCCGAAGCTGGACCTCGATCGCGCCCGCGCTCTCTTCGCGGAGGAGTTTCCGGACGAGCGCATCGGCGGGGTGTGGGTGGCGGCGGGCGGCGCCTCGGCCCTGGCCCGGGCGGGCGACAAGGCGCTGATCCTGTTTCAGGCCGGGGACGGCTATGTGGCCCGTGATGAGGCCTGGGCGACGCTCGGCGAGGGCCAGCGCAAGGGCGAGACGCTGACCCTGCGCCTGCACGACATCGGCTGTGATCGCGCGAGCTTCGCGCTGTCCGCTGGCGCGGCCTGGCCGCCGGCCCTGGAGGCCTGAGCATGGAAAAGGCGCATTTCGATCCCGTCACCCTGGCCGTGCCGGCCTTCGTGGTGCTGATCATCCTGGAGATCCTGGCCGGTAAGTACCTGAACGCCAAGGCCCGCTACGAGACCAAGGACACTGCCGTCTCCCTCGCCATGGGCTTCGGCTCAACTCTCGCTGGAATGCTCACCGGCGGTCTGGTGGCGGCGAGCATGCTGTGGGTCTATGAGCACCGGCTGTTCACCATCTCCATGACCGCCTGGTGGGCGTGGGTGGCGATCTTCTTCCTGGAAGACTTCTGCTACTACCTGTTCCACCGCCTGGCGCATGAGCGGCGCTTCTGGTGGGCCTCGCACGTGAACCACCACACCTCGCAGCACTACAATCTCTCCACCGCCCTGCGGCAGACCTGGACCGGGGGCGTGGCCTTCACCTGGATCGTCTGGCTGCCGCTCGCCTTCCTAGGCTTTCCGCCGGCCATGATCGCCATCGAGAAGGGAATCAGCCTCGTCTATCAGTTCTGGATCCATACCGAGGCGGTGAAGCGCTTCCCCAAGCCCATCGAGTGGGTCTTCAACACCCCCTCACACCACCGGGTGCACCATGCGCGGAACCCGCGCTATCTCGACAAGAACTACGCCGGCATATTGATCATCTGGGACCGCATGTTCGGCACCTTCGAGCCGGAGCGCGACGACGAGCCGTGTCGTTACGGCATCGTCAAGAACCTCGGCGATTTCAATCTGTTGCGGGCGGTTTTTCACGAGTGGATCGCCATCTTCGCCGACCTCGCCCACGCCCGGTCGCCGCGAGAGTTTGCGGGCTATCTGTTCGGGCCGCCCGGCTGGAGCCCCGACGGCTCGCGGCAGACCAGCGCGGAGCTGAAGCGGCGCTGGCGGGCGCGGCAACCGGCGGAGTAGCGCTAAACGTCCAGTTCGTCGGCCACGAACTCGGCGTGGTCCTGGATGTAGCGGAAGCGCAGCTCCGGTTTGCGGCCCATCAGGGTCTCCACGAGGCCGGCCACATCCTCCTCGTCCTGAGGCAGGGTGACGCGGGCGAGGGTTCGCGTCGCCGGATTCATGGTGGTCTCTTTCAGCTGCGCCGGCATCATTTCGCCGAGGCCCTTGAAGCGTCCGATCTCCGGCTTCTTGTTCTTGAAGGTGGTGGCGAGAAGCTCGTCCTTGTGCTCGTCGTCGCGGGCATAGGCGGTCGTCGCGCCATGGCTGATCCGGTAGAGCGGCGGCATGGCGAGGTAGAGCCGGCCAGCACGCACCAGGGCCGGCATGGTGCGGTAGAAGAAGGTGATCAGCAGCGAGGCGATGTGGGCGCCGTCCACGTCGGCGTCGGTCATGATGATCACGCGGTCGTAGCGCAGATCCTCCTCGCGGAACTTCGAGCCGCCCTGTACGCCCAGCGCCAGGGTGAGGTCGGCCAGCTCCTTGTTGGCGCCGGTCTTGTCGGTGGTGGCCGAGGCGACATTGAGGATCTTGCCGCGCAGGGGCAGGATGGCCTGGGTCTGGCGATTGCGCGCCTGCTTGGCCGAGCCGCCAGCCGAATCGCCTTCGACGATGAACAGTTCCGAGCCGTCCGCCGACTGGCCGGAGCAGTCCGCCAGCTTGCCCGGCAGGCGCAGCTTGCGGGTGGCCGAGGCGCGGGCGACTTCCCGCTCCTTGCGCCGGCGCAGGCGCTCTTCGGCCCGCTCCACCACGAACTGCAGAAGCGCGTTGGCGGCCTTGGGCTGTTCGGTGAGCCAGTGGTCGAACGGGTCGCGCAGCACGGTCTCCACCAGGCGCTGAGCCTCGGAGGAGGAGAGGCGCTCCTTGGTCTGGCCCTGGAACTCCGGGTTGCGGATGAAGACGGAGATGAGGGCGCCGGCCTGGGCGGTGACGTCCTCGGCAGTCAGAAGCCCGGCGCGCTTCTCGCCCACCAACTCGCCATAGGCCTTCAGCCCGCGCAGCAGGGCCGCGCGCAGGCCGGCCTCGTGCGTGCCGCCTTCGGGGGTGGGCACGGTGTTGCAGTAGGACTGGACGAAGCTGTCATGCTCGCCAAAGCCGGCGGGGGACCAGGCCACCGCCCACTCCACCGTGCCGCCCTCGCCATTGCGCTCAATGCGCCCGGCGAAAGCGGCCGGGGTGACGGTCTCGATCCCGGCGATGCGCTCGGCCAGGAAGTCGGCGAGGCCATTGGGGAAGCGCAGCTCGGCCTCGGCCGGCACGCCCTCCACCAGGCGCTCGGCGGCGCAGCGCCAGCGGATGGCCACCCCGCGGTAGAGATAGGCCTTGGAGCGGGCCATGCGGTAGAGCCGGGCCGGCTTGAAGGTCGCCTCGTCGCCGAAGATTTCGGGGTCAGGGACGAAGCGCACCAGGGTGCCGCGCTTCTTGGACGGCTGAATCTGTTGCACGGGCCCGAGGGGCAGGCCGCGGGAGAAGCTCTGGCGCCACTCATAGCCGTCGCGCCAGACGGTGATGTCCAGGCGCTCGGAGAGGGCGTTCACCACCGACACCCCCACCCCGTGCAGGCCGCCGGAAGTCTCATAGGCCTTGCCGGAGAACTTTCCCCCCGAGTGCAGCACGGTCATGATCACTTCGAGCGCCGACTTGCCCGGATGCTTGGGGTGCGGGTCCACCGGAATGCCGCGGCCATCGTCATAGACGCTGATCGCGCCATCGGCCTCGAACGTCACCTGAATCATGCGGGCGTGGCCGGCCACCGCCTCGTCCATGGCGTTGTCCAGCACTTCGGCGAACAGGTGGTGCAGGGCGCGCTCGTCGGTGCCGCCGATGTACATGCCGGGGCGCCGGCGCACGGGCTCCAGCCCTTCCAGCACCTCGATGTCCTTGGCCGAATAGCCGCCAGCCGCGGCGGACCCAGGGGCGGCGGACGGCGCAGCGGCGGGCGCGGCCGCCTTCGCCGGCGCTGGCGCGGGGGCCGGAGCCGATGCGGGGGCGGCGAACAGATCGGGTTCGGAAGCGGTGGAGGCGGGCTTGGCCATAGCTTTGTCTTGCGACGATTCGGCAGGGCGCGGTAATGCGCGCCGGCAAGCGCAGACGCAAGGCTGTGCTCGACAAATCCACGTCAGCGCGGCTGCGCGGCGCTGTCCTGCACAACTTCCTACGACCGCGCGTTGACATGTGCAGGCAACCGCCTATGTTCCGTGCCCAAAGCTAGGCGGTTTCTCGGCTTTCCAGTCGGCTCGCCCTTGCGTGTCGCCGCTCTCCCGGCTCTTTCAACGGATCATGACGTCTTTTTCTGAACTGGGCCTCAGCCCGAACCTTGTGCAGGCCGTGACGGCCGCCGGCTACACCACGCCCACCCCGATTCAGGAGCAGGCGATTCCGGTGGCCCTCACCGGTCGCGACGTGCTGGGCATCGCTCAGACCGGCACCGGCAAGACCGCCGCCTTCACCCTGCCCATGATCGAGCGGCTCACCGCCGGTCGGGCCAAGGCGCGCATGCCGCGCAGCCTGGTGCTGGCCCCCACCCGGGAGCTGGCCGACCAGGTGGCCTCAGCCTTCGAGAAGTACGCCGCGGGCGGCAAGCTCACCTGGGCCTTGCTCATCGGCGGGGTGTCGTTCGAGGACCAGCTGAAGCTGCTGGACCGCGGCGTCGACGTGCTCATCGCCACGCCAGGGCGCCTGCTCGATCTGTTCGAGCGCGGCAAGCTGCTCCTCACCGGCGTGCAGATCATGGTGGTGGACGAAGCCGACCGCATGCTCGACATGGGCTTCATCCCGGACATCGAGCGCATCTTCAACCTGACCCCGCCCAAGCGTCAGACCCTGTTCTTCTCGGCCACCATGCCGCCGGAGATCACCCGCCTCACCACCCAGTTCCTCAAGGATCCCACCCGGATCGAGGTGGCGCGACCGGCCACCACCGCGGCCACCATCAGCCAGTACATGGCCCGCATTCCGATGTCGGACCCCAAGGCCAAGCGTATGGCCCTGCGCGCCCTCATCGAGCGCGAGGGCGAGATCGGCAACGGCATCGTCTTCTGCAATCGCAAGACCGATGTGGATATCGTCGCCAAGTCGTTGAAGAAGCACGGCTTCGACGCCGCGCCGATCCATGGCGATCTCGATCAGACCCTGCGCATGAAGACGCTAGACGGCTTCCGCAAGGGCGAGCTGAAGCTGCTGGTGGCCTCCGACGTGGCCGCCCGCGGGCTCGACATCCCGGCGGTGAGCCACGTGTTCAATTACGACGTGCCGTTCCACGCCGAGGACTATGTGCACCGCATCGGCCGCACCGGCCGCGCGGGCCGCACCGGCTCGGCCCTGATGATCGTCTCCCCCGCCGACGCCAAAGCCCTCGACAAGGTGCTGAAGCTGATCAAGCAGGAGCCGGAAGAGGTCAGCCTCGAGCTCGATTGGTCCTTGGCCCAGGGCGGCGATGAGCGGCGCGGCGCTCGTGGCGCCCGTGGCCGGGATCGCGACCGTGAGCGTCGTCCTTCCCGCGACGACGCCGAAAAGCCCGTGCGCGCTGCGCGCCGCCGGAAGGAAGCTGCGCCTGAAGCGGTCGAGGCGGAGGTCGAGGTGCAAGTTCAGGTGCAAGCCGAGGCGCCCGCCGCCCGGCCGCTGCGCCGGGCCGATCGCGTCCCGGCCGGCGCCCGGCCGGAAGCTCCGCGTCCAGAAGCCCCGCGTCCTGAACGCAACGAGCGTTCGCATCGCCGCGACGACCTCGGCCCGTCGGTGGTGGGCTTCGGCGCCGATACGCCGGCCTTCCTGCTGCAATCCGCCCTCGCGCCGGCCGCCAAGCCCGAAACCGCGGCCAAGCCGGCCAAGCCGACCCGCACCCGGGCGCCGCGCACAAAGAAGGCCGGTTGACGCAACGTCGCCTCGTCTCGCCGCTTGCACTCGGGGCCAAGGCCTCTAGTTTGCGGCGATAAGGTACGAGGAGACCCGCCGGATGAGCATTACGCGTTTCGAAGGAACCGCCGATTACGTCGCCACCAATGACCTGAAGGTGGCGGTGAACGCCGCGATCGCCCTCGAGCGCCCGCTGCTGGTGAAGGGCGAGCCGGGCACCGGCAAGACGGTGTTGGCCTACGAGGTAGCCAAGGCGCTGAACGCTCCCCTGATCACCTGGCACATCAAGTCCACCACCAAGGCTCACCAGGGCCTCTATGAATACGACGCGGTGACCCGTCTGCGCGACAGCCAGCTCGGCGACGAGCGGGTGAAGGACGTCAAGAACTACATCAAGAAGGGCAAGCTGTGGGAGGCCTTCGAGCACGGCGGCCGCCCGGTGCTGCTCATCGACGAGATCGACAAGGCCGACATCGAATTCCCCAACGACCTCCTGCAGGAGCTCGATCGGATGGAGTTCTACGTCTACGAGACCAATGAGACCATCAAGGCCGAGGTGCGGCCCCTGGTGATCATCACCTCCAACAACGAGAAGGAACTTCCGGACGCTTTCCTGCGCCGCTGCTTCTTCCACTACATCCGCTTCCCCGACGACGACACCATGAAGTCCATCGTCGAGGTGCACTTCCCCGGCATCAAGCAGCGCCTAGTGGGCGAAGCTCTGCGCATCTTCTATGACATGCGCAAGGTGCCAGGTCTGAAGAAGAAGCCGTCCACCTCCGAGCTGCTGGACTGGCTGAAGCTGCTCCTCGTGGAAGACATCGACGAGAGCGTGCTGCGCGAGCGCGACCCGACCAAACTCATTCCGCCCCTGCATGGGGCGTTGTTGAAGAACGAGCAGGACGTGCACCTGTTCGAGCGCCTGGCCTTCCTCGCCCGCCGCGAAGGCAGCCGCCCGGGCCAGTAGGGGGCTGAGAAGGCTAGTCTTACCAGGAATTCACTGGACGCGGCGGCCTCGCCCGCGCACCTTTCGCTGCAACGGAACGGCGGGAGACGGCCATGAAATCCTGGTATGCGGCGACGGCCTCGGTGGCCATGATCGGGCTCGCGGCGGCGGGGTGTCACAAGCTGCCCAAGCGTCCGCCCCCGCCGGGGCGGCCGCTGGTGGTGGCCGACAAGCTCGATTGCCCGGATTCGCAAGGCAAGCTGACACGCCAGAGCGTGGCGGCGGACGGCCAGTCCTGCGTCTATGCTTCCGCGGACGGAGCGACGGTGACGCTGCAGCGGGCGTCGCTGGACGGCAAGCCCTCCGGCGATTTCCTGAAGGATCTCGAAAATTCGATCTCCGCCGGCATGCCCAAGCATGGCGACTTGACCCCTCCGCCGCCCCCAGTCCCCCCGGTTCCCCCAGAGAGCAAGCCTGGCGACAGTAAGACGGGCGAGTGGTCTGAGGGGAAGGTGAAGGCCGAGTCCCACCACAGCCACGACAAGGCCGATATCGACCTGCCGGGCCTGCATATCCATGCCGATGGGACGGGCAAGGCCACCGTGCGCCTGCCGGGCATTTCCGTGGACGCCGACGACGACAAGGCTCTCGTGAAGACCAGCTGGGGCGGGATGAAGAACGCCGTCATCGACGCCGACAAGACCGGGGCTGAGATCCGGGCGGTGAATTCCGACCCCTCCAATGTGGATTCGATCTACATCCTGGCCTCGGAGACGGCTGGCCCGGACAACATCCACGTGGTGGGCTATGAGGCGCGCGGACCGGCGTCAGGCCCACTGATCGTGGCCAGCTTCAAGGGCAAGCGCTATCAGCACGATCACGAGCACTATTCAGGCTCGGATCATGACGACATCCGCAAGCTGATCGACAGGAACCTGAAATAGGATCCGGGCGGCTCAGCCAATCGAAGATCAAGCGGGGGCGATCTCGGTGACCTTGTACGTCAGGAGCCGGCCGTCCTCGTCGCTGACGCTGACATATTCACCCACCTTGAACAGGTGCTCGCCGAGGCGGAACAGCGGCTCCTCCGCCTCGTTGGTGCGGCCGTAGTCGAAGTACCAGCGCGCGCCGTGATGGTGCAGCACGCCCGTCTGCGCGTCCTCGTCGGGGGCGAAGCGGCGCACGGTGCAGGCGTCGCGGCGGTGGCGGAAGGCTTCGGCGTCAAGATGACCGTCGGCGGTCAGGGGCGCCACCAGGGTGTAGCCGCGGTGGTCGTCGCCGTCGGCGAACTCCGTCCCCGGGTTGCGTGCCAAACGCATGACGATACGCGACAGAGCCATGACCGTTTCTCCCGAGTCTTGTCTAATGCGACAGGAAGAGAGCCGGTCCGTTCTCCGCCTGCAAGAGGGCTCGGGTCACGCCGCCGAAGATGAACTGGGAAAACCGCGGGTGCCCGAAGGCTCCAGCTACCAGCAAAGAAGCGTCTAATGCCTTGACGGCGCTCAAAATTATCTGCGCGGCGTCGCCAAGGTCTTCAGAGATTTGCAATTGCGCCGGAACGCCCTTGGCGGCGAGAAAATCGATGATCCGTTCAGGGGCGAAGCGGCGGGGCGTGGCGCGGATCGCCGTCAGCACCGTCACTTCGTCATAGGTGGCGAGCAAAGGAATCGCCGCCCGCACGGCGCGGGTTGATTCGGGACCGCCGTCCCAGGCGATCAGGGCGCGGTTCCCCGCCGGGGGTGTTTGACGGGCCACCAGACAGGGTCGGCGCTCCACCAGCAGCACCTGCTGGAACGATCCAGCCATGGGGCCGCGCCCGAGCGCCGCCTCCGCGGACCAGACCACGAGGTCGGACAGCCGCGCCTCCATGCACACGCTCCCGTCCGCCGGATTGGGCAGGCGCTGGAAGCTCTTGGGCGCGGCGTGGAAGGCCTCGAAGGTGCGGCGGGCCTCGGCCTCGGCTTCGAAGGTGGCTGAGCGCAGGCTTTCCAGGGCCGCCACCGGCGCCCCGACGAAATAGCCCTCGCCGATCCAGGGGGCGAAGTCGGTGACGTCCACCACGGCGAACACCGCGGCGACCTCGGCGCGGAAGGGCAGGGCCACGGCCCGCGCCGTCTCCAGGACGGACAGGTCGGCGTTTCCGCCGGTCACGGGCGCCAGCACGCGGGTCCAGGACATGGCGGCGTCCTTCTTCAGCGTCGATTGATCTTCCACCAAGCCGCGGTCGGTGGCAAATCGCGTGCTGGAGAGGTGCTCGTGGCCAAGCAGCCGAAGTCCAAGACCGCAACGCCGAGGGCCTGGCAGCGCATGCTGTCGGGGCGGCGCCTCGATCTGCTCGATCCTTCGCCCTTCGATATCGAGATCGAGGACATCGCCCACGGCATCGCCCGGGTGGCGCGCTGGAACGGCCAGACCATCGGCGAGCACGGCTTCTCTGTCGCTCAGCACAGCCTGGTGGTGGAGGAGATCGCCGTGCACCTGCAGCCGGCCCTGGCGCCCAAGTGGCGGCTGGTGGCCTTGCTGCACGACGCCCCGGAATATGTGATCGGCGACATGATCTCGCCGTTCAAGGCGGCGCTGGGGGTCGACTATAAGACCTTCGAGGCCAAGCTGGAGACCGCCATCCACGTGCGCTTCGGCCTGCCGGCCCTGACGCCGGAGCCGGTGAAGCAGTTGATCAAGGCGGCGGATCGTTGCTCAGCCTTCTTCGAAGCCGTTCAATTGGCTGGGTTCGCCGAAGGTGAGGCGAAGCTGCTGTTCGGCGCCCCGCCGGACGACTGGCGCATCACCCTGCATCCGCTGCCGGCCGCCGAGGCTCAGGTGCGGTTCGTGCAGCGCTTCCATACGCTTGCTGAAGCCGCCGGCGCCGAGACCCCGGCCGCCCCCGCCGCCTTCGATACGGAGTAGGTCATGACCGCGCTCCCCGGGCCTGCGGTGGTCATCGGTCTGTCGGCGGTGGTGATCGCACTGCGAGACGGCGAGGCCGTGGCCCTCACCGTCACCCCGGAGGACCAGCGCACGCACCTCGCCTCTACGGCGCCCGGCCTGCCATCCGACCCCTTCGACCCCGCCGCCGACCGCACCTTCGACACGGCGGTGCGGCGTTTCGTGACCGCCCAGACCGGGTTCCAGCTCGGCTATGTGGAGCAGCTCTACACCTTTGGCGACATGGGCCGCGACGCGCCCCGCGCCGACCTGGGGCCGGACGCTCAGGCCGGGGCGCGGGTGGTGTCGGTGGGCTATCTCGCCCTCACCCCGCGGGCGGAGGAGATTCGCGCCGAGGGCGGGGAGTGGGCTGGCTGGACCCGCTTCTTTCCCTATGAGGATTGGCGCTCCGGGCCGCCGCCGGTGATTGAGCAGGTGATCGCGCCGGCCCTGCGCACCTGGGCCTCGGCGGCGGAGACCCCCGATCTCGCCGAGCAACGCCTCTCCCGCGCGCGGCTCTCATTCGCCCTCGACGGCGCGCGCTGGAACGAGGAGCGGGTGCTGGAGCGCTACGAGCTCTTGTACGAGGCGGGGCTCGCTGCGGAGGCCGCCCGCGACCTCGCCCGCCGCGGGGGGCAGGACGTGGCCGAGCCCGCGCCCAACGCCTTCCACGCCGCGCTGGGCCAGCCCATGGTGTCCGACCACCGGCGTATCCTCGCCACCGGGCTCGGCCGCCTGCGCGGCAAGCTGAAGTACCGGCCGGTGATCTTCGAGCTGTTGGGCCCGCGCTTCACCCTCTCGGCCCTGCAAAAGGCGGTGGAAGCCGTGGCCGGCGTCGCCCTGCACAAGCAGAACTTCCGCCGCATGCTGGAGCGCACCGAGCTGGTGGAGGGGCTTGGCGTGTTCGACCAGGAGACCGGCGGTCGCCCGGCCGAACTGTTCCGCTTCCGGCGCGAGCGACTGGCCCAGCGATCGGCGCTGGGCCTCGCCCTGCCGGGCCTACGCGAAGTTTAGTCTCTGAATTTAGAGCATTTTTTGATCCGAAAACCGGCTTCCACTTTTCGGAAAATGCTCTACCGTGTGTAGCCCGGATGCTCGTCCCGCTTCAGATAGCGGTCGCGCAGTTCGAGGTCGCGGTTGCGCAGGGACTGCTCCACGCCCTTCACGAACACCGCCGTGGGGGCTGAAGTCGTCTCCAGCGGATCGCCGGACCAGATCACCACATCGGCATCCTTGCCCACATCGAGGCTGCCCACCTTGTCCGCCACGCCGAACATCTGCGCCGGGTTGATGGTCACGGAGGCGAGCGCCGCCTCGTAGGGCAGGCCGTAGGCCACGGCGCGACCGGCGGCGAAGCGCGGGGTGCGCCCGCCGGTGAACAGGGACGGGCCGTGGATGGCCACGCTCACCCCGGCGGCGTTCAGCCGCGCGCCGTTCTCGAGGGCGGCCCCGCGCGACTCGAAGCTGGCCGGCAGGTCAGCCTCGCCGTCGAGCACCACGGGCGCATGAGCGGCGGCGATCTCCGACGCCACCCGCCAGCCTTCTTCTGCGCCGTCGAGGATGACCTTGATCTTCTCCTCGCGGGCCAGCTTGAGCACCAGGCGGATGTCGGCGGCGCGATGCACCGCGATCAGCAGCGGCTCCTTGCCCTCCACCACCGGGATCAGCGCCTCCAGGTCCTCGCGGCTCAGCGAGTAGGGGCGGGCGGCGTTCTTGTCGTAGGCGGCGCGGTTCTTGGCGAAGTGGCGGGCGTCGTCGAGGGCCCCCTTCAGGGTCTGGTAGGCGGCGGCCTTGCCCCCGCCCACGCGCCCGGCGCCAGTCTCGCCCAGCTCCGCCACCATGGCCGCGTGCGGCTTGGCGAGGATGTCCGTTCCCTGGCCGAGATGGATCACCGCCGCCTGACCGGCGAAGAGGCCGCGGCCGGCGAAGCCGCCGCTCTCGGCGCCGGCGGTGAAGTCGCGACTGTCGCCTTCTTCATCTGCGCCGCCATGACCGCCGCCCAGCACCGGGGTGGCCACCGCGCGGGTGACGCCCGTGGCGCGCACGATGGGGATCAGCAAGCTGTCCGGATCGAGGCTGTATTGCACGTCGAAGGCGGCGCCGAGGGTCGGGGCGCTGGTGCCCTCGTCGCGGGTCTCGCGCACGCCTTCCACCTCGACGGCGCCGATGGCCGTGTCGGTGGAGATGAGGCCCGGCGTGACGACGGCCCCCTTGGCGTCGATGATCCGTGCGCCGGCGGGCGGGGCCACGTCCGCACCCACGGCGGCGATCTGGCCGTCCTTGATGACCAGGGTTCCGTCCACCGCGCCGGCCTTGCCCATGGTGAGCAGGTGGGCGTGGACGATGGCCACGGTCTCAGCCTTGGCCGAGACAGCGGCGAGGGCGAGCGTCGCGGCGCTCGCAAGCATCAAGGTGCGCATCAGCGGGTTCCTCCGGTGCGGGCCGAACGCGCAGCGCCGGGCTGGCCAAGTTCGAAATCGGTATGGGGTTGCTTCGCCGGGTCGTGGCGGTCGTAGGCGAGGCCGCCGTCGATGAACACCTTCTCGGCCTTGGCGTAGACGCTGAACGGGTCCTTGTCCCACAGGACCACGTCGGCCATCTTGCCCACCTCCAAGGAGCCGGTCTTGCTGTCGACGCCGATGGCCTTGGCCGGGTTGAGGGTGATCCACTTGATGGCCGTCGCCTTGGAGATGTTCAGCCCGGCGCGGTTGCCGGCGGCCATGGCGATGGCCGCTTCTTCGTTCAGGTGCTGGATCAGATAGGCGTCGTCGGAGTGCAGCGTGGCGCAGGCGCCGGCCTTCTCCACCATGGCCGGGTTCTCCTCGATGGCGTCGAGGGACTCCATCTTGAAGCCGAACCACTCGGTCCACATCACCGAGCAGATGCCTTCCTTGGCCAGCAGCGGCGCGACCTTGTAGCTCTCAGTGGCGTGGTGGAAGGCGGCGATCTTGAAGCCGAACTCGTGGCTGATGTCGATCATCTGGGCCATTTCGTCGGCGCGGTAGCAGTGGTTCTGGATGCGAATCTCGCCACGCAGCACCCCGGCCAGGGTGTCGAGCATGAGGTCGCGGGCCGGCGGTTCGGCCTTTTCACCCTTGGCCACCTTGGCGTGATAGTCATCCCACTTGCGCACATAGTCCGCGGCCTTGATCCAGGCGGCGCGGTAGCCGGCCACATTGCCCATCAGGGTCGAGGGCGCGCGGCCCTTGAAGCCATAGACGCGCTTGGGGTTCTCGCCGCAGGCCATCTTCAGGCCATAGGGCGCGCCGGGGAACTTCATGTCCTGCGCCGTGACGCCCGACACGTTCTTCAAGGTCACCGAGCGGCCGCCGAACAGATTGGCCGAGCCCGGCAGTATCTGCAGCGTAGTCACCCCGCCGGCGAGGGCGCGGTTGAAGCCGGGGTCCTGCGGCCAGACCGAGTGCTCGGCCCAGACATTGGCGGTGTTGGGGTCGGTGACTTCATTGCCATCCGACTGCGCCCACACGCCGGGCGAGGCGTAGACGCCCAGGTGGCTGTGCGGATCGATCAGGCCCGGCGTCACCCACTTGCCCTTGCCATCGATGATCTCGGCGTCCTTGGGGGCGGCCACGTCCTTGCCCACGGCGGTGATCTTGCCGTCGGCCAGAACCACTGTGCCGCCGTCGATCTCCTCGCCCGCGCCGGTGAGGATGTTGGCGCCGACGATGGCGGTCACATGGCTCGGCAGCGGCTTGTAGGTGGAGGGGAAGGGATCGGAATTGGTGCTGGCGTCGAGGCCGGGACGCAGCGGCTTTTGCGCTTGCCCGTCAGCCTTGGGCGTGGCGGTCGGCGGTTCGGCGGTGGCGCAGCCGGCCAAAAGGGCGGCGATGCAAAGACCCGACAGCAGCGGGTCTCGATGGATTTTGAACAAGGTGGATGTCCCCTGAATGCACGTCCTGCGGCGGCGAGGCCCTGGGAGGCTCGCCTGACGTTGTTGCTATCGAAACCACGCCCGCGTCGGGTGTCCAGATTAATTAATTGTCATGTGCACGTTCAGGATCGCGGCTTCAGCGATCTGCCCGACATGAGGGCGTCGCGGCCGAATTTCGCACGGAGCTGATCCATGGCTCCCTCGGCGCGGCGGGCCCTCAGCTCCTCGCCGGCGAAGAGATCGCGCTCGGCCTCGGCGGCCTCCACCAGCTCCGTCAGACCCGCGCCAATGAGGCGATAGGGCAGGCCGCGCTGTGCTTCGGGCGCCAGCAGCTCCCGCGTCTCGTGGAACAGGCCGCGCGCGGTCTGGATCGGCGTGGCCAGCGTCCGGCGACGTGTGAGGCCGCGAAACTCGGCGGTCTTCAGCTTCAGCACTGCCACGCGGCCGGCGAGGCCCGCTTGCCGTGCCCGCGCCGCGACCTTTTCGCACAGGGGCCACAGCGCGTCCTCTAGCTCGGCGAGACCTGTCAGATCAACGTTGAAGGTGGTCTCGGCGCTGATGCTCTTGGCCTCCTGGTCCGGATTGACCGCGCGGCTGTCGCGGGCGTGGGCGAGCTCGTAGAGCCGGGCGCCGCCGACGCCGTAGAGGGCGGCGAGGCGCTTGGGGTCGGCGCGGGCGACGTCGCCGATGCGGCGATAACCATCCTTCTCCAGCTTGCGGGCGAAGGCGGGCCCGACGCCGGGGAGCAGGGTCACCGGCCGCGGGGCGAGAAAGTCTTGCGCCTCCGCCGCGCCGATCACCGCAAAGCCGCGCGGCTTGTCCAGGTCCGAGGCGATCTTGGCCATGACCTTGTTGGCCGCAAGGCCCACCGAGACGGTGATGCCGATCTCCCGCTGGATGCGGTTCTGCGCCCTCGCCATCTGGAACGCCGCCGAGCCGCCGTTCAGGCGCTCGGACCCCGCCAGGTCGAGCCAGGCCTCGTCCAGGGAGAGGGGCTGCACCAGGGGCGTCATCTCAGCAAGGATGGCCATCACTCGCCGGCTCTCGGCGCGGTACTTGGAAAAGTCCGGCTTGATGATGATCGCCTCGGGGCAGAGGGCTCTGGCCTTGAACATGGGCATGGCCGAGCGCACTCCGAAGGTGCGGGCGATGTAGCAGCAGGTGGTGACCACGCCGCGCACCCCGCCGCCCACGATCACCGGCTGTTCGCGCAGGTCCGGCCGGTCACGCTTCTCCACGCTGGCGTAGAAGGCGTCGCAGTCCAGATGGGCGATGTTTAACCGATCAAGTTCGGCGTGGACGGCGATTCGCGGCGAGCCGCAGGCGGGGCAACGCCCTCCCTCAGGCGCGCGTTCACCTTTCCACAGGCAATCGCGACAGAGGGCGCTCATGAGCGCTTTCCCTTATCCAGAAATGGATTGCGTCTTGGCTCCGACATGTGCGCCGCTTCGTTTGTGCGGTCCAAACTAACCCGGACTTAAGGATATGCATGTGAAAAGGATCACGATCGCGGAGAGAACGGTTGCATGACCGGACGCTCTCTCGCCCCTCGTTTCGCGGACCGGCAATGACCAAGAAAGTCCTCATCGTCGAGGATAACGAGCTGAACATGAAGCTGTTTCATGATCTGCTCGAGGCCCAGGGCTACGACACCCTGCAGACCCGCGAGGGCCTGCACGCCCTGGAACTGGCCCGCAACCATCGGCCGGACCTGATCCTCATGGACATCCAGCTGCCGGAGATTTCCGGGCTCGAAGTCACCAAGTGGCTGAAGGAAGACGAAGAGCTGTCCCATATCCCGGTGATCGCCGTCACCGCCTTCGCCATGAAGGGCGATGAGGAGCGCATTCGCGAGGGCGGGTGCGAGGCCTACATCTCCAAGCCGATTTCGGTGACCTACTTCCTCGAAACCATCCGTCGCTTCCTGGGATAAGTCTGCATGTCCGCGCGAATTCTGGTGGTCGACGATATCGAGCCGAATGTGCGGCTGCTGGAAGCGCGACTGAGCGCGGAATATTACGACGTCTATACCGCCAATGACGGCCCGTCCGGGATCGCCAAGGCGCATGAGGTGCGGCCGGACATCATTCTGCTCGACGTGATGATGCCGGGCATGGACGGGTTCGAGGTGTGCCGGCGGCTGAAGGCCGACGCCGCCACCCGCCACATTCCGGTGGTGCTGGTCACCGCCCTCGACGGTCGCCGCGACCGCCTGCAAGGGCTGGAATCCGGCGCCGACGACTTCCTCACCAAGCCCATCGACGATGTGGCCCTGTTCGCCCGGGTACGCAGCCTGACCCGGCTGAAGCTGGTGATCGACGAGCTGCGCCAGCGCGAGGCCTCGGGCCGGCGGCTGGGGGCCATCGAAGGCGCGGCTCAGCGCATGACCGGCGGCGGCGGGCGGGTGATCATCCTCGACGACAATCCGCACCAGGGCCGGCGCATGTTCGAGGAGCTCAGCCTCGAGCACCGCCCCGTGTGGGAGACCGAGCCGGAAAAGGCCGTCCTGGCCGCCAAGGCCCGCGCCGACCTCTTGATCGTCAACGCCGCCTCGCATCAGTTCGACGGTCTGCGCGTCGCCGCCAACCTGCGCTGCGATGAGGCGACGCGGCACCTGCCGGTGCTGGCGGTGGTGGACCCGAGCGATCGCTATCGCGCGGTGAAGGCCCTGGAGATCGGCGTCAACGACGTCCTGCCCAAGCCCGTGGACCCTGAGGAGCTGGTGGCGCGGGTGCGCACCCTGATCCGCCAGAAGCGCTACACGGATTTCCTGCGCAACAACCTCGATCATAGCCTGGAGCTGGCGGTCACCGACCCGCTCACCGGCCTGCACAACCGCCGCTTCATGACCGCTCAGCTCGGGGCGTTGGTGAAGCGGGCCACCCAGGGCGGCGACCCGGTGGCGGCGCTGATGGTGGACATCGACCACTTCAAGCGCATCAACGACACCTTCGGTCACGACATCGGCGACGAGGTGCTGCGCGAATTCGCCGTGCGCCTGGCCACCAACGTGCGGGCCATCGATCTCGCCTGTCGCTTCGGCGGTGAGGAATTCGTGGTGGTGATGCCGGACACCAGGCTGGAAGACGCGCACCGCATCGCCGAGCGCCTGCGCCGGCACATCGCCGGCTCGCCCTTCCACCTCGCCGGGCTCGACGAGCCGCTCACCGTGACCATCTCGGTGGGCGTGGCGGCGACGCAAGGCGAGGGCGACGCCCCCGACGCCCTCCTCAAGCGCGCCGACGAGGCGGTCTATGAGGCCAAGGCCGCCGGCCGCAATCAGGTCGTGGCCCACGCGGCTTGAGCGGAAGCAGGTCGTGAATTTGAGTCTGCGGCGCTAATGTGCAAGCAACATTATCGATGGTCCGCATCAATGAGGTCCAAGACTTTGCTGTTGATCGAATAGCACCATGGAATAGATAATTGCCATGGATCGCTACCGCAGTCATAACTGCGCGCAATGACGGCAGTGGCGCCTTTTCGTATTTCTTGTACGCTGACGCCACGTTTAAATCTTTCGTGCGCATACTTCGAAGCGAAGAATATGAATATATAATCTGAATCAAAATTTATATTTGCCTTCTCAAATCTTAGTATGCCGCAACCAAACACGAAATCATTCTCGCTAGACGCTCCTGCTTCGCGCTGTACCGCAATATCATCGCAGCTATTATTTCCTGTGTAGTGACTAATATAGCGATACACGCCTGCGGGCGGTATGGAGTGCCGTGTTGGGTTCAATTTGGCCGAATAAAAATATGCAGGTGTAACATAATATCTTGAGATAGTGTATCCGTTATTGTTTGTCCATAGGATTGGAGCCAAAGTATACTCCGGCAATGTGATGCGGTTATCGGTTGACGCTGGGTCTTCCGCTATTCCAAAAGAAATCAACTCTCTGGACAATGCCTTGATGTCTTCGGGCTGGACCAGCCAATGCGGTTCTTGTGGGCCGTACATGGCCACCAGCGGATTGTCCTTAGGGCTTGTTGGGTGCGTTTCGTCGGACATCGATGCGCAACCGGTCTGCAGCGCCAAGGCGCAGCAAAGGGCCGCAAACGCGCCGAGTCTTGAATGCAGCCCCATCTCGCTCTCCCAGCCTCTTCGGTCGTCTCAGCGATGGGCGGGCGCAGGTATTAGACCCCGCACCGCCAGCGGTCTGATCACCCTAATGCTGTTTCATGACCACTTTAAGCGGATTTAGAAAACCAGGCCGCGATTCTGAACCGCGGTGACGTTGGGAACGGGCGCAGCCAAAGAAAAAGGCCGCGCGAGTGGCGCGGCCTTCGGATTGTCGTCGCAGCGAGGCGCCGATCTTACTTGATCTTGCCTTCGCGGAATTCCACGTGCTTGCGCACCACCGGATCGTACTTCTTCAGCACCATCTTTTCGGTCTTGGTGCGGGCGTTCTTCTTGGTGACGTAGAAATAGCCGGTATCGGCCGTCGAATTGAGGCGGATCTTGATAGACGCTGGCTTCGCCATGGCGGAATGCTCCTTGTCGCGCAGCCCTGGGCGAAGCCCCTCAGGCCGGAAAATCGAGAGCGGGGAACATACTCACGCCGGCAGGGAAGTCAACGCCCCTGGCGTGAGGCGTCGAACAAAGGCGCTCAGAGCTTTTGCAAGCCGCGGACGCTCATGGAAAGCGCCGGCCTTGTCGGATCATCGAGGCGCAGACGCAGCTCTTTCAGGATGAAGCTGGTTATATTGGGCAGGTCGAGGCCGAGGGCGTCGTCGATGCTGATCCAGGCGATCTCATCAAGCTCGCCCGAGCCTTGAATGCGGTCCATGGCCGTGAGCCGTTCGGCGTCGGCGGTGAAGAAGCGGGCGTCGAAGCGCTTGGGGCGATAGGGCGGGGTCACGGCCCGGGCAATGAAGTCCAGGGCCTCGAGATCGGGCAGGTGGCCCTGGTGGAGGAATTCGGCCCAGGCGGCGCTGCGCGTCGTGGCGGTTCCGGGGCGCCCCAGCAAGAGCCCCGCCTCCTCGAAGGTCTCGCGCACGGCGGCCATGGCGAGGGCGCGGGCGAGGGCCGGGACGGCGATCTTCTCCAGGCTGCCGCGCACCTCGGGGCGCAGCTCGCTGGCGGCAGGGGCGGTGTAGTCGGCTCGGTCCACCCGCCCGCCGGGAAACACCCACTTGTCGGGCATGAAGCTGTGGCCGCCATGGCGCCGGCCCATGAGCACCTGGGGCTCCGGGGCGTCGTGGCGCACCAGGATCAAGGTGGCGGCGTGGCGAGGTCGCGCGGCGCGGTTGCCCGGCGTTCGCTGCGGGCCGTCGTCGGGGGCATGATAGGCGGGATTGGCGAGCGCTTCGGTCACGGAACCACTGTAGCGGTGCGCGCGGCCGTGGCCAGGGCCGATCGTCAGCCGCCGTTCAATACCGGCTTGGCGATGAGTATGTCCAAGTTGCGCCGGGGAACGAAGTTGGTCTTCACCATCTCGAAGGTGGTGGGGCTGATCTGGCGCACGTTCTCGCCGCAGAAGCTCACCAGGTTTTGCGGCGCGCCCTTGTCCACCACCAGACGGAAGCGGCCGATGGGGTCGCGCCAATTGGCTCCGGTGGTGAGGATGTAGGCGACGGTGGTCTGGCTCCAGGCGATGCCGCCGTCCTTGGGCGCGCGCGCGGCCACGCCCTTGCGCAGGGCGGCCATGAAGCCATCGTCAGCGCAATATTGAGCGCGCTCCTTGCGCACTTCGCGGGCCTCGCCATGCGGCCAGGACAGGTAAGCCATGACGCTGGCCCCCACGGCGGGCGTGTAGCGGTGAATGATCTCGACGCGCCGGCGCGGCTCGAACACCTGCGTCCAGTGATAGGTGGTCTTCAGCGTCCAGCGGGGCGACAGGTGATGCTCCATGCCCTTGCCGGCGTCATACTCGTCCACCACCACGAGGCCCTGGGCCACGAAGCGCTGGCCCACCGCCTTGGGCAGGCGATCGAGCGCCGCCACAGTGGACTCAAGATGCGGCGCCAGCGGCACGCCGAGGCTGCGCAGCTCCGCCGTGCGGTCGCGGCCCTTGAACACCGCGTGCTGCTCCACCTTGGCCGGGGCGGGGCGACCGTCAGCCAGGGTGGTGAAGTTCATCAGGTTGTACGGGTCCTGCGAGGGCAGGGTGATCGCGGTGTCCTCGTCGATGGTCACGTCGGGCATGGGGAAGGCCACCTCCACCGTCCGCCGCTGGTCCGACATGTTGAGGTAGCTGTAGCGCACCTCCACCTTCTGCTCGGAGATGAAGAGGTCCTCCGACTCCATGCGGATGTCGGGGGTGTGGACGAAGACGAGGCCGCCGGCGCCCATCTCGGCCACGGAATCATTGGCCCTCGCGCCGCTCGCCAGAACCGCCAGCGCCGCAGCGCCCGCCAGGATGCGTTTCATGTCGGCCCCCCGCCGAAGAAGTTTTCCCGTCGCCAGCTTAGCGCGATCGGCGTCGTGGGGCGCGGGATTTCTGGACGCCGCGGCGGTCCTTCTCGCCCGGCGCGCGCCGGCGCACGCCCAGCCTTGGCAGACGCGCCTTGGGATCGGCGGGCTCCGGCTCGCTCAGCATTTCGAACAGCAGGCCGCCGGTGATGGGGGTGGCTTCCCGCAGGCGCACCTCCACCGCCGCGCCGAGGCGCCAGCGCTGACCCGTGCGCTCGCCCACCAGGGCGTGGGCGGTCTCGTCGTGCAGGAAATACTCCTCTCCCAGGGTCGAGACCGGGGCGAGGCCGTCGGCGCCAGTGTCCGCCAAGCGGATGAAGAGGCCGAAGCGCGTGACCCCGGTGATGCGGCCCTGGAAGGTCGCCCCCACCCGATCGGCCAGGAAGGCGGCCACATAGCGGTCGTTGGCGTCGCGCTCCGCCGCCATGGCCCGCCGCTCGGTGGAGGTGATGTGCTCGGCGGTCTCCACGAGGCGCGCGGCCTGTTCGTCGGTGAGGCCGTCGTCCCCCAACTTCAGCGCGCGGACCAGGGCCCGGTGCACCACCAGGTCGGCGTAGCGGCGGATGGGCGAGGTGAAGTGGGCGTAGCGCTGCAGGTTGAGGCCGAAGTGGCCCACGTTCTCTGGCGAATAGTGCGCCTGCATCTGGGTGCGTAAGACCACCTCGTTGACGATCTCGGCGTGCGGGCCGCCGCGGGTCTTGCTGAGCAGGTCGTTGAAACGGTCGGTCCGCGCCTGCTCGCCCCGGCTCCAGGGCATGTCCAAAGTCGCCAGGAAATCCGCGAGATCGTTCAGCTTTTCGCGGGTGGGCTGCTCGTGCACGCGATAGATCAGCGGCGTCTTTTTCTGCTCCAGGGTTTCGGCGGCGCAGACATTGGCCTGGATCATCATCTCCTCGATGAGTCGGTGCGCCTCCAGCCGCTCGCGGGGGCGGATGGACACCACCTCGCCCTCGTCATTGAGCTCGATCTTGCGCTCAGGCGAGTCGATATCGAGGGGCGAGCGGGCGTCGCGGCCCTTGGACATGCAGGCATAGGCGGCCCACAGAGGCTTCAGCACGCTATCCAACAGGTGGATGGTGACGGCGTCGGGGCGCCCGTCCACCGCGTTCTGGGCCTGCTCGTAGGCGAGGCTCGCCGGGCTCTTCATCAGGCCGCGCACGAAGCGGTGGCCGGTCTTGCGGCCGGTCTTGTCGAACACCATGCGCACGGCGAGGCAGGCGCGGTCCTCGCCCTCGTGCAGGGAGCACAGCCCGCCCGACAGGCGCTCAGGCAGCATGGGCTCCACCCGGTCGGGGAAATAGACGCTGTTGCCCTTGGTCCAGGCGTCGCGGTCGAGGGCCGAGCCGGCGCGCACATAGGCGGCCACGTCGGCGATGGCCACCCACACCACGTGGCCTTCCGGATTGGTCGGGTCGTCGTCGGCATGGGCGAAGACGGCGTCGTCGTGGTCGCGGGCGTCGGCGGGGTCGATGGTGACGAGGCCGAGGGCGCGCAGGTCCTCGCGGCCCTTCAAGGTGGGGGCGGGCGCGGCGGCGGCTTCGGCCTCGGCGGCCTCTGAGAAGCCAGTGGGGATGCCGTGGGCGTGGATGGCGATGAGGCTGGCGGCTCTCGGATGGTCCTCGCGGCCGACGATCTCCAGCAGCTTGCCGCGCTTGGGGCCATAGCGTTGCAGGGAGGGCCCGGCCACACTGGCGAGCACGAGGTCGCCGTCGGTCACCTTCTCGGCTTCGGGACCAGCGAGGACCAGCACCTCCTTTGACCGGCGGTCCACCGGCTCGATGCGCACCTCGCGCCGGGCCTTGCGGATGACGCCGAGGAGGCGGTGCGCGCTCTGGCCGAGGCGCTTGATCACCCGGGCCTCGATCTCGCCGTTCTCCAAGGTTTCGAAATGCACCAGCAGGCGGTCGCCCATGCCGGGGGCGGGGCCGGCCTTGCCGTGACGATCGGGGGCGAGGCGCACGGCGGGGGCGTCTTCCCCGGCCTTCACGAGGCGCACATAGAGCTCGCCGTCAGCGTCGCGCTCCGTGACATCCACCACCCCCACGGGGGGCAGGGCACCGGCCTTGGCGAGGCCTTTGCGGCCGCGTTTGCCCAGGGCGCCGGACTCCTCCAGTCCCTTCAACAGGAAGCGCAGTTCCCGCCGCGCGCCGCCCTTGAGGCCGAAATGGCGGGCGATGTCGGAGAGGTCGGTCTCGCCGGCCTCTTCAATGTACCGCACCAGCTCGGCGCGATCAGGCAGGGCGCCGGAGGGGCGATCCAAGGATCTCTTGGTGGGGGGCTTCGGTCGGCGCATGGCCTCAGTGTGGGCATCGCCCGCGATTCCGCAATGGCGGGGCGGCGGCTAATCGCCTGCCGAGGGGCGGCGGGAGCGAATTCGCGACCTCATGGTGCGGGTTGCGGGTCGAAGACAACGGTGGGTTCGCGGCCCCGTTGCGGGTCAAGCACAAACCCGACAAATTATCTCCATGAGACACTTTTCGCTGATGATCCTTTTAATGCTCGTCGGAAGTTGCGCGAGCCACGCGGTCTTGGAGGTCACGCCGGCTGGCCTGGCGGCGGGTCAATGGACCCCATTCTATCAACGGGAGTTTCAGGACGGCCGGTTGGCCTATTTCTACGATCGATCGCACGTTCAAAAGCAAAGAGGCCATATCTTGGCTCTGTGGAAAATTATCGGAAGCCGTGGACCGACAACAACCCTGTATTTGATCGATGTCTCGTGCACTGAACATAGCTTCACCGAAAAGGGAACGCTTCTGATCGATGAGAATGGAGTAGCAAGAAAGTTGCCGCTAGACGGGCTTCATGTGGATCAGGCGATACAGCCAGAGACATCAGCCGAAGTCTTCTGGAAATCTTTTTGCTGAGAGCGACGTTGTGGCAGGCGCACCCCGCAGGCCCGCTACTTCAGCGAATGCATGTAAATGATCAATTGTTTAATCTGATCATCGGTCAATTTTATATCGTAGGGCGGCATTGTGCCTTTGCCCTTCTTGATGATCCCAAATAACTCAGCATCTGACATCTTAGCGACCTGGGGTGAATGAAAGTCGGGCGTGCTCAATTTCTGACCTGCCGGCGTATTTCCTCTTCCATCAGCCCCGTGACAGACTTGGCATTTGGAGGTGTAGATGGCGCCTGCGCCGCTCTGCGCCAGGGCGAGGGTCGGACCGCCAAGGGCGAAACACGCCGCCAGGACCGCAATCGTCTTCATGTGACCTCTCCCCGTGGAAATTTCTGCGCGCCGACGACGCTTGGCTGCGAATGTACCGGCCCAGCCAGAAGAAGGTCAAATTCAGCCGAGGCGGCGTCATCCGAAGCGGCGGACGAACCCGCCGCCATGGCTTGGTGCGCTCATCGGCAAGAAGCGAAATACCGCGCTGAATGCCCCCTTCCCCCCAGGAGCAGGGGAATCGCATATGGGTTTGGAGTCGGGTTGTTAGGGCGAACGGGGATCTGAGGTTGTCTTCCGGATGGAAGGGAGACGGCGGATGGAGACGTTTTCGGATTGCTTTTCGGCGTTGGACGATC